>NZ_CP104166.1:377500-1727493 GCF_029982035.1 Candidatus Megaera polyxenophila
GTTCAGGAAATTTTGGCGGCAGCGAAAGACCAAATTGCCATGATTATTCTTTTTGGTTCTTATGCTAAAGGGACGTGGGTGCGGGACTGGTATGTTGAAGGGCATATAACCTATAGCTATGAAAGCGATCTGGATATTCTGATAGTAACTAAAAGCCCGAAATATCGCGGTCCTAAAGGGGCTTCTTTTGAGTCGGATTTAACCAAACGCCTTGAACGCAAAGGCTTAAGGGGGAAGACATTCGGAGCGCCTTGGGTAACTTTTGTTGTTGAGCCGATAAAATACCTTAATCAGCAGCTTGAGAAGAACCAGTATTTTTTCTCGGATATAAAAAAAGAGGGAATACTGCTTTACGATAGCGGTGAATTTACTTTAGCTGAACCTAAAGATTTAAACTTGGAAGAGAGAAAGCAAATAGCTAAAGACGATTTTGATGTTTGGTTTGGAAGTGGTACGGAGTTTTTATTAGGTGTTGATTTTTATACTAAGCAGGCCCTGCTTACTAAAGCAGCCTTTCTGCTTCATCAGGCAACTGAAAGCTTCTACTCTGCAATTCTGCTGGTATTTACCGGTTATAAACCTAGACTCCATGATATTGAGAAATTAGGTAGCCTGGCTAGTAATTATAGCGACGAATTGCTCAAAATATTCCCGCGGGATACTAAAGAGCAGGAGGAAAAATTCGTTTTGCTTAAATCAGCTTACACCGAAGCTCGTTATAATAAAAATTATAAAATCACCGAAGAACAGCTAGTATACTTAATCAAACGAGTAGAGAAATTAAAATCAGTAACAGAAGAAATTTGCACGAGGCGAATAAATGAAATCAAATAAGCCTGCTATAGCTGCAGAAATGCAGGCCTATGTTTGCTTTTTTCTACAATTAATGTAATTATATATAGAAATTTCTATAGAAGCGCAGCCATAAAAACTTTCTAATTAAAATTCGAGTCAGATGAAAACTTCTCTTCCTGAAAATTCTTTAGTAATAAAAGAAAGGCTGGATGCTATTGTTCAGGAAATTCTGGCGGTAGCAAAAGATCAGGTAGCGATGATTATCCTTTTTGGTTCTTATGCGAAAGGGACTTGGGTACGGGATTGGTATGTCGAAGGGCATATAACCTATAGCTATGAAAGTGATCTGGATATTCTAGTGGTAACTAAAAGTCCGAAATATCGTGGCCCTAAAGGCGCTTCTTTTGAATCGGATTTAACCAAACGCCTTGAACGCAAAGGCTTAAGGGGGAAGACATTCGGAGCGCCTTGGGTAACCTTTGTGGTTGAGCCGATAAAATACCTTAATCAGCAGCTGGAGAAAAGCCAGTATTTTTTCTCGGATATTAAAAAAGAGGGAATACTGCTTTATGATAGCGGTGAATTTACTTTAGCTGAACCGAAAGATTTAAAACAGGAGGAGAGAAAGCAAATAGCTAAAGACGATTTTGAGCAATGGTTTTATAGGGGAACAGAGTTTTTTATAGAGTGTAAATATCCATTAGAAAGAGGTAATTATCCCTTATCAGCTTTTCTGCTTCATCAAGCAACTGAAAGCTTCTACTCTGCAATTCTGCTGGTATTTACTGGCTATAAACCAAGGTTGCATGATATTGAAAAGCTTGGTAGCCTAGCTAGCAATTATAGTGATGAATTGCTTAAAATATTCCCGCGAGATACTAAAGAGCAGGAGGAGATATTTGTTTTGCTTAAATCAGCTTACACTGAAGCCCGTTACAATAAAAATTATAAAATCACTGAAGAGCAGCTGCTTTGCTTAATAAATAGGATTGAGAAATTAAAATCAGTAACAGAAGAGATCTGCACGAGGCGAATAAATGAAATCAAATAAACCTACTGTAACTGCAGAAATGCAGGCCTATGTTTGCTTTTTTTTGCAGTTAATGTAATTATATATAAAAACTCTTTAAAAATTATTGCTAATGAAATACTTGGATAAAATTGCTGAATTTATAGTAACTGCCTGTTATATAGGCAAAATAAAAATTGCTCCGGGAACTTTTGGCTCTCTTATTGCCTTTCCGATATGCTATATAATAATGGATTTTAGCTTAAAGCACCAAGTTGTTTTTTACATATCAGGGTATAACCCGAATGAGCAGCAATTTTTAAGTGTTTTTTTAATAGAGATACTTGCTACTATTATTCTATTTTTTGCCGGTACTTATTTTACAAAAATATATATTAAAGATACAAAGGAACAAGACCCTAAAGAAGTTGTTATTGATGAGGTAGTTGGGCAAATGCTGGCCATAATATTAACCTCTTTTTCCGTAATCTTTGTGTATAGTTCTTCTATGCCACAAAAAATTGATGCAGCTTATATTGATTTTATTTTTCTGTTTTTGATGCCGTTTGTTTTATTTAGAGCATTTGATATTCTTAAGCCCTGGCCGATAAATTGGCTTGACTCTAATATTAAGGGAGCGCTTGGAGTAATGATCGATGACGTAGCAGCAGCCTTATTTGCTGTCGTGTGTCAATATGTTATAGTTTTCTTTATCATAAACTTTTTTCCTCCGGTTGTTTAACGTTTTGAGTGTAAAATACCTTTAAATAGCTTTAAAACCAAGCATATAACGCTTATCGTAAACCAATAATTGTATAAATCAACTCTTGTAAATTGTTATAAATTTACTTATGGTTGTAATTTATAACAAAAAATAAATATTCTATGAAAGAACATAAAGCTAAAGAGTTTTTTGGGTCAGCTTCTAAAGATTATGAAGGGTTAATTCGTAAAACTAGCGGTGATTTACGTCTAGTGAAAGCGCCGGCTATGGATATCATAAAGCTTGCAAAAGCCATTAAAGATAATAATGAAAAGGTTAGAGTGCTAGATTTGTCTTTTAATGAAATAGGAGACAAAGGAATACTAGAGGTGGCTTTTGCATTAAAGGGCAACAAAACTATTCAATCTTTGAGCTTTGCCGCTACTAAAATAGGTGATTCAGGTGATGGTGGATTTGCAGTTATCGGCTCTTTATCAGATATACTTAAAAAATCTCCTCTTGAAAGCTTAGATTTATCTTTAAATATATTAGGTGCTAAAAGCTTGTTTTTCTTATATCAATGTTTACAAGGAAAATCCACTATAACTCAGCTGAATTTATCGGCTGTTAAGGTTGATTACGAAGGGTTAGCCAATATAACTGTGTTGGCGGCAACCCTGCCAAATATTAAAAAATTGAGTTTATCTGATAGTAGTATTACTGAAGGGAGGTGGACGGGTTTAAATGGGCTAATTGAAACTAGTAAAACCATTACCAGTTTAGATTTATCTTATAATCCTATAAATATTGAATCTTTAAAAGATATATCGATTAAATTAAAATCTAATACTACCCTTTCTAATTTGAAATTATCTTTTACTAGTGAAAAACTAGGCAAATATAAACAAATTCTTGAAGATTTTAATGTGCCCAAAAAACCTGGAAAATACATACAAGAGCTTATAAATAGTTCAGATATTGAAATAGTTCAGAAAACCGATATTTTCTATTTAATATTATCTTACCTCAGTTCGGGATAAGCGCGTAGTTTAGAGATAAATCAAAACTATAATTTATTGAAGGTTTATTTTTTTTAAAGCAATATGATATAAACGTGGATAGTATATGCACAAAGGCATTGATTGGTGATCTATGTCTCGTGTGTTCAAGGTTCATTTTATTTTTTAAATAATCAAATACAGTTTCAATTATATTTCGTTTGCGTAGTAAGATTTTTTCGTTTAAATCCATTAATTTATTTGGCATATTCTTTTTAATTCCATGCACCATTTTCAATCCTCTTTCATATAAATTAATGAATAGATTTTGCTTAATATAACCTTTGTCGGCGTATATAAAACCAGTTAAATCCGTTGTTAGATCAAGCACAGGAACTCTATCATCTACGTTTCCCTTAGTCATTTTTAGCGCGATAAATTCACCTTTTTCGTTGATCACTAAATGTAATTTAAACCCATAAAAAAAGCCCATAGATGATTTGCCTTGCTTGGCAAGCCCAGCAAATGTTTTATTCCTATAGCGTCTTTTATTGTGGCAGATTTTGATTGCGGTAGTATCCATAAAATATGTGCCAGTTTCTTCGCCAAATAACATATGCAAAAGTATATTAAACGGTAAAAATAATCTAGACATTAGTTCTACAAAACGGTTATAACTTAAGGCATTCGGAAAATCGTTTTTGTGGATATACTCTATACAAGTTTTGTAAAAATATTTAAAGTTCTTTGCATGAGACGTATGATACATTACCATGATCGTCATAATCTCGCTCAAGCTCATACTACATAAGCGATTTCGCTGTTTATTGCCAGGTAATAATTGCTTTTTTTCGTAACCAGAGTAAATTTGGCAAAAATCATCTATAAAGCTGTACAATTCCGTGATATCTTTTTTCATGCCTGTGGTTGCCATTTTTTGTTAAAAAAGAGCTTTATCACAGGCATCACCATCTTGCAACCCTTGTATCTACTATATATTTATGCAATCCTTATCCCGAACTGGGGTATCTTATGTGGCGGAAGTAACTACAATTAATTTTGTCCATTACATAAAATCCCAGAATGTTCCAGGTTTAATAGAAGGGGACGCCATTTTGGAATTTGATCTTCCTACTACCAGTACTATAGAACTGGTAGGGGAAGATGCCGAAGTAGACAGTTAAGGGGTAATTTCATTTTCTGTGTAGACTGTGGAACGGTAAAAATACTAATAGAAGAGGATTCGGCCCTAGAAAGGTCTAAATGTTTCGTTAAACACACACACAATTTTTTTTCCGGCCCGAAGAGTAAGTTTTGGAAATACCTGTTCTATGATAATAAAATTATTGTTCTTTGGGTCTAATTTGAAATTGACCATAGATTCTCTTAAATCTTCATCTACCGCAAAAATGGCGGGGATTTCCATATTCTTGTCCCTGAATTGTATGTAAGTAAACTGGCCATCATCGAAAATCTTAATTGGGGCAATTTCTTCATTACCGCTAATCGAGTAATAAAAATTAAATTTTTCCGGGTGGCTGAGATCAGGTTCAGCGATGCCAGTGGCGGCACTGCTAGAAAAAGTCCTAACATGATCTTCTTCTTCCTCATCTGGATATAAAAACTTAACATTAAATACCATTTCAGGATCTCTTATATCTGTGGTTTCCTGAGCATATAGTTCAAAAAAATAAGTTCTTTTATTAGTAATAAGGGTCATATTGGTCGTTGCATCCGGTTCCATCGGTTTTATAAAAATCCTAGATCCAGCTGGTACTATTTGCCAAGAGGTTGTATCACCCATCGAAATACTAACAACTTCCTCGCCATTACCAAGCTCTATACTTGCTTGATACCCATAATAACCAGTAAATTTAAATACATCGTTGGGGTTATATACCATTACCCTGATTCTAGAATCTATAGGCGTGGGCCTCGATTCTCTTATTGCAAAAGCATTTAAACTAAAAAATAACAAAGCAATAAAGGTTAAGAGATTTTTCATATTATTTCTTTTTTTTATCTTCTAGCAGTTGCGGCTGATAATCAGTGACTGCAAAATTAAATCTTGATCCAGGAGGTGAGTTAGTGTCTATTTGATCAATTTCGTACTCTACTACAACCCGCCAAATCATATCTTCGACAATTTCTCCATTGCCATTTCTAGCAATTGAGAGGAATTTAATTTCAGTTTTTGTATCGCTCAAAAAGCGTGAGGATATTATGGATATAGTTCTTTTTATATCTTTTTGATATAGTAGTACCGGAGAGGAGACGTTATTTATATTCATAAAATTATAGAACCTTCTAAAAACAATCCTCGTCGAATTGTTTTTGATGTAAATAAATTGCTTTTTGAGGTTATTATAATCGTATGTTTCTCTTTGGGTTACGTAGTTTCTAAGCATTATATCGGCGATTGAAGCGAGAGGGTTATTATCTATTTGTTCCGCATTAATAATTTGAGCGGATTTGTTTTCGCCGGATTCCGTTAGAATAGAATATCTAATAGGTGTGATAATTGGGAATAAGTTATAAATATTTATTATAATGATCGTAAACAAAATTAATATTGTGGCAGTCAATATAAAGAGAAGAGATCTGTGAGAAAACGGGTGGAGATATTTGTATTTATACCAATTTTGTGTATCAATAAAATATTCGCCGGATTCAACGTAGGTTTTTAACGATTTATAAAAAAGTTCCATAGGGTTTATATATTACTATATCACAAAGACTACATATCCCGTTTCTTAAGAGAATTTCTTAAATACGTTATCATTCTATAAACTTTTAGATCGAAATCGTATATATTTATGCAACTAAGTTTTTTATTTAATGAAATAACTTCTTATTGTTGCAGCTACAGCATATAAAACTTGTGCTGAGTAATATGGTTATCTAATTAGTGAATTACTGGGTATATACCTAACTTTTAAATTCAACTTGATATTGAAGCTGTTATTGTGTAAATCTGCAACAAAATCTATGGTAACTTTTTTGACAATGCAGGATATAAATTATAATAGAGAAATTAACTTGTACTATAAGTAATTTAAGAGTTATGATCTTCCACAGATAAAAAATTTAACTTAAGTTTCTAATATTTTACAATAAAGCTTAGTATCTTGTGATTATGAAAAAATTTTTTAGAACTTTTTTGCTAATGTTTCTTTTTTATGGTTTATATTCATGTACGCCCTCTGCTCCTTATGAGATCACAAGTCCTTGTGTAGCAGGGGATTCAGATAATCCATATTCAATAAGCCCTTGTGTAAGAGTGCCAGTAAATATAGGTTATATCGTTACTTAAAAACATTAGGTTTATTAAGTAGTTAAATGCTGCGGATGTTTAGAATGGCATTGCATAAGTAATCAGGTATTAATCTAAACAAGTTAAAACGTTAAAGATTGCCATTAATACCTTGAGGGAAAAAGCATTAGTATGCTCTATAATTTGGTCAAATCTTCTTCTGTTATATTATCGTCAAAAGCATTTTCTTCAAAATTTAGATTGTCTTCGTCGTCAAATATGAGTGCGTTTTCATCTGAAATATCTATTTCATCAGAAATAGTTTCCTGACTTTCTGCATGTAGGTTTTCGTCTTCTACGAAGTCTATTTTATTTCGAGTCTGAAGACTACCAATCAATTCTTCTCGTAGTTGTGGTATATCCAGATTTTTGGCAGCAATTTCACGCAATGCTACTACGGCGTTTTTATCGTTATCTCTTTCTATTGTTATAGGAGAACCACAACTTATTGACTTTGCTCTTTGAGCTGCAAGCGATACTAGCTCAAACCTATTAGTAATTTGTTCAACACAATCTTCAACTGTTACTCTGGCCATAACCTCAAAATATTTTCGAATTAATAACACTTATTCTAATATATTTTGTTTATTCCTACAAGAAAAATAACCATTCAAATTGCTGGTGTATTACTAAATGCCTTTATTATAATAACTTTAATTAAATTTCTTAGGTGATTTTTAGTTGATATCGATGTATATTGCAGCCAACGGCTTAATTACATTACGAAGACAATACTCACATGAACAAATTATCATTTCAGCAAATCATATTAGAATTACAAAATTTTTGGCAAGACTATGGTTGTGCTATTTTGCAGCCTTATGATGTGGAAATGGGAGCTGGTACGTTTCATCCGGCAACGGTTTTGCGCTGTCTTGGGCCTAATCCATGGAATGTAGCTTATGTTCAGCCTTCACGCCGTCCTACAGATAGTAGATATGCAGAACATCCAAATAGGATGCAGCATTATTACCAGTTTCAAGTTATTTTAAAACCATCCCCTGATGATATTCAAGATCTTTATCTGGAGAGTCTAAAGAAGTTAGGTATTGATAGCAAAATCAATGATATAAGATTTGTAGAAGATGATTGGGAATCTCCAACACTTGGCGCTTCAGGCCTAGGGTGGGAGGTGTGGTGTAATGGGATGGAAGTCTCGCAATTTACCTATATGCAGCAAATAGGGGGAATAGATTGCCGGCCGATAGCTGGAGAAATTACATACGGTCTAGAAAGACTTGCTCTTTATATTCAAGGGGTTGATGCTGTAAAGGATCTGGATTGGAACGGTCAAAAAGGTGATAAAGCCCTAACTTATGGACAGGTCGATTTTGAAGCTGAAAAGCAGTTTTCAAAGTTTAATCTCGAATTAGCCGATGTAGAAATGCTAACCAGGCATTTTGTTGATTCAGAAAACCAATGTAAGCAGTTAATAGCAGCAGTCCTGCCTATACCGGCTTATGATTATTGCATTAAGGCAAGCCACTTATTTAATTTATTAAATGCCAGAGGTGTAATTAGCGTAACAGAGCGCGCTGCTTATATTGCAAGGGTAAGAAACCTAGCAAAAATAACTTGTGAGAAATGGCTTGAAATTCAGGGGTGCTAATTTATGAGCGAATTATTGATAGAATTATTTTGTGAAGAAATCCCAGCAATGATGCAGGCAAGAGCAGAGACAGCCTATCTTGACATTTTTAAGAAATATTTTCAGGAAAAAGAAATTGTCTTTGAGGAAATTAAGATATTTACCGGCCCAAGGAGAATAGCAATTTTTGTAAATGGGGTTGCTAAAGAAATTAAAGGTAAGTTTATTTCTATCAAAGGGCCAAGAACAGATAGCTTGCCGGTTGCAATTGAAGGGTTTTGTAAATCTAATGATATTAGCAAAGCTGACTTGATTGTAAGAGAAGTAAAAGGGGTAGAATGTTATTTTTATGAAAAAGAAATAGCTAGCCAGCCTACCAAATTAGCTCTCCTTGATAGTTTAACTCATCCAATTTTAGAATATGTTTGGCCAAAATCAATGTATTGGTCTGATTATAAAATAAAATGGGTCAGGCCGCTGAAAAATATTTTATGTGTGTTTGATGGCGAAGTAATACCTTTCAAATTAGGCCATTTAACTGCTAATAATATTACTTTTGGCCATAGGTTCATGAGTCCAAAGCAAATATCGGTTAAGGATTTTGCTGGATACAAAAAAGATTTAGAAGAAAATTTTGTTATTTTAGACCGAGAGGAAAGAAAAGCTATAATCAGTAATGATATTAGAGAAAAAATAGAGATTCTAAGTAAAAAATATAAAACTAATTATCTAGCAAAAGACGATCCAGCTCTACTTGAAGAAGTTGCTGGTCTTGCAGAATATCCAGTCGTATTATGCGGAAGAATAGAAGATCGATTCCTAGAATTGCCAAGCGAAGTATTGGTTAGTTCTATGAGGACTCATCAAAAATATTTTAGCCTTTTTGGACAAACTAAATTTAGTGAAAAAGGAGAAGTGTTTGATACTACTAAAAAAGAATTTTTTGTTCCTTTTTTCCTGTTTGTTAGCAATATAAAGTCGCCTGATGATAATATAATTATTAAAGGTAATGAAAAAGTGCTATCGGCTAGGCTTTCTGACGCCCTGTATTTTTACCAACAGGATTTAAAAAAACCGCTTCTAGATTCTTTAAACAAGCTAGATAAAGTTATTTTTCATGCAAAACTAGGCTCTATGAAGCAGAAGACGGCCCGGTTGGCTCAGTTAACCAAGTATATTACTTCACATTTTCAGCAGAAAGAAGCAGAAGATGCGGCATTACTTTGTAAGAGTGATCTAGTATCGGAAATGGTCGGCGAATTTCCAGAGTTACAAGGAATAATGGGTTATTACTACGCAATAGCTGAAGGGAGAGATAAAAAAATAGCAATAGCAATTCGAGACCATTATAAACCTCGAGGTTCTTCTGATTCTATTCCCGGTGATCCTAATCTTGGTGGAGATGCGTCAGCAGTGCTGGCACTAGCGGACAAAATTGATAGTTTATGTGGTTTAATGTTAGCCGGAGAAAAACCGACCAGTTCAAAAGATCCTTATGGGCTTCGTAGGTTGGCCCTTGGTATTATAAGAATTATTCTAGAGAATCGACTTGAACAGGATTTGAAAAAGTTAATCGAGCATAGTTGTGACCTTTACCCTAAGGGAGTAAATAGTAATTCTGAAGATGCTGACCAAATTATTAGCTTTATTGAAGACCGGGTAAAAAATTATTTCAAAGAGGAATTTGATCTGGCACGAGTCAATGCAGTTGTAAATTGCCGACTAGAACCTTCCTTGTGTAGTATAAAATGGAAACTAGAAGCATTAAATAGTTTTTTGGATACTGAAGATGGCAAGACCTCGTTAAATTCCTATAAAAGAGCAAGTAACATCCTTGGTAGTGCTAAATTAAATGGGGAAATAAATACCAATTTACTCCACCGGGAGGAAGAAAAAAAATTACTGGAATTTCTAAAATTAGCAACTCCTAAAATTGACTCTCTAATAGAGGAGAAGATGTTTTCAGAGAGTTTGAAGGAACTCGCAAAGGTAAATAACTTGATAGGTAATTTTTTTGATAATGTTATGGTGATGGATAGTGATGCAAAAATTGCTAATAACAGGTTACTGCTACTTGCTCGGACAAAGCAGCTATTTAATAAGGTAGCCAATTTTGATCAGTTATAAGGTTTTATGAAGGATTTGGCAATAATTGCGGAAGCTGTAAAACTTATCCAAGCTGGTGAATTAGTGGCCTTTCCAACCGAAACAGTGTATGGACTTGGGGCAAATGCTTTTAACGAGGAGGCTTGCCTTAAAATATATCAGGCTAAGGGGAGGCCAAGTAATAATCCGCTAATAGTTCATGTTGCAAGTCTAGAGCAAGCAGAGGAGTTGGCAATTTTTAATAAGGAAGCTTATTTGCTTAGTAAATTATGGCCTGGTCCTCTAACTATGGTATTACCAAGAAGAAATAGCAGTAGGTTAGCAGAATGCGTAACAGCCGGATTATCTACTGTTGCAATTAGAGTACCGGCTCATAGAGTTGCTCGTGATTTAATAATCCAAAGCGGAGTACCAATTGCAGCTCCAAGCGCTAATAAGTCAGGGTATTTAAGCCCAACCTCACATAGGCACGTAAAAGCTGGTTTCAAAAGTGAGAGCGTATTTGTTATTGACTCAGAAACCACTACTAAATATGGACTCGAATCGACAATTATTGATCTTTCAACCTCAGTGCCTACCATCTTGCGCTTTGGTTTTATTACTCCGCAAATAATAGAACAAATAATTGATAGGCAGGTGGAAATTGCTACAAAATCTTCAGCCATAAAAGCTCCAGGTATGATGTATACTCATTATGCCCCTAAAACCCCCATAAGAATTAATGCAATATCTTTAGAAGAAGGAGAAATAGGGCTCAATTTCGGCGGTAGTAAATTAAATTCTAAAGGATCTTTAAATTTAAGTCCTACTGGCGATTTAGCAATAGCAGCGGCAAATTTATTTAGCTATTTACACACACTTGATGATTATGCGAGGGTAAATTCACTCCAGAGAATTGCAATTGCACCGATTCCGAATGAATCTATAGGACTTGCTATTAATGATCGTCTTATTAGAGCTACTTTCTAAAAACAATTAATCAATTGTTTTTGTTAATGTGCTGTTTTAGGTTTAACTTAAGAGCATAATACAAGTGGTTCTTGCTAATTAATAGAGTATTTTTTAATATTTAAATAGACTAGCTTAGCTATACTAAATAAGAATAAAACTTATATGGAAAATTCTTCGGCTGAAGTAAAAATAAATCCCAAACAGGTTATAGCATTTTTTGCGATGATAGTTGGTATGTTTATGGCTATTTTAGACATACAAATAGTAGCAAGTTCACTTTCAGTAATAGCAGCTGGCTTATCTGCTTCAGGTGACGAGTTATCATGGATTCAAACTTCTTACTTGATAGCTGAAGTCATAATTATTCCGGCGACGGGCTTTTTGGCAAGGTTATTGTCGACAAGAATTTTATATTTTATAGCTGCTCTTGGCTTTACAGTTATGAGTCTCATGTGCGCGCTTGCCTGGAATATTGAATCTATGATTATCTTTAGAGCGATGCAGGGTTTTTTTGGTGGTGCTCTTATTCCTACTGCTTTTGGCGCAGTTTTTATTATTTTTCCAAAAGAGATGCGTACTAAAGTTAGTATGATTATAGGTCTTGTCGTAACTCTTGCTCCCACTCTTGGCCCTACGCTTGGTGGATATATAACAGAAAATATATCCTGGCATTTTATGTTTTTACTTAACTTAATTCCTGGAATATTTGTCTGTACTACTGTGTATATATATGTAGATTTTGATAAGCCAAATCTTAAATTGCTTTCTAATTTTGATTTTTTAGGTATAGCTTTAATGATTATGACCTTGGGCTGTTTACAATATGTTTTGGAAGAGGGAAATAAGAAAGATTGGTTAGACGATACTTATATTTTAATTCTATCTGTATTAGTATTGCTTGGTTTTATCTGCCTAATTATCAGGGAACTTACTTTTTCAAGCCCGATTATTGATCTTGGGGCTTTTAGAAACAGAAATTTTTCTTTTGGCTGTATATATTCTTTTATTCTCGGTGTAGGCCTTTACGGTGTGGTATATCTTCTTCCTTTATTTCTATTTTCGGTAGCCGGATTTAATACTCTGCAAATAGGTATAACGATGATTATAACAGGGCTATGTCAGTTGTGCTCGGCTCCTCTTGCGGCAAAGGTATTTGATTCTGGTTTGGATAAAAGAATTATGCTGGCCATTGGATATTTGACATTTGGGCTAGGTTGCTACTTAAATAGCTTTCTAACTGCTGACTCACGATTCTGGGAGCTGTTCTTGCCTCAAATGGTTAGAGGTATAGCCTTGATGTTTTGTTTTATGCCGATAAATGATCTTGCTCTTGGAACGATGCCTAAAGATAAAGTTCAAAATGCGAGTGGTTTATATAACCTAACAAGAAATCTTGGAGGTGCTATAGGACTGGCATTTATTAATAGCCTTATTATTTCAAAATCCAAAATTTTTGCCCAAAGCATGAAAGACAATATGGCATTTACTTCACCTCTTGTCCAAGAGCAATTAGGCTTTTTTACTGAAATGTTATATGGCAAGGTAGATAACCCCAAGCTTGCAGCTTATGCCTTATTAGATAATACAATAAATCAACAAGCCTTTATTATTGCAATTAATAACATATTTATTATCATAGCATTGATGTTTTGTTTAAGCACATTACTTCTTCCTTTTACGTCTACAGTTGATAATGACAGGAGTGGTTTAAGTGGACACTAAAAAATTTATATCATTGTTGGTATTTTTTATTATCTGGCTTGGATTAACCGGTATAAAACCTGACCTTATGTATATTTTTTTTGCAATTCTAACTCCATCTATAGTTTATTATTTTGCTCATAAATTATCTTTACTGCCTACAAAACTTAATATCGATATTTTAAAATCGATGAAATATGCCTTTTGGTTAATTGCAGAGATAATTAAGTCATCAATTTCTGTATCCAAAATCGCCTGGAGGCGAAATATTAGTATATATCCGTTATTAGAGCCTATTATCTCTGTGCAAAATACGGAACTAGGTGTGGTTATATATGCTAATTCCATAACACTCACCCCCGGTACTGTTACTCTTAGTACAGAAGATAATAAACTTTTAGTTCATGCCTTAGATATTAAGTTTATGAGGGATTTACAAGATGGTACTATGGATAGGAAAATAGAAGAAATTATAATTAAGTAAGTTTCTAATAAGGTTTTAAGTAGAAATGCAATAATCAAGCTAATGGGTGTATGAAAAAAAATAATACAGGCGGATTCAAGATTGAAGTGTAACGGATAGTGTTTTACAATTAAAGTAGATAGCAAATAAGCATGCAGTTAGAGGGAACTGAAAATATCACTGGTTTCTATATTAATCATCAGCTATGCAGGGCAATACCATAGATTTAATGACCGTTAACTTTTGGGAATCCATGAAAAATGGATGTGTATATGCAAAGAAATCATAACAAAAAATATATCATTTGTTTTAAGTAGATTATTGGAATTATCTTACTTTTTAGAAATAATGGTTATTAAGATGATGATCACCACGGGATAATCTGTCAAATTATTAGGAATTGATAACAAATCTTATCTACTGAATATCTTGAGGATAAAGACAATATCTTCTGCCGCTTCTTTTAAGTAATCAAATCTCGAAGAAGCCCCTTTGTGACCAAAATCCATATTAGTTTTAAAAATTATCACGTTATTATCAGCTTTTTTGTGCCTAAGCCGTGCTACCCATTTTGCAGCCTCCCAGTAACCAACCCGGGGGTCGGTAAGCCCTGCGGTAACCATCAAGTGAGGGTAGTTTTGAGCTTTGACATTATCATATGGCGAATAGGATTTTATATAATCAAAATAAGCTTTTTCTTTTGGATTTCCCCATTCTTTGAATTCACCAGGAGTAAGAGGCAAAGTTTCATCAAGCATAGTATTTAGAACATCCACGAATGGAACATGCGCAATTGCTGCCTTAAATAATTCCGGTTTTTCATTAATAACGTTGCCTATCAGCATACCGCCGGCGCTTCCGCCAACTATTACTATATTTCCCTTAGCAGTATATTTTTCTTCGATCAATTTCTGAGCTGAGGCAATGAAATCTTCAAATGTTCTTTTTTTAGTAAGGAATTTGGCTGCTTCATACCAGTCGTGGCCTAGATCGTCTCCGCCTCTAATGTGAGCAATGGCATAAACAAACCCACGGTTTACCAGAGAAATGGCTGAATTTTTAAAGGCTGGCGGCAAGCCATAGCCGTAAGAGCCGTAGCCATATAAATATAAAGGATTTGAGCCATCCTTCTTAAATAAGGATTTTTTATAAAGTAAAGTTATTGGAACTTTTACTTCTCCAGAAGTAGCAAATATCCTTTTGGTAACATACTCATCAGGATCAAACCCACTAGGAATTTCCTGAATTTTTAAAATATCAAGCTGCTCATTATCAAAATTATATTTATAAACTGTATTAGGTCTACTTGGTGCCGAGTAGTCGATACGTAAATCGTTATGCTCAAAATTAGTACTATAACCGGAAGCTGTATATGATTCATCAGGAAAATGTACTAGTTTTGCTTCTCCGGTTTTTAAATCTTTGACAACAATCAAGGGAAGACCGTTATGTCGGTAATTTAGTAAAATATATTTTTCTGTTAAATCAAAACCTGATAGATATTTATTAGGATCTTCCTTTATGTATTCTTCCCAACCTTGTTTGATGTTATCTGTTTTTAGAATATGAAAATTCTTCGCCCCCTGATTACTATACATATAAAAATAGTTAGCACCATGGTCTACTGAATAAAGAATTTTATCAGCTCTTTTTTGAATAAGAATAGGGGTAAAGCTTTTGTCATCCATAGGTAAATAATAGGATTCGCTACTATCATGACCGCCCGTGTGGATAATAATATATTTTTTACTAGAGCTTTTATTTACTGAAACCGAGTATAAAACGTCTTGCTCATGATAGATTAATTTATCTTCATTGCTGTTTGTGCCCAGCTTATGAAACATAACTTTATCATGACGCCAATTTTCATCCAATGGAGTATAGAAAAAACCTTCTCCATTTTCATGCCAGACCACATCACCAATAGTATTTTGAATTTGATCAGCTAAAAATTTCTTATTTGCTAGGTCAAATAGTGCTATAGTATATTTTTCACCACCAGTAAAATCAGCCGAATAAGCCATAAGTTTATGATCAGGACTTATAGCAAAAGCACCAATAGTAGTAAATTTTTTACCTTCAGCTAATTTATTGACATCAAGGAGAATCTCTTCCGGATTCTGTATGGAGTCACGCTTTCTACAGTAGATAATATAATCCTTATCTTCTTCAGTACGCCAGTAGTAATAATAATTATCTTTCTGAGTGTAAGTAGATTGATCAGCCAGTTTGACTCTACCTTTTAGTTCTTCAAAAATCATATCTTTTTGCTTAGCTAAGGGAGTCATAAAATGACTAAAGTAATCATTTTCTTCTTTTAGGTAATTTAGTATGTCTTTATCCGTAATTTTTTCCGGCCAGCCTTTTCCCCTTAACCAATGGTATTCATCTTCGATTTCAGTATCTTGTATTTTAAAGCTATAAGGTATTTTCTTTGCTATTGGAGGGGGTTGCATATTAATTCCTTGATTAATAATTTCTAAAGGATTTTGATATTTGTTGTAGCTCAAAACGGCTAATATTAATAGTTTAATTAGCATTTACAAGTATATATTTTTAATATTGTTATAAATTGTCAAAGGCTTGGTAAATTTTAGCCTGAATAGTGCAAAAGTTTCTTTGTATAAGAAACTAGAAAAAACTGATGGTGGGCTTGAGAAGACTTGAACTTCCGACCTCACGCTTATCAGGCGTGTGCTCTAACCAGCTGAGCTACAAGCCCATGTAAATGGGTGAACCAATTCTATTAAAATATCTAGCTTTGTCAAGTTTAAACCTCAGACAACATAATTTTGCAGTTTAGATGCCAACAAAAGCTTAATTAATTATTTTTTATAAAGTATCATATTATTAATACATTAATTAACAATTTGTAAAAATTATGAGCATAGAAACCCTAAAACCTCTATTGAAGCCAAATTCCGTAGCACTTATAGGAGCAAGTAGTAGGCCTAATTCTATAGGTTCTGTGGTTATCAAGAATTTATTACAAAGTGGTTTTTGTGGATGCATTATGCCTGTTAATCCAAAAAGCCCGTCTATAGAAGGGGTGTTGTGTTACAAAGATGTTCAAAGTCTCCCAATGACTCCAGATCTAGCTATTTTTTGTATTCCGGCTGCTGGTATTCCACCCGTACTGGCACAACTTGGTGAAAGAGGGACGAGAGCTGCAGTTATTATTTCTGCCGGTTTTGGTTCTAGCGAAGGAGAGGAGGGGTTAAGGCGTAAAAAAGAGTTAATTGAAATAGCAAAGCACTATAATATCCGTCTAATTGGACCAAATTGTGTAGGACTTCTTATACCTCCTATTGGCCTAAACGGAAGTTTTGCTCACGTAACCCCAGAGGTAGGCGATATAGGTTTTGTCAGTCAATCCGGTGCAGTAGTCACAGCAGTGCTTGATTGGGCAAAAAGCAAACATATAGGTTTTACGCATGTGGTATCAATGGGGGATATGCTAGATTTTGATTTTGGAGAAGCAATAGAATATCTGGCAAAAGATACAGAAACCAAGACTATTATTTTATATATTGAAGCTATTACGAATGCTCGCAGTTTTATAGCAGCAGCAAGAGCAGCAGCGTTAGTAAAACCTGTCATAGTTTTAAAAACTGGACGTAGTGAAGAGGGGGCAAAAGCTGCGGCCTCACATACCGGATCACTCGCCGGAGCTGATGCCGTATACGATGCGGTTTTTCAACGTTGTGGTCTCTTGCGTGTGTATGATATGAATGAATTATTTGATACTATGGAGACACTAGCGCGTACTCAAGGACTTTGGGGCGATCGTTTATGTATTCTAACTAACGGTGGCGGTATAGGGGTTCTAGCTACCGATAAACTTATAGAACTTGGGGGTAAATTAGCTCAGTTAGAGGACAAAACAATAGCTCGTTTAAATGAAGTTCTACCGCCTACCTGGTCACACGGTAATCCAGTTGATATTATCGGTGATGCTTCAGGAGAACGTTATGCAAATGCGTTTCGTATTATTATGGAAGATAGCAATGTTGATGCCATTCTAGTTCTGAATTGTCCTGTAGCAATTGTACCTAGCTTACAACCAGCTGAAGCGATATTAAATGCTTATCAGGCAAACAATAGAAACCCAAAACCTGTGTTAATTGCGGCATGGCTTGGAGAGGGTGCTCCTGCTGCGGCAAGGCAATTATTTGCGGTTAATGATATTCCATCTTATGCCACTCCAGAAAGTGCAATAGAAGGGTTTAAGCGCATGGTTGAATATTACTATAATAGGAAAAAATCGTTAGTCTCTCACGAAGAGCATCAACGATTCCATCATAAAATTGCTTGCGATATTTTGCAAAAGGCAATTGACAATCAACAAGAATGGTTAACTGAAATTGAAGCAAAAAACATATTAAGTGCCTACAATATACCAACTGTAAAAACTGTTGAAGTAGAGAACCCACAAGAGGCCTATAAAGCCGCAAAGAAAATGAAAGGTAAGATGGTACTTAAAATTCTTTCGCCGGATATTACCCATAAATCTGATTCAGGAGGAGTGGTCTTGAATTTAGAATCCCCAGAAGCGGTGCTACAGGCTGCAGAAAACATGCTGCAGCGTTATAAAACGACCCATCCTCATTCTAATATTCAAGGCTTTGCCCTCCAAGAGATGATTGAGCGTTCTGGGGCACATGAGTTAATATTAGGTGTTTCAGAAGATAGTGTGTTTGGTCCGGTGATGCTTTTTGGTAAGGGCGGTAAAGCTGTTGAAATGGTAAAGGACAAATCTCTTGCACTGCCTCCTTTGACACCTGAATTAGCAACTGAATTGGTGATGCGTACTCAAATTTATAATTTGCTCAAAGGTTATCGCGATGAGAAGCCGGCAAATATAGAAGCTATTGTGCAATGTCTGGTTAATTTATCGCAGCTAGTTATAGATCTGCCGATGGTTAAAGAATTAGACATCAATCCTTTGCTTGCAGATAACCAAGGGGTTATTGCTTTAGATGCCCGTATTAAGGTCAATCTTGGGGTTACCAATCATAACCGTCTGGCAATAGTGCCTTATCCACATCATTTAGTTAAAAAGATAGCAATACCAGGTTACGAGGATCTGATATTACGGCCTGTGAAATCTAAAGATGCTGCAGCGTTAAATGATGCTCTAAATAAAATTAAACTGGCAAATCATTCGCAACTTCTATCGTCCCTGCCAATATGAAACGTCTTTGGTCTCCACTCGTCTAAGTCAAATTGATTATGATAAGGAAATGGTTTTTGTAGTTGAGAATAAAAAGAACAACTTTGATGAAATTTTGGGTATTGCCCGTGTTCGAAAAATAACGACGGGTAAAACAGTAACGTTAGAATGTATGTTTGATGCAATACCGGAATTTTATATTAATGCCAATTTATTGCTGGAATATGTGATTGAGTATGCGCATTCTAGCAAAATCAAAACCTTATTTACTGATTTATTACATCCAATGTTTCATGAACCTTATAAAAAAGCAGGTTTTAAGGAAATACCGCATAGTAAAAAAGGTACAGATAGATTGGTTTATGATTTATAATTCCACGGAATTAGGTATTAAACTGTAGAGAGTAGATAAAACTTATTATATTAACCCCTTTTCTGTTAAGTATAGGGCAGTAACTGAGCACAAAATAAAAATTTAAATTTTGTCTTATTACTACCTATTCTGCATTTGCTATGGATGGTACTAACCAGAACTGACCTGGTTCAAGGTTTCTAATTTTATCTCCTACAGATAGAAACTTTTTTGCTTTTTCTAGTTTGATTAAAGCCTCTCCCCTTGGTTCATCGGTCAGTTTAAATACATCATAGTGAGAAGGTACAGTAAAGGGACGACCAAGGTCAATATAAGCCCTTACCATGTCCTCAGGATTCATATGGGCATATTGCATAAACCATCTTGGTTCATAAGCTCCCATAGGTAGTAGAGCTAAACGAAAACTACCAAATTTTTCTCTGGCTTTTTTAAAATATCTTCCATTTCCGTATCCGGAATCGCCTACAAAGTATATATTACCGGAGTTGGTTTCAATGTTAAGTGCTGCCCACAAGGCTTTATTACGGTCAAATAATCCCCTTGCTGACCAATGTTGCATAGGTTCTATGTGGAATTTTACATAATCATTAATTATTACCTGGTCTCCCCAATCATAAGCTTCCACTTCTATTTCAGAATTGGAGGCTTTGATTATTGTGTCATTGCCAAGAGGGGTAATAATACGTGGTTTATGTTTTTGCCATAATAAGTTAATAGTTGCAAGATCCAGGTGATCGTAGTGATTATGGCTAACCCAAACAATATCAATAGGGGGTAAATGCTCAAAATTAATTCCCGGGTCTATTACCCGTTTCGGTCCTGCAAAACTAACGGGACTTGCTCTTTCAGACCAGACGGGGTCGGTAAGAATATTAAGGCCTTGTGTTTGGATAAGAAATGTAACGTGCCCGACATAAGAAACTCTAAGATCAGATCCCATGACCCTTGCGGGCGGTAAATCAAATTGATTATTTGGTACTTTATCTGGCCAAGGAGAGGATTTTTCTGTAACTCGCCATTTAAGAAAATCAAAAAAGTTTTTCTCATTGTTAAGATCGGAGTCAAAAAATCTGCTACCATCAAAATGATCGCTAACATTACCATTATAATACTTAGAATATGCAAAAGAAAAGTAGCAAAAAAATATTATGGCGAGTATGAAAATGACAGTATATTTATACATATACGCAAGAGAGAAAAGGTTTAACAAAATTTGTTTAATTCAGGAATTGCTTTATCTAATTCATTCTTTAGTTTATTATAAAGTCCCTCTAAATCTTCCCAAGCTTGATTGCCACTATCCATCATTTCCTGGGATAAACTTTCTGTCTGTTTTGCTACATCAGACAATCTATCGATACCAAGTTGCTTAGCAGAAGATTTTATTGTATGAGAAGAAGAGAAAATAATGCGAATATTTTTCTCTTTAAGACCTTTGGCAATTTCCGATAAATATACTTCTGTATCTTCTAAGAAATATTTTATTATTACTGAAAAACGCTCTCCTAATAAATTTCTAGCAGTATCGAGAGCTTCTATATTGATTATTTCTGGTTTCTGAGTCATTTTTTGCTCTTTATTTTTTAGTAAAATTAACAACCATTTCTAACCCTTCTTTAACCCAAACTGTAAATAGGGAAGGATGCTTATTCATTTCTGCTAATGTTTCGTTTAAATTATGCCATTGCAGTGTTTCTACTTCCTCAGGGTTAGGGGCGGTTAGTTGCCCTTCCCAATAGCCGATGAGAATATGATCTATTTCATGCTCGGTTAAATTATTTCCTACATGTGCTTTATAAGTAAAAGTCCCTATTTCTTTTAACGGTATGCTTAAACCTATCTCCTCTTTTAGACGCCGAGCAGCAGCTTCCATTAGTGGTTCAGAAGGCCTTGGATGCCCACAACAGCTATTTGTCCACACCCCCCCACTGTGGTATTTTGTAAGAGCACGTTTTTGCATCAATAATTCTAATTCTGGATTTCTACGTAAGATAAAAATGGAAAAAGCACGGTGCAAAAGCCCTAGCTGATGAGCCTTTAATTTTTCTTCTACGCCAATTATATTATCGTTTTTATCAACTAAAATTACCTGTTCACTCATCTATACCCCATTTAAGTAGAAGTTTTTTTGTATTTTAACCATTTCGATACTATTTTGGCAAAATCTTTTTGACTTACTGGTTTTGATAAGTAATCGTCCATGCCGGCTGCAATACATTTTTCTTTATCTCCCTGGAGTGAATTAGCTGTTAAAGCAATTATTGGAATATGTTTTTGATTATTTATATTTTCAAATTCTATTATTTTGCCTGTTGTTTCAAAGCCATCCATAACAGGCATTTGACAATCCATAAAGATTAAATCAAAATTTCTGTCAGTTTGTAAAATTTCGTAAGCTGCTGGGCCGCTTTTTGCCACTATAACTTCACATCCTAATTTCTCTAGCATTTCTCTACCAATTTCAGCGTTAATCCTGTTATCTTCTACCATTAAAATTCTTACATTTCCGGTAAGATCAGGATCTAAGGATATTTTTTGTTTAGAGCGGATAGGGTCAGTATTAATATTGTCATTAGCAATATCGAGTAGCATATTAAAAGAAAAAGTAGTGCCAATATTGACTTCGCTTTCAACGCTAATTTCCCCGCCAAGCAGTGTTACGAGTTTTTGACAAATGGCAAGGCCAAGGCCGGTACCGCCAAATTTTCTGGTAGTTGAGCTGTCTGCCTGAACAAATTTGTTAAAAATTATTTTCAACTGGTCTTTTGTCATGCCTATACCTGTATCTTTGACGGAAACAACAATCAAGGCTTTTCCTGCGGGGGTTTTATATAGAGGCTGGTTATTAACCGTTATAGTTATTCCGCCGCTTTGAGTGAATTTTATGGCATTCCCAACTAAATTGTGAAGTATTTGCCTTATTCTCATTGTATCTCCAATGAGATATTCGTGAACGCCTTTTTCAAAATTTACCCATAATTTTAACCCTTTTTGCTCGGCTTTTGGCGATAATAAATCTACAACTTCCTGGACCGCTTTTTTTAAGTTAAAAGGCAACTTTTCGAGTTCCATTTGGCCGGCTTCTATTTTTGAGAAATCAAGTATGTCATTTAAAATATCTAAAAGGTTTTCTGCTGAGGTTAGTAGGTTATTAAGGTAATGTTGTTGTTGTTGAGTAAGTTTTGTATCAAGTAAGAGCTCTGTAATACCGATAATACCATTCATGGGAGTCCTAATTTCGTGGCTCATAGTAGCTAAAAATTCTGATTTCATTTTGGTAGCTGATTCTGCTTCTTCTTTAGCGGTTTGCAGCTTTATTTCAGCATTTTTACGGTCACTGATATCAGTAATTGAACCAGTCATTCTTTTAATGCCCGTATCAGGGTTTATAGTTAGCAATCCTCTTGCCTGAAACCATCTATAGATGCCTGTTTTGTGCATTAATCTACATTCTACGTCAAAGGGTTTATTATTTTTAAAATGTTTTTCTAAAGCTTGTGCCAATATTTGAGCATCTTCAGGGTGTATAAGCGACATAAATTTATCGTAGGAAGCTTCTATTTCTTCGTTTTCATATCCTAGTAGTTTGTAGAATTGAGGTGACCAGTAAACTCTATTTTGCTCTATATTTATCCAGTCCCAAATACCGTCACGGACACCCTCGACAGCTAACTGAAATCTAGTTTCACTTTCTTTCAGATCTTTTGTTTTTTGGTTTACTAATCTTTCTATATTTTCAGAATACCCAGTTATTACCATGGTAAGGATCGCAGATATTGCTGTAAATAATAAACCTGCTAGTAACAAATACCATAGATGCCATTCTTTATGGGCTACTAAATATTCAGTTTTTTGCTTGAATAGTACATTCCAGATTTTGCTTTCAAAGCTAATGAAATCAATAGTGCTTAATGAATAGGATGATTTATCGTCGATTGATGTAAATATAATATCTTTGCTTTTATTACTAGTATTGTCTGTTACTTCTATTTCAATACCTTTTTCTTTTAAGGTTTCTATAAAATTACTGAACAATAAGTCGTTTGTTCTAAAAGTTCCGACTATGATACCTTTTATGGTGATTTTTGGACTTTTTAAGAAGTTATAATAGTTGTTATGGTCAAATACAGGTTCAAAAAATCTAATAACTTTATCAGAATCAGGTTTATCAGTTAAGTTTACCACATTTGAAAGTTGCAGTGACTTGGTGGTAATAGCGCGCTCTATATATTCCATAAATTCAGGGTCAGAGTATATATCGTATCCTAAATCATCATATTTAACCTCACAAATTTCGGAATAATATATAGAACTCATTGCGGGTTTGAATTTTTACGAAATAAAACCATTATAGCCTTGTATTTAAAAGGTTTGTAGATATATTGAGTATTCATTAATTTTATTTAAGTAACCAAATAGAATGAGCAGAATTAGACGATACAACAAGCTTCCTACTGTTTTGAGAGAAGATGAATTTAACGAATTTGTCTTACCGCATCTTAAAAAAGGCACACGTGGTCCAAGTAAAAAGATATCATTTTTCAAATTATTTAATTACATTGAACTCATTGCTGGTTTCATAGTTTAAAAACGGGTGGGTTTTTATTCTCGTCGATAAGATTTTGGAACTGCAGCTTTTGTATTGGAATTTTTGATGATTTTATAATCAAATTGCTTAATTTTTGGCAATTTGGGCAGTATTCTCCCTTTAGCTTCATCCGCACCTTGTTTAATCCATGCTTAGCCGTTATCCACAAAAATGCCGCAGGTTAACCATGCTGTAGGCTATAGTTTTCAGAGCATAATGGTTTATGCTGTGGAATTCAAATCTCAGTAACAACCGTTTGAATTTATCTTCCCAGGCAAATATTCTCTCTATCGTTCTAAACCTTTCTTTAAAGATTTTCCGGCAAAAAGTTTGCTTTCTTCCTCGCTTAGATTTCTTGCGACTCCTTTTATTCTCTGGCATATTAGGAGTCATGCCAAGATTAAAAATTGCTTTACGATTTTTACGTGAATTATATACACCATCTAAGCTCATGGTACTTTCCTTGAGATCTATACCTATTAGTTTTACAATCTTTTTTAAGTTTGATATTGCAGGAGTAAGCAGGATTCCTTCATTCCTATTACCCGGAGCAGTAACAAAAGGCGCAATAACATTGCAGTTTCTATCACAAAACGGTACAACCTTGTCTCCTTTAGTGTGTTTATGACCATTATACCCTAAGTTGTCACCCCTTTTTTAGCAGAAGTACAAGTACCATCACCATGTAATATATCAGTATCAAGCATTCCAGCTTTAAATAACCTTGCCACCGAAGCTTCGAAAATCTTATCAAAGCATCCGTGCTTAACCCAGAACTTAAAAGCATTATAGATATTAGTATAGTGAATTTCTGGCATGCCGTCTTTATTTTTGTCTATTGGTATCTGTTCCCATTGGCAACCAGTATGCATGAGTTTAAGAATGTAATTAAATAATTTGAAAAATGATATCTTTTTACTTGGACCACGTGTGCCTTTTTTAAGATGCGGTAAGACAAATTCGTTAAATTCATCTTCTCTCAAAACAGTAGGAAGCTTGTTGTATCGTCTAATTCTGCTCATTCTATTTGGTTACTTAAATAAAATTAATGAATACTCAATATATCTACAAACCTTTTAAATACAAGGCTATAATGGTTTTATTTCGTAAAAATTCAAACCCGCAATGAGTTCAGAACTAGGGGCGTACAATTACCTATCGTATATAAGGCAATTAATCAAATCGTTCATAAGAAAACTAAGCTCATTAGTTGGAGATTAATGATTTGGTTGAATTTTAAAATAGATCCTCTGTTTTGCTATAATTGCAATAAATGTATGAATCTGCGGCAAGTTTATTACGGTTTATCTCCGCCATTGTTATTAATAAGAACCAATGAATTATTATCAACGCCTAGATAACATCATTATGGCGAACACTTCTTTCACGTCTTGGCCACATAATTTGTAAAACTGAACCTATTTTTAGATAGATTCTGGCAGAGATTTTTGTAAAAGTGTTGATAATTTCTAATATTGTGGCTGGTAACTACATATTTATTAAACGAATTTTTAAAAAGCTGATTGATGATTTTTCTGGTTGCAAATTTTGAATTTCCTATACTATGAAATATATCTCCGTAATCTATGAACTCATTGCTGGTTTCATAGTTTAAAAACGGGTGGGTTTTTATTCTCGTCGATAAGATTTTGGAACTGCAGCTTTTGTATTGGAATTTTTGATGATTTTATAATCAAATTGCTTAATTTTTGGCAATTTGGGCAGTATTCTCCCTTTAGCTTCATCCGCACCTTGTTTAATCCATGCTTAGCCGTTATCCACAAAAATGCCGCAGGTTAACCATGCTGTAGGCTATAGTTTTCAGAGCATAATGGTTTATGCTGTGGAATTCAAATCTCAGTAACAACCGTTTGAATTTATCTTCCCAGGCAAATATTCTCTCTATCGTTCTAAACCTTTCTTTAAAGATTTTCCGGCAAAAAGTTTGCTTTCTTCCTCGCTTAGATTTCTTGCGACTCCTTTTATTCTCTGGCATATTAGGAGTCATGCCAAGATTAAAAATTGCTTTACGATTTTTACGTGAATTATATACACCATCTAAGCTCATGGTACTTTCCTTGAGATCTATACCTATTAGTTTTACAATCTTTTTTAAGTTTGATATTGCAGGAGTAAGCAGGATTCCTTCATTCCTATTACCCGGAGCAGTAACAAAAGGCGCAATAACATTGCAGTTTCTATCACAAAACGGTACAACCTTGTCTCCTTTAGTGTGTTTATGACCATTATACCCTAAGTTGTCACCCCTTTTTTAGCAGAAGTACAAGTACCATCACCATGTAATATATCAGTATCAAGCATTCCAGCTTTAAATAACCTTGCCACCGAAGCTTCGAAAATCTTATCAAAGCATCCGTGCTTAACCCAGAACTTAAAAGCATTATAGATATTAGTATAGTGAATTTCTGGCATGCCGTCTTTATTTTTGTCTATTGGTATCTGTTCCCATTGGCAACCAGTATGCATGAGTTTAAGAATGTAATTAAATAATTTGAAAAATGATATCTTTTTACTTGGACCACGTGTGCCTTTTTTAAGATGCGGTAAGACAAATTCGTTAAATTCATCTTCTCTCAAAACAGTAGGAAGCTTGTTGTATCGTCTAATTCTGCTCATTCTATTTGGTTACTTAAATAAAATTAATGAATACTCAATATATCTACAAACCTTTTAAATACAAGGCTATAATGGTTTTATTTCGTAAAAATTCAAACCCGCAATGAGTTCTTCCATAACATCTGCTAGCTCCTTAATCATATCTTCTCGAGATTCTGTAGCCTGCACTTCACTAGCTTCCTCTACCAGCTTATTCTTTAATTCTTTGGCAAATTCTTCATCAGTTAAATGACGACCAAACAGTGCCACTCCCTCTTTTTTCATCCTCTCTGGCAAATTACTACGAATCAGTTTGTTAAAATTATACTTTTTCATATTACTCTACCTTATTTTGAAAGCTTTGCCTTAAGCAGATCATTTACCATTTGTGGATTAGCTTTACCGCCAGTTTTCTTCATAACTTGGCCTACAAAGAACCCAAATAACTTCTCTTTGCCGTTTCTATATTCAGCTACCGAATCTGGGTGTCCAGCTATTATTTCATCGATAATCGGTTCTAAGGTGTTACTATCTGCTAGCTGTACTAACCCTTTTGCCGTGACTATTTTTTCAGGATTTTCTCCTGATTCAAACATTTCTTCAAAAATGGACTTAGCTATTTTACCGGAAATAGTACCATCTTCAATAAGGCTCACTAATTCTCTAATCATGATTGGAGTTATTTTACAATCAGCTAGCTCAATATTGTTCTTATTAAGTTTACCAAATAGCTCGCTACATATCCAATTAGCAACTATTTTAGGATTAGCTCCAAGGCTTGCTTCTTCAAAATATTTAGCTATTTCTTCGTCAGCCACTATTACTTCCGCATCATATTGGCTTAAGCCGAATTCCTTTACATATCTTCGAATTTTAGCATCCGGTAATTCTGGTAACTCGCTACGCAATTTTTCAATCAAGACATCTTCGACATATACAGGTAGCAAATCAGGATCAGGAAAATAACGATAATCATTAGAATTTTCTTTTAACCTCATCGTTCTTGTTTCTCCGGTATTGGCATCAAATAACCTCGTTTCTTGATCAACAACTCCGCCGTTTTCAAGTATCTCGACTTGTCTTGCTGCTTCGTATTCAATTGCTTTAATAATATTTTTAACAGAGTTAACATTTTTAATTTCACATCTTGTACCAAGCATGTCCCCTGCTTTTCTGACTGATATATTAGCATCACAGCGAAGTGATCCTTGTTCCATATTACCGTCACATGAACCAATACACCGTAAGAGGCTGCGTAATTTTTTTACATATTCTGCTGCTTCATATGGAGAGCTAAGATCAGGTTCAGTTACGATCTCCATCAAAGCGATTCCTGATCTATTTAAATCAATCAGGCTGCAATCAGGGGATTGATCGTGCATACTTTTACCTGCATCCTGTTCCAGATGAATTCTATTAATTCTGATCTTTTTCTCCTTTCCTTCTTCGGTTTTAATCAAAAGGTAACCATCCTGTACAATCGGTAAGTAAAATTGTGAAATTTGGTAACCTTGCGGTAAATCAGCGTAAAAATAGTTTTTACGATCAAAAATTGAAACCTTATTTATCTTGGCATTGATCCCAAGGCCTGTTTTGATTGCTTGCTCAACGCAATATTTATTTAATACCGGTAGCATTCCAGGCATTGCAGCATCGATCAGAGAAACTTGGGAATTTGGTTCGCTGCCAAATTCGGTAGCCGCTCCTGAAAACAATTTTGCTTTAGAAGCTACTTGCGCATGAACCTCCAGGCCGATTACATATTCCCATTTTCCTGTATTTCCTATTATATAAGCCATTTTTAAAAACCTCTCGGAATAAAATCTATATCTGAAACCCCGCGTTCTATGGCACTGCTTGCGCGCAATAAACTATACTCATCAAAAGCCGGAGTAATTAGCTGCATCCCAAGTGGTAAGCCATTTTTAGTAATCGCCGCCGGGACAGAAGAACAAGGAAGGCCAGCAAGGCTTGCCGGAATAGTAAAAATATCATTTAAATACATAGTTAAGGGATTATCCTGCTTTTCTCCTATTTTAAAAGCAGCACTTGGAGCTGATGGAAGTAATATTGCATCGCATTTTTCGAACGCATCGTTGAAATCATTCACAATTAATCTACGTACTTTTTGCGCTTTCAAATAATAAGCTTCCATGTGGCTAGCTGAGAGGACATAAGTTCCTATCATTATTCTTCTTTTTACTTCATCACCAAAACCTTCACTTCTAGTATAAATATACATTTCTTCAAGTGTTAGGTTATCCTTATTAGTTCTATGGCCATAACGAACGCCATCATATCTTGCTAAATTTGAGGAAGCCTCAGCCGGAGCTATTACATAATATACTGCTAGGGCATACTTGGCATTTGGCAAGCTAATATTGACAATTTCAGCTCCTTCTGCCTTCATTATTTCAATAGATTTTTCCCACATTTGAATGATTTCATTATCTACACCCTCAGTTTTCATCAACTCATAAGGTATACCAATTCTCATGTTTTTTATCGATTGGGAACAGGCAGATACCAGTTCTGGCACTTCTTTGTTGATCGAAGTAGAATCTTTTTCATCAAACCCCATCATGGCTTCAAGCATCAACGCACTATCTTTAGTATTTCTGGTAAAAATTCCAGCTTGATCTAACGAGCTTGCAAAAGCAACCATACCCCATCTGGAACATCTGCCGTAGGTTGGCTTAACACCCACGAGCCCTGTAAAGGCAGCCGGTTGCCTAATTGATCCTCCGGTATCGCTACCAAGAGCCGCCATCACTGAAAAACTGCTTACGGCTGCAGCTGATCCTCCTGATGACCCTCCTGGAACAAGATCAGCATCATTACCTTCTGCTTTCCAAGGGTTAATAACATCCCCAAAATAGCTAGTGGTATTAGAAGAACCCATGGCAAATTCATCCATGTTTGTCTTACCAAGCATAATAGTTCCAGAATTCTCAATATTCTGGCTAATAGTTGAGTCATAAGGTGGCACAAAGTTACTGAGCATCCTAGAACCAGCGGTCGTTTTTACACCCTTGGTGCAAAATAAATCTTTAACTCCTACTGGAATTCCCTCGAGTTTTCTGGCTTTTCCATCATGGTAATTTTGATCGGCAATTTTTGCCATTGACAAAGCTTTATCAAAAGTCTCTGTAATATATATATTTAAATGTTTGTTTTTTTCGGACTGTTCTATATGGCTTCTAACAAGTTCGACAGCTGTAAATTCTTTGTTCCTTAAGGCCGTTAAAGCCTCTGTTATTGATAATTTTATTAAATCAGACATATTCTTATTCAACCATTTTTGGCACTATAAAACATTTTACTTCTTTGGCAAATGCAGCATTTTGTGCAGGTACATTTGCAAATAACTGGTCGGCAATATCACCGACAGTAACTTCATCCTCTCTAGTTCTCTGATACATATCAGAAACAGATCTTAGAGGTTCAATATTTTCGCAATTAGCTTCTGCAAGAGAATCTATCATTGCCATAACACTATTTAATTTTTTAGTAAAACCATCAAGTTCATCTTTAGAAAAAGATAGTTTTGCTAATTTTTGTAATTTTTTTAGCTCTTCCTCTGTAATCATTCAAATTACCTAAAATTAAATTTAACTTATTAGTTGAGAAATGGCTGAAAGAAAGCCAGTTATCGTAATAAATAATGATTTACCACTATTTCAAAGAAGTATTAATTATTATAATGCAACTTCCTTAGAATACCAATATATTGTTTTTTAAGCTTTTCTTTCTAACTTCGTCTTTAAGAAGTCGCTATTTATAACAATATATAAGGCAATTTTATTTATTTTTCTGCCGCTTCTTTTTGCCGTCAGTGGTTTTGTTGAATCTACCTATATTCTTTACAAACTTTTGTAGACTACCCTGCTCAGTACCGTGGGCCTTAGTGTATTTACTCTCTATGTTAACATTCTCATTATGTATATCCTGAAGCAAAGAAGCCCCTAGCAGTTTCCTGTTATCGTTAAAGCTAATTTTTACAATTCGTTGTTCAACTACTTTTGGTTCAAACCAAGCACGCTTAGCTAGAGATCTTTGAATATAGTACCACGTGTTATGTGAATATTCGGGAATATAGGTGGGTGTACCGATTAAATCAATAATTTCATCTTGAGTTAATTTTCTAGAGTTAATTTCCTCAATGGCATTATCGCTGACAAACTGCCCCCTTACGTCAATAGACTGGCAGCCGCTAAGTAAGATAAATATTACCAATAAAAAAGGTCTAACCAAGCGCTTATTAAAAGGGTGTGTAAATAGCTTCATAAAAACTTTCTTTAAAATATCTAGATTTTTTAAATGGAATATAATATACTGCCCACGTCTTTGACAAATACTTTTTTTGATTATGTTAAATAAAATATTTTATTAGGTGTAAGTGTAATGGCAGTTCCAAAGAAAAAAACTTCTAAATCCAGACGTAATCAAAGACGTTCTCATGATGCTCTGGCTAGAATTAACGTAATAATTGATAAAGATACAGGTGAATATAGGTTACCTCACCACCTTGATAAAACAAGCGGCGAATATAGAAATCGTCAAATAGTTATAGCAAAAACTAAACCTCAAGAAACAGAGTAATGTTTAATGGCCTCAAAAATTATAGGTACCGGAGGCTATCTACCAGAAAAAGTTGTTACTAATTTTGACCTTGAAAAGTCTATTGATACCAGCGATGAATGGATAAAATCAAGGACCGGTATAACCCAAAGGCATATAGCAGCAACTGACGAATTTACCTCTCACCTCGGGTACAATGCTGCTCTCCAGGCAATTGCTAGTGCTCAAATACAAAAAGACGATATAGACCTAATTATTACCTGCACTAATACCTCAGATAACAGTTTTCCTTCTACTGCCAATAAAATCCATGGTTACCTGGGCCTTAAACACATTCCGTCATTTGATTTACAGGCAATTTGCTCCGGATTTATTTACGGCCTCCAGGTTGGAGATAGTATGATCAAATCGGGCAAATATAAGACTATATTATTAATTTGCGCAGATAAAATGTCTTCTATATTGGATTGGCAGGATCGAAAAACCTGTGTGTTGTTTGGTGATGGAGCTGGAGCAGTTATATTGCAAAAATCTGAGTCTAATTCGGGTATAATCGACTGTGATATTTTTTCGGACGGTTCGCTTGGCGATATACTTTATACTGACGGCGGGGTTAGTACTAACGGCAAAAGCGGAGTAGTAAAAATGGCAGGGGCAGAAGTCTTTAAAAAGGCGGTCGAAAAAATGCCCGAGTCCGTTTACAATATCCTAAAAAAAAATAACCTTACCCTGGGCGATGTTACTTATATTATTCCCCACCAGGCAAATCTAAGGATAATTAGTAACATGATTAATCAGTTTGCAATTAATCCTGATAAGGTAATTGTTACATTAGATAAACATGCAAATTGTTCTGCTGCATCCATTCCACTCGCTCTAGCACAATTAGAGTTGACGGGAAAAATTAAATCTGGTGATATATTAGTATTTACCGCTTTTGGAGCTGGTGCAACTTGGGGAGCAGCAATTCTCCGTTGGTAATTAATACCCCAGTTATACGAGAACTATAATATAAACAATCTTTAAATGGAAACAATTACTAAAGAAAAAATTGCTAATTTACTTAAAGAAAGATTGGGGTTTTCCTCTTTAATATGTGAAGAAATAACAAACAGGATTTTTTCTGAAATTCTTGATTTATCTCTCAATAACAAGAAGCTTGTATTACCAAATTTCGGTAAATTTCAAGTGTATAGTAAAAGCAAAAGGCCTGGCCTTAACCTCCAAACTGGAGAGGCATTAGAAATAGAACCTCGGAAAGTCTTGAGGTTTAGCCCTGCTAGTTCACTTAAAGAAAAAATAAATTCTTATGAAGTCGGTTAGTAAAAAGTATTTTTCTATTTCAGAAGTATCGGAAATTACTGGAATTCCCTTACATAAACTACGATATCTGGAGAAATCTAAAACAGATATAGATATTGTTCAAATCCGTGGAAGGAGATATTACACAAGCACCAATATTGAATCAATCAAACATTTTTTCAACAGAGACAACGAACTTCAGTTTAACTTGTTTTCACCTATAGCAAATGATGTTGCTAAAAGTAACGATCAGTTAGAAGTTTGTTCACAGGTAGTTGACCAAATTGACTTATTAATTTCTAAATTCACAAAATTGGAAAAAGACATAATAAAAACGCTTTAACTGCGGCCTAAATTTTACTTTCTTAATTGCGTCTACCATATAAACCTTTTTACCTGCTTATACTATCACGTGGTTTTGATTTTGGGATTATGGTTTTATTATCAGTATTTTTTAAATTAGACTGAAGAGTTTGTTTAAGTTTAGGATGCTGAGTAATTATTTTCTTTATTGGATTATCAGAGCTAATTAAGTCTTGGCAGAAATAGCCTCTACAGCGTGTTTTGATGCATCAAGCTTAGAATATTCCGTAACAAATTCTTTGTATGCTGCTGATCTTTCATTAACAGGAAGCCTTAATTCCTCATAAAATTCCTTTTTAAACTTAGGCATCTGCCTTCTTTCGGAATTATTTTCGCGTCTTTTTGAAACCAGTTCTAAGTCACTAAGTAATAGCACGGAGTATTCGGTTTTAATATTAGTTAGGGAACGAGGCCGCTCTTGTTTTAAAGCATTGTGAAATGATTTTAATCCATTAACTTGTAACTGCGATTTTAATGCCATCCAATTCGTTACGGGGTTAGGAGCTAAATCACTTGCTCCTCTAATATATTTATCAAGGTCTGATATATCAATTTTTACCGTACCTTTACCCTTCATCACTTTCTAATAAAGTTATATTATAACAAGATAAGCCACCTATCGGTGGCAGCTTAAAAGAAGATACCCTTGACCGATAAATATTTATGGAGGATTATAATACTGGTATTTGATTTGTTTTAACTTGAGTTATAAAGACTGAATGTTAGACATACATAAGATAATATATAATTGAGTTATGAGTAACTTGCACTCTGAGCAGCATTTGGTCAATGAATTAGCGGTAAAAACTCTTAAGGCCATTTCTAAAGAGCAAGCAATTCCTTACAGCAGGATCAAAAGATTTTTTCCGAAGGAGATAAGGAAATAGCCAAGGCTTTCTGGATAATGTTGCGAAAAATATCTCCCAATCATAAGTATAATTCTGTTTACTATTGCCCTGATTGTAAAGAATTTGATTTAGAACGCAAAGGAAGAAAGATTCCTTGGTAAGAAAACATTAACTATAAGTAATTTATGGAAATAGTCGGTAAAGGAATATCTATAAAACATATTTTTCTAGACCGTGGTAATTGGTCTCGATTTCGCTAAAAAATACGGCAAGCTAAGATACGGCATTATTTTCAACGTCACTAAAGTTATATCGTGTGGAACGAAATATTTAGGATTTAAACGTTATAGCTGCCGTGATTGTAACCGCAATAAATCGGTAGCATTCAGCTGTAAAGGTAGGTTTTGTTCTCGTTGTGGTAAGAAACAAACGGATCAATGGGTGAGTAAGGCTAGCAATGTTCTACCAAAAACACGATGGCAGCACATTACATTTACAATGCCGGACTCTTTATGGCCGATATTTTGGCTCAATCGTGATCTGTTTGGATTGATTTCCGGTATTGCAGCAGGAATTATTAAGGAGATAGCTACAAAGAAAAATCTTGTGGTTGGTATATTTACTGCCTTACACACTTTCGGTAGAGATTTAAAACGCAATGTTCATATCCATTTATCGGTTACTTGCGGCGGTATAAATAGCAAAGGCAAGTGGCAAAAATTATTTTTTCCTGCCGAACCTATTAAAAAAATGTGGAGACATAGAGTCCTTGAGTTATTTCGCTTTCAATATATCTCAAGTAATTTGAAGTTGCCGTCCGCATATCAAAATGCTGAGAATTTTAATAACTGGATGAGTAGTTTATACGAAATCAGTTGGTATGTTTATTTACAAAAACCATCGGATGATCATAAACGCAACATAGAATATTTAGGGCGGTATATAAAACGCCCCCTATTTCCGAGACAAGAATAGAAAATTACGACGGAAAGCAGGTAACGTTTAAATTTCTTGATCACTATAATAATACAATTGATCGCATAACTATGCCCGTGATGCAGTTCATAGCTAGTCTGATTATGCATATACCAGATCGTTATTTTCGAATGATTAGGTATTACGGTTTTTTATCTAATAGAACTAGGGGCGTACAATTACCTATCGTATATAAGGCAATTAATCAAATCGTTCATAAGAAAACTAAGCTCATTAGTTGGAGATTAATGATTTGGTTGAATTTTAAAATAGATCCTCTGTTTTGCTATAATTGCAATAAATGTATGAATCTGCGGCAAGTTTATTACGGTTTATCTCCGCCATTGTTATTAATAAGAATCAATGAATTATTATCAACGCCTAGATAACATCATTATGGCGAACACTTCTTTCACGTCTTAGCCACATAATTTGTAAAACTGAACCTATTTTTAGATAGATTCTGGCAGAGATTTTTATAAAAGTGTTGATAATTTCTAATATTGTGGCTTGTAACTACATTTTATTAAACGAATTTTCAAAGTTTTGATTAACAATTTTTCTGGTTACAAATTTTGAAATTCCTATACTATAAAATATCTCCTTAAAGTAAGTGTCACTAATAGTAAATAGGATTGCTAAAAGAACATCATATTTTTGTAGGGAAATTTAAACAAATTGGATATTTTTGTTTTTACTATTAAGGCCAAGAAGGTAATCTTTTGCATCCATTATTTTTTTACCTTCAGGTTGTAATTTAATGATCCTTAATATACCTCTGCTACAAGCAATTTCACACAGTTTATTATTAAAGTTTAGTAGTGTGCCAGGGTCGTATTTATGCTCCACCATAAGAGGTTCAGCTTCGGTTATTTTAATTTTTTTACCTTGGTATTCAAAATAAATTCCAGGCCATGGGTTCATCCCTCTGACCTTACAATCTATTAAAAAAGCAGGTTCATGCCAATTTACTTTGGATTCCTCTTTAGAAAGTTTATGAGCATAAGATACGCCTTTATCAGATTGTTTAAAAGGTGTTATTTTATCGATATTATCAAGAACCTGGACAAGCATCCTTGCACCGATCTTGGAAGTTTTATCATGCAATTCTGTAAAGGTAATTTTATTAGGAACAGCAAGTTCTTCCTTAATTATTATATTGCCGGTATCAAGCCCCTCATCCATTTGCATAATACACACGGCAGTTTTATTCTCACCGTTAATTATTGTACGCTGAAGTGGAGCTGCTCCCCTATATTTAGGTAAATCAGAAGGGTGGATATTCAAGCACCCATATTTTTTTGCCCCCAGAATAGTTTTTGGTATAATAAAACCATAAGCGGTAACAACTATAATATCTGCGTCAATTGATCTGATCAAATTTGCTGTCTCTTCATTTTTTAAGGTTGAGGGTGTGTAAACTGGAATGTTATGAGCAATAGCAAGCCTATGCACAGGAGATTCTGTTATTTTCATTCCTCTACCCTGGGCTTTAGGTTTTTGAGAAAAAACAGCTTTAACTTTGTGAACCGTTGATTCCAGTAGGGCTTTTAGCGCAGGTACTGCAAACTCAGGAGTACCCATAAAAATCACATTCATCCTTTTAAAACTCTCTGATTTGAGCCTCAAGTATAACAGTCATGTTATTGGTTGTAAATTTTAACTTAAATTATGTAAGCAAAATCCTATGTTCCAAGTTATACGCTAATTGCATTATAAGCGGCAAGAGCCTTTTGCCTTGCTTTTTCATGTACTACGATTGGTTTTGGATAATCTATACCGATTCTTATATTAAGCGCAGCTAGTATAGATTCCGGGGCAAGCCAAGGAGAAAATAGGTATTTTATAGGTAATTGCTTTAATTCAGGGACAAATTTTTTCGTATAATTACCTTCAGGGTCAAATTTTTGCCCCTGCAAAATAGGATTAAAAATACGAAAATAAGGGGCTGCATCTGCTCCGCTACCTGTCACCCATTGCCAGCTAGCACTATTATTTGCAATATCGGCATCAACTAAGCAATCATGAAACCACTCAAGACCCCGTCTCCAATTGATCATTAAGTGCTTTACCAAAAACGAAGCAACGATCATCCGTACCCGGTTATGCATAAATCCAGTCTGCCATAATTCCCTCATACCGGCATCAACTATCGGATAGCCGGTCATACCCTTTTGCCATTTTATTAAGAAATCGTTATTTTCTTCCCAAGGAAAATTATCGAATTTTTGTTGTAAGTTTTTTTGTGGTAAGTCAGGAAAAAAATAAAGGAGATTGGAAGAAAATTCCCGCCATACCAGTTCAGATAAAAAGTGCTCTGCATCAACGTCGTAACCATGTTTCTGTGAGTATGAGCAGATGTTATGCCAGATTATATTTGGAGATATTTCCCCAAAATGTAAATGCGGTGATAATTTTGATGAATATTCTAAATCAGCTCTATTACGAAGCTCTTTATAACCCTTTAAACCTTTCGCAAGGAATTTATCGAGGGCAATAAAAGCTCCATTTTCTCCTGGCTGCCATATTTTTTCAAAATTTTTATACCATTTTATTTTAGGTATTAAAGATAAATCAGTAAGTGATAATGATTCTATTTTTAGTAAATTTAAATTAGGGGGCTTAGCAATTGGCAATCGTATTTTAGAATTACCTTGTAAATAGTTTTTTTTATAAAATGCCGTGAACACTTTATAATTAGTGTTATCTTCTTTCAGGGTATCTTGTGGTTCAAGTAATAAAGCAGAATTAAAACTTTTTACCTGAACGTTTTGGTTTTTGAGATACTCCTTGATACCTTTATCTCTCTTGATTACCGCAGGTTCATAGCATCTATTCCAAACTACTTCAGCAGCGTTATTTTCTCTTATCAATTTATCAATAATTTCTTGTGGATCACCAATAAAAAAACTTAATTTCTGATTTAGAGATTGAACAAGGCTTTGCAGGCTATGATATAACCACCACTTACTTGCTGCGCCGATATTAGCTCTTACATCTAAAATATAAATTGGAATTATTGGGCATAAAGATTTAGCCGCATAATCTAAAGCTGGGTTGTCGCTTAAGCGCAGGTCTTGTCTGAACCATAATATTATAGGTTTATTGGTCATATGGCTTTACTTATTAATTCTAACTAAACAGATTTCTTCAGTGACCGCTTTTAATTTCTCAACTCTTTGAATGAGATATTGTAGTTGCTCCTGCATAATTTTATAATTTTTATCATAACGCGCATTAATATAAGCTTTTTGCAGTAAAACAAAACATTCGTTGCGCTCTTTACTATCACGAGGAAATATTTTTAATAGTTCATCGCTATAGTTACTTGCGAGGCTACCAAGCGTAACAAGGTCATGTATTTTATCCTTATATAACCGCTAAATACCAATAGAATTGTATTATAATAACTTTCTGTTGGCTGGTGAAGTTGAAAAGCAGCAAGATTCAAGTTATTGCGTTGAAGCATATAAGCAGTAGCGTCCATAAACCCATTTCCTTGGGGAAAACAGTGCTCAAAATATTCTTTTGCTATTTCTCTAGTTTCTTTCCAGTCTAATTTCTAGGATCTGCACGTTTAAACTCACCACTATCATAAAGAATAACTCCTTCTTTCTTGATATCCGAGAAAAAATAGCGGCTTTTTTCAAGTTCCTTATTAATACACTGAATCGGTTCAATAATTAACTGAATTTACTTCTATAAGGTTACAATTTGCTGCACTCATTGTCAATTCAGTTTCTTCGTAAACCACAGCACTAGGTTATCATTAAGCGGGTAGGTATTTCCAGGTATTGCAAGTTGGTAATTATATGTAACACCTTTACCATCAGGAATATAACCACGTTGTACATAAAGCCTTTGCGCACTACCATAGCCCCCATCGCTACCAGCATAAAGCCCGACACCAATACCAACGATGGCGCTCTTTGTTGCTGCCTCTTGTTCTGCCGTATCAAGAAGCATAGAGCCTATACCTATTTTACGTACGTATCAACACATTGAGATCCATAATTTCAGGGATGTTTTGGTGCTTAAATGGGAGGTACTCCGACTCCCATTTAAGAGTTACATATCCCGCAAACTGACCTTGAACTAAGGCCACCCAAACGTACCTTTGAATATCTTCCGCTTCTTTCCAGTATCGCTTAAATAAAGCCGCAGGTTTGTGCCAACCAATAGAGCTGAAGGCTTTTACCATGCGAGGAATATCCTTTTTGGATAAGGCACGAATCAAGGTTTCCTTGATTACCTTTGGGGCAATATCGCCAAGGGTCTTAACCATGAACTCATTGCTGGTTTCATAGTTTAAAAACGGGTGGGTTTTTATTCTCGTCGATAAGATTTTGGAACTGCAGCTTTTGTATTGGAATTTTTGATGATTTTATAATCAAATTGCTTAATTTTTGGCAATTTGGGCAGTATTCTCCCTTTAGCTTCATCCGCACCTTGTTTAATCCATGCTTAGCCGTTATCCACAAAAATGCCGCAGGTTAACCATGCTGTAGGCTATAGTTTTCAGAGCATAATGGTTTATGCTGTGGAATTCAAATCTCAGTAACAACCGTTTGAATTTATCTTCCCAGGCAAATATTCTCTCTATCGTTCTAAACCTTTCTTTAAAGATTTTCCGGCAAAAAGTTTGCTTTCTTCCTCGCTTAGATTTCTTGCGACTCCTTTTATTCTCTGGCATATTAGGAGTCATGCCAAGATTAAAAATTGCTTTACGATTTTTACGTGAATTATATACACCATCTAAGCTCATGGTACTTTCCTTGAGATCTATACCTATTAGTTTTACAATCTTTTTTAAGTTTGATATTGCAGGAGTAAGCAGGATTCCTTCATTCCTATTACCCGGAGCAGTAACAAAAGGCGCAATAACATTGCAGTTTCTATCACAAAACGGTACAACCTTGTCTCCTTTAGTGTGTTTATGACCATTATACCCTAAGTTGTCACCCCTTTTTTAGCAGAAGTACAAGTACCATCACCATGTAATATATCAGTATCAAGCATTCCAGCTTTAAATAACCTTGCCACCGAAGCTTCGAAAATCTTATCAAAGCATCCGTGCTTAACCCAGAACTTAAAAGCATTATAGATATTAGTATAGTGAATTTCTGGCATGCCGTCTTTATTTTTGTCTATTGGTATCTGTTCCCATTGGCAACCAGTATGCATGAGTTTAAGAATGTAATTAAATAATTTGAAAAATGATATCTTTTTACTTGGACCACGTGTGCCTTTTTTAAGATGCGGTAAGACAAATTCGTTAAATTCATCTTCTCTCAAAACAGTAGGAAGCTTGTTGTATCGTCTAATTCTGCTCATTCTATTTGGTTACTTAAATAAAATTAATGAATACTCAATATATCTACAAACCTTTTAAATACAAGGCTATAATGGTTTTATTTCGTAAAAATTCAAACCCGCAATGAGTTCTATTTATGATTATGACCATTACAATAAGGATGACGATTTTATACCCTTAATAGAGAAAGTAATAAGACACGACCTAATTGTACTGGCTACTCCTGTTTATTGGTATACGATGAGTGCCACCATGAAAATTTTTCTGGATCGTTTAACTGACCTGCTTGATATTAGGAAAGATTTAGGACGTAAATTATACGGCAAGAAAATATTTATTATTTGCAGTTTAGCCTCTAATTTACTACCACAAGGCTTTGATTATCCTTTTTGGCAAACGGCAGAATATCTGAAAATGGAGTATAAAGGTTGCATTTTCATCTCTAGCTCTCCAAATCCCGAATGCAAAAAAAATAATGAGTTAGAAATACAAAAGGCAAGAGCTGTTTTATTTAAAAGTTAGGATACAATATGAAAATAGCCACTTGGAACATAAATTCGCTACGTCTTAGGCTAGATTTACTCTCTGTTTTTGCAAAAATCAGTAATCCTGATATAATCTGCCTGCAAGAAACTAAAACACCTGATGAACTATTCCCCCAAGATGAAATTAAGAAGATAGGCTATAAGTACATGGCTTTTAAAGGAGAGAAATCCTATAACGGGGTTGCAATTTTATCTAAACATCCTATTGATAACATTTTTGCTTCTAGCTTTTATAACGACGATAAAAGGCATATTTCTGCTAAAATAAGAGATATCGAGATTCACAATTTTTATGTGCCAGCCGGCGGCGACGAGCCAGATATTGAGATTAACCCTAAATTCAAACATAAACTAGAATATATTAGATCAATTGAAAACTGGTTCTTAACCAACCGGAATAAAAACGATAAAATAATATTAGCTGGTGATTTAAATATTGCTCCGCATGCTAATGATGTATGGTCCAGTACCCAGTTAAAAAAAGTGGTGAGCCATACACCACTTGAGCGAGAATTATTAATAAATCTCCAACATTCTTTCGACTTCGTCGATAGTGCCAGATTTTTTACTAGTATGGAAGAAAAATTATATAGCTGGTGGAGCTACAGAAATAGAGATTGGAGAAAGTCTAATCGAGGTCGAAGGCTAGATCATATATGGGTAACCCAGCCTTTAAAACATCAACTCAAGAGTATTACTACCCTTAAAGAAGCCAGAGACTGGATACGACCATCCGACCACGTACCTTTTATGATTGAGTTATGAGCACTATTTCAATTTATGTCCATTGGCCTTTTTGTTTGTCACTTTGCCCCTACTGCGACTTTAATTCCCATATTGCAAATAACGTAGATCATAACAGTTGGTTAAAAGCTTATGAAAAAGAGCTAGAGCACTTTACTTGGAAAATAAGAAACAAAGAAATTAAATCTATATTTTTTGGAGGTGGGACACCTTCACTGATGCAACCTTTTGTAGTTCAAGGCATAATAGATAAAATAGGTTCCATTGGCACAATTTCTGATTCATGCGAAATTACCCTCGAGGCTAACCCCACCTCTTTTGAAACAGATAAATTCAAACAATTTAAATCAGCAGGGATCAACAGAGTTTCTCTTGGCATACAATCATTTGATGAAAAAGATTTATCGGTGCTAGGAAGAAAACATTCTAGCAGTGAGGCTATTAATGCTATCGAATCGGCAAGTAAGATTTTTTCTAGATACTCATTTGATCTGATTTATGCTCGCCCAGATCAAACGCTTAAAAAATGGCAGGAAGAGCTAAAATTTGCTTTAACACTCGCAGGTAACCATATTTCTCTTTACCAGCTGACTATTGAAAAAGGCACGCCGTTTTTTAACCTCTTTCGTTATAATAAATTTTCATTACCGGCAGATGATTTAGCAGCTACCTTATATGAGTGGACTACTTCTTACCTTAAAGAACATGACTATAATCGTTATGAAATATCAAATTACGCCAAGAGCGGAGAGGAGTGCATTCATAATTTATGCTACTGGAATTATGATGAATACATAGGGATAGGACCTGGAGCACATAGCAGACTTCATGATAGGTCCGAAGTATTAGCGGTGATGATGCACCATAAACCAGATAAATGGTTAAATTCCGTGGAATTGCAAGGTCATGGCATTCAAAACAATGTAAGGCTTTCAAGCTCTGAAATAGCTGAGGAATTAATAATGATGGGAACAAGATTATCTACCGGCGTAAAAGAAGAATCCCTAATGCAACTTACAAAGTTAAGATTTATAGATGTTCTTAACCATGATATTGTCAATGAATATATCAAACAACAGTTAATAACTATAGCAAGCAATAGTTTGAAACTTACTGACTACGGTCTGTTATTACATAATTATTTAATTCCGAGGTTACTCTCTACATCACTCTAATAAGAATCTTTAATTCTATAAGGGGCAGATATAATTCCTCCGTGTTTTTTATCTCCAGTAAAAATTTTTCCTATAACCGGCACATAACCAACAAGTGCACTTAAACCATAAAGAGAAGGCGTAACTTGCCCTGAAAGATCTGTAACCCTCTTAGTCGTATCTATATCTCCCTGCATAGTAAAACTAAAAAAAGGCCCTACCGCCTGACTATGGAATATATGTAAAACTCCTTTTTGGAAGTTGAATTTGCCTTTCATATTGGAAAATATTATATCCTTGTTACCGCTAATCATGTTAACAAACCCAGGAACAGAAACAACAGATACAAGCTTGGTAAGAGAAGGAGCATTATATAGAACAAAACGCTCGAATTCAAATTTACCATCCACAATAGGAATTACTTCCCCAGCAGTTATTTCTTTCCTACTAGCTGTTAAAACTAATAGCATACTTCCTGCTCTCATATCTTCATATGCTCCAATACCTTTAAGTAAAGCACCGGCATTATCCGATTTTACTAACCATTTTTCGGAATTACTCTCTTGAGTAAGGTTCATTTCAACTTTTTTAGAACCAATTTTTGCGTCAATTTGCCCCTCGTAACATTTTATGTAAGTGCATTTAAAGTTTAGTTTTAAATCATTAAGCAAAATATCGTTTTTTAACTTTACTTTATCTACAGCAAGGTGCATTTTAGTAGTACCTGCATCCCTTTCTTTTTCAAGAAATTGGAACATATCGGCTCTTGATAAATCAAGGGTTTTACCTTTAATAATTATATCAAAATTATCTTTATTGATTAATATGCTTGAAGAAAGTTCGGTTTGCCGATGATTAATTTTATCCAATATCATTTTAGTAGTGGTCTCATCAATATCTATCAAACCGCTGATATTAAGATTATTATCTCCAGCAACCTTAAAATTAATTTTTCCTTTTATAGGGTTCTCTAAAATTCCATTTAAAATAAAATTTGATTTCTCTCCTTGTTTTTTATGAATCCCTAATTTATCAAAATATAGGTCTAAGTTCTTTAAATCAGAATTTACGGTAATTCTCCCCTCATCATTTATATTAATATATTCAAAATTTAATTTTGAATTACCGCCAAGTAATTTTATAAAACCAACTTTTTGAGGTTTTTTACTAGATTTACTAAATTGCAGAGCAGTTATTATATTTAATTTATGATGAAATTCTGTCTGATCTTCAAAATTTTGAGTAAACTCTATTTCAGAATCGAAGCCGTTGATTTTACCTTCTCCTGTTATTTTGAGTCTATCACCACTATATTTACCGAAAATATTTCCTTTATTAAGGGTAATTTTATTATTAAAGATAGATAATCCTGTATTTGGTATTTTGGCAGTTATGTCATAAGTATCTTTAGTACCCGGTTTTATAGGGATTTCTATTTTTATATCAATATCTGCTTTTCCAGAAAATTTTCTTAAATCAATAGAAGCCTGCTTCAACAATTTATGAATGTTAACTGTAATAAAATCCGTTAGAGCGCTAGTAGGACCTTGAGCTTTTGCGGTAATTAATAATTTAGTATGTTCCTGGCCTTGCCAAACCATATGTATTAAGCCATTAGTAATTTCAATATCGGTCGAGTTTGCTTTATTGATAATAAATTCCGTAACCATTCCTTTTTGCAAAACATCGATTTGCATATTAGTTAAAGGAGGTAATTCATTATTGTAAACAAACTTTAGATCTCTTACTTTAACAAAACCCTTTATATTTTCTCCGTTATAATTGTTATTTTTAATGTCTTCTTCTGATACATTAACACTAAATTCTCCAGATTCGAGAATTCCTTCTTTAATAAATTCATTCAAGAAAATCAATAAATCATCCTTCTGGTACAAGTAATAAATAGGCTTATAAATCGTTAGGGGTAAATTTTTTACATTTCCTGTAAAAGCGATGTTATTACTAAGTTTACCATGCAGATCAAAGGTTACACCATCCTTAAAATTTACCTTGATATCATATTTAGATTGTTTATCTGCAAAAGAGTATTCTATTTGAGCTTTTCCATTCTGGAGTTCGATTGGCTTATCGGCGTTATTAGGTGCTTGTTTGTAAAAGATATCGTCTATATCTAACAAAACCTTGGATTCATTTTTGATAAAAAAGCTTTCATAAGCAATGTCTATCCTACCAGTCGCCAATTGTTGATTATCAGGAGTACTCGCTTTTATTTTATATTAACCCACCAATTAAATACCCGACTTAGGCGGCATATTTTACTTCTTTCGCCTGAAATAATCTTTTGATATGTTCTGGGTTATTTTGCAGAGTCCTTAGGTAAGATTTTAAATTCCCTTGGAGTTCAGATTTTGTAAGAGGTATATGTTTCCTATTTACATTTCTTTTTAAATCGTTGTTTAAATCTCTTTTGGGTATATTCCCCGCCGCTTGCGGCGTAAGATGTGGGGATGAGCAAATATATACACAAGAGTCACAATGTTACTGTTTTACTGTATCACCTGGTATTTCCAGCAAAATATCGCCGAGCGGTGTTTGATGTATCGGTTGATCAAGTGCTAAGGGAAGTATGTTTAGGGATAGAAAAGAGATATCAAATAAAATTTTTAGAAATAGGAACTGATGAAGACCATGTACATTTTTTAGTACAATCTGTACCGACTTATAGCGTAACAAAAATAGTAACGATAATTAAAAGTGTTACGGCTCGTCAAATATTCAGATTATGTCCACAGGTTAAGAAACAATTATGGGGCGGAGAATTTTGGACTGATGGATATTTCACAAGTACGGTAGGTAAGCATGGAAATGAGAATATGATAGGAAAATACGTAAAAAATCAAGGCAAGGAATATAAGAAACTGCATGACGACCATCAGTTAGCTTTTTTCTAAAATTCTAAAATACCCCGCTGCTTGCGGCGGGGATTTCTTTTATTATTCATCCGGATTATGTTGCGGAGTATACGGAGGCAGAAAAAATAAAGAAATTTTCTTTTTATGTTTCCGAGTCCATATTTGTACTTTTTTGCTATGATGAACCTTGAGATTATCTAGGATTAAGAAGATTTTTTTCTTGGAGTATTTTACCAACCTCCGTAAAAATTCTATAAATACATTTGTTTTTAGTGTCTCTTCGTACAGCATAAACCTTAGCTTACCGTTATTTGTAACAGTGGATATCATGTTTATACTAAATCTCTTCGATTTATGAATCACAACAGGGGTTTTTCCTTTTAAAGAATAGCTTTGTAATACCTGACACTCTTGTTTTATCCCTACTTCGTCGCACCAATGTATTTCTGCCTTTTCATATTCTGCTTGCTTGGCTATTGACGGATATTCTTCATCTAACCAAAATTGAACCCTTTTGGGTTGCTGCTCATATGCTAACTTCTTTGGCTTTTGTGCAGTATACCCCCATCTTCTTAAATATTCGCCTATTGTACTTAGGGGAAGAAAAAATCCACAATGTTTTTTGATGAGTGCATTAACTGATTTTCTTGACCATAATGCTGATTTGATATTGTGATCTTCTGGTCTAGAGATATTTACGTACCCTTGTATTATTTTATAGTATAGGAAATTCAAAATTTGCAACCAGAAAAATCATCAATCAGCTTTTTAAAAATTCGTTTAATAAATATGTAGTTACCAGCCACAATATTAGAAATTATCAACACTTTTACAAAAATCTCTGCCAGAATCTATCTAAAAATAGGTTCAGTTTTACAAATTATGTGGCCAAGACGTGAAAGAAGTGTTCGCCATAATGATGTTATCTAGGCGTTGATAATAATTCATTGGTTCTTATTAATAACAATGGCGGAGATAAACCGTAATAAACTTGCCGCAGATTCATACATTTATTGCAATTATAGCAAAACAGAGGATCTATTTTAAAATTCAACCAAATCATTAATCTCCAACTAATGAGCTTAGTTTTCTTATGAACGATTTGATTAATTGCCTTATATACGATAGGTAATTGTACGCCCCTAGTTCTATTAGATAAAAAACCGTAATACCTAATCATTCGAAAATAACGATCTGGTATATGCATAATCAGACTAGCTATGAACTGCATCACGGGCATAGTTATGCGATCAATTGTATTATTATAGTGATCAAGAAATTTAAACGTTACCTGCTTTCCGTCGTAATTTTCTATTCTTGTCTCGGAAATAGGGGGCGTTTTATATACCGCCCTAAATATTCTATGTTGCGTTTATGATCATCCGATGGTTTTTGTAAATAAACATACCAACTGATTTCGTATAAACTACTCATCCAGTTATTAAAATTCTCAGCATTTTGATATGCGGACGGCAACTTCAAATTACTTGAGATATATTGAAAGCGAAATAACTCAAGGACTCTATGTCTCCACATTTTTTTAATAGGTTCGGCAGGAAAAAATAATTTTTGCCACTTGCCTTTGCTATTTATACCGCCGCAAGTAACCGATAAATGGATATGAACATTGCGTTTTAAATCTCTACCGAAAGTGTGTAAGGCAGTAAATATACCAACCACAAGATTTTTCTTTGTAGCTATCTCCTTAATAATTCCTGCTGCAATACCGGAAATCAATCCAAACAGATCACGATTGAGCCAAAATATCGGCCATAAAGAGTCCGGCATTGTAAATGTAATGTGCTGCCATCGTGTTTTTGGTAGAACATTGCTAGCCTTACTCACCCATTGATCCGTTTGTTTCTTACCACAACGAGAACAAAACCTACCTTTACAGCTGAATGCTACCGATTTATTGCGGTTACAATCACGGCAGCTATAACGTTTAAATCCTAAATATTTCGTTCCACACGATATAACTTTAGTGACGTTGAAAATAATGCCGTATCTTAGCTTGCCGTATTTTTTAGCGAAATCGAGACCAATTACCACGGTCTAGAAAAATATGTTTTATAGATATTCCTTTACCGACTATTTCCATAAATTACTTATAGTTAATGTTTTCTTACCAAGGAATCTTTCTTCCTTTGCGTTCTAAATCAAATTCTTTACAATCAGGGCAATAGTAAACAGAATTATACTTATGATTGGGAGATATTTTTCGCAACATTATCCAGAAAGCCTTGGCTATTTCCTTATCTCCTTCGGAAAAAATCTTTTTGATCCTGCTGTAAGGAATTGCTTGCTCTTTAGAAATGGCCTTAAGAGTTTTTACCGCTAATTCATTGACCAAATGCTGCTCAGAGTGCAAGTTACTCATAACTCAATTATATATTATCTTATGTATGTCTAACATTCAGTCTTTATAACTCAAGTTAAAACAAATCAAATACCAGTATTATAATCCTCCATAAATATTTATCGGTCAAGGGTATCTTCTTTTAAGCTGCCACCGATAGGTGGCTTATCTTGTCTATCTGCACAACTGCCGAAAATCGGGATTCTTTATAATTTAGATCAAAATTATAATTAATCACGATATTATTTAATGTAAATTCGATACCATTTCTTGATATTACAATCGAATCTATCCGGGCCTGATTCGCTTCCAGAGCTAAATAACCGATTTGAGGATCAATTTTCTTTAACTGAAAATAATATTGCAACGCATAATTAATAGGAGTATTTAATTTTCCTGCTCTTAATCCGCAAATAGCCAAAACCACTAGCGCAATAAAAATTATGCTTAAAATAACGAGTATACGTAGAGCTTTCATTAGCTTAATCGGAAATAAGTTCAGTTATCACAATAGTATAACAGCCTTGATCTTACAAGCCATCACACTTATTAGTGCAGTTTTTATTTTACTTTTGTTAATTTTAGAGTAATCTGAGCCTTAATTTATAAATGTGGCTAAATAATCTGTAGAGAGTCGATGAAAATTACATTTATTGGTAGTGGCTATGTGGGGCTAGTATCTAGCGTAATGATGAGTTATTTAGGTCATTCTGTTACGTGCCGTGATATTGATGAAGTAAAAATTAATAAGTTAAAAAATTTGGAAGTCCCAATTTTTGAAGATGGATTAGAAGAATATTTAACTAAACATGGCAATACAGATAGGTTAAATTTTGTATGTGGTTACGATAACACAATCTATGAATCAGAAGCAATATTTATTGCTGTAGGCACACCTCAAGGAAATGACGGAAACGCAGATTTACAATATATTTTTAAAGCAGCCCTGGCTGCGGCTGAATATGCGAATCCAGATTGTGTATTCGTTATTAAATCTACAGTACCTCCAGGAACTTGCAAAAAAGTTAAAGAATTATTGGAACAAAATGGTTTCAATAACCCTATAATTTCTAATCCTGAATTTTTGAGAGAAGGCTCAGCTGTACATGATTTTTTATATCCGGACAGAATTATTATAGGCTACGAATCTGATCCCGCTCTGGAAATTATGAAGCAGATATATAAACCGCTCGGTAACCAAGGGACACCAATTCTGGAAACTGATCTGATAACTTCCGAATTAATCAAATATGCCTCCAATAGTTTTTTAACCTGTAAAATTGCATTTATTAATGAGATGGCCGATTTATGCGAGGTTATTGGTGCAGATATAAATAAAGTTTCTACTGGTATGGGCCTTGATAAAAGAATAGGTTCTGATTTCTTAAAAGCAGGTCCTGGCTTTGGAGGATCCTGTTTCCCAAAAGACATTTTGGCTCTTCAATATTTAACTACTCGAGTCAAATCAGATTTTCTTGTTCTAGATGCTGTTATTAAAGCCAATAGTAATAGAATAAGGTTAATGGTTGAAAAAATAAAAAAGTTTCTTGGCGGCAATATTTGCGGAAAAAAAATTACGGTTCTAGGGTTAACTTATAAAGCGGGCACTGACGATTTAAGAAGTAGCCCTGCAATCGAATTGATAAACTTACTGTGGGAAAACGGCGTCGAAGTAAAAGCTTATGACCCTCAAGGTATGCCTAATGCCTATAAATATTTCGGCAATAAACTGGTTTGTTGCCCTTCTGTTTTTGAGGCCGCAAGTGGTGCAGATGCTATAATTATAGCCACTGAATGGCCAGAGTTTGTAGAAATTGATTATGCAAAACTCCTGCCAAAATTAAATAGCCCCAATATTATTGATCTTAGAAATATTCACGATAAAAAAACTCTAAATAATTTAGGATATAAATGCTACTTTGTTGGACAAAAAATCAGTTAATTAAATACAGAATTTGGCGTTAATTTAAATGATCAAAATCGTTCCCAGTCTATTTTTCCTTGCAGCTAATTACTTATTTTTAAAAGAAGCCTATTTCCTGAGTACGTTTCAAGAATTCGCAAGTGTAACTATATTCCTGTTATGTTCGTTTTTGCTTATCTCATTAATAAGTTTAGTTATTCCCGCTATATTTTTTTCATGCTTGGTTTACCTTTATTTGTTAATAGCCAGTATAATTAATTACTTTAAATTTTATTATAAAATCGTCATTTCCAGCACTTTAATTCAAAGTGTTATACACACAGATGCAAGAGAAGCTTCTGAATTGTTCAACCTCTCTTTTCTTATATGGTTTATGCTAACTGGGATTCTACCCTGCATTTTATTTTGGCTAACAACAAAATATACTAGTCTGCTGCGCAAAAAAGCCAAAGATATCCTTATAATAGGAACATTTCTAATAACCGGCTTAGTCTCTAATATATGTATCTTACCAGCTAATATCCATACGTTCCGTTACTTAAGTAATGCTTTATGCTCATTCATGCCTTTTAATTACATTATAAGTCTAAAAAATTACCTCTCACTCTACAAAACCACTAATTCTGCTGAAAATATAACTAAGGTTTTTACCTTTGAGATTGATACGACTGATCAGGAAAATTTAAATGTTATCTTAGTTATCGGGGAATCCGCCAGAGCAGATAGGTGGGGGATCAATGGTTATCAACGAAATACGACGCCAAATTTGGCTCATCTGCAAAATCTCATTACTTACAAGGAAGCGTATTCATTAGCTACCAATACTCCTTTAGGAATACAAAGCATAATGAAAAAAGAAGGATATTATCATTTATCTTCCTTTATTAAGGTATTTGATCAGCTCAAATTTAAAACTTATTGGTTTTCTAATCAAGGCACCAGATATAAATTAATTAATTTAATTGCTGCAGAAGCTTCTGAAAACCTATTCAGTGATGATATAAGAATTTCCAATACTGGTAACAATTACGATACCGACTTGATACCTTTCGTTCAGGATATATTAGTAAAAAATAAAAATAAATCTAATATGGTCGTTCTTCATACAATAGGTAGTCATAGATTATATGATCTAAGATACCCAAATGAATTTAAGGTTTTTAATCCTACATGTATAAATAACGAACTCTACTATTCCACAAATGAGTGTTTAGATGCAGAAAAATTAGGTAATTCTTATGATAACACAATAGTTTACACTGATTATTTTTTATCAGAATTGATCGAAATATTGGGAGAAACTAATTCAATTCTTATATATATTTCTGACCACGGCGAATCTTTAGGAGAAAACGGAATATATGCTCATTCATATCCTTTCGAATTAGCTCCGATAGAGCAAAAACATATACCTTTGATAATTTGGGCATCTAAAAAGTTTTTAGCTAAAAAAACCAATCTCGATAAATTTCTTAATGCTAGTAAAAAAACCGGAATTAAGGTAGATCAAAGCAGCATATTTCATTCGATACTTGATTGTGTAGGGATTAAGTCAGAAGCAATAGATTATAATAAAAGCTTATGTCATTGACTTTATAGTCCCTTTGGTGGTGAAAACCTCCATCTTCCAGATGGAAAAGCTTTAGCTTGTCTAATGCGCCATGATGCGGTAGCATCATAAGTCTATGACTTACTATAACAAAAGATCACATTCAGTTTTTTATCATCGTTATCATATAGTATGGATAACGAAATATCGCTATAAGGTACTTACTTACGACATAAAAAAACGTGTTCGGGAACTAGTGTTACAGGTAGCTGAGGAAATGAGTATAAAGATAGAAAATGGCGTTGTATCAAGCGACCATGTCCATATATTTGCAAATATTCCTCCGCATATTAAAATTAGTGAATTTGTTCAGAAAGCTAAGGGAAGATCATCTAAAAGAATACAGGAAGAATTTCCGATACTAAAAAAGAAATACTGGGGTAGACATTTATGGGGCAGAGGATACTTCAGTTCAACTAGCGGTAATGTTACAGATGATATGATTAACGAATATATCAACAAACACACTGACGCTCATGAGACCGACTTTACTTCAAATATTAGGCTAGAATGAGCTTTAGCTTGATAAGCGACTTCTAGTCGCAAAGATCAAACTTTCATCTCTCAGATGAAAGTGGTTGATTTCTCTAATGGTAAAATTTCACCAAATTAAACATATCTTGGTAGTTAAAAAATTCGCTGTATATACCGAACATATTATTTGTAGTAGTATAAAGATAAACAGATAAAGGTAAGCTCAATAGAAAAAAAGAATACCTGGGTTACAAGTTACGAAAATTGCTCCTATTCTGATAGGTTAATTATAAAACTTGTTGCGTTAAACGAAAAAGCCAAAAAGAAAATTAACGTATTAGAGGTTAAAAAGGCAATCTACCCCAGTTCGGGATAAGGATTGCATAAATATATAGTAGATACAAGGGTTGCAAGATGGTGATGCCTGTGATAAAGCTCTTTTTTAACAAAAAATGGCAACCACAGGCATGAAAAAAGATATCACGGAATTGTACAGCTTTATAGATGATTTTTGCCAAATTTACTCTGGTTACGAAAAAAAGCAATTATTACCTGGCAATAAACAGCGAAATCGCTTATGTAGTATGAGCTTGAGCGAGATTATGACGATCATGGTAATGTATCATACGTCTCATGCAAAGAACTTTAAATATTTTTACAAAACTTGTATAGAGTATATCCACAAAAACGATTTTCCGAATGCCTTAAGTTATAACCGTTTTGTAGAACTAATGTCTAGATTATTTTTACCGTTTAATATACTTTTGCATATGTTATTTGGCGAAGAAACTGGCACATATTTTATGGATACTACCGCAATCAAAATCTGCCACAATAAAAGACGCTATAGGAATAAAACATTTGCTGGGCTTGCCAAGCAAGGCAAATCATCTATGGGCTTTTTTTATGGGTTTAAATTACATTTAGTGATCAACGAAAAAGGTGAATTTATCGCGCTAAAAATGACTAAGGGAAACGTAGATGATAGAGTTCCTGTGCTTGATCTAACAACGGATTTAACTGGTTTTATATACGCCGACAAAGGTTATATTAAGCAAAATCTATTCATTAATTTATATGAAAGAGGATTGAAAATGGTGCATGGAATTAAAAAGAATATGCCAAATAAATTAATGGATTTAAACGAAAAAATCTTACTACGCAAACGAAATATAATTGAAACTGTATTTGATTATTTAAAAAATAAAATGAACCTTGAACACACGAGACATAGATCACCAATCAATGCCTTTGTGCATATACTATCCACGTTTATATCATATTGCTTTAAAAAAAATAAACCTTCAATAAATTATAGTTTTGATTTATCTCTAAACTACGCGCTTATCCCGAACTGAGGTAATCTATTACGCTAAAAAATATCATGGGGCACAGAAGCGTGAGACAGGAGAACCAGTGTGCCATAGAGAAGCAAGGAGGAAGTAACAAATCCTTGTAAGCTTTATAAAAGATGAAGGTAGGTCCTTCGGAGTCGGTTTTCAGGAGCAGGCTTCAAACCACCTCAAGTAGCTGTCATAAAGAGTGATGGTTGTGAGCGTTGAGGAAAAGTCAAGAATAGACTTGGCAGGTGTGGATCAGAAAGACGAACTAACGTGAACTACTGACAACGCGTCGTAAGTCTTACAATATGACATCAAAACTGGAAGTGAGGTTCCCTTCTAGGATCAATTTGCAAGAGACCTGATTACTGTGCAAGTGGTGTCCGGCGTAAAGGTAGCGTGAGTCTGATCATAGGCTTTTATAAGGAACTATGGGAACTAGTCGCCTTGATGTTAAGGGAGAAATATAAGAGGTGGATACCTTGAATATGAGAGTACCGACGCAAGGAACTAGGGCGGAGCAATTCGTAGTAGTGAAGAAACTTCTGTAATGGGAGTGGAGCGAAGGGATTGCGTTAGGTAGTTACATTTAAAATGCAACTTGCAAAAGGAGGAAATTTTGAGTGCAACAAAACCATTTACCATTCCAAAGAAACTAGTAATGAAAGCTTTTAAACTAGTCAAAGCGAAGGATGGTGCTGCTGGAGTAGATCAGCAAACTCTGACAAGCTTTGAAGAAAGCTTACAAGACAATCTTTATAAACTATGGAATAGGCTATCATCAGGTAGTTATTTTCCACCACCAGTCAAGGCGGTAGCAATACCTAAGAAAACTGGAGGTGAAAGGATTTTGGGAGTACCAACTATATCTGACAGAATAGCACAGATGGTAGTGAAGTTAGTTTTTGAACCTTTAGTAGAACCTTATTTTTATCCAGATTCTTATGGTTATAGAGTTGGAAAATCAGCATTAGAAGCTATAGGTATTACTCGTCAGCGATGCTGGAAGAGTAATTGGATATTAGAGTTCGACATTAAAGGATTGTTTGATAATATACCACACGAACTATTATTAAAAGCAGTAAGAAAACACACAGATAACAAATGGGTATTATTATATATAGAAAGATGGTTACAAGCACCTATAGAATTACCAAATGGTGAGGTAAGTATCAGAACAAAAGGCACACCGCAAGGTGGGGTGATTAGTCCTATATTAAGTAACCTGTTTTTACACTATGTGTTTGACAATTGGATGAACAGGCAATACCGACAACTAAAATGGTGTAGGTATGCTGATGATGGTTTAGTACACGGGGATAGCGAACAAGAAATGCAAGAACTGTTAGTAGCACTGAAGCAAAGGTTTAAAGAATGTGGATTAGAGCTACATCCAGAAAAGACAAAGATTGTTTATTGCAAAGATGATAAGCGTAAGGGTGAATATCCAAATACAGAGTTTACGTTTTTAGGATATAGCTTTAGGCGACGAAAGGTTAAAAACAGCAAAGATAATAGTATATTTGTAAGTTTTAACCCTGCAGTAAGTAAAGACGCACAGAAATCAATGCGAGCAAAGATACGCAAGAGTAGTGTTAGTCGTAAAACTGACGTTAGTATACAGGATATAGCTGAGAAATATAATCCAATCCTGCGAGGGTGGATAGAATATTACGGAAAATATCATGTTACAGAGCTATATAAATCAGTGATGCGACATTTTAATACGAATATTCTTAAGTGGCTTATGCGTAAGTATAAAAAGTTTAAAGGTAGTAAAGCAAAAGCAGGAAAACTTTTAAAAGAAATTGCTAAAAGAGATCCAAGTTTATTTGTACACTGGGAAAAAGGAATAATAGATACGTTTGCCTAATGGAAGCGGTGTGAATTGAGAGGTTCACGCACCGTTTTGCGAGAGACTAGTGGGGAAGTTCCACTGGTCTACTCTCCTATTATTCCCATCCACTTGAAGTAGCCTACATGGTTTCTGATTATTTATTTAGAACAGATATACTTGTAACAAGTATATTACATGATACCATAGAAGATACTGATCTTACCTTTGAGGTGATTCAGACTGAATTTAGTCCATTAGTAGCAAACCAAGTCGTTGACCTTAGCCGAATTAAAGAGGGCGGTAATAAAATTAGCTCAGCAGAGATGGTCAAATCTTTGTGGTTACAAAAGAAATATGACCTTCTTTTAGTTAAACTATTTGATAGATTGCACAATATACAGACTATCAGCGTTAAATCTCCAGAGAAGATCCATAAAATATTAGAAGAAACTATAAGTACTTTTTTAGTCCTTGCGGTATACCTTAATATTAGCAATGCGGAAAAAGAAATCATTCAGTTATGTTCTAAATATATACACCCTAACTTGCTTGACGAAGATGATCCTCTCCCTTTTGGAAGCGATTAAAATCTTCTTTCTCTAATTTCTCAAAATGGCTTAAACCGTAAATAAATAAAATTGCCGTCGGGACTACAATAACTAAAATTCCCCAATTACCTAAATATTCTGAACAATACGCCAGTCCAAATGCAGTAACTATGTATACAAAGGCACGCGATAATGCATATGCAAATGTTGTATAAGTAAAGCGTTTAAAAACTGGAAAGCGCTTGTAAAAAATTGGCATAGCAGGCGTTCCCATATATCCAAATACAGCGATAACTGACTGAATCAGCAACATTTGGAAAGAAGATTGGATGTTATCAAGAAAATATGGGCAGAATAGGATAAATATTGTAAATATTACTAACCTTACTCTTACAATTTTTAAAGGATATATTTTATAACTTAAATATGATAATATTACCCAAGCAAACAGCTGGATTAGTGATACAATAAAATTTTGGTGAATTACTTGTTCTGGAGTAAAATGGAATAAATTTTTAAGGATGTTTCCGCAATACATATATGCAAGGTAAAAGCATACCGGCCATGAGCATTCTATAAAAAATAGTGAAAGAGCTGTTTTCTTATTTACCTTTTCAGTCCATATAACATTTTCCTTTAAAATTTTTGGATCTCGTTTAATTTGTGCTAAAGCCTTTTTCACCCTACGTTTTGCGTCTGCAAAATCAGGAGTTTCCCTAAGCCTCGTTCTAGCAACTGCTCCCACAATTGCTACTACTGCACCAATCCCAAAAGCGATACGCCAGTTAAAATTAAAAGATGTAACAAACGTAGCCACAGCTAAAGCAAAGACTCCTCCTAAAGCACTACAAATTGATGTCATCGTTACAGCTGGGTATTGTATTGGAGGCTTAGTGATCTCAGTAATATATATATTTGCTCCTGTTACTTCTCCCATGGCAGATAAACCTTGTACCATTCTACATATAGTCACTACCCAGGAAGCGGTAATTCCTATTTGCGAATAGGTCGGTAGACTTGCCATCAATATACATGATAAAGACATCATCGTTGTGGTTATGATAACAGTAGCTTTACGGCCTATATTATCGCCGATATAACCAAAAATTAGTGCTCCAAAAGGCCTTAAAACATAGGTAGAACAAAACGCAAAAGCAGAATGTAGGCTTGCAGTAAAAGGGTCTGCCTTAGGAAAGAAAAGCTCGTTAAGGAGAACTGCCATGTGAACATACAGCAATAAATCAAAATATTCAAGAAAAGTCCCTATAGATAATAATCCAATTGCTTCTTTTTGCTGGGAGTTTAGTGAATGAGCTGTCTGAGTATTGTACATCTGAAATATTTATAGTCCCTTTGGTGGTGAAAACCTCCATCTTCCAGATGGAAAAGCTTTAGCTTGTCTAATGCGCCATGATGCGGTAGCATCATAAGTCTATGACTTACTATAACAAAAGATCACATTCAGTTTTTTATCATCGTTATCATATAGTATGGATAACGAAATATCGCTATAAGGTACTTACTTACGACATAAAAAAACGTGTTCGGGAACTAGTGTTACAGGTAGCTGAGGAAATGAGTATAAAGATAGAAAATGGCGTTGTATCAAGCGACCATGTCCATATATTTGCAAATATTCCTCCGCATATTAAAATTAGTGAATTTGTTCAGAAAGCTAAGGGAAGATCATCTAAAAGAATACAGGAAGAATTTCCGATACTAAAAAAGAAATACTGGGGTAGACATTTATGGGGCAGAGGATACTTCAGTTCAACTAGCGGTAATGTTACAGATGATATGATTAACGAATATATCAACAAACACACTGACGCTCATGAGACCGACTTTACTTCAAATATTAGGCTAGAATGAGCTTTAGCTTGATAAGCGACTTCTAGTCGCAAAGATCAAACTTTCATCTCTCAGATGAAAGTGGTTGATTTTGATTTTGGTTTACTCTTTTAGTATTACTAATTTATGTTTAAAATTAAACTATTATTTTAAATAATATTCGTAAATTATTCTAAAAATAGTTTTTATGAAAAATATCATTTGGGTAATTATTTTATACATTTTGGCAGCAACGAATATGACCGCATATGCTCAAATAACTCAAATTACCGATTTTCAACTTCTTGAATCTAATATTAAGAATATGGATTCAGATACTCTAGTAATTTTTGATGTAGATCACGTGCTGATCATGCCTACTGATGAATATAGCCTTAACAGAAACCCTTACCGCAAGCAATTATGGCACGAGTTTAAGTTAAGGTCTTCAGAAGAAGATTTCAAGTTTTTACGCAGTATTGCAGTATCATCAGCAAAATGGCGTCTAGTAGATCCTAGTATCATTACTGTCCTGTCTGATTTAAACAATAAAAATATCTCAACAGTTGCTTTAACCTCTCTTGCAACCGGCAAATTTGGTATCATAGAAAAAATGGAAGATTTGCGGATAAAAGAATTACAAAGTGTAGGAATCGACTTTACTAATTTAACACCATTTCATGGAGAATTATCCATAAACGAATTAAAAAGTATGCACGGTACTCCAATGCTAAAGGCCGGAATTATTTTAACAGCAGAAGTAGATAAAGCTAAAGTCTTGGAACATATTTTACACAAAAAAAATTACTATCCTAAAAGAATAGTATTTATCGATGATCAGCTAAATAACCTGGAATCATTGGAAAAACTTTGCGCGAAGCTAAAAATAAAATTTGAAGGATTTCACTATACCGCTGTATCTTTAATGACTACCTCTACTGTAGATGAACAACTGGAAAACTTGCGTTTTGAAATTTTAGAAAAAGAGCATCGCTGGCTCAGTTACAAGGAATTAGCTAGCAGAATGGATATCCCAAATTCTATTATTACCCCATAGAAAATCAGGTAATAAACATCAATAGGTAATTCCAGCCAAGGAAATATATTTTGATATAATACAAGACTTATGGTTTAGCCCATAAGAAAAAGTTAAGCATCTTTAAAGTTATTAAAGCTAGACAGCTTGATTTGACCGTCTTTAAGGTGAGCTGTTATATATTTAGAAGACTGAACTTTTGATACCGTTGAAATATAATTATCATTGGGATCTTTTAACATAGCATAACCTCTGGCTAGTACTTTATTATAATCCAGGCTAGCTAGAATAGAGCTGTTGATTGATAGTTTATGCTCAAATTGATTTAGCAAAGTAGCTTTTCTGATTAACAGGCTATTTTTAAAACTGTTTAACTGCAGATACTTATAATGTAATATTTTTGTTGGTTTAAAACGAGAATAAGGAAAATATTGAAGGGCAAGATTTTTTTGCTTTAGCAAGCTCGGTAGGGAGCCAGTGAGTCTGAAACCTAAATCATCCAGTTTCTGTATATTATAATTTAAATAGTTTATTGGGTATTGTAATAACCGATTATAATTGCTCAAAATGTGAGCTTTATGTTTTAATAATATAGAAATTCGCCTTTCTATATTATTGTATAGAGAATTTAATGTATACTTTAAATTCTCTCCCACCGGAACAGCAAATTCAGCGGCAGCGGTAGGAGTAGGAGCTCTTAGATCAGCAACAAGATCAATAAGTGTATAATCAGTTTCATGTCCTACAGCCGATATTATCGGAATAGCTGAATCAAAAGCTGCTCGTACTACTTCCTCTTCATTAAATGGCCATAAATCTTCTATTGATCCTCCTCCCCTTGCTACAATTATCACATCTGGTTTTAGCCCCTCATCTAATAAATTAAAGCCATTTATAGCAATAGTAATTTCGCTAGCAGCTGTTTCTCCTTGAACCGTCACTGGCCAAATACATAAATTGACCGGAAATCTGTCAGTAATTCTATGAATAATATCTTTTATAACTGCGCCGGTTAATGATGTTATAATTCCTATTTTTTTTGGTAAATAAGGGATCTTTTTTTTATACTCTAATTTAAATAACCCTTCTTTTTCTAATTTTTCTCTTCTCTCGTTCAAAATCTTTATAAAAGCACCAACCCCTGCTGGCTCAATCATTTCTACTGAAATTTGATATTTTGATTGGCCGGCATAAGCAGTAATTTTTCCAGTAACAATAACTTCTAGTCCTTCCGCAAGGGAAAAATTAACTCTAGAAAGACAATGCTTCCAGCAAGTTGCAGCTATGACGGCATTTGTATCCTTTAAATTAAAGTATCCATGGCCTGAGGCAGCAACTTTAAGACCGGAAATTTCTCCTCTGATCCTGATAACAGAAAAATTATTCTCAAGTAACCATTTAATTTTATTTGATATTTCAGTTACTGAAAATTCATTTTTGCCGGCAGGGCGATCAATATTAAAATCATTACGATTAAGCATAATATTTATTACTAGCATTTACTAATATTAAATCAGCATCTATAATAGGCTTTTTTAATTATAATTAGTTTTAAATTAATTTAAATGCAGGTTTTTTGCAATTTTTTATTAGCTCTAAGCATTTTTTGTACCGCACAAAATAGTTATGCGCTAGATTCCACAGTAAAAGAAAACGATTTATTAACATTAAAAGCCGATCTTATAAAATATGACGATAATTCTGACACGTTAGCAGCAAACGGCAACGTTTTTGTTGTTATGGGGTCATATATACTAAGAGCCGATAGTCTATATTATGATATTAAGAAAGATGTACTATTTGCCGAAGGCAATATCAGAATTAAAGATGAGCAAGGAAGAATTGCAACCGGGCAAAGAGCAGTTTTAAAAGACAAACTCAAAAAGGCTCTTATCGATGAATTCCTGTTGAAACTGCCAGATGATTCCCTGATTATGGCCGCATATGGTAGTAGAAATGATACAAATAAATTTGGCTTATATAAAGCAATTTTTAGTCCCTGTAAAATTTATTGCGCAAATAAACCTATTTGGCAAATGAGAGCAAAAGATACGGATATAGATTATGAAAAACAAAGAATAACATATAAAAATATGTTTTTTGAGGTTTTTGGCCTTCCGGTAGCCTATTTTCCCTATTTTTTTCATCCAACACCGACGGCTGATGCTAAATCAGGACTCCTAGTGCCTGAAATCACACGAAGTAAATTTGTTTTACCAATATATTTTAGGGCCAAACCAAATCTGGACTTTACCTTAAGCCCCCACATGTCAAAAAGCCATACGATTTTTCACGGAGAACTTAGGCATCTTATTAAATATGGGAGTTATGAAGTAAAAAGTAGTTATAGCCATCATCCATACTATAAAGGAGAAAAACATTCAAAACCTCACAGATATACCATATTTGCCAAAGGTAATTTTTACAAAGATAAAATTAATTATGGTTTTGACTTAAATAGAGCTTCTGATAAAGCTTATCTTGTAAATGATTTTGAAAATTATTCAAGCTACCTGGAATCAAAAATTTATGCAAATAAGGTAGATAAAACTGATTATTTCTCTCTTGAAGGATACTCATTTCAAGGTTTTAGAGCAGATGATAAAAAGAATAAAGCTCCAATTGTTTTTCCGAGGGTTAAAGTACAAAAAGTAATAGCTATAGATGATGCTGAAACCACCCTTTTTCAACTCAAAAACAACTCTATAGCTTATAACGAAGATTATGAAAGGCAATTGGCAAGAAACGCTTTGGAATTAACATTAAGTAAAAAAATAATGACTCCAACTGGGCATTTATTCAACCTTGCCTTAGCAAATAGAAGCGATTTATATTGGTATAGTTCTACTAACTCTTCATCCAATACAGAAAAAGAAAAGATATGGGCCAGAAATATTCCTGAATTTCATGCGAAATGGCGTTATCCACTAGTACGCGATATCTTTGGAACTACAACAGCCAAAATAGAGCCGATTGTAGCTGCTTTTATCGGCAAAAATTACCATAAGGATTTTGAGAAATTTGCTCTTATTGATGTAAGCAAATATGAATTATCAGAATATAACCTATTTAGTTCTAATAAATTTAGCGGTATAGACTACCACGATTATGGTAAAAGGTTTAGTTACGGAATCAATGGCTCTTTACTTTTCGAACAATATTATTTGGATCTCTTCTTAGGGCAGCTAATTTATCAGAATAATATTAATACAAAAGGTAATAAAGATTACGTGGGAAACTCATCAATCGATATAGCTAATAATCTGAAGTTGTATTATAGATTTAGAAAAGATAAAAAATTAAATCCAATAAGAGATGAAGTAGGTATTACAACTACTTCAAAAAAGTTAACTACGAGCTTATCCTTTTCCAAATTGAATAATATTTCAAAATGTTACTCAGATGATGGTTTAATATTTCCTGAAAATAAAGTTAGCCAAATTAGCTTGAGTGTAGGTTACCAAATATTTGAATCATTAAGAGTTGATACTGGTGCGCAACTTGATATAACAAAAAAAACCAGGCTGTTAAATAGGAGTATACACGTGACATATGTCATGGATTGTGTTAGTATTACGGGACGCTTTTATGATAATTTTACCCATGACAAAAGTAGAGGAGTCAAAAAAAATAGTAGCAAAACTTTTGCTATAGGATTAAAAGTCTTAAACATGTGAGATTAATTTATGAAATATTTAATTGGTATAGTTATCTTCTTCTTTTCAGTAAACATTTTTGCAAAACAGCAAGATATAGTGGTTATCGTAAATGACAAACCAATTACCATGTACGAATTTACCGCTAGAAAAAAGATGGTTATTGCTTTAAATAAAGTGGATAATTCTGATATAAATACCGACAAGCAGTTGAACAAAAATGTCCTGAATCTTCTTATCGAAGAAGAACTATTAAATCAACATGCAGAAAAAACAGGTATTAAAATCTCTGAACTAGAAATTGATAGTGCAATATTAACGATCGAGGAGAGAAACAAAATGCCTAAAGGTCATTTACTACAATACATGAGAGAATTAGGTGTAAGTGCCGATAGTTTTAAAAAACAAATAAAAAGTGAGCTAATTAAGTATAATATAATTAGTAATCTGTCTAACTCAATTTCCGTTAGTCCAAAAGAATTAGATGTCGCTGTAATTAATAGCGGATATGAAGATTTTAATATTACAGCCTGGATATTTGCTTCCCTTAATTCTGATGACAAAACCTTAAATAAAATGCAAAAACTTCAGAAAAGCCTTACAGATTGTAACAAAATAGAAAATAAATTATATGCTGATTTTGCAATTGGCAAAAAAATCGAAGGTAAATTAAAGGATTTAGGAGATAAAACAAAATCTGTTATCCTTGACACAAACGAAAACAGCTGCAGTAACATTTATCAAGAAGATGGTAAGTTTAAACTAGTTTTAGTTTGCTCAAAAAAAGCTTCTGTATCAGGAGAGGAAATTGATAAAGTTAAAGGCTTCTTATCAAATCAAAAAATGTCTAAGAAAGCCGAGAAATTTTTTAAAGATCTAAAATCAAAAGCATATATAAATATTTTACTTAACGAGTAATAGGTAAATAATTAGCTGCCTTCTTGTTAAGAAATCAAGCTAATTTATCAAAAAATGGGCCATAGCTTCTCCCCAATTTTGAATAGGAATACTCCATTTTCATACAATAGAAAAGCCAAGACAAGTATAAAATGATCAAATATCCTTTTTGTAGGATGGGTAAATTGGGTTCATTTTTAATTTTCGAAGCCGTACGCGAGCATAAATCCATCTTTTAGGAATGACTACGAACGGATGTCGAAAGGATTAACCTTGTGTATGAGTACGTAGCATCTCCATTTATATTTATAACAAATCAGTAAAATTATTTAGCCAAAACTTAGCTCCTTCGTTCTCACTGATCCATAAAATATCTTTCCTACCGGTTAAATCTATAACCAAAGCTACATATACCGCCTTGTTAATAATCCTCTTATCTTGTCTTACTTTAACTACTAAAGCATCAAAATATATAATAGCATAAATCGATTCTAAAGGCCTATGCTGCCAGCTTCTGACCTCATCCATTATATTATCCGTAGCTCTGCTAATTAAGCTCTCACTTATTTCAGCTCCATATAGTTCCTGAATTTGCATCATAATATCAGAGACACTCATTCCCTTTGCATACAGTGATAAGATCTTCTGATCTAATCCATCTATCCTACTCTGGCGCTTCGGTACTAGCATTGGAGAAAATTCAGCATTTCTATCACCGGGGTACTTCTAGTTCTAATACTCCCCCTTCGGTAATTAGGCTCTTCTTGCCAACTCCATTCCTGCTCCGCCATATTTGCTATAACCAAGATGCTCGTCCATTTCTCCCTTTAAAGCTCTTTCAAATAGATTTTTTGTAAGCGCTTTTAATATCCCGTCTTTAGCAAAAAAACTTGTTAAATCTGTATCTTTATCTATTAACAAATCTACCGCTTGCTTTATTTTTTCTTGATCGCTCTTACTCTTATTTTATTCCTATTAAGTTATATTACCCTTAATATAACCTATCCTAGAAATTTACACACTTACTTGGAAAGAACCTTATCGACAGTAAAATTGAACCACCGTAAGCTATATATACTATTCGCATCCAGCGTTTGATATGTTTGTAAAATTACCTAAAAATGAAGAATGGCGCACCCGAGAGGAGTCGAACCCCTAACCTCTTGATCCGTAGTCAAGTGCTCTATCCAATTGAGCTACGGGTGCGTATAAGGTCAATTATATGAACCAGTTACTTTATAGGACCAAATATATCAATTGTCAAGGATATCTCAGGAAATTGCGTTTATAAAAGAGTATGCATAAGGATCGCTAAATAACTTCCTTAAAAATTGATTATTCAAATTATGGCTAGTTTTATAACCATTGATCGTGCCGATAAAATGTGCACCTGTGGTGTATAAATCACCCATTAAGTCAAGCATTTTATGGCGAGCAAATTCGTTGTCATGACGAAGTCCTTCATGATTAAGAATTGTATCTTTATCAATTCCAATAGCATTATCAAGTGAAGCTCCTTTAGCTAGTCCTTTACTTTGCAGGTAATTAAGATCTTGAAGGAAACCAAACGTTCGTGAATCAGCTATTTCCTCTTTAAAATTATTGTCCCTGCAAAAAGTATGTTTCTGTTTTCCAATTACCTTACTTGCGAAATCAATTGTTAAGTCAATTACCATACTCTCTGAAGGGGAGGCACAAATTTCAGTTCCAGAATCTTCAATTCTAATTTCTTTAAGTAATTTTAAATATTTTTTATGCGCATTTAAAATCCTGAACCCAGCACATTCAAGCATGAACACAAATGGTTTGCTGCTTCCATCCATTATTGGTACTTCGGAACCATCAATTTCGACAATTAGGTTATCAATACCACATCCCCAAATTGCTGCCATTAAATGCTCAATCGTTGAAACAGAGATATTAGCGTTATTTTTTATAGAAGTAGATAAAGAAGTATCGAACACGCTAGAGTAATTTGCTAAAATTTTATTATATACAGAAGAAACATCAGTTCTAATGAAAACAATACCGACATTTTTGCTAGCAGGTCTTAATGTTACTTGAGTCTTATTGCCAGAATGTACCCCTATACCGAAACAGCTTATAGGGTTTTCAATAGTCAATTGGTTCATCATTTGTTAACTAATGTAAAAAATATTTAATGTCTGAATTCTAGGTGCTGCAATATATAAATGGCAAATAAAATTTTATTACGTAATGTTTCATACGTAATAGCTAGTGGCTAAAATTAAAATACTAAAATACTTCGTCTACAATTTTGTTATTAAGCAAAATAAAAAGCTAGGTTTTGTTCTGGAATCTGTTATTATTCTCTTGAATTTTAGGGGATCTTGGATTTATATTCCCCAATATTACTAACTTTTAAAGTTACTATATAATTAAAATAAATTTATGCAAAGGCAAATTGTTATTTTAGCTGCCGGAAAAGGTAGTAGGATGAAATCAAATCTACCCAAAGTAATGCACAAAATAGGCGATAAGACAATGCTTCAAATGGTAGTAGATAATGCCTATGCTGTTACTAAAGATATTATATTGGTATATTCAGATCACATAGCTGAATATTTATCTGCTTTTGCAAATCAGTGTAAGTTTGCTCTGCAGAATGAACAACTTGGTACTGCTCACGCAGTCTGGGTTGCTAGTGCTTTAATTAATAATAATATACAAAATGCGGTTATCTATGGAGATAACCCGCTTATTACCCCGGAAATAATTACAGAATTATTCAATCATCTTGAGACCTCTAGGTCTGCGGTAGTAACATTAGCATTTAAACACGAAGAACCAAATGCATATGGCAGAATAATCCAAGATGCCGGAGGGAATTTTAAAAAGATAGTTGAATTTAAAGTAGCTACTGACTTGGAAAAGAAAATAAAATTATGTAATTCTGGAATAATGGCTTTTGCTCCAGGTATTTTACAAAAATATTTACCTGCTTGTATTAATCGGTCTCGGAATGTTAATAATAGCGAATTATACTTAACTGAAATAATAGAAATCTGTAGCAATGCGGGTGAAAAAGTAAGTTATTATACCTCTAAAAATCACCATTTAGTGATAGGAATAAATACGCAAGAAGAACTGCAGGCGGCTAATGATATTATTAACAATCGCAAATTTCTTCTATAGGAAAACAAAATAGGTGAATAAAACTTTATTTTATGCTTCCTCTTTTTCTGCTATGTGGCTTACCTCATTAGATATTTTTGTTAAAGGAATAACAGCTGCTAAATCTTGAAAATGAGGTTTTGAAGACCAAAGCTTATAGTTACCAATAACAAAAAATTTATATTTAGCTCGAGTAAGTGCAACATTTAGTATATTAGGGATATTGGATGCCCAGTTTATTGCTCCTGGTTTGGAAGGATCGCCACCTAAAAGCAATATAACTCCTTCCGATTGTTTGCCTTGAAAGGCATGAATTGTCCCTACTGATTTATATATCCAGTTGCTCAGCATTGACTTTTCTACAGGTTTTAATCTACTTTCCAAATATTTGGATTTATCTTTTAATAGCTTCTTCATCTTATCAGCTACAACCTTAAAAGGTGAGATGATATACAAATCTGGTAAAGAATGAGTTTGCTCTATGATACGTTGAATAATTTTAAAAGCTTTCTTGCCTTCTTGTTCGCACCAATGACCATTCCATTCGTTACTTTGCACGTCGAACCATTGGCTTCTAGAGTATATTTGGTCAAAGTTAGAGCTTTTTTGTGTAGTTGCTTGGATCATTAAATTATCATAAGCGATCTTATTTGCAATGCTAAACATTGGTTCGATACATCTCCTATGAACACGAAGTGGACATCCAACCCACTGGCTGTTAGCATCTTTAATAATCTCTGTTCCATATACATTTACTCTGTCGGATAGTGTTTGAACGGATTCTTCCAAAACACTCCAAGTTTTATCCACTTGGTAATATTCTAATAAGGTGTCATTCATTGCTGATGGCATTGTAGTAACTGGTTGTACTTGGAGTGGATCACCAACTATTATCGCCTTTTTTGCACGATAAATTGCTCCTAAAGCTTCCTGGGGACAAGATTGTCCAGCTTCGTCAACTAGTAACCAACCTAAAGATTCAGCTTCATTAAGACCTTTAAACAATTTGCTAAATGAAGCAAATGTAGTTGAGATTGAAGGCACAACGAGAAAAAATACCGCCCATATATGTTTTAACAAATATTGTGAATCTGAGGGCCATTTACCTGAAGTAAGAACCTGCTTTATGGCTTTAAAATTATTACTTATACAATCCGATGAATTAACAATAAAAGAATAATGTAGTTTCATGGCGTCAACAAAAAGCCTAGCTCGGACGTCCTGTAATTCGGTATGAATCCATGGTGAGGATAACTGTATCTCCTGATCTGATAATTGCCAAAAATTTTTATTTGGTATCGTAGAAGACCATGAATACTTATTCTGTATTAAATTTATATACTGATAATTTTTTTCTGTTGACGCAATCAATTCCTCCCTTTTTTTTATAAGATCAGAAGCTTTGCTTTCTAGCTTAGATATTACCTTCCGTAAATCCGATATAACCAGCTTTAATTCTTGATTTTTTTCAAATAATTTGGATATTTCCTCAATAATACTTAAACATTTATCTGACCATTTTTGATGGGAAGATACTTTTTTAAAAAACTCAAAGAGCATTAAATACCATTTAGGTTCCAATTTTTTAATTTCCTCAAGTTGAAATTTTTTCTGTTGAGTAATTGTATCAATTTGGGCGCGTTCATTTTCGTAGCTTTCGAGTTTTTCCTGAGAAATTTTTAGTTCGTCATTAGCCTTATTAATTTCGTTAAAAATTTTGTCCTCTTCCTCATCAAAAGACTCATATTCCTTAAGCTTATTTTTAAACTCTATAAGTTCTAGTTTTAATTCCGTAAACTCTGCTAAAGTGGATAAAAACTGCTTTCTATTCTCGTTCCAATCAGATTTGGGCTTTTTCGTTTTCAATAGATAATCTAACCCGTAATTATTATCGAACTCATTATTTCCATTTTTACTAGGCTGCTTACTCCAAAATTTGTCAAAAAAAGCAGAACGGTTTGATTTATTACCAAGAACAGCCGATCCAATTCCCCAACATTCTTCATTATTAACATAAGTAGCAATTTCAGAAAAATATTCTAAGCCATAATTTTTATCAACCTCAGCTAGTCTAGGTATTTCTTTGGAAATATTTTCAACTGCAGTATTATTACTACTAGCTATAACTATTTCGTGCCCAAGTAACCTAGCATCTACATTCCAAACTTTATAGTTATATCCATCAATTAATATACTTTCTGGATTATTAAATGCCTCTTTAGGATTTGCAAAATCAGCGAGAATTTTTGCTCTAGTGGTAATTATTTCGCTGATTATATCTCGCAACAAAGTTGTTTTACCAGTACCTGGCGGTCCATTGACCGAAAAAAGACCTCTAGTCTCACTAAGAGCAAGGTTAACAGCTACTTGTTGCGCAATTGACAAAGCTAGTTTATTATCAACAGGCCACCTAGAACTCGGTAAAAACTCAAGGTTGGATAATTGTTCTAACTGGAATCTGTCTTTCCGAAGATCATGTTTTTTACCTTTAGGAGTTAGCCCTAAATAATCTTTTAATGCGCTGCCAATAGTTTCTTTACCGTCATTTAAAACGTTATTAACCATTTTAATATCATCTAAATAGAAGCTATTGAGAATATTTAAATCCGGAGCGGTGATTGTCTCTAATATTACTTCGTAATATTTTATATCCCTAAATTTTTCGTCACCTTTTTCTTTATCATCTTTAAATCTATTAGGGACTGGAATACAGCTAGAATAAATAATAGCGTTATTTCTAATAAGATTATGGAAATCAGAAACCTCTGAGACTTTAATTATGTCAGTTAATAATGCTTTTAAGTCTTCAAACTTTACAGTACAATTAGGTCTGTTGCTTAATACATCCACCCAATTTTTATAAGTATCTTCAACTTGCTGCTGTATTTTAGATGCCAAATCAAGCCAAGTTTTTGGGTAGCTATGTTTCTTATTAAGGCAAGCTATAGAGATGAAATATTCAGGGATTGCAAACGTATCTTTTAGTATTTCTCCATAATTGTTTAATTGAAATGTACATAGGTAACTGACATTATTATTACTCTGTAAATTATAATCCTCTTTATTATTTGCCAACATGGTTTTTAATAGCTTTGTAATATCAGAGGAGTTTACAACACCTAAAAACACATTATACACCCAGGTTTTATCTGGAGTTTGCTTATGACTAGAATCTTCTCGGCTTTTCCACAGAATACTTTCCTGTCCTGAAATTCCTCGTTGAATCTCTTCTACATAGCCTAATTCATTTTTTGTGTCTAAATGATGAGGAGTAAATCTTTCTACTGCATTCCAGTAGTTAACGATATTCTTACACGGTTTATTATTCATATTAACAGGTTGATGTATTTATTCCTAAGTTAGATCAAAAATAGATAAACGTGTTAGATTATTCAACTAAAGTTTGAGATCACTTTTATATTTTCCTTATTGTTTAAGGATATAGTGTAGCTTAATTTCCCTTATTCCTTATTGGTTCACAATACACTATTGATAATACTACAAATTGATTAATGATTACAATTAATAACTTTAGGTTTTTATTGTTGGCTGTTATTTGTGAGATAATTGGCTACTTCATTATCTTGAAGCCAAATTTGTTTTTCGTCGAGTATTCTAATTTGTACCCTAGCAATTTCTGAATTAACTTTTTTATCTTGATTAAAGACCTCTGCTAGATATTGAAAACCTATAAACTCTATCGAGTTTTCTTCACACATATAACTTACGCTTTCTAAATAGTCGGCATTATCGTCGACAAAAATTATTTTCTTAGGTTTCCACTTAACGACATTTTTTAAAAAATAGTCTAACGCTTCCCCTTTGGATTGTTTCCCGGAAAAAACTATACCCTTTTCAAACCCAGCTTCTTTTTGCCATAATATCCTTTTGTTATGGGGAGGATATATGAATGTAATGCCTTTTTTTTCTAACTGAGATAACCTCCACTTCATCGGATCTACGATACTGCCGAATTTCTCAGTACCTTTAGCAGTTAATGCTATTGTTGGGATACCTTTCTGTTGTAGGCTAGAGATTATTGTTTTTATGTCTGGTTCAACTAATTCTCCTTTTGCTTTTAACATATAAAGAGCATGAATTTTTTTAACTCTTTCGATACCATATTTATTCTCGTATTCCTTAAAAATTTCTTGCCTTATTTTACGTGCTTTGGGCCTCCCTATTAAGTCCGCTGGAGCTGATATTACATTATCTACGTCAAAAACAACTAGAGTATTTTTATCTGCTTTCTCTAGAATAGGAATAATATCTCTTATCAAAACAATGACAGTAAATTGGTTAGCGTAAGCACTTTGGATTGATAGGCTTAATAATAAAATTAAAATTAAATACTTTCTTATACTGTACTTGTAGTTCATGATATTAACTTTTTTGAGAAAGGGGAGGACTAAGATGGAAATTTATTCTTTTAAGTTGATTGCTTTCTTTTTCTAACCCCTTGTAGCTCTTTTAGAACTGCATATCTATAATAAAAAAGGGCTTTAGATAATGTTATGCCTATCATTAAGCTTAATGTTATAAGTTCTATTATTTCATACTGCTGAGCCAATTGAGGCTCGACAGTTCTCATATATCCAAACAAGTACTTTATCGAGAATATGGCAATTATTACTAATAAAGGCTTCTGCGAACCTGGTATAATTAAAGTGTTATTATCAGTATGGACTGGAGGAGGTTGGAGCAGTTTCAAATTGATAGAAATGGAAATAATTATTAATACAAAAACTAATAAAAAATCTTCAATTCTATTTAACTGTTTTATAAAAAAGGCCAAAAATACTAATGGCATGATAAATAGCTTAACTGGATACAACACAACTCTTGGTTTTGTAGCTTTAATTCCTATGAACATTAGATAAATAAACAATAAATAAACATAAAATGGAGTAGATTTTAAAATATAAACAACTTGCATTTTAATATTTTTGTATGTTTTTTAATATGAACTGGTTTTTTTAGAGGAGTAATTTAGATTAGTTTTATGTAAATATGGTAGCGAGGGAGGGACTTGAACCCCCGACACGCGGATTATGATTCCGCTGCTCTAACCAGCTGAGCTACCCCGCCATTTTGGTAATAAAATCAAAACGTTACAAGTATTTACTAGAAACTGCTTAACACAAGGACCATATATGATATTGTACCATGTATCTAGCAAACCTCTTAATTGAACATTACTCAATAATTACCACCGTACTTAAGAGTGTGATATTAAAGCACAATTGGTATCAGCCAAGTATTGAAGCTTTAATAAAATGCTCAATTTAGAAAAATAATGCCAAAATGTAATTTTAACGTTTAGAGAATTGAGTACTTTTACGTGCTTTACGTTTACCGTATTTTTTACGTTCTACAACTCTTGAATCTCTTGTTAAAAAACCATTTTTACGCAACGCTGTGTGGAAATCATCAGAAATACAGTCTAAGGCTCTAGCGATGCCATGGATAATAGCACCAGCTTGGCCTGTTGTTCCGCCTCCTTTTATTGTGCAAACTACATCATACTGCCCAGAAGTGTTAGTATCAACGAAGGGCTGTAATATTAACTTTCTATATGACTCACGAGGAAAATAATCAGACATATCCCTTTTGTTAACAATTACCACACCTTTTCCAGGTTTTACCCAAACTCTGGCTACAGAATTTTTTCTTCTTCCAGTACCGTATGCACCGCCCCCGGGAAGTAGCTTCTTGGCTTTATGAAATGTAGATTTTGTTACAACTGCGGTATCAGCAACTTTTGCGTTTACATCTAATTTTTCGAGTATTGATACTTCCATGGCTATTACTTGTTATTCTTGTTTTTTGGATTTTTACTTGCGAGGTCGAGTAATTTAGGTTGCTGCCCGTCATGCGGATGTACACCTTCTGCATAAACATACAAGTTACCAAGTTGCTTAGCGCCTAAACTGTTTCTGCTTATCATTCTTTTAATGGCCATTTTTACAACCCGCTCAGGATACTTTCCTAAAAGAATTTTTCCAGCGGTTGTTTCCTTGATGCCACCTGGAAATCCAGTATGGCGATAATACATCTTACCATTTTTTGGATCAGCTTTGTTACCGGTTAAATGTACGTGTTTTGCATTAATAATAATTACATTATCACCACAATCCATGTGAGGGGTAAATGTAGACTTATGCTTACCACGAAGCAGTATAGCTGTTTGACTTGCAAGACGGCCAAGTATTAGATCTTTTGCATCAATTATCCACCATTTTTTATCGATATCAGATGGTTTTGCTGAATAAGTTTTCACACCAGTTCTTTCATTAAATTAGATATTTTGTGCATAATAAATAACAGTTTATAACATATGATGTCAAGGAGAATTTTTGCGATGTGGTTTTTTTCGAGCTTATTTTGCTAAAACATTTTATTTATATATCGAATCATTTATAATATATCGATTAAGTCCTGCGGCTTAAATAACATAAAAGAGATATAGAGTTTTTAGCTATGTGGTTAATTTCTGTTGCCAATATTTCGTCTTTAGTGTAGCAATTAAGGGATAAGGAGTCAATAATGTATTAGAGAATAAAATTAATGCATCCTAACCCAAAAATTCTTGTTGAGTATTTACCTATTGCAGTTTTTTTTAGTATAGCTGCTTTCATTTCTTTAGTTGTAATTATCTTACCTAAAATTTTTGCTAAAGAAACTCCTCAAAAAGATAAACTTAAAAGTTATGAATGTGGTTTTGACGCTTTTGGAGATGCCCGGGGTAAATTCGACGTTCGTTTTTATCTGGTAGCAATTTTATTCATTATTTTTGATTTAGAAGTGGCCTTTCTAATCCCCTGGGCTATTAATTTAAAGGCAATAGGTATGTTTGGTTTTTGGTCAATGATAGTTTTTTTGGTAGTGCTAACTATTGGATTTATTTATGAATGGAAAAAAGGCGCCTTAGAATGGGAATAATTAGCAGAGCATAATTTGAGGGATATAGCGATGGAAAATATGATGCCCTCCCAGGATCATTTTTTTAAAGAAGAACTATCAGACCGTGGTTTCGTTCTAGCTAAGGTCGATGATCTAGTTAGCTGGGCTAGAGCAAATTCGTTGTGGCCTATGACTTTTGGCTTAGCGTGCTGTGCTGTTGAAATGATGCAGGCAGCAGCTTCCCGCTATGACATGGACAGATTCGGTTTTCTGTTTCGTCCTAGTCCAAGGCAGGCTGATCTTATGATAGTTGCAGGCACACTTACTAATAAAATGGCTGCTCCAATGCGCCGAGTCTATGATCAGATGGCTGATCCTAAATATGTTATATCTATGGGAAGTTGTGCCAATGGCGGTGGTTATTATCATTATTCTTATTCAGTAGTAAGAGGTTGTGATCGGATTGTGCCAGTTGACGTTTACGTCCCGGGTTGTCCTCCCACTGCTGAAGCGTTAATTTACGGATTAATGCAATTGCAGAGGAAAATTAAAAGAACCAGTAGATTTAAAGGTTAATAATGCAGCCTATAGAGATTATTGATAATTTTTTAAAAACAGAAAAATTAGAATTTTCCAAGCTTTCAATAGGTAATTTTATTGGTTATAAAATATTACCAGAAAACCTCATCAATGTGCTTGAGTTCTTGAAACACCATAAAGAACTAAGGTTTACAGTTCTAACTGATCTTTTTGCGGCTGATTTTCCTGAACGTGATAAGCGTTTTGAAGTTGTATATAGCTTATTAAGCTTAAAACTCAATAAAAGAGTCCTGTTAAAAATTGACGTAGCAGAAGATGATCCTGTACACTCAATAACCTCAATTTATAGTGCCGCCTGTTGGTATGAACGAGAAATATTTGACATGTTTGGAATCGAATTTAAAGATGCTCCGGATTTAAGGCGTATTCTAACTGATTATGGGTTCAAGGGACATCCTCTACGTAAAGATTTTCCTCTTACCGGTCATGTGCAAGTTAGGTATGATGAAACACTAGAAAAAGTTATATATGAGCCGGTGTTACTGGAGCAAGAATTTCGGAATTTTGATTTTACCTCGCCTTGGCATGGATCTAGGGAAAATATTTTGCTTGGTGACGAAAAGGCAACAAAACAGGAATAAATATATAACTATATGGCAATAAGCGAAGAAGAATATTTACATAAAGATGATAATGAGCTGACTACCATTAATTTTGGCCCTCAGCACCCCGCTGCACACGGAGTTTTGCGTCTTATCTTGCAAATGGATGGGGAGGTTATAAATAAAGCTGACCCTCATATAGGGCTTCTCCACAGAGGAACAGAAAAATTAATTGAACATAAAACATATGCGCAAGCAGTTCCTTATTTTGATCGCCTTGATTATGTCTCTCCTATGTGCCAGGAACATGCCTATGCACTCGCCGTGGAAAAACTCTTAAAGATAGAAGTACCAAGGCGTGCTAAATTCATAAGGGTTCTTTTTTCTGAACTTACAAGAATTTTAAACCATACCCTAAACATAGGTACTCAAGCCGTAGATCTAGGAGCTACTACACCTCTTCTCTGGTTATTTGAAGAACGTGAAAAAATTATGGAGTTTTATGAAAGGGTTTCTGGTTCTCGCATGCACTCTAATTATTTTAGGCCAGGGGGAGTGGCATCTGACCTTCCTGATGGATTGCTTGATGACATAGGAGTTTTTGTTCAAAAGTTTCCACAATGTTTAGCTGATGTTGAAACATTGTTAACTAACAACAGGATATGGAAACAAAGACTTGTGGAGATCGGAGTTGTTAGCCAGAAACAGGCTATGGACTGGGGTTTTTCAGGTCCGATGTTAAGGGGGTCTGGAATTGAATGGGATCTTCGCAAGTCTAATCCTTATGAAGTATATGATGAAATGGAATTTGATATTCCTATAGGAGTTTCCGGCGACTGTTACGATAGGTATCTAATTAGAATAGAAGAAATGTACCAGTCGCTTAAAATTATCAAACAATGTATAGAAAAAATCCCGACAGGACCTGTTAAATCATTAGATGCTAAAATAACTCCGCCATCACGGACGCAGATGAAGGAATCCATGGAAGCTATGATTCACCATTTCAAGTTATATACCGAAGGATATAATGTCCCCGCAGGAGAAGCTTATGGTTTTGTCGAAGCTCCAAAAGGAGAGTTTGGTGTTTATTTATACGCAGATGGAACTAATAAGCCTTATAGATGCCGTATCAAAGCTCCAGGATTTGCTCACTTACAAGGGCTTGATTTTATGGCACGCGGCCATTTAATGGCTGACGTGGTAACTATCATTTCGAGCCTTGATATAGTTTTTGGAGAAATTGATAGATAACAGAAGCTAAAACTTAAATACCTATAAAATGATATAATGATGTGTAAATAAACATGTTTAGTTTTAACAAGGAAAATATTAAGAAGGCCAAGGAAATATTAGCGAAGTATCCGGTGGGTAGGCAAAAAAGTGCTGTTCTTCCTCTTCTGGATTTAGCTCAAAGACAAAATGGGGGGTGGTTATCGGTAGAAGCCATTGAATATGTAGCGGATTATATTGCAGAACCATATATGAGGGTCTACGAAGTTGCTTCGTTTTATAGCATGTTTTATTTAAAACCGATTGGTAAATATCATATTCAAGTATGTGGCACTACTCCTTGCTGGCTTAAAGGAGCTAACGATATCCTAAAAACCTGTGAGGAGCGTATAGGAATTAAATGTGGTAATACTTCGGTAGATGGTCAATTTACTATCTCCGAGGTTGAATGTCTTGGAGCGTGTGTAAATGCCCCTTTAGTCCAAATAAATGATGATTACTATGAAGATTTAACCCCTGATAAAATGAACGATATTATTGACAAATTATCTGCTCGTCAAAATGGGCAAAAAAGCTGAGTAATGGAAAAAAAGTAAGATATTATGGTTAAAATATTTGGCCTACTATTATCCATTTTATCTGATATGTCAGGCAAAGTCTTGTTATCCAGAAAAAGTCATATCATGTCTAGGAGTTTGGTAAAGAGCTATGTTTTTTTAGATCTTTCCTCCATGCAAAGAGGCGTACTTGCTATAACCATGCTAATTTTAATTTCTTCTTCAGCTTACTCTGATTACATAGCCGGTTCATTTTCTGTTAGTGAAAAAACTCAGGAATTTACTAAATCTGTCGGATCTGGAAAATGTAGCGGAAAAATAACTTATCCTGTACTTTATAATGAAAATCAGGAAATAATAGATGAAATCAATCATGAAATAACCGATTTTGTCCATTCATATGCAATCTGTAATCAAGGCGAGAGAAGCAATTTTTCTGTAAGTCTTGATTTACCACCATCTGGGTCAGAAGACTACTTTAGCGTTAGATGGGTTACACAAAAAGATGGAAAAATCTATCGTATAGATAGCTTAAACTTTGATATAAACAACTCTGACCTAATACAAATTGATGACATTTTCAATTCAATGAGTAGTGGTGTTTTCAAGGAAATAATAAAACTTTCTGATGGTCACTTAAAATCTGATGATAATTGGGAAATTTTTCTGGATAAAATTGGTAAAAGAGATATACAGTATTATATCAAAAATGGAGAATGGTATTTAATTTTTAACAGCTCTCCATCTTTAGAGAAAATTGTTGAGGTTAAGATTCCACAATATTTTTTAGAAGGTGATGATGTTACAACAGCAAGATAAAATCTTTACTAACCTATACGGGCAATATTCTCCTGAACTGGCATCAGCAAAAATGCACGGTGATTGGGATAATACAAAGTCATTAATTGCTAAGGGACGTGATTGGATCATTGAGGAAATTAAATCTTCCGGTTTACGGGGGAGAGGAGGAGCAGGATTTTCTACCGGCATGAAATGGTCATTTATGCCAAAGAATCATCTCAACCCCTCTTACCTAGTAGTTAATGCTGATGAATCTGAGCCGGGAACTTGCAAAGATCGGGACATCCTTAGATATGAACCGCATAAACTTATAGAAGGGTGCTTGCTTGCTTCTGTCGCAATAGGTGCTCATAGTTGTTATATATATATAAGAGGTGAGTTTTATAATGAAGCATTGGCGGTCCAACGAGCAATCGATGAAGCTTACCAAGAAAAATTAATTGGTAAAAATGCTTGTGGTTCTGGTTATGACCTAGATATCTATCTTCATAGAGGGGCGGGAGCTTATATTTGCGGAGAAGAAACAGCTCTGCTTGAAAGCCTAGAGGGAAAAAAGGGACAGCCTAGGCTTAAGCCTCCTTTTCCTGCAGGTGCTGGCTTATATGGATGTCCTACTACAATTAATAATGTGGAATCCATTGCTGTAGTACCAACGATTTTAAGGCGTGGGGCATCATGGTTTGCTGCTATCGGTAAGCCAAATAATACCGGAACAAAATTATTTTGCATCTCGGGACATGTTAATGCGCCTAAGAATATAGAAGAAGCTATGGGGATTCCTTTAAAAGAATTAATTGAAAAACATGCTGGAGGTATTCGTGGCGGCTGGGATAATTTAAAAGCTGTAATTCCTGGTGGGTCATCCGTACCGATGATTACAAAAGAAATGTGTGAAACTGTTACTATGGATTTTGATGCTCTTCGTGCTGCTGGTTCAGGACTTGGTACAGGCGGAGTTATAGTAATGGATAAATCAACTGACATAATTTATGCTATTGCCCGTTTAAGTAAATTTTATATGCATGAATCATGTGGTCAATGCACACCGTGCCGAGAGGGTACTGGTTGGATGTGGCGAATGATGATGAGCCTTTGTAGAGGGGAAGCTAAAATTGAAGAAATTGATGAATTGCTGGATATAAGCAAACAAATTGAGGGACATACAATTTGCGCTCTCGGCGATGCAGCTGCGTGGCCTATCCAAGGATTAGTTAGGCATTTTCGCCATGAGATTGAAGATAGAATCAAAAATTTTAAGAAACTTGCTTAAATAGATTAAGCGACCAAAATTGTACTTTATACTGATACCTAATTTTTTTATTGATTCCTATTACGGATGCTCGCGTAATGTAATCTATTGTCAAGTATAAAGTCTTAAAAACAGAATCATCGCTAGGAAAAACCCGCTTATTATTTGTTACTTTGCGTAATTGGCTATTTAGACCCTCTATCGCATTGGTTGTATAAATTATCCTTCTAATAACCTCCGGATATTGTAAAAAAACTACCAGATTTCCCCAATTATTTTCCCAGGATTTTGCTGAACTCATTGCGGGTTTGAATTTTTACGAAATAAAACCATTATAGCCTTGTATTTAAAAGGTTTGTAGATATATTGAGTATTCATTAATTTTATAGTCCCTTTGGTGGTGAAAACCTCCATCTTCCAGATGGAAAAGCTTTAGCTTGTCTAATGCGCCATGATGCGGTAGCATCATAAGTCTATGACTTACTATAACAAAAGATCACATTCAGTTTTTTATCATCGTTATCATATAGTATGGATAACGAAATATCGCTATAAGGTACTTACTTACGACATAAAAAAACGTGTTCGGGAACTAGTGTTACAGGTAGCTGAGGAAATGAGTATAAAGATAGAAAATGGCGTTGTATCAAGCGACCATGTCCATATATTTGCAAATATTCCTCCGCATATTAAAATTAGTGAATTTGTTCAGAAAGCTAAGGGAAGATCATCTAAAAGAATACAGGAAGAATTTCCGATACTAAAAAAGAAATACTGGGGTAGACATTTATGGGGCAGAGGATACTTCAGTTCAACTAGCGGTAATGTTACAGATGATATGATTAACGAATATATCAACAAACACACTGACGCTCATGAGACCGACTTTACTTCAAATATTAGGCTAGAATGAGCTTTAGCTTGATAAGCGACTTCTAGTCGCAAAGATCAAACTTTCATCTCTCAGATGAAAGTGGTTGATTTAAGTAACCAAATAGAATGAGCAGAATTAGACGATACAACAAGCTTCCTACTGTTTTGAGAGAAGATGAATTTAACGAATTTGTCTTACCGCATCTTAAAAAAGGCACACGTGGTCCAAGTAAAAAGATATCATTTTTCAAATTATTTAATTACATTCTTAAACTCATGCATACTGGTTGCCAATGGGAACAGATACCAATAGACAAAAATAAAGACGGCATGCCAGAAATTCACTATACTAATATCTATAATGCTTTTAAGTTCTGGGTTAAGCACGGATGCTTTGATAAGATTTTCGAAGCTTCGGTGGCAAGGTTATTTAAAGCTGGAATGCTTGATACTGATATATTACATGGTGATGGTACTTGTACTTCTGCTAAAAAAGGGGTGACAACTTAGGGTATAATGGTCATAAACACACTAAAGGAGACAAGGTTGTACCGTTTTGTGATAGAAACTGCAATGTTATTGCGCCTTTTGTTACTGCTCCGGGTAATAGGAATGAAGGAATCCTGCTTACTCCTGCAATATCAAACTTAAAAAAGATTGTAAAACTAATAGGTATAGATCTCAAGGAAAGTACCATGAGCTTAGATGGTGTATATAATTCACGTAAAAATCGTAAAGCAATTTTTAATCTTGGCATGACTCCTAATATGCCAGAGAATAAAAGGAGTCGCAAGAAATCTAAGCGAGGAAGAAAGCAAACTTTTTGCCGGAAAATCTTTAAAGAAAGGTTTAGAACGATAGAGAGAATATTTGCCTGGGAAGATAAATTCAAACGGTTGTTACTGAGATTTGAATTCCACAGCATAAACCATTATGCTCTGAAAACTATAGCCTACAGCATGGTTAACCTGCGGCATTTTTGTGGATAACGGCTAAGCATGGATTAAACAAGGTGCGGATGAAGCTAAAGGGAGAATACTGCCCAAATTGCCAAAAATTAAGCAATTTGATTATAAAATCATCAAAAATTCCAATACAAAAGCTGCAGTTCCAAAATCTTATCGACGAGAATAAAAACCCACCCGTTTTTAAACTATGAAACCAGCAATGAGTTCCAGGATAATAAATTATTAGAGTTATTTATAGAAAATAAAAAACATCTAGCATCGAATCAATTATTGAAGTCAATTACTAAACTTACTAATATCAATTCAGTAATGTTTAAACCTTTATCTTTAGTAATAATAGGAATTATTGTATTTCTAATTTACCTGAAATATAATTCTATTGTAGTCCAACAAGAAACAATAGAGCTTAATAATAAATATTATTCATTTTCTGAAAAATACCGTACTATAAAAAAACGTCATCCAGAAGTGGAAAATATTACTAATTTAACAGATTTCTATAATCTCCAAACAATACTCAGTATTAAATCACCAAATCCCTTTGATTTTCTTGAAAAACTTTTTTCTTTAAGTAATAACCCTAGCATTAAAATAGTTAACATTGATTGGTATACAGAAGATACAGATTTTACTGATAAAAAAATAATACTCAGTACTGATATATATATTATGTATATAGGTGATAAAAAAAATGAACATGAAGCACAACAAGTTTTACAGGATTATGTAAGTTCAGTAAGGCTGCTCTTTCCAGATTATCAGGTAAGTTATTCTATAGAATATGACCATACCACTGAATTATTAACTACCCTAACTATACCGGCTAAATTAACTATTAGTAAAAATATAGAGGGGTCATAAATGCTTGACAAAGTAGTAATTCACCTTAAAAACATAATATTTTTTAAATTAGTTGTATATACTATATCTATTGTTTTACTTGGAGTGCTTATTCCTGAGTTTCAGGATCAGTTAGTAAAATCTCTACATGGAAAAGAAAGAGCAGAAATTTTATTTAATCAGTCCATAATCCAGCTTAACTCAATTGTGGAATTTGAACAAAAAATTCCTGAAATTAACTTGCAATATAAAGAGTTACTTGCTAATTCCAATAATAAAATTTGTGATACTAGAGAAGGCTTGTTAAGTAATTTAAGCTTGATTTCTCAAAAACGTAATTTATACGAACCAATCAAAGCGAAAGTGGTTCGGGTATTTGACAACCCATCCATTCAAAATAAGAATAGCGAAATTATCCTTTATCAATATGAAGTAACCATAAATTTTGCAGTGGATTCATATGAAGAAGTTCTCAATGTAAGCGACGACATCTATAAAACTTTACCAGTAGGAGCTGTTATAATAGGTATGCAAATAAGAAAACTTCAAGCGTTGACGCCGGAGATTATACAAAAACTTTCAACCAAGGATTTTCCAGGCCTTACAGAGGTTTCTATAAAAGTTCTACTTAGAGAGATTGTATATGAAGAATAATATAGATATTTTAAAAAATATTGATAATTCTGCTTTCCTAAGCAAAATAAAAAGCCATTTAGGTAATAATTTAAATAATTATTTAATTACTTCCCTCTCCAATATGCTTGCTATTGATTATGTAAATAGATTGAAGAAAGAACCTAAAATAGAGGAATATGTCCAGAAATGTGTGGAGAGGCTAAAAAAGCATTTAAAGCATATGGTAGTTACTGACGAAAGTTTTGCAGGGGTAATGACTTTATTTGCAATTGCTATTACTGATAAAAAAGAAATAGGTGATGGGCTAGTTAACACCCAAGAAAAAAACCAAGATATTTTAATAGACGGTTTAGTAGCTGATCAATTCAGTGATTTATCACCGACAGAGCAAAAAAATGTAAAAGAAGTGTTGAGAGCTTTATTAAATGGACGTGATGGAAAAGAAATAATGAATTTTATCCATTCAGACCCCAAATTATTCTATTCAGTAGTGTTTAGTGCTTACAAAGAAAAAACTAAACAGAAAGAAATCATGGAAGTTGTGACAATTAACCTAAATAAAATAATTGCTGATACCAAATTTATTAATAGAAAAAGAAATAATATAAAAACTCTAACGGCAAAAATTACGATGGCAGCAGGACTAGTTGCTATTGCCTCAACTGGAGTCTTTATAGGAGGGCTAATGCTTCCGGCACTTATTGTTCCAGCTTTTGCTCTTTCTGCTAAGTTTGCTCCAGTTGTAGGCGAGAAAGTAGGAGAAATTATTGCACAAAATAATAACATGGTGCAAAAAAAGCAAACTCACTTAAAAGAGTTTATGGCGTCAATTGTACAACCGGAATTAGGCCAAAAACTTTCGCATTCTAAAGCCCATAAAAAAGATCTAATATTAAAACCAGAATTAGAGATCAAATCTCAGGTCGTTGATATATTAAATCAAACGCGTACCAAAGATATTAATAAAAAGAATTCTAGGCAAAGGTAAAGTAAGGTAAACTCATTTAGAAAAAATTGTTATATAAGCCCTCGATAACTTATTTAACAATATCGTCAAACTTCCAATTATTAGTAGATGTCATTAAATTTCTTAATAGTAGATTTTGGTTAGGGTTTTTAATTTATCTCATATTTTTATGAAGCCTTAAAGCGCTATTTACTTATTTCCGGGAAAGTGGACTGAAACGTTATCCATCTTCTACATAATCAATTCTTTAAATTCTGCTATTATTTTTGAATATAATTTATACTTAAATGGGATAATATTTTCTAATAATTCATGTACTTCTACCCACTGCCAGCTGTCAAATTCTGGGTGCTTAGTTTTAACATTTATATCAGAATCTTGGCCGGTAAATCTTATTAAAAACCATTTCTGCCTTTGTCCGCAATATTTTCCTTCCCAAAGTTTATGAACGAGAAACGGAGGTAAACGATAACTATACCATTTTTTACTTTCGGCAATTATTTTACCTTGGTTACTTCCTATCTCTTCTGCCATTTCTCTTAGGGCTGCTGCACTTGGAGTTTCACCCAAATTGATTCCTCCTTGCGGCATTTGCCAGCCGTTGGTTTTAGAATCAATTCTTTTTCCTACAAAAATTCGATTACTTTTATTAATGATCATCATACCAACGCCTTGTCTAAAAGGGAGTTCCTGACCGGGTATCTCTACTTTTTTTTCTGCCATGTTTATTTCTGCTCCTTTGAAAGGATAAAAGCCAAAACAACTATATAAGCTTCGATATTAAAAAATATAAAATACCCTTTTATAAGAATTCTGGCTCTTTCCACTACGCTATTTACTTTTCTTTTCTCTAATTATTAATCCACGAATTAAGTCGTAAGCCCGAGCGTACTGATAATCTTTCTTATATTTTTCAGACATTTTATGGTCCTCAATTTTTTCTGGTGTACCAGCAGGTTTAGAATCGGGTTTATCTTCGTTATTATATTTCTTTAGATAACTCTTTATGGAAGATTCATTAAACGCACTGCCTTTCTTTTCTTTTTCTGCATACTCAACTTTTGCATTCTCAATGAAAATATCCGGTTCTATGCCTTTACCATTTATAGATCTACCATTTGGCGTGAAATATTTAGCAGTAGTAAACTTTACTGCTGCTCTTTTGTTAATTTGCGTAAAGGTCTGAACCAACCCCTTACCGAAAGAAGTAGTGCCAATAATAATGGCCCTATTATGATCTTGTAAAGCCCCTGCTACAATTTCAGAAGCAGAAGCAGAACCAGAATTAATCAGCACTACCATAGGAATCTGGGGAGCTTTTTCAACGAATCTGCCTGCAGAAATAACCACATTTTCTTCGTCTTTTTTTCCTTTAGTTGATACTATTATTCCATGGTCTAAGAAATATTCACAAACGGCTACCGCTTGATCGAGCAGTCCTCCTGGATTATTCCTTACATCTAAAATTAAACCTTTTAGATCTTTCTTTTCAAGTTGGGCTTTTTTAGATAAATCTTTTATTGCTTTTTTAAGTTCGCTGATAGTTTGATTGTTAAAAGTAACAATTCTTATATAGCCAATTCCACCATAATCATCTAATTCCAAATCAGATTTTATTGGTTTTATCTTAACAATTTCTCTTATTAAGTCAATTTCAGTAGTTTGGTTGCCATCTTCTTTTACTACAAGTAAATTAAGCTTAGTTCCAGGTTCACCGCGCATCTCACGAACGGCTTTATTATAGCCAAGAGTAGAAACTAATTGACCGTTAACGCCTACAATATAATCGCCTGCCCTAATTCCTGCTTTATAGGCAGGTAAATCGTCAATAGGTGAAATGACTTTTATAGCACCTTGATCAGGGATTATTTCTACGCCAATACCTCCGAATTCGCCGTCTGTTTGATCAAGGAAAAACTCAAGATCATCATCAACAAAATACCCGGAATATGGATCAAGAGAAAGCAACATACCGTTAATTGCCTCGTCAGTCATTTTCTGATAATCTACCTCTCCCATATAATCCTTACCAACACGTTGCAGAACTTCCTGGAACTGTTTGCAATAGTATGGCAGGGGTTGATTATTAATTTCTTTTTTTTTCTCTTCTTCAGCAAACGTTACCGAAGAAAACAATAGAACTATAAAGGCCGTTAGTAAGGTTAAAGAGGAAAAAAACGAGTTTAATGACATTTTAAGGTAAGGTGTTACAAAAGTTTGCACCTTCTTTTTTCTCAATTTACAAGATTCTTCCCTAACTATTGCTATAACGTTGCTTATCGGAACAATAATTAATCGTGTATTTATACTAGCTGGTTGCCAAGTAGGCGTTTCATAGTGACAACTTTTTGGTTTGTAATTTTTTTGCTTTTTAATAAAATCAAACATATATTTCGAGGTTTCCTTCCTTGTTTAATAACGCTTTTTCCTGAATAAACTTAAATCTTTTTTCAGGATTTTTCCCCATCAGATTATCTACTATTACATTTGTATTGTCAAAGTCATCTATGCTTACTTGGTATAAGAGCCTTAATTTAGAATCCATAGTTGTCTCTTTGAGTTGTTTTGGAGTCATTTCGCCTAGGCCCTTAAATCTTCCAACTTCGATTTTTGCCTTACTTTCGGAAGATAATTTTTCTGTGATTAATAGCTTTTGCTCATCATTAGCAGCGTAATAGGTCTTATTATTCTGCGTTATCCGGTATAAAGGCGGTTTCGCTAAATACAAGTGGCCATTAACTATCAGCTTACGCATTCTGATAAAAAAGAAAGTCATTAACAGGGAAGCTATATGTGCGCCATCTACATCCGCATCTGTCATGATTATTATTTTTTCGTAACGTAAGTCCTCCTCTCTGTAATGGTTCATTGAACCGCAGGCAAGGGCTGTTTCAAGGTCTTGGAGTTCCTGATTGGCTAGAATTTTTTGCAAAGGAGAATTTGCAACGTTTAAAATTTTACCTCGCAGCGGCAATATTGCCTGAGTTTCCCTGTCTCTTGCTTGCTTTGCTGATCCCCCTGCAGAATCCCCTTCAACTAAAAAAAGTTCTGTTCCTTGCGCATTACTCCGTGTGCAATCCGCAAGCTTACCTGGCAATCGTAATTTCTGAGTAGCGTTTTTTCTATTAACCACCTTCTCGTTTTTCCGGTTTAACCTATATTCAGCGTTACTTATAATGTGAGATATTAATATATCAGCTACTTTTTTATTACTGCTAAGCCAATGATCAAAATGATCCTTAACCATATTTTCAACGTGCTTTGCAATACCATTTGACACTAGCTTTTCCTTGGTTTGCCCTTGAAATACAGGATTTGTAATAAAAACTGAGATAACAATACACGCCGACTCTAAAATGTCTTCAGGCGTTATTAAAGACACTTTTTTAAGCCCTGTCATTTCCCCATAAACCTTTATACTTCGGCCCAGCGCTGCTCTATTACCTTGTTCATGTGTTCCGCCTTGAGGAGTGGGAATAGTATTACAGTAAGATTGAACAAAACTTTCTTCTTCGTGCCAGCAAATTGCCCATTCTATTTTGATGTTTTCTGCTGTTATCTCAGCATTACCAGAAAATATTTCCCCTCCGACAATTTTATCCTTATCAAGCTTTGAGTCTAGATAATCTCTAAGACCATTTGGAAAATGAATAACTGATTTTTCTGGAACTTCCTGATTATGAATTAGTTCTGGGGCACAAACCCAATGAATTTCAAAGCCTTTATATAAATAGGCTTTGGATTTTGCTAAATCATAAACTTTTTTTGGTTTGAGGGTTATCCCCCCAAAAATTTCTAGATCAGGGATGAAGGTAATTTTAGTTCCTCTTGATTTTCTAGAGGCTTCTTTTTTCTCTAATTTTGTTAAAGCATGGCCTTTAGAATAATCCTGGCTATAAACAAAACCATCCCGGTAAACTTCTACATTTAATTTTTCTGATAAAGCATTTACTACTGATATTCCAACACCATGTAGCCCCCCTGAGGTCTGGTAAGACTTATCCGAGAACTTTCCACCCGAGTGTAATGTGGTCAAAATCACTTCTAGAGCCGATTTATTAGGAAATTTGGGATGATTATCAACTGGGATGCCTCTTCCGTTATCCGCTATTGATACACTGCCATCAGCAAACATTTCAATAGTAATACGATTGGCATAACCAGCAACAGCTTCATCCATAGAATTGTCAATTACTTCTGAAACTAGGTGGTGCAACGAAGTTTCGTCAGTCCCACCAATATACATCCCAGGTCGCATGCGCACCGGTTCTAACCCTTCTAAGACTTCTATATCACTTGCAGTATAGGATTCGTCCTTAAAGCTTTTCTTAGTAGTAGCAAAATTAAACAAATCAGACACTCAATATACCAATCTTAAATAGTAAAAAATAATTGGAATAAATTTATATAATTTTCTAATAAAAAGCAACAATAACCATCAAGCAGCAAACAACCATAAGGAATTGGTTTTGGCTTAAGTAATATAAAAATTTAGTAAATAAATTATCAATGATAATAACGGTTTTATTAACCATTTTTTATCCACATACACAATATTTATTAATAATAAAATATTCTTATTACGGTTTAACTATCTTATGAAACCAATAAACTGGATTTATTTACTCATATACAGCAATACAATTAACAACTACATATAGTATGTCAAGCAAAAAAACATACAATATTCGCAAAAATAACTATTGAAGAAAAATGAGTTTATGCGTTATGATCAAGGCAAGTTGATCTAAAATTCTAAACAGTTTTAGTTTTAAAATTTTTGATTGTAAGATTTGTATCATTCATCTTAAAAAGGAAAAAAGAAATAATGTCTAAGGCTAAAGGAAATAAATATAAGGTAAAAATCGATAGAAGTCGTGATAGTTTACTTAGTGATTTTGGTAAAGCGGTGTTAAAGGATCGTTACCTAATAAAAGGCGAAGATTATCAAGATCTATTTGCAAGAGTTGCAAGCTATTATGCAGATAATGAATCTCATGCCAATAAAATCTACGATTATATAAGCAAGCTGCATTTTATGCCAGCTACCCCTATACTTAGTAATGGCGGAACAGATAGAGGATTGCCGATTTCTTGTTTCTTGAATGAAACTGACGATAGCTTAGAAGGGATTGTGGGGCTCTGGACTGAGAATGTTTGGTTAGCGTCTAAGGGGGGCGGAATCGGCAGTTATTGGGGGAATGTTCGTTCTATTAATGAAGCAGTACATGGAAATGGCAAAACCTCTGGTATTGTTCCATTCTTAAAAGTTCAGGATTCTATGACTCTGGCAATTTCCCAAGGTTCCCTGCGGCGAGGTAGTGCAGCAGTTTATTTGCCTATTGATCACCCGGAAATTGAAGAATTTATTGATTTGCGTCGTCCTACCGGAGGTGATATAAACCGTAAGGCTCTAAATCTCCATCATGGAGTTGTAATTCCCGATAGCTTTATGGAAGCAGTTGAAAATAATACTACTTGGGATCTAAAAAGCCCTCGTGATGGAAGTGTAATAAATACAGTTAGAGTACGAGATTTATGGATAAAATTACTCACTACCAGAATTGAAACCGGAGAGCCTTATATACTCTATATTGATGCAGTAAATAAATATATTCCGGACCATCATAAAAAGTTAGGTTTAAAAGTAAAAACTTCTAACCTTTGCTCTGAAATTACTCTTCCAACAGGTATTGACCATCTCGGTAATAATAGAACCGCAGTGTGCTGCTTATCGTCTCTTAATCTTGAATATTATGAAGATTGGAAAGATAACAAAGAGTTTATTCCAAATATTATGAGATTTCTTGATAATGTCCTTGAGGATTTCATCACAAAAGCTCCAGATAGTATGAGCAGAGCTAAATATTCAGCAATGCGTGAACGTAGTGTCGGTCTCGGGGTAATGGGATTCCATTCATTCCTCCAAGCACAGAATGTGCCTATGGAGTCAGTAATGGCTAAGGTTTGGAATAATAAAATATTTGAACATATAAACAAGGAAGTAAATGCTGCATCTGTGCTTCTGGCAGAAGAAAGAGGTGCATGCCCAGATGCAGCTGAAGTGAGTGTTAAAGAGCGTTTCAGTAATAAAACATCTATAGCCCCAACTGCTTCTATTTCTATTATTTGCGGTAACTCTTCTCCTGGAATAGAACCTTTTGCTGCTAACAGTTTTACCCAAAAAACTTTAACCGGGTCTTTTAATGTCAAGAATAAGAATTTAGTAAGGTTACTAGATAAAAAAGGCTTTAATACCGATCAGGTCTGGTCTTCTATTTCAACCCATGAAGGTTCGGTACAACATTTAACATTTTTATCCGACCATGAAAAAGACGTTTTTAAAACAGCCTATGAAATTGATCAGAATTGGATTATTGAGCTGGCAGCCGATAGAACGCCTCATATATCTCAAGCTCAATCTTTAAATATTTTTATGCCAGGAGACGTTAGCAAAAAATATTTACATGAAATTCACTTCAAAGCCTGGAAAAAGGGAATCAAGAGCCTCTACTATTCTCGTTCTACTTCTATCCAAAGAGCAGATAAAGTATCTCATGCAGTTTCAACTGATAAAGGGATGGCGGATTTAGAGAGAAAAAATAATATTAATTTAGAACTAAAAGCATCTTCAAAAACTGAATATGATGAATGTTTATCATGTCAGTAAAATAAGAGCAGTTTATTACGAATAATATCAAGGAGAAATTAAAATGTCATTATTGTCAGCAAAACCAATTTACAAACCTTTTTCATATCCTTGGGCTTATGAAGCATGGCATATTCAGCAAAAAATCCATTGGTTACCGGAAGAAGTACCACTAGCTGATGATGTAAAAGATTGGAAATATAACTTAACGCCTGGAGAAAAACATTTACTGACTCAAATTTTCCGTTTCTTTACGCAGGCTGATATTGAGGTAAACAATTGTTACATGAAACATTATGCTAAAGTGTTTCAACCTACTGAAGTGCAGATGATGCTTTCTGCTTTTTCGAATATGGAAACAGTTCATATAGCTGCTTATTCGCATTTACTGGACACTATAGGTATGGATGAAGCTGAATATCAAGCATTCATGAAATATAAAGAGATGAAGGATAAGTACGACTATATGCAGAAATTTGGGGTAGAAACCAAAGAAGATATAGCAACTACCCTTGCAGTGTTCGGTGCTTTTACGGAAGGTCTGCAGCTTTTTGCCTCTTTTGCTATTTTACTGAATTTTCCTCGTTTTAATAAAATGAAGGGAATGGGCCAGATTGTCACTTGGTCGGTTCGGGATGAAACTTTGCATACTAACTCTATAATTACTTTGTTCAAAACTTTTGTGCAAGAAAACCCTGAAGTTTGGAATGAAAACTTAAGAAGTAGACTTTATGAAGCTTGTGCAACTATAGTCCATTTTGAAGACGCTTTTATTGAACTAGCTTTCGAAGTTGGCGGTATTGAAGGGTTAACAGCTAGAGAAGTACGCCAGTATATAAGATATATAGCCGACCGCAGGCTCATGCAGCTTGGTCTAAAGGAAATATATCTAGTAGATAATAACCCACTTCCCTGGCTCGATGAAATGTTAAACGGAGTAGAACACACTAATTTTTTTGAAAATAGGGTTACCGAGTATACTAAGGCTGCAACAGTTGGTACTTGGGAAGAAGCTTTCGAAAATATGGATAAAAGCTAATATAATAGAGTAAGCAGTTTTCAAAATAATATGTTTTACAGCATTTATCTGGCTTCTAATTTTTGATTTTTGGAAGAATATATTTGTTTAATAAAACTACAATGTTATACTATAACCTTATTAATTGACAAAGATTATTATATTAGGGGGTATCTTAATGTCTAATAAAAAGAAAAATTTTTTAAAAACCTTTGCGTGCTTTTCACTTTTGTCGCTTAGTACTTCGTCGATTGCTTTAGCTTCAAAAAACACCCAGGATTTTACCAATGTTATTACCTTCGGTGATAGTTTTGCAAGTGGCCATAACTCACCGGTTAGCGGCGTGCTAGTTAATACTTACGCACAAACTTTAGCGGAGCAACTAGGTTTTGCCTTTACAAGAAATGAAAATAATTTTGCTTCTGGAGGGCATAGTTCTGCACATCTGAGTGGATGGAGATACGCACCAGGAGGTGGAGTAATTATTGATTATGCTCCAGGCGATCTAAATAATTATTTAAACCAAAAAGGAAAGTTTGGAACCAATGACTTGGTTATTTATGATCCTTTATCTAGTGAAATTGCAAATCTTTATATACCAATATCTGATAATAAAGTTGCCGCAGCAGGTTTGGTGGGTTTTTCGTTTCTCGAAGAAGTTTTTGGAGAAGGCTTGAATGTTATCACCGGTGGTGTATTTACCAGTGATACCGACACTTTAATGAATAATGGCCAGGTGGCAGGTTTTGCAGATATGGATGCTAAAGTGGTTAATGGTATTCTCGCTGTAAATCGTACCAATTTTCCTGTATTATTTAGCTATTTAGACATAACAGAAAATAATGCCAAAAATTTCGTAGAAAAAGCAACTCTTAGCGGTGCTAATTACATTTTGCTTGGAAACCATTATAACGAGGCATTAAGACAAGCTTTTAATGGTTCTAAAGAGTTTGCTAAAGCAATTTCCTTGGAAATAGGAAAAGCGCAAATAAGAGGGGCGTTAAACGTACCGGGAGCTAATATCATAGTCTGGGATGAAGCGAATCTTATACAAGAACTAGTTGATAATCCGAGCAAATATTTAACAACTGAAGAGCAGGCTCTTGGTAATAATAGATTTGGACCTGGAGTTTTTGATAGAAGAGCACCAGCAGGAGATATCCACGCTACCCAGCCTGTCAATAATATCAAACGTCAGTTTGTTTATTCTGTCATTACCAGCCCGACGCTGGTTTCATTGCTACGTGAGTCCCCGCTTAGCTTCGGGATGAAAACTGCGGAAAGAAATCTTGCCTTAGCTCAAGGTTTTTCCAAAACCGGCCAAGTAGAAAATAATATTGCCGCTTCTGCTGACGCTCCAAATAGTAGTGATCAGTTTGCCCTCCAGGTTTTTGGTGATTTTGGTAAGAGCCGTACTGGGACATTCAGCAACAAAACATTAGGTTTCAAAGATGACAGCGCAGTAGATGTCGGAATGGGTCTAAATTACAAGATAAAGGATAATTTACTGATCGGTACAAGAATAGGTTATGCGGAAACCAAAACTAAATTTGTAGCAGATAGAGGTAAAGCTAAAATCAGGGAACAAGCAATATCATTACACGGGGTTTATAGCTTTGAAAAACCGATGTTTGTTTATGCATCTGCAGGTCTTGGTAGACTTCACTACAATATTGACCGTGATATTAAACTCGGTTTAGCTACTTACAAAGAACATGGTAAAACATCTGGAGATCACTTATTTACTACGCTTGGTACAGGTTATCGCTTTGATTTTGCTAGAAATATCAGTGCTACACCTTTTATTGCAGGACATTACCAATCTGTGACAATGAAAAACTACAGCGAAAAAGGTGCGGCGGGTCAAAAAACTTCTACTCAAATGGACTTTAATATACCAAAAAGAGAATCCGTAATGGGTGAAGTTGGGTTAACTCTTGCTACTGATTTCTCAATCAAGGAAAGTGTAAATTTAACTCCTTCATTTACTGTAAGTTATTTACATGATTGGAAAGATCCAATAAGCCAACAGGTCCAAGGCCGAAACGTTAGTGAATTTAATTACTTTAAAGTTCCAGCATATAAAGTACGCAAGTCTAATATGCAAATCCAAGGGGACGTTTTAGCCGAAATTAACCACAAATATAAGGTTGGGCTTAATGTGAGTACTCGCCCGACTGGCAGGGTAAAAAGCTGGTCAGTAGGACTTAGAAGTGCTATAAATCTATAAAAACCTACTTATAATAAAAATTTAAAAATGCTCTGTGCAACCTGAACCTGCACGGAGCTTTTTTATCTTTTATAGATGCGTGCTAAAGCGCAGTGATTGATTATAAAGAGTCTAGTGGCTATTTTAAGAATATCTCTTAAAGTAAAAAAATCATGTTTTTTCTACCTTTGCCTGGAATTTTTATCCTTTGTAGACTTGGAAGGGGAAGTATTGACTATAAATATAAACAGCCTAGTGGTTATTAAAGGCACTTTTTAACGTACAAAAAATTATGTTTTTTCTATTGTTGCTGGGAATTTGTATTTTTTGTACGTGTCCTAGTAGAGAGCAACGATTAGTTATAATACCTAAGACCTAGTGCTTATTTTAAGAATACTTCTTAGAGCAGAAGATCATTTGTCATTTATCTTACCGGATTTTGCATCCCTAAAATTGCCTTAGCTAAAGCTAAATAATCATCTGGCGAGAGATTTTCAGCGCGCAGAGATTCCTTAATGGATAATTTTTCCAATATGGGAAGGATATCTGGAGATAAGGCTTTCAAAGATGATTTAATCATTTTTCTGCGGCCTGAAAAGGCAAGATTTGTAATTTGTTCAATTGTTGTCAATAATTGCAGGCTAGGGGCATTTTTTTTAGGTTCAAGCCTTACCACACTAGACCAGATCTTAGGTTCAGGGTAAAAAGCTTTAGGACTAACGTCAAAGCATTTTGTTATTTTACAGACAATTTGGCAAATAACAGATAATCTGCCGTAAGATTTGATGCCAGGTTTAGCGATAATTCTATCTACTACCTCTTTTTGCAGCATCAAGGTCATGCTGTTTATTTTTTTAGATTGAAGTAACCATGATGTTAACAAGACACTACCAATATTATAAGGCAAATTAGAAATTATGGTTACTTTTTCATTAGTTACTAGTTCCGATAAATTTACTTTTAAGGCATCAGCTTGTTTTATAATAAGATTAGGATAAACGGTTTTTATTTCCTCAAGCAGGGGGATACACCTTGCATCCATTTCAATAACTGTTAGTTTTCCAGATGAAGTCTTTAAAATAGATCGAGTCAAGCCGGCTGGACCAGGACCTATTTCCAAGGCAATATTGCTATCCTGCAAGCCGCTCGCTTTTACAATTTTATCGCATAGGGTTTCATCGAATATAAAATTCTGGCCCAGTTTTTTTAAAGGAATGATACCATGCTTAGCTGCTAATTTAGCTATTGATGGAAGGTTATTAGACATTAAATGAACTTCCGCAGCCGCATTTCCCCTTCTCATTGGGATTTGAAAAAGTAAAACCGGACTTAAATTTTTCGCTAACATAATCCATTTGAGTGCCAAGAAGGTACATAACCGCTTTGGGATCTATTAAAATAGTTACCTCTTGATTCTGGATTACTTCATCATATTTGCCTTTTTCATCGGCATATTCTACGAAATATTTCAAGCCTGAACAACCGCCGGATTTAACTCCGATTCTTATCCCTAGGGATGACTTTCCTCTTTGCTCAAGCAAATGTTTTACTTGAGCAATAGCCCTTTCGGTTAGAGACATTATTTGCTTTTTTTGAAGGGAATTATCTTGTAAAACAGCTTTCATAGCAGTTATTTTTGCTTTTGTTTATAATCATTTACTGCTGCCTTAATAGCATCTTCCGCAAGCAAAGAACAGTGTAATTTTACGGGCGGCAGTGATAAATGCTTAGCTATCTCGGTATTTTTTATCTCCATTGCTTCCTCAAGTTTTTTTCCTTTTACCCACTCGCTAACAAGGGAACTAGAAGCAATAGCTGAACCACAACCAAAAGCTTTAAATTTAGCATCAGTAATAGTCCCTTCTTCATTAACCTTAATCTGTAATTTTAGAACGTCTCCACAAGCCGGAGCTCCTACAAGTCCCGTGCCGACCGACTTATCTTTTTTATCAAGAACCCCTACGTTTCGTGGATTCTCGTAATGGTCGATTACTTCTTTACTATATGCCATAATTATACCATTCCAATTTTATTTTTAATGAGTTGCCCACTTAATTTCGTTAATATTAATTCCCTCTTGTGCCATTTCCCATAGCGGGCTAAGCTCCCTTAATTTATTTATCTTCGATAGCAATAATTCTATTGCGTAATCAATTTCCTCTTCTTTAGTAAAACGCCCAAACCCAAAACGAAGGGAAGTGTGAGCTAACGCTTCGTCTACCCCAAGAGCTCTCAGGACATAAGACGGTTCAAGCGAGGTAGAAGTACAGGCAGATCCGGAAGAAACAGCTAAATCCTTAATTGCTAATATCATTGACTCTCCCTCAATATAGGCAAAACTCAAGTTTAAGTTACCAGGATATCTGTTATGTTTATCACCATTTAAGTACACTTCTTTTGCTTCTGAGGTGATTCTGCTTAAGAATTTATCGAACAGTTTTTTTACATGTCTATAATCCTTATCCATTTCGTTAGCGGCAAGTTCTGCGGCTTTACCAAGACCGACTACTAAAAATGGAGCAAGAGTACCGGAACGAAGTCCACGTTCTTGCCCGCCACCATTAAATATTGGAGCAAGACGAATTCTTGGTTTCTTGCGTAAGTATAAAGCACCAACACCTTTTGGGCCATAAATTTTATGCCCTGAAATGCTAGCTAGATCAATATTTAGCTCATTTACATTAATAGGAATTTTCCCAAAAGCTTGGGCTATGTCAGAATGAAAAAATACATTATATTTACGGCAAATTTGGCCTATTTCTTTCAAAGGCTGGATTACCCCAATCTCGTTATTTACCGCCATTATGGAAACTAGAATCGTTTGCTCGGTAATTGCATTTTCCAAGACTTGAAGGTCAACAATACCATTTGCCATAACCGGTAAATAGCTAACTGAGAAACCTTCCTGCTCAAGATGTCTACAGCTATCTAAAATACATTTATGCTCGGTAACCAGGGTTATAATATGTTTCTTTTTTTCCCCATAAAATTTGGCAATTCCTTTTAGGGCTAGGTTATTCGACTCTGTTGCACCGGAAGTAAAAATTATTTCCTTTTCTTCAGCTGCGATTAAATCTGCAACTTGTTTTCTGGCGATATTACAAGCTTCTTCTGCTTCCCAGCCATAAGGGTGGCTTCTTGAATGGGGATTGCCAAAATCAGAGGTTAAATAAGGCATCATGGCTTCAATTACTCTTGGGTCTACCTGAGTTGTTGCCTGATTATCGAGATAAATCGGGAATCGGCAATTTTTACTCATTAGCTCTTTTTTTAAATTTTCTAATTTTCCCATATTTACTTAACTATTTATTTCTCTGTATATTCTTAAGAATTTATCTATATCTTGTTTTGTGGTGGTGTATCCAAGAGAGATTCTAATCGCAGAATCTCTTTCTTCTTCGCTAAAACCCATTGCTTCAAGAGTTTTTGATGAACCTATTTTTCCCGAAGAACAGGCTGCGCCAGAACTTATAGCAATATTTTTTAGATCAAAAGCAATAATTTGCGTTTCAGACTTTTTGCCCAAATTAATAATTAAACTAGTATTTGGTAAGCGCTCTGATTGCTGATTTACAATCTTGATTTTTGGAAAAATTTTTGCTATTTCCTTTTCTAAATAATCCCTTAATCCCTTTAAATGATTATATCTTGATTCCAGCTCCCTGTTTGCAATTTCAGCAGCCACACCAAAACCGGCAGTAGCAGCGACATTTTCAGTACCTGAGCGAAGTCCTTTTTCCTGCCCCCCGCCAATAATATGTGGAACTAAATGGTGTATTGCTTTGCTAATTAGAGCGCCAGAGCCTACAGGTCCACCTATTTTATGGGCAGAAATTGTGGCAAAGTCGAGGTCTAGATCCACTAAATCTACTGGTATTTTGCCAAACGCTTGGACGCAGTCGCTATGGACAAGTGCCCCAAAATCATGAGCTATTTTTGTGATTTGCTTAATGTCTTGAATTACCCCAGTTTCGTTGTTAGCAAATATTATAGAGACCAATTTTTTTTCTGCGGCGCTTTTAGATAACTTCTCTTTCAAATCTTCCGGGTTAACCATACCGTTTTCATCAACTGAGATTATCTGAATATTATTTCCAAATTTTACATGAGCCAGAATAGATGCATGTTCGATTGCAGAAACAAAAACTTCTCCGTTATTAAAATTAGATATTATTAAGTTATTTGCTTCTGTTCCAGAGGAAGTAAAAGTAATATAATAATCCCGAAAATGGTTAATAATTCCGCTAAGACCGGCTACTTGCTTTCGTGCCTGTTCAATTATTTTTTTTCCTTCCCTGCCCAAACCATGTATAGCTGAAGGGTTAAAAGGTTTTGCAAGTGCAAGCAGCATGGCATTTTTAGCCTCTTCTAGAAGATTAGTAGTGGAATTATGATCAAGGTAAATCATCTAACTATTCTTTAACTATATGAAAATCTATTTCTCCTGCCATAACATCTGCTACTGAAATAGATGAAAAATAATTACGGATCTGATTACCAAGACCTTTCCATAAATCATGAGTCATACATTTAGTACCATTTTTCCGACAGGTCTTGTCTACCGAACAACGGGTCATTTTAGTATTTTCCTCAACTGCATCTATAATCTCTATAATATTAAGAGATTCTGAAGGGATATTTAGAAAATAACCACCACCTGGCCCCTTGACTGACCTGACTATATCAGCTTTTTTTAGCTTCAAAAAAATTTGTTCCAAATAATTTAGAGGTATAGTTTGCTTATTGGAAATATCAGCTAGTTTTATGGGCCTCGTTGTCTGGCTAGCAGCAACCTCTACTATTGCCATAACTGCATATCTGCTTTTCGTTGTGAGCATCATATAATCATTACTCCGTTTAACCCTAAAAAATACTAAAACTATAACCTTTAGAAACTAACTTAGACAACTAAAATAGTCAAGTATTATATGTAAAAAATATCAGATTTATTAAATCCATATTTACTAAGTTTATTATAGTTCTTTTATAGCAACGGTAATATGAAATTTAAAACCATTCAGTAATTTTGGTAATCCATATTTTAGCCTAAGTTTTTCTAACTCATGGCTTTCTATTTCCAGAACGTAATAGGATTTCCCTTTAGATTCAACCAGTTTTAATTTATTGAGAGTGAAATTAAAACTTTTGTTTATTTCTTCAATATTTAAATTCTCTGTTTCTTTTTCATACATTACGCTAATATGCGATCCTAGGGGATCAGCCTTGCGGAAATAAGGAGGCTTTTGGAATTTATTATCAAAATTTTGTATGATAGGATATAGAGAATGGATATATTGATTATCCAATGCTAGGTACACATAATTTTTTCTTTGCTTAAGTATCCCAGTTTTAGGGAGCTTTTCTGCTTCCTGTAATATTGAGGAGTTCAGGGCACTTGGTATCGGGGAGCAAGATGAAACCAAATTTATAGATACAAAAATTAATAGCAATAAATATTTCTTCATATTTAATTATTATGCTTAACGTAACTAAAAACTTTCACCTTCCTTTAGCATATTTTCTAAAGCTTTTTGACAAATTCCATATTCTTTCCAGGAACAGCCATCACAAGTATAATCAAACTTTTGAACTGTCATATATTTTTTGATTTTTACCTTTGCTTCTTTCCAGCTCAATATTTCACCGATTTTAAGGCCAAGTATTTGTTGATGCCTGGAATCGAGCTTAGTAATTTTACTTTGAGTGGTACATAAGCTTTCATTTATTTTATTAGGGCAGGCAAAACAGATGCTATCCATATTGCCTACTACTTCAATTAGCGTATTTTCATCAGATGTTAGTCGCTGGACAATTTTTTTATAATTTTTTACAAAGCCAAGAGAATAACCGTGACCTTGAAAACCAAGGGTGCATAAAAAATGATGGGGACGAAATTTTATTATTTCTTCCACTTAATGTTTCGTTTTAGCAGATTAACGGAAGCTGCGGTAAAGAGGGCTTTTATTATTCCTGGAATAATAAATGGCAATAAGCCAAATTCTATAGCTTTCTCTAAACCAACAAGTAGCGCTAATTGAGGTGTACCAATCATAAATACACAAATAGAGCCAATAATACTATATACAATTAGTTTTAAAATTGTATCTTCACCAAATTTTTCTCTCATTGTAGCAACTACATAAACACAAAGAATCATACCAAATAAATACCCACCCGTTGGCCCAAATAATACTGTTAGTCCTGCAAAGAAACCGGCAAAAACAGGCAAGCCTATTGCTCCGAGGGTTACATACCCAATGATAGCTTGCATAGCCTCTTTTTTATTATAGCAAAGAGCGATTATTAGGACACCGACCGTATGTAATGTTATGGGAACTGGTTCTAGAGGAATTTGTACTTGAGCTGCTAGAAACATCAAAATTATCCCAAGTACGACTCTTAAAAGCTTAGATTCAGTAATCGATTTTTTTATAACGGAATTTAAATTCATTTTAGAGACTCCATAACCTAATTAATGTCGTAATTATAAATATGATTTTTAGCCGGTCAACTATATTATATGTATTTATGGTTGAAATAGCTATTAGTGTTAAAAGGGTTATTAACCTAATTGGTTAAATTAGTTTGACAACAATGATTGGGACTCGTAGAATCCGAAATAAATAATTTTAATACTAATTATGAGATGCTCGTCTTATTGTACTGCTGAGGAATATACATTAAATCAAGAAACTATTTCGATATTAGAAAAAACTACAATTAATCCAGAATTCGTTGAAAAAGTACTTCATTATCAATTAGCTAACGAACATGATTCTCATCCAATAGATGTATTTCTATTTACTTTTGGATGTATTATCATTTGGGGCGCAGATGAAAAGAAAGAAGAGGAAATATTAAGAAATATCGGTTTTGTAGAAAAAAGAAAATTGAAAGAAGCTCATTCCGAATTTATTGATTTTGATTATAACGATATTGAAGATAGAACATATATTAACGAAGAGAAAAACATAATTATTCTTGGTAATGATTCTACTCTAGTAAAATTATCAGTTTCTCATGCACTAGCCCAATCTGTTAAACTAAATGATCTAGAAGAATCAGTAATTACCCTGCTTAAGCGCATCAAGCCTATCCAAAAAGAATTAGCTCAAACAGGACGAGTTTCTCTATCTAGGTCTCAGTTGTCAAAACAGTTAGGCGAGTTATTTAATGCAAGGTTTTCAATTAATTTACATAGTGATATCCTAGATATTCCTGAATTTTTCTGGCGTAGACCAAGTTTTGAGCCAATCTATAATATGACGGTTGAGTTTCAGGACATTATCCTAAGGCAAGGTATATTAAATAACCACTTGAACCTAATCCATGAGCTTTATAGCGTGCTTTCAAGTGATTTAAATCATAGGCATTCAACAAGATTAGAACTGATTATTGTCCTTTTGATTACTATCGAAGTAGTGCTGGCTCTAACAAGTCACCATAATATAATCGGCGGCTTGCTCAAATTATTTTCTTAAATATTTTGCTAATTTATATTGAGAATTATTTTTCATTTCTAGCCTTGGCTTTCTAAAAAAGGGATTTTTGGTAATATGCGTGCGTATTTTAACACGGATTAGATGGTTAAATGTTTACCTACTTTATCAAGAAACTAGAACAAGAATACCATCATTTAAGCTTATGGTATTTTGTTTTCTTTTTTTATGGTATTGCTTTTTATTTGAAATCCGTTGAGCTTTTTAATCAGGGTGTTTCATTTAACTCCTGTTTTATAACTTCATCTGTTTTACTCTATTTCATATTTTCTCTAAGGAAAAAAGAAAAACTTATATTTAGCTTATTTCTTACCATATTATTTTCTTTTGCCTCTGGAGTAGTAATTACTCATCTTAGGGTCACTAACGCTAAAACTAGCCCAAGGCCTATATCAAAGACGGATGTTTTTGATATAGAGGCGAAGGTTTTAGAAGTAAAACCTACGATAGGTGGATCGCAGTTAATTCTCGATAATGTAGTAATTTTAAATAAAAATGATAATATTTTTGGTAAAATCAAAGTAAGTTTAAGAGGAGAGAGTAGCCTAGATTTTCTAAAAAATGACGTAATAAATTTACGCGTTCAGCTTTTCCCTCTTAATTCCGCTTTGCTACCCGGGGGTTACAATTTTGGCCTTTATATGTATTTAAATGGTATTACAGCGACAGGATTTGCTGTTAGTTCTCCTAAAGTTATTAAATCCCAATCTGGCTATTTTTATGATAAGCTTCAAAATATAAGGGGTATTATATATAAGGAATTGATAAGAATTCTTGGCACTGATCAAGGTAATTTTGTAGCGGCCATACTTATCGGCGAAACTAAAGCTATAAATCAACCACTTTCATCTGAGAGATGAAAGTTTGATCTTTGCGACTAGAAGTCGCTTATCAAGCTAAAGCTCATTCTAGCCTAATATTTGAAGTAAAGTCGGTCTCATGAGCGTCAGTGTGTTTGTTGATATATTCGTTAATCATATCATCTGTAACATTACCGCTAGTTGAACTGAAGTATCCTCTGCCCCATAAATGTCTACCCCAGTATTTCTTTTTTAGTATCGGAAATTCTTCCTGTATTCTTTTAGATGATCTTCCCTTAGCTTTCTGAACAAATTCACTAATTTTAATATGCGGAGGAATATTTGCAAATATATGGACATGGTCGCTTGATACAACGCCATTTTCTATCTTTATACTCATTTCCTCAGCTACCTGTAACACTAGTTCCCGAACACGTTTTTTTATGTCGTAAGTAAGTACCTTATAGCGATATTTCGTTATCCATACTATATGATAACGATGATAAAAAACTGAATGTGATCTTTTGTTATAGTAAGTCATAGACTTATGATGCTACCGCATCATGGCGCATTAGACAAGCTAAAGCTTTTCCATCTGGAAGATGGAGGTTTTCACCACCAAAGGGACTATAAACATATGGCCGATAATATGAGAAATAGCGGAATTGCTCATATCTTAAGTGTTTCAGGACTGCACCTATCATTAGTAGCGATGATTTTTTTTATCAGCAGTAGGTTTTTGCTAAATTGCTCAAATTATTTGTCATATAAAATAAACATAAAAGTTGCTGCAGGAATTATTTCAATTATAGGAAGTTTCGGTTATTTGCTACTTAGTGGTGCAAATATAGCTGCTACCAGAGCCTTTATAATGACATTATTCGTTATTCTTGCAATTATCATTGAGAGGTCCGCATATCCTCTTCGTTCAGTAATGGTAGCGGGAACGTGTATCTTGTTATTTTCTCCGGAATATGTCCTGCACCCAAGTTTTCAGTTATCGTTTTCAGCAGTACTATGTTTAATCTCTGGATATGAGCTTTATCTCCGTAATCAGAAATTAATCGGTAGAAGCAAAGGAATTTTTGCTTCTATAAAACTTTATGTTTTTGGCAACCTTTATTCTAGTTTCTTAGGCAGCATTGTTACGGCGCCTTTTGTGATCTATCATTTTTATAAATTTGCTACATATTCTCTCTTGATGAATTTGCTAGCAGTACCCCTTATGTCATTTTTTATGATGCCTTTAGCTATTATTTCTTTGGTACTGATGCCTTTTAATGCATGTAATTATAGCCTGAAATTACTTGGTTTTTTTGTTAAAATTATTACCAGTAGTGCTGAGTATGTAGTTAATCTACCAATATCGACAATAGATACCGGATATATAACTGATTTTAGCATGTTAATATTTACTTTTGGATTTTTTTGGATTTGCTTGTGGCAAACTACCTGGCGCTATTTTGGTCTTCTGATTATTCTTATATCTTTAGTTATGATGTATTTATCACCAAAACCTGATTTTATCTATGATCATAGAATTAAAGCAATTGGCGTAAAAAATAAAGATGTTATAGATATATATTCAAAATATCGAATCTCTAACTTTACCCAAGAATATTGGTTAGGTTGGTATGGTACAAAAAAAAGTAGATATTTTGAAACTGAGCTAAAGGATCAATTATTTGAACTAGCTGGGAGCGACGAAAACTTTACTGTATCTTTAAATTATACCAATTGCTCTGATGCTAAGGTGCAAATTATAATGTCTCCGAAACTAGTTTGTAATAACAACGGCTTAGTTGTAAATTATAGTGATTTGGTTAATTTTGGAATAGTACTAGTTTTTTGTCAGAAAAATAGTTGTTATGCAAAATTTGGACAAGAACCTATTTGGAAAATTAAGGAATAATGATTGAAACAGAAAACAAACTAGCAATTTCCTGGCTTAAAAACGGCATATGGGCTCTAGCGCTTGCTGGTTTCTATTCTATAGTTTTAGTTATTTTAAGAACGCCTCAATTATCTCAAATAATCAGCGATAAATCCGTATTTAAGTCTTCTTTGGTAATACATGTAAATTTATCAGTATTAGCTTGGTTACTTTCGATTACATGTATAATTTGGTCCTATGGAAGCCGGCGATTATATTTTAGCAATATTTTTAGCAAATTGGCTTTAGCTGGGATAGCTCTAATGACTATTAGCCCTTTAATAGGCCAGAGTAATCCAATAATGAATAATTATGTACCTATACTTGAGAATGTTTGGTTCATAATTGGTCTTAGCTTGTTTGGTTCTTCCATCTTATATTTTTCAATATTAGTCTTTATAAACAGTTTTCACGATTTTTCTCTTAAAGAGGAAAAGTATACAGCCCAAATTTTACCTGTGGTAAAATTGACCTCATCGCTAATGTATATTATGGTATGGGGGTGTTTCGCCTTGTCTTATAAGGAGGTTATGGCTCTCTCCAATGTTTTTCCAATAGAAATTGATTATTATTATGAATTGTTATTTTGGAGTGGTGGTCATCTCTTGCAGTTTATATATACGCAAATAGTAATGTTTGTGTGGCTGATTTTAGCCGAGCTCTGGATAGGAAAAAGGCTAATTTATTATGAAGTCTATAGCAGTCTTTTTATAATTAACTTTATCTTAAGTTTATTTGTTTTTTATGGCCATTTAGCCTATCAAATGCCCGAATATGAGTTTACAGTATTTTTTACTAAACATATGCAATATTGCGGAGGAATCGCACCCACATTATTAATGGCAGTGTTAATTATCGATATTTTTAAATTTACTAGAATCAAAAATCATCTATCCTTTGTTGCCATAGCCTTTATGGCCTCAATATTGGTATTTTTTGCCGGTGGTTTAATTGGTGTTTTAATTTCCGGAATAAATTTATCGATACCTGCTCATTACCATGGGTCAATAGTTGGTATTAGTATTGGATTTCTTGGATTTGCCTATATATTCTGTTTCCGTGATTCGGGTTTTGCCACACCTGATCAAACTCTTAGCAAGAAGTTATTTACATTCTCTCTCTCCTTAAAACAGCCAATTTATGGCAGTAATAGCCTTTCTTGCTATTCTAAGTGGCCTAATATTCAGCTTATTATTATTACTTTTGGTCAGTTATTGCATATTGCCGGACTTGCTCTAGCAGGAGGATATGGAATATTGCGAAAAAATCCTGACGGGGAAATAGCCTTGGCGGCCAAGTTTTATATGGGAATACTGGGAGGAGGAGGATTAATTGCGATTATTGGCGGGTTGATGTTTGTTTATATTTGTGCTAAAAGGCTATACGCTTTGTAAATTTTATAACACATATCAGAAAATAGTTATGATAGGGGAAAGGCCAACAAAACAACAGGCAGAAGAAGCAGTTAGAACTTTGCTTCGCTACATAGGAGAAGATACAAGCCGAGAAGGAATGCAAGCTACTCCAGCTAGGGTAGTTAAGAGTTATGATGAACTTTTTTCCGGTTATAAAGTTAATATAGAGGAAATACTAAACACCAGATTTTATGATATCAGCAACTTTAATGATATAGTTTTACTGAGATCCATTAATTTTAGTTCCTCTTGTGAGCATCATATGTTACCTTTTACTGGTTTTGTCGATATTGCTTATTTACCAGATGGTTTTGTTGTCGGAATAAGCAAACTTGCAAGACTGGTAGACGCATTTTCTAAACGGTTACAAATTCAGGAAAAAATGACTGCAAATATTGCGGAAGCCCTAGATACATACTTGAAGCCTCGTGGAGTTGCAGTAAGGGTAGCAGCGACACATAGTTGCATGACGTCAAGAGGGACTATGAAAGGTGGCAGTATACTAGAGTCTACCCATTTTACAGGAGTATTCAAAGACCAAGCTGAGTATCGCCGGGAGTTCTGGCATCTGGTCAAGGGGTAATAATTTAAATGTCCGGTAAAGCGGGTACTAGATTTTATTCATACTATTATTAAGCAATTGTAAAAACCACTTAAAGTATAATTTATTAGGTACATAATATCATGTTACAGTCTGAGTTTTTTTTACCAGTATTGAAGGAAAGTCCTGCTGAGGCAAAGGTGATATCACATGCCTTGATGTTAAAAAGCGGAATGATTCGGCAGCATGCTGCAGGAATTTATAATTGGTTACCTCTTGGTATAAAAGTACTTAAAAATGTAGAAAACATTGTTAGGTTTAACATGGATGCGTCCGGATTTATTGAAATGTTAATGCCATGTATTCAAAGTGCTGATTTATGGGTCGAATCCGGTAGATTTGATACATACGGCAAAGAAATGCTTAAGTTCAAGGACCGTCATGACCATGATTTGTTATTTGGTCCGACCAACGAAGAAGTTCTCACCGATATTGTAAGACATTCGATGCAATCTTACAAAGATTTACCAAAAGTTTTTTACCAAATTCAATGGAAGTTTAGAGATGAAATAAGGCCGCGTTTTGGTCTCATGAGAGGACGGGAATTTTTGATGAAAGATGCTTACTCGTTAGATATAGATGAAGAGGGAGCTATTAAGACTTATAATCAAATGTTTACAGCTTATATGCGTACGTTTAGCGACCTTGGGCTTTTGGCCATACCGCTTGCAGCAGATACCGGTGAAATTGGCGGTAGTCTGAGTCATGAATTTCATGTTATAGCAGATACTGGTGAAAGCACGCTTTATTACGATAAAAAATTTGATCTTTTAAAAGAAGAGTTGGCAGATGATCTTTCTTTAGTTAAATCATTATATGCAGCAACCGAAGAGAAACATAATCCAAAAAACTGTCCTATAGATGAAAAAGAATTATCAGTCCGAAAAGGTATTGAAGTTGGCCATATTTTTAATTTCGGCGATAAATATTCAAAACCTATGAATGCGTTTGTTAATAATGAAAAAGGGAAGTTAGTTCCAATTCAGATGGGGTCTTACGGAATAGGGGTTTCAAGGCTGGTAGCAGCTATTATTGAAGTTAGTAATGATGAAAGGGGGATAATTTGGCCTGTTTCTGTCGCACCTTTCAAGGTATCTGTTATTAATCTAAACATAAATGATCAAAACTGTAATGACGTTGCCTATAGTATATATAACAGGTTAAAAGCTCAAAATATTGAGGTTCTCCTTGATGATACTGAAGAACGCCCTGGGTCAAAATTTGCTACTCATGATTTAATAGGTTCTCCTTGGCAAATTATCGTAGGGCCTAAAAAAGCGTCTCAAAATTTAGCAGAGCTAAAAAACAGAAGAACAGGGGAAATGCAGGAGATGGATTGGCAGATAGCGATTAATGAAGTAATTGACGATCTGAATGTTAGATAAATTCGCAATCATAGTAGCCCTGAGATATTTCAGAGCGAAAAAAAATGAAAAATTTGTCTCTATAATATCTGGGATATCCCTAGCTGGTATAACAATTGGCGTGGCAGCCTTAATTGTTGTGATGTCAGTCATGAATGGTTTCCATATTCAGTTAACCTCTAATATTATTGGTATAAAGGGGGATATTTCTGTTACGCCAATAGGTAAGGCTATAGCTGATTATCCAAGCGTTCTAGAAACCATAAAAAAACACAATTTTGTAAAAAAAACATCTCCTATTGTTTCTGGCCAGGCTTTAGCTCTAGGTCCAAAAACCAATAGTGGTGTTCTGATTAAGGGCATAGATCTTGTTGATTTAAAAAATAAAGGAGAGATCTTAACTAACGTATTTCAAGGAAGTTTTGAAGGTTACGAAGGAACTACCGCCTTAGCAGTAGGCGCAGAACTTGCTCATAATTTAGGGGTTTCGGTCGGTTCTAAAATTAAATTGATTTCACCGAATGTTATTTCTACAACGTTTGGTACTATGCCCAGATCCAAGGATTTTACTGTAATAGCAATTTTTAGCAGCGGACTGTATGATTATGATTCGGCCACTATGGTTATGCCAGTTAGCGCTGCCCAAAAATTTCTGTCACTTGGAGAGGAAATTAATTTAATCGAAATAAATGTTGATAACCCTGAACTTGCCAAAGCTTATGCTAGTTTACTGCAGAAAGAACTTGGTCCTGGTGTTAGGGTTTCAAGCTGGCTAGATAGTAACCAGCAATTCTTGAAAGCTCTTGAGATAGAGAGAACGGCTATGTTTACTATTCTTTCTTTAATCATAATAGTGGCAGCTTTTAATATTATCTCTAGCTTATTTATGATAGTAAAAGACAAAACCAAGGATATTGCAATCCTTAAAACTATGGGGGCATCCGTTAGCCAAATAATGGGAATTTTCGTAATTAACGGTTTGCTCATTGGTGTGATAGGGACATTTTTAGGTATATTTTTAGGCCTTGCCGTTTCTTATAATATAGAAAATATTCGGCTATTTCTGGAGGGTATTTCTGATACCAAAATCTTTGATCCGGCTATTTATTTTCTCTATAGTCTGCCGTCAGTTGTCAGAATCTCTGATGTTGTTATTGTTGGCTCATTATCTTTAGTTCTTTCATTACTTGCAGCTATCTATCCCTCATTTAAAGCGGCAAGGTTAAATCCGATCGAGGCGATGAGATATGAGTGATAAACAAGTAATTTTAGAATTAAAAAATATTAATAAGGATTATCGTCAAGGAAGATCAACGATTGAGGTTCTAAAAAATATCAATCTTCAAATTGTTAAAAATCAGATGGTAGCTATAGTGGGGGCTTCTGGAAGTGGAAAATCTACCTTACTTCATATTGCTGGTCTTTTAGATTCTTCTGATTCCGGATCTGTTTATATTGAAAATATTCCTGCCCACAAATTATGTAATTTAAAATATGCTTCCCAAATTAGACTGGAAAATTTGGGTTTTATATACCAGTACCATCATTTATTAGGTGATTTTACCGCTCAGGAAAATGCCGCAATGCCTTTACTAATTTCTGGTGTTGAAAAAAAACAGGCTCTCGAAAGATCTGAGGATTTATTAAGAAAATTAGGTTTAGGCGGTAGATTATATAATTTTCCAGGAGAATTATCAGGTGGTGAACAGCAACGAGTAGCGATAGCCCGTGCTCTAATTAATAACCCAAAGCTTATTTTAGCTGATGAACCCACAGGTAATCTGGATTCTAATACAGCAGAAGAGGTATTTGAACTTTTCCTAGATAGAGCAGAAAATTTAGGCACAGCCATAATTATGGTTACCCATAATATCTCTTTAGCCAAAAGGATGCACAAAACTTATAAACTCGATTATACATTAGAAATAATGTGAGATATTTTTGGCATATTTATTACGATTACAGAAAAAATAATATAGTTAACAACAAATATCCTTAAGTAATATTAATTGACACTCTTCTTAAAAAGAGGTACACTCACTTTCAAGTTTATTATTATTTACGGTCTAGTTTCGATTTTTAGAAGTTCTATTGATTAAAACTGAATGTAAAATTTTAAACCAGTTTTTAACAATTTAAATCGAAGATTAAACTATGGAAGGCAAAGTTAAGTGGTTCAACCCTACAAAGGGTTATGGTTTTATTGAATCAGCAGAAAACAAGAAGGATGTTTTTGTTCATATATCAGCAGTACAAGATGCTGGACTAAAAACTCTAGATGAAGGTCAAGAAGTAAGATTTGACTTAGAAGAAAAAGGCGGAAAAACTTCAGCTATAAATCTTCGCGTATAAGCAAATTAGAGTTTAAGTACAGCTTTTTACCTTAAGTTAATGCTCGTGAGCCTATAAAACCGGACACAAACACTTTCAAACCCATCTAAATCCTGTCATAAAACAAGTAACATCTATTTGAAATATGGCGCTACTTTCTTGGGTTTTGCTTAAAGGATTTTAAATTAAATCCCAATAGCTGTACAAAAAAAAGATTTTACTACCTTCCTATTTACATTTTAGGTAGTAAAATCCAAATCTTAAAAAAAACTTCTTATAGTTTTTAGGTGCGTAATTTAATACCAGCATTTTGTTGTTAATGTGATCATAAAAATCTAGTCTTAATGATTAGGGATTATGGGATAGGATATGCAATGCAAAAAAGCTGGTTTGTCCTGATGCAGAAAGCATTTTTCAGTATTAAATAATTTATGCTGAATTTTTGACGGCATCTAAAACCGACTCCTTAAAAACAATCTTAAGAGTCTTGAGAATTTGATTACTTGTTAAATAGGGTTCAATCAATATTTGCGGAGTGATCAAAAATTTTAACATGTAATTTGAGCAAATTTGTATGAATTTTAATGAAATGAACTTACCGACCGAGATATTAGGTAACTTAACACGTATGGGAATTTTGATCCCCACGGAAATACAAAAACAATCTATTCCAAGTGCAATTCAAGGATCAGATATACTAGCTTCTAGTCAAACCGGTTCAGGGAAAACACTTGCTTATTTATTGCCAGCAATCACAAAAATTTTACAAGAAAGGGCAAAAATATTAGTATTAGTACCTACACGTGAATTAGCTGTGCAAGTTTGTGCGGCACTTAACAAAACTGCCGGGAGAATAAAAATTTCAGGTACTGCCATTATTGGAGGTGAACCTTTTGGTAAACAGGTCTCAAAATTAATGACTAAACCGGATGTGATAGTTGCAACTCCTGGTAGGTTAATTGATCATTTAACTCGCAAAACGGTCAATCTTAATGAGTTTAAGTATTTAGTCCTAGACGAAATGGATAGAATGCTTGATATGGGGATGAAAGAGCAGATTGATCAAATAAATAAATATTTACCTGCAACTCGTCAAGTTCTGATGTTTTCCGCCACTATGCCAAATCATATAGTCGAAGCATCGCATAAATATTTAAATAACCCTCATAAAATTACTATAGGACAAGCTAATAAAGCTGCTCCTGAAATTGACCAGCAATTTATTGATATCAAAGAAGAACTCAAATATAGTGAACTTGATAATCAACTAAATTCAAAAGATGGAACTATAATAGTTTTTGTAAAAACTAAAAGAGGGGCAGATAAGTTAGCAAGAAATCTAAAAAATAATGGTCATAAAGCTGAAGCTATTCACGGTGATTTAAACCAAGGTAAAAGAACAAAAGTACTTGATGCTTTCCGAAAAGAAAAAACTCGTATTTTAGTAGCTACAGATGTTGCAGCAAGAGGCCTTGATGTTGATCATATAAAATATGTGTTTAATTATGATTTACCATCGTGTCCTGAGGATTACCTGCACCGTATAGGTAGAACAGGTAGAGCTGGAGCTAAAGGTTTTGCAATATCATTTGTTGCTGGAGCAGATATTATTCGTAAAAAAGCTATTGATAGATTAATAAACAAAGGTCAGTCTAGTAGAGAAGTTTTTAAATCTTCTTCAAAAAATGGAGGAAGTAGGAATGAAAAAAGATCATCTGATGCTTTCCAATCAATATCTAATAGAAAACAAGGAAGAAAAAGAAGCAATAAGCCTTTTGATTACAAAGCCGATGCCGGAAGTCCTTTTCCTAGGAAAAGAAAAAAATCAGGTCAAAAAAGAGCTGCTTAAATTATTTCCTTGAACAGTTAAAATAATTATTATACAATTCAGGAAATTAAATAATAATTTTATTTAAAGGTGGGCTTTGCCTGCCTTTTTTGTTGTAAGCATATTGAGTGCAAATGGAAGAAAAAATTAGACCATTAATAGAGTCAGTTATTGATGATCTCGGTCTTGATCTTGTAAAGGTAAGTTTTCAAGGCGGAAGCAGAAAAGTTCTTGAAATTCTCATTGATCGTAAAGACGGTAATAAAGTACAAGTTAAAGATTGCAGAGAAGTCAGTAAAAATGTTTCAGCTATTTTAGATGTTGAAGATATAATTAAAGATAAATATTTTCTTGAGGTAGCATCGGCCGGAGTAGAGCGACCATTAGTTAAGCTACAAGATTTTGAAAGGTTTTTAGGAAGAGAAATTAAATTAAAATTAAAAGAACCCCATAATGGCAAAATCGGTTTTAAGGGAAAACTGATAGAAGTAAAAGGAAAGGAAATAACAATAAAATCAAAAAATGTCCAATTGATTTTTGCTTATGATAACATAAAGGGAGCTAATCTGGTTTTAACTGATGAGGAATTTAGGCAATTATTAAAAGGGATAAAATAAATAATTATTAGTTATATTTAGTAAGGAGAATTATCGGAATGAGTAACGTAGGTAATGCAGAAATCCTGCAAATAGTTGAAGCAGTATCCAGGGAACGTGGAATACCAAGAGCAAATTTAATCGATGCTATGGAACAAGCTGTTCAAGTGGCAGGACGTAAAAAGTATGGTCATGAACATAATATCAAGGCCGAAATTAACCACAATACCGGTGAAATTATATTATATCGTGTTCGTAAGGTAGTAGAAAAAGTTGAAAACACATTTACAGAAATTTCCCTTTCTGATGCTATGTCTATCAAGCCTGACATTAAAATTGATGAAGAAGTTTTAGAAAAATTACCTCCAATTGATTTGGGTAGGGTTGCAGCTCAAACAGCGAAACAAGTAATAGTGCAAAAGGTCGGAGAAGCAGAACGTTTACGTCAATACGAAGATTATAAAGATCGTAAAGGTGATATTTTAAACGGGACGGTTAAAAGAATAGAATTTGGCAATATTATTGTTGATGTGGGAAGAGCGGAAGCAATACTTGGAAGAGATCAACAAATAAGGGGAGAAGTCTTTAAAATCAATGATAGGATCAAAGCGTTTGTTCTTGATGTCAGACCCGAAATGAAAGGTCCTCAGATCTTCCTGTCAAGAACGAACAATAAATTCCTTGAAAAATTATTTGAAATGGAAGTGCCTGAAATATACGACCATATTATTGAAATAAAAGCTATTGCCAGGGAACCTGGTTCTAAAGCAAAAATTGCAGTATTTGCTGCTGATGTTAGTGTTGATCCTGTTGGATCTTGTGTTGGGGTAAGGGGAAACAGAGTTCGCGCAATTACTAACGAATTAAACGGAGAGAAAATTGATGTAATACTATGGGATAAAAATATAGCTCAATTTGTAATTAATTCAATGACTCCGGCCCAAATTTCAAAAATTGTTTTTGATGAAGATAAAAGGAAAGTCGAGATAGTAGTGCCGGATGATCAACTCAGTCTTGCTATTGGCAGGCGCGGTCAAAATGTACGACTTGCATCTAAAATTACCGGTTGGGCAATTGATGTGATGACTGAAGAACAAGAATCAAAAAGACGGACCGAAGAATTTACTAATACTACAGAACTATTTATCAAAGGTCTTGATGTAGAAGAGGTTTTAGCTCAGCTACTATCAGCAGAAGGTTTTACGACTATAGATCAGATTGCCAGTACCGATAATGCAATTCTTGAATCCATACAAGGATTTGATCCAAAATTGGTAAAAGACCTAAAAAATCGTGCTATAAAATATATTGAAAACCAAAATGAAAAAATTATTACTAATCTCGAGCAGCTTGGAGTCGAGCAAGAGTTGGTAGATGCTCTTGACCTTGCTCCTGAATATATATTAAAATTAGCCGAGTATGGAGTAAAAACTATTGAAGATCTTGGGGAGATGTCAGTTGAAGAATTTAGAAATATTGTACCAGAAGATCATATAAACACAAAGGATATAGAGGAATTAATTAGTTTCGCTCAGGCACAAAATAAATAAGCTGTGAAAAATACTGCTGTGAAGCAAAATTTGGGCCATGGCAAGATAACTAAGTAGTTTATTTTACGCAAAAAATATAAAGCATTTAAATTTTAACATGACAGATAATAAAGATATAGAAGACAAAACAACAAAAAAGCTAACTCTTGGGGGGGCAAAACTGACCTTAGGGAAAACCGTTCATCCTAGAAATTTGTCTAGAACTATGGGTTCTTCGGGATCTACTGTCGTGGTAGAAGTTAAACGTGGTAAAGCAGTTTCTTCTGAGGTTAATATTAGGGACGATAGAGAAAATATTCCTACAGATCACTTACAAGTAACTAGAAGATTATCTGTACTTCAAAAAGCGCGTGAAGAGGATAAACTTGATGATAGCAAAATTAGTACGCTTTCAAAGATTGTTGAAATGAATCAGTCTATGCAAGTGGAAAAGGAATCGGATAATCTATCCGCATCGGAACACATTACATCTTTAGGTCTTGAACCTAATACTAGTAGAGCTGATAAAAATGATTTAGAATTAAAAGCTAATAAGCAAAAGCTTCTTCAAGAAGAGGAAGAGTTCGAAAGGAAAAAATTAGAAGATGCTAAAGCTCTAATAAAACAGAAAGCTATCGAACCTAAAAAAATTAAGAAATCTGATATCTTCAATATGCTAAGTGAAGATTCCGGTGATATTCCAGCTAAAACAAGAAGTTTAGCTTCTATACAACGTGCTAAAGCAAAACAAAGGCGCAAGAGTGATAACTTAGATGGTAAAAAACAGGATAAAGTTTACAGAGAAGTGGTTATACCAGAAGTTATTACTGTATCTGAATTATCCAACAGAATGACGGAAAGGGTCACCGACGTTATACGTGAGTTAATGAAATTAGGCGTTATGGCAACAGCGAATCAGTCAATTGATGCCGATACTGCTGACCTTGTTGTTACTAGTTTTGGTCACTCTGTTAAGAGAGTACAAGAGTCAGACGTAGAAAATATTCTTAATACTGAAGAAGACAAACCTGAATATCTAAAGCCAAGAGCTCCTATAGTTACAGTAATGGGACACGTCGATCATGGTAAAACATCACTTTTAGACGCTTTAAAATCCACTGATGTAGCAGCGGGTGAAGCAGGCGGTATAACCCAGCACATAGGGGCTTATAGCGTCAAAATGTCTGATAATAGGATGATTACTTTTATTGACACCCCGGGTCATGAAGCTTTTACTGAAATGCGAACAAGAGGAGCAAAAGTTACTGATATTGTAGTGTTAGTAGTTGCAGCTGATGATGGAATTAAAACTCAAACAATTGAGGCAATAAGCCATGCGAAAGCTGCCGGTGTTCCTATAATAGTAGCAATTAATAAGATTGATAAACCAGAAGCAAATATTGAAAAAGTTAAAAATGAGTTACTGCAGCATGAGTTAGTCCCCGAGGATCTTGGTGGTGATGTAGTAGTAGTGCCAGTATCTGCTAAAGAAAAAAAGAACCTTGACAAGCTTGAGGAAGCGATTTTACTGGTTGCAGAAATGGAGGATCTGAAAGCAAATCCTAATACTATAGCTTCTGGTGTAGTAATTGAGTCAAAAATAGATAAAGGGCAAGGGGTAATTGCAAGTATTTTAGTTCAACGTGGTACTTTAAAAAACGGCGATCTGTTAGTGGCGGGAACAACTTACGGTCGTATTAAGAAAATGAATAATGACAAAGGCAGACCTGTTTTAGAGGCTCTTCCCTCCTATGTAGTTGAAATTTTTGGCCTAAATGTTGCTCCCTTAGCCGGAGATTTATTTAATGTTGTGATGACAGAAAAACAGGCTAGAGATATTACAGAATATAGGATGCGAAAGTTAAAAGAAAATAAGGTTACTGCCTCAAAAACTAGTTTAGAAGATTTGTTCCAAAAAGCCTCCGGCGAGGGTAAGATCAAAGAACTGCCAATAATTATTAAAGGCGATGTACATGGTTCAATTGAAGCCATAATTGGCAGCTTAAATAAAATTGTTAGTGACGAAGTAAAATTAAAAATCATTCACCAAGGAGTCGGAGCTATTACTGAGTCTGATGTTACACTTTCTAAAGCAACTGGAGCGATAATTCTTGGGTTTAATGTTAGATCAAATACGGCAGCGCGGGCTGATGCTGAAAAAAACAAAGTTGATATTAGATATTATTCAATAATATATAATTTAATTGATGATATCAAAGCTATCATGAGCGGCATGCTATCGCCTGTAATTCGTGAAATTTATATTGGTTCTGTTGAGATACGTGAAGTGTTTAATGTCTCTAAAGTAGGTAAAGTTGCTGGCAGTTATGTAACTAAAGGTATTATAAAAAGAGGTGCAGGTGTTAGGTTGCTTCGTAATGATATAGTTATCCACGAAGGCAAACTTAAAACCTTGAAGCGTTTTAAAGAAGATGTAAAAGAGGTGCAGGAAGGTTTTGAATGCGGTATCGCCTTTGAAAAATATGATGACATTAAGGTTGGTGATTTGGTAGAGGTATTTGAAATTGTTGAAGAGCAAAAGCAACTTTAAGCTTAAAGATCGGGAAAAATACCAGTCACAACGGCAGCTAAAAGTCTCTCAGTTAATTGGGGCTGCTGTGATTGACTGTCTTATGAAAGGGAAGAGGGTAGATATAAGGCTTATTCCTATGCCTTTGACTATTACCAAGGTTAATATCTCTGCCGATTTAAAAGTTGCTAATTGTTATTTTTTACCCTTTAATACAAACTTATCAAGAGATGAGATTCTAGAAGCGTTAGAGGAATCAAAATATATTATTAGGCAATACGTAACAAAAGGAATAAATTTAAAATATTCTCCTGAAATTAGATTCCACTATGATCAGGCTTTTGAAAATGCTGCTAAAATTGATCTGTTACTTAATAAGTTATAAATATTACATTCTAAAGAGCTTTAGGTAATGCCTCTGTTTTGCAGCTAAGCATATTAAAAGGCAAGTAGGTTTTTTGTGATCGGTTCATGTTAAATAGGAAATACTCTTTACACGTTAAATAATAGTCTTCCTTCATCCAATTTCAATTAAAAACTATTGCCAAGAAGATGAAGCTCTAAGCGCCTTATCTGATTTTGATCTGAAGTGGGAAAAAAAGTACCCCCACATAGCAAAATCCTAGCGGAATAATTGGGAAAATCTGGTAGTTTTTTTACAGTACCCTGAGGTTATTAGGCGGATAATTTATACAACTAATGCGATAGGTACGCCAGGAGAGGCCTGGTTTAACAAGAAGGTGGAATTCCTTTCCAGAGAAGGCCTAACTAACCGACCGGAACTGAGTTTTGCGCCGAAGGTAGCAATGCTTAGGTGAAGCGTAAACAAGGTGAATATAGGCCGAAACGAAAGTGAACTACAAGAGAGTCTCGAGAACTTCGATGATCCCAGAAGCTGACACTGTCTATGATGTGGAAAGCAACAGGATGCTATGCTATATAGTGAGTATAGTATCTTCTGGCGGGGTATGCGTAGTCGGCATGTATGAAATTGTTAAGCCGAGGAATCTAGGAAATCCCAGCCGCTCCTATAATTTATAATTTAGGTAGTTATATGCAAAGTACAGCAAGCAGTAACAAAGGTAGCTGGGAAGTCAGATGCGCTCATAGTACTGAGGAAGTGAGGTAATGCTCATGGAGGGAAGGGACGCGACAAGAGAAAGATGCTAATGGGCAGAAAGAGGGATCACCGAATCCCAAGGCTTTCCAAATGAAACTATCATCTTTAGAAAGCAGAGGGAAACAAATCAGCGATGCACCGCTCAAGACTTTGTACTTGACAATAGATACATTACGCTTTGCGTAAATATATTCCAATTTTTGCACTATACCAATGCTGCCAGCCGGTTTAGTATAATTAAAATCAGGAAAATTATTTTTTAATATGAGCTCTGGATCTAAAACCAGGAACTCCATTAAATTCCTCGATTCTACGTGGCCAGTATTTAATAGTTGTAGTCTTTCTGGAGGAATTTTTTTCATTGCGCTGCTTTACTTTCCCAGTCGAGCAATTTTTTCTTTATTTCCTGCCCCCAGCGATATTTATTAATTTCTCCTGATTTCCTAATTACTCTATGGCAAGGAATTAAATAGGAAATATTATTTCTAGCTACTGCTGAGGCAACAGCCCTGGTAGAATTCTTATTACCGATGCGCTTTGCGAGTTCCTCATAGCAAATGGCCGTGCCAAAATCTATTTCAGTTAGGGCGTGCCAGATTTTTTCTTGGAATTCTGTCCCCTTTATTAGTAAATGAATTTGAGTTTTATCTTTCTTATCAAAAATTTTGGAAATTAGCTTTACTGCTTCTTTATTACTTTCTTTAAAGCAAGTATCAGGTAGAAGTTTCTTTAAAGCAGAATTAGCCGTAATTAAATTGGTGGTATCTTCCGTAAATGCTAAAAAGCAGATTAATACCCTAGAATTATCGGAAATAGTCCAAGCAATAAAACATTTACCTACAGGGCTGTTGCAATTAGTGCCCACAAAAACTTCAGAAAAATTTTCACTCTTCCCTGAGATAAGCACTAAATTTGGTTCTCGCTCCTTCAATGATAAGTTTGCTAACATCACTAATATCTTTTTCAGTTAGTGTTTTATTATCGTCCTGTATTGTTACCGAAATTGCAATGGATTTTTTACCTTTCTCTATTTTTTCCCCGCTATAGATATCGAACAAATTAACGTTCCTGATTAAATTTTTATCCGTATTTTTAATAAAGCTCATGATTTCTCCGATCTTTTGCGATTCATCAATAATAAAAGCATAATCCCTAGTTACTGGTTGATAATCGGAAATCTTTAATTCGGGTCTTTTACCAAATTTTTCCTTAGTAATTGGCAATTGTGCCAATTCAAGTTCAAAGGCCATTACATCATATTCAATATCAAATATCTTTAATATGGATGGGTGAAGCTGCCCAAAATAAGCCAGAATGTTTTTACCAAGAGCGACAGTACCTGAACGCGTTGGATGGTAATAATCTGGTGCTTCGCTTTTAATCTGGCACTTATCTAGGTCAAGCCCAAAGTAAGCAAAAATAGCTTCCAGATCTGACTTTAGATCAAAAATATTGACGTTTTGAAGGGGGGTATGGCAGTTTTTTGGTAAATTAGAGCCGATCCTGATAGCAGCTACAGATTGAATAGGGTTAATATTCTCTGCCTCACGAAAAATTGGTCCTAATTCAAATAAACTTAAATCTTTATAAGATCGATTAATATTATTGCAGGCAATTTTTAGCAAATTAGGCAATATTGACGGTCTCATGTAATCAAGCTCTGCACTAATAGGGTTTTGTATTATTAATTCTTCTTTTATTCCAGAGAATAATTTAGCCTTTTTACTGTCCATGAAAGACCAACTTACTACTTCAGTATAACCACTACTTGCAAGCAACCTTTTTATATCCATTAACCTTTTTTGCTGGCGGTTAATGATTTTTTGCACATTACTACCTGGAAGGGGGGTAACAGGGATTTTATCATAACCGTATATCCTAGCAATTTCTTCTACTATATCTTCTTTAATCGAGACGTCATAACGCCAAGAGGGAATAGTAATTTGGATTGTTTCTTCTTCATTTTTACAGTTAAATCCAAGTTTTTCCAAAATAGATATAATTTCTTCTCTGCTTAAATGGAAGCCAGTTCTGGAAACAAAAAAATCAATAGGAAAATCAATGGTTCTAACTGGTACTTTATCACTACCTGCCATTTTAAGAGCAGAAATTTCGCCTCTGCAAATTGCTAATATTAAATGTGCAGCGTAATTTAAAGCTTTTAAAGTAAACTCTTTGTCTACATGTCTCTCGAAACGATAGCGCGAATCTGTATCAATCATCAATTTTCTACCGGTGCGAGCAATATATTTGCTATTAAAACAAGCAGCTTCAAGCAAAATTCTAGTAGTATTTTGATTACAAGCACTATTCTTACTGCCAATTATTCCAGCAAGGCAGTGTATTTCATGCTCATCTTTTATTACTATATCGTCATTACTTAGTTCGTATTCTTTATCATTCAAAGCAACAATTTTTTCGTGGGATTTCAAACTCTCGATTGTCAAATTTCCTTTTATTTTATCCGCATCATAAGCATGCATCGGTTGGCCGAAAGAATATGCTATATAATTTGTAACATCAACTATAGCGGAAATAGACCCCACCCCAATATTTTCAAGATGTTCTCTTAACCATTTTGGGCTTTCTATATTTTGAAGATTTTTAAGTTCGTAAATTGCAAATAGTGGGCAGGCTTCCTGATTTAAAATATGAACTCCAGCATTTGAGGAAAAACTTCCTTTGTTTTCTGGAATTTCCAACTTCTTTAAAACGCCTACCCCAGCAGCAGCCAAGTCTCGTGCGATACCGTAAACTCCAAGGCTATCAGCTCTATTTGGCGTTACATTAATATGGATTACTGGATCATCAAGGCCAAAATACTTTGCAATTTTGTCTCCTACCTGTGCATCTTCTGGGAGTTCTATTATCCCAGAGGAATCACCTTTTATGTTTAGTTCTTCTCTTGAACATAACATGCCAGAACTATCTACACCACGGATCTTTGATTGCTTTATCTTAAAATTACCGTTTGGAATAGTTGTGCCGATTTTTGCAAGGACTACTTTAATTTCGCTTCTAGCATTAGAAGCCCCGCATACTATGCTAAGAATATCTGAGGCAGTTTTAACTTTACACACCTTTAACTTATCTGCATCTGGATGGGGAGTAGTTTCTAAAATTTGTGCTACTTCAAACTTTTCAAGTTCTGACTTCCTATCAATAATTTCTTCTACTTCTAAACCAAGCATGGTTAAGCTCTTGGTTAGTTCTTCGATAGTTGCCTTAGTGTCAAGAAAGGTTTTAAGCCACGATAAGGTAAATTTCATTTGGTTAAACCTCCTGCAAGTGTTGGAATATCAAGTGCTGCAAAATTATAATGGTTTAACCACCTAATATCTCCTTCAAAAAACTGCCTTAAATCTTTTATACCGTATTTTAGCATTGCAAAACGGTCGAGTCCCAGACCAAAAGCAAAACCTTGATATTCTTTTGGGTTAATGCCAACATTTTCTAAAACTTTTGGATGTACCATTCCGCAACCGAGTACTTCAAGCCATTTATTATTCTTATCCATTCTGATATCAACCTCAGCGGAGGGTTCGGTAAAAGGAAAAAAACTTGGCCTAAATTGAACTTCAATATCGGCATTTTCAAAAAAACTTCTAATAAAATCGATAATTACATATTTTAAGTGACCCATGTGAATGTTTTTATCTATCACTAATCCTTCGATTTGATGAAACATTGGTGTGTGGGTCATATCCCAATCTGCCCGATAAACTCTGCCAGGAGCTATAAAACGAAAGGGAGGTTTGCCACTGTGCATCGTTCTTATCTGAATAGGAGAGGTTTGGGTTCTAAGAAGTTTTGTTTTATCAGATGTTTTTTTTAAATAAAAAGTATCGTGCATTTGCCTGGCGGGATGATCTTCATCGATGTTTAGAGCAGTAAAATTATACCAATCATCTTCTATGTCTGGACCGTCTTTGACCTCGAATCCATATTGAGAAAATACTTGAATCAATTCTTCAAGGCACTGGGTAATAGGGTGAATGCTTCCTTTTTTAATAGGTTTTGCTGGAATTGTAAGGTCTATTCTTTCTTTTTCGAACCTTATATTTAATTCTTTTTCCTCTAGAATCCTGCTTCTTTTATCTAGCAATTCTTGAATCTGCTCTTTGGTTTTATTAATTTTTTGTCCCAGCGCTTTTCTATCATCCGCAGCTAATTGTCCTAATTTTTTCATTTCTTCGGTTATAAAACCGGATTTACCAAGATATAGAACTTTGATTTGCTGTAAATTATCTGAATTTTCAGCACGTTCTATGGCTTTTTTTGCAGAAATTACTATTTCTTCCAGCATCTTAAAATACTCAAAATATTGAATTGCTAACAAGAATAAAGCATTTTAGCTAAAATTACAAGATACGGCTCTTTGATATTTAATAGCAGTTATCTGAACTTAAAGGTACGAATAAAATCTTCTTGAACAGAGTTATAAGGTAATGTATATTACAGCGGTGTTGGTAGAAATACTGGCCTCGGATAGCTGCCCATTAGTGGAATTATGCTATCTTAAACTTTTAAGAATTCACACGTATCATGAATGCTTTGTTAGTCCAAAATTATTTGGGGTCTATAGCTGATACGGAGGTTTAAACTAACAATATTGGAGATAAAATATAATGTCTAACTTACCTAAAGTAAGCGTTAGCGATTTGCTAGATGCTGGTATACATTTTGGTCATAAAGCTTCCCGCTGGAATCCTAAAATGGAGCCGTATATTTACGGAATAAAAGATAACGTGCATATAATTGATTTACAACAAACTGTACCTTTACTACAAATCGCTTTAAAGAAAATTTATGAAACAGTAAAAAATAATGGTAAGGTACTATTTGTAAGTAGTAAAGTGCAAGCTACGGAACTAATAGCTGAGTATGCCCAGAAATGTGATCAATATTATATTAATCACAGATGGCTTGGTGGAATTTTAACTAATTGGAGTACCATTTCAAGGTCAATAAAAAAACTAGATAGCATTGAAAAAACTCTTGGTAATACGGAAGAGCTGGTCAACTATCCAAAAAAGGAGCTTTTAGACTTAACACGTAAAAAAGAAAAGTTGGTTAGGTCATTTTTTGGTATCAGAAATATTGGCGGCCGTCCTGATCTGGTTGTAATTATTGATACAAATAAAGAGCATTTAGCTATAAAAGAAGCTGTAAAATTAAATATTCCGATAGTTGCAGTAGTAGATAGCAATTCCGACCCTGATAATATCGATTTCCCAATACCCGGTAATGATGATGCCATAAGGTCAATCAGGCTATATTGCAGTTTATTTGCTGATGCTGCATTAGCTGGAATACAGGATTCTCTCAAGAATTCTGGAGTAGATGTGGGAGCTTCTCTTGCAGCAAAATCAGAGAAAGGTTTGGAAGGAGTTAAAAAAATTGAAAAAACTGCCAAGGTTTCTAAAGCAAAAGCTGCATCTAAAGATATTGTTGTAGAGGTAAAGGCTACAGAAGAAAGCAACTCAAATGAGTTGGAAAAACCTACCACCTCTGCAAAAAAAAGCAGTAATAACTAAAACAGCAGTTGCAAAAACCACAAAAAGCAAAGCTACAGCGAGTGATTCGGTAGCACAATAATTTTAAATATTTTTCGAGAGGAATATAATGAGTGTATCAGCATCATTAGTAAAAGATTTGAGGGAAAAAACAGGTGCAGGAATGATGGACTGCAAAAAAGCCCTAGTCGAAACGTCAGGTGATTTCGAAGCAGCTGTTGATTGGCTTAGAACTAAGGGCTTAGCGGCTGCCGCAAAAAAAGCAGGCAGAGTAGCATCGGAAGGTTTAACCGCCCTAGAAGTAAATGGCAACATGGCCGCAGTCATAGAGGTTAATTCTGAAACAGACTTTGTTTCAAGAAATGAAACTTTTCAGAATTTAGTTAGAAAAATTGCTCAAAAAGCGATTAATTGTTCCACCATTGAACAATTAAAATCGACAATTATTGAAAACGGTAAAACTGTAGAAGACTTAATAATAGAGAATATCGCAACTATTGGTGAAAACCTTAGTTTGCGCCGCATGCAAACACTTAAAATAAAAGATGGTGTTATTGCTTCTTACGTACATAATGCTACAGCAGACGGTATGGGCAAAATTTCAGTGTTGGTAGCCTTAGAATCAACAGGCGATAAAGATAAGTTGATGGCTCTTGGCAAGCAAATAGCCATGCACGTAGCAGCGGCAAAGCCGGTATGTTTAAATAAAGAGTCTGTTGATCCAGCTTTAATTCAAAGAGAAAAGGATATATTTACCGAGCAATCCAGAGCCTCAGGAAAGCCGGATAACATAATTGAAAAAATGATCGAGGGGAGAATCCGTAAATTTTTAGAAGAAATAGTTTTGCTTGATCAGATTTTTGTTATTGATGGTAAGTCAAAAATTACTGAAGTAGTTGCAAACGCTTCGAAAGAACTTGGCGCACCTGTCGTGCTTGCAAGTTATGCAAGATTTGAACTGGGTGAAGGTATTGAAAAAGAAGTGATAAACTTTGCCGATGAAGTAGCAGCGGTAGCAAAAAGCTAAGCAATAACGCAATTTCAATATAAGCTGAACTAGACTTATATAAATCTAGTTCAGCATCTCGTCTTATAAGGCCATATAGCTTATAATGGATAATAAACAAAATAATATCTATCCTGTGGGCAATAAATTTAGATATAAAATTACTCTTGAATATTTAGGTGCCGGTTTTTGTGGCTGGCAAAGGCAAGCAGAGGCTTTATCCCTCCAACAGTTAATTGAAGAGGCAATTTTTAAATTTAGCAAGGAAAGTGTTTTAGTTACTGCTGCAGGAAGGACAGATGCCGGTGTAAATGCGTACGGACAGGTGGCCAGTTTCGATTTAACTGCTTTTTACGAGCCTCGCAGAGTAATGCATTCTATTAATCATTTTTGTAGGCCTCATAAAGTAGGGGTTACAGATTGTAGATTAGTAGAACTAGATTTTAATGCTCGTTTCTCTGCTAAACAAAGGTATTATGTCTATAAAATTATTAATCGCCCGTCGATTAATATTATTAACGCCGGTTTGCAATATTGGGTAAAAGACCCGCTGGACGTGGAATTGATGAGAGAGGCTGCATCATATTTGCTAGGTAAACATGATTTTAGTTCTTTTCGAGCAGCCCAGTGCCAGTCTAGCTCCCCTGTAAAAACCATTTCAAATATAGAAATTATTCGAGAGGGAGAGAATATAGAAATTTATGTTTCTGCTATTTCATTTCTTCACCATATGGTACGGAATATAGTCGGTAATCTGCTGCAGGTAGGAAAGGGTATTTGGCCACCGGAAAAAATAAAAGAAATACTGGAGCAGAAAGATAGATCAAAGGGAGCTCCTACTGCTCCTGCCGAAGGATTGTATTTTTTAAAAGTCGATTATTAAAACCATTTACTTGATGGTGTTACGATTGTTATTAAACTGATAAAAACTGTTTTTATTATGCAAACTATGCTTTTAGAGATCAACTTTAAAATTATAGAATATGGCAGTTCTGAATATAAAAAGGCAGTTGCTTTAAGGGAACGCATTTTGCGTAAACCTTTAGGTTTGAGTTTTTCTGAATCTGAATTATTCGCAGAAAAAGAGCATATTCAAATTATTGGCCTTAATGGTTTAGAATTAATTGCTACTGCTGTATTAGTACCGAAAGGTCAAAATTGTAAAATGCAGCGTGTTGTAGTCAAAGAAGATTTGACCAATAATGGAATTGGTTCAAGAATGATGATATTTTGTGAAGATGTGGCAAAGAAAAATGGTTTTAAAAAACTTTACTGCCATGCACGTGCTACAGCAATAGAGTTTTATTTAAAAAATGGCTATGAAGCTCAAGGAGATTATTTTGAGGAAGATTCTATACCCCATTTAAAGATGAATAAAATATTATAAATACAAAAATGATGGTTATAAAGTAATTATGTTAGTAAGAGAAGCTTTAGCCTGGGGAATCCTGGAACTTGAAGATTTCACGTCAAAACAATTAGAAGCAAGAATTTTACTAGCTAGTGTATTAAAAACAACTCAAGAAGACTTGTTGATCAGGTATAACGAACCAATCTCTCAAGAAGAAGAGTCAGCCTTTTATCAATATCTAAAACGCCGGAAAGCGCTAGAACCTATAGCTTATATAGTAGGAAAGAAAGAGTTTTATGGTAGAGATTTTATAGTAAATAAACAGGTTCTGATTCCAAGGCCGGAAACTGAACTGATTATTGATAGGGTGGTTTTAGAGTATCAAGAAAACTTTGCTGGTAAAGAAGTTACAATATTAGATCTGGGGACAGGTAGCGGAGCAATAGCTGTTACGCTTGCAACTCTTATTCCCCAAGCTAAAATCGTTGCTACTGATATATCGGATGAAGCACTTGCCCTAGCTGCTGAAAACGCTAAATTGCATGGTTCTATTGCCCAAATCCAGTTTATCAAAAGTGATTGGTATTCAAATTTACCTGGTAAGAAGTTTGATTTTATTATTAGCAATCCACCCTACATTTCTCCAGATAATAAAATATATATGGCACAGGAAACTATCTTATATGAACCGGAACATGCGCTTTTTGCTGTGGAGAATGGTTTAATTAATTATAGAAAAATAATTTTCGGGTTAAATAATTTTTTAAAAAATGAAAATAAAGTTTTTTTAGAAATAGGTTTTAACCAAGCTGAAGACGTAATTAATATCCTAAAAGAGTATCCATTTACTGAAATCGTAATTTCCAAAGATTTGTCAGGGCATGACCGAGTAATTGAGTTCAAGTTTATCTAAATTTATATCAAAAATGTGTATATAGAAAGCAAATAATACTTAAATGCCAAAGAGTTCTTGATATTTAAGATGTGGTATGTAAAACTTGGTTTAGTGAATTAACATCACAATTTAACGATATATAACAAAGGGTTTATATGAAAAAGAATATTCTTACAGTCAGTGCGATTTCTGTTATTATTTCTTCTGTTTTTAATGCTGAGGCAAGTGGGCAAAGTACTGCCAATGCTAATGTAGAGAATCCAGGCGTAACTGCGCCCTCATCTCCTTCTACACCAAACGAGGTTAAAGAAATTGCAATTACTGATGCGTGGGCAAGAAAATCCATGTCGCCAAATAACAATTCAGCAGCCTATATGAAAATTAGTAATCCTACTGATAAAGATATTGTGATAATTGGTGCTTCAGCTTCAACGATTGCCAATAATGTGGAACTGCACAAGAGTTTTGTAGATGAAAAAGGGGTTAGTAGGATGACATCTATCGACAAAATAGTAGTACCAGCTAAAACTTCTATAGAACTTATGCCGGGAGCTACTCATATCATGCTTTTTGATTTAAAGAAGTCTTTAAACGTAGGAGATAAGTTCGAGATTGAAGTGAAAATTGAAGGTCAAGCTCCTTTATTTGTTACAACGGAAGCAAGATAAGCCACCTATCGGTGGCAGCTTAAAAGAAGATACCCTTGACCGATAAATATTTATGGAGGATTATAATACTGGTATTTGATTTGTTTTAACTTGAGTTATAAAGACTGAATGTTAGACATACATAAGATAATATATAATTGAGTTATGAGTAACTTGCACTCTGAGCAGCATTTGGTCAATGAATTAGCGGTAAAAACTCTTAAGGCCATTTCTAAAGAGCAAGCAATTCCTTACAGCAGGATCAAAAAGATTTTTTCCGAAGGAGATAAGGAAATAGCCAAGGCTTTCTGGATAATGTTGCGAAAAATATCTCCCAATCATAAGTATAATTCTGTTTACTATTGCCCTGATTGTAAAGAATTTGATTTAGAACGCAAAGGAAGAAAGATTCCTTGGTAAGAAAACATTAACTATAAGTAATTTATGGAAATAGTCGGTAAAGGAATATCTATAAAACATATTTTCTAGACCGTGGTAATTGGTCTCGATTTCGCTAAAAAATACGGCAAGCTAAGATACGGCATTATTTTCAACGTCACTAAAGTTATATCGTGTGGAACGAAATATTTAGGATTTAAACGTTATAGCTGCCGTGATTGTAACCGCAATAAATCGGTAGCATTCAGCTGTAAAGGTAGGTTTTGTTCTCGTTGTGGTAAGAAACAAACGGATCAATGGGTGAGTAAGGCTAGCAATGTTCTACCAAAAACACGATGGCAGCACATTACATTTACAATGCCGGACTCTTTATGGCCGATATTTTGGCTCAATCGTGATCTGTTTGGATTGATTTCCGGTATTGCAGCAGGAATTATTAAGGAGATAGCTACAAAGAAAAATCTTGTGGTTGGTATATTTACTGCCTTACACACTTTCGGTAGAGATTTAAAACGCAATGTTCATATCCATTTATCGGTTACTTGCGGCGGTATAAATAGCAAAGGCAAGTGGCAAAAATTATTTTTTCCTGCCGAACCTATTAAAAAAATGTGGAGACATAGAGTCCTTGAGTTATTTCGCTTTCAATATATCTCAAGTAATTTGAAGTTGCCGTCCGCATATCAAAATGCTGAGAATTTTAATAACTGGATGAGTAGTTTATACGAAATCAGTTGGTATGTTTATTTACAAAAACCATCGGATGATCATAAACGCAACATAGAATATTTAGGGCGGTATATAAAACGCCCCCTATTTCCGAGACAAGAATAGAAAATTACGACGGAAAGCAGGTAACGTTTAAATTTCTTGATCACTATAATAATACAATTGATCGCATAACTATGCCCGTGATGCAGTTCATAGCTAGTCTGATTATGCATATACCAGATCGTTATTTTCGAATGATTAGGTATTACGGTTTTTTATCTATTAACCCACCAATTAAATACCCGACATAACTATTGCCAAGAAGGAAGGAATTTGTATAATGCAATAATGTCAAAAAGTGAAGATTTTAGGAAATTATCAATAAGCGCACAAGCGTCGATGAGAAAGATTGCTCTAAAACTAGTAAAAAGAGGAGAGAGTCAATCGTCGGTAGGTGAATTAATAGGAGTGAGTCGCCAGACAGTAAATGAATGGGTAAGGAGGGAAAAGAGAGGCGACAAGTACGCAATTAGTGGGAAGTTAAGAGGTAGAAAGATAGGAGAGAAAAGGCTTATAACCGAAGATCAAAGTAAAATAATACAAGGGTACGTAAATATCTCTAGACCAGAAGATCACAATATCAAATCAGCATTATGGTCAAGAAAATCAGTTAATGCACTCATCAAAAAACATTGTGGATTTTTTCTTCCCCTAAGTACAATAGGCGAATATTTAAGAAGATGGGGGTATACTGCACAAAAGCCAAAGAAGTTAGCATATGAGCAGCAACCCAAAAGGGTTCAATTTTGGTTAGATGAAGAATATCCGTCAATAGCCAAGCAAGCAGAATATGAAAAGGCAGAAATACATTGGTGCGACGAAGTAGGGATAAAACAAGAGTGTCAGGTATTACAAAGCTATTCTTTAAAAGGAAAAACCCCTGTTGTGATTCATAAATCGAAGAGATTTAGTATAAACATGATATCCACTGTTACAAATAACGGTAAGCTAAGGTTTATGCTGTACGAAGAGACACTAAAAACAAATGTATTTATAGAATTTTTACGGAGGTTGGTAAAATACTCCAAGAAAAAAATCTTCTTAATCCTAGATAATCTCAAGGTTCATCATAGCAAAAAAGTACAAATATGGACTCGGAAACATAAAAAGAAAATTTCTTTATTTTTTCTGCCTCCGTATACTCCGCAACATAATCCGGATGAATATTTAAACAACGATTTAAAAAGAAATGTAAATAGGAAACATATACCTCTTACAAAATCTGAACTCCAAGGGAATTTAAAATCTTACCTAAGGACTCTGCAAAATAACCCAGAACATATCAAAAGATTATTTCAGGCGAAAGAAGTAAAATATGCCGCCTAAGTCGGGTATTTAGTTGGTGGGTTAATACTAACAATTTTTAATCCCAATGTCCCAAATGCCCTCATTCTTAACACCGGTCCATATTAGCGGTAGAAATTATTACTTGCCTGCGCTAGTAGTATTTGTTCGTAATAACAACGGGGATATTACCGGTTACCAGCAAATATTATTAGATAAAAACACCGGAGCAAAAGCGGATATTCCTGCTCCTAAGCGATCATTCGGCAAAATATCGGGATCTTTTGTTTGCCTATCTAAAGAGGGTAGTTCAAATATTACGATCATAGCCGAAGGACTGGAGACGGCCTTGTCAATCAAAGAGGCGGGGATAGAGGCAAAACTACTCTGTTCGCTTGGGATTAATAATATTAACCCACCAATTAAATACCCGACATAACTATTGCCAAGAAGGAAGGAATTTGTATAATGCAATAATGTCAAAAAGTGAAGATTTTAGGAAATTATCAATAAGCGCACAAGCGTCGATGAGAAAGATTGCTCTAAAACTAGTAAAAAGAGGAGAGAGTCAATCGTCGGTAGGTGAATTAATAGGAGTGAGTCGCCAGACAGTAAATGAATGGGTAAGGAGGGAAAAGAGAGGCGACAAGTACGCAATTAGTGGGAAGTTAAGAGGTAGAAAGATAGGAGAGAAAAGGCTTATAACCGAAGATCAAAGAAATAATACAAGGGTACGTAAATATCTCTAGACCAGAAGATCACAATATCAAATCAGCATTATGGTCAAGAAAATCAGTTAATGCACTCATCAAAAAACATTGTGGATTTTTTTTCCCCTAAGTACAATAGGCGAATATTTAAGAAGATGGGGGTATACTGCACAAAAGCCAAAGAAGTTAGCATATGAGCAGCAACCCAAAAGGGTTCAATTTTGGTTAGATGAAGAATATCCGTCAATAGCCAAGCAAGCAGAATATGAAAAGGCAGAAATACATTGGTGCGACGAAGTAGGGATAAAACAAGAGTGTCAGGTATTACAAAGCTATTCTTTAAAAGGAAAAACCCCTGTTGTGATTCATAAATCGAAGAGATTTAGTATAAACATGATATCCACTGTTACAAATAACGGTAAGCTAAGGTTTATGCTGTACGAAGAGACACTAAAAACAAATGTATTTATAGAATTTTTACGGAGGTTGGTAAAATACTCCAAGAAAAAAATCTTCTTAATCCTAGATAATCTCAAGGTTCATCATAGCAAAAAAGTACAAATATGGACTCGGAAACATAAAAAGAAAATTTCTTTATTTTTTCTGCCTCCGTATACTCCGCAACATAATCCGGATGAATATTTAAACAACGATTTAAAAAGAAATGTAAATAGGAAACATATACCTCTTACAAAATCTGAACTCCAAGGGAATTTAAAATCTTACCTAAGGACTCTGCAAAATAACCCAGAACATATCAAAAGATTATTTCAGGCGAAAGAAGTAAAATATGCCGCCTAAGTCGGGTATTTAGTTGGTGGGTTAATAATAGAACTAGGGGCGTACAATTACCTATCGTATATAAGGCAATTAATCAAATCGTTCATAAGAAAACTAAGCTCATTAGTTGGAGATTAATGATTTGGTTGAATTTTAAAATAGATCCTCTGTTTTGCTATAATTGCAATAAATGTATGAATCTGCGGCAAGTTTATTACGGTTTATCTCCGCCATTGTTATTAATAAGAACCAATGAATTATTATCAACGCCTAGATAACATCATTATGGCGAACACTTCTTTCACGTCTTGGCCACATAATTTGTAAAACTGAACCTATTTTTAGATAGATTCTGGCAGAGATTTTTGTAAAAGTGTTGATAATTTCTAATATTGTGGCTGGTAACTACATATTTATTAAACGAATTTTTAAAAAGCTGATTGATGATTTTTCTGGTTGCAAATTTTGAATTTCCTATACTATAAAATAGTTTTTGGGCTCTGTCCCACTAAGTGTGTAAATTTCTAGATGATCCTGTAGTAGAAAAATGGACAGTTTAGGATTAGGCAGCACGGGCAACACTTTCATGTAACAAAGGTATGTTATAGTTAATAGCAGAATGAACTTTTTCTGTTATAGTATGCTTCTATATAATAAGCAATAGAAGAACTTGCTTCATTTTAGAAGGCTCTGTCTTTTTAAGTGTGTAAATTTCTAGAATAGGCACTTAAATTCTACCCTCAAATTTTATCAAAAAATGGGCCATAGCTTCTTCCCAATTTTGGATGGGCATCCATTTTGCCCTAATGTAATTTATTGTCCAGTAAAGGGTCTTAAAAACAGACTCATCACTTGGAAAAACCCGCTTATTCTTTGTTACTTTTCTCAGCTGATTATTCAGGGATTCTATGGCATTGGTAGTATAAATAATTCTACGAATTGCCTTAGGATATTGTGAAAATATCATTAAATTATCCCAATTATTGTACCAGGATTTGGCTATTTGGGGATAATTTTCACCCCATTTAGCTTCAAAACTTTCAAGTGCTTCTTCCTCAGTAGTAGCTTGGTATATGGGCTTTGAATCAGCTGCTAATTTTTTACGATCTTTATATGAGACAAATTTTAAGCTGTTTCTGATTTGGTGTACAATACAAAGTTAATGTTCACACTTTGGATATACCGCCGATATAGCTTCGCTCATACCTGTTAAATTATCCGTACAAGCAATGAGAATATCCATTAACCCTCTGTTTTTCATCTCAGTTAAATTATTTAACCAAAACTTAGCTCCTTCATTATCGCTGATCCATAACCCAAGAATATCCTTATGACCCGATAAATCTATATACACAGACTTATTGATAATACGCTTATCCTGCCTTACTTTAACCACTAAACAATCAAAAAATACTATAGGATATACAGTTTCTAAAGCTCTACTTTGCCAAGCTTTAACTTCATCTATTACATCGTCGGTTACTCTACTGATCAAGGATTCGCTAACTCCAGCTCCGTACAATTCCTCTAGTTGAATTTTGATATCCGATATACTCATGCCCTTGGTATACAAGGATATTATTTTTTCACCTAAGCTGTCTATTCTACTTTGTTTCTTTTTAACAATTACAGGCTCAAATTGTCCCTTGGAATATTCAGTTCTATTTGACCGTTATTCGTTATTAAATTCTTTTGATATTAACCCACCAATTAAATACCCGACTTAGGCGGCATATTTTACTTCTTTCGCCTGAAATAATCTTTTGATATGTTCTGGGTTATTTTGCAGAGTCCTTAGGTAAGATTTTAAATTCCCTTGGAGTTCAGATTTTGTAAGAGGTATATGTTTCCTATTTACATTTCTTTTTAAATCGTTGTTTAAATATTCATCCGGATTATGTTGCGGAGTATACGGAGGCAGAAAAAATAAAGAAATTTTCTTTTTATGTTTCCGAGTCCATATTTGTACTTTTTTGCTATGATGAACCTTGAGATTATCTAGGATTAAGAAGATTTTTTTCTTGGAGTATTTTACCAACCTCCGTAAAAATTCTATAAATACATTTGTTTTTAGTGTCTCTTCGTACAGCATAAACCTTAGCTTACCGTTATTTGTAACAGTGGATATCATGTTTATACTAAATCTCTTCGATTTATGAATCACAACAGGGGTTTTTCCTTTTAAAGAATAGCTTTGTAATACCTGACACTCTTGTTTTATCCCTACTTCGTCGCACCAATGTATTTCTGCCTTTTCATATTCTGCTTGCTTGGCTATTGACGGATATTCTTCATCTAACCAAAATTGAACCCTTTTGGGTTGCTGCTCATATGCTAACTTCTTTGGCTTTTGTGCAGTATACCCCCATCTTCTTAAATATTCGCCTATTGTACTTAGGGGAAGAAAAAATCCACAATGTTTTTTGATGAGTGCATTAACTGATTTTCTTGACCATAATGCTGATTTGATATTGTGATCTTCTGGTCTAGAGATATTTACGTACCCTTGTATTATTTTACTTTGATCTTCGGTTATAAGCCTTTTCTCTCCTATCTTTCTACCTCTTAACTTCCCACTAATTGCGTACTTGTCGCCTCTCTTTTCCCTCCTTACCCATTCATTTACTGTCTGGCGACTCACTCCTATTAATTCACCTACCGACGATTGACTCTCTCCTCTTTTTACTAGTTTTAGAGCAATCTTTCTCATCGACGCTTGTGCGCTTATTGATAATTTCCTAAAATCTTCACTTTTTGACATTATTGCATTATACAAATTCCTTCCTTCTTGGCAATAGTTATGTCGGGTATTTAATTGGTGGGTTAATAACTACCATTGCGAGCGTTTTCTATATCAGACCTGTTATAGCGTTCATAAAATGACCTTGCATTTCCGCTTCTAGAACACGTTCTAATATGCGTTTACTTAGTTGTTTGATTAAACCTTCTTTTCCTAGCACAGTTGATAAATCAGCATCACTTTCTATAAGCATATCTATCGCTGCATTCAGTTTTTCGGTTTTTATATTTTTAGTTATTTTATTCTCCTTAAATTTTAATTATAACTTATGAGAATTTACACAATCAATTGGACAGAGCCAAAAATCGTCCAATTCCATAACCTAAACTTACTATTTAACTATCCCAAAAAATAATTTATTCTTTAATTAATTGTCTAGAGCAAAATTAGTGTTGGTCGGAAAATTTTTTATATAATTCTTCTGATAATTCATAGTTACCGAATACTTTTTGGATGTCATCACTCTCTTCTAGCGCATCTATTAATTTAAATAGCTTCGTCGCTTTTTCTTCATCCTCTATTAGTATGGTATTTTGAGCTACCCATTCAAGGCCAGACTCAATGGGGGTATCAAATATTTTTGTTAAATGTTCGAGGCATTCGGAAAATGCCTCGATATCAGTGTAAATAATATACTCTGACTCATCAGATACTAAATCTTTTGCTCCTGCTTCAATTACTGCTTCCATCATTTGATCCATATTAGCAACTGAAACTGGATAAACAATTTTGCCAACATGATCAAACATGAAACTTACACTACCAGATTCACCTAAATTGCCGCCATATTTAGTAAAACAGCTTCTTATATCTGATACTGTGCGGTTTCTATTATCCGTTAAGGTTTCAACAATAATTGCAATTCCTCCTGGTAAGAAACCTTCATATCTTATTTCTGTATAACCATCACCCAAGGTTGGATCAGATGCTTGAGCAAGAGCTCTATCAATTCTCTCTTTAGGTAAGTTCTGACTTCTAGCTGCAGAGATGCTATTTCTAAGGCGTGGGTTAATTGCCGGATCTATGCCCCCAATTTTAGCAGCCGTAATAATTTCTCTAACAAGTTTAGTAAAAACCTTTGCTCTTTTTTTGTCCTGAGCACCTTTTCTATGTTGAATATTTTTAAATTTGGAATGTCCTGCCATAATTAACAAATATTATTTTATAAATTTTTAATCAGGTTATTCTAAATAGAGAAAAGCAATAAGGCAATTAATATTATTTTCTCTCTTCGCATTTAGATTTTTGATCCATTTCTCTTTTAATGACTGCAGTTAATGGGAACAAAATGGGGTATGAATATGAGGAGGATGATTTTTTATATATTTTTTCATCTTGTTTATCAACATATCACGTTTTATTTTAGATAAATAATCCAAAAATATTTTTCCATCCAGATAATCTATTTCGTGTTGGATAACTGTTGATAAAAAATTATCAGCTTCTAACATTTGTTCATTACCATTATAATCCAGATATTTTACTTTAATCTGTTTCGGCCTAGTAATTTTAGCTGATATTCCAGGAAAACTTAAGGATGCTTCTTCAAAAACCTGAGTTTCTTTTGAGAATTCTATAATTTCAGGATTAACCATGGAATAAGTAAGAAGCTTATCCCTCTCCCACATATGGATCACTACTATGCGTTCTAGAAGTCCTACCATATTAGCGCCAAGGCCTCTTCCATTTTCAATGTGCAGCACTTCGAACATCTGGTCAATGAGTGCCCGTACACGATCATTAACTACTTCAACAGGTAATGCCTTTTTTCTGAAAATAGCATTGGGAGCGTAAACTAATTGCAGTTTTTGCATATATTAATAATCCTAACTTTCAGCCCCGTGGCAATGTTTGTATTTTTTTCCAGAACCGCACGGGCATAGCTCATTTCTTGAAATTTTACCCCAAGTTTCTGGATTAGATGGATCTCTATCTTCTGGATTTACATAGGATTTAAAAGGCATAACTTTTGTTTCGGCGTTAATTCCTGGATTATATTTTTCCAAAGCTGGATCAACTCTACTTTTATTCATTTCCTGTAATTCTTTATTAGCAAGTAACATAGACTGGCGGTTCAAATGTTCGGTATCAATATGTAAGAAACATAGCCTTTGAATATACAGCTCTCTTAGATGATCAAGCATTTGCTCAAATAAATTAAAAGCTTCCCTCTTATATTCATTCAAAGGGTCTTTCTGCCCATATGCCCTTAGAGAAATACCTTGCCTTAAATAATCGAGATTATGTAAATGTTCTTTCCATACTTGATCAAGGGTAGTAAGCAAAATGTATCGTGAAGCATCTCTCATTATTTCAGTTGTATATTCTTGCTCCTTCTGTTTAAATAAATTAATAACAAGTTCTGTTATAACCTTCGTAATTTCTGCTTCACTGCCTTCAACTTCATTAATTTTTTCGGGAAGAAGTTCTATTGCAAATGTTCTGTGAATCTCAGCACTTAAATCATTTATTGGCCAATCTTCCCTGTAAGATCCAGGGGTTATATATCTTTGAACAACATCTGCAACTAATTGCTCTGTCATATTAAGTCTAAACTCAGTTATATCATCGGAGGAAATAATTTCATTTCTTTGCTCATAAATAATTTTGCGCTGATCGTTCATTACGTCGTCAAAGCGTAGTAAATTTTTTCTTATTTCATAATTGTGTGATTCAACTTTTTGCTGAGCCTTTTCCAGCGAACGGCTGATCATGGGATGTCCAATGGCTTCACCGTCTTTTAACCCTAAGGTCCTAAGAACGCTAGAAATACGATCAGAAGCAAAAATTCTCATTAAATCATCTTCTAGTGATAAAAAGAATCTAGTAGTTCCTGGGTCTCCCTGCCTTCCAGCTCTACCTCTAAGCTGATTATCAATTCTTCTGCTTTCATGTCTTTCTGTCCCTATTACATAAAGTCCTCCAGCCGCAATCACCAGTTCTTTTTCTCGTGCTACCTCTTCTTTTACCTTGGTTGCCTCTAGTTCTTGCTGTTCCGGATTTAGGCTTTTCTCGGCTAACTCCTTAATTATCATCTCCGGATTACCGCCAAGCATAATATCAGTACCACGACCTGCCATATTAGTTGCAATAGTTACAGCTCCAAATCGCCCCGCTTGGGCGATTATGTAGGCTTCTTGTTCATGCATTTTTGCATTTAATACTTTATGTTTTATATTATTCTTAGTTAATTCTTTGGAAATTTCTTCTGATTTCTCGATGCTTATAGTACCAACTAGAACAGGTTGTTGCCTTTTGTAGCAATCTTTTATAAGATTCATTATGGCATTATATTTTTCCTTTTTAGTGCCATAAATTTCATCCTCCAGATCCTTCCTTGTAACTTTATTATGAGTCGGTACGGATATTACTTCCAAGTTATATATATCCTTAAGCTCTCCGGCCTCTGTCATGGCTGTTCCGGTCATTCCAGATAATTTGGGATACATTCTAAAATAATTCTGAAATGTAACAGAAGCTAAAGTCTGGTTTTCATTTTGAATCGGTACTTGTTCTTTGGCCTCTATTGCTTGATGTAGACCGTCTGAGTATCTTCTACCGTCCATTGCTCGGCCGGTAAATTCATCTATTATCATGATTTTTCTGTCTTTGATAATATAGTCTACGTCACGAGAAAAAATGTAATGAGCACGTAAAGATTGATTAATGTAATGTACTAAACTTAAGTTATCAAAATCGTATAAGCTAGAGTGCTGATTAATAAGTTCTTTTTCTGCTAACATTAATTCAATTTTGTTGATACCTTCTTCTGTTAAATTAACAGTTTTCACTTTTTCATCTTTTTCATAATCAGAAGGAGTTAACAGTTTGATAAGCTTATCAATTTTACCATATAATTCAGAACGGTCATCAACTGGTCCCGAAATGATCAAGGGAGTTCTTGCTTCATCTATTAATATGGAGTCAACTTCATCTATGATCGCATAATTAAAGGGGCGTTGAACTTTTGATTTTTGAGTAAATTTCATATTATCGCGAAGATAATCAAAGCCAAGTTCGTTATTAGTAGCGTAGATGATATCACAATCATAAGCTGCTTTTCTTTCAGAATCGCTCATATCGCCTACAACTGCGCTAACAGTAAGGCCTAAAAATCTGAATATTTCTCCCATCCATTCGGCATCACGTTTTGCAAGGTAATCGTTTACCGTTACTATATGTACGCCCTTACCAGGGAGAGCATTTAAATAAGCCGGCAAAGTTGCAGCTAAAGTCTTACCTTCACCAGTGCGCATTTCAGCAATAGCTCCTTTATGAATTATTAGACCGCCCATTAGCTGAACGTCATAATGCCTTTGCCCGCTAACTCTTCGAGATGCTTCTCTAACTACCGCAAACGCTTCATAACATATGTCATCAAGTGTTTTTCCATCAGCAAGTTTTTGTTTAAATTCACTGGTTTTCGCTTTTAACTCCTCATCTGTTAAGTTTTTGATAGAATTTTCAAAAGCATTAATTTTGTGAATTTCTTTTTGAAGTCTTTTTATTATACGATCATTAGCCGTGCCAAAAATTTTGGTAAGTATGGAAAACATTTGCTTCTTAATCTATTTGGTTTGCGGATTGTTACTTTTATCTAAAATATTCAGTTTTATTAATTTATCAAACAAATTGTAAATAGCAATTGACTTTAATGCGTCAAGCTTTTAGAAACAAATATTAAGTTATTTAATTAAATTAAGCAGTATTTATTATGAAAAGATTAGCAATAATATTTCTATCAGCAACTTTGCTAAGTTCGCCGGCATTAGCAGAAGACAATAAAGTAATTGCCACTTACATCGACGGGGATGTAACAGAAGCTCAGGTAATGCAGCAGTTTAAGCCAGTACTTGAAATGCAACCGGAAAATAAAGGCAAGAGTTTTTCCCAGCTCGATAAAAATATTCAAGAACTTTTAGTTAAAGGCTATATTAATTCCAAATTACTTGAAAAAGAAGCTGATAAGCTAAAAATCCGTGATTCTCAGGAATTTAAGAATAAAATTAAAGGAATTGAAACGCAAATGATTCAACAAGAGGTACTAGAACGCTTAATTAAAGACAAAATTACCGATAAAATGGTTGATGACGAATATAAAGCTTTAGTAGCTAGTCTCAAAGGCCAAGAAGAGGTGAAAACAAGCCATATTTTAGTAGATACTGAGGAACAGGCGAAAGAAATAAAGAAAAAACTTAATAAGGGATCTAATTTTGCTGATCTAGTAAAAGAATTTTCCAAAGATGAAGGTTCAAAAGCTAATGGCGGGGAAATTGGTTATGTGCTTAAAGGTCAATTAGTACCTGAATATGAAGGAAAAGCTTTTACTCTGAAAAAAAATGAAGTTTCTGATCCTGTAAAAACTCAGTTCGGTTGGCATCTTATTAAGATGTTAGACAAAAGAGCTGTTCAAATACCTACTAAAGAACAGGCAGAACAATCGATTAGGAATAAATTGTCTAAGGAGATCGTTGAAAAATACTTCACTGACCTGGCAGAAAAGGCAAAAATTGAATTAAAACTCTAATTGTATTAATAAACTTTTGCTAAAATTAAGCCCATGTTTTAGGGCTTAATTTATCTGAGTCGGGCTTGTTGTTGGCTAAGAATGCAACTGAATCGGCTCTTTAAGACCAAGACTTTGATGTAATAATGCAACAGTATCTTAACAAGATTCAAAATATCTGTTTATTATTTTTAAATATACTTGATAGGTTTTATAAATTTAGTAAACTGCGAGAGGGAATTTACACTAAAGGTCTTGATAAAGCGTGTTTTTAACCAAGCATTTAGTGTTTTTGACAATTTAGTAACTATTAGGAGATTATTATGAAAAAAATTCTTTTAGCAGCAGCTACTGTTGCGACTCTTGCTTCTTCTTGTGCTTACGCAGCAGAAGATACATTCTACGTAAAAGGCCAAGTGGGTTGGGATAAATTAAATAAAGTTAAAGGTCTAAAATCAAAAAACAATGTATTTTTAGGTTTAGGTGTTGGTTATTACGTAATGGATAATGTACGTGCTGACCTAACATGGGATCACTACTTTGACCCAAAACATAAAGGTACTATAGACGGAGAGAAAGTAAAGCTTAAGTCAAAAGCTGATACTCTTATGGTAAATGGTTTTGTAGATTTATTTGATGTAAGCGTAGCCAAAGTATTCGCTGGTGCCGGTGTCGGTATGTCAATGATTAGTGGTAAGATTAGTGATGAGGATGACTCTTACAAAATAAAAAAGAAAAATAACTTTGCTTACGCTGTGCATTTAGGTGCTGCTACAGAATTTGCACCTGGCGTAAATGGCGAATTAACCTATAGCTTCAGAGATATGGGTAAATTCAAGAAAAACAAAGATAGTACCATTTCAGCTCCTTCACTTAAAGGTCACCACGTTGCAGCTGGTGTAAGATTTGATCTCTAATACTCTTTTTAGAGAAAAAACTTTATTTCTTATAAAGCTTAAGGCCTAGGGTAAAAAGCCCTAGGTCTTTTTTTATTTGAAAAAATAGAATTCAGGAAATATTCTTTGTACAAAGATCAACTTAACAATTGGGTTAACTTAATGATAAATTAGTTTTTATTGTTAATAAGTAGTCACTTGGCGGCTTTTCTTTTCTCTATAGTCCTTTTCTGTTCAGTTGAGTTTATTATAGTGGCTTTAATAATCAGTTTTTTTCCTTTTATTAAAAACTCATTAGGGTTTTTATAGAGAAATTTACTTCATGTAATTAAAATATCGTATATAGTTTAGCAAAAATTTTACAACAATTTATAAAGCCATGGCGAGTGATAAGCTTTTAAATATCCTCTTTTTGTGTATATTGCTAATATATATATGTTATATGTTTTTTACCAGACCACAGGTAGGTTATATAAAAAATATAATATTGTGGCTTGGCATTTTCTGTTTATTAATACTGGTTTATGCTTTTAGATTCGAACTTAGTTCAATAAAAGAAAGGGTAATTGCGGTACTCGTACCTTCTTATAGCTGGACAAATAATAGCGGTCAATTCGTGATTGCTAGATCAAGTAACGGGCATTTCTATTTAGATGCAGTAGGAAGCAAAAATCAAGTAATTCATTTTTTAGTAGATACCGGAGCAAGCGACGTAGCACTAACTAGACAAGATGCCATTAAGCTTGGATTCAAACTTGATGCGTTAAATTATACAAGAAAGTATAATACAGCAAATGGCGTTAGTTATGCTGCACCTGTGGTAATAAAAGAACTTATCATTCATAAAAAAACTTTCTATAACGTTGAAGCCCATGTGGCCTCAGAAGGTCTAGACATCTCACTACTTGGTATGTCATTAATTGAAGATTTTGCTAATTTTAAAATTACTAAAGATATGTTAATTTTAGAATATTGACCTTTTAAAGTTCTGCTACTTCTGTCCCAAAATTTCTTATGGAACGAATTACCACCTTATTTTAGGCATAATTATCGTTCTAAATATACAAATTAGCTTACAGGCAGACACCTTCATTCCTTACTAAGTCCTGCTATATACCTTTCGTAATTTATGGCATGTACTAATTACTTAAAAATGAAGGATGGTGCGCCCTAGTGGACCGTTTTCGACAAATTTATAATTTTCGTAATTTAATTATTGGACTACAATATAGATGAGTAACGAAAAACAAATGGTTTAGTAACTTCTGGATTAAGAAAGTTAGTGTTGTAAGAATAAATTGTACAGGAAATAAAATTTGATTTGTATGAACTTAAATTATTAGGTAATGCCTCCATTTTGCAGGATTGGTAGAAATATGCTAGAATGCTTAAAGACTAATAGCAAAAGAGGTTTTAAGTGTTATGGCAAAAATAGATGTTAAGTGCAGATATTGTGACAAAACAGAAGAAGTAGTAAAGGTAGGGTGTTTCATTTCAAAACCACAACGATACCAGTGTAATCAATGCAATCGATATTTTCAGCTGGACTATATCAATAATGCATCTAAGCCTGGAGTAAAGGAGCAGATAGTAGAAATGGCAATTAACGGTTCTGGCGTTAAGGATACAGTCAGAGTATTAAAAGCAGGTATCAATACGGTTATCCGTATTTTAAAAAAGTCTAGTATTAGAAACGGTAAATCATTCTATCAACACAACTGAAGTAATTATTGCTCCTGAAATAGATGAACTATGGTCTTATGTACAGAACAAAGCTAAACAATGGTGGCTCTGGTATGCTCTGGATAAGATTTCGTTAAAAGTAGTTACTTATACTTTTGGCACAAGGTGTGACAGCACATTAGAATCATTACTCAAGAAACTAGAAAATTTCAAGGTTACTTTTTACTTTACTGATGGATGTGGGAGCTATGCAAGGTTATTAGACTCCAAAAAGCACATTGTTAGTAAAAGATATACTCAGCGGATAGAACGGAGCAATTTAAACCTTAGGACGAGATGCAAAAGGCTTGCCGGTTCTTTACAAGTAAGTGTGTAAATTTCTAGGATAGGTTATATTAAGGGTAATATAACTTAATAGGAATCAACCACTTTCATCTGAGAGATGAAAGTTTGATCTTTGCGACTAGAAGTCGCTTATCAAGCTAAAGCTCATTCTAGCCTAATATTTGAAGTAAAGTCGGTCTCATGAGCGTCAGTGTGTTTGTTGATATATTCGTTAATCATATCATCTGTAACATTACCGCTAGTTGAACTGAAGTATCCTCTGCCCCATAAATGTCTACCCCAGTATTTCTTTTTTAGTATCGGAAATTCTTCCTGTATTCTTTTAGATGATCTTCCCTTAGCTTTCTGAACAAATTCACTAATTTTAATATGCGGAGGAATATTTGCAAATATATGGACATGGTCGCTTGATACAACGCCATTTTCTATCTTTATACTCATTTCCTCAGCTACCTGTAACACTAGTTCCCGAACACGTTTTTTTATGTCGTAAGTAAGTACCTTATAGCGATATTTCGTTATCCATACTATATGATAACGATGATAAAAAACTGAATGTGATCTTTTGTTATAGTAAGTCATAGACTTATGATGCTACCGCATCATGGCGCATTAGACAAGCTAAAGCTTTTCCATCTGGAAGATGGAGGTTTTCACCACCAAAGGGACTATAAAATAAGAGTAAGAGCGATCAAGAAAAAATAAAGCAAGCGGTAGACTTGTTAATAGATAAAGACACAGATTTAACAAGTTTTTTTGCTAAAGACGGGATGTTAAAAGAGTTGACAAAAAATCTATTTGAAAGGGCTTTAAAGGGAGAAATGGACGAGCATCTTGGCTATAGCAAGGATGGTAGAGGAGAAACTGAGAACAGCAGAAATGGAGTTGGCAAAAAGAGCATAATTACTGAAGGCGGAGTATTAGACCTAGAAGTACCCCGTGATAGAAATGCTGAATTTTCTCCGCTGCTAGTACCGAAGCGCCAGACTAGGATCGATGGGTTAGATCAGAAGATATTATCACTGTATGCAAAAGGAATGAGTGTCTCTGACATTAAGCTGCAAATACAGGAATTGTATGGAGCTGAAATAAGTGAGAGCTTAATTAGCCGAGTTACGGATAATATAATGGATGAGGTCAGAAGCTGGCAACATAGGCCTTTAGAAGCGATTTATGCTATTGTATATTTTGACGCCTTAGTAGTTAAAGTAAGACAAGATAAGAGGATTATTAACAAGGCGGTATATGTAGCTTTGGGCATAGATTTAACTGGTAGGAAAGATATTTTAGGGTTATGGATCAGTGAGAACGAAGGAGCTAAATTTTGGCTAAATAATTTTACTGAAATGAAAAACAGAGGATTGAAAGATATTCTGATAGCCTGTAGTGATAATTTGACCGGTATGAGCGAAGCTATAGCTGCCGTATATCCGGAAACTGAACATCAGTTGTGTATCGTCCATCAAATTAGGAGCAGCTTAGCATACGTAAGCTACAAAGATAGGAAGAAAGTTGATGCTGATTTAAAGTTAGTATATGGCTCGGTTACTGAAGATGAAGCCCTGGGCGCCTTATCTGATTTTGATCTGAAATGGGGAAAACAGTATCCCCACATAGCGAACTCATTGCTGGTTTCATAGTTTAAAAACGGGTGGGTTTTTATTCTCGTCGATAAGATTTTGGAACTGCAGCTTTTGTATTGGAATTTTTGATGATTTTATAATCAAATTGCTTAATTTTTGGCAATTTGGGCAGTATTCTCCCTTTAGCTTCATCCGCACCTTGTTTAATCCATGCTTAGCCGTTATCCACAAAAATGCCGCAGGTTAACCATGCTGTAGGCTATAGTTTTCAGAGCATAATGGTTTATGCTGTGGAATTCAAATCTCAGTAACAACCGTTTGAATTTATCTTCCCAGGCAAATATTCTCTCTATCGTTCTAAACCTTTCTTTAAAGATTTTCCGGCAAAAAGTTTGCTTTCTTCCTCGCTTAGATTTCTTGCGACTCCTTTTATTCTCTGGCATATTAGGAGTCATGCCAAGATTAAAAATTGCTTTACGATTTTTACGTGAATTATATACACCATCTAAGCTCATGGTACTTTCCTTGAGATCTATACCTATTAGTTTTACAATCTTTTTTAAGTTTGATATTGCAGGAGTAAGCAGGATTCCTTCATTCCTATTACCCGGAGCAGTAACAAAAGGCGCAATAACATTGCAGTTTCTATCACAAAACGGTACAACCTTGTCTCCTTTAGTGTGTTTATGACCATTATACCCTAAGTTGTCACCCCTTTTTTAGCAGAAGTACAAGTACCATCACCATGTAATATATCAGTATCAAGCATTCCAGCTTTAAATAACCTTGCCACCGAAGCTTCGAAAATCTTATCAAAGCATCCGTGCTTAACCCAGAACTTAAAAGCATTATAGATATTAGTATAGTGAATTTCTGGCATGCCGTCTTTATTTTTGTCTATTGGTATCTGTTCCCATTGGCAACCAGTATGCATGAGTTTAAGAATGTAATTAAATAATTTGAAAAATGATATCTTTTTACTTGGACCACGTGTGCCTTTTTTAAGATGCGGTAAGACAAATTCGTTAAATTCATCTTCTCTCAAAACAGTAGGAAGCTTGTTGTATCGTCTAATTCTGCTCATTCTATTTGGTTACTTAAATAAAATTAATGAATACTCAATATATCTACAAACCTTTTAAATACAAGGCTATAATGGTTTTATTTCGTAAAAATTCAAACCCGCAATGAGTTCTTAGTTAAATATTTTTCTATTTTTCCTTTTAACGACAGCATCTGGCTTTTTACAATTTTTTTCTTTTTGCGTTTCATAAAAAACTTACCTCTGATTAAATTAATTTAACTTAAGGTTGATTTAAATATACGAATTATAACCAAAAGTCAATAAATATTAATATAAATTTATAGGTGATAATTGCAGAAGTTTTTCTAGCCTTGAAAATAAATGGAGATTTTGCTAATATGGGGATGTCATAAAGCTTAGTAAATAAATCGATTAATATGTCTAGAAAAGAAATAAATATTACCGCATAGCGTGGGCGCATAAAGTCTTGATTTGTGCGCCGCATGGATAAAACTTTAAATTCATTCGGCACTTTTTAATGGTTTACTAAACCTTGATCTTTAATTTATGGTGACCGAATATGTTAATACTTACTAATCTATCTAAAAATTTTCACGGAAGGTTCGTACTAAAAAATATCAATTATAATTTCCCACAAAATGGTCTTATAGCTCTTGTTGGGGTTAATGGAGCAGGTAAAACTACTCTTTTGAATATATTATGTAACCTGGATGAACCTGATAGTGGTGTTGTGACGCAACCCAAGAACACGCTTATAGGTTATCTTCCCCAAGAACCTAACCCCGACCCCAAGGAGTCAATCCTTATTGAATGTATGTCAGGTAATGAAGAGTTATTCCAAATTATGCTTGATATGAATAAAGCTAATATGGAAATGGCTGAAAATTTTACTAATGAAAAATATGAAAAATTTGAATTTCTGGAAAATCTTTTTCGTAGAACTCATTGCTGGTTTCATAGTTTAAAAACGGGTGGGTTTTTATTCTCGTCGATAAGATTTTGGAACTGCAGCTTTTGTATTGGAATTTTTGATGATTTTATAATCAAATTGCTTAATTTTTGGCAATTTGGGCAGTATTCTCCCTTTAGCTTCATCCGCACCTTGTTTAATCCATGCTTAGCCGTTATCCACAAAAATGCCGCAGGTTAACCATGCTGTAGGCTATAGTTTTCAGAGCATAATGGTTTATGCTGTGGAATTCAAATCTCAGTAACAACCGTTTGAATTTATCTTCCCAGGCAAATATTCTCTCTATCGTTCTAAACCTTTCTTTAAAGATTTTCCGGCAAAAAGTTTGCTTTCTTCCTCGCTTAGATTTCTTGCGACTCCTTTTATTCTCTGGCATATTAGGAGTCATGCCAAGATTAAAAATTGCTTTACGATTTTTACGTGAATTATATACACCATCTAAGCTCATGGTACTTTCCTTGAGATCTATACCTATTAGTTTTACAATCTTTTTTAAGTTTGATATTGCAGGAGTAAGCAGGATTCCTTCATTCCTATTACCCGGAGCAGTAACAAAAGGCGCAATAACATTGCAGTTTCTATCACAAAACGGTACAACCTTGTCTCCTTTAGTGTGTTTATGACCATTATACCCTAAGTTGTCACCCCTTTTTTAGCAGAAGTACAAGTACCATCACCATGTAATATATCAGTATCAAGCATTCCAGCTTTAAATAACCTTGCCACCGAAGCTTCGAAAATCTTATCAAAGCATCCGTGCTTAACCCAGAACTTAAAAGCATTATAGATATTAGTATAGTGAATTTCTGGCATGCCGTCTTTATTTTTGTCTATTGGTATCTGTTCCCATTGGCAACCAGTATGCATGAGTTTAAGAATGTAATTAAATAATTTGAAAAATGATATCTTTTTACTTGGACCACGTGTGCCTTTTTTAAGATGCGGTAAGACAAATTCGTTAAATTCATCTTCTCTCAAAACAGTAGGAAGCTTGTTGTATCGTCTAATTCTGCTCATTCTATTTGGTTACTTAAATAAAATTAATGAATACTCAATATATCTACAAACCTTTTAAATACAAGGCTATAATGGTTTTATTTCGTAAAAATTCAAACCCGCAATGAGTTCGCAATCTATCTGTTAAATCTCTAAAACTATTGCAGTAATTTGCAGAAAGGGTAGAATATTAATCTTTCGTTAAACCCCTGAAGTAGAGATTTAAAACAGTTATGGGTCTATACCAAACTCAGCATATTTATATTGCTTCCTCTTATTTTTTCGTGTTAATTATTCTTGGCTTTATCTTGATAGAGGCCTTATACGAGTTAAGATCACTAAAAAATGAAAAAAAGGACTCACACTAGATTAGCTTCGATCGTTGGGCTTTTTATTATAGCTTCTATAGGTCTATATTTTATACTTTCAAATTTGGAAGATAATATAGTGTTTTTTTACCCCCCCTCTGATATTGAAAAGATAACAAATGCAAAAACAAAGATTCGAGTCGGGGGATTGGTAAAAGAAAATTCAGTTGTAATATTGTCCGCCAATAAAATCAGATTTACCATCACCGACTATAAAAACACTTTAATAATAGAGTATACCGGCATATTACCGGCATTATTTAGAGAAAAGCAAGGAATCGTAGCAGAAGGTACTTTTGTTAACGGTGTATTTGAAGCTAAAAATTTATTAGCAAAACACGATGAGAATTATATGCCGCCGGAAGTAGTAAAAACTTTAGTTAAATGATATAATCAAAAAAAGTATTCTTACAGGCTAAAAACACCCCTCCGAGCAACTTAACTATTCGAAGGGGTAGAGAAAATGATTTGACTATGAGCAATTAAAAGCTATATTTTGACTTTGACCAAAAAGCAATTTAAAAAACAGAACCCTTAAGGTTTTAAAGTAAAAACAATAATCCTAAGTAAATAATTATGAGTCTAAAATGCGGAATCGTTGGGTTACCAAATGTCGGTAAATCTACATTATTTAATGCTCTTACAGCCAGTATTGCAGCAGAAGCTGCCAATTACCCATTCTGCACAATTGAACCTAATACTGGCATTGTTTCGGTCCCAGATGAGCGTCTGCTCAAACTAGCCCAAAATGCCGGTTCTGCTAAAATTATTCCTGCCTTTATTGAATTTGTAGATATTGCCGGACTTGTCAAAGGAGCAAGTAAAGGAGAAGGACTTGGGAATAAATTCCTGTCCCATATCAGGGAAGTAGATGCGATTATCCATGTCCTAAGATGTTTTGAAGATCAGGATATTACTCACGTGCATGGTAAAATAGACCCGATTCATGATGCCGAAATAGTAGAAACAGAATTGATCATTGGTGACCTTGAATCAGTTGACAAAAGAATAGCCTCTAATGAGAAAAAACTAAAATCGGGGGATAAAAAAATTGCTGAAACAATTGAATTACTAAAAGCTTGCAAAGCTGTTTTGGAACAAGGTAAACCTGTTAGAACCCTTACAGATAAATATGCCAAAAAAGATCTCTTATCATTACAGTTAATTACTTCAAAACCTGTTTTATATGTGTGCAATGTACTTGAGTCTGAAGCTGTTAGCGGTAATAATTTTTCAGCACAGATAGAGCAAAAAGCCAGAAATGAAAAAGCTAATCTGGTAATTATTTCCTCTAAAATAGAAGCAGAAATTTCTACCTTGAATACAGAAGCCGAAAAACAGGAATTTCTTGAAAGTTTGGGACTCACAGAGACCGGCCTTAGTAAAATTATTCAATCAGCCTATTCTCTACTCGGCCTGAAGTCTTTCTTTACTATCGGCCCTAAAGAAGCACATGCATGGACTTTCGAAAGCGGAACATTTGCTCCACAAGCAGCTGGGATTATTCATACTGATTTCGAAAGAGGTTTTATAAGAGCCGAAGTAATTAATTATGCCGATTTACTTAGTATAGGTAGTGAGGTCAAGGCAAAAGAACTTGGAAAGCTACGCATAGAGGGAAAAGAATACGTTATGCAAGACGGCGATGTGGTTCATTTTAGATTTAATGTGTAAGCGGGTAAAACTATGAAAATAGTAGGACGCATACCGCCAATATTAATCTATTTTTTAGTTTCTCTTTCTACACTAACTGAAACTATATACTCGGCGGCATTACCGGACATTGCTAAAAGTTTACATACGAGCGGTGGGATAGCTCAGCTTTCTACAACTGCTTATTATTGCGGATTTGCAATCGGAATATTTACTTTAGGTAGAGTATCAGACGTTTTTGGAAGAAAACCAGTAGTACTTTTTGGTATATCTTTTTATTCTCTTGCAGCTTTGCTAATTAGCTATTCTCCCAATATTGAAACTTTCATTAGCTTGAGATTTTTGCAAGCTTACGGAGCTAGTGTAGGCTCTGTTGTAGGCCAAGCAATGACTAGAGATTCATATAGAGGGTGGGAATTATCTTACATGTATGCAAGCGTTGCTATGGTTATGACAGTAGTGCCTTCGGTGGGCTCAGCTATTGGCGGTTACATAATAGAATATTCAAACTGGCAAGCCGTTTTTAGGTTTCTAACTGTTTTAAGTACTGGATTGCTTTTAATTTATATCAAATTTTTACCAGAAACTAATGCTTATATTGGGGTTGCACGCAATAACAGATTTTTTAGCGTTTTAAAAGTAGCCGTAAAAGACAAAGTACTTCTTAGTTATTCATTTATGGTCGGCTCGTTCAACGGCATTTGTTTTGGCTTTTATATTCAAGCACCTTTTATCTTTATTGAAAATTTAAAAATGTCTCCTTCTGATTACGGCCGATTATTCCTTTTTCTTAGCGGTGCAAACTTATTAGGTAGCATAATTAGTAGAAGATTAATTAGAAGGCTAATAAACACTTTCAAGGTAAAAACTATTGGTCTTGTCTTAAGCGTAATCGGTTGCATATTACTTTTAGTTAGTGCCTTTGTAATCGATAATAGTTCTACAGTAAATACGGTATCCGTACTCATTTTTACTCCTATGGCTATTCACCTAATGGGGCATAGCCTATTAGTTCCGATGCTTCTTCGTCATGCGCTTGAAGATTATTATAAAGTAACAGGTAGTGCCGGCGCAATTTTTGGCTTTTTGTACTACATGATTACTGCGTTAGTTAGTTTCATGATTTCTTCGCTGCACAGCAATACTATTAATAATTTTGCCATATTATTTGCAAGTTTGCTTTTTATTTGCCTTATCTTATTTTATATGACGCTACAATGGCGCAAAACCATGAACAAACCAGAGTTTCACTAGTATTCTCACAGAAACATATTTTATACTAAATACTGGTTTCTTTTACAAAAAGATTCAACTCATCAATATTACCCTTTGAGAGATATGCCTCTCCTTTACTTGAAAAAACAAGAGTATGAGTTGCTACTGCATTAATAAAGCTTCTATTATGGCTGACAAACATAACAGTTCCTTCATATGCCGCTAGTGCTTCGCTTAAGATTTCGGTACTTAGTATATCCAAATGGTTAGTTGGCTCATCGAGAAGTAAAAAGTTAGCCTCTTGTACTAATAAACAAGCAAGACTTAGGCGGCTCTTTTCACCACCTGATAAAATATTTACCTGCTTATAAACATCATTACCTCTAAATAAAAAAGAACCAAGCAGTCCCCTCGCATTACCTTCTGAAAGTTCTGGGTTAGAAGCTTTTAAGTTTTCCAGAACCGTCTGCTTCATATCAAGATACTCAGCCTGATCTTGAGCATAATATGCCGTCTTTACATTATGCCCGAGTTTCATATTCCCTCCCAAAAAGGGAATTTGATTTACAATAGTTTTAATCAAGGTAGATTTACCTAGCCCATTTGCGCCAACAATAGCAATTTTTTGTCCCCGTGTGACTGTAAAAGATAGCTTTTTAACAAGAGGATTAGTATACCCTACGGCACACTCTTCAAATGTTATTACTTCCTTACCGCTCTTCTGTTTAAGGGGGATTTTTATATTAACTTCTGCATCATCCTTGTTGACTGTAATATTAGAAGCATCGCTTTCAAGCCGCGCTACCATTTTCATTTTACTGCGGGCTTGCGTAGCTTTTGAAGCTTTTGCACCAAATCGATCAATAAACCTTGATAGCGTTTCTATTTTACCTTCAATATTCTTTAATTCAGCAACCTTATTTGCTTCCCTTAACTCATATTGTAATAAAAAGGAGTCATAATTACCTTGATATTCAGTTAAATCGCCATCCTTCAAATGAAGAATAATATTAGGCAATCTACTTAATAACGATTCATCATGCGAAACAAAAAGTACCGTCCGTTTGAATTTTTTTAGATAGTCCTCAAGCCATACTATGGTTGGCAAATCAAGATGGTTAGTTGGCTCATCCAAAATTAAGAAATCTGGATTTTTTATCAAAATTTTAGCCAGTTCCAACCTCATTTTCCAGCCACCCGATAAAGCTTTAGGGTGTTTTTCTAAGTCTTCCTCTTTAAAACCTAGACCTTGAAGTATCTTTGCAGCATTATATTCAAATGAATAGCCATCTTTACTACGAAAAAGATTTTCCAGAAATTCAAATTTTTCATATTTTTCATTAGTAAAATTTTCAGCCATTTCCATATTAGCTTTATTCATATCAAGCATAATTTGGAATAACTCTTCATTACCTGACATACATTCAATAAGGATTGACTCCTTGGGGTCGGGGTTAGGTTCTTGGGGAAGATAACCTATAAGCGTGTTCTTGGGTTGCGTCACAACACCACTATCAGGTTCATCCAGGTTACATAATATATTCAAAAGAGTAGTTTTACCTGCTCCATTAACCCCAACAAGAGCTATAAGACCATTTTGTGGGAAATTATAATTGATATTTTTTAGTACGAACCTTCCGTGAAAATTTTTAGATAGATTAGTAAGTATTAACATATTCGGTCACCATAAATTAAAGATCAAGGTTTAGTAAACCATTAAAAAGTGCCGAATGAATTTAAAGTTTTATCCATGCGGCGCACAAATCAAGACTTTATGCGCCCACGCTATGCGGTAATATTTATTTCTTTTCTAGACATATTAATCGATTTATTTACTAAGCTTTATGACATCCCCATATTAGCAAAATCTCCATTTATTTTCAAGGCTAGAAAAACTTCTGCAATTATCACCTATAAATTTATATTAATATTTATTGACTTTTGGTTATAATTCGTATATTTAAATCAACCTTAAGTTAAATTAATTTAATCAGAGGTAAGTTTTTTATGAAACGCAAAAAGAAAAAAATTGTAAAAAGCCAGATGCTGTCGTTAAAAGGAAAAATAGAAAAATATTTAACTAAGAACTCATTGCGGGTTTGAATTTTTACGAAATAAAACCATTATAGCCTTGTATTTAAAAGGTTTGTAGATATATTGAGTATTCATTAATTTTATTTAAGTAACCAAATAGAATGAGCAGAATTAGACGATACAACAAGCTTCCTACTGTTTTGAGAGAAGATGAATTTAACGAATTTGTCTTACCGCATCTTAAAAAAGGCACACGTGGTCCAAGTAAAAAGATATCATTTTTCAAATTATTTAATTACATTCTTAAACTCATGCATACTGGTTGCCAATGGGAACAGATACCAATAGACAAAAATAAAGACGGCATGCCAGAAATTCACTATACTAATATCTATAATGCTTTTAAGTTCTGGGTTAAGCACGGATGCTTTGATAAGATTTTCGAAGCTTCGGTGGCAAGGTTATTTAAAGCTGGAATGCTTGATACTGATATATTACATGGTGATGGTACTTGTACTTCTGCTAAAAAAGGGGTGACAACTTAGGGTATAATGGTCATAAACACACTAAAGGAGACAAGGTTGTACCGTTTTGTGATAGAAACTGCAATGTTATTGCGCCTTTTGTTACTGCTCCGGGTAATAGGAATGAAGGAATCCTGCTTACTCCTGCAATATCAAACTTAAAAAAGATTGTAAAACTAATAGGTATAGATCTCAAGGAAAGTACCATGAGCTTAGATGGTGTATATAATTCACGTAAAAATCGTAAAGCAATTTTTAATCTTGGCATGACTCCTAATATGCCAGAGAATAAAAGGAGTCGCAAGAAATCTAAGCGAGGAAGAAAGCAAACTTTTTGCCGGAAAATCTTTAAAGAAAGGTTTAGAACGATAGAGAGAATATTTGCCTGGGAAGATAAATTCAAACGGTTGTTACTGAGATTTGAATTCCACAGCATAAACCATTATGCTCTGAAAACTATAGCCTACAGCATGGTTAACCTGCGGCATTTTTGTGGATAACGGCTAAGCATGGATTAAACAAGGTGCGGATGAAGCTAAAGGGAGAATACTGCCCAAATTGCCAAAAATTAAGCAATTTGATTATAAAATCATCAAAAATTCCAATACAAAAGCTGCAGTTCCAAAATCTTATCGACGAGAATAAAAACCCACCCGTTTTTAAACTATGAAACCAGCAATGAGTTCTTTGTATAGGGATATTGGTAACAATTTAGTGTGGGGTAATTCCCAAGGAAACACCTTGACAGGGATTGCTACTGGGGAGAGGCAAACTTTTACTCTTTATGCAAAGATTCCTGCGGGGCAAATATCAGCACCTGGAAAATATTTGGATAGTATAAATGTGGTAGTAAATTTGGGTAGCGGTACTAATAAACTATCATACCAATTATCAGTTACAATGAATGTTATCCTTAAAAATACAGAAACACCGGGCTATAACAATAGATAGTGTAGTTAACCCTGTTAATGCATTTCTACCACACAATTTCCGCATTAAAAGAATTTTTTAATTATTAATGTACAAATTTACTATTCCTATTAACAGTAGTAAATTACCATTAGGTAATCAATTTCGGTGCGATAGTTATTTGTACTAAATTGTTATTAAAACCTAGGAGGTAATCTATGATCTTTATGAAACGAGTGAGATATCTATCTAACTGCTTTATTAGCCTTGTTGTTACTATGGCTAGTGCCTTAATTCCGAACTCATTGCTGGTTTCATAGTTTAAAAACGGGTGGGTTTTTATTCTCGTCGATAAGATTTTGGAACTGCAGCTTTTGTATTGGAATTTTTGATGATTTTATAATCAAATTGCTTAATTTTTGGCAATTTGGGCAGTATTCTCCCTTTAGCTTCATCCGCACCTTGTTTAATCCATGCTTAGCCGTTATCCACAAAAATGCCGCAGGTTAACCATGCTGTAGGCTATAGTTTTCAGAGCATAATGGTTTATGCTGTGGAATTCAAATCTCAGTAACAACCGTTTGAATTTATCTTCCCAGGCAAATATTCTCTCTATCGTTCTAAACCTTTCTTTAAAGATTTTCCGGCAAAAAGTTTGCTTTCTTCCTCGCTTAGATTTCTTGCGACTCCTTTTATTCTCTGGCATATTAGGAGTCATGCCAAGATTAAAAATTGCTTTACGATTTTTACGTGAATTATATACACCATCTAAGCTCATGGTACTTTCCTTGAGATCTATACCTATTAGTTTTACAATCTTTTTTAAGTTTGATATTGCAGGAGTAAGCAGGATTCCTTCATTCCTATTACCCGGAGCAGTAACAAAAGGCGCAATAACATTGCAGTTTCTATCACAAAACGGTACAACCTTGTCTCCTTTAGTGTGTTTATGACCATTATACCCTAAGTTGTCACCCCTTTTTTAGCAGAAGTACAAGTACCATCACCATGTAATATATCAGTATCAAGCATTCCAGCTTTAAATAACCTTGCCACCGAAGCTTCGAAAATCTTATCAAAGCATCCGTGCTTAACCCAGAACTTAAAAGCATTATAGATATTAGTATAGTGAATTTCTGGCATGCCGTCTTTATTTTTGTCTATTGGTATCTGTTCCCATTGGCAACCAGTATGCATGAGTTTAAGAATGTAATTAAATAATTTGAAAAATGATATCTTTTTACTTGGACCACGTGTGCCTTTTTTAAGATGCGGTAAGACAAATTCGTTAAATTCATCTTCTCTCAAAACAGTAGGAAGCTTGTTGTATCGTCTAATTCTGCTCATTCTATTTGGTTACTTAAATAAAATTAATGAATACTCAATATATCTACAAACCTTTTAAATACAAGGCTATAATGGTTTTATTTCGTAAAAATTCAAACCCGCAATGAGTTCAAAGAGTAGTTTAAATAACTTGCTCTATTTTTCATTTTGCGGTTTATAATTGTTGTCCCAGGAGCACTCCCCTTATCTAATCCAATAGCAAAACTAGTACCTTTTGTACATAATAAGGAAAGTGTAGTTTTACCGATATAGGAATTTTTTTTGTTAAAATTAGTTATTTCAAAGAGAAGATCATTTGCAAAAATTGTACAAGAAGGCTGAACAGTAGCAGTAACATCAATAGTGGACTGATTGTTAACCGCTCTAACTGCCGCTTGGGCTATTCCTTGCACAACAACTAATATTATGCCATAAATACACAAACTGCCTAAAAAATTTTTCATTAGTGCTTAGTATCTGTGATAAAGCTGTTAAAACAATTTACCTGACATAACGATACCATATATAACTTTAACACATTAATTATTATGCAAGTTATCCTGAATATCTTAAAAAAAACTGCGCTATAAGAGCAACTAATTAAAAATAGCGAATCGTATGCTTGAAATTAGAATTCTAGGTTCATAGGGATTTAGAGATTTGAGTTATTGACTATAAGGTAATTTGTTGATATAAGTTTTGCATACTAAGGCATCATAAATTGGGACGTAGCTCAGTTGGTAGAGCAACGGTTTTTGGTATCGTAGGTCAGAGGTTCGAGCCCTCTCGTCCCAGCCATGGTGTGATAAGTACAAACTGATATTACAACAATCATTACTATGAATTTCAAGTCATGGATAGCTTTAATAGTATTGATATCTTATGACTTAGCAATAACTACAGCATCATCCATCATATACAATACCGCAAATAACTACGGCTCAAAGTGGGTATATGAAACGAATAACGAGCGATGCTTATCGTTTCTAAAACCCCCAACCAATATCCATCAAAGTTGTATAAAACTAGATAATCCAGATTTATTAGTTTTTGATTACTCTAAAATGATGCTCGCTACCTTATATTTTAAACCAAATCCACGAAAAATTCTCATTATAGGCCTTGGGGGCGGAAGTTTACCAAATGCGTTGATTAAATTGTTGCCTAGCACGCAAATCGATATTGTAGAAATTGATCCAGAGGTAGCCGCTATCGCCAAAAACTATTTCTTGTTCAAACCAACCGGTAATGTTAAGATCTTCATTGAAGATGGCTTTGAATTTGTTCAAAAAGCAACAGCTGAGAGCTATGATTTAATATTTATTGATGCTTTTACAGAGGATTATGTTCCCTCATCTTTCCTCACTTTAGATTTTGTCTCTAATGTCAAGAGGATTTTGACCAAAACAGGTACAGTAAGTGTTAATGGTTTTGGTAAAAAAAATAAACGTTATCGATTAGAGTCAACTCTATAAGAACACTTTTAACAGTATTACCAATTTAACTTCCAACAATAGAGTGATAATTGCTACTAATGATCAATTCCCACCTCATACTCAAATTATCCAGCAAGCAGAAAAGTGGGAAACTGCTTTTAAAGAAATTGGAATTAATGTAAATTGGCTACTAAAAAAACTTAAATTAGGTAGATAATAATTCTTGCTGTACTTTTTAATATAACATCACCCACAAAATAGCACAAAATATGTACGAAATAAAATATTATAACTCGGATTCCCGGAAACAAGACAATAATTTATTATCTTCGACGGCAAAGACAATAGTAAATAATATAGAATCTGGTAACTCCTACTATCAGATTTTCAAAAAGCATGAACCACAGGATTTACTTAAAAACCTTATTGCAGTAGCAAGTGAGATTAGAAATAGGTTTTCTGATCTAATTGTTATTAGTATGGGAGGGGCAACTCTTAATCCTCAGATGTTGGTAAGTTTTCTAGGACAAGATCAGAATTCCCCCAAAATACATTTTTTAAATAACACTGATCCGTTTTTCTTTGCCGATCTCATGGACATTATAGAGATAAAAAATACTGCCTTTATCGCAATTAGCAACTCCGGAGAAACTTTAGAAACTAATGCGTTGGTGGGGTGTTTACTGAGAGAATATCAGAAACATAACATTACAGATATTGGCTTGCGATCATTTTTTATTACTAACCTTAAAGCCGGCCTATTAAAAGATATAGCTATGGAAATAGGAGCTACTCTCATTCCTCATCAAGAAGGAATTAGTGGAAGGTATTCTGGGCTTTCTTCTGTTTCTCTATTAATTGGGCTGATCGCAGGCATTGATATGCTATCTTATATTTCCGGCGCAAACAAGGTTATCGATGCTTTCTGCTCTAATCTGGCAGAAAGCACACCCATATTAAGTGCAAGTTCTATATATTATTCCAATAAAAACACATTAGTAAATATTGGTTATCTCCAAAGGTTTTTGCCATTTTTAGAATGGTATTCCCAAATTATTGGGGAATCTTTAGGTAAGGATGGTAAAGGTTATACACCTCTAAAAGGTTTAGGACCAAACGATCAACATAGTATGCTGCAACTATATTTAGAAGGGCCACAAGATAAATTTTTTAGTTTCTTTTATCTAGAGAAGATTAACTCAGAGGTAGGAAAGTATAAGACAATCAATTTAAATAAATTCGGATATTTAGCTCATAAAGAACTCTCTGATATTAATAAAGCAAATTTTACTGCAACCATCAATGCTCTTAGCTTGAAAAAGCTACCTATAAGAAGCATTATTTTAAAAGAATTATCATCAGAAGCTTTTGGAGCAATGGTATGTCACTTAATGCTTGAAACAATTACAATTGGTCATTTAACAAGAGTTAACCCTTTTAACCAACCAGGAGTAGAGATGATCAAAATACGCTCAAAGGAATTAATAAGTAATTTATAATAATACTGCTATTTTTTTTCTTCCCATTTTTAGTTGTATTATTTATAAAAAACATTATATTCCTAATATTAATGCAAACAAAAAATATACTAAATTATAATTTATTTATCACTATGAAACTTAAGTCTTTCTCATTCTTATTTGTATTATTAGCATATATAACTTCTAGTTTAGCCGGAGATTATCCAAAATCAAGGGTTGAGACAGAGATGGACGAGATGGGTTCTCTACTTCAAGGAGAAGGACTTGTTTTTAGGCCAGGTAAAACCAAAAGTACTGCCACAAAATCAAAGGTTGGTAATGTAAACAAGTACCTTTACCAGGCAGCCCTAGACGTACTTGATTTTGCACCTTTAACTTCAGCAGATAGTATTGGTGGAGTAATAATTACTGAATGGTATAGCCCTAAAGGACAACCTAATACTCAATTTAAAATTAATGTTTTCATTAAGGATGAAGTGATAAGTTCTGAAGCAGTAGACGTGAAAGCCTATGAGCGTACCAAAATCGGGAATAAATGGTCAACAGAATATAAAGAGTCTGCTATTGGCAGTATTCTAGAAGATAAAATAATTAGAAAAGCAAGAGCTTTATACCAGGCAGATAAATAATCATATATTCCTATGAATATCAAAGAAATAGAGGAGAAATGGCAAAGAGCCTGGGATGAAGGCAACGCTTTTGTTTCAGACAATAACTCCCAAAAACCTAAATATTATGTTCTTGAAATGTGGCCTTATCCTTCAGGAAAATGCCACGTAGGGCATTTGCGTAACTATTCTATTGGAGACGTAATTGCACGTTTTTTTAGGGCTAAGGATTATAATGTTCTTCATCCTATGGGCTGGGACGCTTTTGGTCTGCCGGCTGAAAATGCAGCAATTACTAACAAATTACATCCTGAAACCTGGACTTACTCTAATATTGACGTAATGAGAAAGCAATTAAAAGCTATTGGGCTTTCATATGATTGGAAAAGAGAACTTACTACCTGTGATCCAAGTTATTACAAGCATGAACAAAAGTTTTTTATTGATTTATTAAACAAAGGATTAGCTTACCAGAAGGAATCTATTGTTAACTGGGATCCTGTTGATCAAACGGTACTAGCTAATGAACAGGTAGAGAATGGACGTGGCTGGAGATCGGGAGCATTAGTTGAAAAAAAATATCTGAAACAATGGTTTCTAAAAATTACAAACTACAATGAAGAATTATTAAAAGATATTGATAGTCTAGATGGTTGGCCTGATAAGGTCAAGACAATGCAGAAAAACTGGATTGATAAATCCCAAGGTGCTAATTTCTACTTTAATGTAGCAGATAGTGACCAAAAAATTGAAGTATACACAACCACACCGGAAGCAATTTTTGGGGCAACATTTGTAGCACTAGCTTATAACCATCCATTTATTGAGAACATTAAACAGACTGATGAAATAAAACAATTTATTGATAAATGTATCCATAATTCTACAGCTGAGTCTGATATAGAAAAAGCTAAAAAAGAAGCTGTATTTACCGGTTTATTTGCTGCTCATCCTTTTGATAAAAATATTAAATTACCGATTATAATTGCAAACTTTGTTTTAATGGATTACGGCAGTGGTGCAATTTATGGATGTCCTGCCCATGATCAAAGAGACTTTGAGCTAAGCCAGAACACAAAAAACTTACCTGTAAGACAAATTGCTACGTCTAAAGACGGCTATATTGATTTAACTTCTAAAGCATACCTTTACAAAGAAGACGATATAATAATTAATTCTTCATTTTTGACTGGTATGACAGTAAAAGACGCAAGAGAAAAAGTTATAAACAAATTTGAAGAACTTGGAATTGGCACTCGCAAAATTAACTACCGCCTAAGAGACTGGGGGATATCTAGACAAAGATATTGGGGTTGCCCTATTCCTATAATTTACTGCGAAAAATGTGGTACTCTGCCGATTCCAATTAACGAATTACCGGTAGAGCTACCTAAAGATGTTAACTTCGAAAAACCAGGAAATCCTCTTGAACATCATCCATCCTGGAAACATACAGATTGCCCTAAATGTAAAGGGAAAGCAACGCGGGAAACCGATACTTTTGACACCTTTTTTGAATCCTCTTGGTATTTTGCTCGTTTTTGTAATATTCACAGCAGTGAAATGGTTGACACAAAAAGCTGCGATTATTGGCTGCCTGTTGATCAGTATATAGGAGGGGTAGAACATGCCATACTACACTTACTTTATGCTAGGTTTTTTACTAAAGCCATGGCTGATATCAGATATTTAAAGACTCGTGAGCCATTTAAAAATCTTTTAACACAAGGTATGGTTTTACATATCACTTATAAGGATAAATCCAGAAAATGGTTATACCCAAGCGAAGTTGAAACAAAAAATGGTAAATTTTTTCATAAAATAACAGGAGAAGAAGTTTATGAGGGTAAGCTCGAGAAAATGAGCAAATCTAAAAATAATGTTATTGACCTTGATCTCATGCTTGAAACTCATGGAGCAGATGCTATTAGAATGTTTGTTCTTTCTGATAGCCCAGCTGAAAGAGATTTAGAATGGTCTAATGCTGGAATTGACGGATGTAAAAAATTTATTGCTAAACTAACTGCCCAAACTGACAGAATATTTAATTTATTAAAAAAAGGTGAGTCAAATAGTAAAAATAACAACGAGCTTAACAGCCAGGTTCATGCTACTATAAAAAACGTTACCGAAGATATTCTAGCCTATCGTTTAAATAAAGCAATTGCCAGAATCCGTGAATTATTTAATTATGTTTCAGATGAAGTTTCTAGGGAATCAGGCGACCTAGCTAATAGTTATTTCGGTATTAAAACTGTTATTCAATTACTGAACCCTTTTATTCCTCACATTACTGAGGAACTTTGGCAAAAAATCGGTAACGATGTTCCTTTATATAAAACTAGCTGGCCTAGCTTTGACGAATCAAAGTTGCAAGTTAGCACTTACACAATAGCTATACAGATTAACGGCAAACTTAGAGCAACTTATGATTTTTCTGTTAACGCAAGCCAAGAAGAAATTAAAAAGATTGTTATCAATCTACCAGCTATTCAAAAATATATCAATGATGCAGAAATCAAAAAATTTATTATTGTTCCACAAAAAATAGTTAACATTGTAGTGTAATTTATGAGCAAATTTATCTCCGGCCGAATAGCAAAATTTATTGCGGCGGCAGGAATTTGTTCAAGACGGCAGGCTGAAAAAATGGTTCTCCAAGGACGAATCAGAATAGATGGACAAACCATAAACACTCCAGTAATCACCGTTACTCCAGAAAATGTCGTAGAGATAGATGGAAAAATAATAAGCCTAATAGAGCAAACAAGGCTTTGGTTGTATTATAAACCAGTAGGCTTGATTACCACTCACCACGATCCCCAAAACAGACCCACAGTTTTCGAAGCTTTAAAGCCTTACTTACCTCGAGTAATTTCCGTAGGTAGATTGGATTTAAACAGCGAGGGCCTGTTATTGCTTACAAATAGTGGCACTTTAGCCCAAGAACTTGAATCACCGAAAAACAATTTTGCAAGGGTTTACAAAGTACGCGCACATGGTAAAGTTTCAAGTTTAATTACCTATATTATACATAATAAGTCTCGCCCACTGACAATTGATAATATAACTTATACACCCAAATCGATCAGATTAATTTCAGAAGGTGGAACAAATTCATGGTTTGAGGTAATATTAACTGAAGGAAAAAATCGGGAAATTAGAAAGATTTTTGAATATTTTTCTCTGAAAGTAAACCGCTTGATTAGGGTTAAATACGGTAAATACGACCTCGGAAACTTAAAATCTGGAGAGTTTAAAGAAGTTAGGGTATAAAATTTTGTTTATGTAGTTAACCTTATCCCACTTAACTACATAAAAATCTCACTAATTGACTCGATATTTAATGTACTAAAAACCATATAAGCTTAGAACATTCAAAGCATAGGTTGCTTATTAATTTTCTGAGGCATGCCCGCTTGTATTACTGGTTATGCTGTTAAAAAATCTACCTTAACACCTCGTAATTTGAGCAATTCTCATCCTTTTTTATCCTAAACTGGCGTTAAGTAAATTAAATACTTCCTACTTCCCATGCGGTTATATAATTTTTGTAACAAAATCCAATAAGCCAGGAAGGTTATGTTATTTCTTTTTGAGTCTCTTGTTTCCTGGGTTTACTTTTTGATTTTCTTCTTAATAAGTTATTTTTTAGAGCTGAAGAGAGTCTTAAAATTTTATCTTCTTTTTTACTTTTGTTTAAAGCAGCACCGTCTCTTGCTTTTTCCATTTTTATATAAAATTTTTGTTGAAACAAAATAAAGACTTCAAGTGTTTTTACGTCTCTTTACTACTCGCTAATTTTATTTTGCTTTTTGCTGCTTTCTTAGTTTTTAAAGTGTCGTTTTTTATGCCAAAATGCTTATCAAGTAAGCTCGCCATTTTTCTGTCCCGATGAATAGCCTTGCTACTCCCGGTGACAACTCCTACAAGGGTTTTACCATTTCTTGTAGCCACCGTAATTAAATTACACCCAGCAGGATTAGTAAAGCCGGTTTTAAGTCCCTCCGCACCAGGATAGTTAGCTGTAAGCCTATTATGTCCATTTATTTGTTTACCCTTAAACTTAAAACTTGTTCTTGCAAAAAAACCGTAATATTTAGGAAAATCCCTTTTTATAGCGATAGATAGCTTGGCTAAATCAATCGGAGTAGTTTTTTGATCTGGGTGATGCCATCCCGAAGCATTAGTAAAAAAGCTGTTTTTCATTCCTAATTGTTTAGCACGTATATTCATTAATTTAGCAAACTTTTGTTCTGAACCGGCAACATTTTCAGCCACAACTATAGCTGCATCATTTGCAGATTTAACAATTAATGCGAGAATCGCTTCTCTAACGCTGATTTGCTCCCCAGCTTTCAAATGTAACTTTGATGGATGAGCTTTCGTAGCGTTCTGGGATACATATAATTTATCATTCAAGGAAAATTTACCGGCTTCTAATGCTTCAAATAACATATATAAAGTCATAACTTTAGTAAGAGAAGCAGGATAAACCTTTACATTTTGATTATGGGAATGCAATATCATTCCCGTTTTACCATCGACTATTAGGCTTGTTTGAACTGGGCCACTAGCCCTTGTTTGTGATTTTTTCCTCGCTGCTTCTGATAGATTCAATTGCAGGCTAAAAATAACTAGAAAAACAGGTATAGCTATAAAATATTTAAATTTTAACAGCATAAAGATTGCAACTCTCCAAAATTTTTTCAGTTTAAGATCAACCTTTGCGAAGATTATCCTAACACATTGTTATTTACAGCAAAATAAATTATTTATTCTCATATTTATTTTTTAAGTATGTGAGAATTAAAATGCCAGGGATAGCCAAGATAATTGTCCCGAAGAAATATAAATCCCATCCTACTTGCTCAACTATGCTCCCCCCATAAATAACTATGGTATGGCTGAATAAGCCAGAAGCACTGCTAAATAAAGCATATTGCGTGGCAGAGAATTTTTTATTACATAGCACACTTAAGTATCCGACTAAAGCTCCCATTCCCATACCTCCGGCAACATTTTCAATAGCAATTGCAACCATAAAAGCATTAATATCATGACCCATATGGTTTAACCAAATGAAAGAAGCATTAGTAATACTTTGAGCAACGGCGGTTATTATCATTCCCTTAAAACTGCCTACACAGTACATTATGTAACCGCCAAGGTAAGTTCCGACAATAGTTGCAAACACCCCAAATGTCCCTGATACAAAACCAATTTCACTTTTTGTAAAACCTAATTCAAGGTAAAAGGGCATAGCTACTACCCCTAGCATTGCATCGCCCAGCTTAAAGAAAATGATAGCCAGTAATATTGCAATTGCCCCCTCCCTTTTAAAAAAATCAATAAATGGGTCAAGCGTCATCACTTTCCAAGAATGTAGGGAAAAAGCATTAAATTTATCACGGATTATGACAGGTTCATTCAGCGATAAAATGTAAAAGATTACAGCAAAATATGACAGGGCTATAATAGAAAATACTTTTGCCCATCCATATAACTCAGAGAAATAAAATGCACCGGAGGATATTATTATTAATCCTATTCTATAGCCAAATATAGTATTTGCAGCACCTATAGCTTGCATTTCCTTTTCTAAAATATCTATCCTAAAAGCGTCGAAAATAATATCAAAAGTAGCTGAGAGCACCCCCAGAGCGATAACTAAAACGTATAATTCGGCAAGGGAATTCTGTGGATCTACTTTACTCATAGAAAATAAAATAAAAGCTAGAGCACCTGCGCATAAAATCATCCAGCTTTTTCGATGACCAATTTTCCCTAATACTGGTATCTTTATCTGGTCAATAATAGGAGCCCACAAGAATTTTAATGAATAAAATATTTTAGATATTGAAAAGGTAGTTATTACTGCAAGAGCAATTTGCTCTTCCGTTAACCACGCTGAAATAACCCTATATAATATACCAAGAGGCATTGCGCTAAAAATTGCTAAAATAAAAATTTGCAAATGCCGATAATCTGTAAAAATTTTTAATACGCTCATACTTAACTAAATAGTCTTTTAAAAATTCTCAACAACACCTAATAAGCCATAACTGACTACTAAAGTACTATAAAGTACTAACCTGGTATATGCTAATACAGCATAACAGTCAATTTAAAAAATTATTTTTTTGGCTAAACAACTAGTTTGCAACTGTTTGTGCATTTCTAGAGAAATTTTTTTGGTATTGTTTTTTAAGTCTAGAGCTATTAGTAGGACTCTGTTATTCTTAAGATGCTAGGAATAACCTCAACCAACAATATACTATAGTTTGAACGTTAAATGATTCAGAATAAACATATAATTAGATTATCATTTATTGGGTTATTTTTAAACATAATAGCAAACATAGTGCTATATAGATACTTCATGATAGAAGAGGTTGTAATTAAGCAAATTTCCGACCAAAATGCTAGGATTGCTGAAATATATAAACACAAGATAAGCCACCTATCGGTGGCAGCTTAAAAGAAGATACTCTTGACCGATAAATATTTATGGAGGATTATAATACTGGTATTTGATTTGTTTTAACTTGAGTTATAAAGACTGAATGTTAGACATACATAAGATAATATATAATTGAGTTATGAGTAACTTGCACTCTGAGCAGCATTTGGTCAATGAATTAGCGGTAAAAACTCTTAAGGCCATTTCTAAAGAGCAAGCAATTCCTTACAGCAGGATCAAAAAGATTTTTTCCGAAGGAGATAAGGAAATAGCCAAGGCTTTCTGGATAATGTTGCGAAAAATATCTCCCAATCATAAGTATAATTCTGTTTACTATTGCCCTGATTGTAAAGAATTTGATTTAGAACGCAAAGGAAGAAAGATTCCTTGGTAAGAAAACATTAACTATAAGTAATTTATGGAAATAGTCGGTAAAGGAATATCTATAAAACATATTTTTCTAGACCGTGGTAATTGGTCTCGATTTCGCTAAAAAATACGGCAAGCTAAGATACGGCATTATTTTCAACGTCACTAAAGTTATATCGTGTGGAACGAAATATTTAGGATTTAAACGTTATAGCTGCCGTGATTGTAACCGCAATAAATCGGTAGCATTCAGCTGTAAAGGTAGGTTTTGTTCTCGTTGTGGTAAGAAACAAACGGATCAATGGGTGAGTAAGGCTAGCAATGTTCTACCAAAAACACGATGGCAGCACATTACATTTACAATGCCGGACTCTTTATGGCCGATATTTTGGCTCAATCGTGATCTGTTTGGATTGATTTCCGGTATTGCAGCAGGAATTATTAAGGAGATAGCTACAAAGAAAAATCTTGTGGTTGGTATATTTACTGCCTTACACACTTTCGGTAGAGATTTAAAACGCAATGTTCATATCCATTTATCGGTTACTTGCGGCGGTATAAATAGCAAAGGCAAGTGGCAAAAATTATTTTTTCCTGCCGAACCTATTAAAAAAATGTGGAGACATAGAGTCCTTGAGTTATTTCGCTTTCAATATATCTCAAGTAATTTGAAGTTGCCGTCCGCATATCAAAATGCTGAGAATTTTAATAACTGGATGAGTAGTTTATACGAAATCAGTTGGTATGTTTATTTACAAAAACCATCGGATGATCATAAACGCAACATAGAATATTTAGGGCGGTATATAAAACGCCCCCTATTTCCGAGACAAGAATAGAAAATTACGACGGAAAGCAGGTAACGTTTAAATTTCTTGATCACTATAATAATACAATTGATCGCATAACTATGCCCGTGATGCAGTTCATAGCTATTAACCCACCAATTAAATACCCGACATAACTATTGCCAAGAAGGAAGGAATTTGTATAATGCAATAATGTCAAAAAGTGAAGATTTTAGGAAATTATCAATAAGCGCACAAGCGTCGATGAGAAAGATTGCTCTAAAACTAGTAAAAAGAGGAGAGAGTCAATCGTCGGTAGGTGAATTAATAGGAGTGAGTCGCCAGACAGTAAATGAATGGGTAAGGAGGGAAAAGAGAGGCGACAAGTACGCAATTAGTGGGAAGTTAAGAGGTAGAAAGATAGGAGAGAAAAGGCTTATAACCGAAGATCAAAGTAAAATAATACAAGGGTACGTAAATATCTCTAGACCAGAAGATCACAATATCAAATCAGCATTATGGTCAAGAAAATCAGTTAATGCACTCATCAAAAAACATTGTGGATTTTTTCTTCCCCTAAGTACAATAGGCGAATATTTAAGAAGATGGGGGTATACTGCACAAAAGCCAAAGAAGTTAGCATATGAGCAGCAACCCAAAAGGGTTCAATTTTGGTTAGATGAAGAATATCCGTCAATAGCCAAGCAAGCAGAATATGAAAAGGCAGAAATACATTGGTGCGACGAAGTAGGGATAAAACAAGAGTGTCAGGTATTACAAAGCTATTCTTTAAAAGGAAAAACCCCTGTTGTGATTCATAAATCGAAGAGATTTAGTATAAACATGATATCCACTGTTACAAATAACGGTAAGCTAAGGTTTATGCTGTACGAAGAGACACTAAAAACAAATGTATTTATAGAATTTTTACGGAGGTTGGTAAAATACTCCAAGAAAAAAATCTTCTTAATCCTAGATAATCTCAAGGTTCATCATAGCAAAAAAGTACAAATATGGACTCGGAAACATAAAAAGAAAATTTCTTTATTTTTTCTGCCTCCGTATACTCCGCAACATAATCCGGATGAATATTTAAACAACGATTTAAAAAGAAATGTAAATAGGAAACATATACCTCTTACAAAATCTGAACTCCAAGGGAATTTAAAATCTTACCTAAGGACTCTGCAAAATAACCCAGAACATATCAAAAGATTATTTCAGGCGAAAGAAGTAAAATATGCCGCCTAAGTCGGGTATTTAATTGGTGGGTTAATAGTCTGATTATGCATATACCAGATCGTTATTTTCGAATGATTAGGTATTACGGTTTTTTATCTAATAGAACTAGGGGCGTACAATTACCTATCGTATATAAGGCAATTAATCAAATCGTTCATAAGAAAACTAAGCTCATTAGTTGGAGATTAATGATTTGGTTGAATTTTAAAATAGATCCTCTGTTTTGCTATAATTGCAATAAATGTATGAATCTGCGGCAAGTTTATTACGGTTTATCTCCGCCATTGTTATTAATAAGAATCAATGAATTATTATCAACGCCTAGATAACATCATTATGGCGAACACTTCTTTCACGTCTTAGCCACATAATTTGTAAAACTGAACCTATTTTTAGATAGATTCTGGCAGAGATTTTTATAAAAGTGTTGATAATTTCTAATATTGTGGCTTGTAACTACATTTTATTAAACGAATTTTCAAAGTTTTGATTAACAATTTTTCTGGTTACAAATTTTGAAATTCCTATACTATAAAATATGGGCTAATAATAAAAGCGCCGTACTTAAACTAAAAAACCGAAATTTTGAATCGTTAATGACCGATCAAGATTTTATCCAATTTGCTAAAAAATCTTCCCAATTTTTCAATGAATTAAAGACTAATATATCTTTATACGATAAGAATGGTAGAAAATTTATTGAAAGCCAGTCTAACGACTTTTTAAATGTTAAATTAAATGATAGCACTTATTTATATAGTAAATTTATTCTAATTTTAGACAAATACTTTTTAAATTCATATTTTGCTAAAAATCCATTAATGGAAGCTATGAGAGGTAAAACTAGAAATATACTAGTTTCGAGAGCTATGGTTACTGATCAAGATGGTTTAGAAAATGAAATATCTTATATAATTACTTATATTCCTATTATTGATTCTGAAAATGGAGAATTTAACGTAGATGGTATTGTTGAAATTACAACTGATATAACAGATCAGTGGAACAATATTGCTTATCTTGAGAAAAGAATATTTATAAGTTTTATTGTTATATTTTAGTATAGGAAATTCAAAATTTGCAACCAGAAAAATCATCAATCAGCTTTTTAAAAATTCGTTTAATAAATATGTAGTTACCAGCCACAATATTAGAAATTATCAACACTTTTACAAAAATCTCTGCCAGAATCTATCTAAAAATAGGTTCAGTTTTACAAATTATGTGGCCAAGACGTGAAAGAAGTGTTCGCCATAATGATGTTATCTAGGCGTTGATAATAATTCATTGGTTCTTATTAATAACAATGGCGGAGATAAACCGTAATAAACTTGCCGCAGATTCATACATTTATTGCAATTATAGCAAAACAGAGGATCTATTTTAAAATTCAACCAAATCATTAATCTCCAACTAATGAGCTTAGTTTTCTTATGAACGATTTGATTAATTGCCTTATATACGATAGGTAATTGTACGCCCCTAGTTCTATTAGATAAAAAACCGTAATACCTAATCATTCGAAAATAACGATCTGGTATATGCATAATCAGACTAGCTATGAACTGCATCACGGGCATAGTTATGCGATCAATTGTATTATTATAGTGATCAAGAAATTTAAACGTTACCTGCTTTCCGTCGTAATTTTCTATTCTTGTCTCGGAAATAGGGGGCGTTTTATATACCGCCCTAAATATTCTATGTTGCGTTTATGATCATCCGATGGTTTTTGTAAATAAACATACCAACTGATTTCGTATAAACTACTCATCCAGTTATTAAAATTCTCAGCATTTTGATATGCGGACGGCAACTTCAAATTACTTGAGATATATTGAAAGCGAAATAACTCAAGGACTCTATGTCTCCACATTTTTTTAATAGGTTCGGCAGGAAAAAATAATTTTTGCCACTTGCCTTTGCTATTTATACCGCCGCAAGTAACCGATAAATGGATATGAACATTGCGTTTTAAATCTCTACCGAAAGTGTGTAAGGCAGTAAATATACCAACCACAAGATTTTTCTTTGTAGCTATCTCCTTAATAATTCCTGCTGCAATACCGGAAATCAATCCAAACAGATCACGATTGAGCCAAAATATCGGCCATAAAGAGTCCGGCATTGTAAATGTAATGTGCTGCCATCGTGTTTTTGGTAGAACATTGCTAGCCTTACTCACCCATTGATCCGTTTGTTTCTTACCACAACGAGAACAAAACCTACCTTTACAGCTGAATGCTACCGATTTATTGCGGTTACAATCACGGCAGCTATAACGTTTAAATCCTAAATATTTCGTTCCACACGATATAACTTTAGTGACGTTGAAAATAATGCCGTATCTTAGCTTGCCGTATTTTTTAGCGAAATCGAGACCAATTACCACGGTCTAGAAAAATATGTTTTATAGATATTCCTTTACCGACTATTTCCATAAATTACTTATAGTTAATGTTTTCTTACCAAGGAATCTTTCTTCCTTTGCGTTCTAAATCAAATTCTTTACAATCAGGGCAATAGTAAACAGAATTATACTTATGATTGGGAGATATTTTTCGCAACATTATCCAGAAAGCCTTGGCTATTTCCTTATCTCCTTCGGAAAAAATCTTTTTGATCCTGCTGTAAGGAATTGCTTGCTCTTTAGAAATGGCCTTAAGAGTTTTTACCGCTAATTCATTGACCAAATGCTGCTCAGAGTGCAAGTTACTCATAACTCAATTATATATTATCTTATGTATGTCTAACATTCAGTCTTTATAACTCAAGTTAAAACAAATCAAATACCAGTATTATAATCCTCCATAAATATTTATCGGTCAAGGGTATCTTCTTTTAAGCTGCCACCGATAGGTGGCTTATCTTGTTAGTATTTTTTATTATTGTTATGTATAACACAAACTATGCTCAAAAAATTATTAATAAACAATTTGAAACTAACAGAGAATTAGAGGAAGCAAAAGTTAAAGCAGAGACTGAAAGCTCTGCTAAAACTCAATTCCTAGCAAATGTAAGCCATGAATTACGTACTCCACTCAACGCAATTATCGGGTTTTCAGAAATGATTTTATCTGAGACTTACGGAAAATTAGAAAACACCCAATATAAAGATTATATAAATGATATAAATAATTCTGGAAAGCATCTATTAAGTGTAATAAATGATATTTTAGATTTTTCAAAAGCTTCAGTAGATAAACTAAAAGTAGAGTTAATTGATCTTGATCTAAACAAATTGGCTTTATCAAGCCTGAGGTTTGTAAAACCAAGAGCTGATGAAGCCAATGTCAAATTAATTGAAGATTTACCTCAAGAACACATAGTAATGAAGGCCGATCCAAAAAGGCTAAAACAAGCTTTATTGAATCTTTTATCAAACTCAGTTAAATTTACCCCTTCAGAAGGTTCAGTAACTTTATCGGTAAAAAAAGATGTTTTAAAAAAATTAGTTTACATCTCTGTAACAGATACCGGTATCGGTATGAGCGATCAGGATATCCCAAAAGCTCTTTCCTCTTTTGGCCAACTAGATAATAAACTTAGCAGAAAATATGAAGGTACGGGCCTTGGCCTACCTTTAACTAAGAAACTAGTTGAATTAATGAACGGCACATTTGATATAAAAAGTATTGTCGGTAAAGGGACTACCATAACTCTTATATTTCAATATAGTGATATAATAACTTAATTGAACCGCTCATTTTTGCTCTGAATTTTGTATGTTTTAAATGCCTTCAAGATTTTTAGAAGTTTTATAAATATAAAATGAGATGCTATTTTGAAAACGTATTACCTAAATAGCCGGGCTTTTAGCATTCCTTTATCAGGCTGTAAATCATTATTTTGCAATCCTAACTCTTTACTCTTTGTACTGCCTCTACTACAGAATTGATTATAGGCAAATCTGATAATTTGATATTATATTTTAAAAGAAATGGTTTTATTAATTTTGTAGCCTCAAGCCCTTCAACCAAAGTTGAATAAGAAGAAATAAAATCTTTAGAATAATTATTTTGATGAAGTTCAAATCCAAATTTCGTATTTCGAGAAGTCTTAGAATAACTTGTTAAAATCAAATCACCTACTACCGCTGGCTCGAGGAGAGTTTCCTGTTTTCCCCCAATTATAGAAGAAATATGCAATACCTCCTGTAAAGCTCTAGTAATAAGCCAAGCCCTAGCATTTTCTCCAGCTCCACTTGCTTCCAGAATGCCGCTTTTTATTGCTACCATATTTTTAACTAGGGAAGATATCTGGACAGTTATAATATCTTCTGTAGTAGAAATTTCAAAACTCGGTGTAGATAATTTTTTAGCTAAGTTATTTGCAAGGCCTAGATCAGGAGAAGAAACTGTCGCACTGCTAAATTTTCCCAATGCTACTTCTTTAGCAAAGTTGGGACCGGAAAAAAAAGCAAAAGAATTATCAAAATGTCCTTTAAACCGGTCGGAAAGCAATTCTAGCGGATTTGAAGAAACCCCCTTGGTTGCTATCACAAAAACAGTAGTTAATGGAACATAATGCTTTTTCATTTCTTCTAACACATTTCCGAATGCGTGCGATGGCACTACAATAAATATTACCTCAGAATTCGTAATTTCTGCTATTTTATCCGTTGCTACTAAATTAGCTGGTAAAGTAACAGCTTCAAGATATCTGGTATTAGTTTTTTTGTTATTTATCTCATCTGCTATTTCTTTTGAATCTGAATATATAACTACTGACTCATGTATTCTTGCTAAATGGGCAGCAATTGCACTACCCCAACTACCACTACCGACAACGGCAAATTTCTTAAAATTGTACATTATGCTACCTTTGCTATCATATATTCTGCTTCAAAAGAGTATAATTTGGCTTTTATTATTTGACCCATATCATACTCACCCTCAAGCTTTACCGGGATAAAATTCTCAGTATGAGCCATGTTATTCTTTTCAACTAACACGTTTACGTCTTTACCAACATTTTGAGCAAAAAATTTATGTAATTCTTGAATGCCCTCAGCTCGCAGAATCGCAGCTCTTTCTTTCCTGATTTGTTTAGGTACTTGAGGCATCCTAGCAGCCGGAGTTCCTTCCCTCTCGGAGTAAGGAAAGACATGCAAATATTGAAGCCCTGCTTCCGAGATGAGTCTTCTTGTATTTTCAAACATTTCTTCAGTTTCCGTTGGAAACCCGGCAATAATATCAGCTCCGAAAGATACTTCTGGCCTAAGTGCTCTAAGCTTATTACAAAATTCTACAATTTGTTCTCTATTATGGCGACGTTTCATTCTTTTTAAAATCATATTATCTCCAGCTTGAAGGCTGATATGAAAATGAGGCATTATCTTCGGATTATGAGCAAAAAGGCTAAAAAGCTCGTCATCAATTTCTGCAACATCAATTGACGACAGGCGAAGCCTTTGTAAATTAGGTATTAGAGAAAATATCCTTCTTATCATTTGAGCAAAACTAGGTTTCCCAGGTAAATCAGCTCCATAAGCTGTAACATCTACTCCTGTAAAAACTATTTCCTGATAATTTTCAGCAAGGAGCAACCGTATCTGCTGAGCAATTACTCCTATTGGTACAGATCTACTGTTCCCTCGACCATACGGTATCATGCAAAAAGTACATCTGTGATCACACCCGTTTTGCACCTGGATAAAGGCCCTTACCTTTCCTTCAAAACTTGTTACCAAATGATTGGCTGTTTCTTTAACTGACATAATGTCATTAACAGCAATACGCTTTTCATCAATAAAGTAATTACTGCTAGAGAGCTTTTCCTCGTTCCCAAGTACTTTACTTACTTCACTCATTGATGCAAACATTTCCGGACTGTTCTGGGCGGCGCACCCAGTAACTATAATAGTTTTGGAAGGATCTTGTCTTTTAATTTTTCGAATAGCCTGTCTTGCTTGTTTTTCAGCTTCTTTCGTTACCGCACAAGTATTAATAACTACAGCATTTGTAAGGTGCGATTTTGTCAAATTATTCCTAATAATCTCACTTTCATAACTGTTTAATCTACAGCCAAAAGTTATTACCTCGTGGTTTTTACTCATGTATGGACCTCCCCGATAATGCAAGAAATAAATAATATTAATAGCAAAAAAATCAAAATGCAGTCATGTATCCGACTTATAGTTAAGTAAATAGTTCTATTAAATCATTTACTCTACAGCCCTGATGGAAATTCGCCACTTACAAACTTAACATAATCATAATATCGGCTTCGTGTTTGAGCCCATGAGTAAAACAGTTTTTTTGTAAGTATAAGATTTGTCTTATTTTGCCATCAATGTTTATCACCTCTCGCATATTCCTGAAATTATAGTAGCTACTTGAGTAAATAACACCATGTCACTTACCCCTAACTACACACTTTATTCTCTACATAATCGTTACCTGAGCTTAGCACTGCAAATACAATTCTGGCTAATTTATTAGCTACAGCCACAACTGTTTTGTTATGCCCACTCCTGTCATATAAATTAAACATCCATTGTGCAAATTTGCTATAATCTTTTTTAGCTTTCTGTGATTCAGTAGTAAATCTTAGTTTTGTATTAAGTACAGCTCTTGCTCCTTGAATTAATAATGTACGTAAGTATATATCACCTCTTTTACTGATTCCAAGCAGCTTCTCTTTACCACCACTAGAAGCTTGTCTTGGCACTAATCCAAGCCATGCGGATAATTGCCTACCATTCTCAAAACAACTACCATTCCCTATAGATGCTATCAAGGCAGTAGCTGTAATTAAACCTATACCAGGTATAGCAATTATTTGTTGATACTTATCTAATTCACTAGCCATTATTTTTAGTCTACTTTCTAAGCATTTTATTTTCTTATCATTCTCGATAAATTCCTCTTTTAAATCACTGAAAGTTTGCTGACTTATTGGACTTAATTTCCCGCTGTCTAGAACCTCTGTTAACTTTGATGTAATTTTATTTATACCCTGAGGAATAATGATTCCAAACTCATGTAATAGCCCTCGGATCTCGTTAGCAAGAGCAGTACGATTTTTTACTAATCTAGCCCTTACTCTATGAATTGATAAGATATCCTGTTGTTCTATACTTTTAATCGGAACAAATCTCATATTTGGTCTTGATACGGCTTCACATATTGCTTCTGCATCAGCTTGGTCGTTTTTATTAGTTTTTACATATGGCTTTACAAATTGTGGCGCCATTAATTTTACCTCGTGCCCTAGTTTGCTAATTTCTCTAGCCCAATAATTAGCACCTCCACAAGCTTCCATACCTACTAAACATTTAGGTAAATTAGCTATAAAAGTTAATACCTGATCCCTCATTAGTTTTTTCTTCAACACAGTCTTGCCATTTTTATCTACACCATGAAACTGAAAAATTCTTTTTGCTATATCAATACCTATTGTAGTAATATTTGTCATGTGGACCTCTCTATTGTTGTTTAGGATTCATTTCCTATTCTAGAACAATAACATTTGTTATAGATTCTGTATACTAGGGTAGGTCCATACCATTATAATAATACTCTCCTGCAAAAACGTATGAGGCAGAACCAGTCATCAAAACCTGATTATTCTTTTTATTCATTTTTAAAGTACCAAGCTCAAAAGCGACTTTTGCTTCATCATCCACAAACCCCAATTTATTAGCCGCTGCAAAACTAGCAGACGCACCACTTCCGCAAGCCATAGTAAAACCAGTGCCTCTTTCCCAGACTTTTAAAATTATAGTATCATCATCGATTTGAGCAAAATTTACATTTACTCCATTAATAAATAATTCATTTTTCTGCAAATTTTTACCAAAGATTTTTTTATCTTTATCACCTAACTTGCTAAAAATAACAAGATGGGGATTTCCTATATCAACGCACACCATTTCCTTTGGCTCTATTCTGTATTTTTCAGCTAATTCCCATAATTTTTCCTGCGAGGGCATCCAATCTGTAGCAAAATTTGCCGTCCCCATATTGACAGTTATGTTATCTGGATCGGAATACTCGGCTGTAATCTCTTTACCCTCTACTTTTATTGTTGTATTTTTAATACCATACCGGTCAAACATTAGACGAGATAAGCACCTCGAAGCATTACCGCAAGCTTTAGCTTTTGAACCATCCTGGTTAAAGATATTCATAAAAATAGAATCATTATCTTTTTTATAAGTTATAAATTGATCACAGCCAATACCAATATGCCTGCATGCAATTTTAATTACAAAACTTTTTATATCTTTAATATCAGCTAATAAGGAATCCTCAATAATGACAAAATCATTACCCAGGCCGTGCATTTTAATAAAAAATATTGTTTTCATAATTATTTTAAGTAACAATTTAATAACCCGCTGTGAGCCGTTATTGTAGCAAATTTTTAAAAAAATTATAGTTTTTTAAATAGGATATTTATAGATCAATACCGGTTAGAGATGAGCAATTGACTTTATTCCATAAAAAGAGTATTTTCTTAAATCAAATCAGCAGCAATATTTAACCGGAAAAGCACGGAATGAACCTATGACACAAAATAAAAAGCTTCCCTTAATGCCAAAAGCTACTGCCATATGGCTTATTGATAATACTACTTTAACTTTTAAACAAATAGCTGATTTTTGCGGTATGCACGAACTTGAAGTCAAAGGCATTGCTGATGGAGAAGTTGCAGTGGGAGTCATAGCGGATAATCCAATAACTTCTGGTCAATTGAATAAAGAAGAGATAGAAAGGTGTTGTAAAGATTCCAATGCAAAACTTCAGTTAAAACTGAGTAATGCTTACGAAACAGTTTCCAGGGCGAAGAAGAAAGGCGCTAAATATACCCCTATCGCAAGACGCCAGGATAAACCTGATGCTATCTATTGGATAATAAAAAACTTTCCTGAAATTAGAGATTCTACCATAATAAAACTAATCGGTACAACAAAATCTACAGTAGATGCGGTACGTAATCGCACTCATTGGAATATGGCTAATATACGTCAGCGTGATCCTGTATTTCTTGGAATATGCAGCCAGACAGATCTTGATAAAGTAGTTGAAATTGCACGTTTGGATGCAAGCAATAACGAAAGTAAAAAAACGTCTGGGAATACTTGAGATAAGTAAATAGAGGCGAATTACTAGGAAGGTGTCATTGAATACCGCTTCTACTTTTGTTATGAGTTTGATTTCTAGTAGGGGTAGAAGGCGGTGATATTTTTGGTTCATATAATTTTTTATGGGTAACCGGTTGAGACGGGTTGCTGGAATAACCAGAAGGGTTAATAGTGGCCGCAGCTTTTTTATTAACATAAGCATCATAACCGCTTTTTGCTACCACCCCAACAGCAACAGCTCCAGCAATAGCCGTACCTACTGGAAACGCCGTAGCAAGCAGTGCTGTTCCTACCGTTTTCCATGGATTCTTTTTAATTTTGTGCAGCAATTCAGCACCCATCCCTCTTGGGGTAGGTGAATCAGCTTTCCCTTGGCTTGCCTTCTTGTTAACATGAGCATCATAAACACTTTTTGCTACCACCCCCACAGCAACAGCACCGGCGATAGCCGTACCTACCGGAAATGCTGTAGCAAGCAACGCTGTCCCCAAAGTTTTCCATGGATTCTTTTTAATTTTATGTAACAGTTCAGCACCCATCCCTCTTGGGGTAGGTGAATCAGCTTTCCCTTGGCTTGCCTTCTTATTAGAATAGGAATCGTAACCGCTTTTTGCTACCACTCCAACAGCAATAGCCCCAGCAATGACAGTACCAGCTGGAAATGCCGTAGCAAGCAACGCTGTTCCCAAAGTTTTCCATGGATTCTTTTTAATTTTGTGCAACAATTCAGCTCCCATACCCCTTGGAGGAGGCATTTCTTCAAATTCTTTAGGCCGCGGTGACTGAACAACTTGGCTTCCTTTTACAGCTATTGGTACGGACATTTGGGTCTGTTTAGCGCCAGCAGGATTTGATTTACCGGCGTATTGCCCTTGTTCTATAGCAGTTGTTTGTTCACGAGTTTGTGATCTGGATAACGCTTTGGCCTGCTCTAATTTCCTTCTCTCTTCTTCATCCATTTGGGAAACAGGTTGTGTTTGTTGTGGTTTATTACCATAAGGAGAGCTGACTCTACTAGCACCGTCGGCTGTAAGAGAAGCTCCAGCTGCAAAAAGATCACCAACCCCTGGTCCCACTAAAGCAGTACCAAAACTAACTACGACAAGAGCTACGGTACCAGCCATTATCCCTACCCCCAATAGCGCCTCCCCCACACCTAATAGACCATTACCTACAGCTTTAGCATGATCTTTAGCTGTTCTTTCCTTCGCAGGAATAGTAGTTCTTTCAGAATTCCCCGTCTTAGTCATTAATTTATCTTATTTATTAATTGTACACTTAAAATTAGTGTAACAAAAAACTTATACTGCAATACAAGAAAATATGTTTATGTTAGTAATTATTAAGATTGGTGTTGCAAAGAAAAATTTACAATACTATTGAGGCTACAATTTCTTCCTGGAAACAATAATTATGTCTTTGGAATTATTAGAATCAAATGGTTCTCTAGAAAAACTTCCGTATACCTCTAATATTTCAAACCCTGCCTGATTTAAAAGATGTAATAAGGTGGGAAAATTTGTAAATTTAAGAGTAATTTTACTTAGAGTATGATGAGTTTGCCATACTCTTTTGGTGGTATATAAGACAGTATTATTGAAAGAATCATAATGTTGCGTTCCATAAACCTTTACTCTATTACCATTAGCATCTAGAAAATCATGCCAGTATTCAAATTCCCTTGAAGTTTTCATTTCATCAGCCACAGTATTACGTGTATTAAAAATAAAAAATCCGCATCTTTTCAGATGCCAGCTTACACAAGCCAAACAACTCCTTTGGTCGGATTCGTTCAATAACGCCTGAAAACTATTACCTGCCATGGCTATAAGGTTGAATTTTTGCTCTAGCTGAAACTTTCTTATATCTTCTTGCAAGTAGAAAATATCAAATCCTAAGGCTTTAGATTTTGCCTGCGCCATAGACAACATGGATACACTTTTATCTATTCCTACACATTCTAATCCTCTTTTGGCAAGCTCAATAGTAAGTCTTCCAGTACCACAAGCTAAATCTAATACTTGTCCAGAATTAATATAGCTACTAAAAATATCAAAATCCTCAGTGAAATTTCCATACTCACAATCGTAAAGCCCAGGATGTTGGTATTCCTGAGTAATGTTTATAGAAGTTTTCTTTTTCACCGGTCTACACCGTTTAAATTAACGCACATAAACACTAAGAAAAGCATGATTAGCTTTAATAAAAAAATAAAATTTTTATTGGCTAATGGTATAGCTATTTTTATGGAGAGAATCGCTAATTTTTATAATATTTTGATAAATACCATTATAACTCCTTCCTCAAGTATAGCTTGGCCATATATCCTTCGTTTTTATAGCCAAGGTTCTTATAAAATTCGTGGCTACCAGCTTTTGCACGTCTTAATCCCGACGTTAGATCAATAATAGCAGGGCTGCTTTCCTTTGCAATATCTTCGACAAATTTCATAAGCATCTTTCCAATACCTTGTCCTCTATAGCGACTAGCAACTACCAATCCCTCAATATGAAATCTAGTGCTATCTGAAACAAAAAGACTGCTCCTAGACCAAGCCACTAATCCTGCAATCTGTTTGTCCATTTCACATAACGCCACTCCATATCCTGGGTTTTGCAAAAACCTTTTAAACCTTATATTAAAATCTTCAAATGATACAGGATATCCAAGTTCATCAAGTAATGGTAATAAAGCGGGGGTATCTTTATCTGTGGCCTCTCTTATTTTCAATGCTTTTCCTAACGTTTTATTTTAACGTGCTTATTTCAGCTACGGAACTTGCTAAGCTTTTTATGGATACTGGAGAAGGTTTAACTAACAAAAAAATAGCCAGTGTAATGGCTAAACCTAAGAAAACAAAAACAAATTTGTGTGCATTAGTTTTTACCATTAAGACCTCTCATAATGCAAACGGAAAATATTTGGTGGGCGATGACAGACTCGAACTGCCGACCGTCTCGGTGTAAACGAGATGCTCTACCAACTGAGCTAATCGCCCCTAGGAAAGCAATATGAACTAATTTTGCCGATTAATCAACTATTTTTTATGGTTTAATCAATTAATATGCAGAGCTAGTCTTTAGTTTTTTCCAATACTTTGAGGATAGGCTGCCTACTATCATACCAATCGTAGCCATTAGAAGGCCAATTAATTGAGGCGGTATATAATCTTCCTCAAGAAAAGTCAGTATTGCCCACGTACCTACACCTAGAATAATAGATAATATTGCCCCGTGGTTATTTGCTTTACTCCAGTAAACGCCAAATGTTAAAGGTACAAATGCTCCACATAAAGTTACAAGATATGCTCCTTTAATTATCTCTAATATGGTAACTCCTGCGCTTACATTTAAGTAGGAATAGAAATATACTAAAAATCCAAAAACAAACACTCCAATTCTTGATGTTAAAACGATCCCTCTATCCGTAAGCTTCAGAGAATCTTTTAGTATGTTCTCCGCAAGCAAGGCTGAAGGAGCAAGCAGAGTACCGGAAGCAGTTGACATTATAGCCGAAAGTAAAGCTCCAAAAAACAGAACTTGTAAGAACACCGGAGTTTCTTTAAATATATAGTCTACTAAAATCCTTTGCTGATCACCTCCAGCTTCTAACGTCTGCTCAAAAATCCCTGGGGATAATAATGAAATACCGTATGTGATAAAAATCGGCACAAAACAAAATATTATATATATGACACCACCAATCGTGGAGCCAAGAACTGCTGTACGTTCATCTTTAGAAGCCATTACCCTCTGGAAAACATCTTGCTGAGGAACAGACCCTAGAGCTAGAGTCAAAAAAGTTGCAACAAATTCAAGTGTATCATGAAAATTTGTTTCTGGCCAAAAATCAAATTTATTATTTGCCGCAGCATGCGAAATAATTTCAGTTGCCCCTCCGTCAAAACGACCGGCAACTAACACTGCCACAGCAAGTAACCCCACTATAATCAATATCATTTGGATGAAATCCATCACTACCAACGATTTCATTCCACCCACTATCGTATAGAGCATGATTATGGCTAGTCCTATCAGCATTGCAAGCTCAAAGCAAATCGCATCGTTAAAAATAAGTTTTATTACTAAACCAAGTGCTACTATCTGTGCTGACATCCATCCAAGATAACTGGCGCATATAGTTAAAGACACTAGCATTTCTACTACTCGTCCAAATCGTTGCCTATAAAAATCACCGATGGTTACAAGTTTCATCCGATAAAGTCTGGCAGCATAAAAAACACCAACTATTATAAGGCAAAAACCAGTGCCGATAGGTTCAGCTATTATTCCCCTTAAACCGTCATTAATAAAAACAGGAGGAATTCCAACAACGGATTCTGAGCCAAACCACGTCGCAAATACCGTTGCAACCGTCATATAGAGTGGTATTGCTCTACCTGCTAAGATATAATCAGTGGAATTTCTTACTCCTAGACTAGAATATAATCCGATTATAATTGAGAAGACCATGTATAAAGCTATAAAAAGTATTAGCATATGAGGTGTGGTGCTGGTTATAAAAATGTTAAGGGATGACTATATATATTTTTCTATTTCTTTCAAGTATAAATATAAATAATCGGTTAATTTTTCTAGAATTTCAAGAGAGTTTTTATCTAAATAATCATTAGAACAGAAAAGTTTTATATTAGTATCAGTATTATACAACTTTAAGTTTGTATTAAATTATATAATATATACATAAAAATTCCTTTTACAAAAAGCAAACAATGTTTTATGTTAACTATTATTTAACTATAAGTTGCATGAGCAAAAAGAAGTATATAATAAACCCAGAAGCAGAAGTTAGCGATTCTTTCTATATAACCTCAGTTCGGGATAAGCGCGTAGTTTAGAGATAAATCAAAACTATAATTTATTGAAGGTTTATTTTTTTTAAAGCAATATGATATAAACGTGGATAGTATATGCACAAAGGCATTGATTGGTGATCTATGTCTCGTGTGTTCAAGGTTCATTTTATTTTTTAAATAATCAAATACAGTTTCAATTATATTTCGTTTGCGTAGTAAGATTTTTTCGTTTAAATCCATTAATTTATTTGGCATATTCTTTTTAATTCCATGCACCATTTTCAATCCTCTTTCATATAAATTAATGAATAGATTTTGCTTAATATAACCTTTGTCGGCGTATATAAAACCAGTTAAATCCGTTGTTAGATCAAGCACAGGAACTCTATCATCTACGTTTCCCTTAGTCATTTTTAGCGCGATAAATTCACCTTTTTCGTTGATCACTAAATGTAATTTAAACCCATAAAAAAAGCCCATAGATGATTTGCCTTGCTTGGCAAGCCCAGCAAATGTTTTATTCCTATAGCGTCTTTTATTGTGGCAGATTTTGATTGCGGTAGTATCCATAAAATATGTGCCAGTTTCTTCGCCAAATAACATATGCAAAAGTATATTAAACGGTAAAAATAATCTAGACATTAGTTCTACAAAACGGTTATAACTTAAGGCATTCGGAAAATCGTTTTTGTGGATATACTCTATACAAGTTTTGTAAAAATATTTAAAGTTCTTTGCATGAGACGTATGATACATTACCATGATCGTCATAATCTCGCTCAAGCTCATACTACATAAGCGATTTCGCTGTTTATTGCCAGGTAATAATTGCTTTTTTTCGTAACCAGAGTAAATTTGGCAAAAATCATCTATAAAGCTGTACAATTCCGTGATATCTTTTTTCATGCCTGTGGTTGCCATTTTTTGTTAAAAAAGAGCTTTATCACAGGCATCACCATCTTGCAACCCTTGTATCTACTATATATTTATGCAATCCTTATCCCGAACTGGGGTATATAAAGCCAGACCTCTTAAAAAAGGAGTACTTATTTTGCTGGGATTTTGATAACACTATAATAAAGGGTAATTCCCACGATTTTTTTGATACCCTGAATATTACGGGATCAGTACCTAAAGAATTAATAGACAAGTTTTTAGCAGATGAGGATAACTGTTTAAGAGATCCTGTTAATCTGTTACCTATCATACGCAAGACACTCAAACATGGCCACAAAATAGCTATTACCACCTTATCAGAATATCCAGAGGTAATAGAACCGGCTTTACAAAAGCTAGGCTTGACGGAAGATGAAATTAATAAAGTTAAAATCATCAACGGGCCTTCATCTACTCTTTATCCTGGTAAATTAAAGCATATAAAAAAAGCTATGGATCATTTTGAAATAACAACAGAGCAATCGGTATATTTAATTGATGATGATGAGAAAAATTGTTTTCTTGCTAAAAAAAACGGATATAGCGTGATTAAAGTGGATAACAAAGACTCAGTAGGGTGTTTAACAAAAATCAATAAACTTATTACAATTAAATCCACTACTGATGAATTTACCCCTGATAAAATAATTGATAAAGAACTAGGAGCTTTAGAAGACCCTAAAATATATACTCGTACACAAGAAGTTGGTAGTTCTAGTTTTTTTCCTACACCTGAACCTTCTTCTTTCAAGGCAAAACCATTAAAGAATAGTTCATTGCGTAAAAAATTATGTTTTGGACAAGATAAAGGTTTTATATCTTCCAAACCATTTTCAGAGGATATTTTTGCTAAATCCTTAACTGATTCATTACTTTCTCCGTTTTTACAGTTAGAAAAAAATCCAGTAGAAATATTAGGAGAAAAATTTAGTCCCTCTCTATCTGAATCTAGTGACTAGTTTTAAATAAAAATTTTTTAAAGTGCGTGATAAGTAAAAGTAGAAAATATATAAACCCTCCAGATAATATAATGGATGGAGCAAAAGGGATATCTAAATAGAAAGACAAGATCCCTCCTATAAAATTCATCATTAAGGAAGAAAGGATAGCAAAGCCGATCATTGACACCGGTGACTTAGCAACCATTCTGGCAACCATTGCCGGAATGACTATTATACTAGTAACAAGCAACGCTCCAACAATCTTAATAGTTGATAGCACTGCAAAAGAGAGGACGGCTAGAAAAGCTAGTTCAAGAAATTTAACTTTTACTCCTCTTGATTCCGCAATATCCTTACTTAAAATCATCAAAACAAGGTCTTTATACGAAGAGAGAAAAAATATCAAAACTACTATAAGAATAAAGAATAATAATTTGATATCTTGGGCACTCGCTGAAATAATATCCCCTACTAAATATTTAGTAATATTAATCTGACCAGGGTAAGAATAAGCTAGCACCAAGCTTAAGGATATCATTATGCTTGTGGTTAAACCGATTGCTGCGCTATTACCGGAATTACTGCGCAATTTAAAAATGATAAAGGCAAACAGACCGCTACTAAGCAGTCCAGCATAGAAAATAGGTAATCCTGACATTACGCTTACGATGCCTGCAAACATACTTGCATGAGCCAGACCATCGCCAAAATATACATATCTTTTCCATAAAACAAGGCAGCCAAGAGGCGCAAAAATAAGACCGATTAAAACTGAAACAGTAATTATTACAAACATCGATAACCAAATATGTATTCCATTAATGATTGTGCCTATGATCATGTGAATGAACATAGAACCCTATTTCGGATAGTGCATTTTTAAAGTCTAAATTCTGGCCGGCATCATTTGGCTTACCTATGCAACAGACGTGACCATTAATACAAATTACTTGATCAGAATTTTTCATGACCGTAAACAAGTCATGCGAGATCAAAAAAACGGTTAAACCTGTTGTTTCTTTTATTTGCTTAAGCAGCTTGTAGAATTCTTGTTGACTTGTAACGTCAAGGTACTGGGTGGGTTCGTCTAGAATAACTAAATCTGGTTTATCCATAAGTGTTCCGGCAAGTACAAGTTTTTGTAATTGACCACCAGATAATTCAGAAATATCAATCTTCCTTACATTATCGAAATCAGCAAAATTTATCAGTTCGGAAACTTCTTTATCAATTCCACCTGGAACTAGAATATTCATTAAAGCTTCGGCATTCAAAGGCATATTGAAGTTAAAATCCAGCTTCTGGGGAGCATAACCGATTTTTAAATTATCCTTTATCCTTATTTGTCCCTGAGTTGGCTTTTCAAGGCCTAATATCATCTTGGCTATAGTAGTCTTTCCTGCTCCGTTTTGCCCAATTAATGTGGTTATTTCCCTTTGTTGTAGTTTAAAACTTACATTATCTACCAAAAGTTTTGAGTCAAAATATTTGCTAACTGAAGAAAACTCTACAACTGGAGACATAATTTTCCTAAAATTAAGATATACAAGAATTTGAGTTTACTAGTACGACAAATAAATATAGCTAAAAGAGCAAAGTAAAAAGACTTGGACAGATACATGTTATATTTCAATCCAAGTCTATTTGTTAAATTTGGGTTTAAACTGATATATTATTGACTTTCTTAAAACCAATAAATCGCTATTTAACGATTTCCCAGTTACCGTCCGGTTTACGACAAGCCTTACCATAAGCTTTCTTCCTTTCCCCGCCTATTACTATTTCTTGGGTATATTCACGGCAATAACCTTGTTCTGTCTTTAATGTATTAGTAGGAGTAATATATCCATAATTTCCACTATCAGGATTACGCCATTCAACGCTACTACCAGACGGAGAATATTCAAGAGCCTGACGTGAACTTTTTTCAAGTAATGCACGATCGTATTCGTCCATGGATTTACCAATCTGCCCGCCTATGAGTGCACCAGCTAAAGCGCCAACTCCTGTAGCAATAAGTTTTCCCTCCCCTCCGCCAAATTGAGAACCAAGTAACCCTCCGGCAAGACCACCTATTAATGTGCCGCCACTTTGTTTATTCATCTGCCCGCTACAAGCGTTTAACATAAAAACGGAAGTAACAAGAATAAGAACGTTTGATATTATTTTTACATAACTTTTCATATATTAATAACTCACTTTTTTGGTTTTAAGATTAATTTTGACTTTAAATAATTAGGTATTAAGATAAGTTACAGATAACCAATATGATATATGCTACTAATTTTTATTGCAATTAAAAAATATAGATATGGCTATAGAGAGGAATAATAGGCTAGTTAAGATTGCATCTTACGCATCAGTAACAACAGCGGTAATTATTATGCTGGCTAAAAGCTATGCGTGGCTTGCTACCGAATCGCAGTCGATTTTAGCGTCGCTTATAGATTCGTTACTTGATATATCTTCTTCAGTAATAAATCTAATAGCTATTAGAGTTTCTTTACTACCAGCAGATGATAATCATAGATTTGGCCATGAAAAGTTTCAGGATCTAGCCATTTTTTCACAATCAATGTTTTTTTTTGCTTCATGCTTGTTTACTCTTTTTTCCTCTTCAAAATCGTTATTTTCAGGTTCTGAACTCGTAAATTTAGAACTTGGGGCTAATGTCATGTATTTTTGCGTGTTTTTAACATTTATCCTTGTATGTTTTCAATCTTATGTCATCAGTAAAACAAAATCAAAAATTATAAGTGCTGATAAACTCCATTATTTCTCAGATTTTATCACTAATATTGCCGTTATTATTTCTATTTATTTAAGTGCGACCTTTTGGTATATCGATGCTTTAGCAGGAATCGGTATTTCTTTATACGTCATGTACGCGTCCTACAGACTATTTCGTGAAGCAATCCGTAACTTAGCAGATGAAGAATTTCCTCAAAAAGAAAAAGATAAAATCCTGAGCATCGTCTCTAATTACAATCAGGTAAAAGGTATCCATGAATTGAAAACACGATATGCAGCAAGTAAACCTTTTATTCAATTTCATTTAGAACTTGACGGCAATATTACTTTGTATAGATCTCATGAAATGGCTGATAAACTAATGAAAGATTTATTGCAGGAATTTCCAGAAGCAGAAGTTACTATACATCAGGATCCAGCAGGACTTGAACAAGACGTAAACTATCGTGAAAAAATATAATTTTGAGAATAGGTTCATGCAACTGGCATTTCAGGAAGCCCGACAAGCTTTCGAGGAGAATGAAGTACCGGTCGGCTGTGTTATAATACACAATACGGGCAATAGTATTGTTGCCAGTACTAGAAACCTTGTTCAACAAACTAAAAACCCCAATTCTCACGCTGAAATTTTAGCCATCAACCGTGCGTGCTTAGAATTAGATAATAAGAATTTATCTGAATGCGATATATACATTACTTTAGAACCATGTACTATGTGTGCTGCGGCCATTGCTAACGCAAGACTCAGAAGAATATATTACGCTGCCGCTGACACAAAACAAGGAGCAGTAGAAAATGGAGTGAGATTTTTTAACTCCTCGTCCTGTTTCCATCGGCCAGAAATATATACTGGTATACTTGAAGAGGAATCAGTCAATCTAATGCAAAAATTTTTTAACAACATCAGAAACCGCAGCTAAAGCATAATTTATTATGCAAACTCAATATAGCTTCCGGGAATATAAAATTGCAATATTTCTCCGTAAGTGCCAACAAATAAATTAATTAAAATTGCTAGCGTAAGTTTTCTTGATTAATTTTGGTTTTTTCGGTTCTATTACTTCAAAATCGTAATTCTTCTTTTTAGCAAATTCTATTGCTTTTTCCAAAGTGGGAAATTTTATTTTAACTTCATTAGACATATCATTAGAAGAAGTGCGTCCCATTAGGGTTTCCTTGAATTTATTACCAGGTTTTTCTACAAATTCCAGCAACCAATTTCCAGAGCCGTGTCCAGATTGGGTAGATGATTTAGTAGGGATATAAATTCTAACTTGCATATAAGAAATAAATAATGTTTAATTGGCACAAAATAAATATTAATTGAGATTTATGACTAAATCTATCGAAAAAATGAGTTTTGAAGAAGCTTTGGCTGAACTTGAAGAGATAGTAAATAAAATCGATACCGGTCAAGAAAGTTTAGCTGATGCAGTTTCTAGCTTTGAAAGAGGAGTTGCCCTCAAAAATCATTGTGAAAAAATGCTAAAAGAAGCAAAGTTAAAAATAGAAAAAATCACTATCACCGCTGAAAATAAAATCGAATTTACTGAAGTCGAAGTTTAGTTGGGTAAATGAATAATTTAAGGCAACCAGTAATAGGGATTATTCTTGATCTAAACACCGATTCTAGTAAATATTCTTATGCGTCATTCCCGTGGTACGCTCTTAGGGCTTGTTATTCGCAAAATGTTGAGAAAGCAGGAGGAATACCAGTTATGCTTCCTTATAACCAGAATATTGACGCAACACTAGCATTGATTGATGGGTTGATTATACCTGGGTGTGATGAAGATATCCATCCTAGGTTTTATGGTTGCGAAATTTTATCGGATAAAGTTAAAACCAAAGATGTTAGGGCTGAATATGAATTAGAAATTACTCAAAAAGCTCTTAGTGAAAATATACCTGTATTTGGCATCTGCAATGGCTTACAATTAATTAATATCCTTTTTGGAGGAACTCTTATCCAACATATTCCGGATCATTTTAGCAGCGAGTTAAATCATGAACAACCTCCACCTAAAAATATTCCAACTCACCCTATTAGCATCAAAGAAGGAACAATTTTAAGATCTCTTAGCCCTAACTCCAGAGTTATGGTAAACTCCACTCACCATCAGGCAATTGAAAATCTAGGAAAAGGCCTGGTAGCTTCTGCGTATGCCCCTGACGGAATTATTGAAGCGGTTGAGTCAAAAGATTATAAGTTTCTAGTGGGGGTTCAGTGGCACTCTGAATATTTAAATTCCGAGTTAGATAAAAACTTGTTTAAAAGATTGATTGAAGCAAGTTCATAGATTGTATATAGTAAGTTTATTGCTAGTTTTAAGTTGTGGAAGCTATTACCATTTTCAATTAATTATTTGCAAAATTATGTTTCCTATTGTTAGATTAAGAAGAAATAGAAGAACTAGTTGGCTGCGTGACCTGATGGCAGAGTCAACACTTCGCCCTGAAGATCTTATACTGCCGATGTTTGTCGTTGAAGGAGAGAATGAACGCCACGAGATTAAGACGATGCCTGGAGTTTATAGGCAATCAATAGATCAAGTTGTAATTACAGCCAAAGAGGCGCAGGAAAGAGGCATAAAAGCAATTGCTTTATTTCCTTCAGTTGACGATAAGTTAAAATCTGAGGATGCTGACGAGGCATATAATCTTGATAATCTAGTATGCCGCACTATTAGAACTCTTAAAAATAAAGGTCTTGAAATAGGAATTTCCTGCGATGTAGCTCTTGATCCTTATACTATCCACGGCCACGATGGTATCCTAATTGACGGTGATGTTGACAATGATCAGACTATTAAAGCTTTATCAAATCAGGCTCTAGTCTTAGCAAAAGCAGGAGCTGATATTATTGCACCGTCTGATATGATGGACGGTAGGATAATGGCTATCAGAGAAGAACTTGATTCTAATGATTTTACTCACGTTAATATTCTTGCTTATGCAGCAAAATATGATTCGAGTTTTTATGGGCCTTTTAGACAAGCAGTTAGGAGTAACAAGAAAGAATACCTAAGTAAAGCCACATACCAAATGGATATTCGTAACATTAAGGAAGCCATGCGCGAGATTGAGCAGGACATTTCAGAAGGTGCTGATATGATTATGGTAAAACCAGGAATGCCATATTTAGATGTAATACGTGAAGCTTCTGAAAGGTTCGATGTTCATATTTTTGCCTATCAGGTCAGCGGTGAGTATTCGATGCTGAAAATTGCTTCCGAAGCAGGAGTCCTCCAGTGGGAAAAAGCAATAGTAGAATCATTAATAGGTTTTAAGAGAGCAGGGGCCGCAGGTATTTTTACTTATGCAGCTTTAGAAGTTGCCGATATGCTAAAATAAAATATATTGGGTATATATTATATGGAAGAAAATAAAAAGATTAAACTAACCACTAAAATTATCATTTTACTTAGCATAATTATAGCTCTTGTATCTTCATATATCTTGATTTTTGTAGAACTGCCCAGTAAACCATTATCAGGTCATGGCGGAGCTATACCTGAAGATGTACCGATTGGCGGCGAATTTGTCCTAACTGATCAGAACGGTAATAAATTTAGCAGCGAGCAAATAAAAGGTCATTTGAGCCTAATTTATTTTGGCTTTACATATTGCCCTGATATCTGTCCTACTACATTAAATAAATTATCCAATGTTATCACTACTTTAGAAAAGTATAATATTGATATCTTACCAATATTTATTACAATTGACCCTGACAGAGATACTCCCGCATTACTAAAAGAATATTTAAGCCATTTCCATCCAAAATTTATAGGTCTTACAGGCTCAGCTGCAGATTTGAAATATGTAGCAGACCTGTATAAGGTATTCTATACTAGATCCCAAACTTCTGAAAATCTCAATAATTACATGATAGACCACTCATCTTTCGTGTATCTCATGGATAAACAGGGTAAATATATGAAGCATTTTTATATGAATAGCTCAGAACAGGAAATAGTCGAATATATAAGGATAAATAAGAACTCATTGCGGGTTTGAATTTTTACGAAATAAAACCATTATAGCCTTGTATTTAAAAGGTTTGTAGATATATTGAGTATTCATTAATTTTATAGTCCCTTTGGTGGTGAAAACCTCCATCTTCCAGATGGAAAAGCTTTAGCTTGTCTAATGCGCCATGATGCGGTAGCATCATAAGTCTATGACTTACTATAACAAAAGATCACATTCAGTTTTTTATCATCGTTATCATATAGTATGGATAACGAAATATCGCTATAAGGTACTTACTTACGACATAAAAAAACGTGTTCGGGAACTAGTGTTACAGGTAGCTGAGGAAATGAGTATAAAGATAGAAAATGGCGTTGTATCAAGCGACCATGTCCATATATTTGCAAATATTCCTCCGCATATTAAAATTAGTGAATTTGTTCAGAAAGCTAAGGGAAGATCATCTAAAAGAATACAGGAAGAATTTCCGATACTAAAAAAGAAATACTGGGGTAGACATTTATGGGGCAGAGGATACTTCAGTTCAACTAGCGGTAATGTTACAGATGATATGATTAACGAATATATCAACAAACACACTGACGCTCATGAGACCGACTTTACTTCAAATATTAGGCTAGAATGAGCTTTAGCTTGATAAGCGACTTCTAGTCGCAAAGATCAAACTTTCATCTCTCAGATGAAAGTGGTTGATTTAAGTAACCAAATAGAATGAGCAGAATTAGACGATACAACAAGCTTCCTACTGTTTTGAGAGAAGATGAATTTAACGAATTTGTCTTACCGCATCTTAAAAAAGGCACACGTGGTCCAAGTAAAAAGATATCATTTTTCAAATTATTTAATTACATTCTTAAACTCATGCATACTGGTTGCCAATGGGAACAGATACCAATAGACAAAAATAAAGACGGCATGCCAGAAATTCACTATACTAATATCTATAATGCTTTTAAGTTCTGGGTTAAGCACGGATGCTTTGATAAGATTTTCGAAGCTTCGGTGGCAAGGTTATTTAAAGCTGGAATGCTTGATACTGATATATTACATGGTGATGGTACTTGTACTTCTGCTAAAAAAGGGGTGACAACTTAGGGTATAATGGTCATAAACACACTAAAGGAGACAAGGTTGTACCGTTTTGTGATAGAAACTGCAATGTTATTGCGCCTTTTGTTACTGCTCCGGGTAATAGGAATGAAGGAATCCTGCTTACTCCTGCAATATCAAACTTAAAAAAGATTGTAAAACTAATAGGTATAGATCTCAAGGAAAGTACCATGAGCTTAGATGGTGTATATAATTCACGTAAAAATCGTAAAGCAATTTTTAATCTTGGCATGACTCCTAATATGCCAGAGAATAAAAGGAGTCGCAAGAAATCTAAGCGAGGAAGAAAGCAAACTTTTTGCCGGAAAATCTTTAAAGAAAGGTTTAGAACGATAGAGAGAATATTTGCCTGGGAAGATAAATTCAAACGGTTGTTACTGAGATTTGAATTCCACAGCATAAACCATTATGCTCTGAAAACTATAGCCTACAGCATGGTTAACCTGCGGCATTTTTGTGGATAACGGCTAAGCATGGATTAAACAAGGTGCGGATGAAGCTAAAGGGAGAATACTGCCCAAATTGCCAAAAATTAAGCAATTTGATTATAAAATCATCAAAAATTCCAATACAAAAGCTGCAGTTCCAAAATCTTATCGACGAGAATAAAAACCCACCCGTTTTTAAACTATGAAACCAGCAATGAGTTCATAGCCTCAACAGAATTTGGTTTATCTTTTAACCAATAGATTGGGCTTCTGTATTTATGCTGCGGAAAAGTATTGAATAGAGCTTAATAGGTTTTGGATGTTAAAATAATGTGAGTGTAGAAGGATAAAATTTTACTATTGAAGTATTATTCTATACCACAAATAATTTTACTATTTAAGGAAGCGACCTTTAACCTGTAAAAATATATTTTTGGTTCTTAAAACCTTGCAAATTAGATAATTTTCTACTAATCTCATCGCCATAAAATATATAAATTTGTAGGGAAGGAATATAGTGAGTGCTTCAGAAGATCAGACAGTTATCTCAATAGGTATTGAAGACGAAATGAAACGTTCATACATGGACTATGCTATGAGCGTTATCGTAAGCCGTGCTATTCCAGACGTTAGAGACGGTCTAAAACCGGTTCATCGCCGGATTTTGTATTCAATGTACGAGTCCGGTTTTTATGCAAATAAACCTTATAAGAAATCGGCAAGAATAGTCGGTGATGTAATCGGTAAGTACCATCCTCATGGAGATACTGCAGTTTATGACTCATTGGTGCGTATGGCTCAGGATTTTTCTCTGCGAGTGCCATTGATTGATGGTCAAGGTAACTTTGGTTCGATGGACGGCGACTCAGCTGCTGCTATGCGATATACCGAATCCAGACTTGCTAAAATTTCTCATACATTGCTTGAAGATATTGATAAAGAAACAGTCGATTTTCAAGCTAACTACGATGGTTCGGAAAGTGAACCTAAAGTGATACCCGCAATGTTCCCGAATCTTCTCGTAAATGGTACTGGAGGTATTGCTGTTGGTATGGCAACTAATATTCCACCTCATAACCTTGGTGAAATAATTGATGCATGTGTTCTTTATATTGATAATAACAACATAGATATATCCGAGTTAATATCAGTAGTTAAAGGGCCAGATTTCCCAACAGGTGGTATTATTTTAGGATCAAGTGGTATTCAGTCTGCTTATCTAACTGGACGAGGTAGTGTTGTTTTTCGTGGTAAATGCGAAATTGAAGATAATAATAACAGACAGGCTATTATTATTTCCGAAATGCCATATATGGTAAATAAAGCGAAATTGGTTGAAAAAATTGCCGATCTTGTTCATGAAAAAAAGATCGAAGGAATTAGCGACCTGAGAGATGAATCTAATAAAGACGGGGTACGAGTAGTAATAGAAATAAAACGTGATGCAGTGGCAGAAGTTGTATTGAATCAGCTCTATTCATTTACCCAGCTCCAGACTAGTTTTGGTGTAATTATGCTCGCTCTTGATGAGGGAATGCCAAAAGTTATGAACTTAAAAGAGGTAATAAGTGCTTTTGTTAAGTTCCGTGAAGTTGTGATTACCAGAAGAACGATTTTCCTGCTAAATAAAGCCAGAGATAAGGCCCATATACTACTGGGCATTAGAATTGCTGTAAGTAATATAGATGAGATAATAAGAATTATCAAAAGTGCATCAAATCCAAATGATGCAAAAGATCAGCTTATGGAAAAATCTTGGAGTTGTTCTGATATAGCAAATTTAATCAAACTAGTAGATGATAAAGCAATCATCGGTGCAGATGGCAAAATTCACCTTACAGAAGCACAAGCTAAGGCAATTCTCGAGATGAGATTGCAACGCTTGACCGCAATGGAAAAAGATAAATTAGAAGCAGATTTGACAGAACTTTCTAAGGAAATAACTGAATATATCGATATATTAAGTTCTCGGGAAAAATTATTATCAATATTAAAATCTGAGCTTTTAAAGGTTAGGGAAGATTATGCAACTCCGAGGTTAACAGAGATTATTCAAAGTGATTTTGAATATGACATGGAAGACCTGATACAAAAAGAAGATATGGTAGTAACTGTAACTCTTAGCGGCTATATCAAGAGGGTTCCTCTTGCTACCTATCGAGCGCAAAAACGTGGAGGAAAAGGGAGATCTGGTCTTTCGATGCGAGATGAGGATATACTTACTCAGCTTTTTGTGGGTAATACCCATACTCCCATGTTATTTTTTTCAAATATAGGCCAAGTTTATAGTTTAAAATTATACAAATTACCGCTCGGTAATCCACAAAGCAAAGGGCGTCCTATTGTTAATCTTCTTCCTTTAAAAGAAGGAGAAGTTATTAATAATATAATGCCAATGCCTGAAAACCAGGAAGAGTGGGATAACATGCACATCATGTTTGCAACCAGCAAAGGTAATATTAGAAGAAATGACCTATCTGATTTCAAAAAAATTCAAGCAAATGGTAAGATTGCAATCAGACTAGATGAGGATGATAGCTTAGTTAATGTAATGGCATGTTCAGAAGATGACCATATATTACTTGCAAGTAGACAGGGTAAAGCTGTACGTTTTCCGGTAAATGCAGTTAGGGTATTTAGAAGTAGGACTTCGGACGGTGTTAGAGGAATGAAGCTAGCAGACGGTGATAAGGTAATCTCTATGACTATACTTCACGGAATAAAAGCCTCTATGGAAGAACGGGAAGCTTATTTAACTATTCCTGTTGAAAAAAGACTTGAAATAGCAAAAGGCGATCAAGAATTTACGGCAGAAGAATTAGGGGTTTCGTTATCCAAGGAACAAATTATAGAACTTGCAAAGGCTGAAGAGTTTATTTTAACAATATCTGAGAACGGATTTGGAAAAAGAACTTCTGCTTACCATTATCGGATTACAAATCGTGGTGGCTCAGGAATTGTTAATATGGTTTTATCGGCAAAAACCGGTGATGTGGTAGCCTCGATGCCGGCAAATATGAACGATGAAATAATGCTTATTACTAATAATGGTAAATTAATTAGATGTAAGCTGGATTCGGTCCGTATAACAGGGAGAAGTACTTCTGGTGTTATCCTGTTTAAAACTGACAAAGGTGAAAGAGTAGTTTCTGCTTCCCTAATTGCTGAAACTTCAGAAGAAGAGGCGCAAGTTGAGGAAGATATAGAAAGTGAATCTGGTAGTGAAGAATAACTAAAGGGCTGTAATTATTTTTTAGCAGATTATTGATACCGGAAAATAAAATTGACCAGATTAGTTACCAATTTAGCTATGAAAAACTTTAATATCCAATATCTTTTAGCTAAAGAAGAATATGGAGGGGGAATAGTAGAACATTCAAGGGGTAGATATTTGTTTTTGCCCAAGAACTCATTGCGGGTTTGAATTTTTACGAAATAAAACCATTATAGCCTTGTATTTAAAAGGTTTGTAGATATATTGAGTATTCATTAATTTTATTTAAGTAACCAAATAGAATGAGCAGAATTAGACGATACAACAAGCTTCCTACTGTTTTGAGAGAAGATGAATTTAACGAATTTGTCTTACCGCATCTTAAAAAAGGCACACGTGGTCCAAGTAAAAAGATATCATTTTTCAAATTATTTAATTACATTCTTAAACTCATGCATACTGGTTGCCAATGGGAACAGATACCAATAGACAAAAATAAAGACGGCATGCCAGAAATTCACTATACTAATATCTATAATGCTTTTAAGTTCTGGGTTAAGCACGGATGCTTTGATAAGATTTTCGAAGCTTCGGTGGCAAGGTTATTTAAAGCTGGAATGCTTGATACTGATATATTACATGGTGATGGTACTTGTACTTCTGCTAAAAAAGGGGTGACAACTTAGGGTATAATGGTCATAAACACACTAAAGGAGACAAGGTTGTACCGTTTTGTGATAGAAACTGCAATGTTATTGCGCCTTTTGTTACTGCTCCGGGTAATAGGAATGAAGGAATCCTGCTTACTCCTGCAATATCAAACTTAAAAAAGATTGTAAAACTAATAGGTATAGATCTCAAGGAAAGTACCATGAGCTTAGATGGTGTATATAATTCACGTAAAAATCGTAAAGCAATTTTTAATCTTGGCATGACTCCTAATATGCCAGAGAATAAAAGGAGTCGCAAGAAATCTAAGCGAGGAAGAAAGCAAACTTTTTGCCGGAAAATCTTTAAAGAAAGGTTTAGAACGATAGAGAGAATATTTGCCTGGGAAGATAAATTCAAACGGTTGTTACTGAGATTTGAATTCCACAGCATAAACCATTATGCTCTGAAAACTATAGCCTACAGCATGGTTAACCTGCGGCATTTTTGTGGATAACGGCTAAGCATGGATTAAACAAGGTGCGGATGAAGCTAAAGGGAGAATACTGCCCAAATTGCCAAAAATTAAGCAATTTGATTATAAAATCATCAAAAATTCCAATACAAAAGCTGCAGTTCCAAAATCTTATCGACGAGAATAAAAACCCACCCGTTTTTAAACTATGAAACCAGCAATGAGTTCGGTGCTTCTTCTAATGTTTTAGAGTCTATTATGTGTACCTTATAACCTTTAGAGTATAATCTGATTCCCAGATCTGCATCCTCAGTAACGTTATAAGCGTCCCAATAACCTATTTTCTTTAGAACTGATACTTTAAAATGATTACTTGTCCCGCCAAGAGTAATTGGTAAACCATATAAATCAAGCCCTTTTAGCAAATATTCAAACCAAAGTGTATATTCCATACTAAAAAATCTTGTTAATAGATTTTCTCCCGAATTATAAAAATTTAACCTGGCTTGCACACAGGCATATTCTTCAGGTAATTGTTTGAAAGCATGAAGAGCTTTCAGAAGCTGATCTGAATCCGGCTTGTCTTCTGCATCATAGATACAAAGGTAATCTCCTTTTATATAGGCTGTTGCATAATTCATTGCTTTAGGTTTTGTTCTAGGCAACGAAAATGGTACTTTAATTACATGTATATATCTCGGTAAATCTATAATCGACAATGCTTTAATTGTTTCCTTATCGTCGGCTTCAATAATGAATTTTACGTCTAGTTTTGATTTAGGGTAATCTAAATTATCAATAGCTCTTATTATAGATCTTAATTTCCTGACTTCCTTGTACAAAGGGACAAAAATAGTATAAATCGGGATTTTCCCTTCGTGTTTCTTGAAAGTAGGGAGCGGAGGGTTTAAATTTTTTGCAATAGAACGTTTGAATAACAGCATCTTAAAAAAATTTTGTGCCAAATAAATAGCGTTATTAGCAAAATGGAATAGATTGGAGAAAAATAGTAAGCTTATGGTAAATAACAATAAAAAACCGGTGATCATTTTTTTGTAATCAACAGTTTTTGTACTAACATCTTTAGAAACCAGCGATAAATAATGCTGGGATTTGTGCGTAATTAATTGGCTAAAACTTTGTTCTAAGATTGAGAATAAATCTTTTTCTGTAACAGAATAAAATTTTATTATATTGTTATACCTTCTTTTGATATATGAAATAGTTGAAGGCTTAACAAGGACACAACTTAATTCATTACTATCATTATAAAAAACAAAGTATCCCTTGCGGTAGTAATCGTTTATATTTTCAAAATTTATTGCAATAATTTTATCCTTCGATTGAGGTATTACTTCTATATTCTGATTATTGTAATCTAAAGAGTTATACATAGGGAAAGCAACGGTCCAGATACTTGAAATGTTTTGTTATGAAGGTTTTGTTTCCAGTAATATCCTATTTGGGTAGTAAACATATGGCGACCGGATTTGCTTACAAATTCCTTTGCAAGAGATATTTGTTCGTATATCAAATTTCTATATCCTCTGTTACCTCTATCAGAAAAACTGTATTCAACATAATTACTCAAAATTAGGTTTTTAATTAGTTCTCCTCCTTGAAGACAACTGATTTTTTTTATAATTGTATCTTTATAACTGCAATTAAAAGTTTTTCCAATAATGAACCCTATTTCCGAAAAATGTCTTTTACCGGTTTTTGATGTGGTAGCATAACCTACGTAAGAGCCAAGGCTAGAATGCAATTTTTTACCATGTATTTTATTCGTGCTATAAAGGCATTCAGGAGTTAGTAAAATTCTCCAGTTTTCGTTTTTATATAATAAATATTTGTAATAAAAACCTACCTCTTTAGTAATATTTCTTCTCGAATGGTATTCTTGCTTTTCTTCCTTTGCTCCATACTTATAGTACTTATCGTTTTCCGAGTGAAATTTTATTTTTAACCCGATACTTTGGTTGGAACTACAACCGTATTCAATTTCATTACTTAAAAAAGAATCATCATTAAATATATCGTAATTATTGTAAAAATCTTCAAGTGCAACTAGCCGTTCCTTCTCATAGTCCGTTAGTTGATCCTGTTCTAGTAGATAATTAATCTCATTAGTAATTTCGCTAAGCTCTTCATTCCTTTTATCTTGAGTATCTTCTGTTTCTTCATCAATAAACAAAAAACTAGAGATAAACTTGTATTCTCCTTCGTTTGGAAGCCAGGATATTGCTTGAGATATATGAGAAAGAAGAATCACAATAAAAAGGGTTAGTATTTTTAACGGATATAGCTTTATACATTTTCCTTGAACCATAAAAATATTTTTTTAGCCCATCCCAGCTCTTCTTGCTCGCCAGATTTAAAGGAATTTTTTTTATATTTCAAGGCTTTTGATTTAATCATGCCTATTGCAGTGGAATATATTGCGACATTATTAACATTTTCAGCAAAAGTAGGTACGTTCTCGAGTTTAACTATCCTTACCTGCTTGTGAAATATTTCGGCTACTAAATTTTTCATTCCTTGTAGCCCAGAACCGCCGCCGGTAAGAATAATACGCTTTGCGATTAGATGGTCCATCCCTATATTGTCATATTCTTTTTTTAGTAGGACTAGTATTTCTTCTACTCTAGGTCTAATAATCTCAGCCAATTTAGATACCGGAATTGTCAAATTGACGTTATAGCTATTCTCTGGTTCAAAATCACCTATTCTAATAGATTCGTCTTTATTAAAAAGCTCCGGCCTTACATCTCCGTACAAAATTTTTAGCTTTTCTGCAGTATGCATCGATATAGATAAACATTTAGCGATATCAGAGGTTATATGATGGCTACCAATTGGTACACTCCCTACATATAATACCTTTCCTTCAAAAAACACCCCAAAACTACTGATATGACTTCCCATATTAATTATAATGGACCCTGTTTCTTTTTCCTCATCAGAAAGGCTGGCGAGACCATCAGCGTAAATCGAAAGTACTATATCTCCAACTTCTATATGGCATCTAGCAAAGCAATTGGTTAAATTCTTGAGCATTAAAGAATTTGCTGTAATAACATGTATTTGGCAACTCAATTCCCTGGCATACATGCCGTTTGGATTATCTACAACTTTATCTTTATCTAGAGTAAATTCTATTGGAAAATAATGGATTACTTCTTGATCTTTTAGAGAGAAATCCGCTAACGCTTTCTGAATTAATTTTTTTATATCCTGCTTATTAATTGGCTGACTCCCAAGTTTGAGCGTGTGGTTAATGTAATAAGACTTAAAACCGCTAGATAACGAAATAGTAACTTCGTTTATACTTTTGTTGCATTCTTTCTCAAGCGAATAAATAGCGGCAATAATACTATTTTCTGCAGCTTCTAAATTTACGACCGTACTTGCCTTGAACCCCCCAGAATATTGCAAGACTTGGGCGATGATAGTACTTTCCCCTGTTTTATTTATGTTTGTAGCGATAGCTGCCACTTTATTGCTGCCTATATCAAAAACAACATAATTTGCTGATTTTCCTTTCATGCTTACTTTTTAACCAGTTTTGCCCATTGTATTACTTGCCATTCTGCTAATTAATATAAATTTATATTAATTAATCCAATTTACAGAATTGGCTGAAAGCCACACTATAGCAGATATATATATTTCAATCATACTATTTTTATTTAAGGGTATTAATAATTTTTATCTTGAAATAGTAGTAGTTTTCTGTTATCAACTTTAACTACTTTCAAGTATAAGGACAGGTGTCCGAGTGGTTTAAGGATCCGGTCTTGAAAACCGGCGTGCGGTTCTCCGTACCGTGAGTTCGAATCTCACCCTGTCCGCCACACTATTATCCGATTAAATCTACCTCAATCAAAAAGATTCTTGAAGAGGCTAGTTATTAGAGCTATATGTAATCATATAGTATCCAAGAAGATATTATTAAATTCATAAAAGTTAGAGACGTTGTTAGGAGTCCTATTGTTTTTATCAATTTTTCTCTATCTCGATTTACAAATACGACAGAACCGTTGATCCAATTTACTAGCTATTTTTGTAACAAGGCCAATATTTATTAAATCAATATGATGAGTAGTTGAAGAACTCATTGCGGGTTTGAATTTTTACGAAATAAAACCATTATAGCCTTGTATTTAAAAGGTTTGTAGATATATTGAGTATTCATTAATTTTATTTAAGTAACCAAATAGAATGAGCAGAATTAGACGATACAACAAGCTTCCTACTGTTTTGAGAGAAGATGAATTTAACGAATTTGTCTTACCGCATCTTAAAAAAGGCACACGTGGTCCAAGTAAAAAGATATCATTTTTCAAATTATTTAATTACATTCTTAAACTCATGCATACTGGTTGCCAATGGGAACAGATACCAATAGACAAAAATAAAGACGGCATGCCAGAAATTCACTATACTAATATCTATAATGCTTTTAAGTTCTGGGTTAAGCACGGATGCTTTGATAAGATTTTCGAAGCTTCGGTGGCAAGGTTATTTAAAGCTGGAATGCTTGATACTGATATATTACATGGTGATGGTACTTGTACTTCTGCTAAAAAAGGGGTGACAACTTAGGGTATAATGGTCATAAACACACTAAAGGAGACAAGGTTGTACCGTTTTGTGATAGAAACTGCAATGTTATTGCGCCTTTTGTTACTGCTCCGGGTAATAGGAATGAAGGAATCCTGCTTACTCCTGCAATATCAAACTTAAAAAAGATTGTAAAACTAATAGGTATAGATCTCAAGGAAAGTACCATGAGCTTAGATGGTGTATATAATTCACGTAAAAATCGTAAAGCAATTTTTAATCTTGGCATGACTCCTAATATGCCAGAGAATAAAAGGAGTCGCAAGAAATCTAAGCGAGGAAGAAAGCAAACTTTTTGCCGGAAAATCTTTAAAGAAAGGTTTAGAACGATAGAGAGAATATTTGCCTGGGAAGATAAATTCAAACGGTTGTTACTGAGATTTGAATTCCACAGCATAAACCATTATGCTCTGAAAACTATAGCCTACAGCATGGTTAACCTGCGGCATTTTTGTGGATAACGGCTAAGCATGGATTAAACAAGGTGCGGATGAAGCTAAAGGGAGAATACTGCCCAAATTGCCAAAAATTAAGCAATTTGATTATAAAATCATCAAAAATTCCAATACAAAAGCTGCAGTTCCAAAATCTTATCGACGAGAATAAAAACCCACCCGTTTTTAAACTATGAAACCAGCAATGAGTTCATAGATATATCAAGAGATTTAAGATCGATAATTGGTATTTTATTATTCCCGATGATTGAATCTATTACTTTTCTTGTTTCGCCAAATGTTCTGGAACTGCCGAGTATAATTATAGGGTTTGTCATGATTTTCGAGGATGAATATTCTGCTATTATGATAATTATTTAAATGAAATAGTATTTACTTAACAAGTGAAGGGAAAATTTTCCTATAAATCCTCGGCAATCCTATTTATGAATTTTTTAGCTATCCTAAGTAATTTTGCTTCCGGAGTCAAATTTTTTGCCGCCCATTTTTTTATCCACGGTTCGGCTAGTTGCCACATATTAATCTCCGGATCTAGGCTTTGTCCTATACCCTCTACGACCACAACCGTTTTCTGGAGGAGTAAAAGTTGAGGTTGTGTTTCCATGCCAAATTCTTCGGTGATTTTGAATAATTGAGCTAAAAGGTTTCCTATCGAAATATTTTTAATCTGTTTACCGATAATCGGTTCGGCTATTGCCCGACACCTTTGAGCAAAAAGCTCTAAATTCGTATTTTTAGGTATATAGCTTATCCTATGATGAACACTTGCGACAAGTTTATAATCTCGTTTCAAAAAAGCGTATAATATTTCGGCAATAGCTAGCCTATCATCTTCTGACAAGATACCTATAATACCGAAATCTATAAGTGCTATCGCACCGTTTTTCTTTACAAGAATATTTCCAGGGTGTAAATCAGCGTGGAAAAACCCATCTCTATAGGCCTGGTTGAAAAAGATAACTGCAATTTTAGCGGCAATATCATCAGGATTTAATTTGTTTTTAATTAGCTTTTCCCTGTTATAAATTGATATACCGTTGATCCATTCTAAAGTTATTATTTCCTCTGAAGTTAATTCCCAGTAAATTTTTGGTATACAAATGCTCTTGTCTAAAGCGAAATTATCAGCAAGCCTAGAAGCAGCTGCGGCTTCCATAAGGAGGTTTAACTCGCAATTCATTGATTCTCGGAAAACTGCTATTACCTCCCGTGGTTTGAGTCGTTGTGAGTTTCTAACAAATCTTGCGGTAAAATCGGCAATAAATTCTAAAAATATAATATCGTTATTATATGTTTTAGTAATATCCGGTCTTAAGATTTTAACTGCCACTTTTTCGCCTGTTACTAGTACTGCTTTGTGAACTTGAGCGATAGAAGCTGCAGCAACTGGAATATCATTAAAGCTAGAAAATATTTCAGATATTTTAGTGCCGAAAGTTTCTTCTATCTTGTTTTTTGCAATTTTGGAATCAAAGGGACGGAGCTTATCCTGAAGAGATTTTAAGTGATGGGCTACATCCCGCCCAATTAAGTCCGGCCTGGTTGAAAGAGTTTGGCCGAATTTAATATAAATTGGACCTAGATCCTTGAAGAAATTTGCTAACCTTATTCCAAAGGCTTGTTTTGGTCTTATGAAAAATCTTTTAGGATATATTATCAGGCATACTACTCCTGCTAGGAATCTTATTCTTCGAGGTATTTTTATTTTTTCCGGACAAGTAAGGATTTGATATTTGCTTATCTTATGTAAAAATAAAACGAGGTTAGCGATATTCTTAATGCAATTGATCATATCTTATAGCCATAATGGATAGCAGCAATTCCGAGCGTTAAATTTTTATAATTTACATCCATAAACCCGGCGTTTTGAATTTTTGTTTTGAAATCTTCCTGGTTAGGAAACATACTTATACTTTCGCTTAAATATTGATACGCTTCCTTGTTATTAACCACGTATTTTCCTATATGGGGAATAACATTAAAGGAATAAAAATCATATAGTGGTTTCATTAATTCATTCTGCACTTGTGAAAATTCCAAGCATAAGAATTTACCGGTGGGTTTTAATACTCTATATGCTTCTTTTAAAGTATCTTCAATTGATAACATGTTTCTGATGCCAAAAGCTATAGTATAATAATCGAAGCTATTATCGGCAAATGGTAATTTTTCTGCATTGCCTACTACTAAATCGATACCATGCAAAATATTTTTATTTATGGCCTTATCCTTGCAAACTTTTAGCATTTCTTGGTTAATATCACAAATAACAATATAAGGATTTTGATTCAGTTCTTTCCCTCTTGCTTTAATTCTAAATGCTATATCACCAGTACCACCTGCAACATCTATTATATTGCTATCTAGATTTGGGATCATTTTGCAAAAAACATCTTTCCAAAGACGATGGATACCAAAACTCATTAGATCATTCATTAAATCGTATTTACCGGCTACGTCAGAAAATACCTCATCTACTAGCAGGCGTTTCTGCTTGGCAGTAACTTTCTGGAAGCCAAAATTTACTGCGTCCTTATTATTAGGAGTTTTTTTGTTCTTGTTCATGATTATTGACCGAATATAAATTAATAGTATAAGTTATAGCTTATCAACTAATATCAGCATATTAAATAAATGCCGGAATTGCCAGAAGTAGAAACATTAAAGCGATCCTTAAAAAATCATATTATGGGTAATAAAATCACCTCTTTTATGCAATTTCGAAAATCATTGAGATATGAATTAGATCCTAATTTAGCAGCTAAAACTATAAATTCTTTTATTACGAATGTATATAGAATTGCTAAATATTTGGCCCTAGAACTTAACAATAATAATTCTATAATATTTCACCTCGGGATGACGGGCAGGTTAACATTAAGAAAAGGCGATTATAGTTTTCAGAAACATGATCATGTAGCTTTTTTTCTTGATGACGGTAACCTTCTTGTGTTTAATGATGCAAGGCGTTTTGGTATGGTATATGTTGCTGCTACCGATGAGTTAAACTCTGAGAAATATTTTAAAAATATCGGGTTAGAGCCGTTATCTGCAGAATTTAATGCAGAATATTTGGCAAGCTATTTTAAAAATAGAAAAGCGCCAATAAAATCAGTGATTATGGATAATAAAATTCTGGTAGGAGTAGGAAACATTTATGCCTCAGAGAGTTTATTTTTGAGTAGAATAAACCCGTTAAAACCGGCTCAAAATCTAACAAAAAGCGAAATTTTGGAATTAACCCAGTCAATTATTTTGGTTTTAAATCAGGCAATACAAGAAGGTGGCACAACACTGCGGGATTTTGTAAATGGTGATAATAAACCGGGATATTTTAAGCAAAAACTAAATGTTTATGATCGCAAAAATTTAGATTGCTATTCTTGCACGACGAAAATAGTTCGAATAGTACAAAGTGGAAGAGCAACCTATTTTTGCCCTACTTGCCAGAAGATATAAAACCTCTTTAATACGAAAAAGCATTATGAAACTTAAAATAGCAACCTGGAATATAAACTCAATTAATATACGAATAAATGATCTAATTGATTTTATAGGCCAGCATAATCCTGACGTTATATGCCTGCAGGAACTAAAATGTGAAACTAGTAAATTTCCTTATGAGTTACTATCTCACTTGCCTTATAATTTATATATTAATGGTCAGAAATCCTATAACGGGGTAGCTATTCTCTCAAAAATTCCGGCTGATGAAGTTAAAACCGATTTTTCGGGTAATTTACTCTCCGATCAGGCAAGATTTATTGAAATCTGCTTTAACAGTTTTATGGGTTTTACTAGGGTAATATCTTTATATGCCCCAAATGGCGGAGGAGAGGTCGGCAGCGATAAATTTCAAATGAAGTTAAAATTTTATGACCAATTCATTAATTATATAAATAGCTTAGTATCTTATGATGAAAAATTATTTATTGGAGCAGACTATAACATTGCGCCTTTTGATATTGATGTTTACGACCCAGATAATTTACAGGATACCACCTGCTTTACAATTGTAGAAAAAGCTAGGATGCGGAAGATGCTGAATTCTGGTTTTGTGGATAATTTTAGAATTATCCACCCGGAAAAAAAGGAATTTTCCTGGTGGGATTATAGGGCAGGAGCTTTTGAGCAAAATAAAGGGATGCGAATAGATTCAATTCTCTCCAGTTCCAATGCTTTACCTTTTCTAAAAGATTGTTTTATAGATTACCAGACAAGAACGCAAAGCAAACCATCGGATCATGCCCCTGTTATAGCTATTTATGAATAAAGAAATAGTGGCGTAAAGATAAAAGGTAGATTTTTGTTTAAAATTGGTATGTATAATATACAAACTATACCATCTTCGGAGTCATGAAAAATAATATTTTAACTCAAATTTATTCCTTGACTCCTAAGATTAGTATTAAAACCTCACTTTATGCTTTTCAGCTTATGGGAGGAAATGCAGGGAAGAAGCATCGGGGCAAATTTCAATCACCTCATCATAAGCACCAATTAAGTTTACTACATCGGTAGGTACTGTGTCTGATACTATTTCCTTTAATGCTTCATCGACTGTAAACGATTTCTCGTGTTCTAATTCAGCTATTTTCTGCGTGAATGCAGGTGTCTCGGAATGATCGATAGCAAGTTTATCTATACCTACTTCTCTTACCATAGCATCTACGAATTCTATACTTTCACCTTCTGAGATGCTAGTTGCAGTCATGTTTAGCTCTTTCACACCTGTATCTTTTAAAGCTTCTGCAAGTTCTGATACATAGCCTCTGATTAAATTACCACCTAAATCTAACTTTGTTATACCTTCATCTTTCAAATTAGCTGCTCTCACGAATTCAGCTGCATGCTCAGGAACTGCAAACATAATTTTTTTCATAATTTAACCTCTGTTAATTTTTAAAGTTAATAATAATTAATATACAGTTAATATATATTAATATATTTAAAAAGTCAAGAGATAAATTTGAGGTAAATAGGATATTATTTTTCATAGCCCTGAAGATGCTATAGCTCCTTATTGTGGGTACTAATTTAAAAGCCAGGCTGAGTTAAAACTATTTTACAAGTAACCACTTATCTTCCTCATAATCAAACTTTAATAAATAAATATTACCATCCCTGCATTTAGTTACGTAACTTTCGGTTTCGCTGGTGTATTTAGGCCCTTCCGTTATTCTATCACAAACTGCTCCTTTATTTTGGAGGAATTGTGCAAAACCTAGTTTTTCAAGCTGGTAAACGTAATCATTAGTGTAAAAATGGTGTTTTATCAGCTGTGGTTTTATATTTTTATTGTTGAGCTTAAGAGGCATTTGCTTTTTTCCTGGGAAGATAAAGCATAGCATTGCAGGTAATCAAGGCGGGTTTGTGTATCTGTAAATTCAGCATCAATAAGTGCTTGTTCTTTTTCTTCCTCCCATTTTTCGATTTCGCCTTTTCCGCAGGAAGATAGAATGCCAGAAGAAAGGATTACTGATAGGGCTGTGATCTGGATTTTTTTCATAATGATAACTCCTTTAAACTTAAAAAATGAAATTAAGTTCGACCACCAAAAGAAACTTGGTTATTGGTGATCGGGGGAGTTAAGAAAACTGCGCATATACAGCCATAATAACCTTTAGGCCTTGAGATTAAACTCAAGACCTTGGACATAGTTATTATCTCCCCGATCAAATCGAGGATTATATCATTTAGGTTGATAAAACCATATGCGGTGAGGTTTCTTAAGCCCCGGAAAGGTTTTACCCGTTCCGGCAGTGATTCTAACCGAATTTATAATAAGGGTCAATCCAAATACCTAAGGTTAATATTATAATTCCTGCTTACCTATTGTTTGGAATTATTTGAACACCAAAATTTAAAACCTTTTAGGTAAATCCCGTCTCTATTTTTTTCTTAAGAACGCTGGAATATCCTGAATATCAGAACTGTTCCTGGATATGCTGGGTAATGAGTGCTCTTTTTTATCGTCAGGACTTGTATGTGCCCTTGTTGATTTTGATTCATCATTTGATTCAGCACTTTTTAAGGAGTTCCACATACGTTTTAGCAGGGATGGCTTATGGGTGACAACAGTTTGCTCTTTATAAGGAGGTGAAACAGCAACTGTTTGTTGTTCTTTCGGAGCTTCCTGCTCGGATTCAAGGTCTATTTGAGCTGATAGTTTTGCTATTTTTTCCTGTAAATCGGCTTCTTGGCTATTAAACTCAATATGACTTTCGTTCTCATTTTTGCTTTCATATTCCGGTATTTCTTCTACCTCGGTAGAGAATTCTTGGTGATATAAACTGTTTTCTATTTCTTCAATATGTTTGGTTTCTGGAGTTAATTCTTGCCTTGCGTTGCGCATGGTATTAATTGATTCTGAATCTATACCTGTAGCAACTACTGATACCCTTATGATACCTTGTAAATCAGGGTTAAAAGTAGAACCGAAAATGATATTTGCATCGCTATCTCCGACCTCTTCTCTTATTCTGTTTGCAGCACTATCAACTTCATATAAGGTCATGTCTTTACCACCGGTAATATTTATCAGGACACCTTTAGCCCCGGACATTGAAGTGTGATCAAGTAACGGGTTGGCAATAGCAGCTTCGGCAGCCTTTATAGCTCTTTCTTCTCCGGAAGCTTCCCCAGTTCCCATCATCGCTTTGCCCATTTCGCTCATCACGGTTTTGATATCGGCAAAATCCAGATTAATAAGTCCTGGCATGATTATCAGATCTGTCACACTTCTAACCCCTGAATGCAGTACTTCATCAGCCATTTTGAAAGCATCGGCAAAAGTAGTGTCCTCATTAGCAATGCGGAATAAATTCTGATTTGGTATGACAATTAAAGTATCAACATACTGTTGTAGTTCTTTTAAGCCGTTTTCGGCAGCTTTCATTCTCCTTCCACCTTCAAATAGGAACGGTTTGGTCACCACGCCGACCGTTAGGATTCCAAGTTCTTTTGCCATCCTTGCTATTTCCGGTGAGGCTCCAGTACCTGTGCCGCCTCCCATACCTGCGGTAATAAAGACCATATTACTACCTTCTAAATAGGCTCTTATTTCATTTTCAGATTCAATAGCAGATTGTTTTCCTATATCAGGAGATGCTCCGGCTCCAAGGCCTTTGGTAGCAGAAGCTCCTAGCTGGATTTTATTAACACATTCGGAATGGCTTAATGCTTGTGCATCTGTGTTGGCGACTACAAAATTAGCTCCCTGCAGATTAGCTCTAATCATGTTATTAACGGCATTCCCGCCTGCGCCCCCTACGCCAAGGACTGTAATAATCGGTTTTAAAATAACATTTTCAGGTGCTTTGAATTCTAAAGCCATATATTGAACCTAACTTCTTAATTTATTAATATAAAAAACAATAACTCATCTATCTGCTGACCACCCCTCTTCCAAAGCAAATACCTATATAAGAGCCAGTTTAAGCCTTTGTAAACAGTTATTCCAGCAAAGTTTAAAATTGGGATTTGGCATTAACTAATTTAGTCTAACGTATAATATATGAGATTTCTGGGGGCATCAATGCTAAATAGCATTTTTATAAATAATTTTTATAGATAATTTTAAATTATTAATTATTTTAAACTAGCAATATTGTAAAGTTATTTTTTTTAAAAACTAGACAAATAAAGGCTTTCCCGATACCATCTAATCCATCTGTCTATATATTAAATCTGTATGAAAAGTTTTTTTATCTTTAATCAAAAATTCGAAACAGTACCTTTTTTGGTTGTGTTCTTATCTATATTAGCGTTAATCGGCCTTGGGAATTGGCAGTTAAAACGGCTTAAAGAAAAAGAAAATTTTATCGCAAAAATTGAGCTTAATATAAAAAATTCTCCCGTTGGAATGGTTGATCTTAAGACTGCGCCAGAACTTTATGCTAAAATAAAAGTACAAGGCCATTTCTTAGATGGTGAAAATATATTTTTATATGGTAGAAGGTCAGCCTATCCAGAAAAAGATGGTTATTATCTTTTATCGCCGTTTAAGGATAAGCTAGGGAATGTTTATTTAGTATCGAGAGCTTGGATACCCCAAAGTGTTAAAGGGAGTATTAGCTCTTTTAAATCAAAGAGTGAAGAAACCATTACTGCTTTCGTGATGCCTGGAGAAGAAAAGAGAATTTTTATACCGGATAATGATGAAAAAAATAATATATGGTTTACCCTAGATTTACAGGAGGCTAGCCAAAAATTGGGTATTACTAAAAAAGATTTCTATTTAATGCAGGTAAACAGCACGAACCTACCAGATGGAGCTTTTCCTTTAACTTCTACTTATTTAAATGTAATTAGAAATGATCACTTGGAGTATGCAATCACCTGGTATAGCTTAGCGGGATTCTTAAGTATAATTTACTTTCTGTATAATAAAAAGCAGAGTTAATCAATTTCGCCGATATTGACTATAATTATCGGCGATTTATTAATCTCATGCTTTAATATCCGCCTAATTGCTGACTTGGCGCATTCCTGTATTTCGTCGATTAATAATCTTCCCTTAGATTGCTTCCTTTGTTTATGCAATGTTTCTGCCACTTCCCGGGTAATAGAATTTAAAAAGTCCTCATCATCTTTTGGGTCAAGGAGGCCAGGCATTACTATTAAAGGTTTTGTTACAAGTTCTGCTTTCCCATTAACTATTATCGATGCGACCACAATACCGGAATCGCGAATTCTGCGTCGCATTTTAAAAATTGGGGAAGAATCAGGGAGTAAATAATCTCCATCAACTGCCAAATACCCATTTTCTACAATATCTATTATTTTAGGATCTTTCTCGTCGAGTAAGACAACGCTCCCATTCTCCACTTCAACTGTTTTCTTTATTCCGCTAGCTTTAGCTAATTTTACATGTTCGTGGATGTGAACAGGTTCACCGTGTACTGGAATGCAAATTTTAGGCCTAATCAGCTCGTACATTTTCTTTAATTCTTCAATAGCTGGATGCCCTGATACGTGAACAAAGTGGTCTCTTTCGGTAATTACTTCAACCCCCATCCTGACAAAAGTGTTAAACATTCTGAAAATCTTTTTGTCGTTGCCGGGAATAATTTTCGAAGAAAATATAACCGTATCCTTTGGAGCTAATTTTACCGAGGGATGGACTCTATTAGCCATTTTAGCGGTTGCTGCCATTGGCTCACCTTGACAACCGGTTGCTATAATTAACAGTTCTTCTCTTTTATAATTTCCTATAGACCTTTCATCTATCAAGGGAGCGATATCATTTAAATATCCGCTTTCTTGAGCCGCAGCAAGCATCCTGTGCAAGCTTCTTCCGGTAAGAGCAATTTTTCTTCCGGCTTTTTGACCTGCATGAATTAAAGTATCTAACCTTGCAAGGTTAGAAGCAAAAGTTGTAACGACCACCATCTTTGGGCAGCCAGCAATAATATCTATAAGGCTTTTTCTAACATCTCCTTCTGAGCCTGAGATACCTGAATTGAAAACGTTAGTTGAATCGCAGACTAAGGCTAAAACCCCTTCATCTCCACATTTTTTTAATATATCAAAATCTGACAGTTTACCTACTACAGGGTCGGGATCAAATTTCCAATCGCCAGTGTGCATAATGTTGCCGGCAGCAGTTCTGATCATTAAGGCTTGCATCTCAGGAGCTGAATGGGTTAAAGGCACCATTTCGACTGAAAAAGGGCCTAGGTCAAATTTATCTCCGGCTTTTACCTCATTTATTTTAATATCATTAGCAAAAGCATATTCTGATATTTTCGTTTTTAAAAAGTTTTTGGTAAACTTAGTCGTATATATAGGGCATTCTAGGCTATTCCATAAATACTGTATAGCTCCGAGGTGATCTTCGTGTGCGTGAGTAAGAACCAAACCAAGTAGGTCTTTTTTATGCTTTTCAATAAATTTTAAATCTGCTACTACCATATCTACACCCGGTAGATATTCGTCTGCAAAACCACTACCACAATCTACCATTATCCATTTTCCCTGGAAATGATATAAATTAACATTAATACCTATTTCATTTGCTCCGCCGAGTGGAACAAATAATAATTTATCTTTATAAGTTTTTGGGTTGAATGACATTTATTTTTCTATATTATTGTGTTTTCCTGTGTTAATTATATAAACTATTAATGATGTTTAGTCTATGGATAAATAATTACCTTGTTAATATAAGCCTAATAATTACTGCTTTTCTTACGCTTTTACTTATTGCATTTCCTGAATTAGATATTTCTTTTTCTCAGCTCTTTTTTTTTGAGGAAAATGGGTTTATATATAAGGAAAACTTTTTAGTTTATCAGATCCACGCACTATTGCCTTCGTTGACTAAATTATTTAGCTTAATTTGTCTGATATACCTTGTATACATTGCTATTAAACACAGGTCTTATAAAAGAGTTCTTAGATCTGGGGTGTTTTTTTTGGTTATTGCTGCTGCGATTTCTCCTGGTTTTGTGGTAAATGAAGTGTTTAAAGAAAATTTTGGTAGAGCAAGGCCACGTCATATAGAGGAATTTAATGGAAAAAGAGAATTTACTAAGGCATTTACAATAAGCGACCAATGTGAACGTAATTGCTCTTTTTCTTCAGGTCATGCTGCTATGGGATATTTTTTAACTGCAATTGCTTATACTACAAATTTACTGTACTTTAATAGAATTTATCTTACCGGAATTGTTTTTGGTAGTTTAGTGGGGCTCTCAAGGATCGTAATGGGAGGACATTTTTTAAGCGATGTATTGGCCTCGGCTTTTGTAGTACTGTTTCTTGATCATGTAATATTTATTTTATGGCAAATGCTCATCAGAAATTTAAAAAAATAGCAATTATTCATCAGCCTATACCAGAGTCAGTACAAATAGCTGAGCAATTGCGTAAATATTTTTCACCTGTAAACCCCGAAAATGCTGATTTGATAATAGTAATTGGTGGGGATGGAAGCCTTTTACATGCTCTGCATAATTATATGGGCTTAAATATACCATTTTACGGCATTAACTCCGGTAGCGTCGGGTTTTTAATGAATAATTTTCATATCGAGAATTTCCCAAGTAATATTCAGCAAGCAAAATCTACAAATTTATATCCTTTAAAAATGAAGGCAATTAATACCAAAGGCCAAGAATTTGAAGCTTTAGCGCTTAATGAAGTCTCAATTTTTAGGCAGACTAATCAGGCAGCAAAATTTCGGATCAAAGTTGATGATATTGAAAGAATTGAAGAATTAATAGCAGATGGAGCTTTGGTTTCTACGCCGGCGGGCAGTAGTGCCTATAACCTTTCTGCTGGAGGTACTATAGTTCCTTTAGGATCGAATGTTTTATGTCTAACGCCAATTTCTCCTTTTAGACCTCGGCGCTGGCACGGAGCGATATTACCAGCAGAGGTTGTTATAGAATTCGAGATTTTTGAGAGCGATAAGAGGCCGGTGAGTGCGGTGGCAGATTTTAATGAATTTACTCATGTTGAAAGGGTAATAATTAGATCATCCAAAGCTAAAGCCATCAAGCTTTTATTCGATCAGAATCATACTTTTGAAGATAGAGTAATAAAAGAACAATTCAGTTATTGATCTATCATGCAGCAACAAAATATAAAACTAGCTTTATCTATAGTGCTATTGCTAATGAGCATGCTGATCCTCTCTTTTGCTTCTGTTCCTATATATAGTTTATTTTGTAAAGCCACAGGATTTGGCGGTACTACTACCCGCCAGGAGTCATTTCTAAAGCCGCAAAAAGGTATAAGAAAAATTATAGTAGAATTTGATGCTAATGTTGATAAGGACCTTCCTTGGAGATTTGTTCCCAAACATCGACGGGCACAAGTAACTACGGGAGAAACTGCTTTGATTTTTTATGAATCGGAAAATTTGAGTAATAATGATATCATAGGTACTTCTGTATATAACGTAACGCCTGACAAAGCCGGTAAATATTTTGTTAAAGTCCATTGTTTCTGTTTTGAGGAACAGCTATTAAAAGCTGGACAGAAAATGCTTATGCCGGTTTCGTTTTATATTAGTGCGGACTTGGATAAAGATCCAGATATGGACGATGTTGACAGGATTACCTTATCTTATAGTTTCTTTAAGGTTAGGGATTTATAAAAGAAAAATTTTCTAGACATAATAAGATAGCGGGATAATATAATAGACAGGGTTATAGAATTTTGTAATTCGTCGACCCCTTTGATAATTTAGAAGTTTCGGGTAAAAAATGTCGGCAAAACAACAACATCCTTTTCATCTAGTAGAACTAAGCCCTTGGCCTATTTTGACTGCTTTTTCTCTTTTATTTGTTACGCTTGGAGTTGTATTTTTAATGCATGGCCACTCTATGGCTGAGTATTTTAGTATTTTTGGCGGTGGGGCAGTCATTTTTTGCTCTTATCATTGGTGGAAGGATGTTATAAAAGAAGGCAGGGTAGGGCATCACCATACAGAGAAAGTAAGAATGGGATTAAGAATAGGCATGGCCCTTTTCATACTTTCAGAAGCCATGTTTTTTTTCGGGTTTTTCTTTTCTTTTTTTCTAGCACGTTTTTTTCCAGCTGGAATATTAGAAGGCTTATGGGTAACCGGGGAAGGGCTATGGCCTCCAAAAGGAATACAAACTTTTGACCCTTGGGATATCCCGTTTATGAATACCCTTATTTTATTGCTTTCTGGTACTACCGTTACTTGGGCTCACTATGCTATTACTCAAAATGATCAGCGTAACTCAGTAATGGCCTTAGGTATTACTGTATTGCTTGGAATTGCTTTTACTGCTTTTCAAGCTTATGAATATCATCATGCTGCATTTAAGTTAACTGACGGTATATATGCTGCCAACTTTTATTTAGCTACTGGGTTTCATGGTTTGCATGTAATAATCGGCACGATATTCTTAACAGTATGTTATTTTAGGGCAAAAAACGGGCATTTTATAGGAGGAAACGGGCATTTAGGGTTTGAATTTGCTGCCTGGTACTGGCATTTTGTCGATGTAGTATGGTTATTTCTATTTGTATTTGTCTATGTACTTGGCAGATAATAAATTGTTTTCTGGCTTCTAACTTTACAAAACTACTGAGGTTTTCGAGATACCGCAGCTTTTTTATAAGTTTTCTGTTTATATTGTCCTTAATGCATAAAAAATAATTGATGCAGCATTAGATGCGTTGAGGCTTTCTACTTTACTTGAAATAGGTATTCTAATTAAAAAATCGCACGATTCGTTTGTTAAGCGTCTCATTCCTTTTGCTTCTGAGCCAATTATGATAGCTATCTTGTTAAATTCACTTAAAGAGTCTAAGTTGTTATCTTTACCTTCCAAATCAAGGCCTACTATCCAAAACCCTTGTTTTTTTAATGTTTCAATAGCGGTTTTGATATTTGCAACTTTTGCTACCTGTACTAATTCAAGGCAGCCGGAAGCTGCTTTTGCAATAGTGGCACTTTCTGCAGGGGAATTGTGGGAAGGAAGAATTAATTTGGTTATGCCAAATGCAGCAGCACTTCTAATTATTGCTCCGATATTCTGAGGATCTGTTATTTGATCAAGAATAACTATTCTATCAATATCTTTAGAAAAATTCATTTGACTTAGGTTACTAAGAAATATCGGATGAATATAAGCAATTATTCCCTGATGCGGCTGTCCATGGCCAATTTTTTTATTGATAAAATCTGCTGAAACTATTTCAACGCTAAAATGATGAATTTGGTTTTTAAGTTCAAGAAATGTTTTCTCTAGGCAATAAATTTTTTCAATATGTCTATTTTTGTTGCTGATGGCAGCAAGTACTGCATGTTTTCCATACATATAGTATAAACCACCGTTATTGTAGGTTGATTTCCTGCTGCTTCTCATGGTTAAAAGATGCTTTTATTTAAAAATGTTCTTGACACAAAATACTATTTATTATAGAAACTATCAACCAAAAGATTTAGATTTAGTGTGCCTAAAGAATGGCATCCAAATCATAAGTTATTAAGTAAAAGATAAATTAATTGCTTGCGTTTAGCTTAGAGATGATCTATTTTGCTGTAAGCGTTAGAACGGAGGGGTGGCCGAGCGGTCAAAGGCAGCAGACTGTAAATCTGCCCGCGTATGCGTTCGAAGGTTCGAATCCTTCTCCCTCCACCATATAATCTACATTTTTTTTGTGGGTTGGTTGGGGAAAGTGTGTATGCGGGTGTAGCTCAATGGTAGAGCTCCAGCCTTCCAAGCTGGCCACGTGGGTTCGATTCCCATCACCCGCTCCATTTACTCGGATGATGTAGTTAAAAAAGTGTAATTAATTATTTGATGTTGATTTGTAATAAACTTTCAGGAGATTAAGGTTATGGCTAAACAAAAATTTGAAAGGAATAAACCGCACTGTAATATTGGTACCATCGGACACGTTGACCATGGAAAAACCTCTTTAACAGCTGCAATTACCAAAGTTCTTGCCAAAAAAGGACAGGCACAAGAAAAAAAATATGATGATATTGACGGAGCTCCGGAAGAAAGAGAAAGGGGCATTACCATTTCTACTGCGCACGTTGAATATGAGACAGATAAAAGACACTATGCGCACGTGGATTGTCCTGGTCACGCTGACTATGTTAAGAACATGATTACAGGTGCTGCGCAAATGGACGGTGCGATTCTTGTTGTCTCCGCAGCTGATGGTCCTATGCCGCAAACTAGAGAGCATATCCTACTTGCTTATCAAGTTGGTGTTCCTTCTCTTGTTGTTTTCTTAAATAAGGTTGACATGGTTGACGATCCAGAATTGATTGAACTTGTCGAGATGGAAATAAGAGAGCTTCTTACAGCTTATAAGTATCCAGGAGATGAAATACCGATAATAAAAGGTTCTGCGCTTCAAGTTCTAGAAGGTGGGGATTCTAAGTGTATAGATGAGTTAATGGAGGCGGTTGATTCTTATATTCCGCAGCCTGCTCGTGATATTGATAGGCCTTTCTTAATGCCGATTGAAGATGTATTTTCAATTTCTGGTCGTGGTACTGTTGTAACTGGAAGAATTGAGAAAGGAGTTGTTAAAGTTGGTGATGAGATAGAGATAGTTGGAATTAAAGCTACTGAAAAAACCACTTGTACTGGTGTTGAAATGTTTAGAAAGCTTCTTGATTCTGGTCAAGCTGGAGATAACGTTGGAGTTCTTCTTCGTGGCACAAAAAGAGAGGATGTAGTAAGAGGGCAGGTGCTTGCTAAACCTGGTTCAATTACTCCGCATACTGAATTTGAAGCGGAAATATATGTTCTAGCAAAAGATGAAGGTGGTCGTCATACTCCATTCTTTAAAAATTATCGTCCTCAGTTCTATTTTAGAACTACTGACGTTACTGGTGAAATCGAGTTACCTGCTGGTAAGGAAATGGTTATGCCTGGTGATAACACAAAAATTATTGTTAAGTTGATAGCTCCAGTTGCCATGGATGAAGGTTTGCGGTTTGCTATCCGTGAAGGTGGAAGAACGGTTGGTGCAGGTGTTGTATCAAAAATAATTAAATAAATTTGTTTTGAACTCAGTTTAAACTTCGTTTAAGCTGAGTTTTTAAATTATTAGTTTAACTCTGTGAGTTTTTGCTGGCTGTTTAAAATATAGGTTAATAATGAATAATCAAAAGATAAAAATTAGGCTTAAATCATTTGATCATCGATCCCTGGAGCATGCAACTAGAGAAATCGTTAGTGCTGTAAAAAGAACAGGAGCAGATGTTAGTGGTCCGATTCCTCTCCCGCGATCGATTGCGAGGTTTACTGTTAATAGATCTCCGCATATAGATAAAAAATCTCGGGAACAATTTGAAATTAGGACTCAAAAAAGGCTTGTGATTATTAATTATCCTACGCCTCAAACTGTTGAAGCTTTAAGAAAAGTGGACCTGCCAGCTGGTATTGATGTTGAAATTAAATTGGTGGGTGTGTAAAAATGAGAACAGGTTTAATCGCAAAAAAACTCGGCATGAGTTCAAAATTTACCGTAGAGGGTAAAAGGCTAACACTGACTTTCTTGCATATTGATAATTGTCAAGTAGTGGGTCAGAAAACTATTGATAGAGACGGTTATAATGCAGTTGTAATTGGGGCCGTATTAAAGAAGCCTTACAAGGTTTCTAAATCAATGAAGAAAGTATTTGCTAATGCTAAGGTAGAACCAAAAACTAAGTTAAAAGAGTTTAGGGTTTCTGAGAACCACATGCTTGATGTTGGTCTGGAATTAAAACCTACCCATTTTGAAATAGGGCAGTTTGTAGATGTCTCTGGTACTTCAATCGGAAAAGGTTTTGCTGGAGTTATGAAAAGACATAATTTTCGTGGATTGGAAGCGTCTCACGGCGTTTCAATTTCCCATCGTTCTCATGGTTCTACAGGACAATGTCAAGATCCGGGGAAGGTTTTTAAGGGTAAAAAAATGGCGGGTCACTTAGGTGATGTTAGAGTTACTGTGCAGAATCTAAAGGTGGTAGATTTAGATATTGAAAAAGGTTTAATGATTGTAAGTGGTAATGTACCTGGTTCTAAGGGCAGTTATATATATGTGAAAGATGCGGTTAAAAAGTCAGCGTCGAATTAGAGGGTTAATTAGGTAAGATTTATATGAAAGCCAAGCTATTAAGTCTAGACAATAAGGAGTTGGGAGACATCGTGGTAGATGATGCCATATTTGGTCTAGAAGCAAGAATAGATATAATAAAAAGAGTTGTTGATTGGCAGAGAGCTAAAGTCATGAGCGGTACTCATAAAACAAAAACTGTTGGGGAAGTTTCTGGTTCTGGAAAAAAGCCTTTTAAACAAAAAGGTACTGGTAATGCAAGGCAAGGTAATGCAAGGGGTGTTCAGCGTCGCGGTGGCGGTATTGCTTTCGGTCCTGTGCCAAGATCTCATGAAATTAAACTGCAGAAAAAAGTTAGAAAGCTTGGAATGAGGCATGCTTTGTCTGTTAAGTTTTCTGAGGGTGCTGTTCATATTATAGATTCAACAAAAATGAAAGAACCGAAGACAGCGGACTTAGTGAAATCATTATCTAATTTTGGTCTCGGTAAATTTTTTATTATAGATGGAAAAGAAGTTGATCAAAATATAAAATTATCAGCAAAATCAGCAGCGAATACTTGTGTAGTGCCTGTTATTGGTGCAAATGTATATGATATAGTAAATAGCGATTATATCTTAATATCTAAGGATGCGTTGCCGCTTTTAGAAGAGAGGTTAAGATGATATCTGCTAATAAATATGATATAATAAGAAAACCGTTGATTACTGAGAAATCAACCGTTTTAGGCGAGCTTGGGAAGTACGTTTTCGAGGTGGAGAAAAGTGCTGAAAAAGGTTTGATAAAAAAAGCAATTGAAGAAATTTTTACAGTTAAAGTTAAATCTGTAAACATTTTAAATCAGAAAGGCAAAAAGAAAAGGTTTAAAGGCGTAATGGGACGTAGGTCTGATGTGAAAAAGGCTATGGTCACTTTGGAGAAAGATTACACTATTGATTTTACAGGGGGAGGTAAGTAATGGCTCTAAAGCAATATAATCCGACTACTCCTTCCCAGAGAGAGTTGGTTCAGGTTGATAAAAGCGATTTATGGAAAGGGAAGCCATATAAATCCTTGACTAAAGGTAAGATAAACACCGGAGGAAGAAATAATACTGGTAGGATCACCTCTTGGCACAGGGGCGGAGGGCATAAAAAGCTCTATAGATTTATTGATTTTAAAAGGTCAGTAGAAGGTGAAGCTGTGGTTGAGCGTTTAGAGTACGACCCAAATAGAACTGCTTTTATAGCCTTACTTGGTCATACTGATGGTTCTAAATCTTATATTTTAGCACCTAATAACTTAAAAGTTGGGGATAAAATAGCCTCAGGACCTGATGCCGATATTAAGGTTGGTAATTGCCTACCTCTTAAGAATATTCCTGTGGGAACTATTATTCACAACGTTGAGATGAAACCTGGTAAAGGAGGTCAACTTGCTAGATCTGCTGGTACATCTGTTAGTTTGGCTGGTAAAGATTCTGGTTATGCGCAAGTGAAATTAGCTTCCGGAGAATTAAGGTTAGTACCTCTTGAATGTAAAGCTACTATTGGTATAGTATCCAATCCAGATCAGAAAAATATTAATATTGGTAAGGCTGGTAGAAGTAGGTGGCTTGGCAAGAGGCCACACGTAAGAGGGGTAGCGATGAATCCAATTGATCACCCACACGGTGGTGGTGAAGGTAAAACTTCTGGCGGGCGTCATCCTGTTACTCCTTGGGGTAAACCGACTAAAGGTAAGAAGACTCGTAAGAATAAACTTACCTCTAAATTCATTTTGAAAAGAAAAACTAAGTAAGGTAATATAAAAGTAAGGTAATATAATATGGCGCGCTCAACATGGAAAGGTCCTTTTGTAGATGGCTATTTATTAAAAAAGATACAAAAAGCAATAGATTCAGGTAAGAAAGATGTTATAAAAACATGGTCTAGAAGATCAACTATCTTACCGTTATTTGTTGGTTTTACTTTTGCTGTACATAATGGCAACAAGTTTATTCCTGTTTCCGTGAGTGAGGAGATGGTAGGTCATAAATTTGGTGAGTTTGCTCCTACTCGTACCTACTATGGTCATGGTGCCGATAAAAAAGTTAAAAGAAAATAGTATAAGGTAAAAATGGGTGTATTAGTAAAAGCGTCATCAAGAAATCTGAGAACGAGTGCTCAAAAATTGAATTTAGTAGCTGCGATGATTAGAAAAATGAAAGTGTCCGATGCTTTAGTGCAGCTGGCTTTTTGTCCCAAAAGAATAGCTATTGATGTTAGAAAATGTTTACAATCAGCCGTTGCTAACGCTGAAAATAATATGGGTCTAGATATTGACAGTTTAGTTGTTAATTCGGCTACCGTTGGAAAGTCATTTGTGATGAAAAGGGTTAGAACAAGGGCTAGAGGTAGAAGTGCTAGGATTAATAAACCTTTTAGCAATTTGTATATAACAGTTTCTGAGAAAGAGGAGAATTAATATGGGACAGAAGGTAAATCCTCATGGTTTTAGAGTAGGGCCTACGCTTAATAAAGAATGGGAATCAGTTTTGTATGCAGAAAAAGACTATGCGGTCAAGCTGCTTGAAGATATAAAAATCAGAGCTTTGATTGTAAAACGCTATAAAATAGCTCAAGTAAGTAGGGTGATTATTCACAGATCAAGCAGTAACGTAGTTGTAAACATCTATGCTAAAAAACCTGGTATTATAATTGGTAAGAGCGGTTCTGATATTGAAAAACTAAAAAAAGACTTGCATATAATAGCAAATTGTGAAGTTTTTATAAATATTCATGAAGTGAAAAAGCCTGCTCTTGATTCTGCTATTACTGCTCAGACTATTACTCAGCAATTAGAGAATCGTGTTTCTTTTAGGAAAGCTATGAAGACCGCAATGCAAAATACTATGAAGCAAGGGGCAAAAGGAATTAAAGTTGCGTGTTCTGGTCGTCTAGGCGGTGCTGAAATAGCTAGAACTGAATGGTATAGAGAAGGTAGAGTTCCTCTGCATACACTTCGTGCTGATATAGATTATTCTACATCTGAAGCTCATACTACTTATGGAGTAATTGGTGTGAAGGTGTGGATTTATAGGGGCGATTACGCTCAGAATAAGAAATAATTTTGTTTAATTTAATTTAACGGAAGAGATATAATGCTAGCTCCAAAGAAGCAAAAATTTAGAAAAGCTCATAAAGGGAGGGTGGCTCCGAAAGCAAAAGCTGGAACAATGCTGAATTTTGGCATGTTTGGTCTAAAATCTGTTGAGCAATTAAGAGTTACAGCGCGTCAAATTGAAGCTGCAAGAAGGGCCGCTGTTAGAGAGATGAAAAGGCAAGGTAGATTCTTTATTAGAATTTTTCCTGATCTTCCTGTTTCTAAAAAACCAAATGAAGTACGTATGGGTAAAGGTAAAGGTTCACCAGAGTATTTTGCGGTTAGAGTCTCACCCGGTAGAATAATGTTCGAAATTAATGGGGTGGATGAAGCTGTTGCGCGAAAAGCCTTAGAGCTTGCTGCTTCTAAGTTGCCAGTAAAAACAAAAGTGGTAAAGAGATATGAGTAATTCAGATTATAAAGCAAAAGCTTTACTTGATCTTGATAATAAAAAATTAGAAGAATCTCTTTCTTTTTTTAAGAAAGAGCTTTTTAACCTTAGGTTTCAAAAGACTCTTGGCGAATTAACTAACACCAGTAGATTTGCAAAAGTTAGGAAGAATATAGCAAGAGTTGAAACGGAATTAACAAGAAGAAGAAAGGTTGGAGCGAAATAATGCCAAGAAGGATTTTACAAGGTACGGTTGAAAGTGCAAAATGTGATAAGACAATATCCGTTAGAGTAGAAAGAAGATTTAGAGATCCTCTTTATCAGAAGACTGTAAAAAGATCTACTAAATATGCAGCTCATGACCCTGAAGGTAAGTATAAAGAAGGCGATAAAGTAAGAATTATAGAGTGCAAACCAATATCCAAGACTAAAAGATGGATGGTGGTAAGCGAATAAATCTTTGACTTATTGTATTAATTTTTGTATCTTGTGCTGTGTTTAATATTATTTATGTTTTGGAAGTTTAAGTTATGATTCAGATGCAAAGCGTCCTTAAGGTCGCGGATAATTCTGGTGCAAAAAAAGTGATGTGTATAAAAGTACTTGGCGGTTCTGATCACATGACCACGGAGTGTTGTAATGTTATAGTTGTGTCTATAAAAACTGCTATTCCAGGGGGAAAGGTTAAGAAAGGAGATGTACACAGGGCTCTTATTGTTAGAACTAAAAAAGGTATTAGAAGATCTGATGGTAGTACTATTCAGTTTGATTCAAACTCTGTGGTATTGGTAAATAAACAGAATGAACCTATTGGAACAAGGGTTTTTGGACCAGTGCCAAGAGAACTCAGAGGTAAAGGATTTGGAAAAATTGTTTCTCTTGCGGAAGAGGTAATATAAATGATTAAACTTAAAATAAAAAAGGGTGATAAAGTTAAAGTCATCACGGGAAAAAGTAAAGGTAAAATAGGCGATGTTCTTAAGGTTTTTCCAAAAGAAAATCGAGCTTTAGTTTCTGGAGTTAATTTAGCAAAGGTTCATTTGAAGCCTAGTCGTAATAATGAAGGTGGTATTTCTCAGAAAGAATTACTAATTCATATTTCGAATTTAAGCCATATAGATCCAAAGACAGATGAAATCACTAAGGTTGGAATAAAGGTTTTGGAAAATGGTAAGAAAGTAAGATTTGCAAAAAAATCTGGTGAGATAATTTCTAAGGAAGGTAAGTGATGTTACTTAGGTTTAAAGAATTGTATGTAAAAGAAATAGTTAAATCTTTACAAGAAAAATTTAACTATAAAAATATACATCAGATGCCCAAGCTATCAAAGGTAGTAGTTAATATGGGAGTCAGTGATGCCGTATCTGATTCGAAGGTCATAAATAGCGCTATAGCTGATCTTACTGCAATTACCGGACAGAAACCTTATGTAACTTATGCCAAGAAATCAATAGCCAGTTTTAAGCTCCGCGAGGGAATGAAAATAGGCTGCAAAGTCACCTTGAGAAGTGATAGAATGTTTGAGTTCTTAGAAAGGCTGGTTATTGTTGCTTTACCAAGGGTAAAAGAGTTTAAAGGGTTTTCAGTAAAAAGTTTTGATGGTAAAGGTAATATAACTTTTGGAATAAAAGAACAGATAGTGTTTCCTGAAATCAATTATGATAAAATTGATAAAATCAGAGGCATGGATATAACCATTGTTACTACAGCGCAAACAGATGAAGAAGCGAAGGTTTTGTTGTCTGGATTTAGTTTACCATTTTACAATTAATTTAGAGATATAAGTTGCTATGGCAAAAATTGGTTCTATAGAGAGAAACAACAAAAGGAAGAGGCTTGCAAAGTCTTTAGCCTCTAAAAGGGAAAAGTTAAAATTAGAAATTTATTCTAAGGATCTTCCTATCGATGAAAGATTTAACCTAGTATTGAAATTAGCTAAACTTCCAAGAAATTCAGCTAAAAACAGGGTTAGAAATAGATGTGCATTAACCGGAAGGCCGAGAGGGTATTATCACAAGGTAGGCTTGTCTAGAAATATGATAAGAGAACTAGCAGGGAAAGGAATGTTGCCTGGTGTTGTTAAGGCAAGTTGGTAAAAATATAAATTTAGGAATATTGTTATGTCAATGACCGATAATATAGCGGATATGTTAACAAGAATTAGAAACGGACAGAAGAGTAAATTACTTAATGTGGTTCTGCCGGTTTCAAATCTTAAGTGCGCAGTTCTTGAAGTGCTGAAAGGTGAGGGATATATTGCTGGTTATACTGTTAATTCCGAAGCTAAAGAAATTAATGTCGAGCTTAAATATTCTCGTGCAGGCCGTCCTGCGATATGTGAAATTCATAAAGTGTCCAAGCCAGGGAAAAGGATATATTCACCGATTTCTAGTCTTAAAGGTTATTTTAATAATATGGGCATACATATTCTCTCTACGTCAAAAGGAGTGATGTCTGATAGAGAGGCTAAAAAGCAGAATGTTGGTGGTGAAGTAATTTGTAAAGTATTTTAGAGTATTAAAGATGTCAAGAGTAGGTAAAGTACCAGTATCACTAACTCATGGTGCTAAAGTAGAAATTTCTGGTTTGAATGTAAAAGTTCATGGCGCTAAGGGTTCTCTAGAAAAAGGTCTTGCAGGCGATATTACGATCGAGCAAAAGGGAGAAACTGTTGTGGTAAAACCTTTAAATGATACTAATGCAGCAAAAGCTATGTGGGGTACTGCAAGAAGTATTATTAATTCGATGGTGAAAGGTGTAACTGTTGGATTTTCTGAAGAGTTAGAAGTTAATGGCGTTGGGTATAGAGCGGCAATTAAAGGTAAATACTTGAATTTAACCCTAGGGAAAAGCCATAATACCAAAATTGAAATTCCAGAGGGAATTAAGGTAGAGACTCCAAAACAAAATATTATAACTCTGGAATCCATAAATAAGGAAAAACTTGGTGAGTTTATTGCAGTGGTAAAAAGACAAAGGCCACCAGAGCCTTATAAAGGTAAAGGAATTAAGCGTAAGGGCGAATACGTACAAAGGAAAGAAGGTAAAAAAGGTTAATTTTAGGTTTTATATGAGTGCAAAGAGTCATAGTTTTCAAAAAAGAAAAGAGCGGGTAAGGATTAAGCTAAAAAAAGTTAGTAATAGAAATAGGCTTTCTGTTTTTAAATCAGGTCAACATATATATGCGCAAATAATCGATGATTTAACAGCAAAAACTCTAGTTTCTGCTTCAACAGTTGATAAGGAAATAAGGAAAGCTGGCAAATCAAATTGTAATATTGAGAATGCAATTAAAGTTGGGAAGTTGATAGGAGAAAGAGCAGCTGAAAAAGCTATTAAGTTGGTAGCTTTTGATAAAGGTGGTCATAAATATCATGGTATTATTAAGGCTCTTGCAGAAGAAGCAAAAAAAAATTTAAACTTTTAATTAGAGAATATTGATGTCTAAAGATTCTACAAAAAATATGGAAGGTTTAAGCGAGGAACTAGTTCATATCAATAGGGTAACAAAAGTTGTAAAAGGCGGAAGGAATTTTTCTTTTGCAGCAATTGTAGTGGTTGGAGATGGAAATGGTAGAGTTGGATTTGGCAACGGTAAAGCAAAAGAAGTTACAGAAGCAAGGGCAAAAGCAACAAAAGACGCAAGAAATAATTTAGTTTCAGTACCTTTATATAAAGGTAGGACAATTCATCATGACGTGGTAGGGAAGAGTGGGGCTGCCAAAGTGTTACTTAGAAGGGCTACTCCCGGTACGGGAGTTATTGCCGGTGGCCCAATGAGGTCTATTTTTGGCTGCCTTGGGATTGCTGATATTGTAGCTAAATCGCTTGGGTCTTCTAATCCTAACGCTATGATTACAGCTACCTTTGATGCGCTGCGTAACCTTAATGCGCCAAAAGTTATTGCTTCACGGAGGGACAAAAATATTCATGAACTTTCCGTAAACTTGCTAAAAGAAGAAAAATAAGAAATAAACAGGTATTGTGTTATGGCTGAAAAAAAATCAAATGCAAAATTTTCCCAGATAAAAGTGGTGCAAGTTGTAAGCCCGATAGGGCGTAGGCCGGATCAAAAACAAACGCTTATAGGCCTTGGTTTGAATAAAATGCACAAGGAAAGAGTTCTTGAGGATACTAATTCCATAAGGGGAATGATCAATAAAGTAAGGCATCTTGTAAAATTTGAAAATGTGTAATTTAGAGTATAAAGGTTAAAATGAGAGTAAATTCATTATTTAACGTTCCTGGATCGAGAAAACCAAGAAAGAGAATTGGTAGGGGAAATGGTAGTGGAACTGGTAGAACTGGTGGGCGTGGAGAGAAAGGTCAAAAGTCTCGCTCTGGTGTTTCTATTAAAACTGAAGGTGGGCAAATGCCGCTTATAAAAAGGTTACCAAAAAGAGGCTTTAATAGTTCTAAGTCGATAAGATATACCCCAATTAGTATGGCTGATATCGAATTCTTAATTATCGAAAAAAGGATAGATACTTCAGTTGTCTTCAATAAAACATCACTTGTTAATATTGGTTACATTAAAAGTGAAAAAACCCCTGTTAAATTGCTTGCTGGAATTGATAAAATGAACTTTAAAATATCTGTGCAGTTAGATGCTTATTCGAAAACTGCTAAAGAGTTAATTGAAAAAGCTGGTGGTCAGGTACTATAACGAGATTGTGGGATAATGCAAAAATCAAAGGGCGAACTTAGCAGTAGGATATTGTTTACACTATCTATATTGCTTGTGTGTAGAGTAGGTTCTTTCATTCCTATTCCTGGTATTGATTCTGTTGCTCTGGCAAGTTTAGCAGAGCAAAGTCAGGCTGGTATTCTTGGTATGTTTAATATGCTCTCAGGAGGATCTCTTGGGAGAATGTCTATTTTTGCTTTAGCGATAATGCCTTACATTACTGCTTCTATAATTATTCAGTTAATGACAATTGCTTATAAACCTCTAGAGAATCTTAAAAAAGAGGGAGAAACTGGGAGAAGGAAGATAAACCAACTCTCACGGTATTTGACGGTTTTATTTGCAGCTTTCCAGGCTTATGGTGTAGCAATTGGTCTTGAGTCTACTGCGACTCCTTATGGTCCAGTTGTAATCATTCCTTCTTTTATTTTTAAAGTTTCAACTATTACAACTTTAGTTGTCGGAACTATGTTTCTTATGTGGCTTGGTGAGCAGATTTCATCTCGCGGCATAGGAAATGGTACATCTTTAATAATTTTTGTTGGAATTATTTCAGGGCTTCCGAGCGCCGTAATAGGAATGTTTGAATTGTCCAGAAAGGGAGTTATGTCACCATTGGCAGTTATTTCTATATGTGCAGGAGTTGTTGCCATGATAGCAATTATTGTTTATTTTGAAAGAGCTCAGCGTAAAGTATTAGTACAATATCCAAAAAGACAGGTTGGAAATAAGATTTATGGTGGTGAGGCGACGCATTTACCTTTAAAATTAAATACTGCGGGTGTAATACCGCCGATTTTTGCAAGTTCTATACTTTTATTTCCTGCTACTGTAGCTGGATTTTCTGGAGAAAAATCTGAATTTATGGCTAGTTTATCGCACTATCTGGGACATGGAAAAGCTTTATTTATACTGCTTTACGTGTTTTTAATAATGTTCTTTAGTTTTTTTTATACTGCCGTTGTGTTTAATTCTGAAGAAACAGCTAATAACTTAAGGAAGCATGGCGCTTATGTAGCAGGCAAAAGACCTGGCAAAAACACTTCGGAATACTTTGATTATTTGCTTACTCGATTGACAGTAATTGGTGGTTTATACTTATCTGTAGTTTGTGTTGTGCCTGAATTATTGATGAATAAATATTCTGTAGCCTTTGCTTTAGGCGGAACAAGTTTCTTAATAGTTGTAAATGTGGTTATTGATACTTTTACTCAAATTCAGACGCACTTGTTTAGTTCCAGATATGAAGGTTTAGTAAAGAAAATGAAATTGAAAGAGAGATGATAAAAAAGGTTATATTGTTGATTGGCCCTCCAGGTTCTGGAAAAGGTACACAAGGTAAAATCTTGGCAGAAAAATTAATGCTCCCTCATATTTCTACTGGTGATATTTTTAGAAAGATTGCAACAAATAACACTGATGAATCAAGGCTTTTATACGAGTATATGGATTCTGGTAAATTAGTGCCTTCTGAATTGGTCAACAAAATTGTAAAAACAGCTATACTTTCTGATGATTACAAAAATGGGTGTATTTTGGATGGTTACCCAAGAAATTTAGAGCAAGCTGAATATCTTAATAAAAACGTACATGCAGAAATAAGCTGTATATTTTTTAATGTGCCTGATGAAGTAGCTATAAAGAGGATTGCAGGTAGATATAACTGTGAGTCTTGTGGAAGCATATATAACAAGTATTACGATAATCCTAAAATTGAAGGCATATGCGATAATTGTGGATCTATTAAGCTACTATTTAGATCTGATGATGACGAAAAAACGGTTTTAGCTAGGATGGAAGAGTATAAAAAAGAAACTTTACCTTTAGTTGAATATTATAAGAAAAAATGGAGATTCTTTAATATAAATGCTACTGCTAATAAAGAAAAAATAATTGAAGAAATTGATTTGATTGCAAAAAGAATTTGACTTTATCGGATATTTTTATATTATTCTGATTCTAATTATTTATAAAAATTTGGAGAAATTTTGTGGCAAGGATTGCAGGTGTAAATATTCCAGTAAATAAAAGGTTAGTAATTAGCCTAACATATATTTATGGTATTGGGCTACCTTCTGCTCAAAAAATTTGTAAGGATGCTGGTATCTCAGAAAGTAAAAGGGTTAAGGACTTAGTAGATCAGGAATTAATTACTCTTCGTTCTCTTATAGAAAAAAGTTATCAGGTAGAAGGAGATTTAAGAAGAGAAGTTAGTCTTAATATTAAAAAGAAAAAAGATATGCGTTCCTACGAAGGTTTAAGGCATATTAGAAGGTTGCCAGTTCGTGGTCAGAATACTCATTCTAATGCTAGAACTAGAAAAGGAAAGCGTGTAGCCATTGCTGGGAAAAAACAATAATTTAGGATATAGATAAATGAGTCCGATTAGCAAAATTAAGAAAAAAAAGAAAAACATTTCGCTTGGAGTAGTTCATATTAAAGCTACTTTTAATAACACTATTGTAACTTTTACTGATATTCAGGGCAATGTAATAGCTATATCTACTGCTGGATCACAAGGTTTTAAAGGAGCAAAAAAAGCAACTCCTCATGCTGCGCAGCTAACTGTTGATAGAGCTTCCGAAAATGCTAAAGATAATGGTATGAAAACTGTTTCTATAAGGGTTAAAGGAGCGGGGTCACAACGTGAAGCGGCTATGAGGGCAGTATTTAGCCAGAATTTTGTTGTGACTTCAATAACTGATGTTTCTGGAGTTGCCCATAACGGTGTTAGACCGCCGAAGAGGAGAAGGGTATAAGTAAGCAACATTAGAGAAAAGGATAAGAATATGCTATCAATAAACAAAAACTGGAATTCGCTCATTAAACCATTGAAAATTATTTGTGCCGATTCCGGTATGGACGATAAAATTAATGTTGCTAATATAGTTGTCGAACCATTAGAACGGGGGTTTGGTTTAACTTTAGGAAATGCTTTGAGGAGGATTCTGCTTTCTTCTTTACAAGGCGCTGCTATTACTGCAATGAAAATTCCAGGAGTGGTACATGAGTTTTCCTCCAAGTCAGGTGTGAAAGAAGATGTTATTGACTTAATCTTGAATGTAAAAAATATAGCAATCAGGATGCATAGTTTAGAGAAAAGAATTATTAGACTTAATGCTAAAGGACCATGTGTTGTGACTGCTGGCATGATAGAGACTTCAAGTGATGTTGAGATATTAAACCCTGATCAAAAAATTTGTACCTTGTCTAAGGATGCTGAACTGGAGATAGAATTTTATTGCGAAACTGGTAGAGGCTACGTTCCTGCTAGTAGTGCCAAAGAAAAAGATTTGCCGATAGGTGTGGTAACTATTGATGCTTTATTTAGCCCGGTGAAAAAAGTATCCTATAAAGTAGAAGATACTCGTGTAGGACAGGTAACTGATTATGATAAATTAATAATGACTGTTGAGACTAATGGCTCTATTACACCAGAGATGGCGATAGCGTTGTCTGCAAGAATTCTCCAAGATCAATTAGATTTGTTTGTCACTTTTGAAGAAGAAGAAGAAGAAAAAGCAGAGGTTTCAAGGGAGCTGGAATTTAATCCTGTTTTACTTAAGAAAGTAAGTCACCTTGAACTTTCTGTTAGATCACAGAATTGTTTGCAAAATGATAATATAGTTTATATCGGAGATCTTGTAATAAAAACAGAAGCAGAGATGTTGAAAACCCAGAATTTTGGGAGAAAGTCTCTTAATGAAATAAAAGAAATTTTATCCAAGTTTAATTTAAAGTTTGGAATGGAAATTCCTGGTTGGCCACCTGAAAATGTTGAAGAGCTAGCCAAAAAATATGAGGACCCATATTAAATGGGGCTTTGTAGGGCAAGTATGGGTGTAATTTAAAGTAGTAATTGTTTAAAATTTTAGCCTTAATTGATAAAAGCTAAATTAAATATAATCTGAGACATTTAGGTATAAAAAATGCGTCATAAGTTAAAAGGAAGAAAACTAAATAGAACAAGTAGTCACCGAATGGCAATGTTTGCAAATATGGCAACATCTTTGATTATGAATGAGCAAATCAAGACTACTGTACCAAAAGCCAAGGAATTAAGGCCTTTTGTCGAAATTTTGGTTACCAAAGCAAAAAAAAGCAGTCTTGCTGTTAGAAGAGAGATTATCTCAAAAATTAAAGATAAGGCAGCCGCCGAGAAATTAATTTCGGTACTAGCTAATAGGTATAAAGAAAGAGCTGGTGGTTATACCAGAATAGTTAAAGCAGGTTTTAGGTATGGTGATGCGGCACCAGTTGCTTATATTGAGTTTGTTGATAGAGATATAAATGCAAAAGGTTGTATGACCCCTAAAATAGAAGAAACAGCAGTACAAGAAACCCAAGAGTAAAAAGAAGCATAAAATTATGGCAAATCACTCATCTACAGAAAAAGCTATAAGAAAAATAGCAAAAAAATCAGCTATTAATAGAAATAGAAGAACAAGAATCAGGACTTATATTAAGAAATCTCTTTTAGCTGTTGAATCTGGTTCAAAAGAAGAAGCTGGTAAAATTTTTATTTCCACCCAATCAGAAATAATGCGTGGAGTATCAAGAGGGTTAATCAAGAAAAATACAGCTTCAAGAAAAGTTAGTCGACTTGCAAAGAAACTAAAATCAATATCTGTTACGACTAAGTCAGAATAGTATAATCAGAGTTTATGGCTTTGTTGCATGAATCTGAATTTAGCTATACCACCCCTTTCCCCAAAATTCAGGTTTAGGCAATGCGCATAGGAATTGGTTTACCAATCTCAAACATTTTGTTTAAAAGTTGGCATTTAATTATCATTTCATTTTTCATATTATCGTCTTCTCTTGATAGAAAATTACTACCAAAAGCAGTTTTAAATCTGAAGAAGGTATTTTCTACCAACTCCCTACGTCCATATTTATTCTTGTTCCTCCATGCATGATATCCTTTATTTTGTTGATACGCAGCACTTTGCTGACGCTCAGTTTTTGCCTTCTCGGCAATAAGGTGATTCGGCGGTCTAATAGTAGGCTTTATGCCTTTTGTACGTATGATTTGATATATGTTTTTACCATCGTACCCCGAGAGTCGGCTAAAACATCTTTTGTCTTGATATTTTTTAGTAATTCTTCTACTTGAGATCTATCGTCTTTGTTGTGATGAGTTATCGTAGCGCCTGTAATAATCCCATTATTCCCAGCAGCTATATGGAGCTTCTTCCAAGTTCTTCGTATATATTGCTTATCGTGTTTGTTTTCTAGCCATTCATTACCGGTATAAGTCTGAATCCCAGTGCTGTCTAAGCATAGGTAATCAAAATCCGTGTCTAGACTACCTAATAAAAACTCAAGATTTAATTTCCTTCCTCGTTTACTCAATGTTGTATAATCGGGACAAGTAAGCGATAGTCCCGTAAGCATAAATATCCAGTTGATAAAACCTTGGCTCTGTCTTAGTTTTAAACTAAATAGATACCTAATTTGTAAACACATCAAAATAGCCTTATCGCTATACCTTCTCTGCCCACCGCGCTTTTTATTACTTCTGCTCTCCTCGTACCAACCGTTGCTTAAATCCGAGGCGATCATAAAATCTATGCGACCTCTATTACGCAAAATATTATTATATTCTGACCAATTAGTAATTTTAAATTTTGAGCCTTTGCGAGATAGGCTAAATGATTTTTTCTTCGGTGACCGCATTCGAATCTATTAACCCACCAATTAAATACCCGACTTAGGCGGCATATTTTACTTCTTTCGCCTGAAATAATCTTTTGATATGTTCTGGGTTATTTTGCAGAGTCCTTAGGTAAGATTTTAAATTCCCTTGGAGTTCAGATTTTGTAAGAGGTATATGTTTCCTATTTACATTTCTTTTTAAATCGTTGTTTAAATATTCATCCGGATTATGTTGCGGAGTATACGGAGGCAGAAAAAATAAAGAAATTTTCTTTTTATGTTTCCGAGTCCATATTTGTACTTTTTTGCTATGATGAACCTTGAGATTATCTAGGATTAAGAAGATTTTTTTCTTGGAGTATTTTACCAACCTCCGTAAAAATTCTATAAATACATTTGTTTTTAGTGTCTCTTCGTACAGCATAAACCTTAGCTTACCGTTATTTGTAACAGTGGATATCATGTTTATACTAAATCTCTTCGATTTATGAATCACAACAGGGGTTTTTCCTTTTAAAGAATAGCTTTGTAATACCTGACACTCTTGTTTTATCCCTACTTCGTCGCACCAATGTATTTCTGCCTTTTCATATTCTGCTTGCTTGGCTATTGACGGATATTCTTCATCTAACCAAAATTGAACCCTTTTGGGTTGCTGCTCATATGCTAACTTCTTTGGCTTTTGTGCAGTATACCCCCATCTTCTTAAATATTCGCCTATTGTACTTAGGGGAAGAAAAAATCCACAATGTTTTTTGATGAGTGCATTAACTGATTTTCTTGACCATAATGCTGATTTGATATTGTGATCTTCTGGTCTAGAGATATTTACGTACCCTTGTATTATTTTACTTTGATCTTCGGTTATAAGCCTTTTCTCTCCTATCTTTCTACCTCTTAACTTCCCACTAATTGCGTACTTGTCGCCTCTCTTTTCCCTCCTTACCCATTCATTTACTGTCTGGCGACTCACTCCTATTAATTCACCTACCGACGATTGACTCTCTCCTCTTTTTACTAGTTTTAGAGCAATCTTTCTCATCGACGCTTGTGCGCTTATTGATAATTTCCTAAAATCTTCACTTTTTGACATTATTGCATTATACAAATTCCTTCCTTCTTGGCAATAGTTATGTCGGGTATTTAATTGGTGGGTTAATATAAGCAATTTTATACGATCATAAGCATACCGGCTTATTAGATATTTCGATAGCTCAATGATTCATGCAACAAAGCCGATCTTGATAGTGAAAAAGCAAGAACCCGCTATGAGCTAGAGGAAAAAGAAGCTGATTTAATGCAGCTTGGCTTGGTAAAAATCAGTAGCAAACGAATAAACAACAGTTTTGCTAGCGATTACATAGGTATAAGAGAATCGGAAGAAGGGAAGTACCTAAAAGGGTATATCGAGGCAAACAAGCGAGTAGTAGAAATAATTCAAACGATTAGTATGTGGCAGCAAAAGGAATTACGGCAAAGCGGGGTGAAACCGGAATTTTGGGAACATGAATCGTGGGATGAATTCAACAACGAGCGAAAAGTGCGCAATCAGTATGCACGGGGCATTATCGGAGGTTACGAAAGATTTGCCGATTTGATAACGCAAACGGGAATGAATTATGCAACGATACTCAAACAAGCGAAAACCTGCGAGGATAATAAATATCAGATAAATAACATAAGTACACAGCTACATATCGAATCGACGAATTATGCGGATCTAGTTAACGGGATTCTAGAGGGCGGATTAGAATTAACTAAAAAATCCTACAACAACCTGAAGCTTGAGATTGCGGAGAATTACGGGAAGATTCAGGAAGCATATCAAAAAATAGAAGAATTAAAAGAAGACGATTTGGATTTAAGGTCTGCAATTGATATTGAAGCAAATTATCGCAAGGTTTTAATGCCTGCATATTTAGGTCGTATTTATAGGGAAGAGCCGTCCGAAGTGCTTTTAAAATATGCAGCGGCGGTAGAAAGGCACGGATTAGAGGAAGCCGTTAGGATGATAGAGGCTAAACCGACAATAATCGGCAAGCTTAAGGGATTCGGGATCGGTAGGTTTAGTTTTAGTAGCACCCGAGACGATGCGGAGGCGAATATAGAGAATATAGGTAAGCGATTAGTCGCATATAGTCGGAGTAGTGATATGGAGGAGAAATTAAGCTTGGAGCTAGCAGATAAGAAGTTTAGCGAGCAGATAGGGTTGCTGGAGGAGGAAATTGAACGATTAAAGAGTTTATTACCGTCGACTCTGGATGAAAAATTCCTCGATAAGGTGGGGAATTTCTTAGTAGATAATAAAAATAACGAAAAAAATGCGCCATTAAGCTTAAATGAAATAAGAGAATCTGAAGAGTTTGAGGCAGTATACATTAAAAATGTTCAAGCTGAGGTGGGAAATGAAACAATAGAAATAACAGATTTACCTGAAAACAAAGGGGAAATTGAACCGGCAGCACAATTTAAGGAAGAGAATCAAAAACCTGAGCAAGTACAAGTAGGGATAGAAGCAAATCAGGTAGTAAAGGGGAGGAAAGTACAAGCAGCAATTGATATTGAAGCAAATAATGATAAAGGGGCTAACGAAGAAAGTTGGGGCTACCTATGAATACAGAAACACGGGTGGAAAACTACTTGGTTATGTTGTTCGGGTTTTAGATAAAGAGGGTAAGAAACAGACATTGCCTGTCAGTTATTGCCATAATACCAAGGCGAACATTAACAGATGGTGGCTAAAAGGTTTTAGCGATAAGGGGTATAAACCGATATACGGAGCAGAAAAACTTGGTCAATCACCGCTGCAAAGGGTTTTAATTGTTGAGGGTGAGAAGGCCGCTATTGCTGCTACAAAAATCTTTCCGGAACATACTGTAATATCGTGGATGGGTGGCTCTGCGTCGGCAAGCAAGGCGAATTGGAAAGAGCTTGCAGGGAGAGAAGTAACAATTTGGCCGGATAATGACGCAGCAGGAGAAAAGGCAGCAAAAGCAATAATTACTGAAATCAACAAAGTAAACGGCTTCAGAGGAGCGGTAAATATTGTAGATACCCATGCCTTGAATTTGCCTGAGAAGTGGGATCTAGCCGATGAATTACCTGTGCATTTAACACGAAAAGATTTAGCTGTAGCCATCAGTAATGCCAAAGTTCCAGAGAATGAAAACAGGCTTGATAAGGAACTTTCAGATCAGGTAAGAGCGGTGCTTTGCGATAAAGAATTTGGCGATTATGTTAATTACGGCGTAAAAAGAGGAAAGCTTGACTCTGGGCATGATTATCTAGATTTAAAGGATACTCTCTATAGGGAAATGCTCACTGCTTCTACAGTTTCCTTTCTGCAGGAGAATCGTAATACCAAAGAAGCTTTAGAGATGAATGAGCTGCTTAAAGAACCGGTTAAAAACATTCCTGCACTTGCCGGTAATATTCTAGAGATTTACGAGAATAGTAGAAAGAGCCAATATATCAGTAATTTTGATGCTGGTAGACAGACTAACTCCAACAGCAAGGAGCTTGCCGAGCTAAATCCTGCTAAGGGCAAGCTTCATGATGAATTAATGCAGGATTTTGTATGGTTACATCAAAAACAGTCAGGAATGGAGTCGTTAAATAAAGTACATCAGGATAAGCTCGGTCAGGATTTAGCGGGAATCATCAAGAGTCATAGCTTGAGCTATAAAGGCTCTGAGAAAGCCATGAGTGATAGTGATCGCAAAATAGTAGCAGATAACGCTTACAAACTTATTAATAGCAAGGAATGGGGAGAAGAGCTTAAGAAAGCAGAGCTCGCCCATAAGGAAGAAGTTACTAGAAAAACCAGTGAAAAACTTATCGGTAATGTGATTAGCAAAAATCTTATCCAACTCGATAAGGCTAAAGAAGAAAATACGGAAGTATCTGACTTTAAGGGCAATATATACACTAACAGAGATACAACTGATTTAAAAGCTAGCCATGAAAAAATGGGCAAAGAACTTGAAACTCACCTTGCCAAAGAGCCGGTACGTGATCTGGTTACAAAAGAAAAAGACAAGTATTTGGAAGCTATCAGTATTGAATTAAAAGAGTTAGAGAAATTAGGCATCAAATATGAGAAAGCTAAATTAGAGGAAATACTCAAATCAATGTCATATAAGGAGCGAGAAGAATACGGTAATAAAATACTCGGGGAAGCAGCTAAGAAACATATTGAACCTATATTTAACAAGTATGCTAATGAGCGTGCAAATACCAATAATTTCTAGGAATTCTTAAATGTAGTTGCAAAAGAACAGGAAACCCATATTGATTTAAGGACTAATCATCGTTTTGCCGTTCGTGCATTGGATAAACTTAACGGTGATTTAAAGTTCTCTACCATCACCAGTGATGCCTGTAAAATTAACTCTAACTTTTTAACTAGTAAAGCAATTAGTCTTTTAGGCTATGCTGCAAAAAATCACATTGTAAGCCAAGAAAAAATAATGAAAGAAATAAATGAGCAAGGCGGTGGAATAAAGAGTATATATCATGAAGTTAAATTTAGGTGTGATGCTCACAAAGCTAGGGAGTTAAAAGCTACTCAGGAACAACAGAAAGAAACAGAGAAACAGAACGAAATCAAGATTGATAGAGACCGTGGGATTAGCTTATAGGGGCTAAGCTGGGAAACTCCGAATGCTATTGTGGCCTCCTTTAGGAATTAGGTAGTTCACGATTAAATAATAAGAGAAACACCTGCTAATTTAGCTGCTTGTTTAAGCTTTTCATCAAAAGTAGCTAATGATAGGCCAAGCCTCAAAGATAATTCTAAGTAGCAGGCATCATATAAACTTAAATTATATCTTTCTGCTAGCTCTATTGTCTCGTTCCAGACATGTTTAGAAATGGATTGATCAATAGTAATAGGTAATTCGTTTAAAGCGTATAAAGCACTTTGTCTTTGTTCTTTAGTAATACGTTTGCGCCGTTCACTTGTTAATAATACATTGGCTACTTCTAATTGCCATATTATCGGAACTATTACGCCTATTTCACTAATTTTATTTAAAATATCTAAAGATATTGAAGGCTTTTCATCATCCATAAACCATGAAATAGTAACAGAACAATCAAGTACAATGGAGGACATGGTTAACGCCTCCCCTCATCTTTGTAACTTTTCCATTCATTCCAATTAAACTTACCTAATTGCATTGATTTGGCTAAATTTCGTATACGCAATATTGTTGATTGTATTACTTCTTTATCAGATGTCTTTTCTATAGGAACAATTTTGGCTACATTTTTACCTCTTCTGGAAATAATAACCTCTTCTCCCGCCATAACTTTGCTTATAATTTTTGTAAAATGTGTTTTAGCTTCAAAAGTACCTACGGATTTCTTCATTTTTCTAACTAGCTAGTTAATATACTAGTTATATAATAAAAAATATTTTATATCAATAAGAAACATGGGATTCCAGCCCCATTCGTTTGACATACTCCCCATGTCTAAAGAGATGCTGATGATACCCCTACTAAAACTTTCTGGGATTCTTCTTGTCGTTTTTCCTCAATCCCTGTAATACCTTAACGTTATCGGTACCCCATAGCGATACATCACGGCTTATTAGATATTTCGATAGCTCAATGATTCATGCAACAAAGCCTATCTTTACAGAGCTTTGGAATCGCTGCCTTTTTATAGATTAGCTGTGGCGTATTTTTATGGTATAGATTATGTAATTAAAGTTTTCATTGTTTTTCCAATTTCCGCTGGAGATTTTGAAATTTTTATACCAGCCATTTTAAGGGCTTCAAATTTATCTTCTGCAGAACCCCTGCCTCCAGAGATTATGGCTCCAGCATGACCCATTCTTTTTCCAGGAGGAGCAGTTACCCCTGCAATAAAACCGACTATTGGTTTTTTTATTTTAGATGTTTTGACAAATTCAGCTGCTTCTTCTTCAGCCGAGCCACCAATTTCGCCTATCATAATAATTCCTTGGGTTTGCTCATCCTTAAGAAACATATCTAAGCAATCAATAAAACTAGTACCGTTTATTGGATCTCCGCCGATCCCAACACATGTGGATTGTCCTAGGCCTTCAGCTGTTGTTTGTGCTACTGCTTCATAAGTTAAAGTACCTGATCGTGAAACTATGCCGATTCTACCCTTTCTGTGTATATGACCGGGCATGATACCTATTTTGCATTCGCCTGGTGTTATTACTCCTGGACAATTAGGGCCTATTAACCTTGTTTTTGAACCCACTAATGCTCTTTTAACCTTAAGCATGTCAATAGTAGGTATACCTTCGGTGATACAGATTACTAACTCAATTTCTGACGCTATTGCCTCTAAAATCGAATCAGCTGCAAACGGTGGGGGAACATAAATAACACTTGCATTAGCTCCAGTTCTATCGATTGCTTCCTGTACGGTGTTGTATACAGGTAGATCAAGATGAGTTTGACCGCCTTTGCCAGGGGTAACTCCGCCTACCATCTTCGTGCCGTACTCAAGGGCTTGAGCTGAATGAAATGTACCTTGAGAGCCGGTGAAGCCCTGGCATATTACTTTTGTTTCTTTATTAATTAATATCGACATTGTATTTATCCTTATATAGCTTTTACTATTTTTTCAGCAGCATCAGCTAAATCATCCGCTGCAATTATTTTTAAACCCGAATTTGCTAATATCTTCTTTCCAAGTTCAAAATTTGTTCCCGCTAACCTAACTACAAGGGGTACATCTAACTGGACATCTTTTGCTGCGGCAATTATTCCTTCTGCAATAATATCGCAGCGCATAATGCCTCCGAATATATTAACTAATATTCCCTTTACCGCTTTATCTGAGATGATAATTTTAAAAGCTTCGGTAACTCTTTCTTTGTCAGCTCCACCTCCTACATCCAAGAAATTAGCAGGTGATGCTCCATATAATTTTATGATATCCATGGTAGCCATTGCAAGGCCTGCCCCATTTACCATACAGCCGATGTTGCCGTCCATTCTCACATAATTTAAATCAGCTCGGCTGGCTCTAGTTTCCAAAGGGTCTTCCTCGTCCTCATCTCTGAGCATAGCAATGTCCGGATGTCTAAACAAACCATTATCATCAAAATTGATTTTTGCATCAAGAGCAAGTAAATTTCCTTCTGTAGTAGCTACTAGAGGGTTTATTTCTATTTGCGAAGCATCAGTTCCTATAAATGCATTGTAAGTTGCTTCGGCAGTTTTCATCATTTGTTTTGCCTGATCCCCTGAAAAGCCCAGCCTAAAAGCTATGCTGCGGCAATGAAAAGGTTGAATTCCCATGACCGGATCTACTGATATTTTTATTAATTTTTCTGGATGATGTAATGCTACTTCCTCGATATCTACACCTCCTTCTGTAGAAGCCATAAAAGTGATTTTGCTGGTTGCTCTATCCAGAACTACGCTAAAATAATATTCTTTAGAAATGTTGCAACCTGATTCTACGTAAACCCTTTTTACTATCTGACCGGATGGCCCTGTTTGATGAGTGACTAATTTTATTCCCATCATATTATGAGCGATTTTTCTTGCCTCATCTTTATTTGTGACTACCTTAACACCTCCTGCTTTGCCACGTCCTCCTGCATGAATTTGGGCCTTAACAACATAAATATCAGCGTTAAAATTATCTAATAAATTGTCAATATCACCAGCTTTTAAGGCAACAATTCCATGAGAAGTTGGTACACCATATTTGTTCAACACTTGTTTTGCTTGGTATTCGTGAATATTCATTTTTAATAACTTTATTTATATTATCTACTCTAAAAACCAATTTTATATATAGGAACAATAAATTGCAAAATAAAAGAGGAAAGCTTTTTGCTTACCTAACTTTTTATCACGACGGTATGTGCTATTTTATCGTGCGTAGCTTGGCCGGTTTTGCTTATAAGCATATTAAAAATGCCGATAATTATAGTAATATAACCGCAGAACCTTTTACAAAGTCGATAAATAGAAGGCCTAGAATAATCGCTAGCATCAACAATTTTCATACGCATAATCATTTTCCCTGGTGTTGCTCCAAACTTGTGCCAAAAGAAAACGAAATATATACCCATAAATAAAGTATTTAATATGAATAATACTGCCATATAACCAAAAAACCGCATGGCAGAAATATAAGAAGCAAATTCCGGCATCTTTACTGCTTCTAGCATTGTCTGGGTATTATGAATATCAATGGAAAAATCTACAAAAAATTGGTAAAAGGCATAGATAAAAACGTAGCGGGAAATAATATTCATTACCGGAGTTAAAACAATTGACAAGATTACTAAATCTATAGTCATCGAAAAAAGCCGTGGTATAAATTTAGGATATGCTATTTGTTTTTTCATCGAATATATATTTATAACAGTCTAGTTCTTTTTTGTAGCAAAACCAATTAACTTAAGCAATCTAAAAGTAAAAAATACCGTAAGTAGGCTGCTAAGTAATAAACCAAGTGAGATATTTAGCAATCTCCCGTTATAAATATAACTCGTAAATGCTATAAATAATGCGCAAAGTAAGGATCGAGATGCCATTATGGTTGAAGATGCCGTGCCTCTGATCTCAGGAAAAATATCTAAGGATTTAGTAAAAATGATGGGATAAGTTATTGCCGCTCCAATTGAATATATAGTCATGAAGCTTGTTGTCAAAAAAGGTGATTTGGGAAATAACAATCCTACCAATAAGCCAAATACTCCCGCAAAGAAAAGTAAAATAGTTCCATAGACTACACAAGTCTTTTCTCCGAGGTAAGAAGTGATACGCCCGGAATACATGCTAAACATAGAAAATATAGCAATTATGATCCCTTGGTTAATAGCATAATACATGATTGGTAGGTTATAAGTTTCAATATATAAAAAGGGTGCGCAGGCAATAAAACTCATATATCCGCTATAAGTTAAGCTGGGAGTTAAGGAAGCATATAAGAACCTTTTGTCAGTAGCTAAAATATAAAAATTTTTAGCTATAGTTCTTATTTCTAAAGGTTTTTTGTCTTTCTTTGTTTCTGGTAACTGGAAATAAAGCATAACCCAAGAGATAAGAGAAACTAAGGCTATTACGAAGTAATTACCTCTAAAGCCTACTAAATTATTGATAAATCCTCCGGCTATAGGAGCAATAGACATAAAAACAGTAATCAAGGAATTCATAACTCCAATTAATTTAGCAGCCTTTTCTGTTTCATAAACATCCGCAATCATTGCAAACACAACCACGGCAGATGTGCTTGCCCCAAACCCTTGAATAAATCTTGCGATAAGTAATGATTCAATACTATCTGCAACTACACAAAATATTGCTCCTATTAACATGATTGCATTACCAATCAGCATTACATTTCTTCTTCCGTAAGAATCAGATAAAGGGCCGTAGACAACACTTGAGAGACAAAATCCAAAAAAATTGACAGCGATAGTCATTTGAGTTAGACCGTCTGAAATGTCAAAATAATCGGAAATATCAGGAAAACTTGGGACTGAGATATCAATTTCAATGCAACATGTAAGTAAGGAGATAACAAACAAAAACGGTAAATTTGGAGTCATGCTTTTAATATTAATACTGTGTTTATATAGTGGTTTATAATTAGTTAAAACTAATTTTAACTAGACGAAAGCAAAAAATAAGGAGTTTTAATTATTTGTTCTAGGGAACTTAAAAATCAGATAAGACTAGAAAACTGGACATAACGTTAATGCCTAAATTATTTTATTGAGCTCTATGAGTTATTGAATCACCTAATCACGGATGGGTTATTCTAAATTAAATTATAAAAATAGTCAAACTAGTTTCTAGTTTACTGTTTAAAATATACTTCGGGTAAGTGTCCGGTCGTTATGGATACCCCTTAAGTATTGTGCTATAAAAATTGTAATTGCCAACAATCAAAAAAACTCTAACTTCGACGAATTACAGTTCTTCCATTCATATAAGGTACTAAAACTTCAGGAATAGTTATAGACCCATCTTCATTTTGGTAATTTTCAAGTACGGCAACTAATGTTCTGCCTACAGCAAGACCTGATCCATTTAAAGTGTGAACGAATTGAGTTTCTTTAGCATTGATTTCTTTGTAGCGAGCTCTCATTCTTCGTGCCTGGAAATCACCGCAATTGGATATACTAGATATCTCCCTATATTTATTTTGGCCTGGAAGCCATACTTCTATATCATAAGTTTTCTTTGCATGAAATCCCATATCACCAGTGCAAAGCAGCATTACTCTATAAGGAATATCGAGCCTTTTTAAAATCTCTTCGGCAGCATTAAGCATATACTCATGTTCAAATTCTGATTCCTCAGGAGTAGTAATTGTTACAAGCTCTACTTTACCGAATTGATGGTTTCTAATCATTCCTCTAGTATCTTTTCCGGCACTTCCGGCTTCTGATCTATAACAGTTCGTATAAGCTACATATCTAATTGGCAATTCTTCCCGTTGTAAAATGCTATCTGCTACCATATTTGTTAGTGGCACCTCTCCGGTAGGGATAAGCCTGAATTTATTATCGCTAGTTATATATGATTCGTCAGCTAGCTTTGGTAATTGAGCCGTATTATACATAGCCTCAGGTCTAACTAATGTCGGCGGAGAAATTTCTTCAAATCCGAAATCTGTAGTATGAGTATCTAGCATAAAATTGAATAAAGCACGTTCTAAAGTTGCTAATTGTCCCTTGAGAGTAACGAACCTACTGCCTGAAATTTTAGCTGTCTGTTCGAAATCCATCATGCCTAGATCCAGTCCCAGATCAAAATGTTCCTTAGCCCACTTGTTTTCAATAGGTTTTTTAAAATCACGAATGAATTTGTTCATACTCTCATCTACCCCATAAGGAACATCAGGAGCTGGTAAGTTAGGAACTGTATCTAGTATCTCTTTTAATTTATCACCATTTGTTATTGATTTACCTAGCTCAGCTAGTTTATCATTAATATGCTCTACATCCCTTTTTATGTCTTCGAATTCTCTGGATGCTTTGCCCTTTAAACTAGCGAGTTTTTTTGATTTCTTATTTTTTGCTTGCTGGAATTCCTGGACAAGAGTAATTAGTTGTCTTTTTTCCTCATCTAATTTAATAATTTCTTCAGTATTAACTTCTACTCCTCTTTTTAAGAGTAAATCATTAAATTCTTCTTTATTTTCTCTAATCCACTTAATATCCAGCATTTTTTTTACTCCTATTTTCGATGAGGTTACATATTACAATTGAAATTTCATATAATAGAATCAATGGTATTGCAAGGGATATCTGACTTAGAACATCCGGTGGGGTCAGAATAGCTGCGATAATAAAAATTATTACAATAGCTAACCTTCTTTTATTTCGTAAGCCTTGAGCTGAAACCAATTCTAATACGCTTAATATCAACATTATTACAGGAAGCTCAAAGGCCAAACCAAAGGCTGTAATAAGCTGCATTACTACAGTTAAATATTCGCTAATGCGAGCTTCTAGAATAATCGGCATGCTTGAGTCTAGATTTTCAAAACTTAAAAAGAATTGCCAGGCATTGGGCATTACTAAATAGAAAACAAAAACCCCACCAAGGTAAAATAATAAGGGTGATATTACTAACGTAGGTAAGATAATAGTTTTTTCATTTTTTAATAACCCGGGAGATATAAACCTATATAGCTGATACGATATAACCGGAATTATTATCAAAAATGCAGCCCACAAACTAAGTTTTAAATATGTAAAAAAAGCTTCAGTCATTCCGGTGTAAATTACTTTTCTTTTATGATTACTTGTTACTTCTGCTAAAGGACTCAAAATAAAGTTATATATGTAATTACTGAAATAATAGCAAAATATAAAGGCGCAAATAAAGAAAGCGATAATTATAAAAAAACGCTTTTTGAGTTCTAAAAAATGCTCCTTAAGGGTGTATTTTTCCATTATTTAAGTAGTGATGTAAAACATTGTTTAAGTATCCATTTTTTGAGTGTCTTGCAGCTTTATCTAAATTTTTATTTACGGGAGTTAAACTTACTTATCTAGTAGTTAATGTCCTCTCCCTTTTTTCTTTTTATGTTGTCTATAATTTCCTGGCCTGTTTCCAGGTTTGCTTCTGGTTTTGGCAATTTAATCGATTGAAGGGTATTTTTAGGTAATAGAGCAAGTGATTCTTTTAATAATATTTCCAGATATTCGGTAGTTTTGGAATTATTAAGCCAATCCGGATATTTTTCAGCATTAAGATTAGATATTATCTCTTCACCATTTTCTGCTTTCAAATATGCTCCTGAAGAAAAAATAGCCGTTAATGCAAATATTACGGTAGAAATTATTAATCCTCTAAAAAAACCGGCAATAGTGCCTAAAGTGCGATCAAAAAATCCGCTACTGATTGTACTAAGTACATCACTAACTTTTGATGTGATAGAAGTTAAAATAAATAAAGAGCAAACATAAGATATAGAGCCGCTAAGAATTGATAACAGTAGTTCATTCTCAACGTGTTTTGCAAGGGCAATTTGTACATATGGAAACAGAAAAATTGCAGCAGCAATAGAGACTACAAAACCTGCGAGATTTATAGCCATACCAAGTAAGCCTTTATATAAACCCATAATTGTTGAAATAGCAATTACAGTGAAAACGGCAATATCAAAAATAGTAAACATCATATAAGTATTATAGCTTTAGAACGGTGTTCTCTGTAATGACATAGTCAAACTTTGTGTCATGTTTTTCAATTGGTAAAGATTCTAACAGATATTTATCAAAACATACACCTATTTTGGTTGTTGGAGTATTAATTATCAGTCTAGAGAAATACTTGTCGTAACATCCGGAGCCAAAACCAAGCCTATAACCTTTTTGGCAGTAAGCTAAACCCGGTACGATAACTATACTTGGAACTAAAATAGTATCCGAAGGGGGATGTTTAATGCCCTTTGACTCTTTTTCTAGGACCATACTTTTGTGATAATGGACAAATTCTATTTTGTCACCATTTATTTTAGGCAAGCAAAATACCCAATTATTATCTAAAAGGCTAGTTAAATCTGGTTCACCTTTAAGGGGTAAATATAAGCCTATAGGATTTGCAGCACTAAATATTTCGAAATTGTTAGTTTCAACCTCAGTAGAGTCCCTGTCCTTATTTGATAAATTTTTATATAAGGCACTGATCGCTAATTTAGTATTTTCTACAATTAATTTGTTTTCTGCCAAGAATTTATCTCGGTCAAATAAAGTTCTCTCTGCTAAAATTTTTTTTCTAAGAGAATGCTTTAAATACATAGGTTACCTTTATGTGTTTTGAGCTGTAAAAAAATATATAAATTTTTAAATGCCATATAAGGTTTTCTTTACAAGTTTAAGTATTATCAACAACTAATGGTTTTATAAATTCTGTAGAATTTTTATTAGCTACCAGAAGTTGGCCATTTTTAAAAATAATCAGTATATTTTTTAAATCAATAGCTATGGTTTTTTCAGCATCAGAATTAATATAAGAATCCTTAACGTTATGAGTAACTACTACACCTTGCCCTTTGACGGGAGTTGGTTGGTTAGTAGTTTTATCAAGATTCCACATGCTCTCCCAAGTACCAAGGTCATTCCATCTGAAATTAGCTTTAACAAGTGCAATTTTCTGTAATCTTTCGGAAATTGCGTTATCAAAAGAAACTGAAGGGAGGTTATTATATGCTTTTTTATCTAATTTAAGTATATTCTTTGTAGACAAATTTGAATTAAATATTATCGATAAGTTTCTATTTATTATGGGGATAAATTGCTTTGTTAACTTAACAAGATAAGCCACCTATCGGTGGCAGCTTAAAAGAAGATACTCTTGACCGATAAATATTTATGGAGGATTATAATACTGGTATTTGATTTGTTTTAACTTGAGTTATAAAGACTGAATGTTAGACATACATAAGATAATATATAATTGAGTTATGAGTAACTTGCACTCTGAGCAGCATTTGGTCAATGAATTAGCGGTAAAAACTCTTAAGGCCATTTCTAAAGAGCAAGCAATTCCTTACAGCAGGATCAAAAAGATTTTTTCCGAAGGAGATAAGGAAATAGCCAAGGCTTTCTGGATAATGTTGCGAAAAATATCTCCCAATCATAAGTATAATTCTGTTTACTATTGCCCTGATTGTAAAGAATTTGATTTAGAACGCAAAGGAAGAAAGATTCCTTGGTAAGAAAACATTAACTATAAGTAATTTATGGAAATAGTCGGTAAAGGAATATCTATAAAACATATTTTTCTAGACCGTGGTAATTGGTCTCGATTTCGCTAAAAAATACGGCAAGCTAAGATACGGCATTATTTTCAACGTCACTAAAGTTATATCGTGTGGAACGAAATATTTAGGATTTAAACGTTATAGCTGCCGTGATTGTAACCGCAATAAATCGGTAGCATTCAGCTGTAAAGGTAGGTTTTGTTCTCGTTGTGGTAAGAAACAAACGGATCAATGGGTGAGTAAGGCTAGCAATGTTCTACCAAAAACACGATGGCAGCACATTACATTTACAATGCCGGACTCTTTATGGCCGATATTTTGGCTCAATCGTGATCTGTTTGGATTGATTTCCGGTATTGCAGCAGGAATTATTAAGGAGATAGCTACAAAGAAAAATCTTGTGGTTGGTATATTTACTGCCTTACACACTTTCGGTAGAGATTTAAAACGCAATGTTCATATCCATTTATCGGTTACTTGCGGCGGTATAAATAGCAAAGGCAAGTGGCAAAAATTATTTTTTCCTGCCGAACCTATTAAAAAAATGTGGAGACATAGAGTCCTTGAGTTATTTCGCTTTCAATATATCTCAAGTAATTTGAAGTTGCCGTCCGCATATCAAAATGCTGAGAATTTTAATAACTGGATGAGTAGTTTATACGAAATCAGTTGGTATGTTTATTTACAAAAACCATCGGATGATCATAAACGCAACATAGAATATTTAGGGCGGTATATAAAACGCCCCCTATTTCCGAGACAAGAATAGAAAATTACGACGGAAAGCAGGTAACGTTTAAATTTCTTGATCACTATAATAATACAATTGATCGCATAACTATGCCCGTGATGCAGTTCATAGCTAGTCTGATTATGCATATACCAGATCGTTATTTTCGAATGATTAGGTATTACGGTTTTTTATCTAATAGAACTAGGGGCGTACAATTACCTATCGTATATAAGGCAATTAATCAAATCGTTCATAAGAAAACTAAGCTCATTAGTTGGAGATTAATGATTTGGTTGAATTTTAAAATAGATCCTCTGTTTTGCTATAATTGCAATAAATGTATGAATCTGCGGCAAGTTTATTACGGTTTATCTCCGCCATTGTTATTAATAAGAATCAATGAATTATTATCAACGCCTAGATAACATCATTATGGCGAACACTTCTTTCACGTCTTAGCCACATAATTTGTAAAACTGAACCTATTTTTAGATAGATTCTGGCAGAGATTTTTATAAAAGTGTTGATAATTTCTAATATTGTGGCTTGTAACTACATTTTATTAAACGAATTTTCAAAGTTTTGATTAACAATTTTTCTGGTTACAAATTTTGAAATTCCTATACTACAAGATAAGCCACCTATCGGTGGCAGCTTAAAAGAAGATACCCTTGACCGATAAATATTTATGGAGGATTATAATACTGGTATTTGATTTGTTTTAACTTGAGTTATAAAGACTGAATGTTAGACATACATAAGATAATATATAATTGAGTTATGAGTAACTTGCACTCTGAGCAGCATTTGGTCAATGAATTAGCGGTAAAAACTCTTAAGGCCATTTCTAAAGAGCAAGCAATTCCTTACAGCAGGATCAAAAGATTTTTTCCGAAGGAGATAAGGAAATAGCCAAGGCTTTCTGGATAATGTTGCGAAAAATATCTCCCAATCATAAGTATAATTCTGTTTACTATTGCCCTGATTGTAAAGAATTTGATTTAGAACGCAAAGGAAGAAAGATTCCTTGGTAAGAAAACATTAACTATAAGTAATTTATGGAAATAGTCGGTAAAGGAATATCTATAAAACATATTTTTCTAGACCGTGGTAATTGGTCTCGATTTCGCTAAAAAATACGGCAAGCTAAGATACGGCATTATTTTCAACGTCACTAAAGTTATATCGTGTGGAACGAAATATTTAGGATTTAAACGTTATAGCTGCCGTGATTGTAACCGCAATAAATCGGTAGCATTCAGCTGTAAAGGTAGGTTTTGTTCTCGTTGTGGTAAGAAACAAACGGATCAATGGGTGAGTAAGGCTAGCAATGTTCTACCAAAAACACGATGGCAGCACATTACATTTACAATGCCGGACTCTTTATGGCCGATATTTTGGCTCAATCGTGATCTGTTTGGATTGATTTCCGGTATTGCAGCAGGAATTATTAAGGAGATAGCTACAAAGAAAAATCTTGTGGTTGGTATATTTACTGCCTTACACACTTTCGGTAGAGATTTAAAACGCAATGTTCATATCCATTTATCGGTTACTTGCGGCGGTATAAATAGCAAAGGCAAGTGGCAAAAATTATTTTTTCCTGCCGAACCTATTAAAAAAATGTGGAGACATAGAGTCCTTGAGTTATTTCGCTTTCAATATATCTCAAGTAATTTGAAGTTGCCGTCCGCATATCAAAATGCTGAGAATTTTAATAACTGGATGAGTAGTTTATACGAAATCAGTTGGTATGTTTATTTACAAAAACCATCGGATGATCATAAACGCAACATAGAATATTTAGGGCGGTATATAAAACGCCCCCTATTTCCGAGACAAGAATAGAAAATTACGACGGAAAGCAGGTAACGTTTAAATTTCTTGATCACTATAATAATACAATTGATCGCATAACTATGCCCGTGATGCAGTTCATAGCTAGTCTGATTATGCATATACCAGATCGTTATTTTCGAATGATTAGGTATTACGGTTTTTTATCTAATAGAACTAGGGGCGTACAATTACCTATCGTATATAAGGCAATTAATCAAATCGTTCATAAGAAAACTAAGCTCATTAGTTGGAGATTAATGATTTGGTTGAATTTTAAAATAGATCCTCTGTTTTGCTATAATTGCAATAAATGTATGAATCTGCGGCAAGTTTATTACGGTTTATCTCCGCCATTGTTATTAATAAGAACCAATGAATTATTATCAACGCCTAGATAACATCATTATGGCGAACACTTCTTTCACGTCTTGGCCACATAATTTGTAAAACTGAACCTATTTTTAGATAGATTCTGGCAGAGATTTTTGTAAAAGTGTTGATAATTTCTAATATTGTGGCTGGTAACTACATATTTATTAAACGAATTTTTAAAAAGCTGATTGATGATTTTTCTGGTTGCAAATTTTGAATTTCCTATACTATAAAATAGATCCTCTGTTTTGCTATAATTGCAATAAATGTATGAATCTGCGGCAAGTTTATTACGGTTTATCTCCGCCATTGTTATTAATAAGAACCAATGAATTATTATCAACGCCTAGATAACATCATTATGGCGAACACTTCTTTCACGTCTTGGCCACATAATTTGTAAAACTGAACCTATTTTTAGATAGATTCTGGCAGAGATTTTTGTAAAAGTGTTGATAATTTCTAATATTGTGGCTGGTAACTACATATTTATTAAACGAATTTTTAAAAAGCTGATTGATGATTTTTCTGGTTGCAAATTTTGAATTTCCTATACTAAAATATAATCAATATTGAAAACATAAATCCCTGAATTCCAAAAATATTCTGGTAGGGCAGTTAATTTTTTAGCTAATTCTTTATCGGGTTTTTCTATAAATTTAGTTCCTAAATACACATCCTTATTTATTTGTTGTTTTGCTTTTATATAACCGAAATTTATGTTAGGGGAGGTTGGAGGCACACCTATTACACTAAATTTATACTTTTTAGTGGCTTTTAAGGCTATATTTAAACTGTCTCTATAATTTAACCAGTCCTCGATGCGATGATCTGATGGAATAAGAATTATAGTATCATAGCCTTGTTGTTTTGCGTAGTATGATGCCGCTAACGCACATATAGCTGTATTTTTTGAATCAGGTTCAAAAATTATTTTAGCCGGTACATTTATTTCTTTTAACTGCTTAACTACAATTTCTTGATTATTAATATTGGCAACTATTAAAGGCTTCCCCAAATAGCTATTACGGATTATCGTGTTTTGGAATAAACTTAAATTGGCAAAATTTTTTATAAATTGTTTCGGTCTTGTTTTTTGAGATAATGGCCATAGGCGAGATCCATTTCCTCCTGCTAATATAACTGATTGTACTTTCATTTATTTTTATTATAACTTTTAGTGTGTGGTATTTATAGTAACTAATAGTTGTTAATGTCAACTTATAGTTATAATAAAATATCAATATAAATGGGACTAAAAATTTACATGTGGCATATTTGCTAATTTTATATTTAAAAGTTAACTACTTCTCAATAGTTATAGAGATTAATAAAAATTATAAGGATCTATGTCTATTTTGACCTGGAAGGATGACGGGATTTTACAATTGGAAAACCATAGAGAGATATATTTCTGGATATTAAAATTCCTTTCAGAAATTATTAATATTCTATATCTATAACGGCCGGACAGCTTAAATATTAGGGCTTCAGCTGGTCCTAGTATTCTTGCTGAGCTAATAGGGGCTTTTTGAACTATATAATTTGCTATAGATAATGTTTTTTCCAGATATTTGCCTGCCACATTAATAACTGCCATTTTTGTAAACGGGGGCATTTTTGCCTCTTTTCGAGATAGCATCTCCATTTCAATAAATTCTTCTTCTTTACCTTGGGCGAGGGCGGTTAGGGCTTTGTTTTCAGGAAAATAGCTCTGTAATAGCATTTTCCCTTTAATCGTTTTAGTTCTGCCAGCCCGTCCTCCTACCTGATGAAGTAATTGAAATGTTTTTTCTACGGATTTTAGGTCTCCTCCCAGGAATCCAAGATCTGCATCAATTACACCTACTAAAGAAAGTTTTGGAAAGTGATAACCTTTTGTAACGATCTGCGTGCCGATTAATATATCAATATTACCGGTTTCCATTTCATTTAATAGAGTTTGGATTTGATTTATTTTTGTAGTTTGGTCTTTGCTTATTACTTTTATCCGTGAATCTGGAAATAACTTTTTTACCTCTTCCTCAATTCTTTCAACTCCTGGTCCACATAAGATTAACGAATTATCTTCGTGACATTCAGGACAAATGTCATAAATTTTACCCACACTACCGCAATGGTGGCATTCTATTAATTTTCTACTTTTATGGACCACCATTGATGCCGAGCATTTACTGCACTGAAATCTATAACCACAAGTTTTACATAAGATTAATGGCGCATATCCACGTCTGTTTAAAAAAAGTAAACACTGATTCCCTTGCCCTAGCGTTGTGTTAATGGCGGTAACTAATGGCTTTGAAAGCCAGCTATTTTGCTCTAACTCAATTCTCCGCATATCTATAATTTCTACTTGTGGTAAGCTGGCATCGCTGAAACGGCTTTTAAGCTCCACCATTGAATATTTTTCCTGCTGGACGTTATAAATAGTTTCAATCGAAGGGGTTGCTGAAACTAAAATTACTGAAGCACCTAATAAATTAGCTTTTAATACCGCCATGTCACGGGCATTATATAAAACTCCCTCGCCTTGTTTGTAAGAAGCGTCATGTTCTTCATCTACTACAATTAGTGTCAGGTTCTTATAGGGTAAAAACAAGCTACTTCTAGCTCCTATTACAACTTGGGTTGAACCGCTTAATATACCCTGCATAATCTTTTTTTTGCGAGCTTTACTAATGGTCGAATTCCACACAACTGGTTTAAAACCAAAACGTTCTGTAAAACGTTTTATTATTTGTGAGCTTAGCGAAATTTCTGGGAGCATTATTAACGATTGTTTTCCCTTTTTGATTGTTTCAGCTACTAAATGGAAATATACTTCCGTTTTCCCTGAACCGGTTACTCCTTTTAATAACACAGGTTTTGTGGTTACTTTTATAAAATCTAAGGTACTAGCTTGTTCTTCCGATAAATTGGGTAAGGAATGTTCCCCGGAAAATCCTTCACTTTTGGTTTGGAAAACTTCTAGATTTATATCAAAAGGGATAACAAGTTTAGCAATAGAACCAAGTGAAGCTAGGTAATAGCTACTTGCTTTTTTGATTAGTTCAATGTTAGCCAGACCAATATTTTTATAATTGTTATCAGCGGGATTTAAAGTTAGATCGATTATTTTAAGCTTCTTATCACTAGAGGAGCAATTTGTTTCCCAAACTACTCCGGTTATGTTTCTACTGCGAAAAGGAACGATAATTAAATCTCCTACTTCTATGTTAATATCTTTGGAGATCTTATAATCTAAAGGAAATAAGCCGGCTTTAGGGATCAGAACTTTTATTATCTGCACGATAAATTATTTCTATATAAAATTATTAATCTAACCTATCTTTAAAAGAGGAAATTGAAAAGTAAAATAAATAGTTTTAAGAGAAAGTCTAGAAAGTTTTATAAGCTGATTTTTCTGCATGCTCAACATATAAAATAGATATTTAAATAAAAAAACTCTAGACCCGGTAAAAAACTTTTGTTATAAGGAGTGGAGTTCAATTATTCTGTATTCCTAAAGTGGTCTTTGCGGAGTAATTTTTTCTTATTCCTCGGTAGCTCAGTGGTAGAGCAAACGGCTGTTAACCGTTCGGTCGCTGGTTCGAATCCGGCCCGAGGAGCCATTTTTTGTTCGATAAAACCTGACTAAATCCAAGAACCATTTTAGAACACTACGAGTTAGAGCAATATATTTTCTTATAATATAAATATTGCTAAAACTCCTTTAGAGTTAGCTTTATGTTAGAAAATAAGGGAAGATACCCATTTATATATACTACTTATGCACAGGACAGGTGTATATTATGGAGTATAGGGAATTACAAAAGTAAAACTAGAACCGTTTTTACCGTCACTTTCACACCAGATTTGGCCTTTATGAGCTTCAATAACTTTTTTGCATAAAGCAAGTCCTAGTCCTCGGCCACCGGAAGGTGTCTTTGTTCTGGAGCTAACCATAAAAGTGCCAAAGATATGATGGAGTTCTTGTGGGGGGATTCCTAATCCTTCATCAGTAATATTGAACTTAACCAAATTTTCTTCCTTTCTGAAGGAAACGGTAATAGTTCCCTCAGGGCTGTACGAAATAGCATTAGTAATTAAATTATCGAGCGTTGAAGTTATATAATGCTTATCACAATTAACCATTAGATTATCTTGTATGTCATAGATAAATTCGAGCTCTTTATCATTTAAATAGATTTTCCTACAAATCTCCGATCGTTGATAGATAAGCTCACTTAAATTTACTTTTGTACAGCTAAGCTCATAAGTGAGACTTTTAAGTTTTGATAAATCAACCATATTATTTACAAGGCTTACAAGGCGTTCAGAGCTTTCTGCTATTTCCTTGATTGCACTTCGCCTTTGTTGTTCAGTGAATTTATCATAATTATCCCATAGAACTTGACCTATACTAGTAATACCGGTGACAGGGGTACGAATTTCATGTTGAAGGTTTCGTAAGAATTCGTCCTTGAGTTCCTGCGACTTAATTAGCTCCAATTTTTGGTCATCTAATTTATTATCTAATTTGCTAACTTTAAGTTCAGTTATTTTATTCTCTTCTTGTTTTTGTTTAAAGAAGGAGAGTAATAAGACACTTATCAGCAGTAAAGAATAAGTGATTTGTAATTGCAAATTATCTGTATGATCATTTAAAGAGCTTATATTCATATACATTTCGCAATATTGTACAGCAATTGCTACTCCTATTATGGTAAATAATATAGCTGTTTGCCATCTTATCAAAATTGCTATAGCAGTTAAACTTGCCATTAATATAATAGCATGTAGTTGATTAAATTGACCTGCTATAGCTAATACGCTATTACAGAAAGCTAAATTACAAGATAAGCCACCTATCGGTGGCAGCTTAAAAGAAGATACCCTTGACCGATAAATATTTATGGAGGATTATAATACTGGTATTTGATTTGTTTTAACTTGAGTTATAAAGACTGAATGTTAGACATACATAAGATAATATATAATTGAGTTATGAGTAACTTGCACTCTGAGCAGCATTTGGTCAATGAATTAGCGGTAAAAACTCTTAAGGCCATTTCTAAAGAGCAAGCAATTCCTTACAGCAGGATCAAAAAGATTTTTTCCGAAGGAGATAAGGAAATAGCCAAGGCTTTCTGGATAATGTTGCGAAAAATATCTCCCAATCATAAGTATAATTCTGTTTACTATTGCCCTGATTGTAAAGAATTTGATTTAGAACGCAAAGGAAGAAAGATTCCTTGGTAAGAAAACATTAACTATAAGTAATTTATGGAAATAGTCGGTAAAGGAATATCTATAAAACATATTTTTCTAGACCGTGGTAATTGGTCTCGATTTCGCTAAAAAATACGGCAAGCTAAGATACGGCATTATTTTCAACGTCACTAAAGTTATATCGTGTGGAACGAAATATTTAGGATTTAAACGTTATAGCTGCCGTGATTGTAACCGCAATAAATCGGTAGCATTCAGCTGTAAAGGTAGGTTTTGTTCTCGTTGTGGTAAGAAACAAACGGATCAATGGGTGAGTAAGGCTAGCAATGTTCTACCAAAAACACGATGGCAGCACATTACATTTACAATGCCGGACTCTTTATGGCCGATATTTTGGCTCAATCGTGATCTGTTTGGATTGATTTCCGGTATTGCAGCAGGAATTATTAAGGAGATAGCTACAAAGAAAAATCTTGTGGTTGGTATATTTACTGCCTTACACACTTTCGGTAGAGATTTAAAACGCAATGTTCATATCCATTTATCGGTTACTTGCGGCGGTATAAATAGCAAAGGCAAGTGGCAAAAATTATTTTTTCCTGCCGAACCTATTAAAAAAATGTGGAGACATAGAGTCCTTGAGTTATTTCGCTTTCAATATATCTCAAGTAATTTGAAGTTGCCGTCCGCATATCAAAATGCTGAGAATTTTAATAACTGGATGAGTAGTTTATACGAAATCAGTTGGTATGTTTATTTACAAAAACCATCGGATGATCATAAACGCAACATAGAATATTTAGGGCGGTATATAAAACGCCCCCTATTTCCGAGACAAGAATAGAAAATTACGACGGAAAGCAGGTAACGTTTAAATTTCTTGATCACTATAATAATACAATTGATCGCATAACTATGCCCGTGATGCAGTTCATAGCTAGTCTGATTATGCATATACCAGATCGTTATTTTCGAATGATTAGGTATTACGGTTTTTTATCTAATAGAACTAGGGGCGTACAATTACCTATCGTATATAAGGCAATTAATCAAATCGTTCATAAGAAAACTAAGCTCATTAGTTGGAGATTAATGATTTGGTTGAATTTTAAAATAGATCCTCTGTTTTGCTATAATTGCAATAAATGTATGAATCTGCGGCAAGTTTATTACGGTTTATCTCCGCCATTGTTATTAATAAGAACCAATGAATTATTATCAACGCCTAGATAACATCATTATGGCGAACACTTCTTTCACGTCTTGGCCACATAATTTGTAAAACTGAACCTATTTTTAGATAGATTCTGGCAGAGATTTTTGTAAAAGTGTTGATAATTTCTAATATTGTGGCTGGTAACTACATATTTATTAAACGAATTTTTAAAAAGCTGATTGATGATTTTTCTGGTTGCAAATTTTGAATTTCCTATACTATAAAATACCGCTATATTCCATAAAAGAGAGGTAAAGGCTTTATTTGCAAACTTTTCTGACCATAATGGATAAGTAATAAACATAGTCGATAAAATAAGTGCTAAATAATATATTGGATTTAGTATCAAGCTATATTCATTCTGAACAGTTTTAGGTAATGAGTAAACGCTAGATGATATTATTAATACACAAAATAACCCAAAATAGACAAAAATTCTTTTTTCTCTCGGGGTGTTGTTCTGACAAAATGTAATTAAATTGAAGTTCTTTATTGATTGGATAAATTGGTATCTTTTTCTTGCTCTTTCTGCTCTCAAAGAATCTAATGAAGGGGTATCTTTTACCCCTCTCCATCCCCCTTGTTCGCGAAGTATATAGTGACTACCTATAAAAAATATTGCATTAGCAACCATTCCAGGCACTATGCTATCGATTTCAGAGAAAAACTTAAAATACATTACAGTAATAAAGCCTGCTGTCATACCTATTAAAACTGCTCTGCTTGAGCTCCGGAAACCAAAAATAGCTAATATTAAAGGTACCGATACTATTGGCATATAAAAGCTATATGTAGCTAGGACGAGCTCAAGTAAGTTATTTAAAAATAAGCTTAGTAGTAAAGCGAAAATGCCTATTAAGAAAGCAGCAATACGTACAAATAATAGGTGTTTTCTTTCTGTTAATTTTAAGTTCATGGTTTCTGAAATGTCATAAGCAAATAATACAGCAGAGGAATTAATATAACTATCTGCTGTAGACATTATCATTGCCATGATTCCCATGATAAAAAGTCCTTTAAAACCATTAGTAAGGTAATGGTTTACAATGTAAGGTATAACGTTACCTGAATCTAAAGGTGGAGCATTATCTGCTATTAACATAACACCGATAAAGGTATTGACAATAAGATCACAAATAATAACAAAAAAACCAGCAATAATGAAAGATTTAGAAACTTGGATAGTGTTCCTTGCCATTGAGATTCTTTGAAAAACCGCTGAATCAATGCCGGGTATCATAAAAAAGAGAAATAAAAACAAGATAAGCCACCTATCGGTGGCAGCTTAAAAGAAGATACTCTTGACCGATAAATATTTATGGAGGATTATAATACTGGTATTTGATTTGTTTTAACTTGAGTTATAAAGACTGAATGTTAGACATACATAAGATAATATATAATTGAGTTATGAGTAACTTGCACTCTGAGCAGCATTTGGTCAATGAATTAGCGGTAAAAACTCTTAAGGCCATTTCTAAAGAGCAAGCAATTCCTTACAGCAGGATCAAAAAGATTTTTTCCGAAGGAGATAAGGAAATAGCCAAGGCTTTCTGGATAATGTTGCGAAAAATATCTCCCAATCATAAGTATAATTCTGTTTACTATTGCCCTGATTGTAAAGAATTTGATTTAGAACGCAAAGGAAGAAAGATTCCTTGGTAAGAAAACATTAACTATAAGTAATTTATGGAAATAGTCGGTAAAGGAATATCTATAAAACATATTTTTCTAGACCGTGGTAATTGGTCTCGATTTCGCTAAAAAATACGGCAAGCTAAGATACGGCATTATTTTCAACGTCACTAAAGTTATATCGTGTGGAACGAAATATTTAGGATTTAAACGTTATAGCTGCCGTGATTGTAACCGCAATAAATCGGTAGCATTCAGCTGTAAAGGTAGGTTTTGTTCTCGTTGTGGTAAGAAACAAACGGATCAATGGGTGAGTAAGGCTAGCAATGTTCTACCAAAAACACGATGGCAGCACATTACATTTACAATGCCGGACTCTTTATGGCCGATATTTTGGCTCAATCGTGATCTGTTTGGATTGATTTCCGGTATTGCAGCAGGAATTATTAAGGAGATAGCTACAAAGAAAAATCTTGTGGTTGGTATATTTACTGCCTTACACACTTTCGGTAGAGATTTAAAACGCAATGTTCATATCCATTTATCGGTTACTTGCGGCGGTATAAATAGCAAAGGCAAGTGGCAAAAATTATTTTTTCCTGCCGAACCTATTAAAAAAATGTGGAGACATAGAGTCCTTGAGTTATTTCGCTTTCAATATATCTCAAGTAATTTGAAGTTGCCGTCCGCATATCAAAATGCTGAGAATTTTAATAACTGGATGAGTAGTTTATACGAAATCAGTTGGTATGTTTATTTACAAAAACCATCGGATGATCATAAACGCAACATAGAATATTTAGGGCGGTATATAAAACGCCCCCTATTTCCGAGACAAGAATAGAAAATTACGACGGAAAGCAGGTAACGTTTAAATTTCTTGATCACTATAATAATACAATTGATCGCATAACTATGCCCGTGATGCAGTTCATAGCTAGTCTGATTATGCATATACCAGATCGTTATTTTCGAATGATTAGGTATTACGGTTTTTTATCTAATAGAACTAGGGGCGTACAATTACCTATCGTATATAAGGCAATTAATCAAATCGTTCATAAGAAAACCAAGCTCATTAGTTGGAGATTAATGATTTGGTTGAATTTTAAAATAGATCCTCTGTTTTGCTATAATTGCAATAAATGTATGAATCTGCGGCAAGTTTATTACGGTTTATCTCCGCCATTGTTATTAATAAGAATCAATGAATTATTATCAACGCCTAGATAACATCATTATGGCGAACACTTCTTTCACGTCTTAGCCACATAATTTGTAAAACTGAACCTATTTTTAGATAGATTCTGGCAGAGATTTTTATAAAAGTGTTGATAATTTCTAATATTGTGGCTTGTAACTACATTTTATTAAACGAATTTTCAAAGTTTTGATTAACAATTTTTCTGGTTACAAATTTTGAAATTCCTATACTATAAAATATTCAAAAAATTAGGGTCGTGATAGTCAAATACTGCATGATAATTAAATGAAGGGTGTTGATTTATAGAATTAAATACTGTTTCGGCCTCAGGTAATGCAGACCAAATGACAAAAGCTATTATCGGCATTACTACACCGAAAGCAAAAAACTGAATCATATCTGTAAAAGTAACTGACTTAATTCCTCCAAAGGTAGAATAAGTAATAATTATCAAGCTACTTGCCGCTATTGCATATATTCCAGGAATACCAAGCCAACTATTTAATAATGCTGCTAAAATTGAAAATTGCATTGCGACATTTCCTACGGCGGGGAATATTCCTGATACTGCTGTTATACTTCTTATGTGTTTACCATAAATACTACCCATTGCGTCTGCTACTGATAACTTTCCTAAAAATTCGGCCATCCGTGGGGCATAAAGGTAGGAAATTATAAAAAAAGACATTGCATCACCTAGTCCTGGGATGATAAAATATAGTCCGTTGTTATAAGTTTCAGTTGTAGTAACAGTAAAACTTGCTCCACTGAGCCAAGTAGCAACTATAGTAGCAGCAATAGTTGCAGTGCTAAAATTTCTATTACCTATAGCATATTCTTTTATTGTCTTTATACTTTTTCCAGAGTACAAACCAACTATTAGGTTAATTACTAAAAAGGATATAACTATTATTATATCTATATTACCCACTAGGTTATTCATTGGTTTGTCACTGCTTAGGTTGATTATTTGTATGTTATATTGAGTATTATGTAGAATAAATAAAAATTTTCTAATTTTTTAGATAAAAGTATTCAGGGGATAAAATTAGTGAATTTACAAATATGCAAGCAAATACACTAAAAAACCGTTCTGTTATCGTAAATAAATCATAAAAAATCAACCACTTTCATCTGAGAGATGAAAGTTTGATCTTTGCGACTAGAAGTCGCTTATCAAGCTAAAGCTCATTCTAGCCTAATATTTGAAGTAAAGTCGGTCTCATGAGCGTCAGTGTGTTTGTTGATATATTCGTTAATCATATCATCTGTAACATTACCGCTAGTTGAACTGAAGTATCCTCTGCCCCATAAATGTCTACCCCAGTATTTCTTTTTTAGTATCGGAAATTCTTCCTGTATTCTTTTAGATGATCTTCCCTTAGCTTTCTGAACAAATTCACTAATTTTAATATGCGGAGGAATATTTGCAAATATATGGACATGGTCGCTTGATACAACGCCATTTTCTATCTTTATACTCATTTCCTCAGCTACCTGTAACACTAGTTCCCGAACACGTTTTTTTATGTCGTAAGTAAGTACCTTATAGCGATATTTCGTTATCCATACTATATGATAACGATGATAAAAAACTGAATGTGATCTTTTGTTATAGTAAGTCATAGACTTATGATGCTACCGCATCATGGCGCATTAGACAAGCTAAAGCTTTTCCATCTGGAAGATGGAGGTTTTCACCACCAAAGGGACTATAAAGTCCCTAGTTGTCCTTTGCCTGAAACTCAGTGTTAAACTTTTATCAGAATTTCTGGTATGAGTAGTAAGTGTTGCGCTTTGCAACGATGATGTCGGATAAAGTATTAGTACTTAATTAACAAATTAATATATTATTAATTTACGTTGTTTATAATTATAATTACGGCGTATTATATGTTTAATCTTAAGGTTTTAATTCAATAAACGTAAACCTAATTTAGGGGGATAATTAATATGTTTCAAATATTTATGATGCTAACCAACGGAGCTATGTGTGTTATGAGTACTTGGTCATTTGCCCAATCTTTTTATGATAATTACAATAAGAAAGCAGCAGAAATAAGTAAGAACCCAGCAGTTGCTGTTCCGGCAAAGCTTGTACATTTAGGTTCCGGGTTTATGTACCATGAACACCATAGTTATAGCGATAATTTATCTACAGTTAAGTTATCTGGTGTTATTAAAAGTGATGAACATGAGGAAGTTGAAATAGCATAATTACTCAGTATATCATTAGCTAATTTCCTGTGTGAATAGTTATAAAATATTATTACTTAGGCAAAATTTACTTTGCATCTTCTCACAAGAGATTAGCTAGATAACGACCCCAAGGGTTAGTGTTTATCCCCTCAATGATAAAAACAGAAGTATACTAAAACTTTTTATGAATCGAGAAGATCCTCATCAATATGAGTCTTTTCGTAATTCTCGTGACGTTCTTGCGCTTCTATACACAAAGTAGCTACAGGCCTTGCTTCGAGTCTTTTAATACCTATTGCTTCTCCTGTTTCTTCGCAGTAACCGTAGTTACCTGTATTGATCCGCTCAAGGGCAGATTCTATCTTATCAATTAATTTGCGATAGCGATCCCGGGTTCTAAGCTCAATAGTTGTTTCTGTTTCAACACTTGCACGATCATTTAAATCCGGTTCATTCCAGGTTTCTTCTTTTAAATGATTTAATGTTTCCCTAGATTCCGCAAGTAAACCATTGCGCCAATTTAAAAGTTTTTGTTTAAAATATTCCAACTGCATTGGATTCATATATTCTTCATTTTCTGAAGGTTTATAACCTTGTGGCAGAATAATTTTATCCATTTTAACCTCCTTTTTCAAAACAGGTTTAATATAGTATAAAAGACAATAAAAAGGCAAGGTAAAATAATTAAACAACTTATTTTGGATTAAGCGGTTTTTTATCTAAAGATAATTTTGCTTCAGGATGGGATTTGTTATAAACACTTTCTAAATGACTTAAATTAACTTTTGTATATTTTTGAGTGGTCGACAGGCTTTTATGGCCAAGCAACTCTTGAATGGATCTTAGGTCAGCACCATTTTCTAGCAAATGGGTCGCGAAGCTATGGCGAAATGAATGTGAACTTAAATGTTCTGGTAAACCGTAAATACGTCTTAATTTAACTAATTCAGAATTAAAGTTACATCTGTGTAATACTTTCCCTGTTTTGCTTCTAAATATAGGTTCATTTTCGCATATATTGTAAGGCAACTCTTTTAAGTACTCCAAAATAAGCTTTTTTACATTATCAATCCACGGTACTAACCTTTCTTTATTGCCTTTTCCAATAACTTTTATGTATTCGGTTTCCTTAATATGTTGTTTTGTTATTGATAATGTTTCCGAAATTCTCAGGCCACTAGCGTAAATTAAGGTAAGCAAGCTTCTATTGCGCAAATCAATCCACCGAGTTTCGCTTAAAGAGGCTACTTTATCTAGAGAAAATAATGTATCTTCTTTAGATAATGCTTTTGGTAAAGTTTTGGCTTTTTTAGGGCTAGATACTGTATATATTGAGTGGCATACAATATTCCGTGTTTTTTCCAAGTACTTATAAAAGCTTTTTACTGAAGATAAAGCTCTTGCACTTGAGCTAGCCTTGTAATCGGAAAATCTGCGATCAGATATCCAGCTCCTGATAAGCCTTATATCTACTAAGGAAATAGATTTCAAACTGACGGATTCTTCAGAATAATTACTGATAAAAGCAAAATAAGCTTTTACATCATTTAAATATGCTTCTCTAGTATTTTTAGAATAGTTTTTTTGCAGTTCGAGATAAGATTGCCACTCTTTAACTATACTTGTGATTTCTGAACTAACCATTAGTTTGGATCTAAAATTGGTTTCCTCTTTGAGCAAATTCGTTATTATATTTTATATTATCGTAACCTAATTCTTTTGCTGTTACTACTGCAGAATAGTCGTCATAAGCGTCAACAACTATACCTTTTATTTTTTCAGGAAACTCCCTTTGAAGTGTCTTAAAAATATAATCAATAACCCTCATGCCGTAATATCTGGTGCTTCCTTGAGGGTTACTCAGTATTACAGGCTCAGCAGTCCGAGATAAATATTTTCTTGCACTCTGTATATTCTGGATTTCGTAAATTTCTAATACCATATATTGTAACCCTCCTTATAAACTTCTAAGTATTTTTATTACTACTCCCCAAATATGAACTTCTGAATTTTCTAAAATCGGAATAGGATCAAAATCTGGATTTGCTGGAAGTAAGTAAGGTTTCATTTTAAGAAAACCAAGTCTTTTAACTGTTAACATCCCATCTATGGCAGCAATAATTATTTTACCTTCCCCAGGTTTAATACTACTGTCAACAAGCAAAATATCACCTTCATAAATTCCTGCATCTATCATTGACAGGCCAGAAACTTTCACGCAAAAAGTCGTACTAGGATTCCTAATTAAAAGAGAATTCATATCCACCATCTCCTCTATATGATCATCAGCTAAAGAGGGGTAACCAGCTTCTACTTTTGAGCTAAAAAGCGGGATTTTATAACCGCCATTAATGGAGTAATTTTTTACGTCCTCCAGCAAATATTCTGGCACCCTAATAGCTTTTGTGCTGGTGCCGTATTTACCCTGTCCTTTTGGTCTTCCAGCGCCGTTTCTTTTACCACCATGTTTCATTTGTACTACTTAACCAGTTGGATGAGAATTTATTAAAATACACAGAAACTCATCTTGAAATATGTACATTTATTTTATAACACATCTCTGTGGTAATAGAAAGAAGTTTTTTTAATTTTTTAAATAAGAAAGAAGAAGGCAAGTCCAAGAAAGCTAAAAAAGCCAAGTGCATCTGTAAGTGCCGTCAGAACCACACCAGAAGAAGTTGCTGGGTCAATATCAAAATGATCCAGAATGATTGGGATACTAGAGCCAAGTAATCCTGCAGCGGTAAAATTAATTATTATCGCAGCAGTGAAAACTAGGCTTAAATTTAAATCAGAAAAAGGTATATATATAATTAACGATCCTATAATTGCCAGAGCGAAGCCATTTAATAAACAGACAAATATTTCCTTTAAAATAACTTTCGTTATGTATATCTGTTTTATTTCCCTATTGGCTAACGCCCTTACAGTAACAGTCATTGCCTGGGTGCCAGCATTACCACCCATACTAGCAACAATAGGCATTATGGTAGCAAGGGCGATTAATTTCTCTATGGCATCGCTAAATTGGTTAATAACGAGGGAAGTAGCACAAGCTGTAATTAAATTAATAAACAACCAAGGAAATCTATGCTTTACAGTTGCATACAGATTATCAAATATATCGCTAGTATTGATACCGCCTAGATGTAAAAATTCGCTTTCGGTCTGTTCTTCAATAATGTAAATCATATTATCTATTGATACGCTTCCCACTAGCTTTCCTTTTTTATTTACAACCGGTACAATAGTTAAAGCGTATTGTTTGAATATAAAAGCTATTTCATCAAGTTTCGTACTAGTTTCGGCAATTTTAAACTCTGAATTCATTAAATTGATTAACGGTTCGCTAGGTAAGCTTTTAACCAAAGTGCATAATAATATATTACCCACCGGCTGGTATTTACTATTTACTACAATTCCAGCATGGAAATCATGAGTAATCTTGCTTTTGCGTATATGCTCTATTGCTTGTTCTACTGACCAATCTTCTTGAAAAGCAATAAAATGTTTTTCAACTATTCGACCTACTGTATTTTCCGGATATTTAAAACCTTCAATTATTTGTTTTCTTTTATCAGGGTTTAAGTTTTTTATTATCTGATCTTTTAAATCTTCGTCTAAGGTGTCTATTACCTCAATGCAGTCCTCGATATCTAACTGATTTATTAGCTTAACGGTTTTGTTAATACCAAAGGCTTCTATTGCAGCCTGTTTATTACTATCGCTCAACCAGACAAGAGTCTCTGGCTCTATATCGTCTGCAATTATCGGTAAAACTAGGTCGTATAATTTATGATTGGTATTGTCTAGAAAATCTGCTAAATCTGCATAATGTAAAGCAAGAAGGGCTATTTTTACATTATCTATTTTATCATTATCAATTAGATAATTTATATGCTCAAAAGTTTCAGCTAGTTTTTCCTGGTAATCAGATAAAATAGTGTTTTGAGAATTTTGCATACATATATACCTCTTAAAGAGAAGTTTTACAGATCTTTTTAATATGTAGTTCTTAAGCAGCCACTATTTATAAAAGAACCGTGAAATAGTAGCATAAAACTTTTATTGCTACAACTAGCAAATGGAATGGTTAATAATTAAATTATTAGATCAAATCAGGTAATTCTGTCTCATATAAACCGGATAATCCAAGATGAAATTCGTTCTCTGAACTCATTGCTGGTTTCATAGTTTAAAAACGGGTGGGTTTTTATTCTCGTCGATAAGATTTTGGAACTGCAGCTTTTGTATTGGAATTTTTGATGATTTTATAATCAAATTGCTTAATTTTTGGCAATTTGGGCAGTATTCTCCCTTTAGCTTCATCCGCACCTTGTTTAATCCATGCTTAGCCGTTATCCACAAAAATGCCGCAGGTTAACCATGCTGTAGGCTATAGTTTTCAGAGCATAATGGTTTATGCTGTGGAATTCAAATCTCAGTAACAACCGTTTGAATTTATCTTCCCAGGCAAATATTCTCTCTATCGTTCTAAACCTTTCTTTAAAGATTTTCCGGCAAAAAGTTTGCTTTCTTCCTCGCTTAGATTTCTTGCGACTCCTTTTATTCTCTGGCATATTAGGAGTCATGCCAAGATTAAAAATTGCTTTACGATTTTTACGTGAATTATATACACCATCTAAGCTCATGGTACTTTCCTTGAGATCTATACCTATTAGTTTTACAATCTTTTTTAAGTTTGATATTGCAGGAGTAAGCAGGATTCCTTCATTCCTATTACCCGGAGCAGTAACAAAAGGCGCAATAACATTGCAGTTTCTATCACAAAACGGTACAACCTTGTCTCCTTTAGTGTGTTTATGACCATTATACCCTAAGTTGTCACCCCTTTTTTAGCAGAAGTACAAGTACCATCACCATGTAATATATCAGTATCAAGCATTCCAGCTTTAAATAACCTTGCCACCGAAGCTTCGAAAATCTTATCAAAGCATCCGTGCTTAACCCAGAACTTAAAAGCATTATAGATATTAGTATAGTGAATTTCTGGCATGCCGTCTTTATTTTTGTCTATTGGTATCTGTTCCCATTGGCAACCAGTATGCATGAGTTTAAGAATGTAATTAAATAATTTGAAAAATGATATCTTTTTACTTGGACCACGTGTGCCTTTTTTAAGATGCGGTAAGACAAATTCGTTAAATTCATCTTCTCTCAAAACAGTAGGAAGCTTGTTGTATCGTCTAATTCTGCTCATTCTATTTGGTTACTTAAATAAAATTAATGAATACTCAATATATCTACAAACCTTTTAAATACAAGGCTATAATGGTTTTATTTCGTAAAAATTCAAACCCGCAATGAGTTCTATTATAGTTTTTGCCTAACAAATTCTATTTCCTCATTTAACTAAGATTTATTTAGAGTTCTCTAATAAAGATTGAATTTCATTTTCTATTTTATTCTGCATCTCCGTTAGTAAATTTTGAGCCAAATCGGCATCTTGGCTTTCAACCATTAACCTTATTATTGGTTCTGTCCCAGATTGGCGTATTACAACTCTTACGCTTTTGGCGTAACGCTCTTGGTAGAACTTGCTAATTTCCTCGATTTTTTCGCCTCGTAAGGTTGTAAATTTGTGGTAATATTTATGGTCGTAGCGAATATTACGAGTAAATTGTGGTACTGGTACAAATTTATTGAGTACCTTACTTATAGGATTTTGTGCTTGCCTATACATAGCAAGAACTCCAAGAGCAGCCTTAATTCCATCTCCTGTTGCTTGGTTTGATCCGATGATAATATGCCCGGATTGCTCTCCACCTAGATTGCAGCCTAATTCACCCATTTTTTCTACTACATATTTATCCCCCACACTTGTCCGTATAAGGTCTATTCCAATTGTTTTCAAATATAGCTCTAATCCCATATTAGACATGATGGTAGTAGTTACTAAGTTATTTCGTAATAAGTTGTTTTCTAGTAAATATTGTGCTAAAGAAGCAATTATTTGATCTCCATCTATTACTTGTCCATTTTCATCTACTACTACAACTCTATCGGCATCCCCATCTAATGCGATTCCGAGATCCGCTTTATGTTCTAATACTTTCTGGGTTAGCAATTGCGAATCCATAACCCCGCACTTATCATTAATGTTAAAACCTGTAGGGCTTATCTCGCATGCAATAACCTCTGCTCCCAACTCATGAAACACTTTAGGTGCAATATCGTAAGCTGCTCCATTAGCACAATCGACCACTAATTTTATTCCATCTAATTTTAGATTAGGCGGGAATGAGTATTTTACATGTTCAATATAACGTCCACGTGCATCTCCTAGTTTTAGAGCTTTTCCTAAGTCATGATATTCTGCTACATATCCTGATAAGTCAGTATGCATTAATTGTTCAATTTTTCTTTCTAACTCGGAAGAAATTTTATGGCCTGAAGATTGAAAAAATTTAACACCATTATCGTAATAAGGATTATGCGAAGCTGAAATCATCATACCAAGGTCTGCTCGCAAGCTTCTTACCAACATTGATATTGCAGGTGTGGGCATTGGCCCTATTAATACTACATTCACACCCATTGAAATAAACCCCGAAGTTAATGCGGATTCTAGCATATAACCGGATAATCTTGTATCTTTCCCTATCACTATAGTTGCTTTCTTTCCAAGAAAATCACAAGCTATAGAGGTTGCTCTTGCCAATTTTATCATAATTTCTGGAGTGATAACGCCGGTATTACTTCTCCCTCTTATTCCATCTGTACCAAAATACTTTTTTAGCATGATTATTTCCTTTGCTTTTCGTATAAATTTTGTGTAAACTGCAGCATTTTACACCATTTATAATAAAGAGTATATCTGTTTTCATGGATCATAAGGTTTTTTTCATAGATTCGGAATATAGTACCCATGTGGTAGCAGCTAAAATGATAAAGCAATTTGCTCGAGATACCATTAGCTGTGGTAAACTAAAAACGTCTTTACCTCATGATAGTGTGCTGCTTGTTAAAACTAATCTTATAGGCCTTACTGACCAAACTATTGAATCATTGGTTGAAAAGAAGAAAAACCATAAGGTGCTAATTGGCTTATTGGATTCTGAACCTTGCATAGCTCTGGTTAATGTTAATTTATTAAACGATTTTTCGCCCGATATTAACTTATTTTATGATAATATTAATCCAGAATGGTTGTGTTGTAATCTAGATTCATTTGAGCTTAAGCTATTAAATAGTAATTCCAAAGTGGTTGCTTTTGCTCAAGAAATACAAAATAGGTTGCGAAAAGATGCAATTGACAGGGGAGTATATTTACAAGATCCAGATACCACATATTTATCATATGATACTACTTTTGGAAAGGATGTATTAGTCGAACCTAACGTCTATTTTGGCCATAAGGTTAGAATAGATAGTAATGTTCATATTAGAGCTTTTTCTTATTTAGAAGGCGTGGAAATAGAGAAAGAATCTAAAATAGGGCCATTTGTGAGGATAAGAGGTGAGACCAGGATAGGAAGTAATGTAAAAATAGGAAATTTTGTTGAAATAAAAAATTCTACCTTCGGTATCGGTACAAAAGCATCTCATTTATCCTATATAGGAGATGCCACAATTGGCAGTAATGTAAACATAGGTGCTGGGGTGGTTACTTGTAATTATGACGGCTTAAAAAAGTACAAGACAGTAATTAAAGATAATAGTTTTATTGGCTCTAACAGTTCTTTAATCTCACCTCTTACAATTGGATGTAATTCACTTATAGGGGCTAGTTCCTTTATCAATAAAGATGTTCCGGACTACACTTTTGCTATTGGTCGGAGTCACCAACTTATGAAACCTAATAGGAGAAAATAAATATGTGTGGTATCATAGCTGGCGTTACTAATAATAATATATTACCTGCGTTAGTAAATGGCCTTGAGAAATTGGAATATAGGGGCTACGATAGTGCCGGGCTTGCTGTAATCCAAAATAATCAAATACATTTAGTTAAGACCGTAGGCAAAGTCGTAGAGCTAAAAAAACTTTTACCTCAGAAAAAATTAGACAGTAATATAGGAATTGGTCATACAAGGTGGGCAACACATGGTGTGCCAAGTGTAGTCAACGCTCATCCACATACAACTGATCGGATAGCATTAGTCCATAATGGAATTATTGAGAATTATAAAGAGCTAAAGCACGAGTTACAAGGTTTAGGATATGGATTTAAATCTGAAACTGATACGGAGGTTGTGGCTAATCTACTTGATTACTATTTTTCATTGAATAATAACCATATAGAAGCCTCTAAGCAGACTATTGCAAGATTGGAAGGGTCATTTTCTTTAGTATTTATGTTTCATGATGCTGAGCTGTTATTTGCAACTTGTAAAAAAACTCCTTTAATTCTAGGCTTAGCAAAAGATGCTACTTACATTGCTTCAGATATAGTAGCTTTTGGCAGTAATGTAGGTGAGGTAGTGTATTTTGAGGATGAGGATGCAGTTTTAATTAGTCTAAATTCATATCAGATTTTTGATAAAAATGGTAATCCAGTTAAGCGTACTGTTAAAAAATCTTCATTAGTAGAAGAAGTATCTAAAAAGGATTTTCCGCATTTCATGCTTAAAGAAATATACGAACAGCCAATAGCACTTGAGAGGGCTATCGATAAATATTTAAGAACAGATGAATTAAGTAAAATAAAGATAGATTGGCAAAATATTCAGCATATAAAAATTTTAGCTTGCGGTACTGCTTATTATTCAGGGTTAGTTGCTAAATACTGGTTAGAAGAATTAACTAACATTGCAGTGGATTTGGAAATTGCATCTGAGTTTAGATATCGTACTGTTGCTAGGAAAAAAAACGAAGTTACAATTGTAATTTCTCAATCAGGGGAAACTTTAGATACACTAGAGGCTTTAAAGCAAGCAAAAGCTAACGGTCAACCTATTATTTCAATTGTAAATACAGAAAATAGTTCAATTGGCCGAGCATCTGATTATGTATTACCAATAATGGTTGGTCCTGAAATAGGTGTTGCTTCTACTAAAGCATTTTTGGGACAATTAATGGTTATTGCTGCCTTAGGATTAAATATAGGTCTGAAGAACCAAAATATTTCTAATAATAAGGTTGAAGAGCTAAAAATTTTATTGTCAACAGTACCTAGTATGATTACAAAAATTTTGTTACAAAGTGACAAAATAAGAACTGCTGCTATGCAAATTAAAGATTTTCCGAGTGTGTTATTCATTGGAAGGGGCAATTTATATCCTATCGCCCTTGAAGGATCGCTGAAATTAAAAGAATTATCATATATACATGCTGAAGGTTATGCTGGGGGTGAACTAAAACATGGTCCTATTTCTTTAATTGACAGTAACATGCCAATAGTTGCGCTAATGCCAAATGGCAGTTTATTTGAAAAAATGTTTTCAAATTTACAGGAGTTAGGTGCTAGAGGAGGTAAATTGTTAACTATTGTCGGTTCAAGTAATGTAGGAAAGGTAATAGATTCATCATATTGGACTCTAGAAATACCTGATTGTGAAGAATTTATTGCTCCAATGATTTATTCTATACCTATGCAGCTACTTGCATATTATACTGCTGATTTAAAAGGAAATGACATAGATCAACCACGTAATTTGGCTAAAAGCGTTACTGTAGAATAGGTGGATTTTTAGTGATGGCAGCTTTAAGATTATAGGAAACAACTGTTGGTAAAAGTTCAAAAAACCTTTTTGACAAACCTCAACTTGGGTTCAGAGGAGTTATATCTTCTGGAATATAATCTAGAAATCCCTATTAATTGCTTTCTCTATGATTTGAGATTTATTATTACATCCTAATAGAAAGGCCAATTATATAGAGAATTTAGTAAGCCAAGTAAATTAATATGAAAAAAATGACATAAAAGAGATAGAAATTGGAGAAGTAAACAATAAAATAGATACAGTTTAAGGCATGACCAATAAATTCGAATTCTGTAAAAAATATAAGACATAACCCTCTCTTTGCAATCTGATAAAATAATAAATAATGTAAAATATTTTGGTATTGCGGGACTAAAATTGCCTCCAGGGGGCATAATCAATCGGAATCTCTTTCGGTGTTTTTAGATCATAAAGTAAAAATGCAACTGGAAGTATAACCAATAAATATTAATGTAAAATAAAATCCAATTTATTACCTATCATTATATCAATATTTGCATGAGGGGGAACATCTCCCAATTCCGTGTTAATAATAACATTTTGTGACGGAGAAAGTTTGATATTATTATGGTTCTCAATTCTAGAATTGATTAACCTGTTATTTTTATCAAATACTCTAATTCTAATTAAAGGGATTTTTATGCTTTTATTAGATAAATTGGTTACTTTATAATTAATTGTTGTTTTACCAAGCTCTTGTTGATTATAGATATCGCTAATAGTTAAATCTTTATTATTTAAAATAGACGGAATGACAAAACTACCCTGAAATAGAATTGCAACCATAAAAATAATCATACTTACTAATAATATTGGCAAACCGTATAATAAATGTGCTGGAACTTTTATCGGTAATAGCACTGGTAAATTTATTCCATTACCAAGAGGAGGAGTTTTTGTAGACAATGATTCTACCTTTGGTTCAATCCTTACTTGCCTAAAAGGTTTTTGATGCCAAATGTTGAAACATTTTGAACATTTTACTTTTCTACCATTTTTCCCTATTTCGTCAGCAGTTACGGCAAATCTGGTATAACATTCCGGACATGTAATATACATAGCTTTATTATTTTTCAAAAATTTATTTCCTTATTTCTAAAAACAATTTACCTAAACAAAAAATAAAGTTATTTGTTACTTGGTTTCACTTTTATTTAGGGTCAATGATGCAAGATTATATTAGAGCAACAGAAGAACTTTGGCAAATAAGAGATTCGTTAAATGCTAGAAATGATGAATACCTAAATGCAAAAAAAATTATTGACGAAATAATTTTTCTGCTGGGCGAGGGAAAGATCGTTGTCTGTGAAAAAAATAAAGATCAATGGTACGTTAACGAATGGGTAAAAAAAGCCATTTTACTAAATTTCAAAGTTTCTGAAATGAAACTTTATGATGGTAATTGTATGAAATGGTACGATAAAGTTGACCCGCAGTTTTTAAATTTTTCTCAAGATTCCTTTGAGAAAAAGGGATGCCGAATCGTCCCCGGCGCATTCATCCGCCAAGGGGCTTATATAGGTAAAAATGCTGTGGTGATGCCTTCTTTTATAAATATTGGTGCTCATGTTGGGAGTAGTACAATGGTAGATAGCTGGGCTACTATTGGTTCGTGTGCCTATATCGGCAATAATTGCCATATTTCTAGCGGATCTGGAATTGGGGGAGTATTAGAACCCCTACAAGCAAAACCGGTAATCATTGAAGATAATTGCTTTGTTGGAGCTGGTTCACAGATTGTAGAAGGAATAATTGTAGAAGAAGGGGCAGTGATTAGCACTGGGGTTTTTATTGGCGCGTCAACAAAAATTGTTGATCGTAATAACGGTGATATTATTTATGGTAGAATTCCTGCCTATTCAGTAGTAGTACCTGGGGTACTTCCATCTTCCAAAAAGGACTTGCCAGGAGTTTACTGCGCAGTTATTGTAAAACAGGTTGATAAAAAGACTAGGGAAAAAACAAGTCTTAACGAGTTACTTAGAGATTAATTATATGGCTATAGAACAGGTTTTAGAAACTCTTGCTAAATTAGTTAGCTTTAGATCGGTTACCCCTTATAGTAGTGGGTCACTAGAATATATTGCTAAATTATTAACTAATGCTGGCTTTTCTTGTGATATCGAAGTTTTTGGAGAAAAAGAAGAAGAAAAAACTACAAATCTATATGCAAGATATGGAAATGGTAGCCCTAATATATGTTTTGCCGGTCATATAGATGTTGTACCACCGCTAAATGAAGACCTATGGGATTATAACCCTTTCGAGTTAAAAGTTATAGGAGAAAAAGTATATGGCCGCGGCACGGTTGATATGAAAGGTGCAATTGCTTGTGGTATAGTGTCAGCTTTAAATTATTTAAAAATTTATCCAAGTCCAAGTGGTTCTATTAGTTTTTTGTTAACTAGCGATGAAGAAGGTTGTGCAAAATTCGGTACAAAACCGATGCTTGAATATCTTGCTAAAAAAGGAGAAAAAATTGATTTTTCGATCTTAGGAGAACCAACAGCTAGAGCACATTTCGGAGATACTATAGCTATAGGCCGTCGTGGCAGTGTTAATTTTGTACTAAAGATTATAGGCAAACAGGGGCATGTAGCATATCCGCATACTGCAATTAATCCAATTACTAGCGCAGTAAAAATTGCTACAAATTTAATGAATATAGATTTTGATAATGGGTCGGAGTTTTTTGAGAAAACAAATCTGGAAGTTACTTCATTTGATGTAGGGAATAATGTAGTTAATATTATTCCAGAGCAAGCTACCCTTAAATTCAATGTTCGGTTTAATGATTTCCACAGTGCTAAGTCCATATTTGGAATCGTATTGGAGGTAATATCAAAACACGAAGTAATATTTGATTTGCAATATGAATCATCAGCTGAGTCTTTTGTACAGAAATACTCCGAAAAAATGAAAAAATTTACTGCTATAGTGCAAAACCAATCTCAGATTCCACCAAAAATAGATACTAATGGAGGCACTTCTGATGCTCGTTTTATTCATAAATATTCAGAAATTGTGGAGTTTGGACTAAGCTTTGATCAAGCTCATAAAATTAACGAACACACCCAAATTAGTGATTTACAAAGTTTGTATAACGTGTATTATAATTCCTTAGTTGAATTCTTACAAAAATAGCTAGATTTTTACAGCTAACCCGAATTCATAATGCGGATGTGGCGGAACTGGTAGACGCGCTAGATTTAGGTTCTAGTACCGCAAGGTGTGGGGGTTCAAGTCCCTCCATCCGTACCAAGTTTATAATTTTTATATCAATTTTTCACTAAATCTTTAGGCTTAAGTATGAATATTACCGAAATAAAAAATGATAAAACTGATTTTCACGTTAAAGTAACTATTCCATCCAAAGAGATCAGTTCTGAAATTGAAAAAGAGCTAGCTAAATTGGCTAAAGATGCAAAAATTGATGGTTTCCGTGTAGGTAAAGTACCTACTTCTTTTCTTGAGAAAAAATATGGTGCTTCTCTTAGAGCAGAAGCTGTAAAAAACAAGATAGTTAAGGCAATAGGTGATATCACAAAAGATAAGAATTTACGTGTACTTATGGATCCAGAAGTTGAGGATATAATAGATGAGGAAAATAAAGATCTGGAATTTACTTTGAAATATCAGTTGTTTCCAGAAATTACTATGCCTGATTTTAAAAGTATTTCTATTGAAAAACCAATTTTAGAATTGAAAGATAAAGACATAGATGAACAAATTGAGAAACTAGTTAGTACTTCGAAAGAATATAACAAAGTAAGTACATCCAAAGCCAAAAAGGGAGATCAGGTAACTATCGATGCAGTTGGATATGTAGATGGTAAAGCCTTTGCTGGCGGGAAATTAGACTCGCATAAACTTGTCCTTGGTAGTGGAGTTTTTATTCCGGGTTTTGAAGACCAGTTAATTGGAGCTAAAACCGGTGATGATGTGTCTGTCAAAGTCGATTTTCCTAAGGATTACCATGAAAAAACCCTTGCTGGTAAACCTTCTGAATTTAAAGTTAAAATTTTAGAAATCCATAGTGAAAGCGAGGTCAAGCTTGACGATGAATTTGCTAAAAAGTTTAATTTCGAAAAACTCGAAAAATTAAAAGAACAAATTGCAAAAAATATGCAGGAAGTTTATGAAGAACCAATAAAAACCATGATGAAAATGGCTCTTTTCGATAAACTGGAAAATATGCTGGAATTTGACGTACCAAAAACTTTACTTGATAGAGAAATTAGTATTTTAGAAAAACAAGCTGCCGAAGCAGAAGATAAAGAATTAGAAGAAAAGTCCTCTAAAAATAAGGAAGCTTATTTTATAAAATTGGCTTTGCGGAGGGTTAAACTTGGGTTAATGCTTGCGGAATATGTCAAGATTCATAAGTTAGAAATTGATAAAAGGGACATTCAAAAAGCAATTATGGAGCAAGCAAAAAACTTTCCGGGTAGAGAAAATGAAATTATTGATTTTTACTTGAAGCATCCTAAGGCTTTAGAATCCTTAAAAGGGCCGGTTTTGGAGGATAAAGCGGTAAAAACTATTTTTGAAAAAGAAGTAAAATTACTTGAAAAATCTTATAGCAAGGACAAGCTGGAAAAACTCCTCGCAAAAAATGCTAATGATCATTTACCTGAATCTAGTCATGATGATCATCTACATAGGCCCTCACATGAACATATCCATGATGAAAATTGTAATCATGATTATGATCACGATGGTTATGTTAAAGCTCATAAACATGAGCATATTAACAACCCTGAAAATTTCCACGATCACAGTCGTGAGCGTAATGATAAAAGAGATCAGAAAAAAGCTAAGGCAAAAAAATAGCACTTTAACAAAGTTTATTGTAATTTAAATCTTAGAGTTCTTAAGCCTGTTTTTCCTTTTCCTGGAAATGAATTTTTGGGCTCTATCGTGTATTTAAGAATATCTTCCTTCCCTTGTGGAAAAACTATGAGTTGTAAAGGCTCTAAAAATCAAGTAATTATGTTGATAGTACGAGTTATTATTTTCTCTATATCAATATAAATATATGTCATTGTTTGAATTATTAGTTGTATTCGTAGTTGCTTTTCTTGTGCTTAAACCTGAAGACGTGCCTCATATAGCGAAAAAAATCAAAGAATTTTATAATTTTTTTACTACAACTAAAGCTGAAATAACTTCATATTTGGACTTAAGTCAGAAATCAAGCATTAAGGTTGATGAGGATATAGACCAAATAAACTTTTATTTAGAAAAAATAGCGAATCTTGGTGGAAAATATGAAGGAGAATATTCATTAACTAAAATCAGGGATTATTACCAAAAATGGCAGCGTCAAGTTAATGCAAACAAAGAAGACAAAGGTTAAATTCAAGAATTTAACAGCATACAATATTTCAATGTATTTCTCTAACTACATATTTAACCGCTGGAAAGCTTAATTAATCTATAAATAATCAGGGAATAAAAAGGCGCAGCATTAAAAACCACTATTTTGGTAATTTGTTTCCAAGAAATAGCCTTAAAGTAGAGCTATATTACCCAAGAAAACCATCATAAAAATCCTTGAAACCTATATCAAAACTCATTTTTCAATAGTTTTGATATTTAATAGCTAGATTCATCAACGGTTTTTAATTGCTTTCGGCAGGGTAAAGCTGATTGTAGTACCCGTTCTTTTACTCTCGGCCTTGATCTTCCCGCCATGTATTTCAATAACCTTTTTACACACCGCAAGGCCTACTCCTCTTCCGCCGGCAAAACTTTCTGTCCTTGAACTAACCGTAAACTCCTCAAATACCTCATCTAATTCATCAGGGGGGATGCCTATCCCCTCGTCACTAATGCTAAAGATTATCTTTTCATTATCATTATCCCGTTTGACGCTAATTGCAATAGTTCCGCTTTTGGCGTAATTGATACTATTGATAATTAAATTATCTATTGCCTGGCTTAGGTAGTATTTATCAATATTTAAGATGATCCCTTCTTCAATATCCAGCTGCCAGTTCCTCGTTCTGGTCTCTGGCCCTTCTTGCCAGTAAATAGTACTTTCTTCCTCATTCTCGTATAGCTTTGCGGCAAAGAGTAACCCTATCCTCTACTAGCTGGCTAAAGTCCGTCTCTGCTAGTTTTAAGTCATAACTTGGTTTATTCAGTTTTGAGAGGCTTGATATATTCGAATCAAATACCTCAAGACGAAGCGAGCTATCTAGTATCGTTTTAGCTGCTACTTTTCGCTGCTCATCATTTAATCCTGCACCAGTACCTGAGCCATGCTCGATATCCCCGTCATCGGAGCGTGATATTCATGCGTTATATTGCGAATAAAACGTCCTTTTAATGCTTCTGCTTCCCTGATCTGCTCCTTGTACATGTTTATCCGGCCACTTAGATGCTCGTTCTTTTCTTCAGTTAGCTCCTGATGCTCTTGTTTGGGTTTGAAAAACATTAATAATACCGCTCCGGCAAGTATTACCACATATATGGATACAAACTCAGGTGAACCGACTGTAAAATCAATCTCATTTATTCCAGCATAATATTTATATAGCTCTAAACCAAAGTAAAACCCTACTATGCTCATCCCTATCCCAAGCCGCCAACCGGTTAGAATCGTCGCTATTAATATATTCAGTACAAACAGGGCAAATTGTAACTGGCCAAATTTATTGACCATCACAAAGAAAACGGCAAATACAATCAACATATAGAAAATTACTATGTGCCACGCTACCTGCACTATAATCTCATGCTTTATCCTCGGCGGCCAAATCGGATACATCGCTATTACCACCCCTGTAACCATCATGATCTGATAAACAACTACAATCACCTTGCTTTGATCGCCTACAAGCTCTAACCTGGTCGAATACATGGTGCTAAAACCATATATTATAAAATATATCCCAAGCCACATGTAATTAAGCTCATCCTTCGGCGCTTTCTCCTTGCAAAACTCAATAAAGCTAAAATCCTGAATATTTCTTACCAAAGCACAAACCATCCGGCTTTTTTCCTTCTTGCTCTTTTCCAAATAGCTATAGTCCTTAATCCCTACCCAGCCACCAGCCTGCTTAAATATATAATGAAAGCCAAAAAGAACTAGCATATTGACGAGCATGGCAAATATTATACAGTTTAATTTAATACCTAAAACTTCCCATGAAACTACTGTTATAAAACCTGCAGCCATGGCAATTAAAACTGATTTTTCGGTGGTCCGAAAACCAAAAACAGCTAATAATAACGGAATACCAACAATTGGTAGGTAAAAACTTGCAGCGCTCATTACCATGGCTAGTAAGTCATTCGTTGATAGGGCGAGGTAAATTGCAAAAAGCCCTAGCACAAAACTAAATAACCTCGATAAAACTAAATGACCTACCTTTATATTCAATACCTCTTTGATGTCATACCCAAATAAGACAGCTGAGCCATTAATAAAAGAATCCGCACTAGACATCGCCATTGCTGATACCCCTATTATTAACAAGCCTTTTATTAAGGGTAAATTAGTATAATTATCAATTAGATAACTGGTAACTTGGTTAGGTTCTAAATCCGGTTTAATGGTTAACACTAAAAAAGGAATCCAAGCTATAATTAAATTAATGGTTATTAATAAAACAGACGCAATCAGCCAGGCTTTTCTAGCTTGGCTTATACTACTAGCCATAGAAATCCTTTGGAAGTTGATAGGACCTACTTTAGGAAATACAAAATAAAGTGCCAAAAGTATAAAATCTATTAGCTTATATCCTTGTAAGCTAGATAACCCTTCAAAATTGAAAAGGGGATTTTCTATTGCTTCCTCAACTGTAAAACCAAGCGATTTAAAATGATTCCAAATAATAACTGCTATTGTAGGAAGGACAAAACCGAAAGTAAAAAACTGTATTACATCAGTATAAGTTACAGCTCTGATACCACCGAAAGTGGAATATAATATTACTATCGTAGAAGCAAGAATAATTGCATAGGTACTAGGTATTCCTACAAAATAATTAAACAAAGTTCCAAATACTTTAAACTGAACCGCTATTCCTCCTACGTTCCAGATAATAGCAGAAATTGCCGTAATTAACCTTACATGCTTTCCATATAGAGTACCCATTACCTCTCCTACTGACAAAGCCCCCATGAATTCTCCCATTCTTGGGATTATAAAAATTCCGGTAATGAAAAACCCTAGTGATATACAAGAACTAGCTATCACATAAGGAAGACCGTCAGAATAAGTTTTGGAAAGAGTAACAAAAAACGCGCTACCGGTTACAAAGGTCGCAACTATGGTAGAAACTAGCGCTGCGGTGGAAAAATTTCTTCCGCCTAAGGAATAGTCACTAATCGTTTTTACTTCTCGGCCGTAAGCAAGCCCCACAACAAGGTTGGTAACCAAAAACGCTATAAAAATAATTATATCAATATCGAGACTCATATTTTAACTAAAAATCTAATATTCTAAATATACTAAAAGTTACACTACACTCTCACAATAGTCAACTTAGTATATACTCAGTTATTATAAAATATATCAATTTTTATTGATTGCTATTACGGATACTGTGATTAACCAATCGTTAAAATTTATATAATTGCTTGTTTAAGTTTATATTAATTAAGTTTTTTGAAAAGTGGAATTTAGGCTACTTTCATTATTAACTTAATAATGGTAGAAAGTAGCAGCACGCTACCAAAGCCGCCTAGCCACAAAGCAATAAACCAAAGCCATTGGCGTTTTTTATTAGTACATTCTTTCATGGCTAGTTTTGCCTCTAAATACATAGTAGCTATAAGCTGTGTAAATTAAAATAATCGGAAGAAATATAATTACTCCAACTAGTAACAAGGATTGAGAGGTAGACACCGCTGCAGCTTCCCAGATAGTAAATTTAAATGGAACAATCCAAGGATATAGGCTTATACCTATACCTAAATAACTCAGAAAGAATAGAACAATTGTTAGAAAAAACGGCCTTACTTCATTAGAGGATTTCAAGTCTTTCCAGAGCAATACAAACCCTAAGGCTGTAAATAGAGGAATAGGTAATAGATAGAAAAAATTAGGCAAACTAAACCATAGTTCTATAATACGTTTATCAATAAATGGCATAGAGATGCTAACTATAGCCATAGCTAGCCCCACATAGACAAGAACATAAGAAGCAATTCCTCTAGCCCAGCTTTGAGTAATATCTTCGGTTTTCATAATTAACCAGGTAGCGCCTAGTAGCGCGTAGCCGAATATCAGTGATAAGCCAGTTACAATGCTAAAACCATTAGCCCAATCCAGTGGACCTCCTGCAAAGCTTCTGCCATTTACTTCTACGCCTTGGACAAAATTCCCTAGTATTACTCCTTGCATAAAAGCTGCTAATAGCGAGCCTGCATGAAATGCTATATCCCAAATTTTACGATGTTCCTCTGAAGACTTGAAACGAAACTCAAATGCTACACCTCGAAAGATTAGGCCTAATAGCATAAATATCACCGGTAAATAAAGGGCGGGCATTAGTATAGCATAGGCTACCGGAAAGGCTGCAAACATTCCTCCTCCGCCTAGAATTAACCAAGTCTCATTCCCATCCCAAAACGGAGCAATAGAGTTCATAATTCTGTCTCGGCATTTATCAGAAGGGGCAAAAAGGAACAATATACCGCACCCCAAATCAAAACCATCTAGCAAGGCGTAAAGAAAAACTGCCGTTGCAATTAGAAATCCCCATATTAAGGGTAAATCAAGCCAAGAAGAAAAATCTAGCATTTACATTATCCTCTTTCTGTTTTTGGGGTTAATTCTTTGATAACTTGAACTGGAAGCATACTATGATCGTAAAATTCTTCCTTCTCGTCTCCTATTTTAGGACCTTTTTTAATAAGTTTTATAATATAATAGCAAGCTGTACCAAAAATAGAACTATATACTATAACAAAAGCTAGTAGGGTTATTGCTATTTGCGGGCCAATAACTGGAGATATACTCTCTGAGGTACGAAGCACTTCATAGACCGTATAGGGCTGCCTGCCAATTTCAGTCACGAACCAACCTGCAAGGAGGGCAATGAACCCAGAAGGGCTCATAACTATACACCAAAATTGAAACCAACGAGTATCAAACAACCTTTTCCGATAGTATAGGAAAAGCGCAAAAATACCGGTTATGATCATGGCAAAGCCTAAAGCTACCATCACCCTAAACGACCAAAAGACCGCTATTACAGGAGGCTGATCTTCAGGTTTCCATTCTTTGAGCCCTTTTATTTCACCGTCAAAACTATGTGTCAAAATAAGGCTTGCAAGTTTAGGTATTATAATTTCGTAATTATTGGTTTGGTTTTGTTGATCTGGAATAGCAAATAAACGCAGGCCAGCTCCTTTTTCGGTATTCCATGTTCCCTCTATAGCTGCAATTTTACGTGGTTGATACTCAAGAGTGTTAAGTCCGTGGGCATCTCCTATAAATAATTGTAAGGGAGAAACAAAGATGGCCATAAGCATAGCCATTCCAAACATAATACGGGCATGCTGTATATGCACATTTTTATAGAGATAGTATGCCGCAACCCCAGCTACTGCAAAAGCAGTTGTAAGATAAGCTGCGGTTATCATATGGGCAAATCTATAAGGAAATGAAGGGTTAAATATGATCTCAAGCCAGCTTGTTGGATAGAGAAGACCATCAGCCCTTATTTCGAAGCCCTGCGGGGTCTGCATCCAGCTATTTGCAGACAAAATCCAGAAAGCTGAGATTAATGTTCCAACAGCTACAATACAGGTAGAGAAGAAGTGCATATTACGGCTAACACGTCCCCACCCAAATAGCATTATTCCAAGGAAAGATGCTTCCAGGAAAAAAGCGGTAAGTACTTCATAACCAAGCAATGGTCCAATAACATTACCAACCTTGTCAGAAAACATGGACCAGTTGGTGCCGAATTGATAAGCCATTACTATTCCTGATACCACTCCCATGCCAAAACAAACTGCAAAAATTTTGATCCACATCCGGTAAATTTCTTGGTAAATAGGATTCTCTGTTCGCAGCCAGAGCCATTCTACAACTGCCAACCAGCTAGCAAGGCCTATGGTAAAGGCAGGAAAAATAATGTGGAAACTTATTGTAAAAGCATATTGGATACGTGCAATTAATATAGGATCAAGCTCTATCATGTAGTACACCTAAGCTGCATATTTCTGGGTATTTTATATTATAAAAATCTAAAAGTGTATGAAAAAATAGCTTTACCTTATCTTAAAACACCATAATTATATAACTTGTAACCATTTATTTATATTGGTTTCATTCTGTAGGTAGGCTCATGCTGCCACTTTTTTTCCTAGTAATGCAACTAATTTTAAAAGATAAAAATTTACATTACCGCTCCTGTAGGTTTTCTTTTAGATGAAGCTCTAACATACCATTGATTCATTACACCCTTTCGACTACCTAAATTTCCCTAGCTCTACTTACGTTTTGAGATTGTTGCTCTTTTATTTTTTCGCTCATTGATTTTGGATTTTCACGAGCAGTAGTAGCTTGTTTATTTTTTATAAATTCTTTGAAATCAGAATCTTTAAAATAAAAGAAATCCCCGCCGCAAGCAGCGGGGTATTTTAGAATTTTAGAAAAAAGCTAACTGATGGTCGTCATGCAGTTTCTTATATTCCTTGCCTTGATTTTTTACGTATTTTCCTATCATATTCTCATTTCCATGCTTACCTACCGTACTTGTGAAATATCCATCAGTCCAAAATTCTCCGCCCCATAATTGTTTCTTAACCTGTGGACATAATCTGAATATTTGACGAGCCGTAACACTTTTAATTATCGTTACTATTTTTGTTACGCTATAAGTCGGTACAGATTGTACTAAAAAATGTACATGGTCTTCATCAGTTCCTATTTCTAAAAATTTTATTTGATATCTCTTTTCTATCCCTAAACATACTTCCCTTAGCACTTGATCAACCGATACATCAAACACCGCTCGGCGATATTTTGCTGGAAATACCAGGTGATACAGTAAAACAGTAACATTGTGACTCTTGTGTATATATTTGCTCATCCCCACATCTTACGCCGCAAGCGGCGGGGAATATACCCAAAAGAGATTTAAACTCTGCCATGTTTTGGCTAAAAGTTTTACTTGGGTCAAATCTTTTGTCTTTCTGCATATCTATACCTAGAGTTCTAGCAAAATCCAATCTTACTGTTTCCGGTGTGAATGCATCGTTTAAAGCCCCAACTAAAGCTTTCACGGTTTTCGTATCAGCTGTAACCATTCCTGATGTTCGGGAAGTACCAGCCACGGTTATCGCATCTGTTAATACTTCTTCTTTAGTCTTGTTCTGCCAAGGACCATCTTTACAGAAATCCAATAGCACATTTAATTTTTCACTTTTGCCGCCGATAACCTTGTCTTTCCAGCTCTGGACAGTACCTTTGCTTTGCGAATCTTCGTATACCTTAAGCAGAAAATCCTTAAGCTCAAAATTAGGGTCTTTTATCGGCACAACATCATGATTATCTAGATACCTGGATGTTTGCATAAACCCTTTGATAATTAGGTAGACGCCGTGATAATTTCTCTTCCTCTAATTTCCTCTTAATTTGTTAATTAAACGATCATTACCACGACATCCCCCGCAGAACCGTGCTTGCAGTTTTCCCGCACACGGCTCTTCAATGGAACATTTGCTATAAAAGCTAGAATTAATACATTGGATAGCATATCCTCGGTGTCGGTAATGGATTCCATTGTAGATATTTTAGATATTGGTCTAAATTCATACTTTTCTTCTGACTTCTACGATTTATCCATTTAAATACAATCAAAAAGATCTTATTATAAAACTGCTGAAGACAGCGATAATTACCGCTAATTCCAAAGTAATTATAATGTCCCGTTAATTTAGATTTGAGTACTGGCCACCATTCTTTAAGACGCAATTTATTTCGTATTTGCTTTAACCACTCCTTAGTTTCTTTAAGTTTCCGACAGAGATTTTCTTTACTGGTCTTATGACCCATAATGAAATATCCTTGCCTACTCTTACCGCAATAATGCGTAAAACCAAGAAAGTTAAAAGTTTCTACTTTTTCTTTGCCTCTTCGAGCTTGTTTCCATACTTGTCGTCCAAATTTAAGCACTTTTGTCTTTTCTTCTGATACCTCTAGACCAAACTTTTCTAACCTTACGTGAAGTAATTTCAGAAAATTCTTTGCATCTTTTTCACTTTCACAACATACTACAAAGTCATCACAGTAGCGTATTAGCTCCATGTGTCCTTTTGCTTGTGATTTAATTTCTTTCTTAAACCATAAGTCTAGTACATAATGAAGATAGATATTTGCAAGCAATGGACTAATTACTCCTCCTTGAGGAGTTCCTACCTCAGTTGCTAACTGCTTTCCATCCTCAACTACTCCAGCTTTTAAGAATCTCCTTACTAACCATAATAAATTACGATCAATTATTTTCTCCTCTAAACATCGTTGTAGCCAATAATGATTAACATTATCAAAGAACCCTTTGATATCTACTTCTACAATATAGTTAATTGGTTTAGTCATAACCGCTTTGTCTAATGCTTTTACCGCATCATGACAGCTTAATTTATGTCTGAATCCATAAGATACATCCAAAAACTCTGCTTCATAAATCTGTTCTAAGATCTTCTTTAGCATAATTTGAACTAACTTATCTTCAACTGATGGTATACCAAGTCCACGCTTCTCATTCTTACCAGCTTTTGGGATATAAACCCTCTTCACTGGTTTAGGACAATACTGCTTTGACTTCATGGATGCCACTAATTGACCAAGCCTTTCTCTTAAATTCTTGCCATAAGCTTCCACTGTCTCACCATCAATTCCACAAGCTTTATTAGCCTTTAGTTCTTGATAGCATTCTGCAAGATTAGCCTCATTTACATGATGTATTAACGATGTAAATTTTAGTTGTTTATCTTGCCTCGCTCTCCTAGCTATCTGATTAAGTTTAACCTGCATCATTTATTATAACCTCAGTGTATTATTATGACTGGTACTTAACCAGGCTTCCCATTGCTGACCGCTTCCCCATGTACATAGCTTTCCTATGCTCCAAGTACTATCAGTCAGTCTGACTTCTTCTGTATCATTTGCCAGTTCTCGCCTGTTTTGACTTGTCCCGACATACTCTTCCGAGAACACAGAAGATCTCCCAAGTTTACGTAAACTCCATCTCATACCATGCCACGGACTTTGACCCCGATAGAGTGAATGATAACTTACCTTAACGCCACCATTCATACTGCCTTCCGCATAATGCAAAAACGTCGGCCTCTATGATCTTGAATATTTCGGAGCTCAATACCTTCACTTTCGTTGCGGCCTGATATGTCCTTACCATTGGCTTCATTGTGTTTGTCACCTCCCACAATGCAATGGTTAGTTCTATGCTGGTGGTTAGCCTTTGCATAGGTCGGATTCTCACCAACTGATTCTTACGCACTTCCCTTGGCGCACTGCAGATATTCTGCCTTTTCCTGGGCTTTATCAAAAGAGAGAGTCCCGACATCATCAGTATTTAGTACTACGGTATTTAAAGCATTTTCTCTCAATTTCTCATGGGTTTTATTTTCCTCTTCTGAATATTTAAAAATCCCCCCTACTCTTGCTAATACTTTAAAAACTACATCCATTAAAAACTTCACTAATTTACTAGGATCAACAATTTTTTCCTTTGCGCTGTAAATAGCTATATTAGCCGAATCATCCATACTAGAACCAAAAGCTAAGGCAAGAGTACGGCCAGTTTTTTTAGCAGCTTGAATTTCTGCAGGATTATCTGAAATATCCTGAGGGCCTGTTTCTTTATCCTGGTCGAAGTAGCTTAAAGGAATATTATCTCTGTACCCACCGTCAACATATTCCTTACCATTAATCTTAACTGGTTCAAATACTATCGGAATAGATGCAGAAGCTCTACATGCCATGGCAATTTCGACGTCAGGAGTATTTCTGCTATCAAAAATCTCAAGATCTCCCGTATCTCTTCGTGTTGCTGTAACTAGTAAGTCTTTGAATGTTTCCGGTGCGATAACCCGCAGTACAGCTAAATCTCCAAACAGAACTTTTCCTTCTGGATCTAGACTTTTTTGTCTTATTTCTTCAACCTCCTTCCCGCCGGAATCAATTATATTTTGTAAAACACTTTCTTGTCTTGTAAGTTCTTTTAAGGATTCTTCTTGTTCTGAAGGAGACAACGATCCTAGTGCAGATTTTTGTTGGTCTATTTCCTGTAAACGCTTGTTACATAGGCCAATTACATCATTTTGCTCCAAAAAGTCTGCAATATTACTACGAATAGTAGTTCTAAGTAATTCCAGTAGAGGCTTACCGTCCTTATTAATGAGAAATCCTTCCCCGAGTAACCCTTTGAGGTTCGTATCTTTAGTAATTTGTTTGTATTTCTCGCTACTAATACCTGTAGCTATCATAGCAGCAGTTAGAGAACCGGCTGATGAACCGGCAACAGCCTCAAGGCCTTTAAGTATACCTCCTTTAGATAAAGCTTCATGCGCTCCCGAGTAAATAGCTCCTTTAGCCCCTCCTCCGCTAAAACTGGCACATTTAAAAGGTTGGTTTTGGGCTGCCATTATTTCTTCAATTGAACTCTTTTTCATAACAAGATCACCACTCCAAATTACTTATACATTTTATGCGATTCTAGCATAAGTAGATTGCAATACTGAACTTTCAAATATTAATTGATGTGAGAATATTTAAATAAAGTGTTTTTAATGACAACAAGGCAAAAATTTGTTACAATCCCCAGTGTATTTTAACCAGAAAAGCCGCCAGAAAATAATATGCAATTTATAGACGAAGCCAAAATATATATCAAAGCGGGTGATGGTGGTAATGGATCAGTAAGTTTCAGGAGAGAAAAATTTATTGATCGAGGAGGGCCTGATGGTGGAGACGGCGGTAACGGCGGAAGTATTATTTTCCAAAGCAATTCCCATCTTAATACGCTGTTAGAATTTCGTTATAAAAGGCACTTTAAAGCTGAAAATGGTGTATCAGGCAAAGGGCGTAACATGACAGGTAAATCCGGTGCTCCGTTAATTCTAAAAGTACCAGTTGGGACGCAAATTTTTTCAGAAGATGGAAATTTGTTAATCCACGATTTTACACAAGATAACCAGCAATTTGAAATTATTCCAGGTGGAAAGGGTGGACTTGGAAATAGCCATTTTAAATCAAGTACAAATAAATCTCCTCGAAAACGAACAGAAGGAGAAATTGCCGGAGAAATGGACATTTATTTAAAGTTGAAACTTCTATCTGATGCCGGATTAATTGGCTTGCCGAATGTGGGGAAATCTACATTTCTGTCAAGAACTACGGCCGCAAAACCCAAAATTGCTAATTATCAATTTACCACCCTAAAACCTTCTCTCGGAGTTGTTTATGTCAGTGGAGAAGAATTCGTTTTGGCTGATATCCCAGGGCTTATTGAAGGAGCTCATACTGGAAAAGGTCTTGGGGATAAATTTCTTAAACATATAGAAAGATGCGGTGTACTTATTCATGTAATAGATGCAAACTCTCCTCATGTGGACAAAGATTATCTGACAATTAGAAATGAACTTGAATCATACTCTCCTCTGCTTAAGGACAAAACGGAAGTCGTGTGTATTAATAAAATTGATAGTCTAGGGGAGCGGGAACTGACAAAAAAAGTAAAATTGCTCGAAAAGGTAGCTAATAAAAAAATACATCTTATTTCCGGGTATTTAAATATCGGTCTTGAAGCAGTCCTTAAGCAAGCATTAATGGAAATTAAAGCTTGGCGGGATAAAACATAGTAAGTATAATCTAAAAAATCTAAAGTAAGCTCTGGATCGTTATATTTATTATTATAAATACACATCGATTCTGCGATATGATTTATGAAGCTAAAATTTATTAAATTCAGGTGCAGGTAGCAGAGGGATAATCAAATTCCTTGCAAAAAGCGGATTTTATAGAAATCTAAGGCGTACTCAAGTCGTTGGATTGTTGAGTGATGAGAAAATAAGAGATTAATTATGATGATAATACCACATTTAATTTTAAAGAAAGATGGTAAGATTTTATTAACAAGAAGAAGTCCAACTAATAAGATATGGCCTGGTCACTGGCATTGTATCACAGGCAGTATAGAGACTGGTGAATCCCCAAGAGAAGCTATTATTCGCGAAGCTGAAGAAGAGGTCGGAATCAAGATCAAGGGCATAAATTTAGAAACAATAATCTTTCTTGTAGAAAAAGATTATTTTGACCCTCTGAAAAAATTTTATGCCTTAGAATTATTTTTTGTAAGTCATTTGAGCGATGATCAAAAACCAACAAATTTAGAACCTTTAAAGCAGGATTCTCTGGACTGGTTCGATCCATATGAATTACCGAAGCCCATTATTCCAGGGGTTTCTTTTGGTATTAAAAGCTATTTTAGCAATCAACGTTATGCAGAATTTAGAAATGCCTAAAATTAATAAAAGCTCAATTCATCAACTAACTTATAATATTTTTACGTTCACGAAAAATGAAAAAAAGAATTTTAACAGGTGATAGACCAAGTGGTAGATTACATTTAGGGCATTATGTAGGTTCATTGCAAAGTAGGATCAAGCTACAATATGAATATGATCAGTACATTATGATTGCTGATGTCCAAGCTCTGACGGATAATTTTGAAAATCCGAAGAAGATTACAGAAAATGTTTTTGAAGTTGCCAAAGATTATTTAAGTGTTGGAATTGACCCTAGCCAAACCACAATTTTTGTTCAATCTCAGATTCCAGAAATTGGCGAATTAACAGTTTATTACCTAAATTTAGTAACTGTCGGAAGGCTAGAAAGAAACCCTACGGTTAAATCTGAAATTCAACAGAAAGGTTTTAATGATTCCATACCAGCCGGTTTTTTGTGCTACCCTGTTAGTCAAGCAGCCGACATAACTATTTTTCAGGCAGAATTAGTACCTGTCGGAGATGATCAAGTACCGATGATTGAGCAAACAAATGAAATCGTCAGGCGTTTTAACAGAATTTATGGCTCCGAGTGCCTAAAAGAGTGCAATGCTATTTTAAGCAATACTCCACGTTTAGTGGGAATTGACGGCAAGGCTAAAGCTAGTAAATCGCTAGGTAATGCTATTTCTCTTTCAGATACGCAGGAAGAAATAAAACAGAAAATATTCCAGATGTTTACTGATCCGGCTCATCTAAAAATTAGTGATCCAGGACAGGTAGAAGGAAATGTAGTGTTTACTTATTTAGATATTTTCCACCCTGATAAAGAAGAGGTTGAGTCTCTAAAAGCGCATTATAAGCGAGGCGGTCTTGGAGATATGACTATAAAAAATATTTTAAATAATAGCATTCAGGATTTACTCAAAGACATACGTGAAAAAAGGGAAGCTATAAAACAAAAAGATGTTCAGGAAATACTTTATCATGGCAGTGCTAAAGCATCTCAGCGAGCGAAACTCACCATGGAAGAGGTTAGAGAAGCCATAGGAGTTAAATATTTCTAAGATAGTTTTTATGAGCAGTATTGATAGCAAATTTAAAGAGGAATTAAAAATTGAGCATAGCCTAAGGCCAAGTATTAATGATATTGAGTTTTTAACCAGAAAGCTAAATGATGAAACTGCTGAATTAGGCTCAACTCACCCTTTTGCTTTCTTCATTCGCAATAATACTGACGAGATTATAGCTGGGTGTAATGGCTTTGTGGTATTTGGTGCGATATATACTGATCAGCTCTGGGTACATCAGGATTGGCGCAAAAAAAACTTCGGTCGGGAGTTAATGAAACATGTACACGATTACGGTCGCAAAGTAGGTTGCAGAATAGCTACGGTTGCTACAATGAGCTTCCAGAGTCAAGGATTCTATGAAAAATTAGGTTATAAAGTGGATTTTGAACGTAGCGGCTACGTTAATGGTTCTTCTTGTTTATTTTTACAATTAGCTTTAAGTGAAGATAGAACCAAAGCAATCAAACTTGTACCTTAGATAAGGATTGGCCTAAAATGTTTGAGACAGAAGCTATCAAAATCAGGGAGGCTCTTGGCCAAAATTGTGTGGCAGTACACCATATTGGTTCAACTTCCGTCCCTGCTCTTGCTGCAAAGCCTAAAATAGACATTACCACGGTCGTAAAACCATTTGCTCCTTTGGAGTGGTCGGTTAATGCTATGACAGATATTTTTGGAAGCTTAGGCTACACATATAAGGGAGAATGGAACATTCCATTTAAATATGGATTTACAAAAAGGGGAGATATTAATGTAAATCTTCATGTTTACGAAGAAGGGCATCCTGAAATAGAGGTATCGCTGCTATTTAGGGATTATTTAAGAAAAAATGACAAAGGGCGTGATGAATATGCTGCTTTAAAAGATGAGATTCTAAAAGACCCTTCATCTTCTACGAAAACTTATTCTATATTTCCCGCTTACACTTTAAGGAAAAATGATTTCATACTAAATATTTTAAAGCAAAATGGCTTCAAGCATACCAGGTTTGTAAAATGTGCTCATTATAATGAAGTTCAAGCTGCTAAATATTTTCGTCAAAAGTATTTTTTCGATAATGTGCCTATAAAAGATCCATATACTTGGACATTTAATCACCCTGATCACGTTCATTTTATTTTATATCAGGGAGCTTTAATTATAGGTTACGGGCATATTCGGCTCTGCTCAAATGCAAGTTCGGTTCTGCGAATTATTGTAATTGATCAAGAAAAGAGAAATCAGGGATTTGGAGGGTACTTTTTACAGTTAATCGAAAAATGGTTGAAAAATCAAAATTATCGAATAATTCACGCCCATTCTTCTCCAAAGGCTATAGAATTTTACAAGAAATATAACTACTATAAAATGCCGTTTAACGATCCTGACGGCTATGAAAGCGACCCTGTTGATATACCAGTTGGCAAAAATTTATGAGTATTAATTAGGACTCAAAATATAAATAAGTTAGTAATCTAAAAAATGAATAAGGTAATAGTAGTTTGCGGCCCAACAGCCAGCGGTAAAACCCAATTTGCGCATTTACTTGCTAAAAAAAATAACGGCGAAATAGTTAATGCCGATTCGATGCAATTATATAAATCATTACCTATTATTACTTCTTCTCCTTCTCTGGAATTGAAAAATGAACTGCTATATCATTTATATAATTTCCTTGATATTAACTCGGAATATTCCGTAGCAAAATATGCTCAGATAGCGGCAGAAAAAATCAAGGAAATATCTACCCGTAAGAAACTGCCTATATTAGTTGGTGGGTCCGGAATGTATATTAATTCTTTAATAAAAGGATTTAGCTATATACCGGATATAGAGCCAGAGGTCCGCGCGCAGGTGAGAAGTTTGCAGCAATCATTAGATTCCAATGAATTTTTTGAGTTATTAAAAAAAACCGATCCTGTAATCGTTAATGTTTTAAATGCTCAGGACTCACAAAGAGTAGCTAGAGCCTATGAGGTTTTCCTGCAAACTGGGAAGTCCATATTATATTACCAAAAAAGTAATACCAAATTATTGGAGGGTTTTAGCTTTAGGGCTATCCTACTTTTACCAGATAGGCAGTTTTTATATTCAATGTGTAATAACAGACTAGAACAAATGTTTAAAAAGGGCGTAGTTGAAGAGGTAAAAAGCTTACTTAATGAAAAATGCAACATAAACGCTTTAGCCATGAAGTCCCTTGGCGTAAAAGAAATAATATCTTATTTAGAAAATAGGATATCTAAAGATGAAGCCATGGAGATAGCTAAAACCAGAACCAGGCAGTATGCCAAACGTCAGGTTACTTGGTTTAAAAATCAACTTCAAGAAAAGGATATAATAGAATTTTCGAACTACGAGGAATATGAGAAAATTTTAACAATGGTGAGCCCGCCGGGATTCGAACCCGGGACAACCTGATTAAAAGTCAAGTGCTCTACCAGCTGAGCTACGGGCTCACAAAATACAATATTTATAAGTACCAAGCAGATTTTTTATCTGTTTATATGAAAATACTGTTACCGCTCACCAATGTTTAAATTGTAAATACATCTTCTAAGAAAAAATGCGAAAATTCAACGCTTTTCAATACATTAAACTCATAAAATGTGTTTTACTTTATCGTGGAAAAACCATAATATGTCAACAACTATTTTTGTAGAAAAGGTTTAGAACCAAAATGTATTCGGATGCTGTAGTTATAATCCCTGCCAGAATTGCTTCCACAAGACTTGAAAATAAGCCATTGCAAATGATTGGGAACAAAACCATGATCGAGCATGTCGTCTCTAAGGTAAGCAGAATAGCGGTTGCTAAAGTTTTTGTTGCAACCGATTCAGAAGAAATATTCTCTCTTGTAACAAGCAAAGGTTTTTCTGCAATAATGACAGACAAGAATTGCTTAACCGGGACTGATAGAGTATACGAGGCTTTTAAGAAGCTCCCTCATTCCACTGCCATAAAATACGTTATAAACGTGCAAGGGGATATGCCTTTTATTGATGAGGCAATAATTCCTAAAATCATCGAAGGCCTAAAAACTGGACGATTTGATATAATGACCTCTGTTGTAAAAGTTGGTAAGGATATTGCTGGTTCTCCCTCAAATGTAAAAGTAGTAATAGATAAAAACAATAAGGCTCTTTATTTTTCTAGGTCTCTTGTACCAAGTGGAGCTTCAGAATTTCTTTATCATGTAGGAATTTACGGTTTTAAAGCTCCTCTCCTTGAAAAATTTGTTTTGCTAGAGCAAAGTGAAAATGAAAAAAGTGAAAACCTAGAGCAATTAAGAGCTTTAGACAATGGAATGACAATAGGAGTTTGTTATTCTAACGAGATTCCAATTTCGGTAGATACTAAAGAGGATCTAGCAAAAGCAAGAGATTTTGTAGTTAAAAACCCTGGGTACTTAACTTAAAAAAGTAATATACGACTATAATTTATACATATTGCTTGGAGATATTCTTGCAAGCAGGTCATATGTGTGGGTTTTAAGCCACAAATTGCGTTTCTTTTTAACTTCTTCTATCTTGAGTTATCGTGCGCTAATTTCTTTATAAGCTCCGCTAATCTCAATTTCTGCCTCTAAATTATATCTTTCGGTTATATAACTTGTAACTTGTTATTTAAATTATATTAATGCTAATCTTTAAATAACGAATTAACTTTATATAAATCGCTATGAAAACAGCAGAAGCAGATATTTTAGAAGTTGAAGATCCAGCAAAAAAAGCACGATCTCAAAAAGCATTTGAGGCTTTAAATCATATCTTTTCTGGAAAAGAAAATGGTTTAATAGATAGTGTTTTAAAAGATTATACCCCAGTAACAAAAATAGTTAATGGGCAAGAAGTTACCCAAGCTCCAGGTTTAAGCTTAGGAACAATTTTTAAAGCAATAGGTTTTGCCATAAGAAACCCCGGATATATTGGAAGCTTATATAACCTGTATAAATCTCCAGAAATAATTCAAGCTCCAACTTTCCAAGAAAAATTGTTAAACAATGACAATACTTGGAAATTTATAGGATATGTGGGAGAAAAATTGCCCCAAATTGGTAAAGTTCTTGATTATTTTAAATTTCCAGAATTTGCCGAGGGTAATATATTAGATAGTAAAGGGTTAAAAGCTTTAAGTAACGTACTTACTAGCAAAGAAGAGCAAGGAAAATTAAAGGAAATAGCGCTCGAATCAAGAAAGACTACCCCTGATATGAATAAAACAATCAATAATATCCTGGATTTAATGCAGAGCCAGGGGTTCTCTGATTACATAAATACCAAGGGAGTTGCGCTACAGAATTATATTGTTAAATCGCTACAAGCACAGAAAGGTATAGAAGGCCAGTTAAGTGCATATGGTTTAAAACCTGAGAATTTACAACAAATTACCAGTATAGTGCCAATACTCCTTAATAATCCAAAGACTTTAAAGAGCGTTTATGGCCAATTCAGTGAGGGGCGTTATACCGATATGGTTAAGGAGCTATTAGTACTGTCAAAAGATAAACCTGAAATTATTCAGTATTTTAAAGATAATCAGGATTTATTTGTTGGAGTTATTGATAAAATTGTTAAAACCACGCCGGGGCTAGAAGGATATGAACTTAAAGGCGATTTATATAAAATTGTTCCTAACTTGCTTAAACATCCTGATAAATTAATAAGCCTTATCGATCTTTATGAAAAGGGCAAATATCCTGATATAGGAAAAGAGTTTTTAGGAATGATTCAAGAAGATAAGGATTTAAAACAATATTTTACTGAGAATAGCGAATTATTTAAACGTATTCTAGTAGATAAAGCTATGGGTATGAAAAGCTATGGGGTAAAAGACGAAGTAGCTGAGATATTTACCCATATTATGAGCGAAAAGAATATTCCCAGAGTCCAAGGCCTTTTAGATAAACACAAAAAAGGGGATTGGTTAGGATTAGCTACGGATACATGCCGGATGATTGAAGAAGATCCAAATTTTGCTCAGTATATGAGGGATAATCAGGAGAGCTTCAGCAAAATAGTAACCGCGATAGTAGATTCTTATCCGGCTATTAAGACCTACACCGGTAATCTTCCTATAGGGGAACTGGCTGCTAATTTATTGAAAGACCCGAAATCAATTAGAGAAGTTATAGAAGGTTATCAGAAAGGTGGAGTTGCTATGGTAGCCCAAGGAGCTAAATTCCTTGCTAACAAAGCTCTCGATAGCCAAGCAAAAGGAGCAGTTCTAGGGATAGTAGGCAGTTGGGTATTTGGAGATGGAATCGGTAAACAGGAAGTTATTAATCGTATCCCTGAAGCCATAATAGAAGTGAGCCCTCCTCCAGAAGGTGTCCGTGTTTCCTTGAGCGATGCTGCAAAAGCAGTTATTGTTGCTGGGGATGACATAAGCAAAAAACAAGAATTAACTGCCTTAATAGAGCGAAATATATTATTTGACGGGGTAACTATTGGTAGCCCTGAAAAACAAGTTAAACTAGAGAATATAGATATAAATAATAGTTTTGTTAATAGCAAATTCACTAATGTTTCATTTGAAGGTTCTAAATTCACTAATGCTAGTTTTACCGGAGCGACTTTTGAAAATGTAAATTTTAGCAATACGGAACTAGATGGAATAACGTTTCAAAGCCTCATACCGGCCCTCAAGAGCGGTACAATTTCATTAAAAGGTGCAAAAGTAGTAGGGCCGATGCCATATGCTCTTGACTTATCTGATATTTCACTTCAGGGAATAGATTTATCCGGTGTGACCTCAATGGCTGGCGTAAATTTGAAAAATACCGATTTTAGGGGAACTGTCTTACCACGTGACGAAATGGCTTTAAGAGAATCGTATAACTTAACTTCTGCCACTTTTGACTCTGATATGTCTGATTTGCAAAAGAAAAATCAAAAATATATGATGGATTTAATTACGGATTCTATTATTTCTAGAGCAGAATATTTAGGGGATCTAACGTCAGACCCTAAATTATTACGTAAAAATATAGAAGAGTTATACATAAGCGACTCTCCTATGGGCGCAGAATTAAGAAATCTTACTAGTCAAAATCCGGATATCGTAAAGTACAAGTCTTTCCCGGTAGCATCAAGTACTTATAATAATACCTCTGATCTATCGACAACGGGGGCTATCATGACTTTATTATATGAGAATAGGAATGATAGTAATAATATACAGGCCAAACTCGCTGCTAATGTTATTGCTGATCAAGTTACAGAAAAATTATTCGGCCAGGGTGCTAATCGGGGTAAAGACGGATATATGATAAGAGAAGCATGCCAAATGGCTATACAAGCTTTTTTAAAAGAAAATCCAGAAATTACTGCTCATGGTTTGGTAAATAGAGAAAACCTACCGGAACTGGTAAGTGAGCTTGCTGCAGATATTCATAAAAAAACGAAATATACTACTGCAGGACTAGTTTCGGGAGGTATATACTTACCTGACGGAGCAATTACAGAGGAACTAATCGGCAGAATAGCAAAACAAATGAATGACTCTTACCACTTCAGCAAAGCTGAGTTAGAAGAGATTCATGAAGTAGCACAAGGTATTGGATATAATTTATTTTCTGGAGGAGAGAAAGGAAAAAGAAAAGAAGATACTGCTTTGATATTTGAAAGTTTGAAAGAAGTCATATTAGAAATAAAAAAAGAGCATGGTGGAATTGAAGTGGCTGATATCTTAAAAGAAAAAAGGGCGGAATTAGTCGGAGGAGTGGATTCAGGTTATTTTTCTGTTACCAGAACCGGTCTTACTAAAGAATATTATCAAAATACAAGCTATACCACTGTCGGACTTGCTTCAGGGGGGATATATTTAGACCCATCTCGATCAAAAGATCCTAATTTCTTATCAGTAGTAAAAGAGTTTATTGCAGGATTGGTAGGTAGCGACATCGCTAAAAAAGAAAAGACCGTGCAGGGTGAAATAACAACTGAAAAGAGTCTAAAGGAACTAGTAGGAGCAGTCGTAACATCTTCTGTTGAAGGACATATCAGTAGTAAAGGATCATCACAGACTTTTTCTCCAAAATCTCGTTCTTCGAGTCAAAGTCAGGTTGCTAAATAATATAAATCACGCATAGCAAAACCCTAAAAAAAGAGGAAAAATAACATCGTAGGCCATATCTAATGAGGTGGTTTGAAAATATCAATGAATTTAAGGATTACGATTTAGCTCAATAGAATTTGTTGAATCTGTACTGGAGAGAAGACATGATAAAAATAATCACTATTAATAACTTTTATTATTTAAAGAAGCTAAGTAAATGAATTATGCAGAAATTTCAAAATTGGCAATGACAAATAAATATATATAAGACTTATGAAAACCTTAAAGAGTCAGGAATAGAAAAATCTTTAAGAGCTTGAGTAGAGTTTAGTGTATCGCAAATAAAATGGGTGTATTTTTATTGTTGTAATATTCACATTGCTGAGACTCATAAAAACTCTAAACTAATAAAAGCAAAACATGGCAGCAAAAATAAGGTGCTGTCCTTTTATATATTGGTAAAACGGTAGGTAAAAGCATACCGTAAATATTTTCTACTTTACAGAATTTTAAGAGGTATCACCTATTTATGTTTTTATGCCCTTTAGGTTCTTATTAGTTAAAGCTTTTACATCATAAAAAAGGTCATCGTATATTTTTATTGCATTTTTGTAATTTATCTCAAAATTTTTGCGTTGAGATTCGATAAAATCTGCTGCTGTCTTACACTTTAAAACTTCCTGCCCCAGTTCCATATTCTGTTCAAAACCTCGTCTTATATTATTAGATAATTTTGTTATCATATTATCTATTATACTTCTTCCATCATTGTTTCCAGCCTGTGGGCTACACATAGACCCGATGCTGGCTTTCATAAAACTTTCCATTTTTTCTTTAACATCATCAGTTACAAAGCTAAAGGGAGGATTTAAATTTTTATTTGTTAAGTTATCGTTCCCTTCTTCTGAACCTTGAGAACCTAATTTTGCTGAGTTTATAGATCTTGCTGAAGTTTCTTTTACATCAGATATTTTTGTTGGTTTTTTGCTTTTGGACATTTTGTAAAACTCTGTTGATATATCATAATTAACTTAAGTAAATTATATATTAACTTACACTGTACATTCTATATCATTACTGCCTTACATCACGAATTTTGATAACTTCTGTGTTTTTTAGGCTCACGTTAGTTCTGAAGGGGCTAATATCAACCCCTCCTCTTCTGGTATATTTTGCAAAAACAGTCAATTCTTCCGGTTTACAATTTTCTAATATATCAACAAATATATGTTCTATACATTCTTCGTGAAAGCCATTGTGATCTCTGTAAGAAATTAAATATTCTAACAGAGATCGATGATCTATTTTTTTACCCTTATAACTGATCTGGATAGAGGCCCAATCAGGTTGACCGGTAACTAAACAATTAGATTTTAATAAATTTGAATATAAAATCTCTTCTACAATCTGCTCTTGATTGCTTAAATCTATTTTTAGCAATTCAGAAGTAACGTGGTACTTAGAAATTTCTACAGGAAGCTCATCAAGTAAAATCCCTTCAAAAATATTAAGTGGTTGATTTTTATAATGACTTAGTTTGTTTATATACACTTTTACCGGCGAACCAGCTATCTGGCTTAGATCGGATTTTATCAGATTGTATACTTCTTCTTGAGTGGCAAATTTAGTATTATTAAAAGAGTTTAAGTATAATTTAACAGATTTTGATTCTATTAAAAATTCTGAATCTGCCGATACCACAAAATACATAATTCTTACTTCAGGTTTGCCTTTTGAATCGAGCCAGGAGAGCTCATAACAGCTCCATAAATCATAACCATTAAAAGGCAGATATGATTCCTTAATTATCTTGGCTCTACCTAGACTCCTTTTTATAGGAAATAATAATGAATTATCGTAATCGCTTTTATATGATACTTGTCTACCAAGTAATATTTCTGACATATATTTTTTAATTATCCAATTAAATGGTGCATCTGATTGGATTTGAACCAACGACCTCTGCCTTCGGAGGGCAACGCTCTATCCAGCTGAGCTACAGATGCTTAAATAATTAAGCCTAAATTAATGTATAAAATCTTAAATGTAAACATTTAATCAGTCTCTGCTATTGTTTGGACTATCTAAACTAATTTGCTACTTTTCTGATCCGAACAAAACAAAAGCAAATATTGATTTCTTTTTATTACATAAATAATTTATAGTGAGTTAAAAATTGCGATTTTAAAATGAATTATTTCGAATTATTTGATATAGAGCAAAATTACATTATTGACCAAACGCGCTTAAGAAAACAATATTTAGCTTTGCAGGAGAAATACCACCCCGACAAGGCAAAAGATGAACTACAGCGTCATAAAAATGCTGAATACTCGATGTTTTCTAACGCAGCTTTTAAAGTTTTAAAAGATGACTATTTAAGGGCTGAATATATTCTAAAAACCAAAGGTGAAATCCTTGATGATGACAAATTAAAGTCAGTTTTATCTACTGCCCAACTGGAAGAAATACTAGAAGAATATGAATCAATAGAAAGCCTCAGCTGTAATTTATCAAGTTTATATGTCATTAAAAAGGATAAAATCGCAATTTGTGAAAAACTGGTGCATGATATAGGTATTGCTTTTTCAGAAAATAATATTAAACAAGCTCTTGATCTTAGTGTGCGGCTAAAGTATCTTACTAATTTAGTCAACAATATAAAGTTAAAGATTAAGAATGCAGATAATTGAAATTGAAGAACCTGGAAAAAGAGATTTACAAGAAGAAATAGTAGTAGGAATCGATTTTGGCACTACTAACTCTTTAATTGCTTATTCCAAGCACAACAATCCGCAAATAATTAACTCCGTAGGAAAAAATGGCCTTTTACCATCAGTTATATTTTATGACGACCAACTAGAAAAATTTTTAATAGGCAAAAATAGAGGGGAGAAAAAGTCTATTTCTTCCATCAAAAGGCTTCTTTCTAAATCATACGAAGAAATTAAATCGACGGAAGTTTTGGATAAAATATTATCAGATTTTGTGTTAGTAGATCATACTTCATCTATGCCGAAAGTTACATTTGGCACTACGAAGTATAGTTTTCCTGAATTAGCAGCAAAGATATTTTTATTCTTAAAGGAACATGCAGAGCAGGAGCTTGGAACAGCTATAAGTAAAGCTGTTGTATCAGTTCCAGCTTATTTTGATGATGCATCTAGGGGGGCGGTTATGCTAGCTGCTAAAATTGCTGGCTTTGACGTATTACGACTTATTGCTGAGCCGACGGCAGCGGCTTATGCTTACGGATTTCATAAAAAATCCCAAGGTGCTTATATGATCTACGATCTTGGAGGGGGTACTTTTGATGTTTCCATATTAAACATGGAAGCAGGAGTTTTGCAGGTTATTGCCACAGGAGGGGATAATTTGCTCGGCGGTGACGATTTAGATCATATTTTAGCTGAGCATATTGCCAAAGAACTAAATATTAGTTTAGAACCGGCTTTATATCTGAAGGCAAAGGAGCTTAAAGAGCTCCTATCATTCCAAAATAGCGCTTTCCTAAATTTTGGTAGTAAAAAGTTTAAAATTACAAGGGAAGTTTTTGAAAATCTTATTTCGCTACTAATTAATAGAACAATTAAAATAGCTAAAGATACTTTATTTGACGCTGATGTTAAACTTGACGGTATAATACTAGTTGGGGGGTCAACAAGGATACCGTTTATTGCTCAAAATTTAATTAGATCATTTGGCGTTGAGGTGTTCTCTGATATTGATCCTGATAGAGCCGTTGTTATTGGAGCTGCTCTCCAAGCAGAAAATTTGTCTTTAGCTTCTATCCGGAACTCGCTACTGATAGATGTCTTACCTCTATCAGTAGGTATGGAGTTATATGGCGGTATTGCTGAAAAGATTATCATGCGTAATACTCCGATTCCTTTTTCTATTACTAAAACTTTTACCACTTATGCGGATCACCAAACCGGTATGCAATTTCATATAGTGCAAGGAGAAAGGGAAATGGTACAAGATTGTAGGTCTCTTGCTAGGTTTGAACTAAAAAATATTCCAACTATGAAAGCAGGTATGGCAAAAATAGAAGTAACTTTTGCTGTTGATGCCGATGGTATTTTATCTGTTACAGCCAAGGAAAATACTAGCGGAATAGCTCAAAATATTGAATTAAAACCTAGCTATGGATTAAGCCAGACAGAAATAAATAATATGCTGGAGAATGCTTTTAAAAATGCTGAAGAAGATTATAAAATTAGGCTTTTGACTGAAACTCGAATTGATGCGCAGAATGTAATTGCAGGAATCACAAAAGCTATGAATGAAACCCCTGATATTTTAAATATTAACGAAAAAGAATCCATTATGGCTTTAATAAATTCTTTGCAGAATATTATATATACTAATAATCGGGATGAGATTTTAACCAAAATCGGGGAATTAAATAAGTCGGCAGCAGATTTTATCGAAAAACACTTAAATAGTGGAGCTAAATCTTTACTTGAAGGCAAACATATAAGTGATATTTAAGCTTTTTAAAAAAAGTAGCCAATAGGTGGCATCCAAGATAAGGAATAACGAATATTAAATAAAACTATATTTCTTGCCAATTATCGCCATGAGATATATCTACTTTAATCGGTACATCCAAGGCAATTATATTTTCCATGGTAGATTTTATTAATTTAGTTACTGATTCAACTTCAGATAGAGGTGCTTCAAATACCAATTCATCATGAATCTGTAAAGTCATTGTTGTTTTTAGTAAGTTTGCTTGTAATTTCCTATCTATGGCAATCATTGCCATCTTTGCAATATCAGCAGTAAGGCTTTGCATCGGAGCATTTATAGCTGCTCTTTCTGCAAAAGAACGCAAACTATGATTTTTGTTATTAATCATCGGAATATAACATCTTCTGCCAAGCAGATTTTCTACATAAAGGTTTTGGCGGGCAAAATTAATAGTATCTGCCATATATTTTTCAATACCTGGATATTCCTGAAAATATTTTGCTATATAGTCTGCTGCAGCTTTTTTAGTAATATTGAGATTTTTCGCAAGGCCAAATGAACTAATACCGTAAATAATCCCAAAGTTAATTGCTTTCGCGCTTCTTCTTAACTCTGGTGTTACTTTAGCCATTTCTACGCCAAAAATCTGACTGGCAGTTTGTTTATGGATATCCTCTCCTTTTGTAAATGCTTCTTTAAGAGCCTGTATATTTGCTACATGACTTAAAATTCTGAGTTCTATTTGAGAATAATCTGCCGAAATTAATTTATACCCTGCAGGAGCAATAAAGGCAGCTCTGATGTTATTACCTTCTGGCGTGCGGATTGGGATATTCTGAACATTTGGGTTATTTGAGCTTAAACGTCCAGTTGTAGTAGATGTTTGTAGAAAAGTGGTATGTAACCTACTAGTTATGGGATCAACTTGTTTAGGCAAAGCATCAGTATAAGTATTTTTTAGTTTTGTTAAATGTCGGTATTTTAAAATTAAGTCAGCAATTTCGTATCCTTCATCACTTAACTTCTCGAGAATTTCTACACCGGTGCCATAGGTTTTCGATTTACCGGATATTTTTGAAAACGGCAACTGCAACTTATCAAATAAAATCCCACCAAGTTGCTTTGGCGATGCAATATTAAATTCTTGCCCGCAGTATGAGAAAATCTCTTTTTCAAGCATCTCTATTTCTTTTTGAAACTCAGTTGATAATTTTTGTAAACACGTGATATCGATTTTAATACCGTAAGCTTCCATGTTATGCAAAATTCTACATAAAGGTAAGTCAATCGTTTTATATAAATGCAGCGTTTTCTGCCTAAAAAGCTGTTTCTGCATTTCGCTATAACATTCAAGAAAATATTGGGATAAGCTTATATCAGGCAAAGATTTATCGATATTTTTCTCGGCATAATAATTTATTATTTCATGAATGGATTTTTCTTTGCTACCTGCAGAAAGGCAATAATCCATAAGGTTTAAATCTTCGAAGCTATTTAACGGGCCAGAAAAATTTTTATATAAATTTTTTAAATTAGCAGTGATTTTTTTTATAGAGTAATTTGCAAATAATTCGTCAATAAAATTGTTGTGGTCTAATACTGTAGAATCATTTTTTGCATAAGAAAACAAATCTACTGCATAAGTTGATTTGTGCGGATTATAATTAAGCAAGTAAATTTGATTTTCTAAAGAAATAGAAACAGTTATATGCGAATCATTTTCTTCTAAAGTTACTGCTACTAAACCAAACCTTTCTATTTTGTTTTTTAACTCAGATAAGGATTGAGCTGAATTAATGGCTATTTTCTTGGGTTGGAACTCTTGTAGTGTCAATTCCTTTGGTATTTCAATATTAACCTTATTCTCAATTTTAATATTAAACAAAGTTTCAATTCTTTTATTTAGAGATTTAAATCCATATTTTGCAATAAATTCAATAATTTTTGATTCTTGCTTACCAGTTAACGCAAATAAATTCAGATTATAAGGAACTTCAACATTTTGATCTAGCCCTACTAGTTGCCAGGATAGAAAAGCTTGAGCTTTGTAGTTGAGCAATAAATCCCTTTGCCTATTATTTTTAACCTGATCTATACAGTTATATATACCTGCTAAATCCCCGAAATTATTTATTAATTCAGAGGCGGTTTTAGGGCCTATGCCTTTTACTCCTGGAATATTATCGGACGCATCCCCGACAAGAGCTTGCACTTCTCTGACCTTATTTGGTAACACCCCAAATTTTGCTAAAACATCCTCTTGGTGGACAAATTTTGACTTTACCGGATCATAAATTTTAACCCCATCATCCATTAGCTGTAGCAGATCCTTATCAGATGAAACGATAACAGCTTTAACATTATCATCGGTACAATTTTTTGCCAGAGTTGCAATAATGTCGTCTGCTTCAAACCCTTCCTTAGAGAGGACACAAAAATTAAGGGCTTCGGCTGCGCTTTGAACTATCGGTAGCTGAGAAAGAAGTTCTTCTGGAGCAGGGGGACGATGTGCTTTATATTCTTTAAACAAATCATGGCGGAAATTTTTGCCTTTACTATCTAAAACCACTACGGCATATTCTGCTCTAAAATCATTAATTATTTTTAAAAGCATCGAAGTAAAACCATAAATAGCTCCTACTGGCTGCCCGTCCGGCGACATAAGAGGGGGCTGTACATGATACGCTCTAAAAACAAAACCATATCCGTCAATTATTAGCAATTGCTTGTTTTGAGATTCACTATTCATAATATTTTCATTCTCATAACTCAAATTTGTACTACGTTTACCAACCCACAAAGCTTGCCTAGTATAGCTAAGTGGCTAAACAGAATTCAAGCTAAATATAGCGCGTTGGTAAAGATTGATAATATTGTTATAATTTGGCCGCAAGGCAAGCTTTGCATATCAAGAAACTTGCCAATAAACTGATATAGTTTGCTTGACAAACACCTCAGATTCGTTATCATGATATATGAGTTTAAGTTTAGGTGTACGAGTTTCACCTTTCTTAGAGTAACATCCTAGCTTTTAAAAGTGTTGTATTAGTTAGCTATTTAGCCATTTAAAGTTAGTCTGCTGCCGGCCTAATAAAATTTCCAAATAAATATTACTTTTAAGCTGTATAAATGACTTATTTGTTAATCTAACCAATTTCCAAAATTAATTATTAATTCAATCAAATGACAATAGAAGAAAACGAATATCCAAAAGTTTCCGATAATAATTCCTTAAGTAGAACTTTAAAAATTAGAAAAACTATTAAATCACCGCTTAATCCTTCGGAAGAATCTTTAGGTGTAAACTATCCAAAGTCCTCTTCTTTAGAAGACAAAGCTTTAGTAAACAACCATGTAGCAGAAAATGTTCCTGAAAGAGAAAATGAGCCATCCGAGCTCGAAATGGTCACTGGAATAAAAGAAAGAAAGGCACGCAGAATTAATGAATTCCCTTCTTCTAAAAAATCCCAAGATGCTGAACAGACAAAACGACAGAATACGGAAGAGTCGAAAGAAAGCAACGGTGTGAGAGTAACGTTAAGGCAATTAAAGCAAAAGTCGCCAGAAGAACTCCAATCCCAAGCTGAGGCGCTGGGAATAGAAAATGCCAGTTCTTTATTAAAGCAAGAACTAGTTTTTGCAATTCTGAAAAAAATTGTTGATCAAGGTGGCCATATTTCCGGTGAAGGGGTTCTAGAAGTACTGCCTGATGGATTTGGTTTTTTAAGATCACCAGATGCTAATTACTTAGCGGGGCCTGATGATATTTATGTTTCGCCTAATCAAATACGGCGGTTTGGTTTAAAAAAGGGTGATACTGTAGAAGGTCAGATTAGAGCGCCTAAAGCTGGAGAAAGATACTTTGCCTTGCTTAAACTAAGTAAAGTTAATTTTGAAGATAATGAAAACGCTTACCATCGAGTTCATTTTGATAATCTAACACCTTTATATCCTGATGAAAAATTACTCCTTGAGATGGATAATGAAAATAAGGATTTTAGTACAAGAACAATAGAGCTTGTGGCCCCTATGGGTAAGGGACAAAGAGCCTTAATAGTCGCACCGCCGAGAACCGGAAAAACTGTTCTGCTACAAAACATTGCCCATGCAATTACTACTAATCACCCAGAAGTATATTTGATGGTTCTTCTTATAGATGAGCGACCAGAGGAAGTAACAGATATGCAACGCTCTGTTAAAGGTGAAGTAGTTAGTTCTACCTTCGATGAACCGGCAGCAAGACACGTGCAATTGGCTGAAATGGTCATTGAGAAAGCAAAACGATTAGTTGAACATAAGAAAGATGTTGTGATATTATTAGATTCAATAACTAGATTAGCAAGAGCCTATAATACTGTGGTGCCATCGTCAGGAAAGGTTCTAACTGGAGGGGTAGATGCAAACGCCCTACAAAGACCTAAAAGGTTTTTCGGTGCTGCACGTAATATAGAGAATGGCGGTTCGTTAACTATTATTGCCACCGCATTAATTGAAACTGGTTCGAGAATGGATGAGGTAATATTTGAAGAATTTAAAGGTACTGGTAATTCTGAAATCGTTCTTGACCGTAAAGTTGCAGATAAGAGAATCTATCCAGCCATTGATATCACCAAATCTGGTACTAGAAAGGAAGAATTACTTGTTAATAGAGCAATACTTTCGAAAATGTGGGTTTTACGCCGTATTATTAACCCCATGGGCACTGTTGATGCGATGGAGTTTTTGCTTAGTAAGTTTAAAGAAACGAAAACTAATAATGAGTTCTTTAATTCGATGAACTCTTAACAAAAATTATTCACATAGGAGGGTTTTATGCATAAACGACCAAAAATATCTTTAATAGGCGGTGGTAATATCGGTGGTACTTTAGCCCATATTTCTGCTTATAACGCACTAGGAGATGTAGTTCTATTTGATGTGGCAGATGGTAGAGCTAAAGGCAAAGCTCTTGATATTGCTCAAAGTAAGACTTTAGACGGCTCAGATATCAGTTTAAAAGGAACTGGGAGTTATGCAGATATACAAGGCTCAGATGTGGTAATTATTACAGCTGGTATACCTAGGAAGCCAGGCATGAGTCGGGATGATTTAGTTGCTACCAATGCAAATGTTATGAAAGAAGTAGCACAAGGTATAAAGCAGTATGCCCGTGATGCATTTGTAATTGTCATTACTAATCCACTTGATGCTATGGTATATGTTTTGCAGAAAGAAAGTGGATTGCCTGCAAATAAAGTTGTGGGGATGGCTGGTGTGCTTGATTCAGCTAGGTTTAATTATTTTCTGGCAGAAGAGTTCAAAGTATCTGTTGAGAACGTAACTAGTTTTGTGCTTGGCGGTCACGGAGATTCTATGGTTCCCCTAGTTAGATACTCAACCGTAGCTGGTATTCCAGTCCCTGATCTAATTAGAATGGGTTGGAGTACGAAAGAAAAAATTGATGCAATAGTAGAGCGGACTAAAAATGGTGGCGGTGAAATAGTAGCGTTACTTGAAACTGGTTCTGCTTATTATGCTCCTGCGGTATCAGCAATTGAAATGGCTAAGAGCTACTTGCATGACAAACGCAAAATTATGCCTTGTGCAGCATATTTAAACGGTGAGTATGGGGAAAAGGGTATTTACGTAGGAGTACCGGTAGTTATTGGGAAGAACGGGGTAGAAAAAGTTGTTGAAATTGAGTTAACTAAAGAAGAGAAAACAAATTTTACATCTTCAGTTAATGCTGTTAAAGAGCTGATAAAAAATATTAAGTAGGCATAGCTCTATATTTATTGGATTTAGTATATTCATAAAAAAGCTTTATTAAATCCAATTTTCGCCACTTATTATGTGGATATAACCCGCCCTCGTTCTACAAGCGGTATCTAAAACTCCACGTAACAGTGTTTCCTGTATGTGCGTTAGCTAAGCTTAATGTCCCACGAATTTATTTCTAATTGCTTATAGAGAGAGGCGATTCGAGTCAAGATTTTTCTTTTTTACATGAAGAGAAGTAGCCTTAAGCTACTTATTCGGCCAGGAATTTCTGGGCTAGAGTAAAATAAAATGGTATTCCTAAAGTAATATTAAATGGAAAAGTAACAGCTAGAGTCATTGGTATATAAATGGCGGCTCTAGCTTCTGGTAAAGAGGTACGCATTGCAGCAGTTACCACAATATAAGAAGCACTAGAAATTAACACTGTAAATAAAAATCCTGTTCCTAGGTCCAGTCCTATAAGAATACTTAAAGATATTCCTATTACTGAACCTATTAAAGGCATATATATGCCAAAAAGAGCTAGTTTTAAGGTAAACTCTTTTAGTTCGGCTAAGTGCTTTGTAATTAGCAATCCCATATCTAATAGGAAAAGTGACAAGATACCTTGAAAAGGGCTGATTACAAAGCCATCCATTTTCTGCATTCCTTGAGTTCCTGATACCCATCCTATAAAAAATGAACCTAATAACAATAATATTGATCCATTGGTAAATACTTCCTTTAGAAGGAAAGGCTTCAATTGATTCTGGTTACCTAGATTTTTTTGCTTTGATGTATAAGCTATTAGTATACCACTTAAAATTGCGGGAGCTTCCATTAAAGAGAGTACGGAAATGATATATCCGGAATAAATTATAGAATTTAATTCTAAAAAATTAATTGCTGTTACAAATGTTACTAGACTAACAGAGCCATAATGAGCAGCAAGCGCCGCTGCAGTTAATTTATCTATTCTAGTGGTATGTTTTAAGAAAAAATAACCAATAAATGGTTGTATAAAACCTGCTATTATGCCAGCAAGAATAGTTAAAATGGCCTTACTATCAACGTTAGTAGTTTCTGAAATAACAACGCCTCCTTTAAAACCTATTGCAATCATTAGGTATATAGCTAGATATTTACTAATTTGTTCTGGAATTTCCAGATTTGATTTCAAAACTCCCGAGATAATACCTAGTAAAAAAAATAATATAGGAGGGGATAATAAATTTTCTACGAAAAAAGAGAATAATTCTACCATGTTAGATATTTTTTATCTTAATTAATTTTATTATTTTAGATAATGTCCAAATATCCTTATATCTGATAAATTAAACCTTTTTATATACTAAAAAAATCAATTAGCCAGCATAAATTTATAAAAATAGATTTAATTTTGGGAAACTTGTGCTTTGTCTTAATGAACACTAACTGCGAATTTTATACCTTCAGTATTATTTGACACTGCTAAATTATTAGTTTAACTTACGAAAATTTAATCAACCACTTTCATCTGAGAGATGAAAGTTTGATCTTTGCGACTAGAAGTCGCTTATCAAGCTAAAGCTCATTCTAGCCTAATATTTGAAGTAAAGTCGGTCTCATGAGCGTCAGTGTGTTTGTTGATATATTCGTTAATCATATCATCTGTAACATTACCGCTAGTTGAACTGAAGTATCCTCTGCCCCATAAATGTCTACCCCAGTATTTCTTTTTTAGTATCGGAAATTCTTCCTGTATTCTTTTAGATGATCTTCCCTTAGCTTTCTGAACAAATTCACTAATTTTAATATGCGGAGGAATATTTGCAAATATATGGACATGGTCGCTTGATACAACGCCATTTTCTATCTTTATACTCATTTCCTCAGCTACCTGTAACACTAGTTCCCGAACACGTTTTTTTATGTCGTAAGTAAGTACCTTATAGCGATATTTCGTTATCCATACTATATGATAACGATGATAAAAAACTGAATGTGATCTTTTGTTATAGTAAGTCATAGACTTATGATGCTACCGCATCATGGCGCATTAGACAAGCTAAAGCTTTTCCATCTGGAAGATGGAGGTTTTCACCACCAAAGGGACTATAAATAGAGTTACTAATATTAATAAATCTTATAAATTATGTCCTTTCGAAGGTTTTACTAAAGAACTAGAGAATTTTGTATTTAGAGTTGATAAATGAAGCTTTCTGATTTTGATTTTAATCTTCCTTCTGAATTAATAGCTTACGAACCAGTAGAGCAGCGTGATCAATCCAATTTAATTTTGCCCTTTGATAACAATAAAATAGTGAAGTTTGCTAATATAATTGATTATTTAAATCCGGGTGATGTTATGGTTTTCAACGATAGTAGAGTAATTAACTCTAAGATAACTTTAGAAAAATCTGGTACGAAAATTAATATTAACTTAAATAAGCCATCATTAACCCAAAATTCGTGGCGAGCTTTTGCTAAACCTGCTCGAAAGCTCATTATAGGGGATGAGTTCTTTTTCGGTAATCATAAATTAGTTATTACTGATAAGTTTGAATTTGGTGAGATAGAAGTAAATTTTGTGCTAAGGGATATTGAGGTTTTTACTTTTCTGGATCAATACGGCCAAGTACCTCTGCCATTATATATAAAAAGGCCGCCAAAAAATGAACTAGATGTACAGAGATATCAAACTGTTTATAGCCGTGAAAAAGGTTCTGTAGCAGCCCCTACAGCCGGTTTGCATTTTACTCTGGAATTACTTGAGCAAATCAAGGCAAAAAACGTCACGATTCAATTTATAACTTTACATGTTGGTGCAGGCACATTTTTACCAGTAAAAACTGAAAACATTTACACTCATAAAATGCATTCTGAATATTCGTATATTAGCCCGCTAGTAGCAGAAACTATTAACAAAGCTAAATCCGAAAACAGAAGGATCATATCAGTTGGTACAACTGCGCTTAGGAGTCTGGAATCTTTCAGTCGAAATGGGAAATTATATCACGGAGCTAAAGAAACTGATATATTCATAACTCCGGGTTACAAATTTCAGATAGTAGACAGCTTAATTACCAATTTCCATTTACCAAAATCAACTTTATTGATGCTAGTTTGTGCGTTTTCTGGGATGGGGGAGGTGAAAAACCTTTATAAATATGCTATAGATAATAAAATGCGCTTTTTTAGTTATGGTGATGCGATGATGCTTCATAGAAAGTCTCACTAGCAGTATTATTAAATTACTTAATATTTATAAATTGTTACTTGCATCTTGCTTAGAAATAATATATCATTCGCAGATGCTTAGGACGATTATAATTGCTCAAACCTGAATTATTCTGGTGAAGCTTACAAAAAATATAATTTTTTTAGTCAGAATTAAGTTTTTCAAAATATTTGCCGCGGGGTGGAGCAGTCTGGTAGCTCGTCAGGCTCATAACCTGAAGGTCGTTGGTTCAAATCCAGCCCCCGCAACCAATTCTTCCAAAATCCTTAATTAATCAGCGTTCTTAATTGTAATAATAACGTAAGATGAAAATAATTTCTGGGAAACACAAGAACAGAATAATCCCAACGTCCAAGGCCTCAGAATATAGACCTACTACTGCCAAACTTCGAGAAGCGCTATTTAGCATAATAGTCTCTGGCGAATTTTTTAATTCTAAACCGCTAGATAATGCTCAAACATTGGATTTATTTGCTGGTACAGGAATATTATCCTTTGAAGCGTTGTCTCGAGGGGCCAAAAATGCGACCTTAATTGATAATAATCTTGAACATCTCAAGCTGATTAAAAAGTTTGCTGATAAAATAGGGGAGAAAAATAATATCTATTGTCAATTAGCTGATGCTTCTTCTCTGCCGAAATCTAATAGGCAATATAATATTGTTTTCATTGATCCTCCTTACTATAATAACTTATGCGTAAAAACCCTAACCTGCCTAATTAAGAATAATTGGTTAGAGAATAATGCAATTATTGCCATGGAAATGGAAAAAGCTGCTAAACTGGTTTTAGAAAAATTTCCAAACTTGCATCTGCTTAAGGAAAAAGTTTACGGTAACAGCAGGTTAATAATAGTAAGATATGAGCAAAATTAAAAAAGTTTTTTCCTGTAATAACTGCGGTAGCGTTTCTAATAAATGGCTAGGTCAATGTCCTGATTGTGGTCAGTGGGGATCAATTACCGAGGAGCTTGCTTCCAGTAGTAAAATTATTGTTCCCAAAACTGGCACGGCGCAGGAATTAGATTTTTTAAGCGATGCAGTAGTTGAAACCATGAGGGTTAAAACACCTATTGAAGAATTAAATAGAGTTCTTGGTGGTGGATTAGTTAGTGGATCTGCTATTCTGATTGGGGGTGATCCGGGAATTGGTAAATCAACTCTTTTATTGCAACTCTGTTCAAAGCTCGCTCAGAATGATGTTGGCTGCCTTTATATAACAGGTGAGGAATCAACTAATCAGATTAAACTGAGAGCTAAAAGAGTTGGAATTACTAACAACAAAACAGGTTTACTTGCTGCAACTAATGTAGAAGACATAATTTCCACTATCGATAAATACAAAGATAAACTGGATTTAGTAGTGATTGATTCTATACAAACTGTATCTACCACTGAATTATCGTCAGCTCCTGGAACAGTTTCTCAGATAAGAGCCTCAGCGCATGTGCTCATTAATTACGCTAAGCAAAATAATATTACAGTACTTCTTGCCTGTCATGTAAACAAAGATGGCCAACTTGCCGGACCAAAGGTCCTTGAACATATGGTAGATACTGTCCTGTATTTTGAAGGTGACCATAATAATCATTTCAGAATCCTTCGTTCAATAAAGAATCGCTTTGGCGGTGTTAATGAAATAGGGGTTTTTGAAATGACATCAGCTGGATTGCTTGAAATTACCAATCCTTCTGAATTATTTTTAATGGAGCGGGAAAATAATGTTAGTGGTACTGCTGTATTTGCTGGCACACAAGGCTCAAGGCCGTTGCTTATTGAAATTCAAGCGCTAACTTGTCCTACTACTATGCCAACACCTAGAAGATCTGTAGTAGGATGGGATGTAAATAGATTATCCATGATAATAGCCGTACTTGGAGTAAGATTCGGTTTGAATTTATCTTCTCATGAAGTATATTTAAGTGTTGCCGGTGGCTTAAAAATAACTGATCCGGCAGCGGATTTAGCAGTAGTTGCTGCTCTTATTTCTGCTGCTGCTAATAAATCCCTACCAGCAAAAAGTATTTTTTTTGGAGAAGTAGGGCTTTCCGGGGAGGTCAGGAAAGTTGCCCAAACTGAGGCTCGAATTAAGGAGGCCTCAAAACTTGGCTTTAAAAGAGTTTTTTGTGCGGCTAGCCATGACTTGAAAGATTCCGTTGAACCAATAATACATCTCAAACAACTAAAAGACTTAATTCTTTAGTTTATTTTTTCTAATTTTTTTGTAAAATTTTCTGCGTGTTACTGGGAGGCGTTCTTATAGTAATTATATCTAATAAGATTCTGCAGTTATAACATAATATAAATCATGTTAGCTTAGTAAGTTGATGGAACATATTAGGGATATCGAACTCATTGCTGGTTTCATAGTTTAAAAACGGGTGGGTTTTTATTCTCGTCGATAAGATTTTGGAACTGCAGCTTTTGTATTGGAATTTTTGATGATTTTATAATCAAATTGCTTAATTTTTGGCAATTTGGGCAGTATTCTCCCTTTAGCTTCATCCGCACCTTGTTTAATCCATGCTTAGCCGTTATCCACAAAAATGCCGCAGGTTAACCATGCTGTAGGCTATAGTTTTCAGAGCATAATGGTTTATGCTGTGGAATTCAAATCTCAGTAACAACCGTTTGAATTTATCTTCCCAGGCAAATATTCTCTCTATCGTTCTAAACCTTTCTTTAAAGATTTTCCGGCAAAAAGTTTGCTTTCTTCCTCGCTTAGATTTCTTGCGACTCCTTTTATTCTCTGGCATATTAGGAGTCATGCCAAGATTAAAAATTGCTTTACGATTTTTACGTGAATTATATACACCATCTAAGCTCATGGTACTTTCCTTGAGATCTATACCTATTAGTTTTACAATCTTTTTTAAGTTTGATATTGCAGGAGTAAGCAGGATTCCTTCATTCCTATTACCCGGAGCAGTAACAAAAGGCGCAATAACATTGCAGTTTCTATCACAAAACGGTACAACCTTGTCTCCTTTAGTGTGTTTATGACCATTATACCCTAAGTTGTCACCCCTTTTTTAGCAGAAGTACAAGTACCATCACCATGTAATATATCAGTATCAAGCATTCCAGCTTTAAATAACCTTGCCACCGAAGCTTCGAAAATCTTATCAAAGCATCCGTGCTTAACCCAGAACTTAAAAGCATTATAGATATTAGTATAGTGAATTTCTGGCATGCCGTCTTTATTTTTGTCTATTGGTATCTGTTCCCATTGGCAACCAGTATGCATGAGTTTAAGAATGTAATTAAATAATTTGAAAAATGATATCTTTTTACTTGGACCACGTGTGCCTTTTTTAAGATGCGGTAAGACAAATTCGTTAAATTCATCTTCTCTCAAAACAGTAGGAAGCTTGTTGTATCGTCTAATTCTGCTCATTCTATTTGGTTACTTAAATAAAATTAATGAATACTCAATATATCTACAAACCTTTTAAATACAAGGCTATAATGGTTTTATTTCGTAAAAATTCAAACCCGCAATGAGTTCGATAATAAAACAGTGTGGGAAGAAATATCGGAAGGGTTAGAAGTTTTAGAACTAGGAGGTATGTCAGTCAAAAGCAGAGCTTATTGTTCAGCTTTTAATTTTAAAGGCGGTGCTCAGCAGAAAAAGGTAGGCCAGTTATCCGGTGGAGAAAGAAATAGGGTTCACCTAGCTAAATTGTTAAAATCCGGTGCTAATGTTATTCTACTGGATGAACCATCCAATGACCTGGATGTGGATACGTTAAGAGCTCTAGAAGATGCTATCCTTGATTTTGCTGGTTGTGTTTTTGTAATAAGCCACGATCGGTGGTTTCTGGATCGAATAGCTACCCATATTATTGCTTATGATAAAGACGGAAGTGCCTCATGGTTTGAAGGAAACTATGAGGATTATCATAATTATGTTACTAACTATATAGGAGAAGACTCCAGAAATCCTAAATATAGGCACAAAAAATTGGTGTAATCTGTAAAAATAGATTTACTGAAATGTAAAAGAAGGAGTATAAAAGAAACGTATAAAAACCAAAAATAAGGTTTTTAGTATAATTATAGTCATGCAAGTTAAAGTAGGTGGCTTTGTTGCATGAATAGCCGGACTATCAAAATATTAGATCAGTAGATATAATGCTGACCATAGGAATTTAATAAAAAAATCACATGCGGTCTCCAAAGAAGAAAGCATTTAGTAAATCCCGCAAATGCCCAAAGTTTAAAGTTACTAATTGGTCGGAATATAATAATATTTTGCGTAATCGAGGTCGAATAGGTTTCATGATTGCCGAAAATCTCAGTGATGGGTGGTATGAAGATTATGCCGATAATAGGAAGTCTGGGGGCAGAAAAGATATAGCGATAAAGCTATATTTATGTGTTTACAAATCAGATATTTATTTGGATTGAAGTTAAGGCAGAATCAAGGTTTCATCAATTGGATATTCATGTAACAAAGCCCCAAATCGTCTTGTTGCCAGGAAGGCACAAACTGAACGTCAGTAAAGTGCTGCGTATCAACAAACCAAAGGAGATCATGCCAGGAGGAATAAGAACAAATATAGACTCCGGGGGGGGGGTAGAAAACGCCTTCTTCAGATTCAAGAATGCTTTTGGTAGTAAATTTTTATCGAGAGATGAAGATAATATGGAAAATGAAATGACAATCAATTGTCAACTTTTAAATAAAATGTTTGAGATTAGTAAACCAATTTCTGTGCGTCTGTATAAGACCAGATTATGGGAAAAGAGGTAATACATCAAAAATTCGATTCATGCAACAAAGCCAAAAAATGTTAGTGCGTGTCCCAACCCAATATAAATTTGACTTCTTGGTTTATACGACGTTTACTAATTTACGATCTTTTTTTGATATGAATTCAACTTTTCCTGAAGTCAAAGCAAAAAGAGTATGATCTTTGCCTATACCAACGTTTTTACCTGGAAAAATTTTTGTTCCTCGTTGTCTGTATATGATATTTCCAGGGACTACAGCCTGGCCGTCAGATTTTTTTGCTCCTAACCTTCGTCCAGCTGAGTCACGACCGTTTCTTGAACTACCACCAGCTTTTTTAGTTGCCATATATTTCCATCCTTATTTTTTTACAATATCAAGAATTTTTAATTCCGTCAGATCTTGCCTGTGACCGTTTTTGCGGCGGTAATGCTGACGTCTCTTCTTTTTAAAAACAATAATTTTATCATCCCTAAATTGATTAGTGATTTCTGCAGTTACTGTTGCCCCTTTTACAACTGGAGTACCGATAAAAGACGGCTTAGAGTATTCGCCCACTAATAAAACCTCGTTTAGCTCAATTTTACTACCGAGCTGGCCCTCTATCTTCTCAACTTTGATTATGCTATTTTTTGCAACTTTATATTGCTTTCCACCTGTTTTAACAACTGCGAACATACTAGCAAATTCTCTCTAATAATTACTTAAAATACAACTCCAAGAGTATAAACTGAAATCATCTGAAGTCAATAATAATTTTATTAACTTTAAAGAGCGTTAGGAAATAGTTGTTAGCCTGATGATGAAGTAGTATTATGATTTGAAAAACATTGAGGTAATGTGTTAATAGTATACTGATATAAATTAACTAATTCCAAACATTATAAAATTTTTTAAATTTAGGTAAATTATGAAAAAAGTCGGTTTATTTTTATGTTTTCTCATTTTGTGTATAAGTAATGTTTTTGCTGAACAATGTTTTATTGTAAAGGAAAAAGATAAAATTATTCATCAAGAAGGAGATTGTGATCAAAGATATGCGCCTTGTAGCACCTTTAAAATTGCTCTTAGCCTAATAGGTTATGACCTTGGAATTTTAGTTGATGAAATGAATCCGTCCTGGCCTTTTAAAAAAGGTTATCCGGCCTTTTTGGACGTGTGGAAACAAGATCAAATGCCAACAAGTTGGATGAAAAATAGTTGCGTTTGGTATTCCCAAGTTTTGACAGAGAAGATTGGAATGCAAAAGTTTCAATCATATACCACGAAACTCAATTACGGAAATATGGACCTTTCTGGTGATAAAGGTAAAAATAATGGCCTTACAAATGCGTGGTTATCTAGTTCTCTTGAAATCTCTAGTAAAGAGCAAATCGCGTTCTTAGGAAAATTGGTAAACAATACCCTGCCTGTAAGTAGACATGCCCATGAAATGACAAAAAATATTTTATTTGTAGAAGAATTGCCTGGTGGATGGAAACTTTATGGCAAAACGGGCAGTGGTGTCCTCTTAAGCCCAGATAGAACAAGAAAGCTTAAAATCCAACATGGCTGGTTTATTGGGTGGATTGAAAAAGATGGGAGAGTAATATCTTTTTCAAATCATATTTCTGATGATAAAAAACAAAACACTTTTGCAGGCCAGCGAGCAAAAGCCGACGCTAAAGAAAGATTGGTAAAAATTATTAATGATAGCGGCAGCTAATAAGACTAATAGCATTATTTCTAAGTTATTTTACATAGCTTCCAGGGGCAGGCTCAATCATAGGAAGAGAATTGTAGTTAATAGATTTAATTAATTTCCCGCTATTAGCTGATAACCATTTATTCCAACTATTCCACCATGATCCATTATGAATTTTTGCGCTTTCTAACCATTTATCCGGATCATCTAAAATATTACTACTCATCATGTGGGAGTATTTATTACTGGTAGCTGGGTTGATAACACCGGCTACATGCCCCGCTTCAGTAAGGCAGAAAGTCCGTTCTCCCCCAAATAGTTTTACCCCTTCATAAACTGATTTCCAGAGAGCGATGTGATCACTTTTTGCGGCAAGAGAAAAACTTGGCACATCAATGTGGGAAAGATTTATTTTTACTCCTAACATTTCAATGCATTCGGGGTTTTTAAGCAAGTTATCAATATACATATTTTTTAGGTAATATATATACATTTTCGCTGGCAGATTGGTTGAATCCGAATTCCAATACAATATATCAAACGCAACCGGAGATTTGCCCAGTAGATAATTATTTACGAAATATGACCATACTAAGTCGTTAGCTCGGATTAAGCTAAAACTATTTGATAAGTATTGCCCATCCAGATACCCTACTTCAGATACTTTATTTTCTATATAACCAATTGTGGATTTATTGATAAGAGCACCTATCTCACCAGGAGTAGAAAAATCCACTAAAGTAGTAAGGAAAGTAGCGCTATTTATGATATTACTATTGTGTGCCTTATAATAGGATAAAGCTATAGCAAGCAAAGTACCGCCTATACAATAACCGGCTGCATTAACTTTTTCAAAGCCTAATTTTTGTATATGTTCAAGAGGTTCTATTACTCCTTGGTGTAAATAATCCTCAAAATCTTTATCGGCTAGTTCTTTTGTTGGATTAACCCAAGAGACAAGAAAAACCTGAAAATTGTTTTCTACTATTAACCCACCAATTAAATACCCGACTTAGGCGGCATATTTTACTTCTTTCGCCTGAAATAATCTTTTGATATGTTCTGGGTTATTTTGCAGAGTCCTTAGGTAAGATTTTAAATTCCCTTGGAGTTCAGATTTTGTAAGAGGTATATGTTTCCTATTTACATTTCTTTTTAAATCGTTGTTTAAATATTCATCCGGATTATGTTGCGGAGTATACGGAGGCAGAAAAAATAAAGAAATTTTCTTTTTATGTTTCCGAGTCCATATTTGTACTTTTTTGCTATGATGAACCTTGAGATTATCTAGGATTAAGAAGATTTTTTTCTTGGAGTATTTTACCAACCTCCGTAAAAATTCTATAAATACATTTGTTTTTAGTGTCTCTTCGTACAGCATAAACCTTAGCTTACCGTTATTTGTAACAGTGGATATCATGTTTATACTAAATCTCTTCGATTTATGAATCACAACAGGGGTTTTTCCTTTTAAAGAATAGCTTTGTAATACCTGACACTCTTGTTTTATCCCTACTTCGTCGCACCAATGTATTTCTGCCTTTTCATATTCTGCTTGCTTGGCTATTGACGGATATTCTTCATCTAACCAAAATTGAACCCTTTTGGGTTGCTGCTCATATGCTAACTTCTTTGGCTTTTGTGCAGTATACCCCCATCTTCTTAAATATTCGCCTATTGTACTTAGGGGAAGAAAAAATCCACAATGTTTTTTGATGAGTGCATTAACTGATTTTCTTGACCATAATGCTGATTTGATATTGTGATCTTCTGGTCTAGAGATATTTACGTACCCTTGTATTATTTTACTTTGATCTTCGGTTATAAGCCTTTTCTCTCCTATCTTTCTACCTCTTAACTTCCCACTAATTGCGTACTTGTCGCCTCTCTTTTCCCTCCTTACCCATTCATTTACTGTCTGGCGACTCACTCCTATTAATTCACCTACCGACGATTGACTCTCTCCTCTTTTTACTAGTTTTAGAGCAATCTTTCTCATCGACGCTTGTGCGCTTATTGATAATTTCCTAAAATCTTCACTTTTTGACATTATTGCATTATACAAATTCCTTCCTTCTTGGCAATAGTTATGTCGGGTATTTAATTGGTGGGTTAATAACCATTTAATTAACGAATTTTCCTCAGATAAATCCAGTATGTAATATTTATTAATCCAGGGTGGCAATATAAATATAGGAATTGAATGCACATTTTTTTTGGAAGCATAACAAATCAATTGTATCAAATCATTCTGGAAAATTACCTTTCCTTTTGTAGTTGCCAGATTTTTACCAATTTTAAAGTAAGATTTATCTGTAGTAGAAATAGTTAGTAAAGAGCCTGATTTCTTAATATCTAAAAGGAAATTTTCCATTCCTTTAACAATGTTGCTCATCCCACTTTCTAGAGATTCTCTTATTACTTCTGGATTGCTAAAAGCAAAATTTGAAGGGGAAAGAGCATCGATAAACTGGCTGGTTATAAACTCTAGAAACCTTTTTCCGTCATTATCCAATTCATATTGTCCGACGGTTTTCTTTATCCAGTCCGCAGAAATCATGTAATATTTCTTAATGAATGCAAAATAAAGACTTTGTTGCCATGCAGGATCTCTGAACCTTTTATCAGTAAAAGAGAGATCTTGCTGATCATCTGATTTTTTTCCCGTAAATTTTGCTACTGAATCAGCGATTAGTTTTTGCAAATTATGGATATATTCCAGATTTATATCGGTAAACTTTTCAGGATGCTCAAAAATTTGCTCAAATAATTTACTAGCTATTTCCGTAGATTTATCGGCGTCGTACAAATCAGATGGCATTGGAGGCAAGGACTTATTTTGTGCAAGCTGCATAATTATTTCCTGATAATATATACCAGCCTTTTTAATATTTTCTATAACATCATCTCCAGATATTTTAGACATTTTTATATACTTACCATTTTTCTAACTGATTTCTCTGATAACGATACAGGTAATAAAGAAGTGTAGTACCTAGAATAAGACAAATAGGAATTAAAAAATTATATCTATCGTCATTAACGTCAGCATTTTCTGCGGCTATATAACTGCAGAAATATCCTACAGCTCCAGCTAGCGTGTATAATATTATTGCTAACTGTAAATAAAAATCGGTAAATTTTGCAGCTATTATTAAGAGATTAGAGCAAAAATATAAATATAAAAATATAGTTATCAGAAACCAGGAAATTGAGCTTAACAATATATCATTAGACCAAAAAGATATCGAGCTAAACATAAGTAATAAAGCAGTAATACATGCTATATTGATTTTATGTGGGTTGTAATTAAAAATAAATTTTGATAAAAAAACTGCAAGCAACAATATACCAGCAAAAATATAATACCTTATGTTCGATACCGATATCATCAATAGGTTATCAGTGAATTTATACGTTTCATACCCATAAAACACTGTCATTGTAATGTAAAAGATAGAAAAAGATGCTAATAATTCTAGATCTATATTTTTTAGCACTATCAAGCTATTTACTGGCTTGGTTTTTAACTGATGAAAACAAGAGCTTAGCAAAAAACTACACAAGAAAATTGTTATTGGTATGATATTTACTATGACCAGTATACGTATCAAAACTAAGTCAGGAGAGTCTGTTCCTAGAAATATATAATATAAGACTATTTGTGCTAAAAAATATGCTATAAAAATACTAAAAAGAAAAAAGGCTATAGAATATTTATGAGTTATTCTCTTATCGCTGAATATATAATAAAGCAAAGAAGTTATAATAACCGAATTGGTGAGAGAATAAATCATAGGATAAATTTTCTGGAATAACTCAGAAAATGTGGAGAAACCTACATTATATACGCTTAAAGCATAAATTAACAAATTAAAAATGATAATTTTCTGGAGGTGAAAATAATTACTAAAAAAAAGTAGCATTAAACTGCCTATGAGGTAGCCCAGTATATCATAATGGTATACTTGGTCTAAAAGACCGGCAGGAATTTCCTTAAAAACCAAAACTTGTTCTACTACCTGAATATTTACTATTGCAGCAAACATATATGTCGTTATGCAGATAAAATAAGGAATAGATGCCTTATAATTAATCTTTGTATTCATAAATATTTATTTGCTAAAATATCGATGGTGGTATATAAATTTCGTTTAGACTGTGGTCATTTAGCGAATTAGTTTAACTAAAAAGACGCATATCTAATAAACCTAAAGAGTATACTAATTATTGAAAAAGCTAAAGCCTTTAGCAATTAATTAAATGTATATTGAGGGCAATTGATGCAAGTTTGCTATCAATTCGAATCATTTTAGTATCCACAGGTAAAGAATTTAGAAAAAATTATTTTGATATGAAAAAAAGAATTTTAATAGATGCCAATTTCCCTACAGAAACAAGGATCGTTTTACTTGATAAAAATAATAATGTAGAGGACGTTGAATATAGTTCGGTCAACAAAAAACAGATCAAAGGAAATATATATTTAGCCAAAGTAACTAGAGTAGAACCTGCCTTGCAAGCTGCTTTTGTTGATTATGGCGACGAAAAAAGCGGGTTTCTTCCTTTTAATGAAATCCATCCTGATTATTATAATATTCTAGCCAGAGATAAAAAAGGTGATACCCCTTCATGGAATGAGCTCTTTCCACCAGAAATTACTTCTGAGGATTTGATGCAGACAAAGCAGCAAAATATCGGGAATGACGTTATAGATAATGACGAAATTGATATTAGTAAAATAGAGAAATTAGTTGATGAAAAAATCCAGTCAGATTTTGATATAGAAGTCGAAGATAACGAAGTAGAAAGTTTTTCTAAAGAAGATGTACATAGTGATACAAGAAAAGCTTATAAAATACAGGAGGTTATAAAAAAAGGACAGATTCTTTTGGTACAAGTTACAAAAGAAGAGCGGGGCAACAAAGGCGTTTCACTAACAACTTACATATCGCTAGCTGGAAAGTATTGTGTATTAATGCCTAATAAGCCACTGCAAAATGGTATTTCACGCAAGATTTCCAATCATGATGAGAGAAAAAGATTAAAGGATATTATTAATAGCTTACTTTCCGGAAAAAACAAGGAAACCTCTAGTGTTATAGCCAGAACCGCCGGGGCTGGTCACACTTCATTAGATATCAAAAAAGATTATGAATATCTAGTTAAACTGTGGAATCGGATTAGGGAAGCTACCCTTAAGGCAAATGCTCCTTCCTTTATTCATCAAGAAGACGGTCTCATATTGAAAACAATTAGGGACATGTTTGACCGCAACGTAAAAGAGGTAATAGTCCAAGGTACTACAGCTTTTAATATCTGTGTAAAATTTGTAAAAGATATTATGCCATATGCTTTAAATTCGATAAAAGAATATAAAAGTAATACGCCAATTTTTACTAAATTTAATGTTGAAGATCAACTGGCAAAATTATACCAACCGATTGTTCAGCTGCCATCTGGGGGGTATATAGTCATTAACCCTACTGAAGCATTAATTTCAATAGATGTAAATTCTGGTAGAGCTACCAGTGAGCGCAATATTGAAGAAATGGCTTTAAAAAATAATCTTGAAGCAGCAAGGGAAATAGCAAGGCAAGTAAAACTGAGAGATTTATCAGGGTTGCTTGTCTTAGACTTTATAGATATGGCCGAGGTTAGAAACCGTAAAATAGTGGAAAGAACTTTAAGAGAGTTTTTAAGCAAAGACAAGGCAAGGATACAGACCTCTCATATTAGTAGTTTCGGTTTGCTTGAGATGTCAAGACAGAGACTACGACCGTCTTTTTTAGAAGTAAATTCCAATATATGTCTGCACTGTAGCGGTAAAGGAATCGTACGAGCCGATGAGTCTAATTCAATGTTAATACTAAGAACTATAGAAAATGAGATTTACAATAATAATTACAATGTTGTAAATGTTTATGGGATTGCTTCATCAATGCTATATCTGCTCAATAACAAAAGAGAAGAAATAGCTTTTATTGAGAAAAAATATTCTATAAAACTTAACTTTCACATTGATAAAGAAGCAACAGCTGATAGCTATTCAATAGAAAAAATTAAATTATCAGAAAAAAACAAATCAGAAAGTACAGTTAAACAACCATTATTACAAGATATTAACGAAATATATACCGAAAATTCAGAAAGTAAAAAAACAAACCCTAAAAATAAAAAGGTTCAGAAACATAATCTAGTTCAGCAAAATCATTATAATGAAGAGGATTTAAAATCTGAGGTTGTTGAAAAAACTGAGGCTAGCGAAGGTGCTAAAGATATCGATACTAACAAAACTAATGATCAAGAAGAAGTAATTGCAGCAGAACCATTATCTACTGACCGTAATAAGCATGTTAGTAAATCTAGGAAAAGAATTAACAGAAGAAGAAGTAATTCACAGAGAAATAAAAATTTGAATAATGAAAATCAGGATAAAACTGTTGTTAATAATAGAGAGTAGTACCTTATTTTAATAACAACATGAAAATAAATCATCTCTTTTTCGCATCAAAAAATATCAAGATATTATTTTTTATGCTTGCCTTTTTTATGCAGGTTTCATGCGGTTTTAGACCTGCTTATAAAGCTGATGCGTATAACGAGAATTTTCTTACATTTGTTGAAATAACCCCTATGAGAACTATTGAAGGAACAAATTTTTATAATCATCTAAAAAGCATTTTTCCGTCAGCGAAGAAGAGCCTTTATGTGTTGAATACGAAATTGTCGTTTAGTAACTCTTATAATGTTATACAGAGTAATTCTGATATTCTTCGGGAAACACAAAATATCAACGTTACCTATCAATTGATTGACAAAAAAGACCTAAAAGTCTTAACTTACGGTACTTTCTCTAAAATGAGCTCCTACAGTACTAATTTTTCGTTATATTCCAATTCGGTTATAAGACAGGATTCTATGTCTGACTTAGCCGAGAATGCAGCTGAGGAAGTTCGCAATAGATTATTAATGTTTTTTAGTAAAAACCATTGATAGAAAAACAACTTTATTTTCTAATAATGTTTGGTTTTAATAGTGATAGCATGAAGCTTACTATGTAGTACTTCTGCTAAAGCTGTGTTAACTAATTTATGCTGTTTAACTAATGGAATATTTTTAAATGAAGGATCGTTTATTTCTAAAGAATAATGATCTTGGTCTCCGGCTAAATCCTTTAATTTTATTTTTGCATTAGGAAATTTTTGTTGTAGTATTAACAATAATTCTTCTTCGGAAATGGCCATATGTAAAAGTCTTGTTATTTAAGAAATTATATAATGGAAGCTACAAAAAAAATTTATAATTTGCAATCTTTAAATGTTCTAAAAAATACCGGTACTCTAAAAATTCTTTTAATTTGTTTTATTTGATAGGCAGCTAAGAAAATATTCTATATGTATTAGAAAATTCAAACCATTCCTTGCGAAATCCCAAACTAATAATATAATAATTCACAAAGGAGTGGTGGATATTAATTTCATCCTCTTAGATTAAATAATTATTAACAAATAAAGGCTAATGATTGATACTCCAAATGAGCTAAAGGACTTTATTGTCAAAATATTAGAAGATAAAAACGCTCAAAATATTACAGTACTTAAACTTGGCAATGAAATACCACTGGCAACATATATGATTTTTGCTAGTGGTAGATCTACAAAAAATATAACGGCAATCGCAGAACATATAGTGTATGAATTAAAACATACTGCGCAGTGGCCGGCTTCTGCTGAAGGTCTTAACAATTCAGATTGGATTTTACTGGATGCGGGAGACGTTATCCTTCATATTTTCCATCCTGAGGCAAGAGAAAAATTTAAACTCGAAGAATTATGGAGCAAGAAAAAATAAGGATATAATATATCCTAAAGATGTAAGATATAAATGTAAATAAACTTAAAATTAGAGAACTTAATGCAGAGTCAGGTTTTAGTCGTAATTATTATGCTAATCGCAGCTGCAGTATTTGTGGTTGCTATTTTCAAAAGATTGAATCTGAGCCCAGTACTTGGTTACCTAGTTGCTGGAGCCATGATAGGAGATCATGGTATGAAAATTATTGCTTACGAACAAACTACTTTGCTTGCTGAATTAGGAGTCGTATTTTTATTATTCGCTATTGGGCTTGAACTTTCTATAGAAAGGCTCAAAGTTATGAGACGATATGTTTTTGGTCTTGGATCTTTACAAGTATTTATTACCGTACTTCTTATTGCTGGTTCTATAGTTCTTGTAACAGGGGATAATGATTCTGCAATAATTATCGCAGGTGGTCTTGCATTGTCTTCAACTGCAATAGTAATGCAAGTAGTTAATGAAACAAAAAGCCAGTCTATGCAAATAGGAAGGGTTTCTCTTGCTATTTTACTGTTACAAGATTTTGTTGTTGTACCATTACTTGTTATTGTGCCTATACTTGGAGGTAATGGAGAAGAACCACTATTAATTGTGCTTGTTTATTCACTTTTAAAGGCCGTGGTTGCCCTGGGAGTTATTTTTATTGCCGGTAGATTATTACTCCGGCCTTTGTTTTCTTTCATATCTTCGGATTCAGGTAGCGAGAGTAGTGAATTACCGATTGCCGTAACTTTATTAGTAGTTCTTTCAGCTTCTTGGGGAACGGAGCATTTTGGACTATCTCTTGCTCTTGGAGCTTTCGTGGCCGGAGTTCTTGTGGCTGAAACCGAATTTAGAGTTAAAGCCCACGAAAGTATTTATCCCTTTAAAAGTTTGTTGCTAGGCCTTTTCTTCATGAGCGTAGGAATGAAGATTGATGTAATGGAAATATACTCACAAATATCAACAATAATTACTTTTTGCTTAGCTTTGATCCTTTTAAAAGCAATTATTATTTCTGGGTTATGTATATTATTTGGCTTTAATAAGGGCGTAGCCGTTCATGCCGGGTTATTACTTTCTCAAGGGGGAGAATTTTCGTTTATTTTATTTAATCTTGGTAAAGAATATGGAGTTCTTGAAGAAAACGTTGCAAATATTTTATTGCTTGTTGTCACTTGTTCAATGGCTTTAACTCCCTTACTTGCTATGATGGGACAGAAATTTGCCGAAAAAATAGAAAAGGGACTAGGAAGAACTCCAGAACAAGTTATTGAATATGGGGCACGAGACCTAGCTAATCATGTTATTATTGCAGGATTTGGTAAAGTAGGCAAAATGGTAGCAAAAGTCCTTGAAGCAGAAGGAGTAAATTATATAGCACTGGATGTTAACGGCGAGGTTGTTGCAGAAGAGATAGCTAACGGCTTACCGGTTTTTGTAGGTGATGCGTCGCAAATAAGCAATTTAAAGGCCGTTGGAGCTGATAGAGCCTTAACTATTGTATTAACAATGAACAATGCAATTACCATCAAAAAAACAGCTAAGGCTATTAAAAATAACTTTTCTTCTCTTGAAGTTATTGTTAGATTAAAAGACTTAAAGAATTGTACGGAATTTTATGATATTGGAGTAACGACGATTATCCCTCAAGATTATGAAACTGGTTTACAGCTTGGCGGTGCTGTTCTGAAATCTGTAGGTATCAGTGAACATGAGATTAATCGGATAAAAACTCAATTTAGAGCAGGAAGTTATGTTGTAGTTAAACAGGACAATACTTTACTTGAATCCGAAGAAGATGAATAGGATATTTGCTTGTTTAATTTTGTGGATAAATATTAGTTCTCTAGCTTTTGCTGATATTTCCAAAGAAAAGTTACCAATTCCAAGGTTTGTAACAATTAAATTTGACGAAGTAAATGTAAGAACCGGGCCCGTGATAGATTGCCCTATTGAGTGGGTATTTATTCGCAAAGGGGAACCGGTAGAGATAATAGCTGAATATGAGCAGTGGAGAAAAGTACGGGACATACATGGAGAAGGTGGCTGGGTACATGCAAGTGCTTTATCGGCTAAAAGATCGGTCATCGTAGTGTCAAAAAATATTACTCCTCTAATTGCTTTACCTGGTCGTTATGATGATGTAGTAGTTCAGCTAAAACCTAAGATTCGGTGTAATTTGATAAAGTGCAAAGAGGATTGGTGTCAAGTGGTGTGTAAAACCTACAAAGGATGGATTGTAAAAAAACTTCTCTGGGGTATCTACCCAGATGAGTGAATCAATGACATTGAAATGAAGTAAGGTTCATTTTTTTCTGACGGTAGGATTTAAGTGCCTATTTTGAATCTACACACTTAAAAAGACAGAGCCAAATCCAATCCAAAGAAATTTAACTTATTTGCAGTTCTCGTTAATTAGTCTTTCCGTCAAAATTCTAAATTTTTGATGTAGTTTTAATAATTTTAAAAGTCAATCATCGCATTTTTATTTTTTTGGGGTATTTTTTTACCAAAAATATAAAATTTAGGTGCTATGATGGCAAAAATTCACAATTTACTCATGATTCTCTCTTGAGCAATGCTAATTGCTTAAATTATTAAGATTTTCGGAAAATTATTATGCGGTGGATTCTTTGAGAATATTAGTGATTCTACGCAAATTCAAGCCAACGGCAGAGATAAGCGGATTAACGATATCTCCAATTATTCCCTTAAGGTAGTTTCTACCCATACGACCAAAATTCTTTAGATGACCTATTATCGGTTCAATTGCACTTCTCCGCTTTTGCATCTTTTTGTCATCGGTTGATAAAGCTTTCTTGGTCTTGGCGGTAAAAACCTTGCCTTTTTCTTTGAAGTTATGGCCGGTGTAACCAAGATCTACAAAAATTTTGCTAGTCTCCGGACTTAGCTTGCGCAGCTCCGATACCGTTTGATCTAAAGTATGTCCGTCGTAGGGGTTACCGTGAAAAGATTTAACCCCAAGAATAAAGTTGCCTCGGCCGCTTACTGCAATCCCGACTTTGTTACCAAATTCGTAAGGTTTATTCATTTTACCCTTGCCGATACACTCTACCTCCGGAGCATGAAAGCTATAGACTATCTTATGCTCTTTTTTATAAATATCCTTGTCCTTTTTCTTAAGCACAGACTGGGCATGAATATTTTTAACTCTCGTAAAAATGGCGCTATCCTCAGCAGATAGTTCTAATTTTGATTTTTCTATACCTCTCCAGCATATACGGATCAACCTACCTAAGCGGACTTTTAAGCTTATCATTATTTTTCTACGTTGCCTTGCTTTACTATCTTCCTTGTACTTCCAAAGCTTGATCGTCTTATATTTAAAACTCTTGGCGTATGTCTCGTTAAGCGAAATACCAAGTCGTTTACAGAGATCTACTACTTTTGCTCTTGCGGTCTCCATTAAATGTACGTCATGTGGATGTTTGATATTCTTAATCTGTACAGTCGTATCTATAATCGCCGATTCCAAGTCTTTTTTTTTGAGTGCTCCGACCTTCAGTCCTATACGCAAAAGCTCTTTTAGAATCTCTTTATATCCTTCCTCTCCCAGAGCATTGCGGAATCTACGTATAGTCGCCTCCGATACGTCAATATCTTGTTGCATATACTCATAGCCGCAAAAATATTGCCAATATATATTTTCCTTTAATTCTTCCTCCGTAAACGAATCAGAACCGTTATACATAGCTTGCAGCATTGATAGTCCTAGCATTACTCTATGATCCTTCTTATTTCTACCGAATTGCTTGATTTCAACCTTAGCTAATGCCAGCGCTTCAAGTTCAGACCAATTTACCAAATCTCTCAGTTTATATAATTTGTTTTTGCGATTTAGTTGTATAGATAATTTTTCACCAAATAATCTTTCTTGTTTTTGAGAAAAACTAATATTTTCTATAGGCATATACTTTAAAATCCATAAGCTTTATGCGCTAATTATAACATTTTCTTATGGATTTCGTAAGCCATTTATAACATGAAACCCCTTCTAATTCAGGGGTAGAGAGTTTTGACGGAGAGACTAATTACTCCATTTACGCTAATAAACTAGTACTACCTTACTATTACTGAACCAGTAGTAACCCAATCAAGTTTAAACCCTTATCAATAAAAAACCAAAATTGTTCTTCTAGTATACAACATTAATTTGTAAGTTCTTACCTTGTAAGTTCTGGTTCTGTGAGGTTAGTTGCTCTACATATAAAATCTCTTTCGCAGATGTTACGTTTTTTAAATCCGATATCAAATTATCTGGTAACATGATTCCTTCAATTTCTATATAACTTATTGGTGATTTAATTGACAAATTATCTTGAGCTTTAATCTTTCTAACTAATTCAAGAATCTCAAGTAAATCTTCTGATTTAGTTTCATCTATATCGGTAAATTTAGCTTCTCTAACATTAGGCCATGAACCTCTCATATGAATACTTTCTGAATTATCTTTAGCATAAAGTATATGAAATAATTCTTCAGTAATATGTGGAACAATAGGAGCAAATAATTGTAGTAAGGTTTTTAGAGTATGGTATAAGGTTAAATGTGTGCTTAACGCTCCTTCATCATCTTCCCCGTTTTCGTTATAAGCTCTAGTTTTTGTAATTTCTAAATAATTATCGCAAAACAGCGCCCAGAAAAATTTTTCAGTTTTATCTATTGCAGTTGCATATTCATAATTTGTTAATTCCTGGTCAGCATAATCTACTAAATCTACTACTTGATTCACTAAATATTTATCAAAATCTCTAGTAATTTTATGCTTTACCTCACAAAGAGAAAGCGCTTTATCACTATCAGATATTTTGTCAAAATGAGTGCTCGCAAATTTAGCTGCATTCCAAAGCTTGTTTACCAATCTCTTGCCGTTATTAATAACATCCTCAGAATAAGCAGTATCTGTTCCTAATTTTGAACTAGCACACCAATATCTTATAATATCAGAACCATGTGCTTCCAGCAATATTTCCGGAATTAAAACATTGCCTTTGGATTTTGACATTTTACTTTTGTCTTGCGCCAGACACCAACCACTAACCATTATATCCTTCCAAGGTAGAGTATTTTCATGTAAGTAAGCTTTAAGCATAGTATAAAATGCCCAAGTCCTTAATATTTCATGTGCTTGAGGACGTAAATCTGCAGGAAATAATTTTTTATGCCGATGCTCATCTACCATATGATTATTTGAGACACCATGGGAGTTTAATTGAGGTGAAACAGAACTTGTAGCCCAAGTATCCATAACATCATAGTCTGGTATTACTTCCTCTTTTTTATATCCTTCTGGTAAGTCAACAAGTGGATCAACAGGCAATTGATGAATTTTTGCAAATATTGGTTTTCCTTCTTCTCCGGCACGCTTGGAATACCAAACTGGAAAAGGTACGCCGAAATACCGCTGGCGTGAGATACACCAATCCATTCCTATTCCCTCTATCCATCTATCAAGCTTAATTTTCATAAATTTCGGATACCAATTTAACTCGTCAGACTTTTTTAACAGAGCTTCCTTGTGAATAATAGTTTTTATAAACCATTGAGGGGTAGTAAGAATTTCAAGAGGAGCACCAGACCTTTCAGCACATTTTACTGTTTGGAATTTTTGCACCTGGTTTACAAGTAGGCCTTCTTTCTTTAACAGTTCAATGATTTTACTGCGTGCTGCGGTAACTGTAAGACCAGTAAGTTGAGCAGCGAATTGCTCAGCCTTTATCTTGTTAGCACAGCTATTGTCAAATTGTATGTTTTCTATTCTTCCTTGTTTACTTATAATAATATTAGTTGGTAGTTTATGCTTTCTCCACCACGCAATATCTGTTTGATCACCAAATGTACAGCACATCACTAGACCAGTACCTTTTTCAGGGTCAACCATATCGTCAGCAAGTAAGGGAACTTTAACGTTAAATAAGGGGGTGAAAGCAAATTGACCTTCTAAGTAATTGTACCTTTTGTCTTCAGGGTGAAAAAAAACAGAGACACAAGCCGGTAGTAATTCCGGCCTGGTAGTAGCAATTGTTATTTTATCACCATTTTCCAAAGAAAATAAAATATCGTTCATGAAAGTGTCTTTCTCACGATCTTCGATTTCAGCCTGGGCAAGGGCTGTCTGATCAACAGAATCCCATAACATTGGCTGAGAATCACGATAAATCTGTCCTTTTTCTATTAGATCTAAAAAAGACATTTGGGAGATTTTACATGAAAGTGGGTTAATAGTTTGATATTCTAGATTCCAATCTACTGATAAAGCTATCCTATTAAACAAGGCTCTAAATTTTGTTTCTTCTTTGGCTATAACCTCATTACAAATATTAATAAACTCTTTTCTGCTTACAGAATTTGCCCGAATGTTTTTTTCTTTTTCAACCAACCTCTCTGTTGGCAAACCATTATCATCAAAACCCATTGGATAAAATACATTCTTCCCTTTCATTCTTCTGTGTCTTACAATAAAATCTGTATGTGTGTAGCTATATACGTGGCCAATATGAAGCTGGCCGGAAACTCCTGGAGGTGGAGTATCAACTATAAAACTGTTTTCTCTTGCTTCTGACTTGGACCAGTGGTATATAGCGTTTTCTTGCCAAAAAATTTGCCATTTCTTTTCACTTTCGTCGAACTTGTATTTTTTGGGGAATGACATAATAATCAATTTGTAAGTTAGTTTAATTTTAGAATAGAAATATATTATAAATAACCAAAAATGCCAAAGATTTTTTCTACGATAGTAGAGCTACTCCGCCTTAATAAGCCCGTAGGTTATTTACTGGTTTTTTTCCCTGCGTTATTTGGATTGTTCTTAGCTTATGAAGAACCTATTGATTTATACTATATGCCAGTACTTTTTATTGGAAGTGTTCTTGCAAGAAGCTCCGGTTGTGTGATAAATGATTTTTTTGATAGAGATTTTGACAGACAAGTATTACGCACAAAAAATAGACCATTAGCAAATAATACAATATCTACAGAACTAGCCCTAATCATTTTAGGTTTATTGCTTCTTTTAACTATGTGGACACTTTTATACTTTACGATTATCCCTATAATTATCGGGATAATTGCATTTTGTATGATTGTGATATACCCGCTAATGAAGCGTTTTACTTATTTTCCCCAGGTTTTTTTAGGGCTGACGTTTAATCTTGGTTGCTTAATCAGCTATGCAGAAATTAAAGACGATATTTCTTTAGGAGCGTTGTTAATGTATACTGCTTGTGGGTTCTGGACATTTGGTTACGATAGTATTTATGCGTTCATGGATATCAAAGATGATAAGGCTGTAGGAATCAAATCTTCAGCTATTTTTTTAGAGGGCAAATATTATAAGTTATTCATCTTTTGCGCTTATATTATATTTATTTTTCTTTATATAGTAGCAAATTTATCATCTAATAATTACTTAGGGGTAATAGGAGTAGTAGCTTTTCCTATACTGTTGTGGCAAGTAAAAAGCCTAGATATTACCGATCCCAATAATTGTTTAATAAGGTTTAAATCTAATATATATGTGGGATTTGTTATGGCTTTTTGGATGTTGCTCGGATGCTTACTCAATTAGAGCTATAGAGATTAAAATGGATATGAGCTTGAAAAAAGTATATATTAAACCTATATTATAACATTAGGTACTTAAAATTAGTAATTTAGAGGTAGACTATGATTGATTACACAAAATCCTTTGTTAAAGATAAAGGCAGCTTTGATGAAGGGCTAAGAAATTACATGCTCAAGATATATAACTTTATGGCAATAGGCCTTCTTGTTACTGGAGTGTTCGCTTTTTCAACCCTAAATTTCCCTCCGCTTGCCAGTTTGATGTTTAATATTGGCCCAAATGGTGAATTTATGGGAACGTCTGGTTTGGGAATGCTTATATCTTTTGCTCCTTTGGGAATTGCTATATATTTCTTTATGGGCCTTGGTAGAATGTCAGTAAATACTGCACAGACTTTGTTCTGGGTTTATGCAGCGGTTATGGGGATGTCATTATCCTATTTAGGCCTTGTATATACTGGACAGTCGCTGGCTCGGACATTTTTTATATGTGCATCTGTATTTGGTGCTATGAGCCTTTATGGTTACAGTACAAAAAGTGATTTAACGTCAATGGGTTCTTTTCTTATAATGGGATTGATCGGTTTAATAGTTGTTTCTCTTGTAAATATTTTCTTGCGGAGTCCTGCTATTGATTTTGCGACTTCTTTTATTGGTATAGCTATATTTATGGGACTGACGGCTTGGGATACTCAGAAATTGAAAACCATTTATTATAGCTCAGGTGGTGGAGAAATGGGGCAAAAAATGGCAGTCATGGGTGCTTTCACATTATATTTAGATTTTATTAACTTGTTTCTGTATATGTTAAGGTTTTTTGGTGATAGAAAATAGATATAAAAATATAACTTAATTTACCTTATATGAAAAACCCAAGTGCGGCCGTATTAATAATAGGTAATGAGATACTATCAGGCCGCACTTTAGACATCAATACTCAAACTATAGCAAGAACCCTTGAAAAAATTGGGGTAACTATAAAAGAAGCTAGAACTGTTCCAGACGAAAAACAAGCTATTATAGAATCTGTGTTGGCGTTGAGTCAAAAATATAATTATGTTTTTACTACTGGCGGGATCGGCCCAACTCATGACGATATTACCAGTCTTGCCATATCTGAAGCTTTTAGTGTACCTTACGTTCTTAGCGAAACTATTTATAACCTTTTAGAACAATTTTACCAAAGCCGGGGAGAGAAAATGAATAAGGTCAGAGAAAAAATGGCTTTTATTCCAGAAGGAAGTACTTTCATAAAAAATGAGGTAAGTAAAGTACCTGGTTTTGCTATTAACAATGTTTATTGTTTAGCAGGCGTACCCGATATTATGGAATCTATGCTAAATTCTATCATCCCCTTTCTGGAACATGGCAAGGTTGTACGTAGTACATCGCATACTGTGATGATTGGAGAAAGCAAAATAGCAGAACGCTTTGAGGCTTTGCAAAATAAATATCCTTCTGTTGATATGGGAAGCTACCCATTTACAAGGGAAGGTATACATGGAACTTCTTTAGTGCTTAGATCAAGCGATTACGTTAATCTAGAAGCGGCCTTTCTGGATTTAAAAAACCTGATTAAGGAATAATCCGATAGGATTAGCGACATCTTCCAAAAAAAGTAATTATAGTGGATATATCCCGTAATGTTACGGTGAATCGAGAGGATTTGTATTTACTTTTGGCTATGAGAACAGATATTAACACAAAATTTCTATTAAAATAGTGTGTAATTTGAAATTCGTGAAAGGCCACATTACCTCTACACCTATTAAATTTAGAAAGTTAGTTTCTACCACAGAATATACATCTACTGCAGAAAGAGCAAAGCAAAAAAGAATCTACCTCGAAGATCTGGAGATAACAACTAACCACATCTGAATTAAAATTACGTATCGAAAAAACAGAAAACCTAGCGGCTCTAAAGTCCCTTTGTAATTGGTATTGATTCAAGATAAAACAATACTAAATAAATCTAGGTTTCTCTGGCAAGAATAGCTTGAAGAAACTGGGCCTCTCTATTTTCTCTTATCGATTTTTGGTGATATTTTGTTATTATATAGCCTGCATGCGGGAGCAAAAAATCAGTGTTTTGGATAATTAATTCTTTATCTTCCAAGAATATTTTTTTTACATTTTCAAAATAATCTTCTATATCAGAAGCAAAGGCTATAAAACCGCCAGTTTTCAATTTCGACTTTAAAAATTCTACGCGCTCTTTATTCATTAGGCGTTTTTTCATATACCTTCTTTTATGCCAGGGATCTGGGAACAAAACATAAACTCCTTCTAAGGAACGGTTCGGAATATCTTTTAATATCATATCTACATCATTAGGCCAGATCAAGAAATTGTCGTTTTGACTTTTAGCAACCAGTTTCAAAAAACTAGCTATACCATTTAAGTAAACCTCAACTCCAATATATAAATTTTCAGGGTTTATAACAATTTGATTAAATAAGTGTTCTCCCATACCAAAACCAATTTCTAAATATTTTTTTTGGTGACTTTTAAAAGTCACCAATTCGTTGGAAAACAGGTATGTGGGTAAAACATTTGCAAGAAGTTCTTTATTTTGATTAGAAAGTCTTTTACCTATTCTTCTTGCGAAAGTCCTGTTTAGCTTATTAAATTCCGGCATTACTTTATTTTTTATCGCTTCTTAAGGTTTTTAATGTTCACTATATATTTACTATTTTGACAACTTCAATAACTCTATTGCAAATAAAGCATATTTATTTATAATGGGTTACTAAATGATGGGGTCATAGCTCAGTTGGTAGAGCGTTTGAATGGCATTCAAAAGGTGAGGGGTTCGATTCCCCTTGACTCCACCATGTTTGTTTAGGTTTGACAAAAATTATTATCTAGGTTAATTCTTTTGCTTTATGAACCTGTTAATAATTTCTTCGTCAGATACAGCGTTGTTTTTTGATTCCGCTAAATAGCTGCGAACTAAATTAATTACAGTTTCGGTGAATTCATCCCTTAATTGCTGGGTTATTTTTGATTTTTCATTTTCAATAAGTTTAACGGCCTCTTCGCTTTTTCGAGTCAAAGCTATTTCCATTTCTTTTGTTCTTTTTTCAATCAATTTCTCAGTACTAGCTTTTGCTTTATTAATTATTTGCTGTTTATATTCCTCAAAGTTTTCCATCTCTTTTTGCGTTTCTTCAAGGAGTAGCTTAGCTTCAGCTTTAATTTTTTCAGTTTGAGCTAGTTTATCTTTTATCTCATTAATTTTAGCATCTAAAGAATTGATAATTGCTTTTTTGATAGGTTTATAAGCAAAATATAAAAAAACAATAAAACTAACTGCTATCCAGAAATTCTCATCAAAAAAATGCATTATTTTTCCCTATAAATTTTTTCTAGCAACTTTAAGTCAGCAGGTTTGTCAGTAATTTTCTCAATTATAAATGCCGCTAAATCAATGCAACATTTATTCTCGTGTTGATGAAAAGAAGTAAGGTATTTTTGAGCATCTAAAAAAGATTCTTTAGTTTTTTTAGATAAAACTCTACTCAGCTCTACATTTCTATCTGCAAAATGGTCATCTAACGAATCGAGAGCCTCTTTTCGAAATTTTTCAATTTCAACGTTGAATTCCCGGAGTTTCATTTCCTTTTCTTTCCGCAAAGATTCAGCCTTACCGTAATCATTTTCAGAAGCAATTATGTTTTCTTCTAAATAACGATTACGATTTATCATTATACTTTCGGCTTTTGGAGCAATTATTCTGCTTATTGCAATGTAAAGAACTCCAAAAACCAATGTTAGCCAGAATAACTGCGTACCAAAACTCGATACATCAAATTGAGGCATATAAATTTCCTTCGTGTTATGTAAAAATTAACAACATTGCGATAACAAAGGAAAATAGCCCCATCGCTTCAGCAAGGCCAGCACCGATAAAAGCCATACGCTGTAATTGGTCAGATGCTGAAGGGTTACGAGCTATTGAGTTTAATAATGAGCCGAAAATGTTCCCTACTCCAATAGCAGCACCCAGCATTCCAAATGCCATAAGGCCAGCGCCGATAAATTTAAGAGCCATCATAGATTCCATATTTTTCCTCCTTGAAATTCTAAATTAACTAAAATCAAAGCTAAGTCCTATCATCCTTTTCCCCGATATAGACCAGCAAGACTGCTATACTTATATATCAGTGTAAATTAATTGCATCATTTAAATAAACACATGATAATATAGTAAATATGTAAGCCTGTAAAATTGCAACGAAAATTTCAAACCCTATCAATACAGAAATAAAAGGTATTGGGAAGATTTTCAAGTAAAATGCCATAGACACAATAAAACCAGCTATGACTTTAAGTAATACATGACCAGCAACCATATTTGCAGCTAAACGCAGTGACAAACTTACAGGTCTTGCAAGATAAGCAAATAATTCAATTAATACCATTAAAGGAGCTAACCACCATGGAGTTCCGGCCGGTAAAAATAGAGAGAAGAAATGAAATCCATGGAGTATAAATCCGAGTAAAGTAACTAGTAAAAACACCATCATGGCAAGTGCAAATGTAATGGAAATATGGCTGGTAACAGTAAATCCATAGGGTATCATACCAAACAGATTACATACCATAATAAACATAAATAATGTAAAAATTAAAGGAACAAACTTTTTGCCTTTAACCCCTACGTTTTGATTTACAGTATCAGTAATTAAATTGTAGAATAACTCCCCGCTAAGCTGCAACCTTGTTGGCACTAATTTCTTGTTCTTAAAAGCTAAAGTAAAGTAAAGAATGATAAAAAAGCTAGCTATAATCATAAATAAGGCTGAGTTCGTCACAATAACGTCGTGCCCAAATAATTGAATATTTGCTATTTCTTTTATTTTAAATTGGTCTAAAGGGCTGTGTTTCATATTAATTCAATGAATTTTTATGTATTTTCTCCAAATGGATCTGAAAGCCGCTATAGAAGCAAGTATAATGCAAAGTATAAGAAATAAAGGTTTAGAACTAAATAATTTATCGAGCAAAATCCCCACTACTACCCCAACTATAACACCAGCAACAAGTTCTGATGCGATATCAATAATTGGAGAACTGGCATGTTTTTTGGAGGATATACTGAGTTGTTCTTCTTTTATTTTTTCTATCCTTTTTTTTACTCCTTCTATATTATTATCTGTCATAACTCAAAAGCAATTAATTATCAATAGTTAATTCTTTATCAATAGCTTTTGATAATTCCTCAAAAGTGTATTTTTCATTAAATTGTTTTCCATTTATAAAAAAACTAGGAGTGCCGATAAAGGTAGGCAAATTAGTTACTAGTTTGGTATTCTCCATTAGTATTTTAATCTTATTTTGATCGTTTAAGCAGGTTGAAAAATTTTCTGGCGAAACCCCACCCAAACTACCTATATTAGTTAAAATCTCACGATAATTTTTGCTGAAGGCCCAGTTATTTTGCTGATTTAAAATGACTTCTAAAAATTTCAGATAAGTATCGGTATGGCCGCTGCACCTTGCAAGAATAGTGGCATCCAAATCTTGTTTATTGCCGATAAATTCTCTGATTACATAAGCAATTTTATTAGTATCAATATATTTTGCTTTTATTTCTGGAAATATTTTTTGATGGTAATGCACACAATGAGGACAAGTTGGAGCGAAATATTCTACTAATACAATTTTACTTTTTGGATCACCAATAACTATGTCGTCAGTAGATACTACCGATAGACTACGTACATAATCCTTATTTCCATCTTCTTCCTCGCAGATTTTTAATTTCTTGGTATACTCTTCTATTTGGGTTTTTGCCGGATCATCCACTACTTGCTCCTGGTCACAAGCAATTAAGGTAAAAGCAATTGCTAAAAATAATATTTTTTGTGTCATGAGAACTCCCCTCTAGAAACCAATAGGTATTTTTCTGTATATTCTACTTTTTTATTATAAGCAGTTTATCATAGTGTCCAAAGATTTATAACTTTAAAAATAACGATTAGCTATAATGATTAACTAGGTTGGTTTTTTACCCACAACAAACAAGCCTTCTTCTGGTAAATATTCTGAATTTTATATAGCTTTCATTAAACTTGGTGCTTCTATTATTAATTAAAGTCATATGTGCTACACAAATTTACTGATTCTTTCTAGGCTAATTGGAGTAGATGCTAGTTGTAAGAATTTTTCTTTTTCCAAGTCTAATAATTCGCCTTCAGTTACGGATTTTTTATCGATTATTTTTTGGAAAAAATTCATTATATCGATTTGTAATTTATCGAAACCGCTATGATCCATTTCATTAATTAAACTTATTTGAGGTAGGTCAACTTGGCTGCTATTAGAATAAGCATTTTGGAACTTTTCTTGAAAAGCTTGTTCTAGAATTAAATTTTTATTCATGTTGATTGCCGTTTTTACTGAATAATCTATAGCAAAATAGTCTACAGAACTGGATTTATTCTGAAAAAGTATATTTTTTAAGTTCGCCAGTAATTTGGTTTTATTGCCCTGGCTTCTAAGGAACATTTCTTTAGTCCCCCCCCAGCCTGGTATTAAACCCACACCAAGTTCTACGAGCCCACTATTTAAATTCTGATGAGCAACTACAAAATTTGAATGAAGGAGAATCTCACACCCCCCCCCGAGAGCTGATCCTCTAGCGCAAGATATAACAGGAATCTTGGAATACTTTAAGCGTAGCATTGCTTTCTGACCAAGCTGCAGGAGTCCTTCTATTAGTTTGAAATTTTTGCCCTCTATAGCTTCTTTAAAATATTTTAAGTTGGCACCAGCAGAAAAATTATCTCCTAAAGGAAATATATATAAAGCTTCGTTTTTATTTTCACAGTAATCTATTGCCTCTATCATTAAATTAAATACCTTACTGTCTAACGAATTCATTTTTGATTTAATAACAAAAACATGATGGTTGTCTATAAGTTCCAAGCGAGCTGAATCATTATTCAAGATTATTTTATAGTATAGGAATTTCAAAATTTGTAACCAGAAAAATTGTTAATCAAAACTTTGAAAATTCGTTTAATAAAATGTAGTTACAAGCCACAATATTAGAAATTATCAACACTTTTATAAAAATCTCTGCCAGAATCTATCTAAAAATAGGTTCAGTTTTACAAATTATGTGGCTAAGACGTGAAAGAAGTGTTCGCCATAATGATGTTATCTAGGCGTTGATAATAATTCATTGATTCTTATTAATAACAATGGCGGAGATAAACCGTAATAAACTTGCCGCAGATTCATACATTTATTGCAATTATAGCAAAACAGAGGATCTATTTTAAAATTCAACCAAATCATTAATCTCCAACTAATGAGCTTAGTTTTCTTATGAACGATTTGATTAATTGCCTTATATACGATAGGTAATTGTACGCCCCTAGTTCTATTAGATAAAAAACCGTAATACCTAATCATTCGAAAATAACGATCTGGTATATGCATAATCAGACTAGCTATGAACTGCATCACGGGCATAGTTATGCGATCAATTGTATTATTATAGTGATCAAGAAATTTAAACGTTACCTGCTTTCCGTCGTAATTTTCTATTCTTGTCTCGGAAATAGGGGGGCGTTTTATATACCGCCCTAAATATTCTATGTTGCGTTTATGATCATCCGATGGTTTTTGTAAATAAACATACCAACTGATTTCGTATAAACTACTCATCCAGTTATTAAAATTCTCAGCATTTTGATATGCGGACGGCAACTTCAAATTACTTGAGATATATTGAAAGCGAAATAACTCAAGGACTCTATGTCTCCACATTTTTTTAATAGGTTCGGCAGGAAAAAATAATTTTTGCCACTTGCCTTTGCTATTTATACCGCCGCAAGTAACCGATAAATGGATATGAACATTACGTTTTAAATCTCTACCGAAAGTGTGTAAGGCAGTAAATATACCAACCACAAGATTTTTCTTTGTAGCTATCTCCTTAATAATTCCTGCTGCAATACTGGAAATCAATCCAAACGATCACGATTGAGCCAAAATATCGGCCATAAAGAGTCCGGCATTGTAAATGTAATGTGCTGCCATCGTGTTTTTGGTAGAACATTGCTAGCCTTACTCACCCATTGATCCGTTTGTTTCTTACCACAACGAGAACAAAACCTACCTTTACAGCTGAATGCTACCGATTTATTGCGGTTACAATCACGGCAGCTATAACGTTTAAATCCTAAATATTTCGTTCCACACGATATAACTTTAGTGACGTTGAAAATAATGCCGTATCTTAGCTTGCCGTATTTTTTAGCGAAATCGAGACCAATTACCACGGTCTAGAAAAATATGTTTTATAGATATTCCTTTACCGACTATTTCCATAAATTACTTATAGTTAATGTTTTCTTACCAAGGAATCTTTCTTCCTTTGCGTTCTAAATCAAATTCTTTACAATCAGGGCAATAGTAAACAGAATTATGCTTATGATTGGGAGATATTTTTCGCAACATTATCCAGAAAGCCTTGGCTATTTCCTTATCTCCTTCGGAAAAAATCTTTTTGATACTGCTGTAAGGAATTGCTTGCTCTTTAGAAATGGCCTTAAGAGTTTTTACCGCTAATTCATTGACCAAATGCTGCTCAGAGTGCAAGTTACTCATAACTCAATTATATATTATCTTATGTATGTCTAACATTCAGTCTTTATAACTCAAGTTAAAACAAATCAAATACCAGTATTATAATCCTCCATAAATATTTATCGGTCAAGAGTATCTTCTTTTAAGCTGCCACCGATAGGTGGCTTATCTTGTAGCCTTGCTGTTCCTTGCCATAAGAGTGATTTTTAATATTGTCAGGAATTTTCTGGTTAAGCTCTTTTAATTTCAACCACCTCTCTCCTTTATCTGGCATTTTACTTAGTAACTCAAATGGCCCGTATTTTAAACTGTATCCTAGCTTCATTGCTTTATCTATATCAGTTTTGCTCTCGGTTACTGTTGGAATAAGAGAAATAACATATGAAAAGAAATCGGCAAGGATATCAGATACGAATTTACTGTATTTATCACCGCAATTTAAAACCTCTTGGATATCCTTATATTCAACGATAGAGGGAAGAGGATCATAATCTAAATTATCAAAATTAATTACCTGTTTCGCTCTTTTCCCTTCTAGATTTTTTATTAATCTATAAAAACCACTGCTTGATTTTCTTCCTAGAAAATTTCTGGTTTTCATCTCTTCAAGAAATGTAATAGGAAAACAAGCTTGATGATATTTGTCACTACTTGGTAAGGACTCTAATAATGACGCAGATATTAAGTTCATTACATCATGACCGATCAGGTCATATAATCCGAAAATGCCAGTACTTGGAAAACCTAGGAATTTTGAGAAAATATAATCTATTTGTGCAGGATTCAAATTTTCTTTGATCCCTTTGCGTACTGTTAATTCAAGTAAAAAACAGCCTATTCTATTAGCAATAAAACCAGGTGTATCGTTGCAATATACAATTGTTTTTCCCAGTGATTTTTGAAGGAAATTGGATAATTCGGATACCATTTCCCGAGAGGTTTGAGAGTCAGTAATAAGCTCGACTAACTCCATATATCTTGGCGGATTGAAAAAATGGGTAATCACAAAATTTTTACGGACATTATCAGGAAGTTTTTCCTTTAATTGCGCTAAAGGTAGGGTCGAGGTATTGGATGCTAATATTGCTGTTGGTTTTAGGTATTTACTAACAGATTCATACAATTGATGCTTTATTTCCAGTTTCTCAACGATTACTTCAATAATTAAATCTGCTTCCCTTATTAGAGAAATGTCATCTTCTAAGTTCCCGATTTTTATATATTTTGCATAATTAGGATGGGACAATGGGGCAGGTTTTTGTGTAAATAACCTATCGTAAGCATCATTTACAATTTTATAGTCCCTTTGGTGGTGAAAACCTCCATCTTCCAGATGGAAAAGCTTTAGCTTGTCTAATGCGCCATGATGCGGTAGCATCATAAGTCTATGACTTACTATAACAAAAGATCACATTCAGTTTTTTATCATCGTTATCATATAGTATGGATAACGAAATATCGCTATAAGGTACTTACTTACGACATAAAAAAACGTGTTCGGGAACTAGTGTTACAGGTAGCTGAGGAAATGAGTATAAAGATAGAAAATGGCGTTGTATCAAGCGACCATGTCCATATATTTGCAAATATTCCTCCGCATATTAAAATTAGTGAATTTGTTCAGAAAGCTAAGGGAAGATCATCTAAAAGAATACAGGAAGAATTTCCGATACTAAAAAAGAAATACTGGGGTAGACATTTATGGGGCAGAGGATACTTCAGTTCAACTAGCGGTAATGTTACAGATGATATGATTAACGAATATATCAACAAACACACTGACGCTCATGAGACCGACTTTACTTCAAATATTAGGCTAGAATGAGCTTTAGCTTGATAAGCGACTTCTAGTCGCAAAGATCAAACTTTCATCTCTCAGATGAAAGTGGTTGATTTTTATTACCTGAATCATTATCGGCAATATCGAGTAAAATAACATTAGTTTTAGAATTAGCAACTTGGGCAGCAATACCGCTCCCCATTACTCCTGCTCCAATAACGCAAACCGTTTCTATTTTCTGCATAACTCTTCCCCTATATGTACACTTTTTAAAGATTAATTTATACCCAAATCTTTACCGGCAGTCGCAAAAAATATTCGAAAAAAATGTTATGATCCTGCTGCAACTACCTCTTTTTTCTCAAGGTTTTTTACTCCCAAAGCTTCAAGAAAGGATCTCAATTCCTGCCTTGCTGCTACGTGAGAAATACTAAAAGTTTTATTGAAATTTGCTACTTTTAAATCAAGAAGAGTCAAACCTTGGGGAAACAATTCCCTAAAAATAACTCTTTCGCTAAAACCAGGAGCAATACGAAAAGAAATTCTTTTTGATAATTTCTCAAGTGTGTCATTGACGTTTCTTTTATTATGAGCATCGAGGTTTGCAAGTCGATTCCTAAGCACTACCCAATCAATTGAGCCTTTATCCCTTGCTGCCCTTTCCATTTTTTGTTCCCACATCATTTGGCTGTAAATGGATGGTTTTAATATATCAAAGGTTTCACCGTCTATTTTGGCCATTACATCTAAATCTAGAAAACTATCGTTTACGGGAGTAATTACCGTATCCGCATAAGAATGGGCAAATCTTGACAAATGGGTATAACTTCCAGGCGTATCAATTACTACGTAATCTGTAGAATCTTTAATCTGATCTAGGATCTGATTAAAACGATTTTTTTCTTCCTCTTCTTTTTCAGTAACGTTCTGCTTTGTGCTTTCCTGGATATGAAAATGCACTGGCATCAGCACTTTGTTATCAGGATTTTTATCGTTATACAATTTTCGATTATTTATATAACTGCTTAATGACCCCTGACGAGAGTCTACATCAATACTTGCGATGTTATACCCCCGCTCAAGCAAACCTATAATCAAATGCATTGAACATGTAGTTTTTCCAGCACCGCCTTTTTCGTTGCCAACAACAAAAATATGAGGTTTCTTATTTGGACTCATAATTGTCTTTTACAAATTGATTTAATAACCTTACGCCAAAACCTACAGCTCCTTTAGGGCAAATTGGATTTGTTCCTTTTTTATCATAGGCAACCCCTGCTATATCTAGATGTGCCCATTTTACTCCGGTGTTGATAAAGCGACCTATAAAATGTGCAGCAGTAGAACTACCTGCTAAACCTTTTTCAGAACCAATATTTGCCATATCAGCAACAGTTGATTTGAGCATATCGTTATAGTCCGGGTGCAAAGGCATACGCCATAATTTTTCATTAGTTTTAAGAGAGGCGGCAATCAGCTTGTGTGCTAGTTCATCATCATTTGCGTAACAGCCAGCATATGTATTACCTAAAGAAATTGAAATTGCTCCCGTTAAGGTTGCTATATCCACTATACAAGCTGGTTTAAAGTTTTGTTGGAGATAGGTTACGCAATCACACAGAACTAAACGTCCTTCAGCATCGGTGTTTAGAACTTCTACAGTTTGGCCAGACATAGTCCTAACGACATCACCAGGTCTTTGGGCATTTCCTCCAGGCATGTTTTCAACCAAACCTACTATACCAACTACATTAATTTTAGCATTTCTAAGTGCTAGAGCTTTGATGACCCCGACTACGGAAGCAGATCCGCCCATATCATATTTCATGTCTCCCATACCAGCAGCCGGTTTTAATGAAATACCACCAGTATCAAAGGTTACCCCTTTACCAACAAAACATATTGGATCACTATCATCGTCTAATCCGTTATACTTCATAACCACTAATTTGGATTCGTTAGAAGAACCTTGGCCCACTCCAAGTAGCGCTCCCATACCAAGGCTACGCATTTGGCTTTCTCCCAGAACATCTACATCAATACCAAGTGGTTCTAATTTTTCTAATATTCTTTCGGCATAACTTTCTGGATACAAGATATTTGGTACTTCATTGATGCAATCCCGAGCGAAGAATACTCCTAAAGCCAAAGATTTTTGCTCTTCAAAAAGTTTAAGAGCGTGTTCGTGATCATCAACTATGATGTCAAAATCTTCGGTGATGAATTTTTCCTCGTTACTTTTCATTGTTTGGTATTTATCAAATCTGTAAGAAGCAAGTAATGCTCCGCCGCCGAGCAAAGCTGCAATTTTTTCCTGTTTAAGATGCCCTACTTTATTTGGTATCCGGATTCCAACTGAAGATGCTTTACAAGAAGTAGCAAGCAAGTGGATTTTTCCCCCTATTTCCTCAATTCTTACTTCTGAGACATGATCTTCTGAACCTAATGCAATTAAAATGAGGTAACGTACCTCGCCGTCTTTATTTGTTGTGGTTAGAATTTTTGAATAACCGTATTCTGGTTTAAAAATTCTTTTATCCTTAATAGTTTTAGATATAAGTCCATGATGTTTTTGATCAATTAACAGAGTCTCAGAATCTATTTTTAGCTGGTCATTGATAATAATTGCTATAGCCTCATTATTATCCAGGTCTTTATTTTCGAAAGAAACTTTTAACATTGTGCTTATCCTTTATATAATCAAAAATATAAGTATATAACTACACTCTGGGGTTGACAATATAAATTCAAACCCCTGCAAGTTATTTATAAGGCCTCGGGTACAAAAGGATAAAAATTTTATTTTTGTCCTTCAATAAAACGTGTTTTTATCTCAATAATACAAGATTTTATTATTATATCTAAAATTGGAGGAAATGCAGGAAATTATTGACGTAAAAGCTATTTAGTAATATCATTCTTGGTTCGCTGATTGGTAGCTTGTTTCTCGTTAACTTATAGTTTACTTAGTTTATTTTATTCATGTATAGCGATTTAGTGGCATTTTGGCCTCATCTTTATTATATAATTGAAGGTACTGGGGTTACTTTACAATACAGCATTGCTTCGGTATGTTTCGGCCTGATAATCGGAACATCGCTTGCCATTTGCAAGACTGCCGACAGTAAATTACTCCGACTATTTGCCATTAGTTATACCTCAGTTTTTAGGGGTACGCCAATGCTTGTCCAGTTAACCATAATCCATTACGGCTTACCTAGTTTACTTGGAATTAAGATCAGTATATTTGTTTCCGGCGTGGTGGCATTTTCTTTAAATTCCGGAGCATATGTTTCGGAAATCATTAAGGCCGGAATTAAAGGAATTGACAAAGGGCAAATAGAAGCAGCGAAAGCTCTTGGCATCCCACCGGTGCTTAGAATGAAAGACATAATTTTACCTCAGGCTTTGCGTAATATTCTACCGGCATTAGTAAATGAGCTAATCACTTTAATCAAAGAATCAGCACTAATATCGGTTATAGGGGGTATGGATATAATGAAAAGAGCTCAAACTGTTTCTACAGAGACTTACAGTTACTTTACTCCGATGTTAACAGCAGCCGTTACTTATTACATAATGGTTATGATAGTCAGCTCCTTTGCTAAAATTTTAGAAAGAAGATTAGCTTTATGATAGCGCTCCAGAATGTGTCAAAAAGCTTTGCAGGTCAGCAAGTTATTTCTGATATTAATTTGGTTTTTGACAAGAGAGAAACGGTCGTTATAATCGGCCCTTCTGGAAGTGGGAAATCGACTTTAATACGTTGTATAAATAATTTAGAAAACCCCACAACCGGAGCTGTATTAATAGACGGGAAAAAACTAACAAGACGTAATAGAGGAAAGTTATGCTTTAAGATTGGTATGGTTTTTCAGCAGTTCCACCTTTTTCCGCACATGACTGTTTTAGAAAATTTAACCTATGGGCCAATTAACGTTATTAAAGCCCGCCTAAAAGAGTCAGAGGAAAAAGCTAAGGGCCTGTTAAAACAATTTGGTGTCTTAGAAAAAGCTTACTTTTATCCGATGGATTTGTCCGGCGGCCAAAAGCAAAGGGTTGCAATAGCACGTGCATTGATGATGAACCCTGAAATTATGCTATTTGATGAACCTACTTCTGCGTTAGATCCTGAAGTGGTGAAAGATATAATAGAGATCATTTTTCAGCTAAAAAATCAAATAACGATGATAGTTATTACCCACCATGTAAAATTTGCAAAAATTATTGCAGATAGAGTAATTTTTATGGATCAAGGAAAGGTTCTAGCAGACCAGCCGGCAAATGAGTTTTTTAAAAAGCCAAATTCACATCGAGCACGGTTATTTCTACAAAATGTGGTTGACTTGATATAGATTCAAGATTGTGATGGGAATTAACCAGCTAACTTTAACAAATAAAACCACAAAGTGTTTTAATAACAACAATAATAGCCATGATTTATAGCAAATCTTTGGTAAGATTTGCTATTATATATACTTAAGACCGATTTGATAGTGTATACCTACTAATCTTAATAGAAAAATTAAGATAAAACTTATAAATTTAAAACAAATTTTTATGCACCAGGCAAAATGAAATTAGGTATATTGTCAAGAAGTAAAAAGATTTATTCGACAGAAAGGTTAGTTGAAGCAGCGGAAAAAAGAGGACATGAAGTTAAGGTAATCGATGTTCTAAAATGCTATGTGAATATTACCGCAAATAAGCCTGATATTTATTATAAACACGACTTCGAAAAATCTAAATTGGAATTTGACGCAGTAATACCAAGGATTGGCTCCAAAGTTACTTCTTATGGCTCAGCTGTTCTAAGGCAGTTCGAAGTTTCCGGTGTTTATTCTTTAAATGGATCGGTTGCAATTACTCGGTCTAGAGATAAACTTAGAGCGCACCAGTTACTGGCAAGAAAAAATATCGCTATGCCTATAACTAGTTATGCCCACTCGGCAAATGCAACTGAAGATCTTATAGAGTTTGTCGGCGGTGCTCCTCTAATTGTTAAAGTTCTAAGTGGAACTCAAGGAAGGGGAGTATTGCTTGCAGAAACTAACAAAGCAGCTGAAAGTTTAATTAATGCTTTTTTAAATTTAGAAGCAGATTTTTTGGTCCAGGAATTCATTAAAGAAGCTGGAGGTTCCGACATTAGGTGTTTTGTAATTGGAGATAAAGTTTTTGCCGCTATGAAACGCCAAAGTGCCGATGGTGATTTCCGTTCCAATTTACATATTGGTGGCAGTGCCGAACCTGTGAAACTTAGGCCTGAAGAAAGAGCTGTAGCCGTAAAAGCAGTAAAATCTCTAGGTCTTGATGTAGCAGGAGTAGATATTGTAAGATCATCCCATGGGCCGTTAGTACTGGAAGTAAATTCATCTCCTGGTTTAGAAGGCATAGAAAAAGTAACTGGCAAAGACATTGCAACTGCAATTATAGAGCATATAGAAAAATTTGCTGTTAACCGATTAAAAAAAAGAAGTAACCAGAAAGTGTAAAATTTTAAACTATGGATACAGAAAAAGGTTTTGTTATTAACGGGGTAAAAATAGAAAAAGGGCAAAGGAAACAATTGGAGATTGTAATTGCCAAGTTATATGACCATACAGATATAACAATACCGGTAGAAGTGATTTGTGGAAAGGAAAGCGGCCCTGTAATGTTTGTTAGCGGAGCTATCCATGGTGACGAAATTAATGGAGTGGAATCAATAAAAAGACTGCTTTCTCGCAAAAAAATTCTTTCCTATATAAAAGGTACTCTGATTGCTGTGCCGATTGTAAATGTTTTTGGTTTCAATCGCAATGTTAGATATCTACCGGATAGAAGAGATTTGAATAGAACATTTCCTGGTTTCAAAAACGGTTCCCTTGCTGCGCGAATAGCCCATATTTTTATGAAAGAAATAGTCATGAAATGTCAATATGGTATTGACCTTCATACCGGTAGCGCTCATAGGTTTAACCTTCCACAAGTCCGAGGGTGCTTAGAGAATCCTGAGGTAGAGAAGCTAGCAAAAGCATTCGGAGTTCCAGTAATTTTGAATTCTAATATGAGGGATGGATCCCTGCGCCAGGCAGCGTTTGAAAAAGGGATAAATATTTTGCTATTTGAGGGTGGAGAAGCCTTAAGATATGACGAGAAAATAATTTCTTCAGCGGAAAACGGAATTATTGCCGTTATGTGTGAAATTGGTATGATTGAAAAAAAATCAGTTAGGTCAAGACTACCAAAATCCAGGGAAGTGTTTAGGGCTGAATCTAGCCATTGGATTCGAGCTCCAATTAGTGGAAGTCTGCAAGTGAAGAAAAAAATTGGTAATAAAGTAAATAAAGATCAAATACTCGGGATAATTTCAAATCCGTTTGGCACGGAAAAAACCTATGTTAAAGCAAAAAAAACCGGAATTATTATTGGTATTACGATGATGCCTCTTGTTAGCAACGGGGATGCGTTATTCCACGTAGCAACATTTGATAATATAAGAGCTGTTGCTGAAGAGGTGCTATATTTCGAGGAGGAATTAGAATAATGCTAACTAAAGAATCGTTGCTGGTAGGTTGGAGGGAATGGGCCTCTCTGCCAATGTTAAATACTCCTTTGATAAAAGTAAAAATTGATACAGGAGCAAAAACTTCGGCTCTTCACGCTTATGATTTAGAAATTTTAGAAATGAGCAACAAAAAATACGCTAAATTTGTAATTCATCCTTTGCAAAAGAACGAAAGTATTACAAGGTGTGCCATAGCTGAAGTTATCGATAGCCGGGTAGTTAGAAGCTCAAATGGCCATAAAGAAGAACGTGTAGTTATTAGATCACCGATAAAAATAGGTAATCATTATTGGGATATCGACATAACACTTACAAAACGCGATATAATGCGTTATAGAATGCTTCTGGGACGAGAAGCTATGAAATCTCTTCTTGTTAATCCAGGTAGATCTTATTGCCAAGGAAAAGTACCTTCTAAAAAAGCTAGGCTTGAATATGGAAATAATTATGCTTAGAAGGCCTATAACCAGTAACTTACCCGATAATAGCTATTTCTCAGTATCTTACATGCCCCGAAATTCATTTAAAAATGATTATCAATTTGGTATAGGATTGCTATTAACGTCTAATTTTAAATTAGAAATAATAACTTGTAAGAATTAGTGTTATAATATACATATATCTTGTTTATCATGTTTCTTAAAAAAATTAAATCTGACTAAAATGGTAAATCAGATTTACAATGTAATTTTATAAAAAATATGTATGGGAAGTGCTATTAGAGTTGCCGTTATTGGATGCGGTTATTGGGGAAAAAATTTAGTACGGAATTTCTTCGAACTGGGGGGGTTATATGCTGTTTGCGATGAAAAAAAAGTGGTCGCTAAAGAAATGGCTGAAACTTATAATGTTAAAGCGTTGACATTTAATGAAGTTATCGAAAGTAATGTAGATGCTGTAGTAATAGCTTCACCTGCGTCTAAGCATGCTGAGCATGTAAAACAATCACTACTCGCAGGTAAACATGTATTTGTGGAAAAACCGATTGCAATAAGTGTAAAAGATGCAGAAGAGCTTTGTTTAATAGCAAATAAAGTCAATAAAAAGCTAATGGTAGGTCATCTTTTGCAATACCACCCTGCTTATCAAAAATTAAAACAACTGGTTTCAGAAAATAAATTAGGGAAATTACAATACATATATTCTAATAGGCTTAGTCTAGGAAAAATAAGAACAGAAGAAAATGTTCTCTGGAGCTTCGCTCCACACGATATATCAATGGTGCTAGGTATTGTTGATAGTGAACCTGCCCAGGTTTGGTCTTCCGGTTCTTCTTTTTTTGATAAAGAAATAGAAGATATAGCAACGTTGCACTTATTATTCAAGAACGGTCTTAAGGCTCATATATTTGTTTCATGGTTTCATCCTTATAAAGAACAAAGATTTGTAGTTATCGGAGACAAGTCCATTGCAGTTTTTGATGATTGCCTGCCATGGGAAAAGAAACTGCAACTATATAATCATAAAGTTAAGTGGGAAAATAGCTTTCCCGTTATAGAAAAATCTAACCCTATTCCTGTTGAGTTAAATGAAGTCGAGCCTTTAAAAAATGAATGCCAACATTTTTTAAATTCCATTATAGAAAATAAAAATCCTCTAACTTCTGGTGAAGAAGGATTAAAAGTTTTAAGAGTTTTAGACGCAGCTGAAATTTCTTTAAAAAAAAAGGGTTCGGTTAATTTAGAATTAAAGGACAATAGTTATTTTGTCCACGAAACTGCAATTGTCGATAGTGGCTGCGTGGTAGGTGCAGGTACAAAAATATGGCATTTTTCCCATATACTTAAAGGTACGAAAATTGGAGAAAATTGCGTTATTGGGCAAAATGTCATGATAGGACCAGATGTTGTAGTGGGCGCCCGCTGTAAGATCCAAAATAATGTCAGTTTATATAACGGCGTGGTTTTAGAAGAGGGTGTATTTTGCGGGCCATCTTGCGTTTTTACCAATGTAAACAACCCTAGATCTGAAATAGAACGTAAGGATGAATTTAGAAAAACTTACGTTAGAAAAGGAGTTACCATAGGAGCAAATGCTACAATAGTTTGTGGTGTAGAATTGGGAAAATATAGTTTTGTTGGAGCGGGTGCTGTTGTGACAAAGAATGTTAAACCCCATGCTTTAGTTGTAGGTAATCCTGCGCGCCAAATCGGATGGATGAGCCACTCAGGAAATAGATTAGGAGAAGATCTCTTATGCCCTCTTGAGAACAGAAAATACAGGTTAAATTCCGACAATGAACTTGAAGAAGTAATATCTTAAATAAATACAATTCATTTTTATAAGCTAATAAAAAAACAATATGGAATCTAAAGAAACAAAAGTGGTTGAAAGTGCTAATCAGAAACATGAGTTAGCCCAAGCTATACTCAGTAAAGAATGTACCATAGGTATAATGGGCCTAGGCTATGTAGGCCTGCCATTAGCCCGTGCAGTAGTTAACCAAGGTTATAATTGTATTGGTTTTGACAAGAACATAAAGAGAATAGAAAAATTAAACGCCGGTCTGACATACATAAAAACGTTAAGTAATGAAGACATAGTATCGTTAAATAAGAGCTCAAAGTTCTTTCCGACTACTAATGAGCATGATATTGCTAAAATGGATATAATACTTATATGTGTTCCAACACCGCTTACGAAAAATAGAGAACCTGATATGAACTATGTTTCTTCGGCAACTAAAACAATAGCGTCACAACTCAGGAAAGGACAACTGATTATACTGGAATCAACTACTTATCCGGGTACTACACAAGAGTTATTATCTCCTATGCTTGAACAAAGTGGTCTAAAAATAGGAAAAGATATATATTTGGCTTATTCTCCTGAACGCGAAGATCCCGGTAATGTTGCATATAATACTTCAACAATACCTAAGGTGGTAGGAGCGGATGATGACGATTCTAGAGAACTATCTACTATTTTTTACAAGCAAATAATCACTGCAGTTGCTGAAGTTAGTACCTCTGCTACTGCGGAGGCTGTCAAACTAACAGAAAATATTTTTCGTTTTGTAAATATTGCGCTTGTAAATGAATTAAAGTGTATATTTTCTAAAATGGATATAGATATATGGGAAGTTATTGATGCAGCTAAGACTAAACCTTTTGGTTATATGCCTTTTTATCCTGGTCCTGGCCTTGGAGGGCATTGTATACCTATTGATCCTTTTTATCTAACATGGAGAGCCAGAGAATTTGGCATGCCTACACAACTTGTAGAGTTAAGTGGGAACATTAACAAACAAATGGGTGATTATGTCATAGAGAAACTTCGTAAAGAAATGGATCTTCGTTTCGGTAAAGGACTAAGGAATAGTAAAATTCTAGTTATAGGAGTTGCGTATAAAAAGAATGTAGATGATTTGAGAGAGAGTCCTTCGTTAAAAATTATACAAGATCTTTTAGATAACAAAGCAGAAGTAGATTATTACGATCCATTAATTAGTACTATAGATCATGATAGTGAATATCCTCGGTTAGTAGGAATGAAATCAATATCACTAACTATTGAAGCTCTAAAGTCTCATGATGCAATAGTTGTATGTACGGATCATGATTCGGTAGATTATAAAACGGTTATAGAGAATTCTAACCTTATAATTGATACAAGAAACATATTCAAAAATGAAAATCTTGAGGGAAGTAATGTGGTCAAAGCATAATTTATCTGAAAACGGCGTTGAAATACCTATAATCAATTTTATTGATCTACAAGAGCAACAGAAAAAAATTAGGCTTCAAATAGATGAAGCTATAAAAAAGGTTTTAGATCACGGCACATATATAATGGGTCCTGAAGTAGCAGAACTTGAGAAAGACCTTTCCTCTTTTTGTGGAGTTAAACATTCAATTACTTGTTCTGATGGAACTGATGCTTTAGCTCTCGGTTTAATGGCTTTTGGAGTAGGTCCAGGTGATGCAGTCTTTGTTCCTAGCTTTACTTTTGCTTCTACCGCTGAAGTAGTAGCTTTAGTCGGAGCTACTCCAATTTTTATTGATGTCCTCCCAGAAACTTATAATATAAATGTTGAAAGTTTGAATAAAGGGATAGAACTTTCGAAAAGTCTTGGGTTAAGACCGGTGTGTATTATTCCAGTAGACTTGTTCGGCCAGCCTGCTGATTATGATAGCATTGCAGTTATAGCTAAAGAGCATAACCTTTGGGTTATGGCAGATGGAGCCCAAGCTTTTGGGGCTTATTATAAAAACCGTAGAGTAGGAAATATCGGAGATATAACTACCACCAGTTTTTTTCCTGCTAAACCACTTGGGTGTTACGGCGATGGGGGAGCGGTATTTACTAACAACGATGAATTAGCAACCAAACTAAGAAGCTTAAAGATACATGGGAAAGGATCAGACAAATATGATAACGTGATGATAGGTATAAATGGTCGCTTGGATACTATCCAAGCTGCTATACTTATTGAAAAGCTTAAAATATTTGAAAACGAAATTGCTGCCCGACAAAAAATAGCTAAATATTACAATGATAATATTACTGATATACTAAAAAAACCTCAAGTTATTGAAGGTGCAACTTCTGTTTGGGCTCAATACACGATGGTCCTTCCCGAAAATATTGATAGGTCTGAGTTAATGCTAAAGTGTAAAGAAGTTGGTATACCAACTTCTGTTTATTACATCAAGCCTTTGCATTTACAAAAAGCGTACAATCGCTACCCTATAGCTGAAAAAGGTGGTCTAAAAGTATGCGAGCATTTAGCTGAAAATGTTTTAAGTATTCCTATGCATCCTTATCTTAGTGAAGCACATCAACAGTATATTGTAGATAGGTTAAATGAGATTATTTTAACTTTAAACAAATAACACTATGAAAATAAGTCCCTTTTGCAAATAAAGAGGTAAAGGGATAAAATAATTGCTCTTAATAAAAATGAGGTACTAGTTCTATAAAATAGTATTGGAAACCTAAATTAGGACTTAGTTGGAGAATTGATGAAACTTATATTAAGGTAGGGTAAATGGGCATATCTTTACCGAGTTTTGGATAAAGATGGTAACACCATTGATTTCTATTTATCAAGTACCCGCAGTATCAATACAGCTAGGAGTTTTTTAAGTAAAGCATTGGAATTCATGGAGAAATATGTTCATCCCAAAACCATCAATACGGACAGAAATCCAACTTATAGCAAAGCAATTATTAAGTTAAAGAGAAGGTTTACATCTTTTAGAGTTAGAACATAGACAGGTTCAGAATGTAAATTGTAACTAGCTTGTGCCCCCCTATTGTAATGAACTATTGCCCCCGTAAATACCCAAAAAAACAGACAAAACCTCAAACTATTTTAGTATAAATATTAACCATATTAATATTAAGAATTAGATAATATTTATATACGTCGTGCCTTACAATACTGATTTACTACTTTACATTATTAGCTCCTCTAAAACTTTTATTGCCAGTTTCAATTATTTTGCAATGATGAGTAAATCTATCGATGAACTCATTGCGGGTTTGAATTTTTACGAAATAAAACCATTATAGCCTTGTATTTAAAAGGTTTGTAGATATATTGAGTATTCATTAATTTTATTTAAGTAACCAAATAGAATGAGCAGAATTAGACGATACAACAAGCTTCCTACTGTTTTGAGAGAAGATGAATTTAACGAATTTGTCTTACCGCATCTTAAAAAAGGCACACGTGGTCCAAGTAAAAAGATATCATTTTTCAAATTATTTAATTACATTCTTAAACTCATGCATACTGGTTGCCAATGGGAACAGATACCAATAGACAAAAATAAAGACGGCATGCCAGAAATTCACTATACTAATATCTATAATGCTTTTAAGTTCTGGGTTAAGCACGGATGCTTTGATAAGATTTTCGAAGCTTCGGTGGCAAGGTTATTTAAAGCTGGAATGCTTGATACTGATATATTACATGGTGATGGTACTTGTACTTCTGCTAAAAAAGGGGTGACAACTTAGGGTATAATGGTCATAAACACACTAAAGGAGACAAGGTTGTACCGTTTTGTGATAGAAACTGCAATGTTATTGCGCCTTTTGTTACTGCTCCGGGTAATAGGAATGAAGGAATCCTGCTTACTCCTGCAATATCAAACTTAAAAAAGATTGTAAAACTAATAGGTATAGATCTCAAGGAAAGTACCATGAGCTTAGATGGTGTATATAATTCACGTAAAAATCGTAAAGCAATTTTTAATCTTGGCATGACTCCTAATATGCCAGAGAATAAAAGGAGTCGCAAGAAATCTAAGCGAGGAAGAAAGCAAACTTTTTGCCGGAAAATCTTTAAAGAAAGGTTTAGAACGATAGAGAGAATATTTGCCTGGGAAGATAAATTCAAACGGTTGTTACTGAGATTTGAATTCCACAGCATAAACCATTATGCTCTGAAAACTATAGCCTACAGCATGGTTAACCTGCGGCATTTTTGTGGATAACGGCTAAGCATGGATTAAACAAGGTGCGGATGAAGCTAAAGGGAGAATACTGCCCAAATTGCCAAAAATTAAGCAATTTGATTATAAAATCATCAAAAATTCCAATACAAAAGCTGCAGTTCCAAAATCTTATCGACGAGAATAAAAACCCACCCGTTTTTAAACTATGAAACCAGCAATGAGTTCATCGTCTAAGTGATCTCTTGACTGATCTACATAACCAAGTTTTACAGTATCCCCTATATTAGCTTTTCCACTATCAGCCTGTATTTTACCAGTTAAAATATTAAACAGCGTGGATTTACCAGCCCCGTTAGGCCCAATTATACCAACAATCGCTCCAGGGGGAACTCTAAAACTAAAATCGGAAAGTAGCACTTTATCGCCAAATTTTTTCGATAAATTGTCAACCTCAATAACTAAATCTCCCAGCCTTGGGCCATTTGGTATAATAATTTGAGCAGTTCCATTAACTTCATCTCTCTTTTTATTAAGCAACTCTTGATAAGCATTTATCCGTGCTTTACTTTTTGCTTGGCGTCCTTTTGGAGAAGCTTGAACCCATTCCAGTTCTTTTTTTAGTTGTTTGGATCTATCTCCTTCTTCCTTTTCCTCTTTGCTGATTTTTTCATGTTTTTGCTTTAACCAAGCTGAGTAATTGGAATGCCAAGGCACACAATTACCTCTATCAATCTCTAATATCCATTCTGCAACATTATCTAAAAAATAACGATCATGGGTAATTGCAACAACAGTTCCTTTATATTCTTTCAAATAAGTTTCAAGCCAAGATACTGATTCCGCGTCTAAATGGTTAGTCGGTTCATCAAGTAAAATCATATCAGGTTTTTCAAGAAGCAACTTACATAAAGCAACCCGACGTTTTTCGCCTCCTGATATCTGATTTATATTGGCATTTTTAGCAGGGCAGCGTAAAGCGTTCATAGCAATCTCTATTTCTCTTTCAATTCCCCAACCGTCGCATATATCTATTTTTTCTTGCAAATCTGCCTGACGCGCAAGTAAATCATTCATTTCATCATCAGACATTTCTTCAGCAAACTTATTACTAACCTCGTTAAATTCATTAAGCAAAGCAGTTTTCTCTTTTAACCCCTCCATAATATTTTCAAAAACATTTTTTTCAGGATCTAAATGAGGCTCTTGAGGTAAATAACCAATTTTTATACCTTCAGCAACAAAAGCTTCTCCTTCATACTCTTTATCAAGGCCGGCCATAATCCTAAGAAGAGTTGACTTACCAGCCCCGTTATGACCTATTATGCCAATCTTAGCTCCTGGTAAAAATGATAACCAGGTTTCTTTTAAAATTTCTTTACCATTGACGGCCTTGCTCAAGCCCTTCATAACATAAACGTATTGATAAGACATTATTTATTCTCTTGATAGTTAATTTAAATTTGTTTTCCAGACTTTGCCCAATCTTCGTTAAATTTTTTCAGGCCAACATCAGTTAAGTGATGACTAACCATTTCTGATAAGACCTTAGCCGGTACAGTAATCACATCAGTCCCACAAAGCGCTACTTGTTCGATATGCTTAAGAGTGCGAATTGATGCAGCAAGTATTTCTGTTTTAATTCCATAATTATTGTATGCGGACCTTATATCAGCAATCAACCCTACTCCATCTTTACCAATATCTTCCAGCCTACCAACAAATGGAGAAACATAAGCCGCCCCAGCTTTAGCTGCTAATAATGCCTGATTCAGAGAAAAACATAAAGTCATATTTACTTTAATATTTTGTTTTGCAAAATATTTACAAGCCTTTATCCCATCCCACGTCAAAGGCAGTTTAATTACTAGATTATCATTTATTTCTAGAATTTTATTTCCTTCTACAATCATACTAGCATAATCATTAGATACCACTTCTATGCTAATATCTCCTTTCACAACGGTAGTAAGTTTAGAGATAATTTCTGTAAAACCCGTTGATACAGAAGACATCAAAGTGGGATTAGTGGTAATACCATCAATGATTCCATACTCATTAAATCTTTTTATTTCAGTGAGATCTACACTATCTAAAAATATTTTCATATTCAGTTGATTTTTGCTAGAATTGAATCAAGTTCTTCAAGGTTCGAGTAATAAAAAGATATTTTACCGCCGTTCCATGAATTTTCAACCACAACCTTTACTCCATATTTTTCACTAAGCGATTGGCCTAGGATTACAAGGTCATTATCTACATCAAGGACTTGGATATTGTGAGGTTTTTGCTTTCTTATTCTGTGTGATACCTCATTTTTTCTAGTTAGCTCCTCGGTTTGGCGAACATTTAAATCATTTGCTATTATTTTACCGGCCAATTCTTCTGCATTCTCAAGACCAATCAAGCATCTTGCATGACCCATACTGAGTTGGCCGTTATCAACCATAAGCTTAATAGATACCGGTAAACTATTTAACCTTAATAAATTTGCTACATGGCTGCGACTTTTACCAACTGCATCTGCTAGCTCTGCTTGAGTATAGCCAAATTCTTTAATTAATCTCTCATATCCTTCGGCTTCTTCTATGGCTGTTAATTCTTCGCGTTGGATATTTTCAATTAGGGCAATTTCGAGAATCTCCTTATTGGATAAATTCTTAATTATTACAGGAATTTCTGCCAAACCAGCCATTTTACAAGCTCTATACCTTCTTTCTCCTGCTATAATTTGATATTTACCATTAACAGTTGGCCCAACTATTATCGGTTGTACTAATCCATTACTTATTATTGAATTAGCCAATTCTCGTAGTTTTTCTTCATTAAAATTTTTACGTGGCTGGTATTTCCCTACTTCAATTTGTTCAATATTTAAAAGGTTATTTTGAGTAGTCCCTGTATCTACTGGTAACACTTCTTCTTTCAGTAATGATGATAACCCTCTCCCTAAAACCCTATTATTCATGTTCTATTACCTCTTTTAAGCCGTCTTAAGCTCTTTATTTACTTCGTTATCGATAATTTCCTTAGCAAGATCTATATAAGCTCTTGAACCAGAGCATCTATAATCATATATAATTGCAGCTTTACCATGAGAAGGGGCTTCGGAAACCTTAACATTTCTTGGTATTGTAGTTTTATAAACTAGTTTACCAAGGCATGCTCTTACATCATTCTCTACCTGCTCGGTTAACTTGTTCCTTTTATCATACATTGTAAACAGAATACCACCTATTTTTATTCCCGGATTCATTTTTTTTTCTATAATTTCTACAGTTTTTAATAAATGGCTTAAGCCTTCAAGCGAATAAAAATCACAAAGCATTGGTATTAAAACCTCATCGCAGGCTACCAAAGCATTTAATGTAATCAAACCAAGAGAAGGAGGGCAATCAATAATTATATAATCGAAGTCATTTTTTATTTCCTCAAGTTTTTCTAGCAAAATATTTTCATAGTTTTTAAGATGTATTAAGTCAAGCTCAATAGCAGCCAGATTTGTATTTGCACTCACAATTGATAGATTAGGTACTTCTGTAGCAAGAATAGCATCACGGATAGAATTTAATCCGATAAACACGTTATAAGAGGTAATTTTTCTTTCAGTCTGTTTTATTCCAAGGCCGCTACTAGTATTACCTTGCGAATCGATATCAATAATTAAAACCTTTTTATCCATAACAGCAAAAATGGTAGCTAAATTCACAGCTGTCGTAGTTTTACCCACTCCTCCTTTTTGATTCACAACTGAGATAACCCTTGCCTTCATACTAATTTTTTTATGTTAGATATTTCAACGATTTTACCTTCCCGTGAGGTGATGCTGTCATGGAGGTTAATGTCGAATAGCCAATTTTTTTGAGCCTCTGTTATTTCTTTCTCATAATTCTTACCTTTTAGCAATAACATTTTTTTTTGTATTTTTATCCCTGTAGTTACTTCCAGTATATTATTTATACTACTAAACCCCCTTGAGGTTAGAATATCGCAATTCATGGTAAATTTTTCATCTACTCTTTTGTCAATTATAATAATTTTATTTAAGGATAATTTAGCAGCTCGGGCTAAAAAAACTGACTTTTTTTTGTCAGATTCCACAAGTGCTATATTTTTTACTCCCCCAATAGATAAAACAATACCAGGAAAGCCTCCTCCAGAACCAATATCTATAATATTGTCTAAAAAATCAATATATTTCAGCAATTGCAAAGAATCTAAAATATGTCTTGCCCAAATATCTTTCTCAGAATTCCTTGATATTAAATTGATTGCCTTATTCCATTTAAGTAATAAATTTTGATAATTTAACAGAGCTTCCTTTACTTCACGTGAAACATTTAAGTTATCAATTATCATTTGTTATATTTACTTTTTAAGTAAATTATTACGGTAGTAAGGGCAGAAGGAGTAACGCCAGATATTCTCCGTGCTGCACCTATAGATCTTGGTTTATGAAAATTGAGTTTTTCTCTAGTTTCTACAGATAAACTCTTAATAGAGTTATAGTCAATATCTTGAGGAATTTCTAAATTTTCTTCTTGTGTAAACAACTTTATATCAGCTAATTGCCTTTTTAAATAAGAAGAGTATTTTGATTCAGTTTCGTGGTACTTCAAATGATTAATATTTTCTTCTTTTAATTCCGGAAAGAATTGCAAAGTTTTTTCTAGTCCAAATTCTGGTAAACCGAGTAGAATAAAGGCTGTTTTATGAGAACCATCTTGTGCTATTATATGCCCCTTTTTTTGAAGTTCACTAGTAGTTAAACTAAGCTTATCAAGCCGGTGTTTTAATTTTTCTATTTTGGCTACCTTTTCTTCAAATTTATTCTTCCTAAAATCAGAAACAATACCAGCAGTTATAGCTAAAGGGGTAAGCCTAATATCTGCATTATCACTCCTTAAAGTGAGCCTATACTCGGAACGAGAGGTAAATATTCTATATGGTTCAACCGTACCGAAATTTATAAGGTCATCAATCATAACTCCTATATACGCATCCGCTCGTGTTAAAGTAAATTTTTCCCGATTTTGGGCAGAAAAAGCAGCATTAATACCAGCTATTATCCCTTGGGCAGCAGCCTCTTCATAACCGGTAGTACCATTTATTTGGCCTGCAAGGAATAACCCTTTTATTTTTTTCGTTTCTAATGTATCTAAAAGTTCCCGAGGATCTACAAAATCATATTCAATAGCATAGCCCGGTCTAATCATTTTTGCATTTTCTAAACCTGGTATCGATTTCAAAATTTCAATTTGAACATTTTCAGGTAAGGACGTAGAAATACCGTTAGGATAAACAATGTGGTCATTTAATCCTTCCGGTTCTAGAAAAATCTGATGACTGTCTTTAGAAGCAAATTTAACTATTTTATCTTCTATGGAAGGACAGTACCTAGGTCCTATGCCTTCAATTTGGCCAGAATACATTGCAGATAAATGTAAGCTATCTTTAATAATTTGATGAGTAGTATTAGTGGTTCTTGTAATGTAGCAATTGATTTGAGAAACTTCCACTTTATCAATAAGCTCCGAAAACGGTCGAGGTAATAAGTCTCCAGGTTGGACTTCAACCTTACTGTAGTCAATGGTTCTACCATCAATTCTTGGCGGAGTACCTGTTTTTAGCCTTCCTACTGTAAAATTATTATTACGAAGAGTTTTTGACAAACCGTAAGAAGGTTCTTCTCCTACTCTACCCGCAGGTATCTTTGTTTGACCAATATGAATTAAACCAGATAAAAAAGTTCCTGTTGTTAGGACAATTGAAGAACACTCAATATTGCCAGACTTTCTAGTTACTACACTTGTTACCTTACCTTCCTTAATTATTATGTCTTCAACAGAATCATATAGAATAGTTAAATTAATATAATCATTCAAGGTAGCAACCATTGCTTTTTTATACAATAACCTATCAGCTTGAGCTCTTGGTCCCCATACAGCCGGGCCTTTGCTTTCATTAAGCATTTTGTAATGAATACCGGCTTTGTCTATGACCCTTGCCATTATGCCATCAAGGGCGTCTATTTCCTTAACTAAGGTTCCCTTACCAACTCCACCTATAGCAGGATTACAAGACATCTCACCTAAATTTTCCGGTTTAAAAGTAATCAGTAAAGTAGCGCTTCCGGCTCGTGCAGCTGCTGCAGCAGCCTCACAACCGGCATGTCCACCACCTACAATAATTACATCAAATCTTTTCATTTCACGTGAAACATTATTTCAAAATTTCTTCTTTTTTAAAGAAAAAGGCTATTTCTCTCTTAGCACTATCAACACTATCAGAACCATGGATACTGTTAGCTTCTATATCTATAGCAAAATCTTTTCTTATAGTTCCTGCTGCTGCATCTGCAGGATTAGTAGCGCCCATTATTTCTCTATTTTTAGCTACCGCATTCTCTGCTTTTAGAACTTGTAAGACAACGGGAGCAGAAATCATATATTCTATTAAACCTGAAAAAAATGACCTCGCTTTATGCTCGACATAAAATTCTTCTGCCTGTTCTTTTGTTAATTTAACCATTTTTTGAGCTACAATTTCTAAACCCGCACTCTCAAGATAAGAATTTATTTTTCCTATTAGATTTCTTTTAGTTGCATCTGGTTTTATAATTGAAAAAGTATATTCTACTGCCATAATTTAACCTGTATTTATTGTTAGAATTAGAGCATTATTTATAGAATTTTTAAGAGGTTTTTCAAGTATTATTTTGACTTGCGCTGTAGATTTAACCTTTATTAACCTTTTTCCAAATAGTCGTACCATCGTGTTTGTCTTCTATAGCGATACCCAGTTCAAGTAAATTACTTCTTATTTGGTCAGCTAATTGCCAGTTCTTTAGTTTTTTAGCATTTGTCCTCTGCTGGATTAATTGAGCAATAGAATTATGGTCAAGATCACCCTTAAACCAATTGTTGCAGTCTAAACGAATCAAACCGAAAAATTGGGCACAATACATCATTTTCTTAGCTGCGGCTATTTTAACTTTATAATCATCGGTTTTATGGAATTCTTTGGCAAAATCATTAATTAATTTAATAGCTAGTGGAGTATTTAAATCATCTAACAAGCTATCAAAAAATATTTTAGGAATATCTATATCCGTGAAATCTAATTTAGTTGAACCCTCAGTATTAAGAGGTAGCTCCCCAATTATACGATACCAATAATTAAGCATTTTTTCTGCATCATTAAGTGCTTTTTTATTGTAATCTAAAGGTTTGCGGTAATGCGCAGTCATCAAGCAAAGCCGTACTATATCACCTTTTATTTGCTTATCCCGAAGATCTTTAACTGTTATAAAGTTACCAATAGACTTACTCATTTTCTCATTATCGACAGTTAAAAAACCATTATGCACCCAATATCTTGCATACTCAGAACCAGGAAAAGCAGAGCAACTCTGAGCAATTTCATTGGTATGGTGTGGAAAAATTAAATCTATTCCCCCTCCATGGATATCAAAGGTAGAACCAAGAAATGTATGGCTCATTGCAGAGCATTCTATATGCCATCCCGGCCTTCCCATTCCAAATGGACTCATAAATTTAACTGATTCGTCATCCTTCTCATTAGCTGGCTTCCACAGAACAAAATCTTCTGGGTTATTTTTGTTTATATCATTTTCAATCCTTCCGCTTTCTCTCATTTCCTCAGTAGTTCTACCGGAAAATGCTGTATAATTTTTTGCTCTAGAAACATTAAAATAAACATGCTTGTTAGATTCATATGCAAATCCCATATCCAATAATTTTTGAATTATATCAATCATTTGCGAAATACACTCTGTGGCTTTCGGCTCTTTAGTGGGTTTTAAACAGCCCAGATACTCCATATCATCATTATAATCAATAATAGTTTGCCTTGTTAATTCCGATATCGGAACATTAAGTTTAGAAGCCCTATCTATGATTTTATCATCAATATCGGTAATATTTCTTACATATAAAACATTACTTGAGCCATACAGTTTCATCAGAATTCTGTATAAAACATCATATACCACTGCCGATCGCGCATTACCGATATGGGGGTGATCATAAACTGTCGGACCACAAACATACATTTTTACCAAATTGGCATCTAATGGATTAAAAACTTCCCTTTTTCTTGTAAGTGTATTAAATAATGATAATTTCATATTCCAAGCAAACCAAATTAAATTTGGGTCATTTTACAGTATAAAGCCAGCAATTAAAAACAATTTATGAGTTTTAACCAGGATAACACTGAAAACCAGCATAATGATTATAATGTAAATATCCAAATAATTACGTTTATTGTTATCACTATGGTAATAATCTTAACTTTGGTAAATTTCATTCGAATATATTCAAATGAAAAGTCTCTATTATTAAAGGAAATGTCGAAAGAAGCTAATTCGTTAAAAACAATTTTTTCAAACCAATTAAGTTATTCTAAATATTTTATAAAACTAATAGGCAGAAATATAAAAACCAATCCTACAGATTTGTTATATATTAGAAAAACTCTCAAAACGTATTTTCTATCTAGACACTTCAATTCGCTATTTGGATGGCGTAAATACAGCTAGGTTAACAACGAATATCTAGAATTAGTAACAAGCATTGGCGGTATTGCAGCAAATCCAAAAAAACTATATTTTGTAGAAGATATAGTCCACAAAATTGGTGATAACAAAGAGATCAAAAGTTATGTAGATTTTCGTATTAATAAAACTTTCGACAATCATAGTTTAAAATTAGTTAATGCAATATTTGATAAGTTAGCAAAAAATTTTATTGGAGCAGTTGTTTTAAGCTATGATATTGATACTTTGGTTCAAAACCTAAATAACCGTAAAAAAGATTCAAGTGTCAATTTTATAATAGTCGACAAAAACTTTGATATTGTTGCTAAATCAAAACCGATAATAGATAAAATCGCAGATATTAATGATAAACTATCTCCTCAGTTGTTACAGCTTTTGAAGAAACAAGATCAGAATCGAGGAGCTCTTAATCAAGATTGTTCATACCTTGATATGGCAAATGGGTTGAATTATTTTATAAAACCACTAGAGGATTTTCCTTTTACGGTTATTATCAATATTGACAATGACTTTATAAAGAACAATATAGTTCAGAATATTATAAAAAAGTTTCTTGAAGTCGTGTTTCTAGCCGGCGTTTGTTTAATAATTATTATTGCAATTTATAAAAGAGAAACTTTACTTAGAACAAAAGCTGAGCAAGCAACAATTTTAGCAAATAATGCAACCAAAACCAAAACTGATTTCCTTGCTTTTACAGCCCACGAAATAAGATCCCCTTTAGGTTTTATTGTTACTGGCTCAGAAATCATGTCAAAAGGATTATTCGGAAAGATCCCAACAGAATATACCAAATATGTTGAAGGAATATACAGCAACGCCCAAATCATCCTTGATTTTATTACTGATATTTTAGATGAGAATCAAATAATTGAAGGTCAATTTAAAATAGTTAACTCTTTAAATAAGGTACGAGATATAATAACTCGAGTCGTAGAATTTTATGTAGGAAAAAATAATATCTCTATAATAACTAATTTTGAACCAAATTTACCTTTACTAATTTGTGATAAGAAAAGAATTGCCCAAGTAATAGATAATTTAATTAGTAACAGTATAAAATACTCTAGTAAAAATACTGCTATTAACATCGTAGTAAAAATGGACCAAAGTCAAATGGTAATAACAATTAGTGATCAAGGAATAGGAATGAAACAAGAAGAAATACCTATAGCCCTAAGCAAGTACGGCACAATTCATAGAGAAGATTACCAGAAAGGGGGATCTTATGGATTAGGATTACCTATAGTTAAAATGCTATTAGATGCTCATGAAGCAATTCTAACTATAGATAGTACATACGGAAAGGGAACAACTGTAAAAATTATTTTCCCAAAATCCAAAATTGTTTATACTCAAGAGAAAAAACAGTAAATGGGTTATTCTATAAAAGAAAAATTTGTAACTAAGCTACAAAAGATACCTTTTTCTATACCATTTTTAATAACAGTTATTTGTATTTACGGTTTTGTAATTCTTTACTCTGCTGCAGGTGGGCAAATAGAGCCATGGGCGTATAGGCAAATAATAATTTTTTCGATTTTTATGCCTTTAGCTTTCATAATTTCTATGGTAGATACTAGATTTATCTATAAATTCTCGTATTTTTTATATTTTTTCGTTTTGCTACTTTTAATTGCAGTAGCAATTATTGGGAAAACAGTAATGGGAGCAACACGATGGATAGACCTTGGGGTTTTTTACATCCAACCATCAGAACCAACTAAAATAGCTATAGTGCTAATGCTTGCCAGATATTTCCATAGCAGTAAGGAACAAAATATTTCCTCTATTTACAATTTAATTCTTCCTATAATTGGAGTGCTAATTCCAGCATTCCTAATTATTAAACAGCCAGATCTTGGAACTGGAATAATTACCATAATAGTTGCAACTATTATTTTTTTTGCGGCAGGGGTTAAGAAGTTATATTTTGTTATCGTAGGTATTGGCAGTTTAATTTTACTACCAATCGTTTGGACTTTATTACATAACTATCAAAAAAATCGTGTGTTAATTTTTTTGAACCCAGATAGAGAACCACTCGGAGCAGGATATAACATTATTCAATCAAAAATAGCTATAGGATCAGGAGGATTTTGGGGGAAAGGTTTATTAAATGGGACACAAAGCCATTTAAGTTTTTTACCGGAATATACCACCGATTTTATCTTTTCTTTCCTAACAGAAGAACTTGGGTTTGTTGGTGGTTTAGTTTTAGTGATACTATATTTTATGCTGATTCTCAGTTCACTAGCTATTGCAATTAACACTAAATCAATATTTACAAAGTTAATGGTGATAGGTCTAACATCAATATTTTTTAGCCACGTGTTTATTAATATAGGCATGGTAATGGGTATGATGCCAGTAGTCGGAGTGCCGTTACCATTTATTTCATATGGTGGTACAATGATGGTATCAATGCTTATTAGTTTTGGTTTAATTATGAATGCTAGCCTGCACCAACACAGTAACTTGCACACTAATTAATTATGTATAAATTATCGATCAAAGCGGTATTAACTCTTATTTTAGGATTTTATATCCTTTTGATTTGTTTAATACCATTAAAGCTATATAAACTAGGTTTAGTTAACATGTTTGGTGAAATTTTTCCTGCGGTGGATTTAATAGTTATTTATTATTTCTCAACTTATACTACTATTAGACCCTGGATATTATTTATTATTGGTATCATAATAGATCAGATATATCAAGTGCCAGTTGGCCTTAATTCTTTTGCTTTTATTACTATAAATCTCATACTAAATTATGCAAGCAGATGGTTTATTCTAAAGGATGAAATTACGAATATCTTAATTTTTTGTGCATATAGTTTGCTCCTTATTGGCTTTAGGTATATAATTTTCCTGGCAAAAAATAATTATGGCTTTGAAGGATTCTCAATTTATTTTTATTACCTAACGACAATCTTTTCATATCCAATATTACGATTTCTAATCCACAAACCTTTTACTGCATTAACCAGATATGCTGGATAAAAATACTATTAAAGGGCAGCTTATTTCTAGGCGTGCTTTTATAATCGGAGCTGGCAAATTTGCTTTTTTACTTTTGCTTGTAGGCAGAATGTTTTACATGCAATTCATCAAAAAAAACGAGTACAAAACACTTTCAGATCAAAACCGAATAAGAATGATAATCATGTTGCCAAATAGAGGACAAATTTATGACAGGCACATGAAATTAATGGCTAAAAACAATACTTGTTTTAGGTTATTATTAGATAAAAATATTAGCTCGTTTTTTGAAGAGGAATTAAAAGATGTTACAGAAATGCTTGAATTGGACGAGGAACAAATAAAAGAGGTTAGTAATAGGATAAAAAGAGCAGGTAGAAGAATCCCCGTATTAATAATGGATTATCTAGACTGGCATCAAGTTTCAATAATAGAAGAGCGCAAGGAAGTTTTAAAATCGCTATTTGTTGATACAGGAAACATCAGATTTTATAAGTATGGAGAAAATACAGCCCACTTACTTGGTTACATGGGGAGAATTGAAAAAACCGAAAAAAATGATTTTGCCTTTGTAGACGAAAATTTCAGGACTGGAAAAAACGGAATAGAGAAATTTTATGAAGAAACATTGCGGGGAAATTTCGGTCATAAACAGATTGAGGTTAACGCTCATGGCAAATATGTAAGGGAGCTATCCGAAAGTAAACCTTTACCAGGCATTGATCTATATTTGAATATAGATGCAGAGCTACAAAAAAATATTACTCCATATTTAAATTCAAAAGGTTGTAGTGCTGTTGTGATGGATTGCCAGGATGGTAGTATTTTGGTTTCTAGCTCGACACCCTCCTATAATCCTAATAATTTTAATTTTCTATCAAATAAATATTGGTCTGAGTTAATCCAAAACCCGCATAAACCACTGATAAATAAAACAATTCATAGTCTTTATCCTCCCGGCTCAATATTTAAAATAATTACAATTCTAGCTGCACTGGAGACAGGAATAAACCCTTCTCATACCATAAATTGTAATGGAGGGCCAGCTCTAGGAGGGAACGGTTTTAGATGTGGAAAAAAAACTGGTCATGGCTTCTTAAATATGCATGATGCAATAAAACACTCCTGTAATATTTATATGTTTGAAATTGCAAAAATCATAGGACCTCAAAAGATTATCAATTTAGCACAAAAATTTGGTTTTGGATCAAATACCGGCATTGATTTACCATCCGAGCTTACAGGATTTGTTCCAACGTTGGAATGGAAAAAGAAGCAATTTAATAGCAAATGGTCTCTAGGAGATACATTTAATTTGTCAATTGGACAAGGATTTTTATTATGTACTCCTATACAACTGGCAAGATTCATAACTGCTATAGCAACAGACGGAAAATTATACACCCCTAAGATAGCTAAATCTGCGGCAGAATATGTCCAGCTTAGGTTAGAAAAAGATCATATAGCTTTTATAAAAGAAGCATTGTATAGCACCGTTAATTCGGCAGGTGGAACTGGCTATGCAGGAAGACTAACTCATAGCACATTAAGTATGGCTGGTAAGACGGGCACTGCTCAGGTGGTAGCTAAAAAAAATACTGACGATGACCTTAGTAGATCTGACATAGCATGGAATCGAAGAAATCACGCTATTTTTGCTGGTTATGCGCCTTCCAATAACCCTAGATATACTGTAACAGTATATTATGATCACGGAGGAGGTGGAGGAAAAGCTGCCGTTCCTATAGCCAAGGCAATAATCGAACAAATTTTAGAAAAATACCCTCAAATATATTAGTTAGCTAAAACCTAAATAAGCAAGAAAGCGGTTGAATATGAAATTTTATCCTAATATATTCTAGCTGTGTCCTTAGTAAAATAACGAGAAACAACAATGCTCGAGAAATATGCGTGTATACCAGAAAAAACAAGAGGAAGAATATATCCCGAAAAACCTACTCCTTATAGAAATGAATTTGAAAGAGATCGAGATCGTATAATTCACTCCAACTCTTTTAAAAGGCTTCAATATAAAACGCAGGTATTTGTTAACCACGAAGGCGATCATTATAGAAATCGCCTTACACATTCTATAGAAGCATCATCGATTGCACGATCGTTATGTAAAGCTCTTAATTTATCCGATGATTTAGCAGAAGGAGTAGCTCTTGCTCATGATCTTGGCCATTCACCTTTCGGTCATGCTGGCGAAGAAGCTTTAAATGAATGTATGAAAGATTACGGAGGCTTCTCTCACAATGCCCACTCATTTAAGATTTTAACATATTTAGAGAATAAATACGCCGCATATAATGGTTTGAATTTAACCTGGGAAGTATTAGAAGGAATTATAAAACATAACGGCCCACTTGCTCCAAAAGATTTTTCCAGATATATTGTTGACTACGACGCTATACACAATCTTGATTTAACAAAATATTCTTCGGCAGAAGCTCAAATAGCCTCTCTTTCAGATGATATAGCTTACATTACTCACGATCTAGAGGATAGTATAGGAGCTGAAATCATAACTTATAAAGACCTTGAAGAAATAGAATTACTAGCTGAATATATTCATAGAATTAGAAACGATTATAAAGATATAGATAAAGCAAGATTAATTTATGAAGTAGCACGTAAGTTAACTCATCACTTGATAGACAGCCTCTTATCACAAACAAGAGATAATATTAAAAAATACCAAATTGGAACAGAATCAGATATACGTGATTTAGGACGTCCATTAGTAGAATTTACTGAAAATACTGTTAATGAAGTTAAACTGATAAAAGAGCTCTTATTTAAAAAAGTTTATAAGCATCATCGGGTGGTAGCCGTTACGTTGCAATGTCAGAATATTGTTAAAAGTCTTTTTAAATTATACGCCGAAAATATAAACTTATTACCTTTTAGCTGGCGTCAAATGATAAAAGATGATGTAAATAATTCAGAAATGTCTATAATAGCCGATTATATAGCTGGTATGACTGATAGATATGCAATAAAACAATATCAGTCATTTTACAATTTAAAATTTGCAAATGCTGATCTATGAATATATTTAAGGAATTAGGAAGTGATCTTAAAAATAGATGTTTACAAATATGCGCTGATACAGAAATTTGGAATCAAGCCACTCTAGAAACCCCCAAGGATCCGTTAAACGGTGATATCTCAACTAATATAGCAATGTTACTCGCTGCAAAAACTGGCGAAAACCCTAGAGAAATAGCTATTAAATTTAAGGAATTAATAACTGATATACCTTATGTTGCCCATATAGAAGTTGCAGGCCCTGGCTTCATTAACTTTACCATAAAAGCAGAAAAATGGCACGATTGTATTAAAAGTATACTCAATGGTGACAAAGATTTCTGGGAAGTTAATGTTGGGAAAGGAACAAAAGTAAACGTTGAATATGTTTCTGCTAACCCAACTGGCCCAATGCATATCGGGCATGCTAGGGGAGCAGTATATGGAGATGCATTGGCAAATATTCTAAAAAAATGCGGGTACGCAGTTACTAAGGAGTATTATGTAAATGATGCTGGCTCGCAAATTGATGTATTAATTGACAGTTTGTTAATTCGTTACAAGGAAGCCTTAAACGGCGAAAAAGCTATAATCCCTGAAGGTTTTTATCCTGGGGAGTATTTAGCTGTAGTAGGTAAAAAACTAGCAACAGATTATGGCCATAAACTGCTTGACATGGATGAGAATTCAATGCGTCAGAAGCTCAAAAAAATTGCAGTTTCTGAAATGTTAGAATTAATTAAACTCGATCTTGGAAAACTAGGTGTTAAACACGATGTCTTTACTTCAGAACAAAGCTTACATGATAATGGTAAAATAGAGGAAGCTGTTGCGATTCTGACTAAAATGGGGTTAATATATCACGGTATTTTACCGCCTCCAAAAGGAAAAATAGATGAAAATTGGCAAGAAAAAGAACAATTATTGCTCAGGTCCTCTAATTATGGCGACGACCAAGATCGACCTATCCAAAAAAGCGACGGCTCATGGTCTTATCTGGCTGCAGATTTTGCTTACGCCAAGGATAAGATAGATCGAGGTTTTGAGTGTTTAATTTATATACTAGGTGCAGATCATAGCGGTTACGTTAAACGAATAAAAGCTGTCATTGAAGCTCTCAGTCAAGGTAAAGTAAAAAGTGACATTCGCACTAGTCAGCTTGTTAATTTTGTAAAGGGAACTGAACCAATTAAAATGTCAAAAAGAAGTGGGAATTTCATGACTGTTAGCGATGTAATAAATGATGTGGGTAAAGATATCATCCGCTTTATTATGCTTACCCGTAGAAATGATGTCACATTAGATTTTGATTTTACAAAAGTTAAGGAACAATCAAAAGATAACCCGGTATTTTATGTACAATACGCCCATGTCCGAGCTAAATCCATTTTAGCAAAAGCAAAAGAAAATATTCCTTCAGCTTATGAAGTTTTTACAAATAGAGAGTTCAATCTTTCGCTTCTTAATTCAGAAGAAGAAATCCAGTTAATTAAACTTCTTGCTTCTTGGCCAAAAATCTTATCGTCATCCGCCATAACACGGGAACCACAAAGAATTGCCTATTATTTAATTGATATTGCTTCCAGATTTCATTCTATATGGAATCTTGGCAAAGAAAATAATGATTATCGATTTAATATAGAGGATAATCTAGAATTAACAGCTGCAAGATTAGCCTTGGTAGAAAGTATAAGAAAGGTAATAGCTAGTGGATTTGAGCTGATAGGAGTAACTCCTATGGATAAAATGTAAGGAATAATAAATTTTGGATAGTTGAGGTTTAACTCTTCATGAAATAAAGAGTTAAACCTCAACTATCCTCAATTATCTCATTGGGGAAATTTCTAAATTGACAAGCTTTATTAAACAGTGTGAAAAAGTTATCTGTAGTCTGTTTTGCACATTTTTCAAACGTTATCCCTTTTAAATCAGCAATCGCTTCTGTAACATATTTTACATAAGAAGGCTCATTTATTTTACCTCTTTTAGGAACTGGTGCAAGATATGGGGAATCAGTTTCGACTAGAAGCCTATCCAAAGGCGTAAATTTAATAATAGCTCTTAATTCATCAGCATTTTTAAAAGTGACAATTCCAGCAACTGAAATATAAAAACCAATATCTAGTATTTTTCGAGCAAATCTCTCTGAAGCTGTAAAACAATGGATAAGGCCAGGAAAATTGTAAGTTTTTTTGTATGAAGCTATTATATCATAAGTATCGTCTTCAGCTTCTCTGGTATGAACTATAATTGGTAATTTGTTTTCACAAGAGGCTTTAATATGTTCTTCAAAAGATTGTTTCTGAAGTTTGTGCTGCGTAATATCTTTATTATAATAGTAATCTAACCCTGTTTCCCCTAACCCTATCACTCGATTATTTTTAGCAAGGCTAATTAGTTCCGAAGCACTTATTACTTCCCTTACTTCACTTGGATGGATTCCAACTGAAGCAAAGACATTTTTATAATTTTCTGCAATAGCCAAAATTTTAGGAAAATCTTCAAGTTTTGTACAGATTGTCTGCATGTAATGTACATTCGATTCAAACGCACGTTTAATTATATTATCGTGTGAATCATGCCCTACGAGCATATCTAAATGGCAATGTGAATCTACCAGGACCATATTTTTGCTGCTAATTCCTTATTTCTAACCTTGGAAAAATCGGCAGCGGCTCGCTTATCCTAGTAGAAGGTTTAATGGCAAACTCTTGGGTTAAATGTCTAAAATCACGATTATCCTCTGGAACACTAAGTTGGTCTAAAATTTTTGCTGCTGAATCAGGTATAAACGGTTGTATTAAAATGCCAATATATCTAATCGTCTCAACAATTCTATACAAAACTTCATTCATTTTAGGAAGATCAGAATTCTTTAGAGCCCATGGTGCTTCCCGATCTATATAAATATTTGATTGTTCAGTTATGTATATAATATGGTCAAGAACAGCATTAATGTTATAACTTTCCATTTGGATGATAGTATCCTTAACAATATCCTCTAATTGAACAAAAAACGAATCCTGATACATGTTATCTATAAATCTTTTGGTAACATCTGGCATTTTTTGCCCGCAATTTTTAAAGATAAAAGAACAAGTACGCTGGATCAGATTACCAATTTTATTAGAAAGTTCAGTATTGTTTCTTTGAACTAAATTATCGTGTGCATAATTCCCGTCATTACCAAATATAACTTCCCTCATCAGGAAATATCTTACCTGATCTTGACCAAAATTCTCAATAAGCTTAAACGGGTCAATAACGTTACCAAGAGATTTTGATATTTTTTGCCCCTCATTAGTCCACCAACCATGGGCAATAATTGATTTTGGTAAAGGAAGACCGGCGGCCATCAAAAAAGCCGGCCAATAAACGGCATGAAATCTTAAAATATCCTTACCTACAACATGGGCATCAGCTGGCCAGAATTTGCTGTAATTGCCTGTCTTATCGGGATAACCAAGAGCTGAGATATAATTCGTTAAAGCATCAAGCCATACATAAATAATATGCTTTTCATTCCCCGGAACAGGAATACCCCATTTAAAACTAGTTCTTGAAATTGATAAATCCATGAGACCGTTTTTTACAAAGCTTATCACTTCATTTCTTCTGGTTTTAGGTATAATAAATTCAGGATTTGCGTCGTAAAATTCCAATAACTTATTCTGCCATTTCGATAAAGCAAAAAAATAACTAGGTTCTTCTAACCATTCAACTGGAGCTCCAGTTGGGGCGAAACCTTCAGGGGTTAATTCAGACTCATCATAAAATGCTTCATCCCGAACGGAATACCAACCAGAGTACTTGCCAAGATACACATCCCCGTTTTCGTATAATCTATTCCAAAAAGCCTTTACTCCTAACTTGTGCCTCTCTTCGGTAGTTCTAATAAAATCAGAATTTGCAATATTTAATGACTGGAGCAAATTTCTAAAATTTATAGACATTTTATCAGTAAATTCCTGAGGAGAAAGGTCATTATTTAGAGCTGATTTTTCAACTTTTTGCCCATGCTCATCAGTACCACTTAAATACCAAACTTCTTTACCTGCCAATTTCATGAATCTAGCAATTACATCACACGCAAGGCTCGTATAAGCATGACCTATATGAGGAACATCGTTAACATAATATATAGGAGTTGTAATATAAAATCTGTTATTTGACACTTCTTTATCGTTTATTTGGGTTAGAAACGCGTTAATGATAACTAAATTATGTTCTTTTTCAACAATTTTACCTATTAACCTAGTACTTTAGATATCATTTCAACTAAATCAGATTGTGTATAAGGTTTATAAATTATTTGAACTGATTCGTCTGCCAAGTGCTTTTTCAATTCTTTTTCTTGGCACGGAATACCACTTTGAAAAACAAAAGGAATATTAGCTAGTTTTTTATCTTTCCTAAAAATTTTATATATTCCATAACCGCTTATATCTGGTAACATAATATCAGATAAAACTAAGCAAATACTATTTGCGTATTTCTTGCCAAGGGAAACAGCTTCTTCAGCATTATGGGCATTTATAACCTTGTATTTTGTAAAATTGGGGATTACAAGGTTAACTAAAGTATGGCAAATTTTCTCATCATCTACAAATAATATAGCATTTTTTTCTAAAGCAATTTCCTTGTTCACAACTTTCTCTCTGTAGAAATTATAATATGTCCATGCCCTCTCTGACTTTCAGTCGGGCTTTATATTTAGCCTAGCTTGTGCTTCATCGTCGCTCAACCATATATACTCTTGGGATAAAACCTGAAACTGTTTATCTGCTATATCCTGATTTAATACCTCATTTTTATCTTGGAGTTCAGTATAATGAATACCGAGGTAATTAATTTCATGATCTTTAAGTATATTTTGTACTGAAGTTAGATTTTTCAATCGATCATCGACAAAAATGATATTTTTGTAATTTTTGTTTAATTGTTTTAAGAACCCTAAAAGCACCTTTCCTTTATCGGCTTTGTTCGTGAATATAACACGAGAGATGCATTCCGGAAACTCCCCTTTTAATAAATCACCATTATCTTTAAAATGATACCCAAGAGAGCTCAGGCGGGATAAATGAAGTTCTGCTTCATTCTGAACAATGCCATATTTTCCACTGCTGTTGGCCGTGAATCCGACAACAGCCATTTTTTTAGAATCAAGTTCATTAACAAAATTTGGCATGTCCAGAGATACCAACTCAACTTTACTAGAAGATAAAATCTGGCTAATTAAATACTCAGCCATTGGCACTTTATCCTTACCAAGAGGGATCTCTTTTCCTTGAAAATCTTTAAATATAGCTTTGAAGTGTTTTGAACGATAATTATTTTCTTCACCCGCATATCTCAATACTCTATCTCGCGGTACAAACAGCACATAATCCAAGTCAAATAAAACAAGAGTGTCTTTGCTCTCAAACTGAGAAGTGTATGTTTTAATATCATTAACTGAAGATGCTTGTACAATTTCAGCGCTTGCCTCAAAAGCAGAAAGGCCTATTAATACCATTAATCCAATCTTGATGCTCAATTTAATTTCGTTCAAATAATTTTTCATCCTTATACAATTTTCTTGAATATTGTAAGATTCACTTGTGTTAATTTATAAGGCTCAAGCTTTCTATTTTGATAAAGAAAAACTTACACTTGTACCACCTGTCTCATTATTCTTTGCCCAAATTTCCCCGCCATGTGCAACAACAATTTCCTTGCATATAGCAAGACCCAATCCAGAACCTTTAAGTGATTCATTAATGTTTGATCCTTGCTTAAATGCCTCAAATATACTTCCTAATTCTTTCGATGGTATTCCTACGCCATCATCAATGACTGAAATAACCATGTTTTTACTATCCACAGTTTTTTCTGAATTAATCTTAACTTTAATATTTTTTGCACGAGAATGCTTTATTGCATTACTTATTAAATTAGACACTAATTGCTTTATCCAAAATTGATCAATACTAATTTTTATTTCTTTATCTACGCACTCCAAAAATAGGTTTACTGCATTCTTATCAGTAATAAAAAGATTATTTCTTTCCACTGCATCTTGAATAACCTTTATTATATCGGCTTTTTCAAAATGAAAATTTATATTATTATCGCTAAAATTAGCTAGTTGAAATAATTTCTCTACAATATCTTCAAGAGAACAAGCAGATTCAAATATATCATCCATGCATGATTTTTTGGTTTTTTCATCCAGTTTTTCCCAGTTGTTACGAAGATACTCAGCAAGTCCTTTGATCCCATGGACCGGTGTTCTTAATTCATGGCTAACTTTAGAAAAGAGCGAGGTGCTATTAAAAATTTTCTTAAAATCTTGCATAAATTAAGATTAAATTTATTTTGGAAAATAACTAAAGGTAGTGAATCGTAACATACTTAATTTTTACTGTCTATTTTTTATTTTGCCTTAAATTGAATACAAATCAGTAATTTTGTTATTATATTTAACATAAAATTGAAAGCTTAACCATAACTGGTACTAGACTTAATTTTAATAAGCAATTATACTTGCTATCTGCATAATAAAATAAATGTTTTACTAAGTAAAATGTCCGTGAAAATTCATAAAGAAAACGATTTTATTAAAATGCGAGCAGCTGGAAAATTAGCTGCGCAAACTCTTGATTTTATTACAGATTATGTAAAACCTGGAGTGACCACAAATTATCTTGACAATTTATGCCATGAATTTATCACTTCGAATGGCGGCATACCAGCACCTCTTAACTACAAAGGCTTTCCTAAATCAATATGCACTTCAGTAAATCACGTAGTGTGCCACGGCATACCTTCGGATAAAAAATTGAAAATAGGTGATATACTTAATATCGATGTAACAGTAATATTAGACGACTGGCATGGAGATACCAGCAGAATGTTTTATGTGGGGGAGATAGCTATTAAACCAAAAAGACTTATTCAAATTACTTACGAAGCTATGATGATTGGTATAGAAATGATAAAACCGGGAGTAAAACTTGGAGATATCGGTCATGCCATTCAAAAACATGTTGAAAAACATAATTATTCAGTAGTAAGGGATTATACTGGCCACGGTATTGGTAAGATATTTCACGATGAACCAACAGTCCTTCATTACGGCAAACCTGATACAGGACTTACGTTGAAAGAAGGGATGTTTTTTACTGTTGAACCTATGGTAAATGCTGGCAGCTATGAAACTATTTTAAGCAAAATAGATGGCTGGACCGTAACTACACGGGATAAATCTTTATCTGCACAATTTGAGCATACCGTTGGAGTAACTGATAGCGGAGTGGAAATTTTCACACTTTCAGAGAAAAATTTACTATACCCCCCATATGCAAACACCAAATGAGAATTTGCCGCATTATGTTGGGCATAGGAAGCGTCAGAAGGATAAGTTTCTTAAAAATCCTCCGAATAGCTTTAGCGATTATGAACTGATCGAGTTAATGCTTTTTCAATCAATTCCTAGAAAAGATGTAAAGCCCCTGGCGAAAGAGCTATTAAATAAATTTGGTAATTTAAATAATTTAATTAACACAAGCAGACAAAAACTATCTGAAGTTAAAGGGGTAAACCAAAACTTTTTCATAAGCCTACAGATAATTAAAGAACTAATGAATAGAGTTCTTATAAACCAAGTTATGAATCGGAATATTATTGGCTCATGGGGTGCTTTACTTGAATATTTAAAATTTAATATGGGTAACTTACAGATCGAACAATTCCGTATTTTATTCCTAAATAAGAAAAATAGCTTGATAGCTGATGAAATAATGGCAACCGGTACTATTGATCAAACACCTGTTTACCCAAGAGAAATAATAAAAAGAATTTTGGTTCACGAGGCCGGAGCAATTATTCTGGTTCATAATCATCCAAGCGGCAGCGCAAAACCTTCTACCTCAGATATTGAATTGACAGTACAAATAGTTAATGCTTGTAAGACCGTAAATGTAAGTGTACATGATCATGTAATTATCGGCAGGGGTGAGTATTACAGTTTCAAAACAAATATGTTATTATGAATTACCTCTTTTGGCTTCCAATACTTATTTTATCATCCTTTTTATCATCAATAATTCTGGTAAAATGTTTGATAGCCATTATGTCCAAATTTAATATTGTTGATAAACCAAGCGATAGAAGGGTTCATTCCAAGACTACTCCAAGAGGAGGTGGGCTAGCATTAGTAATAATATTTTGTTTATTATTACCGACGTTTGAATATGTTTGTTTAGGAGAATTATATAATTCTGGCAAGATTATCTTAATATTTGCTCCGATTGCCCTGATTTCATTCTTAGATGATATAGTGGAAGTACCGGTATTATTCCGATTATTGATCCATACAATATGTTCTGTTTTAGCCGTTATGTGGCTTATTCACCCACATAAAATATTACACAGTGAGTTATCACTGCATGTAGATTTGATCATCGGATCTTTTGCGTTGTTAACTTTTCTCAATGTCTATAATTTCCTTGATGGAATTGATGGAATAACAGTTTCCGAGTCTATCCATCTTTCTCTAGTAATACTAATTCTTTGCTTTATCAAATATGACATTATTCCAAACGTATGGACAATTATTACTGTAGCTTCTATAATTCTCGGGTGGTCATGCGGTTTTATTTTATTTAACTGGCAACCGGCCAGTATTTTTATTGGCGATGTAGGAAGCATCAGTCTTGGTTTTATACTCGGTATTTGTTTATTAACTGTTGCTTCTGGGAGCGACAGGCTATTTGCTGCTTGCGTTATATCATCTTTGTATTATATCGCCGATGGAGGGTTAACCTTATTAATTAGATTAGTAAAAAGAGAAAAAATCTGGCAACCACACTTACAGCACTTTTTCCAAAAAGCTGTAAAAAAAGGTCTCAGCCATAAAGTAGTTGTCCTAAGAATAATAAAATGTAATTTTATTCTTATGCTACTTTCAATAGGATCCTTATTTTATCCTGTTATTTGCATTATCCTCGGTATATTAACCGTAGGGGTTACTCTAATTAGGTCCGTATAATATGAAACCCATAATTGAGAATGTTAATAAAATTATTTATAAAATTTACAAAAACAAAAACCCAGTACTAGCTGAGATAATTATTAATTGGCAAAAAATAGTTGGAGCAAAATATAGTCACAATACCTTACCACTAAAGATTAGCACTACAAAAGACAAAAAACAGAAAATTAATATCTTAATGGTAGAAGTTAATAATGCTGCTACCTCAGTAGAAATAGCTTTTCAACAAGAAATTATTATTGAAAGACTAGCTGTTTATATGGGGTATAAAGCAATAAACAAGATCAGAACTATTGTAAAAATATAATTACCATGATAAACGATAAAGACTTCGCAAAAGAAGTAACTAGAATAATTAACCTTATTGCAAAAACAATTGAGGATAATGATATAACAGGAAATATAGATGTTGATGTTAATGGAGATATATTGAATATTACTACGCAATCTGGTATATTTGTTCTCAATAAGCAAGCATCGGTAAAAGAAATCTGGCTTTCTTCACCGGTTAGCGGTCCTTACCACTTCTTACATGATGGTAAATCATGGAAATCCAAATCAGGAAAAGAGTTGTTTAGTGTTTTATCTAAAGATTTAGATATTCAGATTAAGGATTTATTATGAATAATAACGTCAAAATATTATTAGGATACTTAAAAAATCATAAATTCAATTTAATAATAGTATTTTGTTCATTATTTACAGTTGCCCTTTCATTACTCGGTGTAGGAACAGTTTTTAGGCATTTAGTAGATAATGGGTTAAGTAGCAACCAACTTAATTCAATTAACAATTCAATTTTTTTAACATCAGGGCTAATTGCTATATTCGCAATTGGTAGCTTTTTCCGTTCGTATTTCATTAATATTGTAGCAGAGAAAATTACTTCTCAAATCAGAGCAGATAGTTATGCAGATCTACTTCAGCTTGAAATAGCCGCATTTGAAGAATTAAAAATCGGGGACATTATTTCAAGGCTTGGTTCAGATCTTGAGTCAGTAGGAACTCTAATTACTAATTTCTTATCCTTTTTTATTCGCAATTCTATAATGCTATCTGGGGCAATTATTTTGATGTTTTTACAAAGTGCTAAATTATCAATGTTAGTTATTTTTACTGTGCCACTTCTGCTTATGCCTCTTTTACATTTAAGTAAACATATAAGAAGTATTTCTAGAAAGGTAATGGCAGAAAAAGCTGATTTATCATCTTTTATAGAAGAAAGTTTTTCAGCTATTAGAACTTTATACGCCTTTAATCAACAACCTCATAATTTAAAGAGATTTAATGAAAAAATTGCTACCTACGTTAAACATTCCAGTAAAAGGCTTAAGTTAAGGTCCTTATTTTTTGCCCTAGCTATAGCTGCTATAGCTGGATCTATAACTATGGTAATATGGATAGGCAGTCTTGACATAATCAATGGCAAAATGACTTCAGGCCAGATGATATCATTTATTTATTACGCCATGATGGTTGGGATGAGTGCTGGAGGTATAGCAGAATTATTTAGTGAGATACAAGGTCCTCTTGCCGCTCTTGATAGGGTTTTTAATCTAAGGTCAAATACTAAAGCTTTCTCTAATCAGCATGTAGTTACTAGACATCATGAAAAATTTGAAAATGTTTTCCAGAATTATGATATTTCTTTTGAAAATGTAAATTTTTCTTACCCCTCAAGGAAAGATATACTCACCCTTAATAATATTAGCTTTAGCGTAAAACAGAATCAATTTACTGCTATAGTCGGCAAATCAGGGTCAGGTAAAAGTACCATAATGCAATTATTGCTCAACTTTTACAAACATCAGTCTGGAAAAATCAAAATAGCCGGCCGTGATATAAATTCTTATGACCGAGATTATTTAAGAGAAATAATAGCCTATACCCCTCAAGAGCCTGATATTTTTTCTGGAACAATCAGATATAATATTATGTTTTCTAATCCTGATGCCAAAGAAGAGGATTTCCAGCAAGTAGTACATTTATGCGGTATCGATAAGTTTGCTAATAATTTACCAGCTGGCCTTGACACTGAAATCGGTGAAAAAGGAGTTAGAATATCGGGTGGACAAAAACAAAGAATCGCAATTGCAAGAGCACTTCTTTATCAACCTGAGATATTACTTCTTGATGAGGCAACAAGTGCTCTTGACAACGAAAGTGAGCAAGAAATATTAGATAACATCAAGAAGATTATGTATGGTAAAACTGTTATATCAATAGCTCACCGAATTACTTCTATTCAGGATTTCGATAATATTTTAGTTATAGATCAAGGAAAATTAGCGAGTAGTGGTACACATAAAGAACTGATAGAAAGTTGTGAAATTTATAATATTTTATACAAAAAATCTCTAGCAAATTAGTTTAGGGTGCTACCTTTGTTCTTAGGAATTTTAAAATTTTGCATTTGCCCTTAAACTTTTAGAGAAGGCTTTGTACTTGCGCCTAATGCCCTAGCACTTAAAAAGTATAATTATCTGATTTCAACGCTACCATTACTTTCTCCTTCTCCAATCAGATAGCTGTTATATTCGCTATTTTCATCTAATGGAACTTCTGCAAAAATTGACCCCGGTTCATTTTCAATCTCTTCCTCTAAACTCTTCATAACTTTTGAAGGTTTAGCTACTTCATTTTTGCTTTCATCTCTTTCTTTTCTAGCATAATTCTTACCCCTATCACTGCAGCATGAGCTCCCGAAAATCCAGTCCCAAAATGATCTTTCCTTTGCCATAGGTTATTCCTCGCTAAAAATTTGAACATAAAATAGGTAACCATAAACATACAAATAATTAATATGTAAAAGCGCATAATTAAAATGGTAAGCTTATTTAGTTAAATAATAATTAATATATTAATAAATAATTTACTTATATATAAATAGACGAATTATTGGATTTAATTTATTATCATCAAGATGATTAGTAAAATTCTTAAAGATATGAAAAAAAAGATTATAACGATTGAAGATTTTATCGATAAAGAGAAATCAGTATTAAAATCCAAAACCCAAAGGCTTACGTTTCCTTTATCAGAGGAGGATAAAAATATAATAATTCTGATGAAAGAAATATTATTTGCTCTTGATGGTGTAGGGCTTGCTGCTCCGCAGATAGATATAAATAAAAATATTGCCGTAATATATATACCAGAAACTGCTTCTCTGCTTCGCAACAATGCTAAAATTTATCCCATGCACACATTAATTAATGCAGAATATGAACCGGTTGAAGCTCAAGGAAAATATAGCGATTTTGAGGCGTGTTACTCAGTAAAAACCGTTTGTGGGCAAGTACCAAGATATAATGCCATTAAAGTTAAATACCAGAATGAAGAAGGAGCAGAAATTTCAACAATCGAAACTGGATTTTATGCGAGGGTACTCCAGCATGAGATAGATCATTTAAATGGGACACTAATTACAGATGTACTTACCCCGGACTGCCTTCAAGGTACATTTGAAGAAATGGCAAAACTCCGGAGGGAATCCTTATCTGAAGAAAAAAAGATATTATTTGATAAATTGATAAAACAAAAAAATCTTACGCAAAAAGAATAACCTTCAAGGCCACTTTACTTCAGGTGGTAACGACATTAAAATTGCTTCAACATTACCGCCGGTTGCAAGCCCAAATGACGTACCTCTATCATATAAAAGGTTAAATTCTACGTACCTTCCTCTTTTTATCAGCTGGTGTTTTCGTTGTTCCTGCGTCCATGATAGATCCATTTTATTCCGAGCAATAACAGGGTATATATCCCTCATTGCGATACCGACATCCTTTGTAAAAGCAAAATCATTATTAAAGCTACCGGTATTTAAATAATCATAAAATATCCCACCAATACCTCTTGGCTCATTTCTATGTTTTAAGAAAAAATATTCATCACATGCTTTTTTGAATTTAGGATAATAGTCTAGATCATGTTTATCACAAGCCTCTTTAAACGATTGATGAAATATCTTTGTTTCTTTATCATCCGCATACATAGGTGTAAGGTCAGCTCCCCCGCCGAACCAGCTTTTTGTCGTTTCTATGTACCGCGTATTAAAATGCACCGCAGGAACAAGGGGTGAGCACATATGGGCAACCAGAGAAATACCAGTGGCAAAAAATTCAGGATTCTCCGCAGCTCCTGGTATCTGTTTTCTAAATTCCTCGGAGAATATCCCGTGTACAGTAGAAATATTAACTCCAACTTTTTCAAAAACATTACCATGCATGATAGACATAGCGCCACCACCGCCTCCCTCTCTTTCCCAAGGTTTTTTTATAAATTTACCGGCTACTAAATTATGCTCCTTAGCATGATCAATTTCTATTTGCTCATAAGAGCCGCAAATTTGATCGCGCAGTTCCTCGAACCATTTTGCCGTGCTTTCTCGTTGAATCATAACTTTTTACCAAGCATTTTCTATTATTACAGGCAGTTTATACGGCCGAATAAAAACCAAATCAAATCTTACCTCACAACCATTATATTTGTCATTATGACTTAAGAATAATTCAGCTGAACGCCTTATTCTATTTTGTTGGTTCTTTGGTACTATATTTTCCATAATATTATTGTTTCTGGCTTTAACCTCAATAAATACCAATTGCTTCCCTCTACACGCAATAATATCAATTTCGCCAACAAAATTTTTCTTGCGATGACAAATTATACTATAGAACTTTAGCTTGTAGATCAATATGGCCAAATATTCAGCAAGAATACCTAATCTATAAGGTTTCATTTTGGTTTTAAATTAGTATCGATTAACCTAATTATAGTTTTTTTCATACTATAAGCCATAGCTAGAAATAATAACGAGGTGATCATAACATAAAATGCTGGAGCATGGTAGAGATGGGTTACTTCCACAAGCCACCTAGAAATTACTGCTGAAGTCCCCCCAAACAGGGCAACACCTAAATTATAGCTAAAGGCTACTCCAGTAAATCGCTCTTCTGCTGAAAATAATGAGATAATAAATATATAAGCTGTACCAGCAATAAATCCCCCTAACATAGCAATGGTTGTAAGCGCAACTATTTGTTTCCAAATTTCGAGAGATGCAAGCAGCATAAAGGCAGGGGTAGCAGCAATAACTATTGTTATTGAGGCAATGATAATCATTTTAAACCTACCAATATGATCTGAAATGTAACCAGACAATGGCATGGTAAGCATCATAATTACAGAAGAGTACGAAAGGTAAATTAAAGCTGTAGTTTTATCAAATCCCAATACTTCATAATAAAAAATATTTATATATGTTTTTATAATATACACCAAACTACTTGCAGATCCCCCAAGGCAACAGGTTATTAGCATTGCCGGCCATGAACTGCGAATAACATGCATAAAAGGCATCTTTAAAGTACGTTTTTTTTCAGCAAGCATTTCAAATATTGGCGTTTCCGATACTCTAAGCCTGAAATAAAAACCAATTATTCCCATAATCCCTCCTAAGATAAAGGCAAATCTCCAAGCAAATTCCAATTCAGGAAATAATTGTTCCAAAATAATACCCACAAAACTAGCAAGTAAAGTGCCGGCAATATTTGACGCATGAACTATCCCAGCAGTAAAACCGGGTCTTAGATTTTGATAATGTTCCAGAATGAATATAGCAGCCCCTGCACCTTCTCCGCTAATACATAACCCTTGAATTAACCGCATCATAACTAATAAAATAGGCGCACCATAACCTATGTCACTGTAACCGGGGATAAGACCGATAGTAAAAGTAGTCATAGTCATACCAAGCATTGAAATAATGAGAGAAACTCTTCTTCCATACTTATCAGCAATATAACCAAAAATAATACCACCTATTGGCCTCATTATAAAACCTACGGCAAATACTGAAAGACTAGATAATGTCTGAATTACTTGTGAACCGGAAGGAAAAAATGCTTGTCCTATTGCTAAAGAAAATACTGCATAAACCGTAAAATCATAATATTCTAGCACATTTCCAGAAATAGCCGATAAAAAAATAGACCTTCGTTTATTCATTGAGCTATAATAATATAAAATTACTTATACAAATTTTACTTGTATAATTAGCATTATTCGGCAGATTATAAACAAGTAAAACCATTTGTGAAATAAAAATTTATGAAATAGATAAACTAACTATACATCAAAGGACTTTACTATACTTTCTATTACTTTTTTTGCATCGCCAAATAGCATTAATGTATTATTTTGAAAAAATAGTTCATTTTGAATCCCTGCATAACCCGAAGCCATAGATCTTTTTATAAAAAATATAGTTTTAGCAGATGCCACATCCAAAATCGGCATACCGAAAATAGGGCTATTGGGGTCAGATTTGGCAGCTGGATTCGTAACATCATTTGCACCCACTACTAAAACTACATCAGTTGATGCAAAATCATTATTTATTTCATCAAGTTCAAAAACATCATCGTAATCTATATTTGCTTCTGCAAGCAGGACATTCATGTGGCCCGGCATTCTTCCTGCTACCGGATGAATAGCAAATCTTACCTTGATTCCTTTTTTCTTTAAATGATCAACCATTTCTTTTATAGCATGTTGAGACTGAGCAACCGCCATACCATAACCCGGTACAATTATTACAGAATCAGTATGCTCTAGTTGATAAGCCGCATCTTCTGGGCTACTAATATTAACTTGCCTTTCCTCCTGTTCTGCTTGGATTTGTGCTTTCCCAGACGGTTTAAAAGCTCCAAAAATCACATTCAGCAGGGAGCGATTCATTGCTTTGCACATTATATAACTCAAGATAGCTCCACTTGCTCCCACAAGTGCCCCTGTAATAATAAGCAAACTATTTCCAAGCGTAAATCCAATACCAGCTGCTGCCCATCCGGAATAGGAATTTAACATCGAAACCACTACCGGCATATCAGCCCCGCCTATAGGAACAATAAGTAAGACCCCTACTATTAATGCAATTATAACGATCAAGCTAAACAAAAAAATACTTTGGTTTTGAGCAAAATAAATCATTATTGTGATAAGGAAAATACTCGCCATTAAACAGACATACTGCTGCCCTGCAAATTTTAGAGGCTTTGAATCAATAAAACCTTGTAATTTGCCAAATGCTATAATTGAACCACTAAAGGTAAGCGCTCCAATAGCAGCTCCGAGCGACATCTCAACCCGAGCTAAAATTGTTATCCCCCCCTGATAATCTGCAATCCCAAAATTTGCTGGCAGTAATAAAGCAGCAAATGCTACAAATACTGCAGCTAACCCCACAAAAGAATGAAAACCAGCAACTAATTCGGGCATTGAGGTCATTGGGATTTTTCTAGCCACATACCCACCAGCAATCCCTCCTAAACCAACAGTAATTAATAATGGTATTTTGTGATAAAAATCAGGTAAGGAAAATGTTGCAAACAAAGCTATCAACATTCCCAATATTCCTATCAAGCTCCCTTTTCTTGCTGTTTTAGGTGAAGATAATCCTTTTAGGGAGAAAATAAAACAAACAGCAGATACCAAATATAGTATTTCGATTAAACGCACTGACATAACAAAAAATTATTTGTAGATTACTTCTTTTTAAACATCTCCAACATTCTTTCGGTTACTATGAAACCTCCAAAAATATTGATAGATGCCAAAAACGCAGCCAAAAAGCCTAAAACCATAGATAAACTGAAACCTTGCGAGCTTGAAGCAATTAGAGCTCCTATTATGATAATCCCAGATATAGCATTAGTAATAGACATAAGAGGAGTATGTAGCGCAGGAGTTACCTTCCAGACCACATAATAACCGACAAAACATGCTAAAGAGAATATGGTAATGGCGAATATAAAAGGATCCACTGTAGAGGTATGCTGAAATTGTACCTCTGTAACAAGAGAAGTGAGTTTCTTAGACAATACCGCAGCTTTCTCAGATAATTCTGCCGCCTGTTTATTAGCAATTGCTAGCTCTTGATTCATGAACTTCTCCTCTATACTTTAAATTTCTTATTCATCATTTTCCCATCCTTACCTATAAGCATTTCTTCAACAATGTCATCAGAAAAGTCTATTTTTCCATTTTTTATGGCATGTTCTAAAAAATTATATAAATTTTTTGCATATAATTTTGAGGCATCAGAGGCTACTCTTGTTGCTATAGCAGACCAACCAATAATCTTTACTCCTTTTTTACTTATGATTTTATCAATAACAGAATCCTCCACGTTACCCCCGGTAGCAGTTGCTATATCAACTATAACTGAACCCAATTTTATTTTAGAAACCATATTTTTTGTAAGAAGAATTGGTGCTTTTTTACCGGGAATTTGGGCAGTAGTAATAACTACGTCAAAATTAGCTATTATGCCAAGTAAAAACTCTTCTTGAATAGAAGCAAAATCCTTAGTCACTTCTCTTGCATATCCCGATTTATCTTCTCTATCAACTAGCCCAGCTGGTGGATAAACAAATTTTGCATTCAAACTTTCCACTTGTTCTTTTGTTGCTGCCCTTACATCATAAGCAGATACAACTGCGCCTAATCTTTTTGCAGTCGCGATAGCCTGCAACCCTGCTACTCCAACACCGATAATCAATACTTTTGCCGGATTTACAGTTCCAGCCGCCGTCATCATCATAGGAAAAGCTCTGTCATAATAATAACATGCCTCTATTACCGCTCTATAACCGGCCAAATTACTTTGTGAAGATAAAACATCCATACTTTGGGCTTTAGTAACCCTTGGAACTAACTCCATGGCTATAGTTGATAAATTTTTAGATATAGCTTTATCTATATATTCACTATGAGAATGGGGCGAAAGCAAGCCCACTATAGTAGCACCAGGTTTGGCTATATTTACTTCATTTAGAGTTTCCTCCATTGGAGAAGGCTGAACTTTTAAGATAATATCAGCATCAGAAATGATTTCGAGTGGTACTCCGGAGACCTTAGCTCCGGCTGCTGTATATTCCTCATCGGTAAAATTTGCCGCTCCCCCTATAGATTTCTCAACAAAAACACTATAACCCTTTTTTGCGTATAACCTAGCTACTTCTGGGGTAATTGCAGTCCTAGTTTCTCCTTTAGCCCTTTCTTTTAACGCAGCAATTTTAATGCTCATCTTTATTTATTAATAAAAAATATTATTACTGTTTGAACTTGTATTATGCATTCATTACTATATAAAAACTTAAATCAAATGTACAGGACACTTTTTATGAATTACCTACCCGCTAAGTCACATAAGTTTAGCAATCAGAGTATAATTAATTTTATAATAATACTATTAATGGTATGCAAGCTCAACTTTGCATTTGCTGCTTCAGAAAAAGAGATTGTAGACAATATAAAATCTTATATTCAAAATATTCAGTCGGTAGCTATTAATTTTGACCAATCAGACACTCAAGGAACAAAAGCTAGCGGTATTCTAGTTATAAATAAACCGTATAAATTTAGGGTCAATTACTTCAAACCCTTTCCGCTACTGATTGTGGGTAATAAAAACTACGTTTCTGTTTACGACTATGAAATGGAAAATTTAAGCAGAATCTCAGCAGAAGAAAATATTTTTAATTTTTTATTAATTGATCAAATAAATTTTGATAATCAATTCGAGGTTCTTTCTGCCAAGGAAGAGAACGGATATTATAAATTGGAGTTAAGTCATTTAGATTCCGGTAAAATTAGTGAAATTTTATTTAATAAACATACCAGAAATATCGAAATAATGACAATAGTTGAAGAAAATAACATAATTACATTGAATTTCAAAACAACAAAAAAAATTACTAATATAAACAATAAATTATTCATTATGCAGGATCCGGATATTTTTGGTAAACCCGAATATTTGGATAAACAGCATTTAGAAAAAAATTACCAGTAGGCATAATACCTACCTCATATTACTTACCTTCAATTTACAGATAGGGAGAATATTTGACGTTTATTGCCTTCATATGTTAGACTTCCATTTCGTGCAGTATATTTCCTAGATATCTAAAACAAGATAAGCCACCTATCGGTGGCAGCTTAAAAGAAGATACCCTTGACCGATAAATATTTATGGAGGATTATAATACTGGTATTTGATTTGTTTTAACTTGAGTTATAAAGACTGAATGTTAGACATACATAAGATAATATATAATTGAGTTATGAGTAACTTGCACTCTGAGCAGCATTTGGTCAATGAATTAGCGGTAAAAACTCTTAAGGCCATTTCTAAAGAGCAAGCAATTCCTTACAGCAGGATCAAAAAGATTTTTTCCGAAGGAGATAAGGAAATAGCCAAGGCTTTCTGGATAATGTTGCGAAAAATATCTCCCAATCATAAGTATAATTCTGTTTACTATTGCCCTGATTGTAAAGAATTTGATTTAGAACGCAAAGGAAGAAAGATTCCTTGGTAAGAAAACATTAACTATAAGTAATTTATGGAAATAGTCGGTAAAGGAATATCTATAAAACATATTTTTCTAGACCGTGGTAATTGGTCTCGATTTCGCTAAAAAATACGGCAAGCTAAGATACGGCATTATTTTCAACGTCACTAAAGTTATATCGTGTGGAACGAAATATTTAGGATTTAAACGTTATAGCTGCCGTGATTGTAACCGCAATAAATCGGTAGCATTCAGCTGTAAAGGTAGGTTTTGTTCTCGTTGTGGTAAGAAACAAACGGATCAATGGGTGAGTAAGGCTAGCAATGTTCTACCAAAAACACGATGGCAGCACATTACATTTACAATGCCGGACTCTTTATGGCCGATATTTTGGCTCAATCGTGATCTGTTTGGATTGATTTCCGGTATTGCAGCAGGAATTATTAAGGAGATAGCTACAAAGAAAAATCTTGTGGTTGGTATATTTACTGCCTTACACACTTTCGGTAGAGATTTAAAACGCAATGTTCATATCCATTTATCGGTTACTTGCGGCGGTATAAATAGCAAAGGCAAGTGGCAAAAATTATTTTTTCCTGCCGAACCTATTAAAAAAATGTGGAGACATAGAGTCCTTGAGTTATTTCGCTTTCAATATATCTCAAGTAATTTGAAGTTGCCGTCCGCATATCAAAATGCTGAGAATTTTAATAACTGGATGAGTAGTTTATACGAAATCAGTTGGTATGTTTATTTACAAAAACCATCGGATGATCATAAACGCAACATAGAATATTTAGGGCGGTATATAAAACGCCCCCTATTTCCGAGACAAGAATAGAAAATTACGACGGAAAGCAGGTAACGTTTAAATTTCTTGATCACTATAATAATACAATTGATCGCATAACTATGCCCGTGATGCAGTTCATAGCTAGTCTGATTATGCATATACCAGATCGTTATTTTCGAATGATTAGGTATTACGGTTTTTTATCTAATAGAACTAGGGGCGTACAATTACCTATCGTATATAAGGCAATTAATCAAATCGTTCATAAGAAAACTAAGCTCATTAGTTGGAGATTAATGATTTGGTTGAATTTTAAAATAGATCCTCTGTTTTGCTATAATTGCAATAAATGTATGAATCTGCGGCAAGTTTATTACGGTTTATCTCCGCCATTGTTATTAATAAGAACCAATGAATTATTATCAACGCCTAGATAACATCATTATGGCGAACACTTCTTTCACGTCTTGGCCACATAATTTGTAAAACTGAACCTATTTTTAGATAGATTCTGGCAGAGATTTTTGTAAAAGTGTTGATAATTTCTAATATTGTGGCTGGTAACTACATATTTATTAAACGAATTTTTAAAAAGCTGATTGATGATTTTTCTGGTTGCAAATTTTGAATTTCCTATACTAAAATATAAATAGTAAAAAGAATAATGAATTCCAAAACAAATACATACAAGCAAAATATTAAAGGCTGGATGGTTGTAGCTTGTGGCGGTATCTTTTACATGTATCAATTCATGATCCGTGTTTCACCAAATATCATGAATAATGAACTTCTTAGCAATTTTGCACTTGATGCAGCAGGACTTGGGGTATTACTTGGAGCTTATAACTGGTCGTACTCAGCCATGCAGCTCCCTCTTGGTATTACTATAGACCGCTTCGGGCCAAGGTTATTTCTATGTATAGCAGCAACCCTTTGCGGACTATCATGCTTTATTTTTGGAAATACAACTAGCCCATTAATCGGAGGATGTGCAAGATTCTTAATGGGAATGGGATCAGCATGCGGTTTAATCGGAACTATAAAACTCGGAACATTATGGCTTGAACCAAAACACGTAGCAAAAGTTACAGGGTTAGTAATCCTTATGGGAACTGCTGGTGCTGGTCTTGGCGGTGCTCCTCTTGAGATGATCCTAAATGAGGTAGGATTTAAAAATACCATGGAATTCTTGGGGTTTATTGGCCTTATAGTTTCCATAATTATTTATTTTTTTGTTAGTAATTATCCCCCTGTTGATCATCATGAAGAACTACCTGATATTTATGCTAATAATCATCCATTTACCGATATTTTACTTTTACTTAAGACACCTCAGGCTTGGATTTTAGCTATCTACGGGATGTTGATGTACCTTCCAATTACCGTAATCGGGGTAGCATGGGGGGTATCATTCATAAGAACTACCTATCAAGTATCTGATATTAGCGCTGCTACTATAGTATCAACAATGTTTTTTGGTGCTGCTATCGGAAGCCCTTTTTTCGCTTATTTTTCGGATATTGCTAAAAACAGACGTTTACCAATGTTTTGCGGCTCTTTTGTTACCGCCATTGTCTGGTTTATCGTTATTATTTTTCAAGTCCCTTATTACCTACTATACGTACTATTTTTTGTGGGAGGCTTTGCCTATACCGCAAAATGCTTAAGCTTTGCAAGTATTTGCGAAACCATGCCTTTAAAAATGAGCGGGGTGTCGATAGCTTTTGTCAATGCCATAGTAATGTCTACCGGTACTATATTTTTACCTATTATTGGAGCTCTGATTGATTATCATAGTAATGGGCAAACAGCCCGTGATATACCGTGTTATAACGGTGAAGATTACCGATTTGCTCTTGTTATTGTTCCAATCTCTCTCCTAATTTCTTTTATTATAGTTTTCTTTATGAAAGAAACTCATCCTGATCATAAAATACCGAAAGAATATGGATCTTTTGCCACTAATGATATTGTTTAATAGTATTTAGAGAAAAGAGCAATCTAGGTTGTTATACTTCAGGGTTTAATAAGCATTAATAAGTTATATATCGTTTATGGAAAATTTATTTACTATAAAAAGTCTTCACACATTTTATGCAGAATACCAACTATTAATAATGCTTTCTATAATGGTTACTTTTTTATACCCATTTTTAATTAGCATCAAAAAGGTAGTATTACCTGGTATTAGCAAACTAATAGGCTATAAAAACAAAAAATACGCTGAAATTCTTTACAAAAAAAACCTGCCTGGACATATTACAAAAGTATTTTTAGCATTATATCTGGAATTCTGGAGCGATATCCTTGATCAGTCTAACTTGATAAATAACGTAATAATTAAAATAAAAGACGTTGTTATAACTACATATGTAATATTTGCTATTACCTCTCTTATATTAGCTATTATAAATGCCACAACAGATTTATATAACGTTCGAGAATTAAACAAAAAAATAGCTATTGAGCTACACACACAAATTTTAAGAATTTTTGTAGTTGTAAGCGCAATATTAGCCATTTTTTCTTTAGTTATAGGCATTTCTATTTCCTCATTATTTACTAGTTTAGGGGCAGCTGCCGCATTATTAACTTTTGTTTTTAAAGATACGCTACTGGGGCTAATTGCAAGTTTACAGGTTACTTTTCAAAATATTATTCAAGTCGGTGATTGGGTAACTTTACCTCAATATAATGCAGATGGTGATATCCAAAAAATTACAATTACCGTAGTAATAATACGTAATTTCGATAATACCTACACAACTGTTCCAACTTCCGCCTTTTTAACAACCGGTGTTAAAAATTGGCGTCCAATGTTCGAAATGGGAGGAAGACGCATCAAAAGGGCAATCAGCCTAGATATGAGTACAGTAAAAATATGTACTCAAAAAGAATTAAATGCAATCAAGAAGCTACCTTACATGCTTGAATTTACAGCGGAAAATAAAACGTTATTTAACCAGGAAAATCAAACTACTAATCTTACTATGTTTAGGCATTACATAGGCCAATATCTAAAAAATAATAAAAATATTCACCAAGAGGGGTTTACTTTCCTAATACGTACGCTTGATCCAACACCTAACGGTATACCAATAGAAATTTATGTGTTTACTAAAGATACTAAATGGCTTAATTACGAAGAAGTTCAGGCAAGTATTTTTGAGCATTTGCTGGGCATCTTGCCTATTTTTAAACTAAAAGCCTTTCAAGCCATATCTTCGTCTCAATAACTTTTATACACCCAGCCATTTGCTAATAACATAGGTAGAGGATATTTCCTCTCAAAAGGAAATATAAAACCTAAAAAGGTATAGCAATTTTAATATTATTGCTCTCCTATATTTACCTAACAAGGCTTTCTTCCAAGCATCCGGGTTTCAATGATTTCGAACGACTCTCGATCTATTTCCAAAAAGCCATATCTAAACACATAACCCCATGAGGTTTTGTTTTTAATAAATGATAAGATAGGAATAAGTGGCTTAATATCAACATCACAAGCATTGAGGTACTTGATATTCCTTCTATATGGTTTAAAGTCGCTTCCCATATCTACCTGATAAGGAACATCATCTATTACCTCACCTATAGCAGTAAATTTTTGGTATAACTCATTACTTTCCATCGATACCTTGGAAGAGTAATAAATTACAAAATCCCCTTTCTGGAGGCGTTTAGCTGGGCCGATCTTGCCATGGCAAAATTGGCAAATTCCCAATTTAACACCATTTTCTACATGTTCTTTCGAAGCAACGCCAATCCAGAATTTAGTACTCATGAGATTCCAATTGTTATATTAGTACTCTTTGCAAAGCTTAATTATTTAACTTCAACATTTCCCAGTATTTTTCATATATCACTATTGCTTCACCGACATCCTCTTGGAATTCTCCTTGATCCTGTATATCTTTAGGTGGATATATTGTCGGGTTATTCAATATTTCCTTAGGAAGTAAAGCCTTTGCAGCTTTATTGGCTGTAGCAAACCCAACAGCCTGACTAATTTCTTTAGCAATTTCTGGACGTAAAAGGAAATTAACAAACTTATAAGCACCTTCAGCATTTTTTGCATTAGAAGGAATAGCAAAACTATCTACCCAAAGGATAACTCCTTCTTTAGGATAAGCGTATTTAATATCAGGATTTTCCACAGATGCTACATAAGCCTCACCATTATGATTCAGTCCTATTATAACTTCCTCGTTTATGTAGTTCAATTTAGGAGAAGCAGAGTTAAAAATTTTTACGTTAGGAACTAATGTTTTTAGTTTTTCATAAGCTTGTTTTATATGCTCTTCATTAGTATCATTACCGCTATATCCAAGCAACTTTAGAGCCACATGAAAAACCTCTCTTACATCATCAGTAAGAAGAATCTTATGAGCATATTTTGGTTCAAATAATATATTAAAGCTATCGACTTCCTCTTTTACATATTTAGCGTTATAACAAAGAGCCGTACTTCCCCAAAAGTATGGTATACTGTACTTATTCTCTGGATCAAAAGGTTTATTTATCAGGTTTTCATCAATATTCTTAAAGTTATCCATTTTGGATTTATCTAATTCCATTAACAAGCCTTCATCCCTCATTTTGCTAACAAAATAGGTAGAAGGCATGACTAAATCATACCCGGATTTAGAGTTATGTAATAATTTTACTTTCGCATATAGGCTCTCATTATTATCGTAAGTGGAAAGATTCACTTTTATGCCCGTCTCTTCGGTAAATTTTTCAATTATGCTATCTGGTATATATTCTGACCAAACATATACATTAATTTCACTAACTGAGGCTGGGGCGGTAAAGTGAATTCCAAAAACTAAAAAAAACAACGTAATGTATTTTTTCATATTTTCCTCCTAAATATAAAATGAGATGTAAAAATTAAAACCAAAGTCACTGCAAAAATTACAGTACAAAGAGCATTAATCTCCGATTTAATACCCAAATGTGCCATGGAAAATAACGTTAACGGTAGAACCTCAAAATTTGGTCCGGTAACAAAAAAACTAATTACCACATCATCCAAAGATAAAGTAAATGCAAGTAACCACCCAGATATGACCGAAGGTAAAATAAGAGGTAATATAATTCTAGTAAATATAGCCCACTCACCGGCTCCGAGATCCCTTGCTGCATTTATTAGATTCTTGTTAAAAGTTTTCAAACGAGCAATAACAATAATTATTACAAATGGTAAATTAAGAGTAATATGAGCGAGTAATAAACTATAAAACCCTAAATTTAGGTTTATAAGGTTAAATAGAATAAGCAAGCTTATCCCCATAATAATATCTGGAGAAATAGCTAGCACATACACTATAGAGGAAAAAACTTTTCTACCTTTAAATCTATAACTGTGTAAGCCTAAAGCGGATATAGTTCCTATCAAAGTAGAAATAGAAGCTGAAAGCGTAGCTACTAGGAAAGAATTTTTCGTTGAACCAATAAGCAGGCTATTCGAATATAATTTTCTATACCACTCTAGAGTGAAACCCTGCCAACTTGTGCCATATTTTGAAGAATTAAATGAGTATATTATCAATACAATTATGGGTAAGTACAAAAATATATAAATAAATACTGGGTATAGCCTTATTAATCGGTTCATGATTATACCACTAATTGATCAGTATTTTTAGTATTCCTGGCATAAACTACCATTAATATTACTACGATAACAGTTAATACTGTACCTATTGCTGTACCGAAAGGCCAGTCTCTGGCAATTAAGAATTGATTTTTTATTAAGTTTCCTATCAGGATTTCTTTACTGCCACCAAGCAATTCAGGGATAAAAAACATTCCAAGCGTTGATAGAAAAACTAGAATACAACCTGCAGCTATTCCGGATTTAGTTAAGGGTATAATAATTTTCAATAAGATATCCATCTTGCCAGCTCCCAAATCTTGTGCTGCATTAATATAATTGCGGTCCAGTTTTTCAAACGCTGTATAAAGCGGCAATATCATAAAGGGTAGTAAGGAATATACAAGGCCAATAGTAACAGCTACCCAGTTATATAACAGCTCTATCGGCTCATCTATTAATCCGATATACATTAACAAACTATTCAATAGCCCATTAGATCTTAGAACAATCATCATAGCATAAGTTCTGATTAAGGAGCTTGTCCAAAAAGGTATTACAACCAGAATCAGCAAGAAATCTTTAATAATTATGCTTTTAATAGTTTGAGAGATTGTATACACAAATGGATAACTAAGTAGCAAGCATAAAATGGTAACATAAAGAGCTATAGCTAAACTCTTCAAAAAAACCTTAATATACATTACAGATAACAGTTTCTTGTAATTATCCAAGGTAAAAGCAAAGTTTACAAAATGCACTTCTTCTCTTTCCAGAAAACTTGTTACTACTACTCCAATATTTGGTATCAAAACAAAAACAGTTAACCAAAACACAATTATTAAAATTGTAAAATGTTTAAATAGGTCTCTGTTAATCATGTAGTTAGCACCTCACAACCAATAGTCCACTCCACAAAAACTTCCATTCCTATTTTGTATTCACAAATCTCGCCTTCTTTGTTTTGCAAAAGCGTTGCTGTTATTTTTTTCTCATTATCAAGAGTTATGGCATAATCAAGCAGAGCTCCTCTGTACTTTGTTTGCGTAACTTTACCTTTTAACCTGGTTAGGGTTACAGAATCTTTTTCTAATGATAGTCTTAAGTTTTCCGGCCTGATTAATATTTTAATTTGCTCTCCAGCAGAAAAGTTATTTTTATTCTCTAACTGATATTTACATTTTTCTTCAACAATTACTGTTAATAAATTCTCTTTCACAGCTTCAACTTTAGCATCTAGTATATTCAATTCTCCTACAAAGCTTGCTACAAAGCTATTTACAGGGGTTTGATATATTTCCTGCGGAGAGCCAATTTGCTCTATTTTACCATTATTGAGTACAATTACGGTATCAGATATAGATAAAGCTTCTTCCTGATCATGAGTTACTAATATGAAAGTAATTCCTAAATCCCTTTGCATCGACTTAAGTTCTACTTGCATTTCCTTTCTAAGCTTTTCATCAAGTGCACTAAGGGGCTCATCAAGTAATAAAATTAGTGGCTTATTAACAATAGCCCTTGCAATAGCTACTCTTTGTTGCTGGCCACCTGATAACTCTCCAGGTTTTCTGTCGGCAAATTTTTCCATTTTGATCAGTTTTAAAGAGTTGCTGACAGCATTATCAATATAATCTTGGCTTTTCTTTTTCATCCGAAGACCAAAAGCTATATTATCGTAAACATTCATATGAGGAAACAGGCTATAATTCTGAAACACGGTATTAACTTCCCGCCTATTGGCCGGCAAATTATTTACCTTTATACCGTTAAGAAATATATCTCCATTATCTGATGACTCGAAACCGGCTATTAATTTTATAATAGTGGTTTTACCTGATCCAGAAGGGCCAAGTATTGTAACAAATTTATTATCGTAAAGAGTAAAATTGAAATTGCTTAAGATAGGTTCTGTATTAAAGCTTTTGCTTATATTTTTTAATTCAATAATGGGTTTGTTAAACTTATTCAATTCTTTAATTTCCTCGTTAAATTGTATAGATTTAGAAGATTTACTAAATATTTCATTTATGCTTTATCTAACTCCTAGAACTTAATCCCAAATACGATTCTGATAAATCAGAAGTAAGATTATAATTGATTAACTCTTCCTAGTCAATTAATAGAAATGTATAGAATTATAAATATCAGAAAAAAATTGCTTTAAAATGGTAAGGGATAAAGCAAAAAATGTTTTTATGATTTTTAGGTATTTAAAGGTAATTTCAAGCAGAAAATTTCTTTAATTTTGTTAACTTACGGATCGCTACGTTCTTTTTCAAGGGAGATAAATAGTCTAACAACAGCTTCCCTTCTAGGTGATCTGTTTCATGTTGAATAGCTCTTGCAAGCCAACCATCACTCTCTAATTCCTTAGATTCATTATTGTAATCTAGATATTTAATTTTAACAGAAACATGACGAGATACAACTATCTTTTGATCAGGAACAGAAAGACAAGCTTCTGTAGCTTCTATCATTTCTTTGGAACAATCAGTTATAGTAGGGTTCGCCATAAATAAAGGATAAAATCCTTCTGGCCTTTCAACCTCGTCTTCATCCTGCAAATCCATAACGATAATCCTTTTTGAAATACCAACCTGATTAGCAGCAAGACCTACACCTTTGTCATGGTACATGGTTTCAAGCATATTATCCATAATTTCCCTAATATTATCATCAACTAACTCAACAGATTGAGCTTTCTTTTTTAAAATAGGGTCAGGAGCAGTAATTATTTCCAAAACAGCCATAGAATAAGTAATTAAATTTCTAACTAAAAATTAACCTTATTATAATACAAATATATCCTTAGGTAAATATAGAAAATATTTTTCTAAGTTATTCAAATGGCTTTACTATCACCATAACAACAGCAATTAACATAAAAAATACGGGAACTTCATTAATAATCCTATAAAATTTTTCCGTGTGTTTATTTTCACCTTTTGCAAAATCTTTTACCCATTTTGCTTGCATTCCATGTAAAATAGTTAAAGCCAGGACTGCACCCATCTTTATATGAAACCAAATCCCAAGTGCTACAAAACCATATATATAAGCTACCAAAAAGCCAAATATGTAAGTAACTATCATTGCCGGAGTCATTATTATCCTAAGTAATCTTCTCTCCATCAACTTGAAAGTTTCATCCATCTCCGGTGTAATATTAGGTTTGCTGTGGTAAACAAATAACCTTGGCAAATAAAACATTGCTGCCATCCAAGAAATAACAGCTATAACATGAATAGCTTTATACCATAAAAAATATCTTTCCATTAGAAAACCTAAATTTTTTTGTTAGCTTGCTTTACAAGGACATTTGCTATAAATATCCGGACATATTCTGTTAAAATTACTAGATGATAAACAACCAGAATCATTACTAGAGAAATTCAGAATCATATTGGCTAATGATTTTATAAATAGCTCATTAGCACTTAAAGTTGGCACTCTAACATAATCAATCTTATGATCAACTGCTATCTGTTTATATTCTATATCTAATTCGACCAAAGTCTCAACATGTTCAGAAACAAATGCCACAGGAATTATTATTAACGATTTATTTTCCTTACCCGCTATTTTTACCTCATCTTCTGTATTAGGCTCAAGCCACTTTAATGGACCTACTCTACTTTGATATGTAACTTTATAATCTATATTCTTAAATTTTGGAATCAGTTGCAGTTTGCTGATGATTTTAAAAACAGTCTGTTCTATCTGCCACTGATATGGATCTCCTGATTTTACTATTTTTTCTGGTAAACCATGAGCTGAAAACAGCATTCTATAATTATTTAAATCGGTTTTATCATGAAGTTTATCCTCAATCAATTTTACATGAGAATCAATAAAGCCTTCATCTAATGGATAACAGCAAATTGTTTTTAACTTTATTTTATCTATAAATTCTTTACTTAAATTTTTAGTAAATTCATTTAAGGAAGAAGCGGTTGTAGTAGTAGAAAATTGTGGATAAAGAGGAAGCAAGATAATTTCGTTTGGTTCGTAATTTTTGATATTTTTTACAACTTCTACAGTCATCGGATGCCAATGGCGCATACAAATAAATAATTCAAAAGTTATATCAGATTTCTTGATAAGCTCTTCCTTTAACGCTTTTTTTTGAGATAAAGTTTCTTCTAAAATCGGTGATTTACCACCAGTATTAGCATAAATAGTTTTAGCAAATTTCTCCCTTCTAATAGAAATCAACTTTGCTACTACAAATCTTAGCACAGAAGGCAAGGTAATAATATATTTGTCGTTAAATAAATTAAAAAGAAAAGGTTTTATAGCATTTAAACTATCTGGTCCTCCTAGATTAAAAAGAACTACGGCGACCTTTTTTTTATTTCTGGTAATTTCTGACATAATTTACTAAAAATTGGACATTCTCTACTGGGGTATTTGGTAAAATGCCATGTCCTAAGTTAAAAATAAAATTTTTATTGCTAAGAGTTGTTAAAATATCGTGGGCTTTTTTCTCAATAACTTCTTTTCCCCCTAGTAACAGAACAGGATCAAAATTTCCTTGAACAATAATATTCTCTTGCCACTTTTTAATTATATCTACTGGCACAAATTGGTCTACTCCTATAGCATCAATATTAATTTGATCTATATATTCTTGATACAAATAACCTGACCCTCGTGGAAACCCTATAATAGGTAAACCCGGGTATTTATTTTTTATTGAGTTTACAATTTTTTTTGTAGGTTTTATAACAAAATCTTCATATTCTTCTCCAGATAAAACACCAGCCCAGGAATCAAATAATTGTATTATATCTGCCCCAGCATCTATTTGGCCTACGAGATATTCAATAGTTTTCTCTGTAATTATATCGATTAATTGTATCGCTAATTTTTTCTTGTTATAAAGAAAATTTTTACTAACAGAAAAATCTTGTTTGCCTTTTCCCTCGAGCATGTAGCTAGCTACAGTCCACGGACTACCTGCAAATCCAATTAATGATTTGCTTTTGTCTAGAGACATCCGCACTTTACTTACCGTATCATATATACAATTTACTTTTTTATCAAAATTATTATTTATATTAATCAGGTCTTTATCTGATTCGAATTTTTGTAGTATAGGTCCTTCTCCTTTTTTAAAAGCAACTTTCCATCCAAAAGCATGAGGCACTACCAAAATATCTGAAAAAATTATAGCTGCGTCAAAATCAAATCTATCTATAGGTTGAAGAGTAATTGCTTTTGCTTTTTCAGAATCATAACATAGTTCTAGAAAGTCTGTGACATTCTTTCTTATTTCCATGTATTCAGGTAAATATCTACCTGCTTGCCTCATAAACCAAATAGGAATATTATTATTTTTTCGTTGAAATGTATCTTGTAAAAGAGTCATAAATTTTTCTGCTGAATAAATTAGTAAAGATATATATTTATTATAAGTTGTTGTTGTCTAATTAATAATGTAAATTATTATTTATCCACATAATTATCAACTATTTATTCCAGAGCATAATCTTAATAGATTTATCATATTTATAAGGATATACAATTTATTCACATATGATATTATAAGATATTTTTTTGTGGATAAATTGTCTTTATGATGTTTATATACCAATAGATTTAAGGGGTATATAATTAATCCACGATTTTATACACTAATTTAGATTTATTGATATTTATGTGGGTATTCTTTAGCTTTTAATTAGGTATTTTTGTAAACCTAAGACCTATTAGCTATATAACTTATCCACAATTCAAATGTGTATTATATGAAAAAGCTTGTAGTCCACTTAGTTTCCGAGTCATCTGGTCAAACAGTAAAATATGCTGCAAAGACTGCCCTAGCTAAATTTAGTGATATAGAGGTAAAAAAATACCATTGGCCTATGACTAGAAATGAAGATTTGCTTAATGAAGCCTTAAAAAAAATATCACAAAAACCTGGTATCGTACTATATACTATTTCAAATGATACATTAAAAGACAAGTTAAAGAGATTTTGCTTAGATTCAAAAATGCCTTGTATTTCTGTGGTTAGCAAAATCGTTAATGAAATATCAGATTATTTAGGGGTTAGTACTGATGATAATATTGGTTTTAAAAATAAATTTGACGAAACTTATTTTGATAAAATAGAAGCTATAGAATACTCATTAAAGCACGACGATGGCCAAATTCTAGAGGACTTAGATGAAGCTGATATAATATTAATAGGGCCCTCTCGAACTTCTAAAACTCCAACTTCAGTTTATTTAGCATATAATGGTTTTAAAACTGCAAATATTCCTTTTGTTGGCGGTTCGGAATTTCCATCGGTTTTAAAAATGCTGAGAAAACCAATTATTTTTGGTTTTGTTATAAACCCTAGTATTCTTGTAGAGATAAGGGAAAACAGAATGCATTTATTGCAAATTAAGGAAAGTTCCGATTATACTGATATTAAAGTAATTCAAGAGGAATGCCGGGAAGTACGAAGGTTATGTTCAGTTAATAATTGGCAAGTTATAGAAGTTTCAAGACGTTCCATAGAAGAAACAGCTGCTATAATAATGAAATATTATTATGAGCATAAAAAAATGCGAGATTTAAATAAATGAAATCTATTGCTATTACAGGAAGTTTCGCTTCAGGAAAAACTTTTGTGCTAAAATATCTAGAGAAAGCAGGATATAAAACTTTTTCATGTGATGATTATGTGAGAGAACTTTATTTAGAGCCAAATATTCGAAAAGATATACTTTGTCTTTTTGATAAGAAATTATTTGAAAATGGTTTTGATAAGAAAAAGTTAAGCCAGATCATCTATAGTGACGACAATCAACGAAGAAAACTCGAACAATATATACATCCTAAAGTGAGAAAAGGAATTAATGATTTCCAAAATAAGCATCTTAATGAACTACTTATTTTTGTAGAAGTACCTCTATTATTTGAGACTGGATTTAACAGTTATTTTGATTATTCTATATGTGTTTACTGTAGTGAAGAAAGTAGAAAAGACAGAGCCACGGAAAGAGGTGATTTTTATTTGAAAATTTATAGCAAAATAAAAAATATACAATTACCTCAAGAGAAAAAGAAAAATTTGGCAAATTTCCAAATAAATACAGACTTAGATATTGAGATTCAAATTAAGGAAATTATCGCTAAGGTACAATTAGTATGAGAGAGATTATACTAGATACAGAGACTACTGGACTTGATCCCAAAGATGGTCATAAAGTTATCGAAATTGGTGGAGTGGAAATGATTAATAAGGTCATCACCGGTAACAAATTCCACTATTACATTAATCCGGAAAGAGATGTACCTCAAGACGCTTATCGAATTCATGGGATATCGAGTGAATTCCTTAAGGATAAACCTTTATTTAAGGATATTGCTAATGAATTTATTAATTTTATTCAAAATGCTAAACTGGTTATCCACAATGCTCCGTTTGATATAAAATTTCTTAATTATGAATTAACATTGTTGAACTTACCTTCTATTGAGCTTGCTGGAGTTATAGACACTTTAGCAATTGCCAGAAGAACTTTTCCGGGAGCAAGAGCCAATCTAGATGCTTTATGCAAAAGATTTAAAGTTGATAATACAAATAGGCAGTTTCACGGAGCTCTTAAAGATGCTTATTTGCTATCTGAAATATACGTTGAATTATCAGGTGGAAGACAAGTTAGGTTCTCCTTAAAAGAAACGAATGATAATATATTAAAACCCGAACAAAACATTCAATATACCGGAAAAGGTAATAAAATAGTAGTTATTCCAACTAACAGCGAGCTGAAAGAGCATAATGCTTTTCTTTCTAAGTTTATAGTCCCTTTGGTGGTGAAAACCTCCATCTTCCAGATGGAAAAGCTTTAGCTTGTCTAATGCGCCATGATGCGGTAGCATCATAAGTCTATGACTTACTATAACAAAAGATCACATTCAGTTTTTTATCATCGTTATCATATAGTATGGATAACGAAATATCGCTATAAGGTACTTACTTACGACATAAAAAAACGTGTTCGGGAACTAGTGTTACAGGTAGCTGAGGAAATGAGTATAAAGATAGAAAATGGCGTTGTATCAAGCGACCATGTCCATATATTTGCAAATATTCCTCCGCATATTAAAATTAGTGAATTTGTTCAGAAAGCTAAGGGAAGATCATCTAAAAGAATACAGGAAGAATTTCCGATACTAAAAAAGAAATACTGGGGTAGACATTTATGGGGCAGAGGATACTTCAGTTCAACTAGCGGTAATGTTACAGATGATATGATTAACGAATATATCAACAAACACACTGACGCTCATGAGACCGACTTTACTTCAAATATTAGGCTAGAATGAGCTTTAGCTTGATAAGCGACTTCTAGTCGCAAAGATCAAACTTTCATCTCTCAGATGAAAGTGGTTGATTAATTTAAAAACGATATAATATATTTAAATAGCTGAGTTTTATAGTCCCTTTGGTGGTGAAAACCTCCATCTTCCAGATGGAAAAGCTTTAGCTTGTCTAATGCGCCATGATGCGGTAGCATCATAAGTCTATGACTTACTATAACAAAAGATCACATTCAGTTTTTTATCATCGTTATCATATAGTATGGATAACGAAATATCGCTATAAGGTACTTACTTACGACATAAAAAAACGTGTTCGGGAACTAGTGTTACAGGTAGCTGAGGAAATGAGTATAAAGATAGAAAATGGCGTTGTATCAAGCGACCATGTCCATATATTTGCAAATATTCCTCCGCATATTAAAATTAGTGAATTTGTTCAGAAAGCTAAGGGAAGATCATCTAAAAGAATACAGGAAGAATTTCCGATACTAAAAAAGAAATACTGGGGTAGACATTTATGGGGCAGAGGATACTTCAGTTCAACTAGCGGTAATGTTACAGATGATATGATTAACGAATATATCAACAAACACACTGACGCTCATGAGACCGACTTTACTTCAAATATTAGGCTAGAATGAGCTTTAGCTTGATAAGCGACTTCTAGTCGCAAAGATCAAACTTTCATCTCTCAGATGAAAGTGGTTGATTCATGTAGCTTAACTATAGTAAAGAAATATATTAACGGCATATAAAATGTTAATTTTTAGGTGTAAATTCCTATTAGTACTTTTGTTTCAGCTGCTTATAAATTGCAGTTTGGCAGATGATAAGGTCACCCAAAAAGACAATGAGGTAAGTAACAAAAAACCTAATCACAATTGTAGTGACAATTTAGATAAGAAAGTTTTGCATGGGGGATGGTATTTATGGGAGCCTTATCAATTTAACAAACTAACAGCTGGGGGATATAACCTTGTTGGCATGGATATCGAACTCCTAAAGAATATTACTCACCTTGTCGGGGTTTCTATCGAGACTGAACCGGTTAATTGGCAACAACATCAACAAGACTTAAAAGATGGTATCCGTGATATTGCCTCGGGTGCTACGTATACCGATGCAAGAGCTGAATATGTTTATTTTTCAGTTCCATATCGCTATGAAGAAAACTCTCTCTTCATGATGAATAATAGTATTAAGGATCTAAGTTTTGAATCTATTTCCGAGTTTTTGGCTCAAGTTAGATTACAAAATTTCGTTTTAGGCATAACAAAAGGTTTTATTTATGCTGATCCTCAAATTAACCTGTTTATTAAAGATGAGGCTAATAATGATATAATAGTCACTTATGACAATGACGTTGCTGCGCTGCACGGTCTTATTCACGGAGAGATAGACGGTTTTATCTCAGATAGAATTGTAGGGGCAGCGGCAATATTGACTCAGAAAGTTGATGCACATATTAAAGAGGTTCAGTTAAATATAAAAACCCCAATACATTTTATGTTTAGCAAGAAATCTGTTCCTCTTGAACTCGTAGACAGATTCAATACTGAAATAAAAAAATTTTCGAGTAGCGATGAATACAAGAAAATAGTTAAAACCTATTTATATCCGGTAATGTTAATGCAAACAATCGATTCCGAGTGGTTCTATTTCATCGGTGTAATGGGGACTATCGCATTTGCTGTTTCTGGTATAGCAATTGCTGCAAAGGAAAATGGAACTTTATTTGCTACCTTTTTATTTGCTATGCTACCTTCTGTTGGTGGTGGGGTAATGAGAGACATTATTATTAATAGGGAAGAAGTGGGAATATTTCTGACACCTTCTTACATCTATTACATACTGATAATGGTATTGATAGGTTTCTCAACAATAAGACTTCTTGAATATTATAATAAAAGGGCGAGTGAAGATGAGCTGGTAGATAAATTCTGGGATAACATATTAGTCGTTGGTGACGCTCTGGGTCAAGCATCTTTTATTGTTACGGGAGTGTCTATAGCTATTATGGCAAAAATAGAACCAATAGAACTTTGGGGGCCATTTTTTGCATTTCTTACCGCTAATGGTGGAGGCATTTTGCGTGATCTGATTCGGAAGAAGCATGAAATAGTATGTTTAACAGGAACTCTTAACGCTGAGATAGGGGTGTTATGGGGACTGGCATTTAGTATTTATTTAAATGTTAATTCTTATGATCCTAATCCAACGGGTATTAGAAATGCAGTGATAATTGTGGTAACAGGATGTTTCCTTACAAGGCTTGTCGCTCACTACTTTAAAATAATAAATGTTAAATTTAGATCTGATAATGAATCAATTCCAGTTGAAACAAAGCAAGATATGGAGCAACCTAAAAATAGTAATTTAACGTAATTAATGTGCCGTTTAGTAAAAGAACTAACCTTTGATTCTCCAGCCTTTATCTATTAGCTTTTCTAGCACCAAATACATTACTATATTTGATGTGATTAAAAAAACTATTCCTAAAATTATATTTCCATCAGCTTTGTTAGTAAGGCAGTATCTAAACCCATCAATCATATAAAAAAATGGATTTAACAAATTTATTTGTTGTAAAATTTGAGGTAAATCCTTTACCGAATAAAATGTACCGGATAAAAAAGATAAAGGTGTAATTAAATAGCTTGTAATAGCTGAATGTTGATCAAAAGAATTTGCAATCATTCCAGATAATATACCAAGTTTACCCAGTAGCATACAAGATGCTAGTGTATAAAAAGCTAACAGTAATGGGTAATACAAAGTAAATTCTACAAAAGGTATTAAAGATATTGTTACTATTATTCCTACCATTAAACCTCTTAACACCGCACCGAGGGTAAAAGCAATTATTATTTCTTTACTGCCTAGTGGAGGTGTTAATATATCAGAAATATAACCTATTATTTTGCTCATTATTAAAGAGGAAGAGCTATTCCCGAAAGCGTTTTGTACTATACTCATTATGATTAAACCGTAGCCCATAAAATTGATAAATTTTATCCCGTTTATTTCATGTTTCCTAGCGCCTACTGCTAGTGCAAAGACAGCAAGGAATATAAGAGCTGAAACAGCGGGGGTTATAAGAGTTTGGTGGTATACCCTTAAAAAACGTTTTACCTCACGCAAAGTTAGGCTATAAGTGCCATACCAATTAATATCTTCCATTTTGTTGTAATAAAATTATTTTATATAAAATTTTTTAGAATTATGATATATTCCGCTTTAAAATTTATCAACTATATTCGAATCATCTTAAAGCAAACAACAATGGCTAAAAAGCTCTTTATAAAGACCTATGGGTGTCAAATGAATGTCTATGACTCTATAAAAATGAAGGAATTACTTGATCCATTTGGTTTTGAATCAACAGACGATATGAATGAAGCTGATATGGTGATTTTAAACACTTGTCATATTAGAGAAAAAGCTTCCGAAAAAATGTATTCGGAACTCGGGAGAGTAAAAAAGATAAAGGATAAAAGGTTATTGTCTAATGGAACAGATATGATAATAGCAGTAGCTGGTTGTGTTGCTCAGGCTGAGGGAGAAGAAATATTTGTTCGAGCCCCTTACGTTGATATAGTTGTTGGCCCTCAGTCTTACCATACGTTACCAGAGTTGGTAGCTAAGCTAGCAAGATCGGAAAAACATTTAATAGACCTTGATTTTATTGAAGAAGAAAAATTTGATAATTTACCTACACAGTACTCAGATCAGGGAGCAAGTGCTTTTGTCTCAATTCAAGAAGGTTGTGACAAATTCTGTACCTTTTGTGTTGTACCGTATACTAGAGGTGCAGAGTTTTCTAGAATGCCCGAAGAAGTATACCGAGAGTCAATGGTTTTAGTTGCAAAAGGCGCAAAAGAGATCCATTTACTTGGGCAAAATGTTAATGCTTACCATGGTAAGAGCTCAAATGGCGATAAAGTATTTTCTTTAGCAGATTTAATTCGCCATCTTTCAACCATTAAGAGACTGGAAAGAATTAGGTACACCACTTCGCATCCGAGGGATATGACCGACGATTTAATCAATATCCATGGTCAAGTCGATCAATTAATGCCGTTTTTGCATCTTCCTGTTCAATCTGGTTCGAATAAGATATTAAAAATGATGAATAGAAAACATAGTAGGGAAGAATATTTTGCAATTATCGATAAACTCCGAACCGCAAGGTCTGATATTGTTCTTTCATCTGATTTTATAGTCGGTTTTCCGGGGGAAACTGACGAAGATTTTGCTGATACTATGGATTTAGTAAAAAGGGTTAGATATGGTCAATGCTATTCCTTTAAATACAGCCCAAGGCCTGGAACACCGGCCGCAATCAAAGAACAGATACCAGAAGCGGTTAAAACCGAGCGCTTAATGATTTTGCAAAGTGAATTGGCAAAACAGCAATTAGAGTTTAATGAAAGTTGTGTCGGTAAAACTTTACCTGTATTGTTCCAGAAAGAAGGAAAGTATAATGACCAGATAGTGGGTAAAACTCCTTATATGCAATCTGCATATGTTGAGAATGCCGATAAATCCTTGCTTGGTAAAATTGTTAATGTAAAAATCATCAAAGCTCTTGCAACAAGTGTAGCCGGAGAATTGGTGTGAGGGTTATTGGAAGAGTAGTTTGAGTTTATAGATTAAAATTACCCCAATTAAGAAATTGATAAAAATAAAATCAATAAATTAGTGATGTTATGAAACCGGAAAAAATAAAGATAATTTTTATTGAGAATAATAAAGAAATAGAAGTTGAAGCCTCAGTTGGTTTGTCAGTTCTAGAAGTTGCCCATGAGAACAATATTGATTTGGAAGGAGCTTGTGAGGGGTCTCTTGCTTGTGCTACTTGCCACGTAATATTAGAAGAGAAAATTTACAACATTCTAGAACAACCGGCTGAAGCAGAGGAAGATATGCTTGACTTGGCTTTTGGTCTTACCCATACTTCAAGGCTAGGATGTCAGATAATTTTGACGAAAGAGCTAAATGGAATGAGAGTCAGAGTTCCTTCAGCTACTAGAAATATATCAATTTAGAAATTTTGTTGTGATACGTAAAATAGTCCTAGCTTTTGTGGCCTTATTTATAGTTACCTGGCTTGCTCTAGCGCATTTTGCAAAATCTAAGGTGATGTCATTTATTAGTAATTTCCAAACGGATAATGCCAGGATATCTTACAGTGATGCTAGTATAGCAGGTTTCCCTTTTAGTTGGAAAGTAAGATTTGCATCACCTAAAATTACTATAATAGATCAGGATATTTCACGGGAAATATCTAGCGATTATATGGATTGTACTTTCGACTATAAGCTTGGAAAGGCCGAATTGAATTTTGGTAAAGATCTATATTATAGTAGCTCTAGTGATGACTCATTAGCAGAATATAAAATTAGCAGTGAGCAAGATATAATTGGTTTCGTTGACTTTATCGATCTACTTTATAAAATTGATTTATCAAATTCTATAAGGAAAATCGTTAAGAATATTGAGTTTTCTAACCCATATATAGCTGTTTTTACTGTTAATGGCGAAGAATTATTTAACCTTTCCGGGGTTACTTTCAAACTCAGTAATAACCTTATAAATAATATAGAAAATTTTTTACTAAATTTAACAGGTAATTACAAATCATCATTTAGCGGTCGTAACGTAAGTAGCGCAGGCCTGGTTTTAGATGCTAATTATGGTGTAAATACAGCTAATCGTGGAGGTACAAGAGAGAATAATTTTGATCACAAAATTGAGATAACACATGCAAAAATCAACCTTGATAATGCTTCTTGTGATTTAACAGGTTCAGTGGCACTAGCTCGGAATGACGCTCCAAAAGGAAAAATATCGGTTAAACTGGTAGAGTATGAAAATTTGGTCAACATTTTAGTACCAGATGATTTTATCTTTTCAAAATCCTATGTAAAACGCTTTATTGCTAAAGCTGCAGCTATAGAATTCAGTAACGCAATAACAAATAAAGTAAATTTTGATATTGAATTTTCAGATAAAGGAATTGTTCTAGGAAATGCTAATTTACTGGAACAGAAAGGTAACTAAAATAGGGGAGGTGTTTCATGAGAACTATAGAGAGTGTATTTAGCGATAGAACATGTAGTAAATTTTTGGACAAAAAGGTTTCTAAGGAACTGCTAATACAAATTTATGATTTGGTGAAACTTGGTCCTACTTCTGCAAATGCTTGTCCTTTACGCATAGTTTTTGTGCAAAGTAATCTTGAAAAAGAGAAACTATGTAAAACAGCTATGGAAGCGAATATTGCTAAAATAAAATCAGCACCGGTTACTGCGTTATTTGCTTATGATATGAAGTTTTATGAAAAAATGGATAAATTGTATCCAACAGGCAAGTTTTTACAGGATTTATTTGCTAAATCTAGTGAAGATGTAATTGATAGGGAAAGTTTACGGAATTCTACTTTGCAAGCTGCATATTTTATAATGGTAGCAAGGAGTATGGGATTAGATTGTGGACCTATGTCTGGATTTGATCCGGTAGCCCTGAATGAAACTTTTTTCAAAAACACTAATTATAGGATAAATTTTATTTGCAATTTTGGTTATAAAGACGGTGATAATCCTTATCCTAAATTACCGAGACTAGATTTTGATGAGGTTTGTAAGTTTTTGTAAACCTTTTTCCCAAGGATATACTAAATGTTTGAAATACGCCAGCATCTTAAGACCATATTAATAAGCTTTTATAGTATTTTGAAAGTTATCTTTCGCAATTGGCATATTAGAAAGGTTTTAAACTTCTCAAATTTTCTAAAACTATGCTTTTTATATAGTGCGTTTTTGATTTGGATAATTCTTTTTGAGATTGATTACTCAAAACACTTCTGGACTAATTTGGTAAAAGGTGATTTTTCAGAAAGAAAGTTTTCCTTGTATAGTGTTCACGACCGAATTGGTGAAGGTATCCTATATGATCGTATAGTTATCATTGCCGATAAGCTTGGATATGATTATACCGGGATTAAGTTTTCTGAAAGTCTAAGTCATTTTTGGCTTACCTCTCATTTTTATAAGGTAAGTACTAGCATTATAAATTATATCTTTAGGCCACAATTTAACCTAGCGGTAACCCACCATGTTAATATTTTGCCTTTTGGCTATAACATCACTTATCTAAACATGCCTTTGGATTCACTATTTTCAAGTAGTGGAAAGTTTTTAAAAGTATGGGAGCATTTAAATGATTACGATGCTTATGTTGATCTCCATAGCCTTGTTCATGGGAATAATGAGTTATTAGAAAAAATAATCCAAAAAACGGACCAAAACAAACCAATAATACCTTTGTACTTTGCAGAAGGCAAAGAAGAATATGTCGATGTTTCCATAGATAAAGCCCTAATTACAGGAACATTATGGGGATGTAATAGAGAAAGTTTAAGGTTAGCCCAAAGTTTAAAAAAGCTAGCCAATGATGGATTATTAGTTGGTATCGGTATAGAGAGATACCTTGGGTTTTTAGGTAAAGCTTATTTAGGTAAGATGGAAGATTTTGGCAATCCTCTTGAAAACTTGCGCCTTCAGCAACAAAAATACGGTATTGCTTTAATAATCCACAATCAGGAACATATGCTAGAAGGGATACCGACCTCTAGAATTGCTGAAGCTGTAACTAGTGGAGCTTTGGTAATATCTGATCAGAATGGCTTTTTAAAGAAATTTTTTAGTGATAGTATCCTCTATTATGATGCTTTTGCCAGTACCCAGCAAATTTACGATACTATTAAATCGCATATTAACTGGGCAAAAGCTAATCCAGATGAGGCGCATTTAAAGGCTAAGCAAGCCTATCAAATTTTCATGGATAATTTTACTATCGAAAATCAGCTCGAGAAATTATTTGCTCTTACCAAAAGGTGAGATGTCAAGTACTTTAAACTTTATAGTTTAAAGTAAGTATTTAAAAATACGGAAGTTAATTACTTCGTAATATTTTTAGTAAGTTATATTGTGGGTCGTAAGCGTTTCCGTAAATCTTATCTATCTTAGTTATTTGCTGTGGGTGTTTAAGGCCCGAATAAATTGAGCTTAAAATAGCATATATTACCTCATAGGGATTTGCATCTGCTGAAGCTAATCGATGTTCAATTCGTTTGGGTAGGCTGTCCGGTATCCGGATCAAAGTAGTACGGTTATTACCTCCGTAGCAAATGTGGGTTGGAGCCATAAACCTGCTATCGAGTCTTTGATAATCCTCTTCTTTAGGTAGAAAAGCTGTAATTGTTAATGGTAAATAATGACACAAAATCCTAGCATATTTTTCTGCCTCATTATCTTCAAGAAAATTAAAGTGAATGTGCATACTATTGCCATAATCATTTGTAAATGGTTTGGACTTAAAATTAGCTTCAAGGTTTAATTTTCTAGCTTTCTCCTTAATTACCTTCTTCATGTTGCTTATGCTACCTGGATAAGAGGCAACGTTAGTTGAAGGTGGAATCTCAATTTCATATTGGTTATGGCCCTTTTCTTTTTTTATTTTTTGCTCTATATTCTCTTCTAATTTGGTCAATTGCCAAGCGCCTGTAAGGTTTGTAAGATAAAATTCTAGTTCTGCTCCAAGACATGGGGTCAAATTGAATTCTCTTTTAAAATTATTTTCAATTTTTTTTAAGATATTGTATTCTTCCTCTCTATCTGTTAATTTATTTTTAAACATATTTTAAGTGCTTATTAAAGATCATGACGGTAACAGAACTAATCAAAAATAAAGTATACTACAAAATTTTTGATAGAAGTTACCAAGGTTCAACTCATAGTTATAATATACATGCTTTTGATGATCAGATAAAAAAAGATCAAGTCCGAAGTAATATAGATAAAGTATTAAGTGATTTTGATGCCCAAAATATATTGTTATTAAACCAGGTTCATGGCAATAATATTGTTTGTACCGAGGAATTAGACCTCAAGTTAAGTAATTGGCCTCAAGGTGATGCTTCGGTTACTACTCAAGAAAACATTATTTTGGCAATTCGTACCGCTGATTGTGTTCCGCTATTACTTGTTAGTGAGGATGGCCATGTTATTGGGGCAGCCCACTGTGGGTGGCGCAGTGCTAAATTAGATATTATAAATAAATTAGCTTATAGAATGCGGCAAAAAGGCGCTGGTAATATAATAGCTGTAATAGGTCCTGCTATTGCTCAAGAATCTTATGAAGTATCGAAAGAGTTTTATGAGGATTTCGTTGCTGATTCAAGTAGTTATAAGGAGCTATTTTTACCTTCAACAAAACCCGGACATTATTTATTTGACCTACCATCATTTGTCAAAATTAAGCTTGCAGAGGAAAATATTAGCGTTATAAAACATATTAACGAGGATACATATGTAATGTCTGACAAATATCCTAGCTATCGTAGGTCTACTCATACAGGGGAAATATACAATCAAAACATATTATCTGCTATAATGATAAATAAATAAATCTTTATGTATCAATTATTTTCACCTAACTTATTTTTAAAAATTAGCAAATACCTAATACCTATTTCTGGATGCTTATTTTTAATCTCAATTCCAGTTGGATTATATTTTTCTTTATATGCCTCTCCTGAAGATTACCAGCAAAAAGAAATGGTAAGAATAATGTATGTGCATGTGCCTGCCGCATGGATGAGCCTCGGAATATATACTTTTATAGCTATTTGTAGTTTTTCTTGTTTAGTATGGAGAACAAGAATCTCATATGTTTTGGCAGTAGCTGCAGCACCAATTGGAGCAGGATTTGCTCTAATTACCCTAGTTACAGGTTCTATTTGGGGTAAACCTATTTGGGGTACGTGGTGGGTATGGGATGCCCGCCTTACATCAATGCTTGTTTTATTCTTCATTTATATTAGTTATATAGCAATCGTTAATAGCGGTAATAGTTTACTTAGAGCCGAAAAACCGGCTTCAGTTATGGCTATAATAGGGTTGATTAATATACCGATAGTCAAGTTTTCGGTGGATATTTGGTACAGTTTACATCAACCTGCAAGTATCCTTAAAATAGGTGGACCTTCCATTCACCCATCTATGCTTTTACCGCTTTTTATTATGTTTGGTTCTTTTATAATGTATTTTGTTTTTGTCCTTTTAATAAGGGCAAGAATTGTTATGTATAAAATTAAAAATAATAAATAGCTATGACTTATGTGGTAACAGATGAGTGCGTGAAATGTAAATATACGGATTGTGTAGAAGTATGCCCTGTTGATTGTTTTTATGAAGGAGAATTAATGCTAGTAATTAATCCGGATGAATGTATAGATTGTGGTGTTTGTGTTCCAGAATGTCCGATAGATGCAATTAAAGAAGAATCTCCTGATTTAATAAAATGGGTAGAAATTAATAAAGAATTGTCTGCAAAATGGCCGAATATTACAGTTAAAAAGCTTCCGTTACCTGATGCTGAAAATTATAAATATGAAAAAAATAAGTTTGAAAAATATATCCTCTAATTAGGATTCTTAAATAAAACCTAGATAACCTAGAATTTTGTAAAAAACATAAATAGGCATAACTCAATGTTAATTTCAGAAAAGCAGGCAAATTTAGGGCAGCAAACTACAATTTAACCCGTAGTGATTGTAAAATACCAGTAACTTACTGTTTATAATGGCTCTCTTAATAACTCCACATTTCCTCCAATTGCTGTAAGGTTAAAGCACGTTGTTCTCTCTAGCATAAATTTAAGCAAATAGTGAGGGCCGCCAGCTTTAAATCCAGTACCGGATTTATTCTCACCACCAAAAGGTTGAGATTCTACTTTTGCTCCAACAATTGACCTATTAGTATAAATATTACCGGCTCTAATCTTAGACCTTAAATATTCTATTTTTTCTTCAATTCTACTATGAATACCAAAGGTTAAGCCGAAACCATAATTGTTAATTTCATCTATTATTTTGTCGATTTCTTTACTTTTATATTTTATTATATGTAATATTGGCCCAAAATTCTCCCCGGGAATATCATTAATTGAGTTGATTTCTATAATATGAGGGTAAAAATAGTTTCCGCCTTTTAAATTACTGTTTTGTGGGTGAGAATATATTTTAGTATAGGAAATTCAAAATTTGCAACCAGAAAAATCATCAATCAGCTTTTTAAAAATTCGTTTAATAAATATGTAGTTACCAGCCACAATATTAGAAATTATCAACACTTTTACAAAAATCTCTGCCAGAATCTATCTAAAAATAGGTTCAGTTTTACAAATTATGTGGCCAAGACGTGAAAGAAGTGTTCGCCATAATGATGTTATCTAGGCGTTGATAATAATTCATTGGTTCTTATTAATAACAATGGCGGAGATAAACCGTAATAAACTTGCCGCAGATTCATACATTTATTGCAATTATAGCAAAACAGAGGATCTATTTTAAAATTCAACCAAATCATTAATCTCCAACTAATGAGCTTAGTTTTCTTATGAACGATTTGATTAATTGCCTTATATACGATAGGTAATTGTACGCCCCTAGTTCTATTAGATAAAAAACCGTAATACCTAATCATTCGAAAATAACGATCTGGTATATGCATAATCAGACTAGCTATGAACTGCATCACGGGCATAGTTATGCGATCAATTGTATTATTATAGTGATCAAGAAATTTAAACGTTACCTGCTTTCCGTCGTAATTTTCTATTCTTGTCTCGGAAATAGGGGGCGTTTTATATACCGCCCTAAATATTCTATGTTGCGTTTATGATCATCCGATGGTTTTTGTAAATAAACATACCAACTGATTTCGTATAAACTACTCATCCAGTTATTAAAATTCTCAGCATTTTGATATGCGGACGGCAACTTCAAATTACTTGAGATATATTGAAAGCGAAATAACTCAAGGACTCTATGTCTCCACATTTTTTTAATAGGTTCGGCAGGAAAAAATAATTTTTGCCACTTGCCTTTGCTATTTATACCGCCGCAAGTAACCGATAAATGGATATGAACATTGCGTTTTAAATCTCTACCGAAAGTGTGTAAGGCAGTAAATATACCAACCACAAGATTTTTCTTTGTAGCTATCTCCTTAATAATTCCTGCTGCAATACCGGAAATCAATCCAAACAGATCACGATTGAGCCAAAATATCGGCCATAAAGAGTCCGGCATTGTAAATGTAATGTGCTGCCATCGTGTTTTTGGTAGAACATTGCTAGCCTTACTCACCCATTGATCCGTTTGTTTCTTACCACAACGAGAACAAAACCTACCTTTACAGCTGAATGCTACCGATTTATTGCGGTTACAATCACGGCAGCTATAACGTTTAAATCCTAAATATTTCGTTCCACACGATATAACTTTAGTGACGTTGAAAATAATGCCGTATCTTAGCTTGCCGTATTTTTTAGCGAAATCGAGACCAATTACCACGGTCTAGAAAAATATGTTTTATAGATATTCCTTTACCGACTATTTCCATAAATTACTTATAGTTAATGTTTTCTTACCAAGGAATCTTTCTTCCTTTGCGTTCTAAATCAAATTCTTTACAATCAGGGCAATAGTAAACAGAATTATACTTATGATTGGGAGATATTTTTCGCAACATTATCCAGAAAGCCTTGGCTATTTCCTTATCTCCTTCGGAAAAAATCTTTTTGATCCTGCTGTAAGGAATTGCTTGCTCTTTAGAAATGGCCTTAAGAGTTTTTACCGCTAATTCATTGACCAAATGCTGCTCAGAGTGCAAGTTACTCATAACTCAATTATATATTATCTTATGTATGTCTAACATTCAGTCTTTATAACTCAAGTTAAAACAAATCAAATACCAGTATTATAATCCTCCATAAATATTTATCGGTCAAGAGTATCTTCTTTTAAGCTGCCACCGATAGGTGGCTTATCTTGTAAAACCTGCTTTTTCCATGTAAGAAATGTGACGAGCTAAATTGTCAAAAGACTTACGATCGATAACTGCCCCTATATCGTTACTGAAATCAGCAGTGTCACCGATTTTTAATATTTCAGTAGCTTCTCTAATTAGATTGCATAAATTATCATATATTTCTTCTTGAATATATAGTACTCGTAGAGCGGAGCATCTTTGGCCGGCAGAATAAAATGCAGTGCGCCAAGGGAAGTGCGTAAGAATCAGTTGGTGAGAATCCGACCTATGCAAAGGCTAACCACCAGCATAGAACTAACCATTGCATTGTGGGAGGTGACAAACACAATGAAGCCAATGGTAAGGACATATCAGGCCGCAACGAAAGTGAAGGTATTGAGCTCCGAAATATTCAAGATCATAGAGGCCGACGTTTTTGCATTATGCGGAAGGCAGTATGAATGGTGGCGTTAAGGTAAGTTATCATTCACTCTATCGGGGTCAAAGTCCGTGGCATGGTATGAGATGGAGTTTACGTAAACTTGGGAGATCTTCTGTGTTCTCGGAAGAGTATGTCGGGACAAGTCAAAGCAGGCGAGAACTGGCAAATGATACAGAAGAAGTCAGACTGACTGATAGTACTTGGAGCATAGGAAAGCTATGTACATGGGGAAGCGGTCAGCAATGGGAAGCCTGGTTAAGTACCAGTCATAATAATACACTGAGGTTATAATAAATGATGCAGGTTAAACTTAATCAGATAGCTAGGAGAGCGAGGCAAGATAAACAACTAAAATTTACATCGTTAATACATCATGTAAATGAGGCTAATCTTGCAGAATGCTATCAAGAACTAAAGGCTAATAAAGCTTGTGGAATTGATGGTGAGACAGTGGAAGCTTATGGCAAGAATTTAAGAGAAAGGCTTGGTCAATTAGTGGCATCCATGAAGTCAAAGCAGTATTGTCCTAAACCAGTGAAGAGGGTTTATATCCCAAAAGCTGGTAAGAATGAGAAGCGTGGACTTGGTATACCATCAGTTGAAGATAAGTTAGTTCAAATTATGCTAAAGAAGATCTTAGAACAGATTTATGAAGCAGAGTTTTTGGATGTATCTTATGGATTCAGACATAAATTAAGCTGTCATGATGCGGTAAAAGCATTAAAGACAAAGCGGTTATGACTAAACCAATTAACTATATTGTAGAAGTAGATATCAAAGGGTTCTTTGATAATGTTAATCATTATTGGCTACAACGATGTTTAGAGGAGAAAATAATTGATCGTAATTTATTATGGTTAGTAAGGAGATTCTTAAAAGCTGGAGTAGTTGAGGATGGAAAGCAGTTAGCAACTGAGGTAGGAACTCCTCAAGGAGGAGTAATTAGTCCATTGCTTGCAAATATCTATCTTCATTATGTACTAGACTTATGGTTTAAGAAAGAAATTAAATCACAAGCAAAAGGACACATGGAGCTAATACGCTACTGTGATGACTTTGTAGTATGTTGTGAAAGTGAAAAAGATGCAAAGAATTTTCTGAAATTACTTCACGTAAGGTTAGAAAAGTTTGGTCTAGAGGTATCAGAAGAAAAGACAAAAGTGCTTAAATTTGGACGACAAGTATGGAAACAAGCTCGAAGAGGCAAAGAAAAAGTAGAAACTTTTATCTTGGTTTTACGCATTATTGCGGTAAGAGTAGGCAAGGATATTTCATTATGGGTCATAAGACCAGTAAAGAAAATCTCTGTCGGAAACTTAAAGAAACTAAGGAGTGGTTAAAGCAAATACGAAATAAATTGCGTCTTAAAGAATGGTGGCCAGTACTCAAATCTAAATTAACGGGACATTATAATTACTTTGGAATTAGCGGTAATTATCGCTGTCTTCAGCAGTTTTATAATAAGATCTTTTTGATTGTATTTAAATGGATAAATCGTAGAAGTCAGAAGAAAAGTATGAATTTAGACCAATATCTAAAATATCTACAATGGAATCCATTACCGACACCGAGGATATGCTATCCAATGTATTAATTCTAGCTTTTATAGCAAATGTTCCATTGAAGAGCCGTGTGCGGGAAAACTGCAAGCACGGTTCTGCGGGGGATGTCGTGGTAATGATCGTTTAATTAACAAATTAAGAGGAAATTAGAGGAAGAGAAATTATCACGGCGTCTACCTAATTCTTTTTCTGGAAAATTAAGTTTTATATTTTATCAAATAAGAATAGGAATTAACCATGTCTCGTAAATGCGAATTAACAGGTGTTGGGGTACAGTTCGGTAATAACGTATCTCACTCTCAAAGAAAAACCAGAAGGCGTTTTGAGCCTAACATTAAAATTGTTAAGTGCCACAGTGAATTAACGGGTCAGGAATATAAGCTGAAAGTAGTTGCACGATGCTTACGTAGCATTGAAAAAGCAGGAGGCTTTGATTCCTATATGCTAAACGCAAAAGTCTTTAAGATGTCTGATAATGCCAAATCTATTAGAAAAGAAATTAAAAAAATAAAATATAAGGTAGCAGCATGAGAAAAGACATTCATCCAAAATATCAGTCCCTAAAAATCAAAATCGGTAAAGATGAGTTTTTGACTTCTTCTACTCTACCAAGCGGTGAAATCCTAATGGACGTAGATTTCGTAAACATCCGGCTTGGAATAAGTCAACTCTTAATGTGGTAAATCAGTCCAATAAAAATGTCAGCGACTTTAACAAAAAATTCGCAGGCCTATCTTTCGGCATAAAAAAGAACTAATTGGTATTATATCCTTTAATTTTGGCTTTGTAGGTCAAAGCTTGGGGTTTTTAAGCAAAATTTAAAGTTCCTAGGCATTTGGCTAGATAGAAGACAATAAAGGTTTTTTTTATGCCCTATATAATCTTTTAATGATTATCATAATAAACCTAGATGCAACAAATAATAGGTTTTATTTTTTAATGCTTTTGCTTCAAATTTAAGTTTAGTGCCAAAAATTAATTTACAATACTCCAAATCTCCTTTATCGCCTGATAAAAAAAGGTCTTTAGTGCTCATTGAGTTTAGAAAAATTTCGATATCATAAGCAGAGTTACTTTCTAGTTGCTTCGCAATGGTAATACCATTCCCTTTTTTAGATTTGGTCTCAGCAGAATGAATACAATTCCATAATAGTAATCTAAAAGTATAAGGTAATACCTCTTCTAGGCTGCCTTCATACTTTTTTACTAATATTTTGTTTTCTGGTGTAATCCAAGTTATTGAATTAACTGAGACTATAATAATTTCAAATGATTTATCAAAATTCTTAATTAAATTTATTGCTCGTTCTTGCGCCTTCTCTAAAGGCAACTCACATTTGAACAATTCATCATTTTTTACTATTTCTTCTATTAAACCATTACTTCTAGGAAAAAGGATATTTAGAGTATGATTATACTTGCGCAAAACATTGTTTATAGTTTGTTTAAATTGCTCTATTTTGTTTTCAAGATTTTTGGTTATTTGTGCTATTCCTGAATTTCCCTTACATAAACCTCTTTGGTCTTGGTACCCTTCAATTAATTCTTTCAAATTACAATTTTGGAGTTGCTTTATTACAGAACTGCAATGAATTGGAGTTGTTTTTAAACCAAAGCACTCTTCTTTTACTAAATCGTGCAGTTTAGGAATAATATAAAATCCTTTTTTTTCTAGAAATGATAATTTGTAATTTATCTCTTCATTACCGAAATTCATATATACACTAGTTGAATTAAGCTTATTTTCACTGGTCAAACCTAAAAATTCAAAAAGCGTTGTTTGTGTTATAGCAAGTTGATAATTATTCAAACCTGATGTTTGGCTTTCTATATCACTCTTATAGAAATCAATTAGTGTTGAACTATCTAAAATTAGATATTCAAATTCAGTTATGAACTCATACTTATCTTGGAAATTAAATAATTCCTTACAAAGGTCTAATATATTGTTACTCATTAAAATTTATAATTATTCATATAAATTGTTTTCCTTTAGCTTGCTTTTTAGTTCAGAAGTCTCCTCCTTAAGGATTATGTTTTCCTGCTGAACTTTTTCTAAGTATGCTATAGCTCTATATTTTTGTTTCTTGATTTTCCATAATTTTTCTGGATGTTTTTGTACTGATTTTTCTATATCAGTATTATCATAACTACGATTAGCGCCGGTTAACTCTTGGCGTTTGTTTTCATAAGGAATAATATCATCCTCCAAGAATACTAAAACCTTTGTATTAATTATTGCTATTACTAAGATTAGCCTTAGTTTTTATCTTGTTATTTCAATAGTTGGGTATTCCTCAAGGTAACTTTCACCATTTACTCCGTAATAAGTAACTTTTCTAGTAATAAAATCTACTTCATACTCGATAACACCTGCTTTCCAAGAAGCATGCAGAAATTCAGAAAAAGTACAAAGACCTTCTTGGTCAGATCGGATCGCGCTGATCAAAGCTTTACGATCAAACTTTGGGATTTCATGAGTACCCTCTATAATAGGAATTCCTTGTTGAACTACTGCTCCGTCTCTTGTTAAATAAATAGACTGGCACGATGGCAAAAACCATCTGTTCATCTTAACACCTGCTTGGCGTAACACTTCTGCAAGAATAGGAAAACCACCAGCTTTTGGACGAATTGAGATTGCGTACTGCTGTGCTTCAATAATTTTATCAACAATTTTGTTCATGTATCTTTTTTCTGTTTTACTTGATGAAAATAATATTAAAATTATAAAACAAAGTTTATTAATGCAACAAATATTAACAACGATAAATATTTAATATAATTCACTGTATTGCAGAATTATTCTGCACCGTCACAAAAAAACGACAGTTTGTTTATGTTATTACATAGTGCGCAGCATTATTTTTTATGCTATGAACAAGACCTACATATTCTAATTTAACTATTTTTTGCCTGATAGCTTTTTGCTACACCCGTGTATCTCAGAAATTCGTCTGTAATTTAAAAATATTCCCTGTGTTTTTAGCTTGCTAATATAATTGCCACCTTTTTTATAACCTATCTTCACAAGACCTAAAAGTATCATTAGCTGCTCTTTATTAATAAGAGTAGCTAATACGAGATTGTTAGTAGATGAATATTTTTGTTTGGTTGAAGCTTCTGGTTCTTGTTTTTATAAATTTAACATTATTTTTAAAAAATTTTAATTAATTTTATTTTTTAGAAAAAGTGCCATTGATCAAGGGAAAATACAGACTTATACTCCAAGTTACCATGTTGTGGAGGTAGGATGCTTTTCTTTGCGGTTGAGCACTCTTTCCTTTTGTGTTATTGTTTTTTAAAATCCTCTACATAACCTCCTAGCTTTTACTTACATAACAAATGAGGATATTAACTATTTTACTAAAATCAAGGTTTTCAATTGATTTTTTGATAAAAAATATTTTATATATTAATAATATAAATCTTTTTGTAAAGTATGACTAAAAGAACAATGCTTAGTGATGCTATTTTAAGCTCAGACATTTTGTCTACTGGGCAAAAAAAAGTATTAAACATAATATGCTCTTCAGATTATCCTATATCAGTAAAGGGTATTTTAGATATAATGGGCTCTTCTAAACAAGCTGTTCATATTAGTATAAAAAGTTTGTTAGAAAGAGGGTTTATTACAAAACATAAAGATAGAGTTTTTGTATACAAACCTAATAAGACAAGAATTGCAGAATTGGAAACAAGATACATTCAAAAACTTTCTTTAAAATGATTTTTGACTTTTTAATAAAAAAATATTGACTTTTATATTCTTTTCCTATATGCTTAATTTATAAGGCATAAAAAAAACGCCTTAAGTTTGCGGCTTAAGACGTTTTATAGTCCCTTTGGTGGTGAAAACCTCCATCTTCCAGATGGAAAAGCTTTAGCTTGTCTAATGCGCCATGATGCGGTAGCATCATAAGTCTATGACTTACTATAACAAAAGATCACATTCAGTTTTTTATCATCGTTATCATATAGTATGGATAACGAAATATCGCTATAAGGTACTTACTTACGACATAAAAAAACGTGTTCGGGAACTAGTGTTACAGGTAGCTGAGGAAATGAGTATAAAGATAGAAAATGGCGTTGTATCAAGCGACCATGTCCATATATTTGCAAATATTCCTCCGCATATTAAAATTAGTGAATTTGTTCAGAAAGCTAAGGGAAGATCATCTAAAAGAATACAGGAAGAATTTCCGATACTAAAAAAGAAATACTGGGGTAGACATTTATGGGGCAGAGGATACTTCAGTTCAACTAGCGGTAATGTTACAGATGATATGATTAACGAATATATCAACAAACACACTGACGCTCATGAGACCGACTTTACTTCAAATATTAGGCTAGAATGAGCTTTAGCTTGATAAGCGACTTCTAGTCGCAAAGATCAAACTTTCATCTCTCAGATGAAAGTGGTTGATTTTTCTTATTTAGTAGTGAAGATATTTTAACTTTGACTGGTTTCATATTTTCACTTTTTCATTCAACCTTAAAACAGGAGAATTTATGTATAATAGCAGCAATTTTACCTTAAGTAAAGATATAATCTTTGGGGCAAAAAAACACACCAATATCAATTTCATATTAAATAATATCAAATTATTCGAGAAAATAAGGATTATCAATCTTTTATATTTTTATTCCTCTGTAAGAGAAATGGAGGTATGAAAATGACTGTAATAAAAGACCGTTTTATTCGACGAGAAGAAGTATCAAAACTTCTTTGGGGTATGATTAATGATATTTCTACCCATAGTTTATCAATGTGGTTAAAATCAAAAACCGATAATGAATTTGTGGTAGTGCCGAGAGAATTCTGTGTTTTAGTAGTGTCATTTTTGGAACGACAAGTTCCACAGAAGGAACATTTACTGTTTAATTCTCAAAATGTACTGGATCAACTTGAAGAAATAAAACGCTATTTATAACTGTAAAATAGGAAATTGTTAGTTGTAATATCCTAAGAAAAATGATGAGATCAATAACAGTCAAAATATTATTAAGTTTTAAATACAAGCATAAAAACAACAAAGTCTTATTAAGAGAATAGAAAGAAGCAGTGGAGTTGTAATAAAGTATTGAATTATTTTTTTAATCTATACAATTTAGGCGTCTTGTCGATTAGGAAAATGAGTAATTGATTTACAAAGTCAATATTTATTACAACTCCACTGCTTTTTTCATTCGGTAATATAATAAGTTCCTTTACATTAAGTTAAAACCATTTTTCATGAAATAAATAAAGCTCATCCCCAAAATCTACATATTTCAGATCTTGGAATCAGGTTTTTTGATGCTCATAATATTTTACCCAAGTATTTTGTAATATCCGTACTGCAACAAAAAAAACGACTGTTTTTGAATACTTTAAATTTTTACCATTTAAAAATATCAAAACGTGTGAATTTGCCAATTAAAATATCGTAAAAAATTTTACTAATTAAATGTTGCAAATGATCATAGGTAAGAATAAATATAGGTGTATTGTGCCTTTAGTAAAAATGCATAAACTATTAACTTATAAGTAGTAAATTACTTTAAATATTAATTAATAGTTGCAAAATGATAAAAATTATTTAAGATAGAGGTGTTGGAAATAGAGAGATTAAGTATTTGAATAATAATATTGAATTCGATCATGATAAGCTTAAGTTCTTAATCAAGCCAAAATCAGGTTTTATGAAAACAGCTTATACAACCATCAAAGGTTCTGAAGTTATGAGAGTGTTTAAAAAAGGATGATTCGACTTCTGGAAATATGGTCAAGGTGTGTTTTTGTTGGTGTCATATCTTGGTACTAATCCATTTCTCCTCTTTATTTGCAACACTTCCAAACCTGAAGGCATGATAGATAGTATTAATGCTCAAAAAAACTAAAAACATCGTCTTGAGCATTTTTTTATTGACTTAGAACTATGCTCAAGATATTGTATACCTTATCTTAAGCATAATATAGGTTACCATGTCCAATTCCATATTTATTGGCCGCAAGCGAGAATTAGAGCAGTTAGAGGCTTTATATAAAAAGAAAACCCCAAACCTTATTGTTGTTAAGGGGCGAAGAAGAATTGGAAAAAGCAGACTTATAGAGGAATTTGCTAAAACATCCAGTACTAAAACATTTTGGAGTTTCGCAGGGCTTGCTCCAGAGGATGGCATCTCTGCTCAAGAGCAAAGAGATAATTTTGCACGTGGTTTAGCATTAATGCTAAGAATCCCACCTATAACTTTCCACGATTGGAGCGATGCTTTTGAACATTTGAGCCTTCATATTAAGCCTGGTGATATCGTTCTGCTTGATGAGATTTCATGGATGGGATCAAAAGACCTTAGTTTTATTCCTAAGCTCAAAGCTTGGTGGGATAAGCAAACTGTACATTTGTTGCTTGTATTTTGCGGGTCTGTATCTACCTGGATTGAGGAAAATATTTTAAAAAGCACAGCATTCTTTGGGCGCATCAATTTGACGATTAGTTTAGAGCCGTTATCCATTCCAGAAAGTGCTAAGTTTTTACGAGCACTCGGTATGCAACTCTCTGCTTATGATATGTACAAACTGCTTAGTATTGTTGGTGGTGTGCCATGGTATTTGGAGCAATTTAACCCTAACGTAACAGCTGATGATAACATCAAGCAACTTGCTTTTGAAAAAACCGGATTACTTGTAACTGAATTCGATCGTATTTTCCACGATCTCTTTAATGGTAAAGGCTCTACCTACAAGAGAATTTTGGATAGCCTAAAAGATGGTGCTAGAACTTTATCCGAAATCAGGCAAAGCATAGAATTTGCTCATAGCGGTACTTTAAGCCAAATGATGGATCATCTGGTTGTAGCTGGTTTTGTTATTAAGCAATCCTTATGGTCATTTAAAACTACCAAACCTTTAAAGCAAAGCCTGTATAGGATCTCAGATCCCTATATGAGGTTTTATCTCAAAGTAATTGAGCCAAACAGCGGTGCTATTGCAGAGGGAGGATTTGATCAAGTGTCACTCTCCACCATACCGGGATTTGAGACGCATATGGGATTGCAGCTTGAGGCACTACTACTACAAAACCGCCATCTATTGCTTCAAAAATTAGGCATTTCACCTGTCGATATTGTGCGTAGTGGCCCCTATAGGCAGACGAAAACGACGACTCAGCAAGGCTGTCAAATCGATTATCTTATACAGACCAAAACGAACACCTTGTTTATTTGTGAATTTAAATTTAAAAGGCGTGAAATTGGTGGCGATATCATTGCTGAAATACAGGAAAAGATATCAAGATTAAAGACACCAAAGGGATTTGCAAAAGTAGCAGTGTTGTTTCATTTAAGCGGTGTTGCACCTGCTGTTGCAACAAGCTCTTACTTTTATCGCATCGTCGATATTATAGATTTTTTGGAAGGCAATTAGGTACCTGTTTATGAAATTAATGTGACTTACCGATATTCATCTTAACTTGTTGGACAAAGACAGGAGGATGGATTTTTACTGCACAAGATACCGTCTTACCTGTCAATAATTTTTTTACTATTTTATAAAATTATATTGTTTTTATATCTCTATTAAAAGGAGTTTTGTTTTTAAGTACTCCATAAATAATATGAAGCAATTTACGCATAGCAGCTATAACTATAACCATTTTAGATTTTCCTGTGTTGCTTAAGCGTTCTGAGAAGTTTTTAATAATTGGATTAAATCTCATAGCAGTTAATGCCGGCATATAAAAAGCCTTACGTAAATTTGCATCTCCTGTTTTTGATATTCTATCAACTCCCCGTAGAGAAGAACCAGATTGCCTTGGCTTCGGATTAAGACCAACAAAGGCAGCTAATTGTTTTGCTGAATTAAAATTTTCTACATTTAAAAAAGCAAGTATTACTCCAATTGTTTTTTCTCCTATACCGGGAATTGAAGCCAGAAGTGTATTTCTATCATTTAAATCCTGATGTTTCTTAATATGACTAAATATAAGCTCCTCTATTTCCTCGATCTGCTTATCCAAGAAGTCAATATGAATACGGATATTAGCACTGATTATGTTGCATGCTCCTTCTAGCCTTCTAGTTTCCTGATGTTTATTAGTAATTAAACTATCTAAACGTCTTACCCATTGTTGTAACTCTTGTACATGCGAAGGTACTGGTTGCCAAAGGTCAGGTTGTATTGCTTGGCAAAAATAGGCAATTAGTTCACAATCAGCTTTATCAGTCTTAACTCTGGAAAGTCTACTCATAGAAAAACCCTTTACACAAGCAGGGTTTACTACACTAACTTTAAAATGATTGCCATAAAGGTACTCAGCAAGTGAAACTTCATAACCACCAGTTGCTTCCATACAAGCATGAGCATCATGTATTGATTTACTTACCAACCATTGTTTTAGAGTAGAAAATCCTTTGGAATCATTACTAAACTTTTTGGTGTTGACCTTATGATTATTTAATAAGGCTACATCAAAAGTTTTTTTAGAAATATCTATACCTAAAATTATGTTGTTCATAAGATACCATTTATGTTAATAATTAATAGAATACCCAAAGATCAACCTTGTGAATACAGGCTCATTGATAAAATTCAAGGCCTCAGATACCGTCCGATCTTTTTTGAGTATTTGAAGGCTAATTGCTTATCTCACCTGCAGGATTATGTATCCTAAGAAGTCCAGCGGCATATTTAGCCTTCTACCTAAGCGCCCTTAAGTATCCTTTATTTTTTTACTAAAGGCAATTTCCAAGATACAAGAAGAATCAGATCATTGCAGGTTGTAATGAAAGTGTGATTTTTGGCAGCATTTATACCGATCAATTATGGGTACATTAATAAGCGGGTTTTTCCTGACGATGATTCTATTTTTAAGACTTTGTACCTGACAATAGACTATATTATGCGAAAACGGAGGATGCTTATTTAAAATTGGGGAAAAACTATGGCTCATTTTTTAATTTAAGGGGAGAATTTAAGTGCCTGTTTTTGAATTTACACATAAAAAGACAGAGCCTTACCACGGCCAGCAAAAATAGATCTTTTACCTTTATAACCACCACTTTCTGTAGCATAAGGAGCAATACCAACTAAAACAGTTAATTAACCAAATTCAATATTACCAAGTTGAGGTATTTCGCAGATGGCAGTTGCAGAAGCAACTATCTACCACAATATAACCTGTCATATGGGACCTCATTTTATATAGTTAAGGTGGATATGCTACATGTTCATACACAAGGTAAAATCTTTTAACATCTGTTCTTATTCATTATCCAAAAGGATGGGTCTTTGCTGGGAGTACTAAGTCTAACGCTCCAACTGTGTTTGCAGTTTATCCATCTTTGCCAAAAATATAATTGATCAAATTATGATTATCCAGGTAATTTTTATTGTATGAACTGGCTAATATAAGTAATATACAAGGATTATATTAACCCACCAATTAAATACCCGACATAACTATTGCCAAGAAGGAAGGAATTTGTATAATGCAATAATGTCAAAAAGTGAAGATTTTAGGAAATTATCAATAAGCGCACAAGCGTCGATGAGAAAGATTGCTCTAAAACTAGTAAAAAGAGGAGAGAGTCAATCGTCGGTAGGTGAATTAATAGGAGTGAGTCGCCAGACAGTAAATGAATGGGTAAGGAGGGAAAAGAGAGGCGACAAGTACGCAATTAGTGGGAAGTTAAGAGGTAGAAAGATAGGAGAGAAAAGGCTTATAACCGAAGATCAAAGTAAAATAATACAAGGGTACGTAAATATCTCTAGACCAGAAGATCACAATATCAAATCAGCATTATGGTCAAGAAAATCAGTTAATGCACTCATCAAAAAACATTGTGGATTTTTTCTTCCCCTAAGTACAATAGGCGAATATTTAAGAAGATGGGGGTATACTGCACAAAAGCCAAAGAAGTTAGCATATGAGCAGCAACCCAAAAGGGTTCAATTTTGGTTAGATGAAGAATATCCGTCAATAGCCAAGCAAGCAGAATATGAAAAGGCAGAAATACATTGGTGCGACGAAGTAGGGATAAAACAAGAGTGTCAGGTATTACAAAGCTATTCTTTAAAAGGAAAAACCCCTGTTGTGATTCATAAATCGAAGAGATTTAGTATAAACATGATATCCACTGTTACAAATAACGGTAAGCTAAGGTTTATGCTGTACGAAGAGACACTAAAAACAAATGTATTTATAGAATTTTTACGGAGGTTGGTAAAATACTCCAAGAAAAAAATCTTCTTAATCCTAGATAATCTCAAGGTTCATCATAGCAAAAAAGTACAAATATGGACTCGGAAACATAAAAAGAAAATTTCTTTATTTTTTCTGCCTCCGTATACTCCGCAACATAATCCGGATGAATATTTAAACAACGATTTAAAAAGAAATGTAAATAGGAAACATATACCTCTTACAAAATCTGAACTCCAAGGGAATTTAAAATCTTACCTAAGGACTCTGCAAAATAACCCAGAACATATCAAAAGATTATTTCAGGCGAAAGAAGTAAAATATGCCGCCTAAGTCGGGTATTTAATTGGTGGGTTAATATATTGAATCATGATATAAATTTTTTAGATATGTAGACTTACCGGTTTTTCTGGCTCCCCATAAAAAAATTGACTGATGCGGTTCAATATTCAAGGTTAGGTATCTTTTATATTTATACATGCCGTAAAATCCCACAATAAAGTTAATATTCCGTAATTATATTATAATTTCGGAGTATAATCCAAGTTATTATTATATTTTTGCTATTTGACATTTAAATTCTCATACCCCTATCCATGCTAAAGTTATTTTCCTTGAATATTTCCTATAATACTCTGCAGTGCTTGAATGATAGAATCTTACCGCCTTATGCCAATCACCGTATTTTTTATAGAGTTTTAAAAGAAAACCGGCCGCATATTCTATATTCTTTTTCGGCTCCAGCATTTCTTCTATCGACCCAAAATTCTCCCGGTGCCATTTGACATTTAACTGCATTACTCCTACATCAATATTAGTAATTCCTTCGGCTAAGGCTTCATGGATTAGAGCTACTGCTTCCCTCTTATTACTTCCGATCAGCGACTTGCCTTGAATGTTTAAGGCATACGGCTTGCTACCCGATTCTACCGTAGCAATTGCAAGCAATAATCCTGAAGGTATCTTGTGTAGTTCTTCCTGCTCGGTAATTAACGCTTTAAGCTCATTTTTTAAGGGTATAAGCTCAGTCTCATCCGCATTAGCGTAATGAGCACACAACAGAACTAGAAAACCCATGCAGGTAAACTTAATCCCTTTGCAAAACATTAGAAATTTTGAGATAATACAATGATGCAATTCAAACCTAAAGTAACGGAAGGTACTTATGAGTGATTCTCCAAAAAGATCAATAATATCAATCGATAATTTCTGGAATATCCTGACTTGGGTTGCTATTCCTTTATCTGTGGAAATATCTTCTGAATACGGTAGTATTTTAGGCCTTATCGGCTCTTTTACTTTAGTTCCGTACATACTAGCTAAATTTAATAACATATATTTTGACCCTTCTAGCAAAGAAGATACTCCTTTAGCGGAAGTAAAAGTTTTTAATAAACGAGGAGAATCACTTTCCATGCACTTACCTTTCGAATTTGATTATGTTAAAAGTTGTTTTATTGTATCTATTATCATGATGGTAATTATAGGTAACGTATTTACTCCTAGTGAAATTGATACTTCCTTAATAATATTTGCTCTCCTTGGTTTACCAATGTCATACTTTATAAAAAATAACATTCCCGTCTCCGCTTTTTTTAATTCCAAAGCCTGGGATTATTATGAGGTTCTGTTTACTCCAAACGATAAAAAAATTTCTCATACAACAGCTTCCGGCCCATCTAAGAGTCCAAGTTCTTCTTTGGATAATTACTACTCCCCTAAAAAACATTACCTCTCTTCTAATATCTACAATCACAAACGCTGGTAATTCCCTTACTCTTTTGGCAATTTTCTACCCACATAATCTTTGAATCGCCTTGATTTGTCAGCTTCCTGCACTGCTTTAGCTTGTTGAGTTTGCTTGTCTTTGAGCTGAGTCAATTTCTTACCTGCCTGACTTTGTACCTCTTGTGTCATTTCTTTGTGCTTCATGTTTAATGCTCTTTCATTCGTATCAAGTTGATTTTGTACTCTGTTTCTATCAAGTCCTTCTGCTTGGGCCCTATTATTTAATGCGGTATGCTCTGCGGTTTTTCTTGCGGCAATTTCCCGTTCTCCTTTTTTCTTTAAAGCAGCAGATTCGTTGTCATATTTCGCTTCAAGAGTTTGTTCCTTTGCACTAATTGCCTCAGGTACTCTATTCGGTACTCCGTATAAGCTACCGAATAACTGATCCGCTACCTCTCTCTTGGCTTCATTTAATTGCCTACGTTGGTGCGGAGTTGCCGAGATCGGATTCTCTATTAAATCATGTGCCTCTCTACTCTTTAAGCCCATTGCTTTTAAGCGCTCTTCTACCTTGTGAGTACCGTCTATATTAAAGGTCTCACCAAATGACTCTACTTGCTGGATCTGATTTGATATGTTCTCTGCTCTTTCATGATGTACCCCGATCTCCGATGTTAGGTTTTTGACCTTCTCGGAAGCAGAAGTAATAGTGTCGGTTAACTCATGATTTATACCGATACTTTTATTAAAGTCGGTATTTTTGGCAACTTCCGTTATGGCCTCCTTATTGCTGCGCCAGTGATCGCCTTCGCTGGAAATATAATTTCTATTTATAGACTGAGTATTCTTACTATCAAATTCCACACTTCCAGTTACGGACGCACTAAGATCAAAAGGCAAGGTTTTAGACAGAAGTTTACCGGCATATTCACCCACTTTATCGGGAATCGGTAATTTCTTAACCATATTACCGATAGCCGTACCTGCATCTAATTTACCGGTAATATCCCCTCTTAACGCATTAGATTGAGCCTTATCATAGCTATATCCCTCACCATGAGTTAGTTCATAATTGACTGCTTTTTCAAGAACAAGACCGTCTTTACCGAGAGTACCGAAATTTATCTTCTCGCCGCTATCAACACGTTTTGCCAGCTGGGTAATATAACTCTCCATCGAGGTCTCCTGGATAGCCTGTATGTCATTTAACTGCATACCTTTACTGCTGATATACCGCTGCTCTTCATTTAATGCTCGTTGATCGGAACTTAGTTTCTCGCCGCGGAAGTCTATCTTGTTTGTATAACTACCGAGGTTAAGACCGGCTCCCGTTAAATGATGGATATGACCGTCCGGCGTAATACGTTCCTGCGAGCCGTCTAACTGACTGATTGCCGAACTACCCGCCGATAATTGCCTGTTAAAATCAGTTTTAAAGGCAGTTTGGGTAGCCCGTTGCATTGTATCAATAGCTACGGTATTAATACTTATACGACCTTTGACATGTTCCTCTGCCGCAGTTGAAGCAGCGCTTTGCCCCATTACCTGACCGCTTAAATGCATAAGACCGCCTGCAGACCCGGCAACTGCCTGATATGCAATATAGGGTATCATTATCTGCATGCTACCTGCTATTGCCGCTATCCTATCGGCACTATGACCTACCTGACTGTAAGTCGTATAATTTATTATCCCGTTATCAAGACCGAAAATACTGATACTGGTATACATCTCTACAAACATATTCAGTATTGCATAGAAAAACGGCCATAACTGCACCGAACATACCCCGAGCAAAAATGTCCGGTAATAACGAAGGCCCCCGGGTAGTAACATCATCGGTGCCAAAAGTACTACCGATGCATAAAGCATGCATTTTACCAGGGTAAACAGTATCGGTAGCGTATCCTGCGCCAGCTCCGCCGTAATTGCCCAGATCGTATCCTGACTTGCTCTTGCCGTTGCTACTCCGTATTTACTGACGCTGTTTTTGTTAGCCATGGCAGTGAGCATCATTTGCTGGATAATAATATCCCTGGCATTTCCGGTTTCGGCAAATCCTGAAAATACCGCTTCCAGATTCGAGGCAAAGGTCTTTTTGGCAAGTTCCTTATCATACGGTCTTTTGCTTGGCTCGCTACCGCTAGCCCTTGCAAATAATGAATTTGCATACCTACCGATTATTGATTCGCATTCCTCAGGAAAATATCTTTCTTCTATTAATTTTGCCGCTTCATGACACTTCATGCTCTGATATTTACCGCCGACAACAAAACCTACCCTTGACATACCGCCGGCATTTTCACTAACCAGTTTCCATACATCAGGAGCGTTATGTAAATCGTTTATCGTATATTTGTGACCAATCCCGGCAGTGTATTTCACGCATTTATCCAGGAAATTATGCATGTTTCGATTGAACTCCGGCGATCTGATGCGCCAGTTTTTTGACTCCCTCTGCATCTGAGCCCCAAATGCCAGTCCATAATTGCGATACTCAAAACTATCTGACTTCATTACCGGCCTTATTGCCTGCTCTAAAGCGCCCGCTAGCATATCCCCAACACCTTCAAGCCAACCGACCGGAATAAACAGAAACGGTAAATTATCTACTACCTCAATATTCTTTGAAACCCTGTCCTCCATCTTTATACTCATCTTTGGTGTAAGTAAACCGTTAATGACAAAATATAACGCCATGATTCTGATAATCACCGGTCGCTCACTGATTCCCATACTACGATTAGTCGACCATACGACTGCCGATATCATGATACTTACAACGGCAACACTCCTGATCATCACCATAAAGCCTTTTTTGTTCATGATCATTGCAATACCGTTTAGAATATAGTACATGGCATCTCCGTAGCCGTATGTAAAAATCGATAGATCAAGCGTCATATTTAAGCCCCCAGTTTTTCAAAAATCAGATCAAATTCAGCTTCCTGCTGGCGTAGTCTCTCTTTGGCCTGCATGATCACTACCAACCTGCTGTAAGCATGTTCTTTAGTATGACGCAGCATCGATAGTACTTCCTGTGCCGTATCGAGATACCTCTCTATTTTTCCGCTATCAACCTGGGCAAATTCCAGAGCTCTTACTTCCTTCAGTGTTTTATGCAGGATTCCTTCAAAAAATCCGCTCATCACCTCATAACAGATTACATCTATGAATTCCGCGTTTCTCAGGAAAATGTTTGTCTTATCACCGGCCCTAGCTAGTTCCTGCTGGATAAGAGGAATGATCGGAATTGAGGAATATTCAATTAAAGCCATTTCCTCGTCACTTAAAATGGGATCCTTGGCATCTTCCTCTACCTTGTCAACAAGGCTATCCAGTATAGTACCGATTTTACCGTATAACGTATCCTTCACCGTTAATGTTGTTACCACTACCTTAGGATCAAGGCATTTCTTCTTCTCATCACAAACATACATCTCTACCCTGCTTGATTCTCCTTTAGTACCGATATATTTTTCAAGAAAAGATGAATCAACAATCAGGGAAGGTAGAGGCTTAAGACTAAGTCCACCCTCTATTTTTGTTGCAATCAGACTTCCTGCAACACTCATCATCAACTCCTTGAATTCTACCGAATCGGAACTACCCTTGCTGAGCGCTTTCCAGACCAGATTGAAATTATCCCCTAGTAATGATGCAAGTTCTTCCGTATCGCCGGGATCGCCGTAAGGAGAAGCTCCGTTTGTGCAAAGCTTATGTGCTTCCGATAAATCCTTACCGTTTTTCTTCACCGCATTATGCATAAGACAGCTCTGGCCCTGCCCGGCCTCAAGCTGGCCGACCAATCCACCGGCTAGCTGTTTGGCAAGTCCGCATTGCTCCAGATTGAAATTGTTTATATCTCTTGCTATTGCTTCAAACTCGGCAATGATGTTCTCGCATTGCGGACAGAAACTCTTTGCCGCCATTTTAAACGCATAAGCACCGGTACTGGCCGTCAGTTTTTTCATAAAAGCCGAGAACTCGGCAGAATTGATGAAACTTAACCCTCCAAACCTGAAATCACCCGATCCTCTACAGGCGTCAAAGTTAAAACTGGGTAACTGAACATGTGCCGGTTGTAATGTTTTGGGTCTTGCGCCGCGGATCTGCAAAGAACCGCCGGTCATAAACCCTCCCTGCTGATCCCGGATAATAGCAGGGGCATTATAATTGGACATGCCGCCGCTTTGATCGATGAATTTAAGCAGCTTGTTCAGCCCGCTAGCATAGGTGTCCCTTGTAGCAAAAGTTAAAATTAATATGACGCCGGCAATTAATGTTTTCAGATCTCGTATCATCTACCCACTCCAACATTAATGCCTTTTTCTTCAATAATATGCCAGGCTTTGACAGTATTTTCCTCCAGCTCCGATAAAGTGACAAATCCCCGAATCAGCTCAAACGCTTTTCTTGCATCCTTTCTTATGGCTATTACCGTCGGTGTTGCCGATATACCGAGTTTATTAATCAGGTCCTGACTAACTGTGCTACTCCCCCTAAAATATTCTGATTCTGAGCCGTCTACACTAACGGCTTCTATTTTAATCCCGTGCGTATCTCCAAAGGATTTCAGTACAGGTTCAAATTCACTCGACCGTGGGCAAGATTTACGATAGAAAAATACCAGTTCATAATCTCTTGCAAATTGCTTGATTATTTCCTTCTCGGCCTCCGCCTTGATTTTTCTATTCAGTTTTACGGCAAATACATTTTCCGGGGAATTAACCAGATCACGATATTCCGGTTCGATAAAGTTCTGCTCGTCCCATAATTCCTGCATCCTTATGCCCCTATCCATGATTTCACCGAGTTTATCCCGATAGGCTTTTTGCGTCTTGTAATTTGGCCTGGCCAAATAGACATAACGCAAATCTTCCAGCTCTTTTATTATGCTTTCAACTTCGCCCTTTGCCTCTTCTACCGTAATTTCTTCATCAGGCACTTCATTACTCTTGCTACCGGAATAGGGTTTTGAATTAGATCCTTCTTCCTTTTCTTCAAACCATAACCAGCCACGGTAACGTTGCTCAAAAAACCCCGGCTCAGCTATGGCCCTAGAGGGCAATACCATTAAGCCAATCAGTAAAAACATCGGAATATTGCAGGTTCTTTTTCTCATCACGTCCCCCTTACTCCTCCAGCTCATCAGGTATATTGCTACTCCAGCCGGTCATATTACTCGGCGGATCTAATGGATCATCATTGCCTTTTCTAATGCTGGGCATTGAGCTATTCACTCTTCCTGCAATCTCATCAGGATTAGGTGACTGATATTTACCAAAAAACTTTCCTTTGAAATCCTCAATGAACTCCGTAAAATCCACCAGTTCCCAATCTATCCTCTGCATTTCCGTTAATGTCAGTCCACGACAGTTTGGCGATCCTCCGCTACCGAAGTTTAACCCAAGCTGTTTTCTTCCTTGTACCTGCACCACTTTATCGAGCATATTGCCAAAGCAGCAGAAATGATGTTTTACAACGGTGGTTACCCCTAGCGACTTTATTTTTTCCTTACCTACATAAACACATAAATTCTTTGACCTGCTATCTGCAAGCAGTTGTTCATCCTTATTACACCTTGCCCCGAATTCTTTTCCCCAGCCCTTCATGTTTATTCGGCAGCAATTCGTATATTCGGCCATTTTCTTAGAGCAGTGTAAGCCCGACCCCTGAAATAAACTGAAATTTCCATCCCTATCAGGCTTCATCTTGCTAAAAGCATAAAGCTTCGATATTGAATCCATCATTTCACCGTTTGTTAAATAACTTTTATCTATACAGTTCCCGTCCATACAGGGAATACCCTTACAGATCAGTCCTTCCTGACCGTCTTTGTGTGTTAAATCATACCTGACGGTTTTGTTTTCAATTACTCCGGGCTCCCAGGCTTTACAGGAAAATTCCCGCTCCTGATTAACGCAATTATCCTGACTATCAAAAAGCAGGCAGTTACCGTTTGCTACAAAATAGCACCCGCTATAACTCCGGCAGTTATTCTTACTTGGATAATTACAGGTTTTAGTATATGACCACTGCCAGCAATCACGGTATACGTCAAAGCCGTCTATGTTGCGCGTTCCGCCGCCGCTTACGCAAACCCTGCCCGTATCACTACAAGGATGACTTGAGATGAATCTTTTGCCTGCAATTGCAACTTCCATGTTGCCAAAGATCAGGATTAGCCAGCAGGTAGAGATTTCCAGAATAAAATTCAGTTTTTTTATTGGAGTATACATGTCTCGCTCCAATCTTCTGACCACTGCTCACATACAGGATAACCGTCCCTATATTGGTAATTTACCGTATAACTTCTCCATCCATAATCTTTATGACCGAGCCTCCTACCGCCGTAATACCAACCGTCTACCGAAAACAGACTGCCACTCCACCATGAACTCATCTCGGTACTGATATTATCAAGAGTGCTCCCGGGGTGTTTAGTAACTAGAAACTCTCTCATCAGTGCAACATGATAGGAATTAGGCGGGATAGTACGAGGAGCGCTGAAGAAACCGCCAATAGTTCGTGGCCCCACCGAGAGTTTGTATTCAAAACAGCTTCTTCCGGTATGATCTACCCAGAATACGGTTTTTCCTGAGCGAAATAACTCGCTACCTGAGATAACTATCTGACGGCTTTGCCACAATCCCCACCTAATCCCACGTTTACTACAGCACATCGATAGAATATCCCGGCAGTTATATTTGTTTCGCGGCTCTTCACACATCGTCTTGGTATAAACGGTGTCTTTTATCTGCTCCTTTTTAATCTCGATATGATACTCGGGTTCAATTACCTTGTTCCCCTGAGCAGCCCGGCAATCTATTCCGAATTCCTTAAATAGCACAAGTACTTTTCCAAGCAGCTCGCCTGAGCTATCAGCAATACTGACCGCATCTTTTTGATGTGCGGCATTTAACGGATTTGTATAATCAACATGCAACTCCTCCATTATGCCTGTTCTTAGTACCTCTTCCCTTCCCTTTGCCTGTAACTCAGTCGCCCTAATACTACTCAAATCACCGGCTGCGGCCTTGAGTTCATCGTCTGTTTTATCTGATATCAATTCAAGATTGCCGGAAGAAGTAATACCGTTAACTGCCTGCTCCTTTAAAGCGTCCATAGCTTTCTCGAAAGTACCGTAATCCTCTATCTCCTTTTCGAATAAATCCGTTTTGGGATTAATATTGGTTTTTGCAATCGGATCCCGGTAAGCTCCATAAGCAGACGCTTCCAATAACCGGATACAAAAAACTATTGTTAATTTAACTCTAACCTTATTCATTCCCTGCATTCTCCGGTTTTGTTCTTATCGTTTTCATCAGGTAAAATCCTGCCCATACCGTTACCGACAAATGCCTTAAGAAAAACCTGATTCTTAAAACCGTTATCCGGCTCATCTAAACCGCTTAAACTGTTATTTGAGAACATCCGAATCATCATTACCGATTTTAATATTTTCATGATTCCAACCCACATACCTCATCCCATTCATCAACCCACTCGGCGCAGATTTCAGAACCGCTCCGATATTGGTAATAGAAAGTTACCTTAGAGGCTTTTACAGAAAGACCGTTAAGTATAGAAAGACCGCTAGGTATACCTCCACCACGCAAGGTATTAGAAACAACGTTTTGTGAATATCCGGGGTATAATGCATCCCATATATGAGTAACCACTATATCCTGAGTTCCTACATTGATTTGGGACAAACTTACACCTATAGCACTTGCTATGTATATTGCTATTTCCTGATGATAGACGGGATTAATCGTAAAACGATTAAAGCTATTTGCTACTCTAGTGTCTGTAGGACGGAAATAACTTCTAATCCACCAGTGCCAAGGGATTGATTGATATGGTATAATAATTGTTTTATCCTGCCACGCCCCCCACTTCATTCCACGTTTAATACAACGCACAATCAGACTGTCATGACAGTTGTACCTATTTCTTGGTTCTTCACACATAGTCCTGGTATAAACGGTATCCTTTACCTGCTCCTTTTTAACATCAATATAATACTCAGGTTGGGTTACCTTGTTTCCTTTGACGGTCCGGCAATCTATGCCAAACTCCTTGAATAATTCAGTCAGTTTTTTAAGTAAATCTCCGGAAGCATCTGCAATACGGGATGCATCTTTTTTATGTCCGGCTATTAACGGATCCGTATAATCGACATGTAACCCCGTCATACCAGTTCTCAGTACCTCTTCCTGACCTTTTACCTGCAAATCGGTTGCCCTGATGGTACTTAAATCACTTGCCGCCGACTTAATCTCATCACCCGTTTTATCCGTTATCAATTCAATGTTGCCGGAAGAAGTAATACCGTCAATCGCCTGCTCCTTTAAAGAGCCCATATGATCCTGGAAAGTACCGTAATCCTCTATCCCCTTTTCAAATAAATCCGTTTTGGGATTAATATTGGTTTTTGCAATCGGATCCCGGTAAGCTCCATAAGCAGACGCTTCCAATAACAGGTCGCATAAAACCATTGTTAATTTAACTCTAATCTTAATCATTCCCGGCATTCTCCAGTTTTGCTTGTGCTTCGAGCCCTAATTCCCCTTTTTCGGCAAATAAACGTAATGCAGTTTCTATACCTATTAACCCACCAATTAAATACCCGACTTAGGCGGCATATTTTACTTCTTTCGCCTGAAATAATCTTTTGATATGTTCTGGGTTATTTTGCAGAGTCCTTAGGTAAGATTTTAAATTCCCTTGGAGTTCAGATTTTGTAAGAGGTATATGTTTCCTATTTACATTTCTTTTTAAATCGTTGTTTAAATATTCATCCGGATTATGTTGCGGAGTATACGGAGGCAGAAAAAATAAAGAAATTTTCTTTTTATGTTTCCGAGTCCATATTTGTACTTTTTTGCTATGATGAACCTTGAGATTATCTAGGATTAAGAAGATTTTTTTCTTGGAGTATTTTACCAACCTCCGTAAAAATTCTATAAATACATTTGTTTTTAGTGTCTCTTCGTACAGCATAAACCTTAGCTTACCGTTATTTGTAACAGTGGATATCATGTTTATACTAAATCTCTTCGATTTATGAATCACAACAGGGGTTTTTCCTTTTAAAGAATAGCTTTGTAATACCTGACACTCTTGTTTTATCCCTACTTCGTCGCACCAATGTATTTCTGCCTTTTCATATTCTGCTTGCTTGGCTATTGACGGATATTCTTCATCTAACCAAAATTGAACCCTTTTGGGTTGCTGCTCATATGCTAACTTCTTTGGCTTTTGTGCAGTATACCCCCATCTTCTTAAATATTCGCCTATTGTACTTAGGGGAAGAAAAAATCCACAATGTTTTTTGATGAGTGCATTAACTGATTTTCTTGACCATAATGCTGATTTGATATTGTGATCTTCTGGTCTAGAGATATTTACGTACCCTTGTATTATTTTACTTTGATCTTCGGTTATAAGCCTTTTCTCTCCTATCTTTCTACCTCTTAACTTCCCACTAATTGCGTACTTGTCGCCTCTCTTTTCCCTCCTTACCCATTCATTTACTGTCTGGCGACTCACTCCTATTAATTCACCTACCGACGATTGACTCTCTCCTCTTTTTACTAGTTTTAGAGCAATCTTTCTCATCGACGCTTGTGCGCTTATTGATAATTTCCTAAAATCTTCACTTTTTGACATTATTGCATTATACAAATTCCTTCCTTCTTGGCAATAGTTATGTCGGGTATTTAATTGGTGGGTTAATATATTTCCTGTTACCTTGTCGTAGATAATCTTATCTTCCACAAGTTCCTCAGATGTACCTGTTATCAGGTCGGCTTCTTTAATAAGTACAAAGGCAGGTACCGTTTTAATGTTGAATCTGTCAAATTCCTCAGGATCAATCTGTATCCCTACCCCTTCTTCATCACCTACTATTTCCGTTACCGTCTTATTCAGTTTTACCCAGGAATTATCCGGCAAGCCGTTAAATACCAGAACCCCTCCGTAGCGCCTTGCTTGCCTAACATAAGTTTTAAGTAGCTTAAGGTCCATACTGCTACTGATAAAAACTTTTAGCAAAACCGAGTCTCTGTAATCTCTACCTGGCCCACCTGAGCCCGTTAAATTCTTATTCTCTATTACTCCATCCCGCTGCTGCCGTAGCATAAGCAACTCCCTGTATTTTTCAGCGATAGCACTCATTACAATTTCCCGTGATTCCTCTATAAGACCTTTAAGCCGGTCTCTATCTGCTTCCGCTACGTGCTCTGCTAATAGCCCCTCCCCGGCTTCTACATTACTGTTTGCCATAAGAAACATGGGAATTAGTACCGCTAAAACCAGCAACAATTTTTTTTGCGCCATATCAAGTACCCCCAATCTTGCCCGTCATACGGATATTCGCAACCACTGCTATATAACATGTCGGATAATCCAATCGGCCAACAACCTATACCTGAAGAAGTTGTTACCGGATTTACCATCTGTAATTTGTATTGGCTCTTTTTAATCTTTGGAGCCCTGAATTTGCGACAGATCGCTCCATTTATTGAGCCGTCCGATGTTGAAGTTTCCTGCGCCAGACCTATTCGGTGCATCTTGGCCAGTATCCTGGCAGTAAGTAATGAGCTATTCCCGGCTCCGCCGATATGATCCGCATTTGCACCGCTAAACGGATACATGTTACCCCAGCACCCACTACACCAGAACATGCTATCATCAGGTAAGTTAAACGTGGCCGCTCCGCAGTCCAGGCCGCACGCTGCCTGAGCTAGCATATTGCCGAACAGAATACTTTCAGGATTAAGCAGACTCTGTAGTTTTTCATCATTCCAGGTAACGTCATATTCACTCATGTATGCCACGTCAAAAGTCGATTCCTCAAGACATCCAAAATCGGTGATCAGTTCAAGCCAGTAAATAAGCGGATAGATGTAATAATGAACATGATAAAAACTGTTATGCGCAGTTCTGTTCCCATAGCTTCTATTGTAACTGCTGACCTTGCGCATATCAGACCCAAGCATGACTCCGCCAAGATTTACCATGCAATACGGTGTTCTTGTAATATCTACAAGGCGTACCGGCTCCCAGAAGCCTATGGAAATACCGGGTATCGGTATCGGAGGAGTTCCTTTGCTACAGATACAGATAGGGCTTTTAGGGTTCTTAGTATCCCGTTTCTTCGGTGTCGATCCCTTGCCGATCTCTATACCGGTAGGGGGAGTGCCGATTGAAATAGGTAGTAAACAGCTCCAGCAAACGTCAGTTATCGGATTGACAAACCGGCCTTTGCATGTCAGACTGGCATTTCCTGAAACAGGTATGAAAATAGCTATTATTAAAATCGCTATCTGCCTTTTTTTTAGGTCCATAAGGTCTATAAACAGGAAGCATCCGCCAAGATTCCCCTGCTTATAGACCGGTACCTCCGGTCTATATCCCATTCCCTTTCTGCTCCGGTTTCATAAATTTATCATTTTTACCTGTTAGTAACGCCTTTCCCATTTTCCTCCACCTGGATATCAATTCCGGTTTCTCCTTCAAGGCTCTTTTGCAATCAAGGAGCATTCCGTAAAGCACGCTTGCATCATGTGGGTGCATATGATCAAAACCGGCCTTAACCAGCAAACCGCCTAACATGATCTTTTTCCTGGCATCGCTCTTCCTCTCAAAAATGGATTCATTCTTTATTAACATTGCAAAATACCTTATTTTTTTATCCGTTCCGGTTACCAGATTTCGCACCCGGTTTCTTCCGCCTACTGGGAAACGTTGCCTTTGAGCCAATCTCTTTCAGCTTTTCAAGAAAAGCATCGTTCCTGTTTTCTTCCATGGAAGCATAAATCGCCAGACCTGCAAGTAACCTATTGTCCAGGCAAATGCCGCCATTGGCATTTATTACCTCAAATATTTCATTCTTCCGCCACTGAACCAGTTCTTTCCTCTGCTTTTCCAATTCCTTGATCCGCTCCTGTAAAGTTTTAACTACGCTCATGATTTATACTCCCTCTTTTCATTTCATTATGATTTTTACCAGTTACCGATTCTATTTTTCCGGATCAACGGCTACTTCAACTATTTTCAGATTTTTTCCGGCCTGCTCGGCTACCGCAGGACTTCCCCTAATACCGAACCTGGTTGTAAGTTCCCCGCCCTGATCAAAATATACTTCGAATCCCAACTTATCCTGTACCTCCGGTGGACTTCCGCCCACTAAAATAATCCTGTCCTCTATTTTCTTCGCTCCGCTGCTACTACCCGGTAATAACTGACCTTTTAACCACTCTACCTGTTTCTCTTCCCTTCCGTCGATAAAGAACAACCTGCGATCCAGATCCATGTAATCCAAAGGATTTACTCTAGTGCCTGCTTTGTATAACACTCGTCCGCAAGGTAATACCGCATCCTCGGTAAGGATATAAGTCGGATCGTGCCAAAACTCCCTTGTCTCCTTTGCCGGTATAATTCCTGAAACAGGAATAGGGTTTCTAACCCTTTCTTCTGCTATGCTGCGCATTCTCTCTTCTTTTTTAAATCAAGTTCTGCAAACTTCTTCTGCAAACTAAGTAAAATACTTTCTTCCGCTACCGGATAATTTGCGCCCCGATTACCAAAATCCTTAGCAAAAACAATATTACTAAAGATAGAAATATATAATACAATCGCCATATACGCTGTTTTCATGTTATCCTTGCTTCTTCCTCCTTAAATCAGATATTTCTAATTCATTCTTCTCAAGCAAGACCTCATCAACATTATCCTGATAACGCTTTTCCGATATTTTTGACCGCTGTCCTATAGCCATAGCTATAAAGACTATCACAAGCCAAATAGCCAATTTGCTTTTCCAGTTAAACTCAAAGCCCGGTTGCTTTTTTCCTATTTTATTCTTCATGTCATCCCCATATTTTTTGTATTTATTTTGTTGTTGCATCAGGTGTTGCTTTATCTTCCTTATTACTTTTTGATTGTAGAGTTTGAATGATTTTTGCGTGCACCTCTCCTGAGATTGAGCGCACATCCGAACCGGTTATCCCGCCATAACTTGAGTAGATGATTTTTACTTGCCTGCTCTTATAAGCCATAACCGTCTCTTCAATAAGTTTCTGTAACTCGTTACCTATCATCCCGAAAAACAGATCTTTCTCCCCGCTTGCTCTTATACGCTCCTTCTCCAGATTCAATAACTCTTCCCGGGCAATATATACTACATGGCTACGGCCTGCATGATCGGCGTATTTTAAAGTAAGCATGCTACCTATTAACAAGCCGACGATAAAAAAAACGATAAAATGTAATATGTTTTTTCTTCTAAAATTCACCATTATTCCTCTTGATATCCGTCTCTAATTTCACTCAAATAACTATTCCCTTATTAACTTTGGCTCTTATACCGGACCAGCTCCTCCAAAGCTTTATCAAGCCCGATGCCTCTTGATTCCAATTCCCTTAAATACCTGAAATCATTATCATCGGTTGAGTAAAGTGCCTGAGCATACGGATCAAGCAATAACTTGCCGATTACCAGTACCCGGCTTGAATAAAGCATCATTTCAGAATGACTCCCTTTAACAAACTGTATCGTTTCAATAAGAGGTATCAGGGATTCATAAGCAGAACCCTCAAGCGCTTTTAAACCCTTGCTGTTTTGCTCCAGCATCACCGTCCACTCGCTGTTCTGTGCTATCGTACGCCTGTGGTCGCTTGTCGATAAATCACTTACGTTCTGCACGCAGGTAACTAGAGAACCGCCGTATTTTCTGATGGTCCTTGACATCTCGGCTAAAAACTTCTCACTATGATCAAGTGCTCGCCATGCCTCATCAACTACCAGCATGAATTTCTGGGACCTATCTCCGCATAAAACCTGCATGAATATCTGTATGGCTACTACCTGCATAAGTACCGATAATAACGTCTCGTCCTTTGCTACTTCTTCCAGTTCAAAAACAGTTATCCTTTCCTTAAAAGTAATATTGGCGGCATTTTCAAAATATTTGCCGTGCATACCGCGATCGGTAAAAGGTAACAATGTCTCACCGAGTTCCTTTTCTATTCCGTTACCGTTTTTAAGAACCTCGGCGATTTTACTGATAGTAAGATCAGAGCCGTTCCTCTCTATTGCACGATAAATAGCATCCTCTATTAATGCTTCCTTGTGCGGGTTATTACCGGCACCGCACATACTTGTTATGATGTTCTTCGCATACATAACTCCGTCGAGTGATACATAATACTCCTTATCTCCTGACCTGATAGTTTTTATCGGCACAGAACTTCCATCCTCAAGTATAGCCTCTTTTAGCTTACCGCTTTCGTCTACAAGACCGCTTAAAGGGTTTAATGAAATCCTACTTGCGCTACCGAACCGGATAAATTCGCCCCCAAGCAGTTTGCAGATATTCTCATAGCTTTTGCCGATATCCAGAATGAACATCCGCACATTATGCGAGAGCATCGTTGTTGCCATTTCCTGAATCAGTACCGACTTACCAACTCCTGAAGGCCCATAGATCTGTACGTTATAATTGCCGCCTGCAATCTTGTAGAAAGGATTCCAGTTAAACAACTGTCCTTGCGGGGCCTGCAACAAAACTCCGGATACCGGATTACCCTGCCATTCCGCATGCAGCGGCAACTTCGCTGTCAGCTTTTTGCTAAGAGAAATCATTCGCTGCTTTATGAACCGGAGCCCCTGCCAGTAATAACTTGCCTGCATCGGCATAAGTGCTAGCTGCAGAGGAAGGTGAAACTTATCCATTCGCATAAGTTCAAAGCCGTTCATGTTATAAAGCGATATCAAAGCTGCTTCTGCATCTTCCATAACAGCAGCAGGCGCCGTAATACTGACCGTAAAATTAAAACTTAAAACCCTTCTTCCTTCTTTTAAATCGTCAATTACCTCTGCCCACTCCGCTGCTTCCCGTTTTAGATTCCCGTCAAATCTTGCCAGAAACTGCTCTGCTGATTTCCTTACCTGCTCACCTCGTGCTATTAACCGCTCACTACTACCTTTTGGCATATCGCTTGCCACCGTAAAATTAATGATAAAACGTGCCGGTATTGTTGAGGGGGAACCTTTATCACCCTTATCACCCAGTAACCTGATCATATCAACCAGTGACCAATACTCAGGGTATTCCGCTACGCCGTAAGTTCTCGTTATGACTTTTCCGGCTCTGATTTCCTGCTCCCTAACCTCAAGATCTTTTCCGGGCTTTAAAATCTGCTCATTTAACGGCATTAACGGATTTAATTTATTACTCCTCTGGTTTATGTCATTTTCCTGCGTCATCATTTCATCGGCTAAATCCATTAACCCTTGCGCAGGCACTGTTAAGGGTTCAAGACTAAGCAATTCAAGTTTCTTGCATAATTGCCTTTTGAAATTGACAATCTGCTCTGCGCTTATTTGCATTGAATTGAAACTGATGATAATCCTGTAATTACGGACGGTTTTTAAACCGGAATTTGCATAATCTTCAGCAAGAGTTTTCATGTATTTTAATCTATCTTGCGTGATCCTGTTTAAAAACGGATCATCTACTATTCTCATCTTCTTCCACAGATTTAAAATATGACCGACCTTGTGACTAGCTATTAAAGTAAACTGCAGGAAGCTTTTCTCAGGCATTTCCTTATCAAAAAAATGCTGCAGATTCTTAATTACCTTCTCATCAATGCCCACTAGCGGCAGGGCTTCCAAAACAAAACCAAGACCGTCATCCTTGTTCCGGAAAATGCCACGCGTAGGATCAAAACTGCGATAACAGAACAGTGTACTCCAGTCGCCCGGGTTACCGAGGCGGTCTAATACAAGACGGCTCATGTCAGGCATGGAGATGCCAAGCTCCCTATTGGTTTCAAAACCTGCAAACCGCAGAAATTTCTCTTTTGCTCCGGACAATTGCTCTATCATGATGATTTCTTAACTATATAGTTAATATTGCCGGTCTCGCTTCCCGGTTTACTTTCGCTTCTTATGCCTTCATCAAACTCGTAAGGATTATCGCAGCTTTGGCCGGAGCAGTTTTCCCTAAGACGTTTTTTCTGCTTTGCTACTTTAACCTTACCGTTTACTTTCCAGACTCCGCGTTATTTACCATCTGCTCTATTTCCTCTACCGAACTGCAATTAGCTCCTTTCCCCGGGGGACAATCAAATTTATTCTCGTATACGGCGCAGGCACTTAATCCCAACGCTAAAGCAGTAAATATAAGAAAATTACCGCTTACCTTAATAGTTTTATTTACTAAAAATCCATAGCCGCTATTTCCTCTCATGCTTGATCTCCTCTTTTACTGAAACACTACCGAGATATACCCCTTTGGCAAAAAATACCGTTACCGGCACGGCTCCGGGAACTTCAATTACCGGTGCCGCCGCTTCTGCCATCTTCATATGATAGTCGGCCAGCTTTTCCGCCGCATTACTAGCCCCTCCGCTCATTGAATCGGTAATCTTCTCTTTTATACCGGTCTTATCCTTTGAAATTGCGCCAAGACCGGGATTAAACATAAAACCCTTATCGCTTTTACTGCTGCCCGCAAAACCGCTGATCACTCCGCCCAGTGCCGCATTCTTTAAATGCTTGCCCGCCATCGATACTACCGTCCCCTTTATTCCGTTCTTACTGTCCCCTCCGTGTACTACGCCCGCTATTTGCGTCTCGATCACTTTACCGGTTTTATTATCGGTGCAGGAAAGAGTCTCGGCTCTTGCTATTACCCGCTCATTTGCCATCTGGCCGTAACCGCTCGCAACAATACGGCACCTGGTTAAATCTATCTTGAAATTCTTCGGCAAATCTCCCTGCCCTGTTACCCTAATAAAAATAGGCGGCGGTTCCGCAGGCGTTCCAACTCCGGTGGAAGCAGAGATACCGCCCCGGAGTACCCCGATACAAAACTTCCCGCCGGTATATAATTATCTCCGTCCTTATATTGCTCCTTTAAAGCAGGAGCAGATTCTACGCTGCCGATTTTGTGCGCCGTTGTACCCCCGCGGTTATTAGTAGGCAATCCGGCTTCCTCTTTTTTGGCATTTACCTTCCGGTCGGTTTCCGCTAACTCCTTTTTTAACCAGCTGAGCTGCTCCTTTAATAATTCAATTTCACTGTTATTGTTTTGATTGATGATTTTTTCTCCAGGTTACTCAGCAGCTCCTTGTGCTCTTCTTCGTAAGTTTTTCTTGCCGTCTCTTCTTTTTTCAGTCTTTGATCAAGATTATTAAACCATATCTTACCGCCGTCTAACCTATCTGTAGGAAGCTCAACCGAAATTTTTTGCTGCTGCGCCGGTTTCGAGGAAGCCGGCGGCGGGTTTAATAGATCCACTACAAAATCATAACCGTAAGCAACTATTGCCAGCGCCATTATTCCATAAGCAACTCTGATGAATTGCCGGTTTCTGATCTTTTTGCTATCCCGCAAATCTTCTTCGCTACTTCCCATGATTATTCCTTCTCTCCGTTCTGACCGAATCTACCGTCCTCTCTGATAACATATGCAAAAGCACTTTCTCCTCCCCTAAGCTCAGCAGGAGCAATATGTACCGATTTTACATCCTCAAATAAATCATTCATGATTTCCCGGCTTAACCGGATCGACCCTAAGCCGTGATTTTTAATAACAACTCTAAGCCCTTTAAGATTGTTTTTTGCCCAGCCGTACCTGCGGTCGATAACAAACGAAAGACCTGAGGTATCTTCTCCGGTCAAGGTATTGGGCACACTCTTATTGAAGATTTCTACGTCATACCTGCTTTTTCTATCCTTGATCATCATTTTAAGTAGATGGACGGCAGCTATTTCCTGCTCATGATTACAGGCAACCTCTTTGCTGCTATTTTCAGTAACGGGTAATTCCTTTTCATTAATCAGTATTGACTGACTTCTCCCTTCCAGAACTTGCAAACTTAAATCAATTGCCCGCTCGTTATCACAGATAAAAGTCAGATCAATCATCTCCCCTTTCGCAGCAACAGGCGTAATAAAAACATGGTTACCAGATTCATCACTATTGATACTGTATAAAAATCCCTGACCTATTACTTCCCTGATTTTCCTCCCCTGTACTTGAAAACGGTTCTGCAAACCGTAACTAATGAACGCTCTGATTCTTGCAGATCTATCCGTTTCATATTGCTGTAACCCTAAAGCAGCTATGCCCTGACCTGCAAGCAAAGCCTCAATATCTTTAGTAGTAACATCACCGGAAAGAACGGCGGGAGAATCCTTTAAATCATTTGCAGGGCTACTAACCGCACCTTGGGAAGTAGCAAAGGCTACATTCTGTGATATCAAAATATATGCAAATATAGCGCTGCTGATTATTCTCTTCCGACCCGTTTTCATACCTGCTCCTCTTCATCCTGTTTTTTTACGGGACTCTTTAAATCCGGTTTGATAATTTCAGTAAACTTCTTAAGTTTGAGCTTTCCTCCCTGCATCTGAAATTCAAGTAAGTATTCCGCCTCCCTATCCTCAAAATACCTCTTCCCGTAACCGACCGTTAAAATCCCCGTTGCCTTTACCGATAAGGTTTCAGGATCGATTTCCAGCGGCTTCGTCTCCGTAAAATAGGTAATCAGATCAAATTCCTTATGCTGCTCCGATTTTTCAGCAAAATACTGACTGATATCCTGAATACTCCCGGCAACCGTATGACGCAGGATCATATACTTTTTATGCAGTACATTATTCGGTGTTATTAACCCACCAATTAAATACCCGACATAACTATTGCCAAGAAGGAAGGAATTTGTATAATGCAATAATGTCAAAAAGTGAAGATTTTAGGAAATTATCAATAAGCGCACAAGCGTCGATGAGAAAGATTGCTCTAAAACTAGTAAAAAGAGGAGAGAGTCAATCGTCGGTAGGTGAATTAATAGGAGTGAGTCGCCAGACAGTAAATGAATGGGTAAGGAGGGAAAAGAGAGGCGACAAGTACGCAATTAGTGGGAAGTTAAGAGGTAGAAAGATAGGAGAGAAAAGGCTTATAACCGAAGATCAAAGTAAAATAATACAAGGGTACGTAAATATCTCTAGACCAGAAGATCACAATATCAAATCAGCATTATGGTCAAGAAAATCAGTTAATGCACTCATCAAAAAACATTGTGGATTTTTTCTTCCCCTAAGTACAATAGGCGAATATTTAAGAAGATGGGGGTATACTGCACAAAAGCCAAAGAAGTTAGCATATGAGCAGCAACCCAAAAGGGTTCAATTTTGGTTAGATGAAGAATATCCGTCAATAGCCAAGCAAGCAGAATATGAAAAGGCAGAAATACATTGGTGCGACGAAGTAGGGATAAAACAAGAGTGTCAGGTATTACAAAGCTATTCTTTAAAAGGAAAAACCCCTGTTGTGATTCATAAATCGAAGAGATTTAGTATAAACATGATATCCACTGTTACAAATAACGGTAAGCTAAGGTTTATGCTGTACGAAGAGACACTAAAAACAAATGTATTTATAGAATTTTTACGGAGGTTGGTAAAATACTCCAAGAAAAAAATCTTCTTAATCCTAGATAATCTCAAGGTTCATCATAGCAAAAAAGTACAAATATGGACTCGGAAACATAAAAAGAAAATTTCTTTATTTTTTCTGCCTCCGTATACTCCGCAACATAATCCGGATGAATATTTAAACAACGATTTAAAAAGAAATGTAAATAGGAAACATATACCTCTTACAAAATCTGAACTCCAAGGGAATTTAAAATCTTACCTAAGGACTCTGCAAAATAACCCAGAACATATCAAAAGATTATTTCAGGCGAAAGAAGTAAAATATGCCGCCTAAGTCGGGTATTTAATTGGTGGGTTAATAGATCAAGTAACCCAACCAGTGTAGTCCTGCTCCACTCTTCCAGATAACTTAAGGATACGTCGGTGCCCTTTATCCTGTATTCCCGATCAATACCGGGAACAAGTATCACCTCACGATTCATGCTCATTATACTAAAGGAAAGAAACAGGTTGCTAAACAACAGGATTCCGGTAACAATCATGATTATGTTCCGTTGCTTCGTTACTTTTTCAAGAACCGTCATAAGCCTTGTATCTTCCATTTAGAAAAATCTCCTCATATGCGATTGTGGTAGGTTTTTACCTCCTATTATCCCGGCAAACGGTAAATGCCAGTAAATCCATCTCTGCCACCTCCCCTTATGCCAGATAATCCCAAATGCCCTCCCTAAAGCATAACCTCCGACAAACGAAATTATCCCTATCGGCATACTGAATAATATCCACATTAAAAGCATTGCTACTCCTCCCCCGATAACGCCAAAAAAGGAAGAGCCCATTATTCTTACGGGTCTGTTCAGGCATTTACTTAAATATATTCGTTCCATGATATGTAACTCCCCTGCTAATTTAGACAATACCGAATGCTTTTTCCGCCGCTTTAATCAGGAGTCCGCCAAGAGCCATACCACCGGCAGCACCGGCTATTTTTGTTTTTGGCTCTCCCGGAGTAAAAGCAAGGCCTGCAACTCCGCCTATGAATATTGCTACCGGTGTATACACCTTGCTAAAGGCAACTACCGGCTCAAAAAAAGCCTTTCCTCCTGCATCCAGATCAATCGCCCAAGCCTCCGGAATAAACACGGAAATTAACGCGCAAAAAGTTACGATTATTCTTCCAGAATGCAGCTTTTTTATTATTTTAAGAAACTTTCTGTCTCGTTTATTCTTATAAACCAATTGTTTGTAGCTCATTTTTATTCTTACTCTTTAGTTAAATTGTTTAGAAAAATAGATTTACCAAACCCCGTTGGGATTCTTGCTATTATCTCATGGAATTTTCCATGGTATCTTTCACCGGTAAGCTTTCGATCACGCTTCATACAAGCCATCTTGAACTCCCACAAATTTCTAAAATCTTGCAGGAGGATATATCCTAAAAATTCCTCCTTCTTCTCTTTGCTCATCTATTTTTACTCCCTTCAGTTAATTTGATTTATTTACGCATACCCTTTCTTTAACAGGGATTTAATAAGGGTATTGATTATGTCCTGATGATACCCCTATAGCAGTGCGTCTAAATTTTCTTGCTACCTTGCAGACTGTTATCACTTTTTTCAAACTCTTCGTAAAAATATGGTATCTCATGCTCCAGAGCTTTAGCTATTAGCATTAATCTCGAAGCAGAAACCCGATTCGTTCCGTTTTCATACTTTTGTAGTTGTTGATAGGTTACATCGATTACTTTTGATAACTCAGCACGACTCAATCCTTTTGCCAGACGAAGGAAATAGATTTTCCTACCGATGAATTTATCTATTTGCTCTAAATAACTGCTTTTTCGTCCCATGACTGTTCCTCCCTTTTATTGTCAGTTTTTATCAAATATTAATTCGCAGCTTTCCATAAAAGCTGTTTCCCAAATAACGCCTGTAACGTGCCTGCTCATAACCGGCACTTGCCTCAAACCTTGAGTATGCAATCCCTATACTTGCTCCAAGTCTGTATGAATCTTTCAGCACAGGTATCCTGTAATCGGAAAGAACCAGCCCGCCGCTATTCCTTATCTTTAGTCTGTTTGATTTAGGGGAAAATCCTGCTTCATACGCTGCTTTGATTTCAGGGATCAATTGGCATTCTCCAACTTGAAAAATCCCCGTTATAGCAATTCCTCCCTTAATTGCAGGTCTTCGAATAGCAAGCTTTTCAATCTTCAGATTTCCCTGATCCTTGCCCTTGAATCTTATGGTCTCATAAGAAATGCCAAGGTTTGGAACGACAAAGAGTTTAGCTATAGGGTAATAATAATCAGCTACTAGAGATCCCCCGAGTAATTCCCCTTTTAATTTGAATCTGTTATTGCCGTTAATCAGGGAGTAATAGTTGACTTTAGCATCAACCTGACCGAGCCTAACCTCACCGCCGAGTACCAGCCTTTCATTCATGTTGATACTTCCGTAAAGACTACCGATAAGTGATCCGATATCACCGCTAAACCTGCTACCGGTATTATTACTGATATTACTTACTACGGTTTCAGAAGTGGATTTTGGCGTAAGTTTTGTCCGGTTATGATTTAGAGCAATACCAATGATGGTATCGTCATCCAACTTGCCGTCAAAACCTATAGATCCTCCCGCAGATTTCTGCTTTACTTCCAGAGAATCCTGAGACTTGAATATGCCGCTTCCGTAGCTCCCCCGAACCCAGAGTCCGTAACCGGATTCCTCGTCTCCGCCGGATACACCCATATTGCCGGTATCAATCAGATACAGATGAGTAAGCCTGTCCGCTGTAGCTCCGGCAAAATTTGCCATATCGGAAAAGGCAACTCTGTTTACTGCTTCCACATACTTACCGGCTACGCTTCCTGCTATTATTTCAGCAGCTGTTATTATTTTTGCCTGCAGGCTACCAAGGTGTAGAATACGGATGGTTCGTGCGTCGTTAATATTAGCAAGTAAAGCTCTTGCTGCTTCAGGGGTTAGGTTTACTTGACTTAAACCCGCTAAAGCTATCAGATTCTCGGCAGTAAATGCTCCGCAACTCGATCCGTCGTTCTGCTGATGAACCCGCAAATCAACTATTTCGGCAGTCGGTAGTATCTTTTTTATAGCAGCGATGTACTGACCGCTCTCGCTATTTACTCCGCCGACGGGAGTGCCGAAAGAATCATTGTAAAATACGATAATATTACCATCAAGCTTCCTCCTGATTACAATCCCTGTCCAGTGATTATTGCTTAAGTTTACAGGTATCAGAGCAGGTTTTCCTGCTTGTGCCTCAAGCAAAGCAGCTGCTACTACATCCTTGATCAATTCAGTGTTGCTTGGTACTGCAGGGGCAATATATACACTATCACCAAGGCGATTCCTGATAACATTCCTGATATCTGAATCATCATACCAGTAACTAATATTGGCAATTTGGGAATTAGCCTCAGCCGTATATGAATTTAATACTGCAAAACCTGTCATAATTATTAATAACCTTTTAATTTTAATTTCTCCTTTCCTGATCATAAAAATCATATTCCTTAACTCCGTGCGTATTTTTTACAGTTTGCTGTAGTAAGGTTTCTCATTTCCATAACCAAGGCCTACGGCAAAACCCATCCCTCCTGCTAATCTCACAATATGATGCATATAGTTATCTGATACCCAGTCCTTGATAAAACTGCTCGGAGCTTTTAAGGTTAATTTTCTTGAACTTGCATCAATACTTGCTTCCAGCTTGCTTATCCAATGCTGATCCAGTAATTCGCCCTGAGGTACTAAATCAATAAACCTGCTTCGTACCGTTTCCCAGATATCACCGGATATTTGTAGTTCCTGTTCGGTGTTAACGGTTTGGTTATTTTTACTTGGAATACCAGGATTACTAAACTCATAGTCAGATAAGCTTTTTTCTTTTGCGTCCGGTGTAACGATTTGTAATTTGCTAATAAACCCGGAATCTGCTTCATCAAAACTAATCCGGTTATGAGTAGATTGAACCTGCTTCAGGATGATTTCCTCATCCGTTTTGCTAAGTTCCATATGTTTATCAAGATTTAAGATAATGACTCCTTCCCGGACATTAATCGATTTATAAGCCTTAAGCAGGTTATAGGCCTTGTCTTGAGACAGCACCGCTGCTATCAGCTTTTTAAAACGTTGTTGCGGTGATACTTCCGGGTTATTTTCTATTTCAGTAAGGTATTGTTCTTTTGCTTCAAAGCTGATTTCATCCTCTGTCATATTGTTCCTTATTCTAAAATTATCGTTATTAACTTTTTCCGGTTGCCTTTTCTCATAGGTAAAAACCTTTCCCATATAGTTTAAAAAAGCTTTCCTGCTTTTAAAAAACCTGTCAGTTAGACGTCTTGCCATGTCCTGCAGTATTTCATTCATTACCCGAAGAGAAAATTCACGTTTTGATAATGACTGCAATTGATGACAGTCTTTCTGGGTTAAGGGATAAAAGTCTTTCAAACTTTTTGCGCTCTTGTCGGATATTGCAGCAAAAGAATTTTTGCAAAAATTAGATGTAGATTCTCTAGATTGAGATTCGCTCTCTTGTGCGCTTACCTCTCCTCTTTCAGTAGTACCTGAACCCGTAGATCTAGATCTATCTTTATTATTCTCTTCTTTATTCTTATCTATTCCTTGCAAACGAGGAGAGGGTGATACTAAAAAGTGGGAAGCATCAACTTTTTTAGAACTAAAAAAAAGTGGTTTACAGGAGTTTGAGCTATCCTGATTCTTACTTTCAGATAGCTGTAACGAATCCTTATTCAAATCAATAAAAAGCCTGTTATTATATTCTTGTCCCCTTAAAGTTACATTGCGGAATATTCGGGTAATAATTCCCATCGTTTCAAGTTTGACAAGAACTTTACGAATTTTCTCCCGATTAAAACCAAACTTGCGTTCAAAATGAGCGTATGAAGTTTGCCATATATCTTCAGGAAATTTAGGTACGTAAGATATCTGACCGGTGATCGGGTCTCTGATTTCCTTAGGTCTATACCAGTAAACTATTTCAGATAGTATCGAGATCAAGGGCAGATCAGGTGATCCCCTACCGTTAGTAAACCTTACATACCATTCATCAGGGATGATATTTCCTCTGAAATTGTACTGATTATCAAGCGGTAACATTTCCATATCAACATACCTCCGCTTCCGATAAATCAGTTAAACCGGTAATATTTAACCTGATATCCAGTTCTTTATGAATTTGATATCCTACGGTAATTTCCCGAAAAGAGCGGGTTAGTATACCTGACCTGTGTAAATGGCATGATGCTTTGATATCCAGTTCTTTATGAATTTGATAGCCTACGGTAATTTCCCGAAAAGAGCGGGTTATTATACCTGTCCTGTGTAAATGGCATGATGCTTTTTGCATATCTATTTTGCTCATACCGAACTTTTTTCGGAAATGTGCAAAACAGTCTGTTAATACGAAATCCTCTCTATAATTACCGCTCTCATATCTTAAATATAAAAGCTCGGTTATAATTACTGCTTCCGGCAATCTAAATTGGCATGGTGCAAAGATCGAGCCGTAAGATTGAAAAAAAGGTAAATTATTTTTAGTCGGGTTAGCAGCTTTATTGCACCCGTTTGCTTTTTGTGTTATGGTCATATCCGCAATCTTGTTTGGTTAAAACTCAGGTTTGCTTATTTGCTCGCCATAGATATCTTTCAGGTTTTGTAGGACTCAAGTAAGATACCGGGCGGGCATTTATCTTGTTTATTTAACTAGGTCATAATTTTTACTTAATACTTGGTTTGGTTCTAATTTTTTATACAACTATAAGTCCATAAAAACCTATAAGTGATTTCTTAAGAATATCCGGATAACTAATACTTGAAAACCCCGATTTATAACAGGCAACCCTAAATTCTATTGACTTCCCTAAAACAAGCCAAAAATTATTTTAAATCGTTGTGCCGGACGCAACCTTTTATCTAAAAGAATCAGCATGTAATTCTTCTCTAGGAAGAATATTTTTTTCAAGTTCCACATCAAATATCTGATCAGTCAGTCTATAAAAATCATTTGCCGAAACTGCTCCTCTTGTTACAAGGTAAATCTTTGTCATAACAGGGGCTTTTGGTATAGAACCTTCATGTATGTATCTAAAAACTGCGCTCTTGTTTACACCTATTATTTCTGCAAATTCTGGAATTGATAATTTCTCTAGTTTAAGAAATTTTTCTAGACGCATAAAATGCTGAATCTTAAGTTAATTATCCCTATAGAAAACCACGTGGTGATGATAATTACAAAGAATTTTAAAATGGTTGCGAGCAGCGCAACCACCTCATTAAATAATTAACGGAAATAAAATTCGTAAATCCTTATAAATACTCACATTCAGGTTAATTAAACAGGGCAACTTACCGGTATTTTGGTTGCGTGCCGTAAATACCGATTGCAAAGACTATTAACCTATTGAACTATTGACTAAAGAAATTGTATATAAGTGATATAAACAATATGAAAAAAATCAGGTATACCGAATCTACTACAACAATTACTTTAACTCATAAACAAAGGGCATCTGTTGCCAAAACATTATCGGTAACAGAAGAGCATTTTCTTGATTCAATAAAAACTGGTAGGTCACAACATGAAATATTTAATGGGATAGCAGCTAGTATCCTGGCATCTTGTCCGGATCAAATAGACGAAAAAGAATCAAGAAAATTAGCACGTAACTTGATAGGTTTTTGCCAAAAAATTATTGATCTTCAAATAAAACAGGATTTGCTGGATTAAATAGACAAAATCAGTTATTTGTCCTTTATTAATACCGTTTATATTATAAATTAGTTAGTATCCATCAATTACTTTCCACTTTATAAACTCCTATAATAACCATCTCAATTTTTCTAACTAAAAACTTGACTCGTTATTACTTTTATTCATCATGTATCAGAATTGGGATTAATTCTTAGAACCTATTTTAAAAGTTCTGCAGGCATTAAGGTAAAATGCTTAAGCTTAATACGTGGAGACATGTACCCTACGAATATAAGGGATCAAGAATGGTTTTTAAAAACCTGTTGTTACCCAAGAAAAAAAGAGATTCATGATATATGGATACATAGATCAGAGAGAAAGTTGCTAAAAAGTCAACGCCGACTGTAAGAATTATCGAGATTCAATCTGTTAAGACTAGTCAAAAGGGGATCTATAGTATATGATGCCGGTAAAAAAGTTAAGGGTAGAAATCGTCATATAACTACAAATATTCTTGGTTTAGCATTATCATGCGAAATACAGGTATTTAACGTCCAGGATCGTGATGGTACCAAAAGAAGTGCTCGTAAAAACTAGGGCAAAATATCCTACTTAACTTTAAGTTTACTTGCAATTGCTCGTAAAATTATTGATCAAATATATTTTTAGGTAATTCTTAAACGTTGGATAGTTGAAAGTACTCTTGGTTGGTTTAATAATTTTAAGCAAATGAAGGGACTATGAACATTCGATATGATTGCTATTACGTTGAAAGCGCTAACTGATCCTTAAAAAACTTTCAAGAGAGGTTCTTAGGACCATTAATTAGTTTCTGATGTAAAAAACGTGGATAAAAACAACCTTAACATTTACAAATTAGCTTATAACTTATTATTAAAAATCAATTTAATAAAAACACTATGGCAGAGAAAGCAATAAAAGCAGTTATTTTATCCAGAGTTTCCTCTAAAGATCAACAGGAAGGCTATTCTCTTGAAGTACAAACTGAAAGATTGGAAAAATATTGTGATCGAAAAGGATTGCATATTTTAAAGAAGTTTAAAATAGTTGAATCTTCAACTAAGGGTGATCGAAAGGAATTTATGGAAATTATCAAATTTATAAAACAGCATCGTGAGCCTATAGCATTCGTTGCCGATAAGGTAGATCGCATTCAAAGAAGCCAGAAAGAAACTCCCTTACTTGATGAATTAGTTAGAAAAGGTAAACTGGAATTACATTTTAATAGTGAAAGTTACGTTATACATCAGGAATCTACTGCCCATGAATTAATGATGTGGGGGATGGGAGTTGTTATTGCCAAATGTCATACTGATCTCTTAAGTGAAAATGTCAAAAAAAGTTTTAAACAGAAAGTTGAGGTTCACGGGGAATGGTATGGTAGTGCACCACTTGGTTATTTGAATAAAAGAGATGAACGCGGTAGGGGACTAATTATAGTTGATCCCATCAAGGCCCCTTTAATCACAAAAATATTTGAAGAGTACGCAACAGGAGCATATACTTTATCTGAAATGGTATTAAAAGCGAAAAGATGGGGTTTACGTAGTAAAAATGGTCATTACATAAATAAGACAGTTTTACATAGGATGATCCAGAATCCCTTCTACTATGGTGAAATGCGAGTAAAAGGCGAATTATGGCCACATCGTCATGAGGTTATTACTACTAGAGAAGTATTTAAAGCTTGCGAGGCAGTACGTATGGGATGGAATAAAAAACCCTTTCAGTATAGGGGTAAGGAATTTTTGTTTAGGGGTATATTAAAATGTGCTATTACCGGCCGGTTGGTAACTTCTGATACCAAAACTAAGAAATATGCAAATGGTAAAGTAGCCGAGTGGACATACTTACGAACATCGGATCCTGATAATCCGGAAAAGAAGTTATGGGTTAGAGAGGATGAAATAACTAAACAGCTTGAAGATATTTTACAAAACCTTGGAATAAGGAATCCTGATATATTAAAGCAGGTAATTGAATATTTGATGAATGTTAATGAAGGAAAAAAACATAATTTTAATCGTGAAATTAGTGCATTAAAACAGGAACATACATCAATTCAAAATAAACTTGATAATTTAATAGATCTGGTAGCTGATGGAATTTTAACAAGGGAAGAATTTTTACATAAAAAAAATAAATTAAAAGAACGTCAATATGAATTAAGTGACTTACTCAAAAGCTACGACAGAGTAGATGATAAATTTTCAAAAAAGCTTATAGGTCTTATAAACATTAGCTCTCAAGCTTATGAAACTTTCAAGGGTTCGACAGTAAATGAAAAAAGGGAATTACTGAATTTTATATTTGCGAACCTGGAACTAAAAGGCCGTAAGCTATGTTATACATTAGCTTTCCCGTTCTCAGAATTTGAAAAAATCAATAATTGTACCACGTGGCGGAGAGAGAGGGATTCGAACCCTCGATAGAGATATGATCCCTATACTCCCTTAGCAGGGGAGCGCCTTCGGCCACTCGGCCATCTCTCCATGACATGCTAGGTATAACACTGAATTTTTTACTTTTCCAGCTTTATTTTATTAAATAGAGCAAAATATTATAAAACATATATTCAAGTAAAACTATACAATATTAAAATTTTCCAAAAGGCGGTAGTTCATGCAGACTACCTATCTTAGTAACAAGAGCAAAAGCAATAGCAACCGGATAGTCATCTGAGAGAGAAATATAAATAGAGTAATTATCTAGATAACTAGCTGTTTTATTAAAAATTTTTGCACTTGGGGCTCCCCTCAAATCATTAAATATTGCTATTTCTTTAAAGCTCATTTTAGCTCCAATACCTAACCCAAAAGCTTTTGATATAGCTTCTTTAGCAGCAAATCTCTTGGCCAAAAACAAGCAGTGTTTTTCCTTAGTTAACTTCCAAAAATCTTTTATTTCAAGTTCATGATAATTTCTAAGCAAAAACTGCTCTCCGAATTTTGCATACAACTTTTCTATTCTGGGTATCTGGACTATATCTGTACCAATACCTACAATAAGGCTAGGCAAATTTTGCATTTTAATTTTTGATTACTATTTTAGTATATCCTTAATTACCAAGACCAGATACAGATACTAATTCAGCATTTTTAATATTAACATTTGTAACAAAAGCTCTCCTAAAATCCAGATTATTTAATTTAGTTGAGCTTAAATTTGTTTCGTTTACAGTCGTTTTCTTTAAATTAGCATCAGTAATTTCTGATCCAGAAAAATCCGCCCCAGAAAAATCTGCATTGCTAAAATCCACACCCTTAAACACACAACTTATGAACTTAGAATCTACCAGTTTTGCCCCGTTCAGAAGAGAACCGTTAAAATTTATTTGCTTTACTTCAAGGCCTGAGAAATCTATGTAGGCCATGTTCAAATTTGATAAATCCCGGCTAGCCATTAATTCACCCATTGAATTATAAGAATTTAGGATCACCATATTAGCTAACCCTTTATTATTAAGTAAAATAGTACGTGACACGGGTGAATTAATTATAACCGATGCGATATTAGTTACCTCTCTAATCTGGGAATTGCTAATTGGAGAATTATTAAACACTACTTCCTCGAGATTGGAATTTATTATAGCTATTTTGTTAAGAACACTTGCTGTAAAATCCGTTCTTTTGATTTCTGATTTTAAGAAAATTGCCTTACTTAAATCTGAGTTTTTAAAGGAAGAATCTTCTACGCTATAATTTTCAAACAAAGAATCAGATAAATTAACTTTAATAAATTCTCCCTTGCTCAAGGTGTTATTTGAAGAATGAAGATTACTCAAATTAGAATTAGAAATTTTAAAATCTTTTAAAGAAGCCTTTTCCCAATCACCATTCGTGATGGATACATTATCCATATAAGAATTAAAAATATCAGCTCCAATAAATTTTGAATTATCTAGATATGTATCCTGGATTCTACTCGATTTCATAACTAATCCTGTAAATACCGTGTCTTTCATATTACAATTACTAATCAATATTTTATCAAATCGCACGCGCTTAAATGAAGCATAAGGAAATAAAGAAGAGGCAAACTTTGTGCTTCCAGTAAATTTAGAATCATCCAAGATAATTTGGCTAAAATCCGCTTCCGTAAAAATACCATCTATAGATTCAATTTCACTTAAATCTGAGGATTCAAAGCTACAATTTTGCGATGTTACACTTGTTAATTTTGCCTTCCTCATATCCACGCCAAAAAAAGCGGAATTTTTGATATTAACATTAACAAATATAGAAGATATTAAATTAGCTTTTTGAAAATTAGAATTCTCAATTATAGCATCTTGAATAGTGACTTTTGATAAATTAGCTTTATCAAACTTTGAATTTTGAATTTTAGTACCAGTAAATTCTGCCTCTTCGAAATTGCAATATGAAAAGTCTGAATCTATAAACTGTGATTTATTGAATACAGATGCCTGAAAATCAGCCTCCGCAGCTGTAAAATTACTGAATACCACTCCTGAAAAATCACTTTCTTGAATTGTTGCTCCTTGAAAATTAACGCCATTCAAATTGCATCCAGAAAAGTCAACTCTGGCTATTTCTGCTCCTGAAAAATCAATGCCGGATAAATCCGCCCCGGAGAGATTAACTCCTATTAATTTTATCCCTTTTAAGTTATTTCCAAACGTATTTTTTATATCAATAATTTGCTTTTTCTGAGATCGCAAATAAATATATTCTCTTATTTTATCGTTCTCAACTTGTGACAACTGTCCCTTATTTTGAGTATTCTCATCGCTGCACGCTAGCACCAGACATAACAAAGGAAGAAAAAATAATTTTTTCATAAAAGGCCAATATAATTTGTAAGTCAATAATTAAACTAGATCAAGTTCCTTTTCCTGATCTGTTATTTTACTTGCCGAATGTATACTTAACATTTTTAGCTTTCTATGCAATGCAGATCTTTCCATGCCTACAAACATGGAGGTTTTTGATATATTATTATTAAATCTATTCATTTGTGCGGACAAATATTGCCTCTCAAATACTTCCCTTGCTTCACGCAGCGGCATAGACATCATATCTAAATTATTATCAGGTTTAGGTATATTTACACTATTGCTTATAATATCTTGCGGCAGCATGTCGGATTTTATTCTTTCTATAACTCCAGATGCCAGAGGGTTCATTATCAAGGTCCATTCAATAACATTTCTAAGCTGCCTTACATTACCTGGCCAATAATAAGCTTGCAATGCCGCTATCGCTTCATCAGAAAATTCTCTTTCTTTCAACCCAGAAAATCTAGATAATTGTTTAACAAAATATTTCACTAATAGAGGTATATCTTCTTTCCTTTCTGATAAATTCGTTACATAAAGAGGAACAACATTCAATCTGAAATATAGGTCTTGCCTAAATTTACCTTGAGCAATTTCCTCCTGCATATCTTTAGTTGAAGAAGTAATAAATCTTATATCTAATTTTACGGCCTTATTGTTTTTTATTAAACTCTGATCCTGCAAAAACTTCAGCAATTTATTTTGTATAACCATTGGCAAATCGCCGACTTCATCTATATACAAGGTGCCGTTGTGAGCTGCCTCTAAAACGCTAATTCTTTTGTCAAAAACAGTTCCTTGTTCTTGTTTCTCTTCATCACCAAATAGTTCCTGTTGTATCTTAGTTATCGTAAGTGCAGTAGGGCTAAAAACTATAAAAGGGCCGCTTGCCTTTCTTGATTTTTTATGGATTAACCTTGCAGCCAGTTCCTTACCACTACCTCCACCTCCGTGAATCATAACTCTTCCAGAAGTTGGGGCTACTTTTTCAATCTCAGATTTGAGCTTGGTAATAACTGAAGAAGATCCTATAAGTTCTGTTTTATCAATAACTTTGGAACGCAACTCTATATTTTCCCTGCGTAATTTTGATGATTCACAGGCCCTTTTTAACAATATTATTAACTTATCATGGGTAAATGGCTTTTCCAAATAATCATAAGCTCCCATTTTTATAGCACTTACAGCTGTCTCAATAGTACCATGACCGCTAATTACTATGACCGGCATTAAAGGATATTGCTTTTTTATTATCTCCAAAATACCTAATCCATCAAGTTCGCTACCTTGTAGCCAAATATCCAGTATCACCGCATTTGGTACTTTTTCAGCAATTGCTTTAAATGCTTGGGTGCTATTTGCTGCAGTTCGGCTGGAAAATCCTTCGTCTCTTAAAATATCAGATATTATGTCCCTAATATCCATTTCATCGTCTATTACAAGCACATCTAATGCCATAAACCTTCCCCAAATACAAAAACAGTTTTGTTCGCTTAACTTTACTCTAGAAATATTAAACAATTAACTATAAACAATACCTTTAAGTTATCCTTATAAAAAATATAAATCAACATAAATAATAGCATTTATGCAACATATTGTTCTAAATTTTACAAAAAAGTTAAAACATTAACAGTCTAAAAGGTTTATTTTAACTTAACTCTTAACTCTTTAGCATTAAAAGTTAACTTCACACATCCTCCGCCTTCTTCTCTGTTAAAAATATTTAAAGTACCAAGATGATCTTGGACAATCTTATCAACAATAGCAAGGCCAAGCCCTGTACCTTTTGCTTTAGTCGTAAAATAGGCTTTCGTTGCATTTTCTAAAACATGAGGAGAAAAACCCAAACCGTTATCTAGGACAGAAATAGCAATAAAATCTCCATCTAACATAATATGAACAGTAATTCGCTTTTGATAGCTAATATTTTCAAGAGCATGCTCAGCATTTTGTAATAAATTAACCAAAACCCGATTTAATTGCGTACCATCACATACTAATTCAAATAATTTTACATTCGAAAAAACTTGATACAAAATTTTATCATTGATAAGACGTCTTTCGTCAACTAGCTGATTAATAATTGAGACTATTTCATGCTTGGAAAAATCAGGGGAAGGTAATCTTGCAAAATTAACAAACTCTGAAACTATCATGCGAATTTCGTTGGAGTTTTTTAAAATATTATTAATATATTTTTCAAAAGAGTCTGGATCTTGTACTTGGTTTTTAAATTTCTTAAGTAACCTTTCTGCCCCAAGATGAATCGGGGTTAATGGATTTTTGATTTCATGCGCTACCTTTCTTGCTACATCAGACCAGGCTAGAGCTCTCTGGGCAATAAGTAAATCGCGTTGCTGACGGTCTATTTGTTTAACCATTCGGTTGAATGCTAAAGACAATATTTTTATTTCATCTTTTTTTAACCCTTCTTCAGGGACTTGAGCAGTCAAATCACCGTTTTTTACTTTTTCTGCAGCAATTACCAATTCTCTAATTGGTTTTACGAGTTGTTCCGCAAAATGTCTTCCCCAAATAATTGCTGCTAAAAGCAAAATTATTGCTAGTAAAATAAAAATCATGGCAAATTTTACTTGCAGATCAAATATATGGCCCTTTAGCCTAAAATATTCCTGGGCTGTCCCATTTGCTCTATTAATGTGATCAATTATTTTCTCATCTATTAACCTCCCTATTAATAGATAAGTATCATTGTAATTCCTGAGTTTTATTAAAATTCTCAGCTTAGTCGGATCAGAGGAAATTTGTACCACTTCTCCTTTACTGGCTTTATCAAAAACATAAGACGGAATAGCCAAAAAAGATAAAGAAAAACTTAAAGCTGTTTGAGCTAAAATCGTATTGGTATCTTTCTTAAAAATTATTGCCTCATCAAGAGTTCTCATTTCAGCTTGTCCTGTAAGAATTTCTTGGAATAACTCAGGGTTATAAACCAGCTTATAATATAAATCGTCATAATCATCGGAAATTGAAATCGCCGTTTCTTTTAATTGCATTATATGCTCATTTATATAAGATTCTCCAACGATAATAGATTGTTCTAGCACCCTGGAAACTTTATCGTCAAACCATGATTGCACTCCAAAATTAAAAAAATACGTAGAAAAAACAGCAACGATAATGGTTGGTACTGCTGCACCAAAACTAAAAGCAATGATTATTCTCTTTCTTAACTTGTATGCCCTTTTTCTAGTTCTTTTAATAAAAGAAAACAAACTAGAAACCGGATTATTTAATAGCAAAATAACAAAAAGAAGAGAGCCTACCAGAATAATTAACATTAACCCAATAACACTTACCGGATCGACTTCACTATACTGAAATTCTAGATAAACAAAAAAACTGTTAATTAAGAGAAATATTACAGCTGCAGCAATAATAGTATATGGAACATTTTTACTGTAACGGTGTTTAACTATACTTTGCCAAAATTTTTTTAAAAACATATATCAAACACCTAAAATTAGCAAATATCTTATGTTATAGCCCCAGCTCCTTCATTTTTTTTCTCAAAGTATTTCTATTAATACCTAATATCTTAGAAGCTTTGATTTGAACACCATTTGTATGGCTAATAGTTTTTCTAATAAGAGCTCTTTCAACTTCTCTTACCACTCTTTCGTATAAACCGGTCTCAGGAGATTTGCCTTCGTGCATTTCAAAAAATTTATCGATTTTTACTTCAATCGCATCAATGATCGACTTATATTCCCTATCTCTCATAAAAATAACTTAGTGTTAAATAGAACTATAAAATTCTTGAATTTTTTCTTTTACCACATCGGCATTGACAGTCCGATTAATAAAAGCCCTAAACTCGCTAGAATTGGGGAGTCCACTACTATACCAACCCAAATGCTTTCTAGCCAGTTTTACTCCAGCATCCATACCATAGTAATTTATCATATCATCATAATGATTTAAGACAATTACTAGCTGCTCTTTTAGGGGCGGATCAGGTAATTTTTTGCCAGTTTTTAAAAAATGGGCAACCTGTGAAATAAGCCATGGTTTGCCGTAAGCACCTCGCCCGATCATTATACCGTCAGCGCCAGATTTATTTAGAGCTTCTTTAGCAGAATCGAAACACACTATATCACCATTCGCCACCACAGGAATTTTTATTGATTTTTTTACGTAAGATATAAATTCCCAATCTGCTTTTCCTGAGTAAAACTGACATCTGGTCCTACCGTGTACCGTGACCATTTTTATACCGGCATCCTCGGCTATTTTTGCAATAATGGGAGCATTTTTTGTATTATCATCCCATCCGGTTCTCATTTTCAGAGTAACCGGAATTTTTACCGCTTTCACTGTAGAATACAATATTTCAGCTGCTAATTTTTCATCTTTCATCAAAGCTGAACCGGAATATCCACCTACAACTTTCTTTGCAGGACAACCGAAATTTAAGTCAATGATTTTAGCACCCATGTCCTCATTCATTCTAGCAGAATCGGCTATAACCTTAGGCTCACAACCAGCCAACTGAACACAAGCACCAGTTGCATCATCATGCAATATAGCAGATTTCTTCATGGATTGGTGAGATTGGACAATCATAGCCCTACTTGCTATCATTTCCGAAACAACAAGACCAGCACCAAAGTGTTTAACTAATTTCCTATACGGCAAGTCAGTCACTCCGGACATTGGAGCAAGTATTACTGGACTTGATAACTCAATATTGTCAATATAAATTGTCACTTCTAATTTTATTTTCGGAAAAAACTCAATCTTATAGCATAGGTAAAGCATAAAATCATCAAATAATTCACCCCTTTGTTAAGAAATAAAATCAGATAGACCAATCGCTTGGCATTATTATAGGAAACACTGGAGTTTATCAAATTGATAAAAAATAAAACCATTATGAATAAACAAACAATATTAATTACTGGAGCTACCAGTGGCCTTGGCTATGAGATCGCTATGCAATATGCCACGCCACATGTTAGATTAATACTAGTCGGAAGAAACGTTTATCAGCTAAATAAAATAGCTAATTTATGCAACCTCAGAGGAGCTCAAACTCATCTACTTGCCCTAGATATAAGAGAGAAAAAAGCACTAACCGACCATTTAACAGATTTTTGTAACCAATACGGAATTGATATACCCCAGTTCGGGATAAGGATTGCATAAATATATAGTAGATACAAGGGTTGCAAGATGGTGATGCCTGTGATAAAGCTCTTTTTTAACAAAAAATGGCAACCACAGGCATGAAAAAAGATATCACGGAATTGTACAGCTTTATAGATGATTTTTGCCAAATTTACTCTGGTTACGAAAAAAAGCAATTATTACCTGGCAATAAACAGCGAAATCGCTTATGTAGTATGAGCTTGAGCGAGATTATGACGATCATGGTAATGTATCATACGTCTCATGCAAAGAACTTTAAATATTTTTACAAAACTTGTATAGAGTATATCCACAAAAACGATTTTCCGAATGCCTTAAGTTATAACCGTTTTGTAGAACTAATGTCTAGATTATTTTTACCGTTTAATATACTTTTGCATATGTTATTTGGCGAAGAAACTGGCACATATTTTATGGATACTACCGCAATCAAAATCTGCCACAATAAAAGACGCTATAGGAATAAAACATTTGCTGGGCTTGCCAAGCAAGGCAAATCATCTATGGGCTTTTTTTATGGGTTTAAATTACATTTAGTGATCAACGAAAAAGGTGAATTTATCGCGCTAAAAATGACTAAGGGAAACGTAGATGATAGAGTTCCTGTGCTTGATCTAACAACGGATTTAACTGGTTTTATATACGCCGACAAAGGTTATATTAAGCAAAATCTATTCATTAATTTATATGAAAGAGGATTGAAAATGGTGCATGGAATTAAAAAGAATATGCCAAATAAATTAATGGATTTAAACGAAAAAATCTTACTACGCAAACGAAATATAATTGAAACTGTATTTGATTATTTAAAAAAAAATATAATTGAAACTGTATTTTTGATTAAAAAACAAGATAAGCCACCTATCGGTGGCAGCTTAAAAGAAGATACTCTTGACCGATAAATATTTATGGAGGATTATAATACTGGTATTTGATTTGTTTTAACTTGAGTTATAAAGACTGAATGTTAGACATACATAAGATAATATATAATTGAGTTATGAGTAACTTGCACTCTGAGCAGCATTTGGTCAATGAATTAGCGGTAAAAACTCTTAAGGCCATTTCTAAAGAGCAAGCAATTCCTTACAGCAGGATCAAAAAGATTTTTTCCGAAGGAGATAAGGAAATAGCCAAGGCTTTCTGGATAATGTTGCGAAAAATATCTCCCAATCATAAGTATAATTCTGTTTACTATTGCCCTGATTGTAAAGAATTTGATTTAGAACGCAAAGGAAGAAAGATTCCTTGGTAAGAAAACATTAACTATAAGTAATTTATGGAAATAGTCGGTAAAGGAATATCTATAAAACATATTTTTCTAGACCGTGGTAATTGGTCTCGATTTCGCTAAAAAATACGGCAAGCTAAGATACGGCATTATTTTCAACGTCACTAAAGTTATATCGTGTGGAACGAAATATTTAGGATTTAAACGTTATAGCTGCCGTGATTGTAACCGCAATAAATCGGTAGCATTCAGCTGTAAAGGTAGGTTTTGTTCTCGTTGTGGTAAGAAACAAACGGATCAATGGGTGAGTAAGGCTAGCAATGTTCTACCAAAAACACGATGGCAGCACATTACATTTACAATGCCGGACTCTTTATGGCCGATATTTTGGCTCAATCGTGATCTGTTTGGATTGATTTCCGGTATTGCAGCAGGAATTATTAAGGAGATAGCTACAAAGAAAAATCTTGTGGTTGGTATATTTACTGCCTTACACACTTTCGGTAGAGATTTAAAACGCAATGTTCATATCCATTTATCGGTTACTTGCGGCGGTATAAATAGCAAAGGCAAGTGGCAAAAATTATTTTTTCCTGCCGAACCTATTAAAAAAATGTGGAGACATAGAGTCCTTGAGTTATTTCGCTTTCAATATATCTCAAGTAATTTGAAGTTGCCGTCCGCATATCAAAATGCTGAGAATTTTAATAACTGGATGAGTAGTTTATACGAAATCAGTTGGTATGTTTATAGTCCCTTTGGTGGTGAAAACCTCCATCTTCCAGATGGAAAAGCTTTAGCTTGTCTAATGCGCCATGATGCGGTAGCATCATAAGTCTATGACTTACTATAACAAAAGATCACATTCAGTTTTTTATCATCGTTATCATATAGTATGGATAACGAAATATCGCTATAAGGTACTTACTTACGACATAAAAAAACGTGTTCGGGAACTAGTGTTACAGGTAGCTGAGGAAATGAGTATAAAGATAGAAAATGGCGTTGTATCAAGCGACCATGTCCATATATTTGCAAATATTCCTCCGCATATTAAAATTAGTGAATTTGTTCAGAAAGCTAAGGGAAGATCATCTAAAAGAATACAGGAAGAATTTCCGATACTAAAAAAGAAATACTGGGGTAGACATTTATGGGGCAGAGGATACTTCAGTTCAACTAGCGGTAATGTTACAGATGATATGATTAACGAATATATCAACAAACACACTGACGCTCATGAGACCGACTTTACTTCAAATATTAGGCTAGAATGAGCTTTAGCTTGATAAGCGACTTCTAGTCGCAAAGATCAAACTTTCATCTCTCAGATGAAAGTGGTTGATTTACAAAAACCATCGGATGATCATAAACGCAACATAGAATATTTAGGGCGGTATATAAAACGCCCCCCTATTTCCGAGACAAGAATAGAAAATTACGACGGAAAGCAGGTAACGTTTAAATTTCTTGATCACTATAATAATACAATTGATCGCATAACTATGCCCGTGATGCAGTTCATAGCTAGTCTGATTATGCATATACCAGATCGTTATTTTCGAATGATTAGGTATTACGGTTTTTTATCTAATAGAACTAGGGGCGTACAATTACCTATCGTATATAAGGCAATTAATCAAATCGTTCATAAGAAAACTAAGCTCATTAGTTGGAGATTAATGATTTGGTTGAATTTTAAAATAGATCCTCTGTTTTGCTATAATTGCAATAAATGTATGAATCTGCGGCAAGTTTATTACGGTTTATCTCCGCCATTGTTATTAATAAGAATCAATGAATTATTATCAACGCCTAGATAACATCATTATGGCGAACACTTCTTTCACGTCTTAGCCACATAATTTGTAAAACTGAACCTATTTTTAGATAGATTCTGGCAGAGATTTTTATAAAAGTGTTGATAATTTCTAATATTGTGGCTTGTAACTACATTTTATTAAACGAATTTTCAAAGTTTTGATTAACAATTTTTCTGGTTACAAATTTTGAAATTCCTATACTATAAAATGAACCTTGAACACACGAGACATAGATCACCAATCAATGCCTTTGTGCATATACTATCCACGTTTATATCATATTGCTTTAAAAAAAATAAACCTTCAATAAATTATAGTTTTGATTTATCTCTAAACTACGCGCTTATCCCGAACTGAGGTGATATTGTAGTTGCTTGTGCAGGTGTTTCCGCTGGAACTTTACAAGGGCCAGAGAGCCCCTCTCAAGTTCAAACAATATTTGATACTAATATTAACGGCGTCCTGAACACAATAATGCCTATAATACCGCACATGATTAAAAGAAGAAAAGGAAATATAGTTATTATTAGCTCAATGGCAGGGTTAATTGGCCTTTCCAGTGCTCCTTCGTACTCCGCCAGTAAAGCATGTATAAGGGTTTTTGGAGAAGCGTTAAGAGGATACCTAAAACAATATAACGTTCATACAACCGTTGTTATCCCAGGTTATATCAAAACTCCAATGACTGAAGTTAATAATTTCCCTATGCCTTTTATAATTTCGGCAGAGAAAGCCGCTCAAAAAATAATTAAAGGGGTTAGCAATAATAAGGGAGTAATAGCTTTTCCAACCACTATTTATCTTCTTCTTAAATGTTTTAACGCCTTGCCCAATCAACTAATAGATTATATCAACTCCAAAATCCCGGGGAAACCGGCTTTTGAAAATAATGAACTTAAAGAAGACGATCAATAAACTCTAGAATCTACAGTTGCTATTTATTGAAAAAGTTATTCCTACTGCTTTTGAGTGTTTTTCTTCCATACATAATACAGAACGAGTACGCCGACTAAAACCAGGAAAATGATATTAGCTTGTTTTAAGTACTTCTTTATCAAGTGCTCATTTTCCCCGATAACATAACCTAATGATATTAAAACAGCACACCAGATAGTCCCCCCAAGTAAAGTGTATAGGCAAAAAGGTTTTAAATCCATTTTCGCAAGACCCGCAGGAAATGAGATAAAATGCTTGACTCCTGGTAAAAATCTACCAGTAAAAACTGATATTGCCCCGTGACTAGCAAAAAACTTTTCTATTTTTTCCAATTTAGATTGATTGATAAAAAAGTACTTACCTTTATTCGTAAATAATTTCCTTCCAAAAAAATATGCAATATAATAATTTGCCAGTGAACCGCCTAGAGTTCCAATACTACTTACCACCAAGACTAATAATCCATGCATTTCCCCCTTGTGTACAAGGTATCCGGCCGGAATTAAGGTAATCTCTGCTGGTATTGGTATAAAAGTGCTTTCAACAAATGTCATGATAAATATACCTAGATAACCTAGGCTTTCGACAAACCAAACAATCTCAAGAAAAATCTCATACATTACTATTTATACAACCCTTATTTAGATAAGTTAAGTTAACGTTTTTTAAAATTTGATTATAAGTTGGCAATTTAAAAATACTAGTGCAAAAAGCTTATAACTTAAAATTCTGCATCCATAACTCAAAGTAAACTACAAATCAAAAAGTAATCTTTCCGGATTTTCAATAGCGTTTTTTACTTTAACCAAGAAAGTTACCGCATCCTTACCGTCAATTATTCTGTGGTCATAAGATAGGGCAATATACATCATTGGACGAATTTCAATCTTCCCATCGATAACTACCGGCCTTTCTTGCGTATTATGCAAACCTATAATACCGCTTTGTGGAGGATTAATAATCGGAGTTGAAAGTAATGAACCATAAACCCCACCATTAGTAATAGAAAATGTCCCTCCTGTTAAATCAACCATTGCAAGTTTACCGTCCCGGGCCTTTGCTGCTAAATGTCCTATTTCTTTCTCAACCGTAGAAAAACTCATTTTATCAGCATTCCGCAGAACCGGTACTACCAAACCTTGATCAGTACCAACAGCTACGCCTATGTCGTAGTAACGCTTGTATATTATATCATCTCCGTCTATCTCAGCATTTACAGCAGGTATCTCTTTTAAAGCATTTACAACAGCTTTAACAAAAAATGACATAAACCCCAGCTTAACACCATGCTTTTTCTCGAATTCCTCCCGGTGTTTCTTACGTAAATTAATCACGTTTAACATATCAATTTCGTTGAAAGTAGTAAGAATAGCTGCTGTATTTTGTGAGTCTTTTAAACGCTGAGCTATAGTCTTTCTAAGACGGGACATACGCACTTTTTCTACCGGCTTATCTCCAGGTATTACCGTTTCTATTTCTGGGGCTCTTACGGTAGTTGTTGCTAAAACATTTAGCACATCTCCCTTATTTATTCTTCCGTCTTTGCCAGTTCCTGCAATAGTTGCTGGATTTAGATTATTTTCTTTTACTAATTTCTGTACAGACGGTGGCATAGCACTTACTGAATCCACTTTTTTTTCTTGAATTGTCGGTACTCTGGTTTCTATCCCAAGAACTGGAGTACTTGAGGCTTTTTGATTTACTTCTGTATTTTGGGTCGCTATTCCCGGTTTTATAGAACCTAAAACTTGACCGATACTAACAACGTCTCCTTCTTGCTTTAAAATCGTATCTAATATCCCTTCTGCCACCGCACTAACTTCTAAAGTAACTTTCTCAGTTTCAAGTTCAAGTAATAATTCATCAAGCTTTACAACATCCCCAGCTTTTTTATACCACTTAGCGACAGTTGCTTCAGAGACCGATTCTCCTAACGCTGGTACTATAATTTCAACATTCATAAAATTCTCCAATAATTTCTATAATATAAACGATCTTTTCCCGTTGGGGTTATTTAAAGTTCAAAAGCTTCTTCTAACAAAGTTTCCTGTTGTTTATTATGAATATACAAATAACCAACAGCTGGAGATGCGGACCTTTCTCTGCCAGTATAACTCACTTGTGCTTTAATTCCTGCTTTCTCCAAGCATGAATCTAACTGATGGCGTATAAACTTCCATGCTCCCATATTCCGAGGTTCTTCCTGACACCAAACAAATTTTGAAGCTGTCTGATATTTCTTCATAATTTTTACGACATCTTCTTCTATAAATGGAAATAATTGTTCAAAACGAATAATAACAATGTTATCTATTTTTCTTTCGCTCCTTGATTCAATTAAATCATAATAGACTTTACCAGAACAAAAAATTACTTTTTTTACTCTTTCAGCTTTAATTTCTCTATCAACTTCATCAATTACCGGGATAAATTTTGTTCCTTCATCCAGCTCTGCAAGACTAGAAACAGCTAACTTATGGCGGAGCAAAGATTTAGGCGACATAACAATCAGAGGTTTCCTAAAATTTCTTTTCATCTGACGGCGCAAAAGATGGAATATTGAAGCTGGAGTTGTTGGGTAAGCCACGCACATATTATCCTCTGCGCATAATTGTAAAAACCTTTCCAACCTTGCTGAACTATGTTCAGGTCCTTGGCCTTCCATTCCATGAGGTAAAAGCACAACAATACCACTCATCCTAAGCCATTTTGTTTCAGCAGAAGAAATGAACTGATCAAAAATAATCTGCGCACCATTGGCAAAATCGCCAAATTGAGCTTCCCATATCACTAAACGGTTAGGATCTACTATCGAATAACCATACTCAAACCCAAGCACGCCATATTCAGATAAATTACTGTCCGCAATTTCAAAAAATGCCTGATCTTCCGATATATTATTTAAAGGTTCGTAAATTGATTTATCAGTTTGGCTGTGGAGTACGGCATGGCGATGAGAAAAAGTCCCTCTCTCGACATCTTGGCCAGTAAACCTAATTGGTGTCTTTTCATTAAGTAATGTTGCAAACGCTAGTTGTTCCGCCGTGGCCCAATCAATTGGCTGGTCACTCATCAGGTCATTGCTTCTTACTTCGAATAATTTAGCTAATTTATGGTTTATAGAAAAATCACCAGGGATGCTACAAAGTTTGATACCAATTTCCTGTAGCAAGGACTTATGGACGCCTGTTAACAATTTATCCTCACTAAGACGATCAAAACCAGACCACTGCCCTTCTAGCCACTGAGCTCTTGGTTTATAATTTTTAACCTCATTAAATTCTGAGTCTAAAAAACTCTTAAACTTTTGTTTCAGTTCTGGATAATAATTTCTAGCGATCAACCCTGCGTTACTCAATTTCTCTGAATAGATAGCAGCTGGGGTTTGTTTATTTTTAATTACCTCATACATTACGCTCTGGGTATACATTGGCTCATCGCCTTCATTATGGCCATATTTACGGTAGCAAACTATATCAGCTACCACATCTTTCTGAAATTTTTGCCTATATTCGCAGGCAATTTTAGTAACTAATACTACTGCCTCTACATCATCTCCGTTAACATGAAATATTGGAGCACCAACCACTTTTGCCACTTCTGTACAATATCTACTAGCTCTTGAATCATAGCTATTAGCCGTAAAACCAATTTGGTTATTAATTACTATATGGAATATCCCTCCTACATCATATGGAGCAAGACCAGACATTACTAAACTTTCTGCCATTACTCCCTGGCCACAAAATGCAGCATCACCGTGAATCAAAATACCCACAACTTTTCTACGGTCGCGATTCATACAATCTTGTTTGGCTCTAACTTTACCGGCAACTACCGGATTTACAGCTTCTAAATGCGAGGGGTTTGCTGTTAAAGAAAGATGAACTTTTTTTCCGGATTTAGTAATTTTATCTGAAGAATAACCCATATGATATTTTACATCGCCTGTTACACCAAGATCACTTGGAAAGGCACTGCTTCCCATAAATTCAGAAAAAATAGCTCTATAAGGCTTATTCATAATTTTGGTTAGCGTCGATAACCTTCCTCTATGTGCAAGACCAATCACCGCTTCTTCTGCTCCGATAGATGCTGACTCTTCAATTATTCTATCAAGACTTATTATGGAAGCATCCCCACCTTCTATAGAAAATCTCTTAGCTCCAGGAAATTTTACATGTAAATACTGCTCAAAGCCTTCTACTTCCACTAGGTCTTGTAGCGTTTGTTTTTTTTCCTCTAACGATAGGTTAATATGCGTACTAATACTATCTAATTTATTATATAACCATTCTTGGGCTACTGAGTTCTCCACATGCGAAAATTCCACTGCTACTGAACCGGAATAAGTTCTGTTTAAAACATTGACAAGTTCGCCGAGGGTAATGATTTTTAGATCATCAAATTCTCCCGATACATCAACAAGCTCTGATAACTGATTCGCATTAAAGCCAAAATCTGCTAAGTTTAATTTCAGCTCTTCCTTAGTTTTTTTCACCTCGAGTCCTAACGGATCTAGGTTAGCTAGGTAATGGCCATGCACCCTATAGGCCTTAATCATGAATTTTGCTCTCAAAGAATTTTCCGCTAAAGAAGAACTAGTTGGCACGTCTTGATTAGAAGAAATAACCGGTTTATCCTGGATAATAATTTTGGCAGTGGTTTTCAAAGGGGTGATATCACTTTGTACTGCAAAAAATTTTGTCCAACTCTGGTCAATAGAATTCGGATCTTGTAAATATTTTTGATAAAGCTCCTCAATAAATACTGAGTTACTACCAAATAGAAAACTTGAATATTCAAAATCCTTTCCCACCACTTCCTCCTAAAACAAAATAAATCAACACTTATTAATTAGTATAAAACTACCAAGATTCATAAAATAAACTTTCCAATCCAATAGACAAAAATTTCTACTTCTAAATAAGCTTAGGTATTATTTCTGCATCACTATATAGTTTGGGCAAACAAAGGTGAAAAATAAGCGTTTTCTAAAGTAGGGCCTTATAACCATCAATCCCTGTTTACCAAATCCCCTTATATTTTATAGTATAGGAATTTCAAAATTTGTAACCAGAAAAATTGTTAATCAAAACTTTGAAAATTCGTTTAATAAAATGTAGTTACAAGCCACAATATTAGAAATTATCAACACTTTTATAAAAATCTCTGCCAGAATCTATCTAAAAATAGGTTCAGTTTTACAAATTATGTGGCTAAGACGTGAAAGAAGTGTTCGCCATAATGATGTTATCTAGGCGTTGATAATAATTCATTGATTCTTATTAATAACAATGGCGGAGATAAACCGTAATAAACTTGCCGCAGATTCATACATTTATTGCAATTATAGCAAAACAGAGGATCTATTTTAAAATTCAACCAAATCATTAATCTCCAACTAATGAGCTTAGTTTTCTTATGAACGATTTGATTAATTGCCTTATATACGATAGGTAATTGTACGCCCCTAGTTCTATTAGATAAAAAACCGTAATACCTAATCATTCGAAAATAACGATCTGGTATATGCATAATCAGACTAGCTATGAACTGCATCACGGGCATAGTTATGCGATCAATTGTATTATTATAGTGATCAAGAAATTTAAACGTTACCTGCTTTCCGTCGTAATTTTCTATTCTTGTCTCGGAAATAGGGGGCGTTTTATATACCGCCCTAAATATTCTATGTTGCGTTTATGATCATCCGATGGTTTTTGTAAATAAACATACCAACTGATTTCGTATAAACTACTCATCCAGTTATTAAAATTCTCAGCATTTTGATATGCGGACGGCAACTTCAAATTACTTGAGATATATTGAAAGCGAAATAACTCAAGGACTCTATGTCTCCACATTTTTTTAATAGGTTCGGCAGGAAAAAATAATTTTTGCCACTTGCCTTTGCTATTTATACCGCCGCAAGTAACCGATAAATGGATATGAACATTGCGTTTTAAATCTCTACCGAAAGTGTGTAAGGCAGTAAATATACCAACCACAAGATTTTTCTTTGTAGCTATCTCCTTAATAATTCCTGCTGCAATACCGGAAATCAATCCAAACAGATCACGATTGAGCCAAAATATCGGCCATAAAGAGTCCGGCATTGTAAATGTAATGTGCTGCCATCGTGTTTTTGGTAGAACATTGCTAGCCTTACTCACCCATTGATCCGTTTGTTTCTTACCACAACGAGAACAAAACCTACCTTTACAGCTGAATGCTACCGATTTATTGCGGTTACAATCACGGCAGCTATAACGTTTAAATCCTAAATATTTCGTTCCACACGATATAACTTTAGTGACGTTGAAAATAATGCCGTATCTTAGCTTGCCGTATTTTTTAGCGAAATCGAGACCAATTACCACGGTCTAGAAAAATATGTTTTATAGATATTCCTTTACCGACTATTTCCATAAATTACTTATAGTTAATGTTTTCTTACCAAGGAATCTTTCTTCCTTTGCGTTCTAAATCAAATTCTTTACAATCAGGGCAATAGTAAACAGAATTATACTTATGATTGGGAGATATTTTTCGCAACATTATCCAGAAAGCCTTGGCTATTTCCTTATCTCCTTCGGAAAAAATCTTTTTGATCCTGCTGTAAGGAATTGCTTGCTCTTTAGAAATGGCCTTAAGAGTTTTTACCGCTAATTCATTGACCAAATGCTGCTCAGAGTGCAAGTTACTCATAACTCAATTATATATTATCTTATGTATGTCTAACATTCAGTCTTTATAACTCAAGTTAAAACAAATCAAATACCAGTATTATAATCCTCCATAAATATTTATCGGTCAAGAGTATCTTCTTTTAAGCTGCCACCGATAGGTGGCTTATCTTGCCACTCTACTTAAAAGCTTTAAATAATATTAGTCATATGATTATATTTAAAGTTACCTATAGTAGCTACACAAACAACAAATTCCTATATCACGTATCCTGTTCTCTTAAATCTGCTTATGCTTACTAACATAACAAGATGACTCTTCTAATACCTTGATAAAAATACAAGGTTTTTAGTCTAACCTGTTAAATAAATAACCAGACTTCATTGTAAAGAGAATAAGTATCTCTTTAAGCTACAACGTTGCAAAATTTTGTAATATTAATTTTTGCAACGTAAATAAATTCAGAGAACTTTACAAGTTTGTAGAAAATTGAATATGAAAAGTTTGTTTTTCATCATATTTCTGTTTCTTCATTGGGAAACCCCAGTATACCTTGATAGGAGCAATTTTGGTTATCCATATAAAGCCAAAACCTACTGAAGCTCTTAGAGCTTTATCATTGTAGAATCCTTCTGGAGTAGAAGATTTTGAATCAGCATCCCATAAGGAACCAGCATCCGCAAAAACGGCTCCCGTCACATTAAACTCCTGCGGTAAGCCTAGTGGAAAATTCAATTCTGAAGATACAGTATAATATTTCTGACCGCCAAAACCTTCATCGGTTTTTTTATCCCTAGGTCCTATACCCCCTGGAGCAAAACCCCTCAGAGAAGCATCTCCCAAATTAAATCTATCCGAAATCCTTACTTTTTTACCGCTTACACCTTTAATATGACCAGCAGCAGCAGACAGCTTTAATGTGTATTTATTCTCAACAAAGGACTTGAAATATTTACCGTCAAGTTCATGTTTTAGATATTTTGTATTGCCGCCAACCCCAGCAAATTCCTGGCTTCCGACTATTAAATAGCCGTTTTTAGGCAATATCCTACTGTCAGTTCTATCGTAAGTCAAACTGTGGCCAATAGCCGAAGTCGTAAATTTACCCATTTGCTCTTTAATAAATACAGAAGCAGAATCTGATGGGCCACTTAGTTTGTCCTGTTTAAGTAAATACTCAACCTCATGAGATAGATCGTCGGTTATGTCATAACCAATCGATGTCTTACCCCCGGTAGAAGTTTTAGAGTAATTCTGTTCACCGTTACCAAAACCACTACCGCGACCATCCTGGGTTCTAAAAAAATTCACTCCTAAAGACAAATCTTTATCAAGAAAATGAGGATTTGTCACCCCTCCATAATAGCTAATGCTTTTTTTACCGACTTGTATACCAGCATTTAAATATTTACCAGTACCAAGTAAATTCCTTTCTAAAAAGGATATGCGCCCAAAAGGACCGCCAGCAGTATTATATCCAAGGTCTAGTCCAATAGAAGAAGTAGATTTTTCTTCAACATCTATATTAATATCGTAACGGTCTCTTCGATCAGTAGGAGCTATTTTTAGCATTAATTTATCGAAATAATCCAAATTACGAATATTTTGCTCACCTTTTTCAATCTTTGAGCGATTAAATATATCACCTTCTGCTATTCTAAGTTGACGTCTAATAACATGGTCCTCGGTTTTCAAGTTGCCTTCAATATTGATTTTATTTATAAAAATCTTATCAGCCTGATCAACTACGATTACCACATCTACTATTCTAGCTTCCCTATTTGGTTTTATATCAGGATAAACCTCTACTTGCGGATAACCACGACTTCCCAAATAACTGGTTATTTTCTCGGCAATCGATTCCATAGCGTCTAAATTAAAAGTTTCTCCCTTTTTCTGAGAAATAAACTTTTCTACTTCTTCAGTTGCGACATTTTTTAATTTATTATTAACTGTAATATTCCCAAATTGATATTTGTTACCTTCATCAACTGAATAAGTTAATATAAATCCCTCCTTTGTCGGAAGTAAATCCGCTGTAACTGAAATTACGTTAAAATCTGCAAATCCTACTGAGTTATAGAATTTGGTAAGCAGATGCTTATCATATTCTATCCTGTCAGGATCATAGGTATCGTTAGTCTCTAAAAACCTGAACCATTTAGATTCCTTGGTCATTATAACAGATCTTAATTCAGAATTTGAATAATTCGCATTACCGGCGAAGTAAATGGATTTCACTCCAGTTTTTGGACCTTCAGTAATTTGAAAAATAACTTTGACGGCATTGTTGCCCTGTTCCTCAATTTTAGAGTTAACGTTAACAGAAAATCTACCAGAACGTTTATACATTTCCTTAATTTTTTCTACGTCTGCTCTCAGTTTTGCTTTTCTTAACGATTCACCCGCAACAGTTGAGATTTCATTTGTAAGGATTGCAGATTTTATCTTGGAATTCCCGGTAAAAGTTACTTTGCTTACAAAAGGTGTTTCTTTTACATCAACTCTTAAAACCCCGTTTGCAAAATTTATGGAAACATCTTCAAATAATGAAGTTGCATATAAACTTTTAACGGCATCATTTTGAGATTCTAAAGAAAATTGCTGTCCTTCCCTTAAACCTATATACTCTTCGATGGTTGATGTCTGAATTCTTTGATTCCCATGTACAACAATCTTGGTAATTTTTTCATCGGCAACAGCATAGGAAAAAACAAACAAAGAGCTTGCCAAAAAAATTAGTCTTATTACTTTATTCACAAACACGCCTCTTATAAAAAACAAACTAAAACTTATAGAACAAAATTATGCCCAGAACTAATAGATTTTTATAGCAGTTAGAACAAAAATTACAACAAGAAAAGCTATTAGGAACGTTATGATTGATATAAATGCTATTAACTCAGGGATTTTAGAACTAAAAATAGATATTACTGATAAAGACTCCGAAGCAATTAGATCAATTTACCACTTCTATCAATTCTAAAGTTTAAGCAAATAGCTTACAGAAAAGCAACAGTGAATTTCAGATAACTATAGAGGATCTCTATGGAAGATCTAAATAATAAATATTTCTTAGTAGAAAGGAGGGAATTTTAAAGATTCTCCACATATGGCGGGGAATATGGAACACATTGCGAACCCTAAACCAGAATCATAGGCTTGAAATTATCAATATCTCACTAATGGAAACATGACAATAATTTGAGAGAAAACTATTACCATATCAATTCTACACCAACAATATCTTACTGCCAAATAATATAAATATGCATCCAGCTGATACTTCTAATACTCTATTAAAATTTCTAGTATAAAAAGTAATTTTTTCAGAAGAGATAACTAGTGAAACTGTAACAAACCATACAGAACTTAGAATTACAATCTCTAACCAACATATAAACTTAACTCTAAAAGATTCTATCTGATCTACAAAGACAGTGATTATACTTATAAAAAATGTAAAAGCTAAAGGATTTAGAAATTCAACAAATAAAGCTTCTAAAAGATAATTTTGGTTATTACTCAAACATGATTTTTTAGGTTTCTGTTCATCTAAACTTAATTTTTCTTGCTGTCTAGCAAATAACATCCTTATTCCTAAGTATATTAAATAAATAGAGCATAAAATTTTTAATATTTTAAAAAGGACTAAGTTATTTTCTATAAAAACTAAAATAGTCAGTACTAAACCAAATTGTAATGCTGTTCCTAATATTGTACCTAATGCAGCTTGTATACTTGACAAACGAGAATTTATAAGAGCATTTCTAATAATTAATGCAATAGATGGCCCAGGCATCATTGCTGCTAATAAGTACGCTATACCTAACTCTATAAAATTATATATACTCATAGTAAAACCTGTAGTTAATTTAAGATCTAGTTTTATATTCTTTTAAAGCTTGTTTTAAACGTTTTATTCCTATCTCAATCATGTTAATATCACACAATGCAAAGCTTAAACGTAAACAAGTTGCTAAAGAACTATTATGTTTAACTCCAAAAGCTGAGCCAGGCAAAAAAGATACTTTATTGTTTTCTAGGGCCTGAACAAAAAGCTTATTTGTATTAATATCGGGAAGTCTTCCCCATATAAAAAATCCACTGTTAGGTATAGAAAAATCCATCTCTGGAATATAATGTTTAATTGCTTCCACCATTATATCTCTTTTTTTCTTATAGTGGTTTTTAAGAAACTCAAGATGTTCATTTAGACAACCTTGGTTAAGATAATTATTAATTATGTATTGTGATAAGGTTGACGTATTGATGTCCATACCTTCTTTTAATATTTCCAGTTTTTGTATTAAATATTCCGGAGCAATAATCCAACCTAGCCTAGCAGCAGGCGAAAGTATTTTAGAGAAAGACCCTATATAAAATACTAATCCACTAGAGTAAGAGTAAAGTGGAGGATTTATCTTACCATAGTTAATAAACCCATAAGCATCATCTTCTACAATAGGAAGTTGCCAAGAACTAGCTATATTGACAATTTCCAAACGCTTTTCATTGCTTAAACTTATTCCTGAAGGATTATGTCCCTCAGGGATAGTATAAAGCAATTTAGGAGTTTTATTTTTCATTAAAAGTTTTTTTAATTGCTCTGTTATTATACCGTTCTTATAATCAACAGGAGTAGATATAAGATTAGCATGTGCAGATTTAGCAATTTGTATAAATCCTGGGTAACTGATTTCTTCAATTATAACACTATCACCTTTATCTATTAATAGTTTACATATTAATGTCATTGCTTGTTGAGCACCAGATGTAAGCAAAATTTGCTCAGGTTTACATTTTATCTGCCTTTCTTTCATAAGGTTGGCAATATGAATTTTTAAAGAAAATAAAGGAGAAGAATATTGTAGAATACTAGGAGAATTAATGCTCTGAAAGGCATTTTTATATTCGGTCAGGGGTAATATACCAGTATCAGGCATTCCTAAGGAAAATGATATAATATCAGTATCAACAGATTTTTCAAGTGCTTGTTGAATAGCTGATTTTTTTAATGTTTTTGCTAATGTTGATAAATACTGTTTACGCATTGTTAAATAGTTGTGATGATTTCTGAGACTTTTGAACAGCGGCATATAATGCTTTGATGTTCCTACTACCAAATCCTGTTGCTTTCTCTCGCTGTATTAATTCTATAAAAAATGTGGGAATACTTTGTATAGGTTTACTAAAAACCTGCATTAAATAGCCGTTTTGATCTTCATCTATCAATACCTTGTGTTCCATAAGGGATTGGATTAAGTCATTATTTAATTTATGTTTTATATTTTGCTTAAGTTCAATGTAATAATCTACTGGTACATCCAAAAAATTTAATCCTTGTTGCTTTAATAATCGGACTGAATTGATAATATCTTTACATAAGAAAGCTAAATGTTGTACACCTGCGCCTTTATTATAATTAAGAAAAGCCTCTATTTGAGAGGTTTCTCCATTTGAAACTGGTTCAATTAACACAAACTTTATATTCTCTTCTTTATTAGCTACTACTGTAGATAGCATACCGCTATTACCAAGATATATATTTTCAGAATAAAAAACATGAAAACCAAATACTTTTTCATAAAATTCCTGCCAAAGCTTTAGAGTTCCAGCTTCCAAGGCTATAGCAAGATGGTCAATCTTTTTTAACCCGAAGTTAAGAGGTTTTGATTTCTGAGGAATGGAGGTATAGAATGGCAAAATGCTAGCAGTTGCCTCCTGTTCAATAAAAGAATGTACAGTACTTCCAAAAGTAAGGACAGAAGCTTTAATAATTTTTTGTTTATTATCATTAATTTCTACAGGTTTAAGAACAGGAATAGCTCCAGATCTTGTACACATCTCAAAAGTCTCTCTAACGTTTTTACACAAAAATGCAATATCTTTTACACTATCATTATGTAAAAAGACATGCTCTGATAAAGTAGAATTAGTATTATTAGAAATTGCAGAACTAATAATAATCTTTATTTTTCCTTGAATTAGTATATAAGATATCTTATCCTGTAATCCAGTTTCAGGTCCACCATAGCCAATTATATCAAACCCTAATACATACCTATAAAAATTGGCAGCTTGAAAAGCATTAAACACGTAAAACTCTATATAGGCTATCTCGTTAAGTAACATTTCCAATTCTCATTATTTAAATATTAATAAAAGAAGTTATACATTTTTTTATTTTGGAGAATTTCCACAAACAGATAGCACACCTCCATCAACTATTATCTCAGAACCAGTTGTATATAATGATTCATCTGATGCTAAATATAAAACTGCATTAGCCACTTCTTGAACAGTTCCCATTCTTTTTAGAGGTAGGGAAGTAAGGAACGCATTAAAAATATTACTATCTTCCTTATAATGATTCCACATATCAGTATCTATTGCAGCAGGACTTACTGTATTACACCTTATAGGGTATCCTTTCTGAGCGCAATAAATAGCTACTGCCTTACTATAATTTCTAATAGCTGCTTTTGTTGAAGAATAAGCAGCTAGATTTGGTGTAGCAATTACTCCCGACCTTGAAGCTATGTTTACTATAGAAGATTGCTGTTGATTATTTTTCATAGTATTTATACCAAACTTGCATCCTAAAAATACACTTGTTAAATTTACTGAATGAATATAATTCCAGGTTTCAATATTCATGTTTTCTGGATCTTGAATCATATCAATTCCACTAATAGCTGCATTATTAACTAATATATCTATAGTGTAATATTTAGCTTTAATATGATTATGTATTTCCTTCCAGCTACTCTGCTTGCTTACATCTAGCTTTAAATAATCGCAATTATTATTATGATTTCTATCATTATATAGTCTATCAAGTACATCAACAACTATCACTTGTGCTCCATGTTTAATAAAAAGCTTTGTGATAGCTTTTCCAATACCTCGAGCTCCTCCTGTAACTAAAGCTATTTTCTTATCTAATCTATTGCCCATAAATATATTTAGTGATAAAAATTAGTACATATTAAGTAATCTTAGCTTGGATTATTATAAATATCATTTAGTAACACCATACAATTCTAGTACTTAAATAACACGTAAAGTAAAATTTTTATAAAGTCGCTAATTATTGAAGGCTGATAAATAATTAATTTTAAGACTGTGTCATATTATCTAATCCTAAATTCGCTCTATATTTTTTTACTATCGAAATAATAGTTTATAACTTTGTATTTTTCTAAACTCTTATTACACCTGCTTAGGTTTGTTAAATTATTACTATATTTTTACTAGTACTTTACAATTTTTTTTGAAATGGGAGAAAACCATCTAACTGAGTGTCCCATAATTTTTTATAAAGCCCTTCTACAGTTATTAGGTGTTTATGCGTTCCATCTTGTACTATTTTTCCTTTATCAAATACTAGAATACGATCCATTTCTAATAGTGTAGACAAACGGTGCGCAATAACTATTGTAGTTTTTTCTTTCATCAGGTCCAGTAAGCTTTTTTGAATCATAGATTCTGTAATAGAATCTAAATGGCTAGTAGCCTCATCTAAAATCAATATTGGAGGATTCTTGAGTAATATCCTAGCAATAGCAATACGTTGGCGTTCACCTCCAGAAAGTTTTACTCCTCTTTCTCCCAGTAAAGTGTTATAAGATTGTACAAGTTTACAGATAAAGTTATGGGCATGTGCTTGTTTAGCGATTTTTATTATTTCTTCATCTAAAGCATCTTCTTTTCCGTATCGAATATTTTCTGCTACAGTACGATGAAATAACAATGGATCTTGTGAGATAATTCCTATGGCTCTTCTTAGTGATACTTGTGAAATTTCTTTAATATCTTGATTGTCAATTATTATTCTACCTTCTTTGAGATCGAATACCCTTAAAATCAGGTTAACAAAAGTAGATTTACCACTTCCTGAATATCCAACTAATCCTACTTTTTGGCCAGAAGGGATTTTTAAACATATATTTTCAAAAAGAGGTTTATTCTTATAATAATAAAATTTTACATTCTCAAAAACAATTTCTCCTTGATTAACCTTAATATCTTTGGCTCCTGGTATATCTTTGATCTCTAAAGGGGTAGTAACAATACGTAACCCTTGAGTTAAGTTTCCTATTGAAGTACTAAATTCTCCAATTTCATGAGAAATATTATGTAAACAATTAATTATTGATATATTTAAAATCAGAATTAAAGCAAAATCACCAGAAGTATTGGTTTGATTACTTATACCTAACATTAACCACCAAAAACAAATTGATTGAAAAATAATAAAAGATCCTTCTTGAAATGTATGGATTTTTATTAAGAACCATCCTTTTGCTTGTTCAGCTTTGATGCTTTTTTCATACATAGAACACAAACGTTTGTGTTCATAGTCCATTTTTGCAAAAAAACATACATTAACAATATTGGTAAATATATCAATAATGTGACCAGCAATAGTAGAGCGTACCTCGGCGGCTTTATCTGATAAATGCTTAGCTTTATAAGCCATTGTTATTGAGAAAAATAAAAATACCACAATCCATATAGTCAGACCAATAGCAAATTTTATATTAACAGACCACACTGTATATATAGCTATTAGAAGAGCTAGTGTGGAGCTAAATAATCTATCAATAATAATATTAATTATACTAGGAACGGAATTAGTTATATCATTAATCTTATTTGCTACACTGCCTGAAAAATGATTATAATAAAAGCTAGGGGAGTGTTTTATCATATGTTGTACAAGAACAGTACTTATATGTTTTTTTACAACAGGTTGAAAACAAAAGATGATCCAATCGTAAAGTCTGAAACTTGCAACTATGATAATGGATGTAAAAATATATAAAATAATAATCGGTGTTAGTGAACTAAAAACTTGTAAAGATGGAATTAAAGTAATTTTATCAACAATTTTTTTAACTAGATATGGACGTAATGATATATCGATTGCCCAAAATATGGCTATTAAAAATTGAGCAATAAAAATCCACTTAAATTGCCTTAAAATGGCAACTATAGAAGATTTTAAAGAAAAACTAAAATCTTTCATACCTTACTCTTTATTATTAAATGACTTATGAGTGTCTTTTTTAGAAATACACACATTGTTATAAATAAAGATAGATCTTAAACTTTTTGTATTTGCTAACAATTTAACGGTAGGTTTCATGAAAATCTAATCATAAAATTAGGATTTACTAAAATTAAGTAGCTTTTTATATTTTTTAAATAAATCAGAAAACTTAGTAGATTATTATCTAATTTTATTGTCACTGTCAACTATTAATAGACCTAAACTAACTCCTACTATTGTAATATTTATTAGGACCTCCTGGTTGTTATTTTTAGATTTATTATTAAACTTTAGAAGATTAGCATTTGCTTCTCATCCTGTAAATCGTGGTGGTCCATTCCATTAGTTAGAGTTAGTTTAGGGTAAGAAATGATAAAAAGAGCTAGACAGGAGTTTTGCACTTGAGATACTCCTAAGAAAGGTGGCGGTAAGAGAACTCTTGGAATACCAAAAATAACTGATAGCATTGCCCAGACAGTAGTTAAAATCCATTTGGAAGCTTGAATTGGAAAGAATATTTGATAAAGATTCATATGAGTATAGACTTGGTAAAGAAGAAGTAAAAAATAATACAGAAGACTGGTACACCACAGGAAGGATTATGCAAAGTAAAGTTCTGAGAATCAGTAAATATAAGAGTTATTTATTCGTTTACTTTTTACATTCCTAGCCTCCTCTCTGCTTTTAAATTTACACTGATGAATCAGATCAGTTTAATAGTATGGAAGAAACTTTCTGCAACCGCATTATCCCAATAATCCCTCTTATGGCTCATACTCTGGATAATATGATACCGCTTTATAATTTCTACATGGCTATTGGAAGCATATTGGCTACCACAATCAGTAGCCATATCAACCACTTAAGATGCACGTGCTGCCAGATTGCCATTAGCAAGTCTTTATTAACTAGTGCGGCTTTCGTTCGCTCACTCATTGACCAACCAATAATTTTTCTGGAATATAAATCAATTGTTCTCTCCAGATATAACCAGCCTTCTTCAGTTGAAACATAGGTAATATCCAACAGTCAGGAGCATCAACCATAAACTGCCTGGCTAACAAATTAGAAGCTACAGGCATTTTATGGTTAGAATCGGTAGTAGTCTTGAATTTACGTTTTATTTTACATACTAAATTAGCCTATTTCATCAGCCTTGTGATAAGTCTGCAGCTAATGACTATGTCTTGCTAATCAAGTATTTTCTTAATACGCCTGACACCGTAAGTATTATGTCCTTCCTTGCAAATAGTTTTAATGATTGCTATTAACTTCTTATCCTGTTCTGCTCTGTTTCCTCTACTATTTATCATTAACCCATTCATAATAACCGCTTTGGTATACATTCAGTATTTTGCACATGGAAGCAATAGAAAATGCATTACTATATTTTTTATCTATGCGTACTTTATCGGAACTCTTTTGCAAAGTACGCCGTTACTTTTTTAATATATCGCGCTCCTATGTAAGTCTTGCTAGTTCATTTTTCAGTTTGATTATTTCATCATAAGTGCGGCTATCGCTATAAACCTTAGAGCCATTAACATTAGGGGTTTTTTGAATATTTACTAATCCAAGTACAAAAAGAGTTAAGATTGATACCTAACTCTCTTGCCGTATATGCTATTGCTTGTACTGATTCAATAGCTAGCTTTACTGATGATTCTTTAATTTCCATAAAATAGATTTTTTGTTTTTGTTCAGAAATTTTGTCAATCCTTTTTGTTTCATATTAACTAACCTGTCCGGTTTATTGTAGCCAGATCAATATTATTACTCAAAGGAACATTAATAACTGTCAGTGTTTTACAAAATCAAATTGCTAGGTAATTTCGAGCATTACATAAGTCGGTTACAAATGCTTTTACCCATATGGTTGTGCTCTTATCAGTAATCAACTATCATACAATAAATCATCTATTAAATCTCTATTACAATTGCAAGATTTTTAATTTGTAATGCGAAACGTTTAGGTACTAACAAATTCAATTTAATCCATATTCAGTACTTAACTCTTATAGTATTATGTTTTCTATATCGAAAAAGTTCTGTAGTAATTCCAAAACAAGAGTTGTGTTAATTATGTCAATTTAAAAATAATATTATATTTATATTAGTTATTTTATATTTGTATAACATATTTATATCGATATAAAGTATTAATCATAAAAAGAACAAAAATCATATATTTATATAGGTTAAAATGCAGAGGTTAAAATGCAACTTTTTTATCTAAAACCTACAATAATAGCAGAGCCACTAATATGGGGATGGTATGCTTGGTCTTATTTAATACCACCTACAACTGCTGGGTGTTACCTTTCAGATAGGTATCTAAAGATAATGCAGTCTTATGTACAGGCGCCCCAAATTCATGCTCAAGCAATAAACAATCCTGAACTTTTAGGTGGCCCATTTATTGACTTAAACGGTGAAAAAGTTGATGAGATTAAAAAGTTAATTGAAGATACTCAAGAAAAATGTAAGGTACTTCTAGAATTGTCAAAATCTATAAAAGACTTTAGTAGATTTCTTCAAAGTGAGGATGGTAATTCACTAGAAAATTATTATCAAAAATTACCAGAAAATCTTCAAGGTTTAGTTGAGTTAGTTTATGATTTAAATAATAACGCTTCAATAAAATTAATAGAACCTTTACTTTATAAAAAATATTACACCACAACTTACCAGTCCATAACTCTCTCAGAGTCATTAGGAGATTATAGACCTTTTATGTTAAGTACTCCTAACCTTAAGAAGAATAATCAAGTTACTCTGAATCTTCCATTCAACGATAAGAGATTAGATCTGCTGTTTTCTATGCTGAATGAGCCTAGATCTAGAAAAGAGATTGAAAATTTATTTGATATGGAAGATAACTATAAAAATTTATTTTCGTCATTTTTCAGTGAAAAAAAACCTAATATTAACTCAGATAGAAATTACAACTCTGACATGGTTCGTGTAAGATATTTGGGCCATGCCTGTGTTCTAATTCAAACAGATAAAGTATCTATTTTGATAGATCCTGTTGTGAGTTACAATGTTCCAAGTCAAGTTCCAAGATTTACTATAGAAGATTTACCTGATGTAATTGATTACGTAGTTCTAACTCATAATCATCAAGATCATGTGTTATTTGAAACTTTATTACGACTAAGATATAAAATAAAAAACGTTGTTTGCCCTTCGAATAATCAAGGTTTTCTAGCTGATCCATCATTAAAATTAATTTTAGAAAAACTAGGTTTTGAATCTGTTTGTCAACTAAATAATTTTGAAAGTATGCCTATTCCCGAAGGAGAAATTATAGGACTTCCTTTCTTGGGGGAACACTCAGATTTAAATATACATTCAAAAATTGCTCATTTTATCACTCTTAAAGGTAGAAAATTTGTTTTCGCTGCCGATTCAAATAACTTAGATCATAATTTATATATAAATATATTTAAGTATGTTGGCCCTATTGATACGTTATTTTTAGGTATGGAATGTGATGGAGCTCCTCTTACTTGGTTATATGGCCCCTTACTTACAAATCCTATCAAGAGATCTTATGATAACTCTAGAACTTTATCAGGTTCAGATTTTAAAAATGCTTGGGCGATTGTTAAGGAATCAAAGTGTAAAGAAGTATATGTTTACGCTATGGGGTTAGAACCATGGTTAAATTATGTTATGGCATTAAAGTATACTCCTGATTCAATCCAACTTATAGAATCCGACCTTTTAGTTAGAAAGTGCCACGAATCAAGTATTAAAGCCGAAAGACTATATGGTAAAAAAGAATGGGTTACATAGTTTTTTAACACAAAATAAATATTTATAGCTGATACAAACTAAGTTTTTAGTATTGGTTTCCCAAGTTACTCAATTGTCTTAAGTGAACCAGTTTTAGTATAATTCTATGATTATAGAAGTTTTAAGTTAAAACCACTTAAGAGGCGTAGATTTGGTTTGTTATCAGTTAAACTAGATAATATAGTGTATTAAATGTTGTTTAAAGATATCAATTAAAAATTGTTGAATCATAAGGCTCTCTATGTACTATTTAAAACCAACTATTAAAGCAGAACCACTAATTTGGCGTTGGTATGCATGGCCTCATCTTATATCACCAGCAACTGCAGCTTGTAATATTGTAGAAAGACACCTTAAAATAATGCAATCTTACGTACAAAATCCTAAGATCCATGCCCAAGCAGTAAAAGATCCTAAAATGCTAGGCGGCCCTTTTATTGATTTAGATGGCAAAAAGACTAATGAAATAAAAGCTCTGATTAATGATACAAAACAAAATTGTAAAGTATTAATTGCTTTATGTGCTGCTTTAAAAGAACTGGACAAGATAAGCCACCTATCGGTGGCAGCTTAAAAGAAGATACTCTTGACCGATAAATATTTATGGAGGATTATAATACTGGTATTTGATTTGTTTTAACTTGAGTTATAAAGACTGAATGTTAGACATACATAAGATAATATATAATTGAGTTATGAGTAACTTGCACTCTGAGCAGCATTTGGTCAATGAATTAGCGGTAAAAACTCTTAAGGCCATTTCTAAAGAGCAAGCAATTCCTTACAGCAGGATCAAAAAGATTTTTTCCGAAGGAGATAAGGAAATAGCCAAGGCTTTCTGGATAATGTTGCGAAAAATATCTCCCAATCATAAGTATAATTCTGTTTACTATTGCCCTGATTGTAAAGAATTTGATTTAGAACGCAAAGGAAGAAAGATTCCTTGGTAAGAAAACATTAACTATAAGTAATTTATGGAAATAGTCGGTAAAGGAATATCTATAAAACATATTTTTCTAGACCGTGGTAATTGGTCTCGATTTCGCTAAAAAATACGGCAAGCTAAGATACGGCATTATTTTCAACGTCACTAAAGTTATATCGTGTGGAACGAAATATTTAGGATTTAAACGTTATAGCTGCCGTGATTGTAACCGCAATAAATCGGTAGCATTCAGCTGTAAAGGTAGGTTTTGTTCTCGTTGTGGTAAGAAACAAACGGATCAATGGGTGAGTAAGGCTAGCAATGTTCTACCAAAAACACGATGGCAGCACATTACATTTACAATGCCGGACTCTTTATGGCCGATATTTTGGCTCAATCGTGATCTGTTTGGATTGATTTCCGGTATTGCAGCAGGAATTATTAAGGAGATAGCTACAAAGAAAAATCTTGTGGTTGGTATATTTACTGCCTTACACACTTTCGGTAGAGATTTAAAACGCAATGTTCATATCCATTTATCGGTTACTTGCGGCGGTATAAATAGCAAAGGCAAGTGGCAAAAATTATTTTTTCCTGCCGAACCTATTAAAAAAATGTGGAGACATAGAGTCCTTGAGTTATTTCGCTTTCAATATATCTCAAGTAATTTGAAGTTGCCGTCCGCATATCAAAATGCTGAGAATTTTAATAACTGGATGAGTAGTTTATACGAAATCAGTTGGTATGTTTATTTACAAAAACCATCGGATGATCATAAACGCAACATAGAATATTTAGGGCGGTATATAAAACGCCCCCTATTTCCGAGACAAGAATAGAAAATTACGACGGAAAGCAGGTAACGTTTAAATTTCTTGATCACTATAATAATACAATTGATCGCATAACTATGCCCGTGATGCAGTTCATAGCTAGTCTGATTATGCATATACCAGATCGTTATTTTCGAATGATTAGGTATTACGGTTTTTTATCTAATAGAACTAGGGGCGTACAATTACCTATCGTATATAAGGCAATTAATCAAATCGTTCATAAGAAAACTAAGCTCATTAGTTGGAGATTAATGATTTGGTTGAATTTTAAAATAGATCCTCTGTTTTGCTATAATTGCAATAAATGTATGAATCTGCGGCAAGTTTATTACGGTTTATCTCCGCCATTGTTATTAATAAGAATCAATGAATTATTATCAACGCCTAGATAACATCATTATGGCGAACACTTCTTTCACGTCTTAGCCACATAATTTGTAAAACTGAACCTATTTTTAGATAGATTCTGGCAGAGATTTTTATAAAAGTGTTGATAATTTCTAATATTGTGGCTTGTAACTACATTTTATTAAACGAATTTTCAAAGTTTTGATTAACAATTTTTCTGGTTACAAATTTTGAAATTCCTATACTATGAAATAACTAGACAAAACAAGAAAAATATTTTAATATAATATTAAATATCATCACTTATTGTTATCATATTACAGTAATAATACTATTATCATAAATAGTTAAAAAAAAGTTAAAAGATTGGATTTGACGGCTAGAGGTAGGGAAGGGGCAAAAAGACGCTGCGAAACAGAGCCCGGCATTGATTAGAACGGGAAGATGTAATGAAAGTAAGGGGGGCGTAAGAGCTTAGAGCATGCCGTAACAGGGCAGTAAACAGTGTCTTAGCTTCTTTCTCTGATAAAAACCGTGTAACCCATCAAATCAACCCAAAAAGGTTTAAAGTAGGGAAGGGAAGTTAAAACAGGCCGTAGCTCAAGGGTAAGGTGTGAGACAAAGGTTAAGTAAAAAAGCTCCAGATGGAGCATTTTTTCCATTTAACCAACTACTCACCTTTAGGGATAGTTAAAAGTAATTGACACTAAAAAAGAGGGGTGTTGTTTAACTGTGTGTTTTTATGACCGCTATTCTCGCGTGGTAAGAAAATAATACAAAAAAAGATATAAATATTCTTTTTATGGTTGAGGCAGATTCAAGATTGAAGTGCAACACCTAAAAGGTTATAAAGTTAATATATAAGATTAGGTAATGTGTAATGCAGTATACGCAGATAAAATACGAAGAAAGAATAGAATTAGCAAAGTTATATTCCGAGAGTTTATCAATGAATAAAATAGCTAAATTAATGAATCGTTCTAAATCAACAATTAGTAGAGAGCTCAAACGTAATAAAACCTATAACAATTACTGGCCTGATAGCGCACATTGCCACTCTCTTGCTAGGCGTAGAAGAGGTAATAAACTTACTAGAAACAATGATTTGAACATATTTGTCACACAAAAACTAATTTACAATAGATGGAGTCCAGAACAAATAGCAGGCTGGTTAAAGCTTAAAAAACATAATTTTGGAACAGTTAGTCATGAAACTATTTACAAATGGATTTACCTACCGTACGAAATACACTCAGGTAGCAAATTATGGAGATTTTTAGCTAGACACAAAAGAAAAAGAGGTTTACAATGGGCTGATCATGCTTCAGTTAATCTAATTCCAAATAGAATATCTATTCATTCTAGGCCTAAAATAGCAGATACAAAAGTAGAAACCGGTCATTGGGAAGGTGATTTAATGAGTTTTAATAGAAATACCCAACATATATTGGTATTACATGAGCGTAAGACTTTGTTTGTACAAGGTGCAATTTTAGAAAATAAAACAGCTGATTCTACTACTAAAGCTTTATAGTCCCTTTGGTGGTGAAAACCTCCATCTTCCAGATGGAAAAGCTTTAGCTTGTCTAATGCGCCATGATGCGGTAGCATCATAAGTCTATGACTTACTATAACAAAAGATCACATTCAGTTTTTTATCATCGTTATCATATAGTATGGATAACGAAATATCGCTATAAGGTACTTACTTACGACATAAAAAAACGTGTTCGGGAACTAGTGTTACAGGTAGCTGAGGAAATGAGTATAAAGATAGAAAATGGCGTTGTATCAAGCGACCATGTCCATATATTTGCAAATATTCCTCCGCATATTAAAATTAGTGAATTTGTTCAGAAAGCTAAGGGAAGATCATCTAAAAGAATACAGGAAGAATTTCCGATACTAAAAAAGAAATACTGGGGTAGACATTTATGGGGCAGAGGATACTTCAGTTCAACTAGCGGTAATGTTACAGATGATATGATTAACGAATATATCAACAAACACACTGACGCTCATGAGACCGACTTTACTTCAAATATTAGGCTAGAATGAGCTTTAGCTTGATAAGCGACTTCTAGTCGCAAAGATCAAACTTTCATCTCTCAGATGAAAGTGGTTGATTTGGTTTAATGACTTCTATCCCTAAAGCAGCTAGGAAAACTTTAACACTTGATAACGGAGGAGAGTTTGCAGATCATGAAAAATATCAAGAAGTAGGTTTAGAAGCATATTTTTGTGATCCTTACTGTTCATGGCAAAAAGGCGGTGTGGAAAATAGCAATGGAAGGCTCAGAATTATATTACCTAGGGATACAAATGTGAAAGAAATAGAATACGACAAGTTTAAGCAAATTATTTTAAACCATAATTCTACTCCACGAAAATCTTTGGGATGGTTGACACCGCTAGAAGTATTTAATAAAGATTTAGAGCAATTACAATATAAATCTTGATCTATTACTTTTATTTTAAATATTAATTAAATAATAATGTCTAAAAGAAAAACCAAAGCATATAAAGCCAAACGGCAAGAAGAATCGACATCGAAGGTTTTGCTTAAGTCTAGAATTGAAGCTTTACAAAAAGAAAATTATAAAAGGCTTAATGAAAACCCCGGTGTTAAACTAAAACTTATAAATGCTTTATTAATATCTGATTATCCTCAATTAATACAACAAATATTCGGGCAAAAAGGGTTAGTAGAGATATTAGATTCAAATAACATCGAATTATCTACTAACGAGGTAGTAAAAATAGCGTCGTTAGTTCTTCAAAACAACGCTGCACGTTCTATGCAATTTTTAATAAATTCATATGGAATGCTATTAGGTAGAAATGAAAAATTTATAGAATGTGCGGCTAAATTTCTTAAAGATAAAGAAACAATAAATATCCTTATCAAGGATATCAATTTTTTACGTAATGATGGTAAAAATTTGCTACATAGAGCAGTTGATATGGATAACCTTGAATTAATCCAGATTTTGTCTGAATTAGATAAATCAATGATCCTTCAAGTTGATGATAAAGGATTTACAGCACTACACTATGCCTTAGCTTATTTAAATAAGGATCTAGAAGCAGATCACCCTAAAAAAGAAAAGCTAAGTGCTCTTAAAGTATTTAAAAGTAAAAATGACAAAAGCCTTAAAGTTGTAGAAATATTAATAAAGAGCCAAAGCAACTCATTAAACAATAAACAACTTTATGAAAAAATACTTAAAGAATTTGCAGGTTTAGATCTTAATATAATCGATTTTCCTAATGATTTTGCTATTTCTTATGTCCTTACTGAAACTACAAAAAAATCAGCAGAAATATTAGCAATTTATTGGTGGGGACTTTATAATAACGGGTATTCTCAAAAAGATTGGGAAAAAATAAAAAATGAAATTGCCTCAATAATAACACATTCTAGTTTAGAACATAATATTGATTTATTGAATGTGGCATTTGAATTTTTCCTTGTTTCTATACAAGAACTTACCATTGATAACTTTATAAAATGCTATACAGGCAGCAATAATTCTAAAAGTATATTAAGTCAAGAAATCAAGTTATTTATTTTAAGCAAATTAGCATGGTATAATGATGCTAACGGGCAAAGCAATTTAGCATTATCTCAGTCGTTAGAAGCGATAGAGTTGGTAATACTACTTAATGACAATAATTTAAGAGCATTTGACTGGTATAATGATGCTATGTACAAAATCTACCTTACATATGCTCATGTCAACCAAAGGATTAATAAAGATTATGGAAGTATTGAAATACTTGAAGCTTTAGAGAAGGCAGAGCAGTATGAACCAATAAAAAATAGCTTTTACTACAATATTGATAAATTTGTTTGGTATATTAACGCGGGGGATTTTAACAATCCAAGACTGATAGATTTGGTAGATAACATTGATAATATACAAATAAGAAATTTCTTACAAGCGGTAAGAGTGGCATTAATATTACCCAAAAACTTGTTTGAAACTGAGATAGATGGATTAATTGGTGAAATAACCGATGCAGAAAAAAGAGAAGTGTGCCAAAATTTAATTACTCGTTTTAGAAAAGACCATACAGAAGATATGGGTGCACTAAATTATTATATAGAACGAAGAGATATAGTATCAATGGCACGGATATGTCATAAATCTAAAGATACTGACATAATAAAACTTGCTATAAAGTCCATTAATGATTCTAGTTACTCTTTTCAGGAAGCTGTTCGTCATGAGTTATTTCAAATTAGTAAAGCCTTAATTTATTTATCTTTAGAAAATTTTGGTTTGGCCGGACAAGCCCTTCTTGACATGGAAACAAAGGAACTTAGCAGCTTGCATAGTCATTGGAAAAACCTTTTTTGTGATCTGTTAGCTGATTTATCTCTCAATCATAATCAAAATCTAGAAGATTATATTATCAAGCTTGAGCAAGTAGATCCTGTTCATAAAATGCTTGAGGTAATGCGAATACAACCAGTAGAGGAAGAACCTAAGGAAGTTTTGAACTTGCCTCCCTTAGAATTAGAAACCCCAGCTATACAACCATTGACAAAAACGGAAGTACTTAAATTATCTGAGCAAGAATTTTTAAGGGAATGGCGTTCTGGAAAAATTAAATCCAGTTTACAAAAAGCATATTATAAACAACTCAAACAAGATCAGTTACAGCAAGAGGTTCTAAGCTCCATAAAACAATGCTTTTTTCAAAACCAGGAGAAATCGGAATCCTGGGTATTATCATCTAATACCGTTATTGAAAGTAATCAACCTCAAGTCTATTATGTAAATGGTAACACTTGGGCAACAATTGATCAAACCACCATTAGGCAACAATTGATCAAACCACCATTAGGCAACTAGACTTTGCATATCGTGTGGCATTTGAAAATGCAATTACTAAAGGTTTTGTTCGAACTAAGGGAAGTAACGGTATAAAAATCATAGGAAATCTTGCAGAGTTAAAAATTGATGCTGACCTTAGGTTATATACTAAAACAAGATAAGCCACCTATCGGTGGCAGCTTAAAAGAAGATACTCTTGACCGATAAATATTTATGGAGGATTATAATACTGGTATTTGATTTGTTTTAACTTGAGTTATAAAGACTGAATGTTAGACATACATAAGATAATATATAATTGAGTTATGAGTAACTTGCACTCTGAGCAGCATTTGGTCAATGAATTAGCGGTAAAAACTCTTAAGGCCATTTCTAAAGAGCAAGCAATTCCTTACAGCAGGATCAAAAAGATTTTTTCCGAAGGAGATAAGGAAATAGCCAAGGCTTTCTGGATAATGTTGCGAAAAATATCTCCCAATCATAAGTATAATTCTGTTTACTATTGCCCTGATTGTAAAGAATTTGATTTAGAACGCAAAGGAAGAAAGATTCCTTGGTAAGAAAACATTAACTATAAGTAATTTATGGAAATAGTCGGTAAAGGAATATCTATAAAACATATTTTTCTAGACCGTGGTAATTGGTCTCGATTTCGCTAAAAAATACGGCAAGCTAAGATACGGCATTATTTTCAACGTCACTAAAGTTATATCGTGTGGAACGAAATATTTAGGATTTAAACGTTATAGCTGCCGTGATTGTAACCGCAATAAATCGTTAGCATTCAGCTGTAAAGGTAGGTTTTGTTCTCGTTGTGGTAAGAAACAAACGGATCAATGGGTGAGTAAGGCTAGCAATGTTCTACCAAAAACACGATGGCAGCACATTACATTTACAATGCCGGACTCTTTATGGCCGATATTTTGGCTCAATCGTGATCTGTTTGGATTGATTTCCAGTATTGCAGCAGGAATTATTAAGGAGATAGCTACAAAGAAAAATCTTGTGGTTGGTATATTTACTGCCTTACACACTTTCGGTAGAGATTTAAAACGTAATGTTCATATCCATTTATCGGTTACTTGCGGCGGTATAAATAGCAAAGGCAAGTGGCAAAAATTATTTTTTCCTGCCGAACCTATTAAAAAAATGTGGAGACATAGAGTCCTTGAGTTATTTCGCTTTCAATATATCTCAAGTAATTTGAAGTTGCCGTCCGCATATCAAAATGCTGAGAATTTTAATAACTGGATGAGTAGTTTATACGAAATCAGTTGGTATGTTTATTTACAAAAACCATCGGATGATCATAAACGCAACATAGAATATTTAGGGCGGTATATAAAACGACCCCTATTTCCGAGACAAGAATAGAAAATTACGACGGAAAGCAGGTAACGTTTAAATTTCTTGATCACTATAATAATACAATTGATCGCATAACTATGCCCGTGATGCAGTTCATAGCTAGTCTGATTATGCATATACCAGATCGTTATTTTCGAATGATTAGGTATTACGGTTTTTTATCTAATAGAACTAGGGGTGTACAATTACCTATCGTATATAAGGCAATTAATCAAATCGTTCATAAGAAAACCAAGCTCATTAGTTGGAGATTAATGATTTGGTTGAATTTTAAAATAGATCCTCTGTTTTGCTATAATTGCAATAAATGTATGAATCTGCGGCAAGTTTATTACGGTTTATCTCCGCCATTGTTATTAATAAGAATCAATGAATTATTATCAACGCCTAGATAACATCATTATGGCGAACACTTCTTTCACGTCTTGGCCACATAATTTGTAAAACTGAACCTATTTTTAGATGGATTCTGGCAGAGATTTTTGTAAAAGTGTTGATAATTTCTAATATTGTGGCTTGTAACTACATATTTATTAAATGAATTTTCAAAGTTTTGATTAACAATTTTTCTGGTTACAAATTTTGAAATTCCTATACTATAAAATATGTAAATGACCATAGTGCGTCGATTATTATTTTTGACAAATGTGGAAATCATAAGAAAGTTAGAAAAGAACTGAATGAAAATATACAAGTGGCTGATTTCCCAGTTCCTTCTATTTCTCAAGATGCTGTATCTGCTTTAGATTTATTACTAAATCCAATTGAGTATAAAGATTACAGCCTGGAATCTTTAGGTCAGTGTAATGATCAAAAAGATGATGGATTGTTGTTTGAATAAATTAGAATAAAATGTAAGTGATATTTTATTAACACAGAATTAGTTGGTTATCATGTGTTGCACTTCAATCTTGAATCTGCCTGATATTTTAGAATATTCTATATATAATATAAGTATAAGGTAGTCTTTCCGTCAAAATTCTAAATTTTTGATGTAGTTTTAATAATTTTAAAAGTCAATCATCGCATTTTTATTTTTTTGGGGTATTTTTTTACCAAAAATATAAAATTTAGGTGCTATGATGGCAAAAATTCACAATTTACTCATGATTCTCTCTTGAGCAATGCTAATTGCTTAAATTATTAAGATTTTCGGAAAATTATTATGCGGTGGATTCTTTGAGAATATTAGTGATTCTACGCAAATTCAAGCCAACGGCAGAGATAAGCGGATTAACGATATCTCCAATTATTCCCTTAAGGTAGTTTCTACCCATACGACCAAAATTCTTTAGATGACCTATTATCGGTTCAATTGCACTTCTCCGCTTTTGCATCTTTTTGTCATCGGTTGATAAAGCTTTCTTGGTCTTGGCGGTAAAAACCTTGCCTTTTTCTTTGAAGTTATGGCCGGTGTAACCAAGATCTACAAAAATTTTGCTAGTCTCCGGACTTAGCTTGCGCAGCTCCGATACCGTTTGATCTAAAGTATGTCCGTCGTAGGGGTTACCGTGAAAAGATTTAACCCCAAGAATAAAGTTGCCTCGGCCGCTTACTGCAATCCCGACTTTGTTACCAAATTCGTAAGGTTTATTCATTTTACCCTTGCCGATACACTCTACCTCCGGAGCATGAAAGCTATAGACTATCTTATGCTCTTTTTTATAAATATCCTTGTCCTTTTTCTTAAGCACAGACTGGGCATGAATATTTTTAACTCTCGTAAAAATGGCGCTATCCTCAGCAGATAGTTCTAATTTTGATTTTTCTATACCTCTCCAGCATATACGGATCAACCTACCTAAGCGGACTTTTAAGCTTATCATTATTTTTCTACGTTGCCTTGCTTTACTATCTTCCTTGTACTTCCAAAGCTTGATCGTCTTATATTTAAAACTCTTGGCGTATGTCTCGTTAAGCGAAATACCAAGTCGTTTACAGAGATCTACTACTTTTGCTCTTGCGGTCTCCATTAAATGTACGTCATGTGGATGTTTGATATTCTTAATCTGTACAGTCGTATCTATAATCGCCGATTCCAAGTCTTTTTTTTGAGTGCTCCGACCTTCAGTCCTATACGCAAAAGCTCTTTTAGAATCTCTTTATATCCTTCCTCTCCCAGAGCATTGCGGAATCTACGTATAGTCGCCTCCGATACGTCAATATCTTGTTGCATATACTCATAGCCGCAAAAATATTGCCAATATATATTTTCCTTTAATTCTTCCTCCGTAAACGAATCAGAACCGTTATACATAGCTTGCAGCATTGATAGTCCTAGCATTACTCTATGATCCTTCTTATTTCTACCGAATTGCTTGATTTCAACCTTAGCTAATGCCAGCGCTTCAAGTTCAGACCAATTTACCAAATCTCTCAGTTTATATAATTTGTTTTTGCGATTTAGTTGTATAGATAATTTTTCACCAAATAATCTTTCTTGTTTTTGAGAAAAACTAATATTTTCTATAGGCATATACTTTAAAATCCATAAGCTTTATGCGCTAATTATAACATTTTCTTATGGATTTCGTAAGCCATTTATAACATGAAACCCCTTCTAATTCAGGGGTAGAGAGTTTTGACGGAGAGACAAGGTAAATAAAGGAGACAAAAAAATGAACACACAAATACAGCAGAAAATAATGAACCAGATTAATCAAATCAGCATCGCTACTACCGATAAGACTAACAGGGAATATCAAATTATGTCGCTGACACAATTTTTAACGAGAAGTGTAAAAGAAATTAAAAAGCTTATTGATAATAATTCAGCAGAATAAGGGGGTAAAAGATTATGAGTACAAGAGCAACTTATCAAATAAGATATGCAGATAATTATAGGAATACATCCATTTATATTTACTGCCATCATGATAACTACCCTACCGGAGCGGCTACCAGATTCAAGGATACGTTAGAGTTAAGGAAACGGCTTAAAAAGAAATATTTAAACAATGATTTCCTGGAATGTTTTATTGCCGCTAATACTAAGAATACTTTTTTAGAGATAACGACTAATCATGACGACCATTTCGACACGGCTTATTCGTACGATATAGTAATTACGGATGGCATATATTTAAAGGCTTATAACCATTACTTTGTTAACGGTCAAGATTTCTACACTAAAAAATTGTTCTACGAGGGATTACTTATAGACTTCATAAAGATGGAGCTATCGGAAGAAAATATAAAAAAAGCAGAAGAACAAGAGGAGCGTATAAGGCAATTAGAGATAATTACCAGTTTAGCAAAGCAGCTATAGGAAGGTATAATTATGCCGAAAATTTGCTAAAAATAGCGGAGAAGTATTATATACAAAAGTAAATAAAAAGTAACTAAACAATATGTAATTATAAACAAAATGGAGAAATAAAATGAGCAAAAAAGAAAAATGGGAAATTGAACCTGATTATCTACACTGTATAGATCAAGAAACGGGATACTTCTATTACATCTATAGAGATCCTGAATGCAAGCATTTATGCGGTTATGTGGAAATACCCAATACACACAAAGCATATTGGCTTTCTTATATGGATGAGTTGTTCTACGACATAGACGTTCACGGAGGCGTAGCTTATACCGGAACGTTGGAAAATCCTTACGCAAAGGATATCAGGCATAACTATGTAGTTGGTTTTGATTGTAATTATGCCGGCGATTATGCCCCTGGTAGAAAATATCCTGATTGTTACAAGGTATTGAAAAAAGACTATAAGGATATGAACTTTGTAATATCAGAATGTAAAAAACTAGCTAAACAGTTAAAGGATATGGAGGATTAAAGATAAAGCTATTAGTATAACCCCTTATATATATTAAATAGTCTCTCCGTCAAAACTCTCTACCCCTGAATTAGAAGGGGTTTCATGTTATAAATGGCTTACGAAATCCATAAGAAAATGTTATAATTAGCGCATAAAGCTTATGGATTTTAAAGTATATGCCTATAGAAAATATTAGTTTTTCTCAAAAACAAGAAAGATTATTTGGTGAAAAATTATCTATACAACTAAATCGCAAAAACAAATTATATAAACTGAGAGATTTGGTAAATTGGTCTGAACTTGAAGCGCTGGCATTAGCTAAGGTTGAAATCAAGCAATTCGGTAGAAATAAGAAGGATCATAGAGTAATGCTAGGACTATCAATGCTGCAAGCTATGTATAACGGTTCTGATTCGTTTACGGAGGAAGAATTAAAGGAAAATATATATTGGCAATATTTTTGCGGCTATGAGTATATGCAACAAGATATTGACGTATCGGAGGCGACTATACGTAGATTCCGCAATGCTCTGGGAGAGGAAGGATATAAAGAGATTCTAAAAGAGCTTTTGCGTATAGGACTGAAGGTCGGAGCACTCAAAAAAAAAGACTTGGAATCGGCGATTATAGATACGACTGTACAGATTAAGAATATCAAACATCCACATGACGTACATTTAATGGAGACCGCAAGAGCAAAAGTAGTAGATCTCTGTAAACGACTTGGTATTTCGCTTAACGAGACATACGCCAAGAGTTTTAAATATAAGACGATCAAGCTTTGGAAGTACAAGGAAGATAGTAAAGCAAGGCAACGTAGAAAAATAATGATAAGCTTAAAAGTCCGCTTAGGTAGGTTGATCCGTATATGCTGGAGAGGTATAGAAAAATCAAAATTAGAACTATCTGCTGAGGATAGCGCCATTTTTACGAGAGTTAAAAATATTCATGCCCAGTCTGTGCTTAAGAAAAAGGACAAGGATATTTATAAAAAAGAGCATAAGATAGTCTATAGCTTTCATGCTCCGGAGGTAGAGTGTATCGGCAAGGGTAAAATGAATAAACCTTACGAATTTGGTAACAAAGTCGGGATTGCAGTAAGCGGCCGAGGCAACTTTATTCTTGGGGTTAAATCTTTTCACGGTAACCCCTACGACGGACATACTTTAGATCAAACGGTATCGGAGCTGCGCAAGCTAAGTCCGGAGACTAGCAAAATTTTTGTAGATCTTGGTTACACCGGCCATAACTTCAAAGAAAAAGGCAAGGTTTTTACCGCCAAGACCAAGAAAGCTTTATCAACCGATGACAAAAAGATGCAAAAGCGGAGAAGTGCAATTGAACCGATAATAGGTCATCTAAAGAATTTTGGTCGTATGGGTAGAAACTACCTTAAGGGAATAATTGGAGATATCGTTAATCCGCTTATCTCTGCCGTTGGCTTGAATTTGCGTAGAATCACTAATATTCTCAAAGAATCCACCGCATAATAATTTTCCGAAAATCTTAATAATTTAAGCAATTAGCATTGCTCAAGAGAGAATCATGAGTAAATTGTGAATTTTTGCCATCATAGCACCTAAATTTTATATTTTTGGTAAAAAAATACCCCAAAAAAATAAAAATGCGATGATTGACTTTTAAAATTATTAAAACTACATCAAAAATTTAGAATTTTGACGGAAAGACTAAATAACCGGATAAAACAAAAAATATTCAAATATAATTTTAAAATTAGTTATTTATTATTATATTAATAGTTCTGTTACCTTAAGCGGTTAAAAAAAGTTAAAAGATTGGATTTAGCGGGGAGGGCAACAGGATGTGCGGCAAAGGAACTCCGCAAAACAGAGCCCGGGCTTGATTGGAGCGGGAAGATGTAATGGAAGTAAGGGGGGCGTAAGAGCTTAGAGCACGCTGTAACAATGCGGCAAACAGTGTCGTGGCCTCTTTCCGTGAAGTCATTATGCCCCCGCCCACCAAATTAACCCGCAAAGGGTTGGAGTAGGAAAGGGAAGTTGGAACAGATCGTAGCTCAAGGGCAAGTTGTGGTACGGCGGTTAAGTAAAAAAGCTCCATCTGGAGCTTTTTTACATTTAACCGGCTATTTACTCTTAAGAAGATAGTTAAGTAATAGACACTAAAAAAGAGGGGTGATGTTTAGCTGTGTGTTTTTATGGCAACTATTCTTGCGTGGTAAGAAAATAAGATAAAAAAAGATATAAATATTCTTTTTATTGTTGACGTTCTTAAATATTCTATATATAATATAAGTATAAGGTAATTAAATAAAGGAGATAAAAAAATGAACACACAAACACAACGGGAAATAATGAACTATATCAATCAAATCAGCATTGCTACTACTGATAAGGACAACAATGAATACCAAATTGAATTGCTGACACAACATTTAACAGAAATAGCTACAGGTGTTGATAACAGAACAGGATTTCTTCCACATAGTATACTAGGGGATGCCGGAGCGATAGCACTTGCAGAAATCCTGAAGCAAAACACTACATTGGAACAACTTGCTATTCAAAATCATAATATAGCAGATAAGGGAGCTATAGCCCTTGCAGAGGCTATTAAGCAAAACACCACAGTAAGGTTCATTAACCTTTCCCATAATAAGATTGGCGAAGAAGGAATTGTTGCCTTGGTCGAAGCTATTAAGCAGAATGCTACTATTGAATTAGTTGTCCTTGAGGGGATTGATATGACTGAAAAAGGTGCGGTGGCAATTAATCAAGTCTGGGAAAGGATTAGAGCGGTGATGGAAGAAGAAGATCCCCATCAAAATTGTGTTGGGTGTGGGTGTTGTGCAGATTGGTTATAAGGAAAAGTTAAAACAAAAAACAATAAAAACGGAGTAAAAAAATGATTAAATTAAGACGGGTATTCTCAGGCATACATATTGAACCCTTTTATAAAGACTATTATTTGCCGCAGTTTAATTTGCAAGAAAAACTATGGGACGGTTACCACGATATTATTATACCTGATTTTATAATTCAGGAAGAGGCAAAAGAAAATTACGACGTTGCAGACTTTGACAATGATGAAGAAGAGATGCTGGGGACAGTAAGAAACACGATTATTGATGATGCTTTAATGTATAATTGGGTTTACGCTCCTCGTGTTTACAACGAAGAAGTAGCACACTTATGTCATCTAATACCTTTTAGACTCATCACATCGGAAGAAGATTATGAGTTGTTATCTTTTGGCGGTTGCGGGATGGATATGACCTACAAACTTGAAGCTTATCAGTTACTAGCGGATGATTCATACGATGCAAATTCGAATTTTGCCAAACAGGGCGTTAAGTATTTTGAGTATTATTACGGTAAAGAAAGCAGAATATTAAAAGAAATAAAAAAGCGTTCCGATTTAAAAATAGCAGGTTAAAAGATCTTAAAAAGTTCATTTACATCGTTACTGCAGTTTTCAACCTTGTCACTGCAATTCTTCCAATTATAAAATTTCAAAAGCTTCCGGAAACAAGGATCAATTAAAATCTCTATTGGTCAAACTTCCCGAAGCTTTGCTTCTGATAATCAGCATCTTCAAATACATATTAGACACTTTGTAACCCTGTTTACCGGAATCATTACTTTCACTTTAAAAATTCTTTAGGAGTATTTTTAAATCACGAAAGTGATGAACGTTTTTACAAATATAAAAAACCAGCAGTCTTTTTTTAGGTGTAAGGGGGTGTATTAAAGGGGGCTTTTTGCCCCCTATAAATTACCCCTGCAGGAACATAAAAAGGTAAAAATGATTGACTGTTAGATCAGAGAGTAATAAAGTAAAAATTTGGAATTCATGATAATGCGCAATACGCCATTCAAATAAATTTGAACGGCTGCGCTCTAAAGATAGAGATCGGAAGTGGTTTTTATGGTAGACGAAACTGTTACAGAGGTTAGCTTATTATGGCGATAATGTACGCTCGTCCTTCATCAATATCAAGAGGTAACAATAGAAGTGCCGTATCTGCTGCAGCTTATCGCAGCGGAAGTAGAATGGAGCTATCATTTAGCAATATGAGCGCCAGAGTCAGAGAAAAACTAAGTACCTGTTATCATGAAAAGTATCATCTGTTAAATGAAAATACCCGTGAAGTAATAGGCCTTGTTTTCGATTACAGGCATAAATCAGGTAGCATTATTAGCGGAATAATGGCACCTGATGGTGCACCGGAATGGGTGTTTGATCGGCAACAACTATGGCAGTCAATCGAGAATGCGGGCAGCAGAGTAGATAGCCGTTTAGCCCGTGAATATACAATAGCGTTACCGATAGAATTAACGGCAGAGCAGAACAAGGAGCTGGTAGAGGATTTTATCAGAAGCTCATTAGTAGCAAGAGGAATGGTAGCAGATTATAACATTCATCTGGATAATCCCGAAAATCCACACGTTCACGTCATGACGGTCACACGGGATTTGGAGGTTGATAATGACGGCCGGTTCTGCTGGGGTAAAGTGAACTTAACATGGAAGACTCTATCAGTTTTAAAAGCCATTCGAGCGGAAGTTGCTACTATTATCAATCATCATCTGGAGATGCACGGTCATGAATCAAGAATATCCCACTTATCACATGCCGAGCGCGGACTTGATATTATTCCGGGTGTACATGAAGGTTTCGCCAGATGGAGAGGGAGTACCGAGTTAAGGAAACAGAATCAGGAAATAGCTCTTGAAAATGCCTCAAGGATAATAGCAGATCCGACTATTGTTATTGACCGGTTATCAATAGATAAGCCGGTATTTTCAGGTGATGATATAGAAAAAGCCTTGCATAAAGCTTTAATTGCAGGAATTAATCCGGACATTGTTAAAGAGAAGGAATCCATGGAGTTATGGTCTAAAGAGGAATTACTGTCAATGTATAATATAGTTGTTGCCTCTAATAAACTGAACCTGGTCAATCCGTGTGATCTAAAAGGTCGGATGTTATTTGCGAGGCTCGATCGGGTAGAACTGGAGAAGAGGTTTGAAGAAAATGTCAGGGAATTAGCTGCAAAAGAAACCCATGTCATAAGTATCAAGGAAAAAGATATTGCAAAAGTAGCTAGAGGAGTTGAGTTTTCCGGAGAGCAGAAGCAGGCAATTATTGATATTCTAGCAGGTAGCAATATCAGTGTTCTTGAAGGATGGCCGGGAAGCGGTAAGACAACAGTAATACGTGAGATAGTCCGTCATTACAGGAAAGCCGGTTATACTGTTATCGGCACTGCGCCGACTAACAAGGCTTCAGCAGAACTCTTGGCCAAGGCCGGGATAGCAGAGGTGGAAAATACGACAAAGCTCAGACAAATATGGCAGGAAGCCAAAGGCGGTAATAAAGCCGGATTAAATATTAGAACTGATTATTACAAAGAAGAACAGTACAGTAGCGGCCGGGTAATATTACCGCCAAAAACCATACTGATAATTGATGAAGCATCAATGGTGGATCTTCCTACTCTTGATTATTTTACCAATGAAATTAGAGAGTGCGGCGGGAAGGTAATAAAGATCGGTGATAATAATCAGAATCCTGCAATAGGTTATAAAGGCGGTTTGTCAAAAACCGGTGATATAGCCGGTAGAACGGTTTTAATGGAAAATAACCGTCATCAGAACCGGGATGAATATGTAAGAGAGATGCATAAGGAGGCAACAAAGGCCATGGGCCGCTACGAGATTGCCAAAGCCATCTCCATATATGAACGACTTGAGATGTTAAGGATTTTTGATAATGAAGAGCAAAAACAACGGGCCCTGGCAGATGATTACAGCTCTTTCGTAATTAATCTCTCTAAAGAGAAAGGAGATCTGATTGCCTTGAGTAATACGGCAATTGCAGCGTTTACCAACGCAGAAGTAGCCAATTTAAACGGTATGGTACGTAAGTCTCTTAAGAATGCAGGTATAATCAAGGGAGAAGGGCGTTTATATACTTGCGCAGCAACAAGTCTAGAGGATCAGGAAGAACCGGAGTTGCCAAAAAACATGGTTGAGTTATGCCTTGGTGACAAGATCATCTTTAAGAGCAATAAACCCGAGTTTGAAGGTTATGGCGGGGTTAGAAACAATGAACTCGGTATCATAACGGAACTTGGTGAAGTCGATGAGAATGGTGTTGGCCGGTTCAAAGCAAGAATCAGGCAAGGAAGGAATAGTTATAAAGTAGTTGAGATAAAAACCGGTGAAGACTTATTACCGGTAAGTTTCAGACATGGATATGCTTTAACCGGGCATGCCGTGCAAGGAGCGGACGTTGAGTATTTTTTCTATAGCGCTAGCAGGCATAGCGGCTATGAACCATTTAACGTCGGCGTATCAAGGCATAAGGAAGACTGCTTTATATATCTTGATAAAGAGACGCTGGAAAATGTCGTATACGGTACTCGGGATTTGGATATAAGCAAGGTAAAAGAAGAGTTTGCGGCTTATGCCTATAAGTATCAGAAAGTAGAGGATAAATGGGAACCGGTAGATGTTCCTCTTTGGAAGGTAGGCCTAAGGTTGTTAATCTCAAGAAGGACGGATTTAAACTTTGCAACAGATTACGCCTCCTATGAAAAAGATCATAGACAGAGAGAAGCTTACCGGGAAAATATTGCAGGTAATCAGGCTAAATTAAATAAGTTATATGATGATCTAAACCGCTGGAGAGAAGATAAGGAAACACCGATACTTGAAAATAATCAGCAAATTGCCACTGATAGCAAGGGTGCTGAAGAGCTGGCAAAGGAACTGAAAAGTTTGAGTTTACTTGAAATTGCCTTGCAGGAAGATTTTATCTTAAAGCCGGGCGAAGTAATAATTGATCCTTTAGCAATAGCGGGCGTAGTTGATGATTATAGATATTTTAGTGAGAGCACCGGTAAGAAGTTCAAGTCCTCAAAGGATTTAACAAATAAAATCAATAAGCACCTGACATCGTTAAAACTCAATTCAGGCAAAAATAATAAAGAAAAGATAAAATGGGATGCTTTGGATGAGATGGATAAAAATCTGATCATCCGCTCGCTCTTAAGTAAAAAGGATATATCATTTTTAGCTAAAGCAAGAAGCCAGATCAGGAAGTATGAAGAAAAAATTGTTAGCGTTGCTAATAAAATCGCAGTAATTGACGAAAGCCTCAGCAAGCAGGCTGCGGCGGATTGTAGGTTACTTACGGGTAACCTCGGAGGCATGCGCAGGTACCTTGATGCAAGACAAAGGGTAATAGCTGTTCAAAAGGTAATAGAAGAGCTTGATTCGTATTTAAAAAAACCGGCAATAGAAAAACAACTCTCTTATGAAGCATTTGCTAGTTTTGGCATTAAAGTAACAAAATTCAATCTGACAGGTTTTGGAATAATCAGAGCAGAAAAGGCATTTAAAGCAAAGCATTTACATGATAATAGAGACAGAATCAGTCAATTAAAAAACGAACAGGAGAAACCGGAATCGGCAAAGGAGCTAAAAAGGCTTTATAATATCAAGTTACAGAAAGAACGGTATTTTAAAGAGTATGCCGAGGGCAGTAATATTTTAAATGATGATGAGGACAAGCATTTACTTGCCGGCATTATCCTGCAAAAAAGTAAATCAGCAATACTCGGTGGAAAATACAGGGAAATTACTAAGGCCCTGAAAGAGTTAGAGGGAGCAAGGAAGGAAAGACAAAGCAAGGCGAGAGTAATTGTTGATTATTATCATGGATTTATCAGGGATGATCCGGAAGAGAAAATGACTGCCATAACGGGTGCTTTACTGAAAGAGGAGGAGCTAATTAAAGAAGAGTGGATGATATCGCAGAAAAAGCATATTAGCACGAGTCCCGGATCAGAATTCCCGGACGGTTTTAGCGCGGAGCATTATGATACAGCTGTACTTGGCTTATATATCAAGGATTTACCGGTTCTTAAAACACCATTATGCCCGCAAGTAACTAATATAGCTAAAAGCAGACTAGCTATTCTAGATGAAAAACGCCGGATGTTAGAACCGGACCTCGAAGAACTAAGAAAGCAGATTGAAGATAGTAGGCTTGGTAAGAGAGCAGATTACCGGCAGGAAGTTGTTATGGGTAAATTAATAACCCAGTTGCAAATAAATTATGAAACAGTTCGCAAACATGCAGGACTTGAGGAAGTCAAACATTATTTTGCCTCAATTGATAAGAACGGTACCATTATCAATAACCTGTACTTTAGCAGGATAATGGAGGTAGTAGAACTTACCTGTCAGGAGGAGAGTGCAATTGATTCTAATACAGTAGCAATAGTCATGGAAGCCCATGGAGAAATTTTACGTATTTGCGCCGGCCATCAAGAGGAATTGGATGAGAAGAAGTTATTACATGCCGAAATAAAAGCAAAGCATGCTGATGAACTGGAGCAGCTGCGGGTAATTGAAAAGTTCAGAAATGAGGAATTACCGCATTTTCTTGAAAAAATATACAAGAATAAAGGGAGAGACGTTTTAACAAGATTCCAGCAGTTGCTAAAAGAGACGGATAAGCCGTTGATGCTGGCAAAAGCAATCGGTGAATCTCCTGAGATGCTAGGTGATATCAAAAGCACGAGTTTATGGGCGGAGTTCATCAGAGGTGACGCAATAAAAGGCATTAAGGCAAATCTTGAAAAGCTTGGAGTGAATTTAACAAAATACATAAATGAGGATAGCATGAGAGCAGAATTACAGGCAAATTTAGGTAGCGGCGAACTAGCTGCTCAAATCAGGGCGCTGGATCTTGAAATTGCAAACCTTAAGGCTTTATTGCCAAATAAAGCCGAGAAAAAGCTGCTAGATGATATCGGACATTTAAAAGATAGCAACAAAGCTGATCAGAAGGAAATCACTGAAGAAATGAGAAACCTGTTCAAGGGAGATAATGCTTATGATCTATTACTTGATTTTATAGTCCCTTTGGTGGTGAAAACCTCCATCTTCCAGATGGAAAAGCTTTAGCTTGTCTAATGCGCCATGATGCGGTAGCATCATAAGTCTATGACTTACTATAACAAAAGATCACATTCAGTTTTTTATCATCGTTATCATATAGTATGGATAACGAAATATCGCTATAAGGTACTTACTTACGACATAAAAAAACGTGTTCGGGAACTAGTGTTACAGGTAGCTGAGGAAATGAGTATAAAGATAGAAAATGGCGTTGTATCAAGCGACCATGTCCATATATTTGCAAATATTCCTCCGCATATTAAAATTAGTGAATTTGTTCAGAAAGCTAAGGGAAGATCATCTAAAAGAATACAGGAAGAATTTCCGATACTAAAAAAGAAATACTGGGGTAGACATTTATGGGGCAGAGGATACTTCAGTTCAACTAGCGGTAATGTTACAGATGATATGATTAACGAATATATCAACAAACACACTGACGCTCATGAGACCGACTTTACTTCAAATATTAGGCTAGAATGAGCTTTAGCTTGATAAGCGACTTCTAGTCGCAAAGATCAAACTTTCATCTCTCAGATGAAAGTGGTTGATTGCCCTAAAAGGCGAGCAGATAATTAACCATAGAGAAAGTCAAACCACTCAGGAGGTACAACCGCCTAAGAAGAGCAATAAGGTAAGGGCAGGAAGTAGAGCGCAGAGAGAAGCCGGAGCTTCTACTCCAAAGATTGATTTTCAAAGTTTAAAATCCTCATTAACAAGAGGACATCTTGAGCAAATATTCAGGGATTACGCGCAAAAGATTAATCCGGACGGTAAAATCGTTAAACGAGGTAATAGTATCAGTTGTGGTTCATTGAATATGAATCTTGATAATGGATTATGGCATAGATTCAGCGACGGAAATAAGGGGGATGTATTTGAGTTCATTTGCCGGGTAACCGGTACTTCAAAAAGAGATTCCTTATTAACTGTTGCCGATATCATCGGTATTAATGCCGGGGTAAATAACAGCAATAAATTAGATAACAGGAATGATGCCGGTTATGATGATAAGGATAGCAAACAAACGTTAGTAGTGCGGGATAGTTTTGAAGTATATCCGGTAATACCGGCAACTGCTCCAAGGCTTAATATTGATAAGCATTTTAGCTGGCTAACAAAAACAAATCAAATTGATAACATCTGGACTTATCGCAACCGGAGAGGTGAGCTTATCGGCGGTACTATCAGGGTAGTTGATAAGGTAACAGGTAAAAAGCAGGTAATGCCCGTATGCTACTGCCGTAATGAGAAAACCGGCCTGGATGAATGGAAATTAAAAGGATTTACGGATAACGGTCATAAACCGATATACGGGATAGAGAAAACGGTAAATGAGAAAAAGCCTATATTAATAGTAGAAGGAGAAAAGACAGCTGATTATGCCGGAAGATTATTGCCTCAATATTGTGTAATTTCCTGGATGGGAGGAGCGCAAGGAACGGCTAAAGTTAACTGGCGACAACTAACAGGAAGGGAGGTAATAATCTGGCCTGATAACGACGCAGCTGGAAAGGAGGCCGCTAAATCAATATTGCAGGAGCTTAACAAGGCAAATGGTTTTAGCGGGTTTGCTGGTCTAGTCGATACAAAAAGCCTAAACTTACCCGAGAAGTGGGATTTAGCCGATAAGATGCCTGAGCATATTACGCTGGAAGCAATAAAAGAGGCAATAAATAACTCTCAAAGCAAAAATAGCACAATAGGAGCCTTTAGAGCAGAAGCCAAGCAATATGAAATAAAGGGAGAAGAAAAAATATTCTGGCAACAGTTATCGATCGGTATTAAGGATAGTAGCTTAAGAATAAAGCACAAATCCGGTTTATATCAGGAGCTTGAACGAGCCCTTGCAAGTAGCGAGGTACTAAGCTACATGGATTATGCTACTGCTAAGGGTACGGACGACCCTGTTCATCAGTTTTTAGGTTTTAAAGACGGTTTATATAGGGAAATGCTTGCAAGTTCTACTCTCAATTACCCGGAAGTTAATGCTAGTAGCGAGCAGGCAAGCAGAATTAAGCAGTTATTTGAAAGGGATAAGGATGGTAATTACCTGGCAAAGCCAAAGGAAATAGTTACAGAAATACAGAATATATATGCCAATAACACTAGCGGATATCAAATTAATAACGATCAATATATTGCTGACAATAAGAAGCTTGCAGCGACTAATGTAGAAAAAGCCAAACTGCATGAAATACTTATGAAGGATTTCTGTGTGTTGCATCAGAATCAGTTAGGAGTAAGGGATCTGGTTAATATCCATAAGGAGAGAATAAGTAAGGATTTATATGAAATCATTAGCAATTATGTTGTAAATCACAAAAATAGCCAGAGTGCCTTAAAGGATTCTGATCGCATAAAGATAGCAGCGTTTGCCCATGATAAAATTAATAGCGTTAAATGGTGGGAAGGACTTGCCTGTGCCCAGATAAAACTGGTTAAAACCGGCAAAATGGAAATTACAACCGAAACCGAAAAAAGGTCTGAAGTCATAGCAGAGCATGTAATAGCGGCAATGGAAAGATCAGGTGTGAAGAATGAATCTGTCTTTGCTAGAGTAGAAGCTCATTATCTTGAATATATTACGGCAAGTGCTAATAACATGAATAATAAGAAGTTATTAGGCAAGCTGGTAGCAAGAGCAGTTTATGAAGAGGAACATATTAAAAGATGCCGTGCTAATATGCGCCTGTTTTTAATTGAAGATGGAAGGTTAGATGAACCGGAAACGGCAGGTACTAAGTTATGGCAGGATATTACGGCTGAAAAACTGGTTGCAGCAGAGTGGCATATTCAGGAAAAACAACCGAAGCTCGAACATAATGAAGTCCGCTCCATTGCCAAAGAGCTGATATACGATAATTATGAACAGGAGATAGGTAGGGTTATAAAAGATAACCCGGTAGTATCGCAGTTAGCTAAGTGCAATCCGGTAGTAGCAAGGTATTTAGCTACAGGCTTAGTGGATTTTAGGAATAGTTATGGCAAGGATTTACTAACTGAGGTCAGGGCAAAAATTATGGAAGAGGTCTCAATAGTTCAGGCGGATTTACATGAAAAGATTGATAACAGGATGCAGGATTCTGATGATGGAATATTATCCGGGAAGCATAAATCCTTAAGCAGTAATATACTCGATACCGGTTTACTTGCTAGTGATAGAGAGATGACGGCAAAATCTGTTACTAGCCGGGCGGGAGAAGATTTAACCCATAGCCTGTTATTAAGGGGTGGTTCATACTATGAGCAATTGCACGATCATCATCAATACCATAATCATGGCATGAAAACAGATCATGATTATTATTACGGTTTAGAACATGAGTACCGGCATGAGATAGCCACTCAAGTAAAGCAAACCAGAGCCATGCAGTATGAGTATCATCAGGAGATGGAACAAAAGCATCAGAGGCAAGTCAATATCAACAACGATATTAATATTAATTATTAGACAAAATGATGGTTATTTCCACTCCTTTCTTTAGGTATGAAAATAATAAAAATATTAAGTACGGGGTTATTATAATGATAATTAGATTTTTTAAAAAAACTATTTTTTTATGTGTTGCGGCTTTTTTGTTTGTTCAGGCAGTTTTTGGGCATAAAGTTGAAGATTCTATTGCCACAGCTCAAAAGGGTGCACTAGAGCAAACTTGCCAGATTATAACATATGAGATGGCTTATGATTTGTTATATACCTGTCCTTTAGATTCAAATAAGCAAATTGAGGTTAAGAAGCACTTGCAATATAGTACCAAATATGGTACATTAGCTTAATGAGCCAGGATTCAAAAAAATTAACTGTTCATTTTTATAGAAATCTGAATGGGAAGGAATCAGTTAGAGAGTGGCTTTTATCACTTGATCGAGAAGATTGTAAAGTGATAGGAATAGACATTAAAACAGTAGAATTTGGATGGCCTGTTGGCATGCCTGTTTGTAAACCTCTAGGTAGGGGAATTTATGAGGTAAGATCAAATTTAAAAGATAATATAGCCAGAACCATCTTTTGTATTGAAGAAGACCAAATGATACTTCTTCATGGATTTATTAAAAAATCACAGAAAACTCAGGATAAAGAAATCGAACTAGCTTTAAGAAGAAGAAAAGAGGTATTGAAAAATGAATAAAATAAATCAGAATCATATAGGAACAAACTTTGACGATTTCCTAGAGAAAACCCAACTACTTGACGAAGTGATAGGGATTTCCCATAAACATGTATTGTCTATGCAAATTAAACTTGCTATGGAAAAAAAGCATATAACGAAAGCAGAAATGGCTAAAAAAATGCATACTAGCCGTTCAGCTGTGGATCGATTGTTAAATCCTAATAATCCGAACACTACTCTTGATACTATTGATCGGGCTTGTATAGCTTTAGGGATGAGACTTAATATTTCTTTGATATGAGTCATTTTTTCCATAAGATAAACTTCCGCTGCTATTTTATGATAACTACCTTATAGAAATAAATTGAACTTATTCCTAGTACTTGTGCATTTAGGCGGTATTCTTTTTTCTATGTGGTTATGCCGAAAATTAACTCGTATTTTTTAATAAGCTTATCTTCTAGCTCTTGATTTCTATTATTAAGTAGAAGTTATAAAATCCTGTCCACATCAATTAGCGCTGCCGTATCATTTACATTCTTAAATTATATGTTCTAGTATAGGAAATTCAAAATTTGCAACCAGAAAAATCATCAATCAGCTTTTTAAAAATTCGTTTAATAAATATGTAGTTACCAGCCACAATATTAGAAATTATCAACACTTTTACAAAAATCTCTGCCAGAATCTATCTAAAAATAGGTTCAGTTTTACAAATTATGTGGCCAAGACGTGAAAGAAGTGTTCGCCATAATGATGTTATCTAGGCGTTGATAATAATTCATTGGTTCTTATTAATAACAATGGCGGAGATAAACCGTAATAAACTTGCCGCAGATTCATACATTTATTGCAATTATAGCAAAACAGAGGATCTATTTTAAAATTCAACCAAATCATTAATCTCCAACTAATGAGCTTAGTTTTCTTATGAACGATTTGATTAATTGCCTTATATACGATAGGTAATTGTACGCCCCTAGTTCTATTAGATAAAAAACCGTAATACCTAATCATTCGAAAATAACGATCTGGTATATGCATAATCAGACTAGCTATGAACTGCATCACGGGCATAGTTATGCGATCAATTGTATTATTATAGTGATCAAGAAATTTAAACGTTACCTGCTTTCCGTCGTAATTTTCTATTCTTGTCTCGGAAATAGGGGGCGTTTTATATACCGCCCTAAATATTCTATGTTGCGTTTATGATCATCCGATGGTTTTTGTAAATAAACATACCAACTGATTTCGTATAAACTACTCATCCAGTTATTAAAATTCTCAGCATTTTGATATGCGGACGGCAACTTCAAATTACTTGAGATATATTGAAAGCGAAATAACTCAAGGACTCTATGTCTCCACATTTTTTTAATAGGTTCGGCAGGAAAAAATAATTTTTGCCACTTGCCTTTGCTATTTATACCGCCGCAAGTAACCGATAAATGGATATGAACATTGCGTTTTAAATCTCTACCGAAAGTGTGTAAGGCAGTAAATATACCAACCACAAGATTTTTCTTTGTAGCTATCTCCTTAATAATTCCTGCTGCAATACCGGAAATCAATCCAAACAGATCACGATTGAGCCAAAATATCGGCCATAAAGAGTCCGGCATTGTAAATGTAATGTGCTGCCATCGTGTTTTTGGTAGAACATTGCTAGCCTTACTCACCCATTGATCCGTTTGTTTCTTACCACAACGAGAACAAAACCTACCTTTACAGCTGAATGCTACCGATTTATTGCGGTTACAATCACGGCAGCTATAACGTTTAAATCCTAAATATTTCGTTCCACACGATATAACTTTAGTGACGTTGAAAATAATGCCGTATCTTAGCTTGCCGTATTTTTTAGCGAAATCGAGACCAATTACCACGGTCTAGAAAAATATGTTTTATAGATATTCCTTTACCGACTATTTCCATAAATTACTTATAGTTAATGTTTTCTTACCAAGGAATCTTTCTTCCTTTGCGTTCTAAATCAAATTCTTTACAATCAGGGCAATAGTAAACAGAATTATACTTATGATTGGGAGATATTTTTCGCAACATTATCCAGAAAGCCTTGGCTATTTCCTTATCTCCTTCGGAAAAAATCTTTTTGATCCTGCTGTAAGGAATTGCTTGCTCTTTAGAAATGGCCTTAAGAGTTTTTACCGCTAATTCATTGACCAAATGCTGCTCAGAGTGCAAGTTACTCATAACTCAATTATATATTATCTTATGTATGTCTAACATTCAGTCTTTATAACTCAAGTTAAAACAAATCAAATACCAGTATTATAATCCTCCATAAATATTTATCGGTCAAGAGTATCTTCTTTTAAGCTGCCACCGATAGGTGGCTTATCTTGCTCTTGTTACCAGGATTTTTTCCCTATTTTATAAATAATTTTTTATAGCTGTTAAGTCTTTTAACATGTTAAGGCAAAAATTGGATGATTCTTTAGTCATACCAGTTACCGCGTTATACATATAATGGTTCTTCATCTCATTTCTTTATCTCGAATTGACTCATGGTTGAAATCCAGCTAGAATTGTAACTGGAATAACTAACCCTGTTAGATATTCTGGGGTTTAGCAACCTCTTGTTACTGTGGTATGTATTAGCCATAAAATAATACGGTCCTCGATGCCATGATCGGGGTGATGGTAGTTGTATGTCCAGGATCTGAGTGTTTAAACTTGGGTCTAAAGCCTATCGTAAACTGTCAGTAACAGTTTTGCTAACCCCCGATCACCAATGTGAAATTAAGTAAGATTTAACTCTTTGGTGGTTTAAAAATAATGAGGTTCTCTAAATAAAGAAACCTTCTTGTTTAACTAAAAGGGGAGAAATATTAATGACAGGTAATCAAGATCCATTACAATTTGCGTTGTTTAAAGCAGCCAAAATTGGTAACATAAAACTAATGCGAGAATTTATTGAAGCAGGGGCTGATCCTTTTCTACTTGATACAGAAAACTGTAATGCTATTACATATGCCATGAAGAGCAATACACTGGACCAAAATTCTTTGCTTATGGAAATAACTGAAATCACTGATGGTTTTAAAAAGAATAGACAGTAATGAATGGTAAATAAAAAACTATTTAGTTTTTTAAAAAATAGTCCAAACCTTTTTGACTACTGATAATTTTTAGTTTAGTTTTAGAATTTACAATTCACTTATATAGTTAAAAAAATTTAGGTTATGATATTATTTAATAAAGTATAATTTAAAAACTAAGAAATACATAAATGAGCAAAAAGCATAATGTTTTAGAAGTTTCAGCTAAGAGTACCAAAGAACAAATTTTAGCTGCCTATAACGAAGTATTAACCAAGTTAACCGAAAAGCAGCTGTCTACTCCTCAGGAACAAAAAAAGCAGGAAGAGGAACAGAATATTATCAAGAAAACTGCCAGTCACTCACCAGATAACATATTGACTGACTTAAGTAATTTAAAGTCAAAAACCATTAAACAGATTGATGGTTTATCTGAGCAGCTATTAAGTGAATTTCAAAAGCTGGCAAATTTGCGCCAAGCGATTACTATAGAATAAAAACACTTGGAAGAGTTATATCAAATCAATGAGACTGCAAATACTTTATCAGCATTATTACAAACTCAAGCTGAACAAAAACAACAGTTTAAACTAGATATGGAACTGAGTAGACAAAATTTTGAACAGGAAATGGCTAACTCATTATTACAAACTCAAGCTGAACAAAAACAACAGTTTAAACTAGATATGGAACTGAGTAGACAAAATTTTGAACAGGAAATGGCTACTCAAAAATTGCAGTGGCAAGAACAAAAATCAAAACTTGAACAGGAATATAAAGAACGAAAAGAGCTGCTTGAGAAGATAAGAAAACGTGAGGAAGAAGAATATGGATATGCATTGGAATTAAAGCAACGTAAAGAAATGGATGAATATAATGATAAAAAATTTTCCATGGAAAAAGAATTATCCGACTTAAAAGACAACTTATCCAAACGGGAAGCTGATTTATTGGAAAAAGAGAAAGATTATGAATCTTTAAGATTGCAAGTTCAACAAATACCGGACAAGATAAAGGAAGCAGTAACAAATAACGAAAAAGCTTTGGAAACAAAGCTTCTAGAACAATATGAATTTGCTACTAAACTTAAGCAACAGGAATACGATGGAATATTAAAGCTAAAAGAGCAGAGTATCAATTATCTTGAAGAGAAAATAAGAAAACAGGATGATTTGATTAAAGAGCTTACTGAAAAAGCAGATATGGCAACTCAGCAAGTTCAATCAATTGCCTGCCGCGCATTGGATACATCAGCACAGCGTTTCTTAGCTACTACTAACAAAGTAGAAGAGAAAGCATGATTAATGGGTTTTTGTACCTGAATTTATAATAGGGATTTTTTAAGTAAAGAGAGAACAACTTTTTGCATCAGAGGTGCAAAAGTCGGTTATGATATAGAATTAACTATTCTATTACAAAAAGGGTTAAAAGATATTGATAACTTGAAAAATACTAGTCTGGTAAAAAAGTTTGTTCGTATATTGTATTCCTTGAATTATTTTTTTGTGTAAAATATCAGTAACAGCTAGAGTGGTAGTAATCACTCTTAAATATATAGCATAGATTCAGGTAGCAGTAGTAATGTTTTCCTTCATATAAATTAAGCTTAAATTGTATTGATACAATAAATGAATTAATTATTTTGATATTGATTACATCCCTGGATTTTATGATTCAATTACATTTTGTAATAAATAATTTTATAGGCTATAATGATTAGAATTACTGTAAATCTTATACAGCTAAAACAGATACTTATAGATAGGTATATACATGGAAAATGATGATACTCACTTATTAGACAAAACTTATATTCCATATCAGGAAAAGAGATCTACCTTAAGTTCTGATCTAGCTTTAAGGTTATTATCAGAATTAGGAAAAATTTGGATTATTAATGTTGATGGTCAATTATATAAAGAATATTATTTTGATAATTTTATTGATGCAATCAAATTTGCTAACGAAGTAGCTGAGATAGCGGAACTGCAGAACCATCACCCTGACCTAGAAATTTCTTGGGGGAAATGTAAAGTTAAAATATGGACCCATAGTATTAACGGTCTAACCGAAAATGACTTTATCCTGGCAGCAAAGATTAACAGCTTATTAGCATAAGTATGAAGTTAATAAACTTTGTAATATTGTAATAATGTCCTTTTTTTATGCTTTACAGGTAGGGTTTATACTTAAATAAATAAGTGTATAGCTTATCATAATTATTAAAATAATAGTTATGGTAATTTTTTTATGTGCTTTATCAAACTAACAATTGCATAAAATAATGGAGTACTACATATTGCAAAGAATAGTTTGTATAAATAGCTATTAATTATAAGTGTGCTCATTTTATCGATTGGTAGTGCACCAAAAAGGCTCATAAAGCTAATCACAATGGTTGTATCTACTAATAATGAGATGGCAGTACTACTGTTATTTCTTAACCATAAATACTTACCTTTGGTTATTTTGCGTATCCATAAATAAATATTAATATCAATTAGCTGAGCGGTATAACAGGCGATAATGGAGCCAACAAATGCTACACTATATAACCCAAATACTTTATGAAAAATTATATCGTCAATTTTGGACCATTCAGTTGCAGTGAGTGAATCCATAATTGCTATTAATATCGCTACCATTATATTCATTGTTAATGCAAGCTTGACACAAAAGTTAGCTTTATTTTTACCATAAAACTCGGCTATTAAATCTGTCAGTAAAAAAGTTAGAGGGTATGTTATGGCTCCCACTGACAGTTCAAAAGTATGAAAAGGTAATATTGGTAAAACAACAAATTTTTGATATATCATATTACCCATAACAATAAGTACCGCAAATAATACGCATATTGTTGTATAAATTTTACCATCCATGTTTAAGTTTTTTATCCTCTTTGAAATAGTATGTTTTTTGGGGCATGCATAGTAATGTGATTTTTTAATATAAGTCAATATTTCGATTTTTATAATATTGGGAAGCATTTTCAAAAGCTAAATAGAAAATATAGTTCAAAATAATACTAATAATATACACTTTTACAACATGGCTATCTATCCTATAAACATTTACAACACTAAACTAAAAAATATCTAATAATCATTAGCATATCTATTCCATATTAAATGTAATTAAATTTACTATCCCTGTTATATTAGATAATGAAAGATAAAAATTTTTAGTTATATTGAAAACATTTCCTTAGTAATATGGTAATAACCAAATATTAGTTGGTATAAATAATACTATGATTAACAATATAGATAAAATTACCAGGCTTAAGCTTACTAATAGTATATTTGAGTGCAGTATTTTCAATCAATTGGTATTTAACACAAGTGTAAATAAAGTATTTATCTTCATCGTAAATTTAACTAGTCATATAAATAATATATCCACGTACTGGGAATACCTTTCGAGTCAAGAGAAAACAAAAGCAAACAACTATCATACTGAATATTTAAGTAACAAATACATTATGTCACATGGTATTTTAAGGTATATTTTGAGTTTCTACACAAAACAACATCCTCAAAAAATCGAATTTAATTATAATGAATATGGAAAACCTTTCTTAAAAAATAGTAATATCCAATTTAATATGTCTCATTCCCATAACATGGTCAGTTATATGATAGCTTTAAACTGTAGGGTGGGTATCGATATAGAATTACATGATAAAAATCTAAAAGTTGAGGAGCTTGCTGGTTTTGTACTAACTCCAGAGGAGCACAAATATTTATCCAGTCTTAAACCTCGAGATAAACTGAGTTTTTTTTATACTTTCTGGACCAAAAAGGAAGCTTTAGTAAAGGCTATTGGTCAAGGATTATCTTATCCTATTAATACCATCGAAGTTATGAGATTATTACCTGGTAAAGGCATTCTGCTTAATGATATGAATAATGAACTAAGTCAACAATGGTATTGCTATGAAATAGAAGTCCCTGAAAATTACTCCGGAGCTATTGGAATAGAGAATAAAATAGATGAAATAGTTTATCTAGAAATGAACAATCAACAAAATAATTTTTGATAATATAGGATTATAATGACTAAATTAGAGTCTCAGCAGAGAATAATTGAATTCTTAAATGAAGAATTTGCTAAAATAAAACAGTGGCAGCAAACCAATCAAAAAGTTAAAGTGAAAGCAGTAGAAAAAAAAGCTAAAAAGTTGCTTAATGATATTGAATTAATGTTGAGAATCAATGCAGGTGATAATGAGGTAAATTTAAAGATTACTGAAATTAAAAAAGAAATAAAAAACTATTTTTCATATTTAAAACTATAATATTCAAGAAATTTTAGACTTTCACTAATTAGCTGCTACAATTATAAAACATATTATATATTTTATTGAAAGAAATTATGATAAGAGTTGCCGTGGTAATTTCAGGTTGTGGTCATCTTGATGGAGCTGAAATTTCTGAAACAGTATTTACATTACTTGAACTGGATAGAAATAATGTTGAGACTAGAATTTTTGCTCCGAATCAGAAACAGCATTATGTCATCAATCATTTGACTAAAAAAGAAGTAGTTGAGGAGCGTAACGTCCTTGTTGAATCTGCACGTATTGCTCGTGGAGCAATTCAGTCATTAAATGAATTGCAGGTAAAAGATTTTGATGCATTAATTTTACCTGGAGGGTTCGGAGCAGCTACAAATTTATCAGACTTAGCATTCAAAAATGAAAATGCCACAGTAATTGAAGATTTACGGAAGATAATCATAGAGTTTTATAAGTTATCAAAGCCTATTGGAGGAATATGTATTTCTCCTGCGGTTTTAGTTTTAGCTTTAAAAGATTTTGTACAAGTAAAAATTACCCTTGGTGATAAAAATGAACTTGTTGCTAAATTGGGGGCATTGGAAGAAGTTTGTGCGGCTGATGGTATAGTTATAGATTGGGAAAATAAACTGGTTACTACTCCTGCTTTTATGATAGATGCACCCTTAACTCAAATACATACGGGAATTAGTAAACTGGTAAATAAAATCATTGAAATGCACAATCACACCTTAGTTCGGGATAAGGGCATAGTTTAGAGAAAGATCAAAATCATAATTTATTGAAGGTTTATTTTTCTTGAGGCAGTAAGATATAAAGGTGGATAGTATATGTACAAAGGCGTTGATTGGTGATCTATGTCTGGTGTGCTCAAGGTTCATTTTATTTTTCAAATAATCAAATACAGTTTCAATTATATTTCGTTTGCGTAATAAGATTTTTTCCTTTAAATCCATTAATTTATTCGGCATATTCTTTTTAATTCCATGCACCATTTTCAATCCCCTTTCATATAAATTGACGAATAGATTTTGTTTAATATAACCTTTGTCGGCGTATATAAAACCAGTTAAATCTCTTGTTAAATCAGGCACAGGAACTCTATCATCTACATTTCCTTTAGTCATTTTTAGTGCAATAAATTCACCTTTTTCATTGATAACTAAATTTAATTTAAACCCATAAAAAAAGCCCATAGATGATTTACCTTGCTTGGCAAGCCCTGCAAATGTTTTATTTCTATAGCGTCTTTTATTGTGGCAGATTTTGATTGCAGTAGCATCCATAAAATATGTACCAGTTTCTTCGCCAAACAACATATGCAAAAGTATATTAAATGGTAAAAATAATCTAGACATTAGTTCTACAAAACGGTTATAACTCAAGGCATGCGGAAAGTCGTCTTTGTGGATATATTCTATACAAGTTTTGTAAAAATATTTAAAGTTTTTTGCATGAGACGTATGGTACATTACCATGATCGTCATGATTTCGCTCAAGCTCATACTACATAAGCGATTTCGTTGTTTATTGCTGGGTAATAATTGCTTTTTTTCGTAGCCAGAGTAAATTTGACAAAAATCATCTATAAAGCTGTACAATTCTGTGATATCTTTTTTCATGCCTGTGGTTGCCATTTTTTGTTAAAAAAACAGCTTTACCACAGGTGCAAGTACCTCGCAACCCTTATATCCACCCTGTATTCATCCAATCCTTATCCCGAACTGGGGTAATCACATAAAATCTCCGGGAGGAATAAATGAGCGCTAAAAATATAAGGTATTTTAATAGCAAGTATCCTGGATATGATGTATATAATAAATGCAAAATTTCTTAGGCTAAAAATTAGATTTCTCCAGATATTCTAATTTAAAGTGACAAACTGCGTAATTTCTTTATATAAAATCTTGTTTACTATATTAATCACTTTTTGGTAAGAGGATTTAATAAAAAAGTGATCACCAGGTAGTAATTCGTATTGAAATAAAGCAGTAGTCTGTTCCTGCCATTTTAGTAAATCTTGGGAGTCAAATGTATCATCATTCAGACCTCCTAACGCCATTATGGGGCAAGCTAGGGGTGGTTCGCTATAATAGCTGTAGGTTTCAGATATACAGAAATCAGCACGTATTATTGGTAGGAATATGTCCATCAGTTCCTTGTTCTCAATTATATCTCTTGGAATTCCATTATATTCACGAATTTTTTGGATAAGTTCTGGACTTGGTAAGCGATGAATAGGGGGTCTTTTTAGCGGTACTTGTGGCGCCTTGGTTCCTGATATAATTAAGCTTTTGGGTTGCTGCATTGCTTTTTTTCGCAATATGCGTGTAAATTCAAACGATATTAACGCTCCAATACTGTGACCAAACAGAATATAAGGTTTATCAAGGTAGTTATGAAAATTTAAGGATAATTCATTAACGATGTCTGATATATTATCCAGTAAAGGTTCACTGAATCTACTCTCACGTCCCGGTAGTTGAATGGCAATTAGATCTACATAATCAATTAGATCTTTAGCCCATTCTCTGTAAGCTGAAGCACTACCACCGCCATAGTGAAAACAAAATAGCCTAATATAGGAATTTTTATTATATTTAAACGGTACAAACCAACCTGACATATACTTAAAACTTAAATTATGTTTTTACCTTAGAAAATGTTGCTAAGAATATTATTTCTATTGTTAATCTAATGCAAGTATAAACACAGATATAAAAATAGATACTTGCTACACAATAGCCAATAATTATTAGTATTATTGTTATTTTATCAATTAAATGCTTAATAGTATGTATGCATTGCTTAATGATATTGACGATAATTATTGGTTTTATTATCCTGACCTCATGCTGAAGTTAAAAAAACTTATTATATTTAGAAAAGGATGATCTTGCTTTTTTAGCAGCTCATTTAATAGAATATAATAGCTTAATAATATTCAGGTTTTAAGCTTGGCAATTATGTGAATATATCTAAGATAGGGAAATATTTTTAGGAGTAATTATGGTTTACGAGAAAAAAACTTTCGGTGCTGAGGTTGATAAAATCCTGCACATAATGATCCACTCTCTTTATACTAATAAAGAGATCTTTATGCGTGAGTTAATTTCAAATGCATCAGATGCATGTGATAAGCTACGTTATTTATCACAAATTACTCCTGACCTATTAGGAAATGATACTACTTTTAAAATCACAGTGAGAATTGATAAGGATAACAGGAATATTATTATATGTGATAATGGGATTGGCATGAATAAAGAAGAGTTAATAGAAAATCTTGGTACTATAGCAAAATCTGGTACTCAGAATTTTCTTCAGTACCTTTCCGGTGATGCTAAAAAAGATAGTATGTTGATAGGTCAATTTGGGGTAGGATTTTATTCTGCATTTATGATAGCAGAATATATAACCGTTACCTCCAGAAAAGCAGGAGAAGAAAGAAGCTATACCTGGGATTCTGACGGTTTAGGAGAATATACAGTTGCAGATACAGATAGAGAATTCTCACGTGGTACTGAAGTATTAATTCATGTTAAAGAAAAAGAAGATGAATATCTAGATCATTTTAGGTTAAAAAATATAGTTAAAAGTTATTCTGATCATATAGCAATTCCTATATACTTTATTAATACTGATAATAATGAAATTCAGCTTAACTCTTCATCAGCACTCTGGACTAGGCCAAAATCTGAAATTACTCCTGAACAGTATAAGGAATTTTATAAAAGCTTATCTTATGCAATGGATGATCCGTGGTTAATTATGCATAATAAAAATGAAGGAGCCATAGAATTTACTAACTTGTTATTTATTCCATCGGCTAAACCTTTTGATTTATTTAATCAGGATCGTAAAAAAAGCGTTAAACTATATATAAAACGAGTTTTTATCTCTGATGAGAATATTGATTTGATTCCAAATTATTTAAGGTTTATTCGAGGAGTGGTAGATTCAGAAGATTTACCTCTTAATATTAGCCGGGAAACTTTACAACATAATCCAGTACTTGAAAAAATCAAATCATCAATCATACAAAAAGTAATAAATGAGTTAAAAAAGAAAAAAGAGGAATTAATAGAGGATTATCTGAAATTCTGGAATAACTTTGGTAGTGTTTTAAAAGAAGGTCTTTGTGAATCAGGTTTTGATCATGAAAAGCTGCTTGAAATATGTATATTTAGAAGTAGCATTCATAACAGACTAATCAGCCTGGATGAGTATATAAGTAACTTTAAGGAAGGACAGAAAACCATATATTACCTGAGTGGTGATAATGTTGATAAGTTACTGTCTAGTCCTCAAATTGAAGGTTTCTTAAATAAAGGAATAGATGTACTACTTTTTACTGATCCGGTAGACAATTTCTGGGTAAATAATTATATCAGATATAAAGATTACGATATTAAATCAGTTACTAGAAGTAATATAGATCTGGAACAGGATGTTGATAAAGATAAAGAAAAAGGAGCTAATAATGAATCCTCTAAAGATATCAAGCAAGATGAAGGTCAATACAGTGAGTTAATTGAATATTTTAAAAAAGTGTTGGGTAATTTAGTGAAGGATGTAAAGATATCCAGAAAACTTACTTCGAGTATTGCCTGTCTAACGGTAGGTGATAGTGGTATGGATATATATACAGAAAGGTTATTGATGGAGCAAAGAAGGTCTTCTTTGCCGGTACCTAAGGTATTGGAGGTTAACCCTAAACATCCTATAATACAGAGGATAAATAGTGATTTGCTTGCTGAAGATCAGCATTCTATTATAATGGTATGGACCTACCCTAGTATACAGAATCTATAACAAATGTTATTGTTCTAGAATAGGAAATGAATCCTAAACAACAATAGAGAGGTCCACATGACAAATATTACTACAATAGGTATTGATATAGCAAAAAGAATTTTTCAGTTTCATGGTGTAGATAAAAATGGCAAGACTGTGTTGAAGAAAAAACTAATGAGGGATCAGGTATTAACTTTTATAGCTAATTTACCTAAATGTTTAGTAGGTATGGAAGCTTGTGGAGGTGCTAATTATTGGGCTAGAGAAATTAGCAAACTAGGGCACGAGGTAAAATTAATGGCGCCACAATTTGTAAAGCCATATGTAAAAACTAATAAAAACGACCAAGCTGATGCAGAAGCAATATGTGAAGCCGTATCAAGACCAAATATGAGATTTGTTCCGATTAAAAGTATAGAACAACAGGATATCTTATCAATTCATAGAGTAAGGGCTAGATTAGTAAAAAATCGTACTGCTCTTGCTAACGAGATCCGAGGGCTATTACATGAGTTTGGAATCATTATTCCTCAGGGTATAAATAAAATTACATCAAAGTTAACAGAGGTTCTAGACAGCGGGAAATTAAGTCCAATAAGTCAGCAAACTTTCAGTGATTTAAAAGAGGAATTTATCGAGAATGATAAGAAAATAAAATGCTTAGAAAGTAGACTAAAAATAATGGCTAGTGAATTAGATAAGTATCAACAAATAATTGCTATACCTGGTATAGGTTTAATTACAGCTACTGCCTTGATAGCATCTATAGGGAATGGTAGTTGTTTTGAGAATGGTAGGCAATTATCCGCATGGCTTGGATTAGTGCCAAGACAAGCTTCTAGTGGTGGTAAAGAGAAGCTGCTTGGAATCAGTAAAAGAGGTGATATATACTTACGTACATTATTAATTCAAGGAGCAAGAGCTGTACTTAATACAAAACTAAGATTTACTACTGAATCACAGAAAGCTAAAAAAGATTATAGCAAATTTGCACAATGGATGTTTAATTTATATGACAGGAGTGGGCATAACAAAACAGTTGTGGCTGTAGCTAATAAATTAGCCAGAATTGTATTTGCAGTGCTAAGCTCAGGTAACGATTATGTAGAGAATAAAGTGTGTAGTTAGGGGTAAGTGACATGGTGTTATTTACTCAAGTAGCTACTATAATTTCAGGAATATGCGAGAGGTGATAAACATTGATGGCAAAATAAGACAAATCTTATACTTACAAAAAAACTGTTTTACTCATGGGCTCAAACACGAAGCCGATATTATGATTATGTTAAGTTTGTAAGTGGCGAATTTCCATCAGGGCTGTAGAGTAAATGATTTAATAGAACTATTTACTTAACTATAAGTCGGATACATGACTGCATTTTGATTTTTTTGCTATTAATATTATTTATTTCTTGCATTATCGGGGAGGTCCATACATGAATAATGAAGAGCTGGTCAAGCTTATATTTGATGAAGCATGTATTATTGAAGGTCAACTTCCATCTAATGTAGTGGAGTTTTCACAGAGAATTAATAATATTATAGAAAAAATTCTATCTGTTACAGGAACAGATAATCACATACCCATAGTAGAAACTATCGAATTCAATAAATCTAAAAGCACTTCTACTAAGAAGAAATCAACTAAGTCAAAAAATTCCTAAGTAATACTTACTTAATAAGATACAAGTGCCTATATATAAGTTAGCACTTAAGTGCGTTTAAGATAAGGAGTTATAAGTAACATAAATACTACATTATAACTCCTTATAGATATTAGTTATAGTGAGTGTTACTTGAAAAAGGTTTTACTTTTATCAATAATTAGCTTGAGATGAAAAAATTATGTTAAATTATAATATAATTAATTTTTATAAACGATTAATTATATAAAAAAGAGGAAATAAATAGATGCAGATAGATAAGATTACATCAGAAAAAATACCGGATGAATTTAATGTGATTATTGAAATCCCTATGAACGATAATCCTGTTAAATATGAGCTTGATAAAGAATCCGGTGCTATATTTGTTGATCGGTTTATGCAGGTATCAATGTTTTATCCATGTAATTATGGATTTATTCCTAATACTTTATCTGGTGATGGAGATCCAGTCGATGTGTTGGTTTTATCTAACTATCCGATTATACCGGGTGCGATAGTAAAATGCAGGCCTATTGGAGTATTAATGATGGAAGATGAGTCAGGTCTGGATGAAAAGATTATTGCTGTTCCTGTATCTAAGGTTGACATATCTTTTGATAATATACGAAATATTACTGATGTTGCCGGTATTGTGAAGAACAGAATAAAGCATTTCTTTGAACATTATAAAGATATGGATAAAGATAAGTGGGTAAAAGTTTTAGAATGGGGTGATATTGAAATAGCAAAGAACCTAATCGAAGAAGGGGTTAAAAGAAATTTATCTAATTGAAGAAAAATCAAACAAAAAGTAATTAGGAGGTCGCCGGTATGATAAATGAATTGGTACAAAGATTAAGTGAAGGCAAGCATGAGGTTGTAATAGGACATAGAGATGAACCTTATGAAGAAATAAAAGAGCGTATTGAAGACGGTTATATACATATCAAATTTACACAAACCAGGGGTGGTACTGAACTTGGGATTAACGTGGATTTAAATAGTACAAATGTAAAAGATTTAGATTTTACTAAAGGAGAGGGTTTGTTACATATTGAAGGTACAACTAATCTGAATTATAATGCTGTTAGACTTATAGCTGATATTGATTTGGCATCTAGAAAAGGAGAAGGATATTTGGAAGTAGTCTCTGAAGAACCAATAAATATTGATAGTACATTTAATTAATTATTTAATATAAAAAATAGGTAATAAAGTATGTCAGAAGAAGATAATGAAGAATATATATGCCTTATTAATGAAGAGGAGCAATATTCTATATGGTTTTCATGGAAAGAGATACCTATTGGTTGGAAGCAGGTTGGTCCGAAAGGAACTAAGCAAGAGGTTTTAAATTATGTAAAAGAAGTGTGGACCGACATGAGACCTAAGAGCCTTAGGGAAGAGATGGATAATAAAGCTCTAATGAATTAATTATAACATGAGTAAATTCAGTCCAGATTTTGATTACATGAAACTCATTGAGATTTACTATACACCTGTTGTGGAAAACGTATTTGATTTGATATATAGGTCACGATTTGAAGCTGTGAAATCTCAAGTAACCAAGGGTGTTGTTGAGATTAACTCTTGGAATGATAAAGGTCAAACACTGCTTCATTACGCATTACTTTATAATCAAATTAAGATAGCAGAATTTTTAATATCACAAGGGGCGGATTTAAAAGCTAAAGATAATAGCGGACAAAAAGTTGAGAATCTTATACAGGAAAAATGTCCATATATATTTGAAAATATGCATAACGATTCTTTATCTTCTTTAACTTTAGTAATCTCTGACCAGGAGTTAATAAAAGATGACCAGATACAGGAACTGGTAACGTTGAAAGTTGTTGCTGTGTAATATTTTAAAAATCGAGTTACCTGGGGTGTACTAGAAATTTTAGTACTTTATGATCGAAGGATAAAGCCAAAAGCTCAATAAATTGACAAGTGTAGGGTTTTTATTCTAAATAGTATGTCTTAGTGTTATATGTATAACAAAATAATAAAAATTGTATACTCTTTTAAAAGGAACATTCCTGTTCAAGTAATAATAGTTCTAGTACTAACGATAGCTTTTGGTGAGTGCATTCCAGAAGATATAAAGCGGGTTTTGTATTCTATAAGTTTTATTCTAAAGGAAGTGTTATTATTAACACTTCCTTTAGTAGTTTTTTGTTGTGCATACGTTAGTGTTTCTACAATCAAACATAAAAAATCTATAGGTATATTTCTTTTATTGTTGTTTGTAGCAATTTATATTTCAAACTATACAGCAACTATGGTGGCATATGGGGTAGTCTTGCTTGCAGAATCTAATATAAATGTTCAACAGGTAATTTTAGCAGATGGCAAAGAACTTAGTCCTATATGGAACATATCATTTAATATGATATCTCTGGATAGTAATTATGCTTTAATAGTAGGATTTATAGTTGGTATATATGAACTTTATATACCACTGCAGTATGGTAATTATAAGTTAAATGTTTTAGCCAAGAAATTTGTAGACTATTTTTTAAGCAGTGTCTTTGTTAGGTTATTTCCTTTTTTTATACTAGGTTTTTTTATCCAAATGCAGCATAGTGGGCTTCTTTCTAAGACTATTGAGAAGTTATTACCACTTATAGTACTTATAAGTGGCACTTACATATTTTATTTATCTTTTTTATTTGCAGTCATAGCAAATTTTAATCTGAGGTTATGGATTTCTTATATAAAAAACGTAATACCTGCAGCTCTTACAGGTTTTTATACAATGTCCAGCTTGGTTACCATGCCAATTACAATAATGTCTACAGAGAAAAATATAAAAAATCCAGACATGGTTCGTCTAGTAATACCGATAGCTACAAATATTCATATGATAGGACTTGCTATTAATATTCCAATGATGGCATTAATCATACTTTTAAGTTACGGCTATGAGTTACCTACTTTTACAGTTTATTTAATATTTGCTTTTAATTTTGCTTTAATGCAGTTTGCAGCAGCTGGAGCACCTGGATGTGGGGTGTTGCTGATGCTGCCATTATTAGAAAAATACCTAGGTTTTACAAATGAAATGTCTGCTTTAATAGTAGCTATATATATACTATTTGATGCTACAGAAACAAGCGCTAACGTAATTGGCAACAGTGCCCTTGCTGTTCTCTTGTCAAAACTTGCTAAAGTTTTGAAATTATCATGTTATAGTTCATCTAAATTAGAAGATAATAATGTTTGTTAATACTTATTCTCAGATAGGAATCGCAAGATTGTTTCATGAGTTTTCAGAGTTTATTGGAGTTAAAAGAGCTTTTATAAAATACGAAGGATTAAATGTAGCAGGTTCTATAAAACTTAAAACTGCAAAATATCTAATTAGTGGCCTTGAAAAAGAATTTGGAATTACTCCAGGTAAAAATACTATCATAGAATCCTCATCTGGTAATTTAGGTATAGCATTAAGTATTGTATGTAAATCTAAGGGGTATAAATTTATTTGTATAACTGATCCTAATACTCTTCCTTTTGCTGAGTCATATATGAAAATATATGGAACTGAGATAATTAAAGTTACAACAAGAGATGAATCTGGAGGATTTCTAGCAAGCAGAATAAAATTGATACATAAAATGATTAGTGAAAATCCAAAGCTGATTTGGACTAACCAGTATGCATCAGAGTATAATATTAAAGCTCACTATAAAACTACAGCTAAAGAAATAAATGAGTTTATACCTAAACTCGATTATCTTTTTATAGGTGCAGGAACTACAGGTACTTTAGTAGGGTGTGCTAAATTTTTTGCAAAATATTCACCACAGACAAAAATTATAGCAGTTGACAATCAGGGATCAGTAACATTTGGTTTTCCTCCTGGTCCTAGATATATCCCTGGTATTGGAACAAGTAGGAAACCTGAAATAGCATCTTTATACAATGTGCATGATGTGATAATGGTATCTGAAACAAAAACAGTAATAATGTGTAATTACTTACTTAAAAAATATGGGATGTTTCTTGGGGGATCATCAGGTACGGTAATACATGCAGCAAAGGATTACTTTAAATCTCTAAAAAATAAAAATGTATCAGTTGTGGTAATATCACCTGATTTTGGAGAAAAATATATAGACACATTATATAATCCGGCTTGGGTAGAAGATAAATTTGGAATTAATATAAGAAAAGAGGCATTTTATGACAGGTAAGTTCTCTATAATAACATCAGCGGCAATAAAAAAAATAATAAAGTCACAATCTCATAGCATATACGAAATGGTAAAATTAGCATATATAAAACAGGGAGAAGGAATAGCTAAAAATCCGTCAAGCTATTTTTTAACATTTCCAGATAAACCAAAATCTCGTATTATTGCATTACCTGGGTTAATTAGCCAAAATCCAAGAATTGCTGGAATTAAATGGATTTCAAGCAATCCTGATAACTTATTAAACGATCTGAAAAGAGCCTCAGCTGTAATTATTCTTAATGATTATGATACAGGCTATCCTATAGCATGTATTGAAGGAAGTATTATAAGTGCTCTTAGAACAGTTTACTCAGCAATTATAGTAGGAGAGTATTTGTCTGATGTTAAACACTCTAAAAAGGTTATTGGTATAATAGGAACAGGTAATATTTCTAAATATTTTGTAGAATCCATAATCAGTGAAAGATGGAAAATTGATCAAATAGTTTTATATGACAATAACGATAGAGCAGCTGTTAAATTAAAAGGAGAAATTCAAAATTTAAACAGCAACATAAAAATTGACATACAAGATGATCTAAATACATTAATCATAAATTCAGAAATTATATTCCTGTCCACAACAAGTCAGGAACCTTATATAAGAGATTTCTCATTATTTAAATCCAACACCATTGTTTTACATATTTCTTTGAGGGATTTAGCTCCTGAAATACTAACAGCTTCAAATAATATTGTAGATGATGTAGATCACGTACTGAATGCAAATACATCTCCTCATCTTGCATATCAAAAAACTGGGAATAAAAGCTTTATAAATTGTACCGTCTATGAATTAATTAATGGTTATAACAATTTTGATCCTAAAAAAACAATAATTTTTTCTCCTATGGGTATGGGGATACTGGATCTGATGGTTGCAAATTATTTATATGAAGAAGCCAAAAGACAAAACCTTAATATAGAAATCAATAATTTTTTCCAATAAAAATGTATAATATCTATCCATTTAGGGCAATTGTACCAGGTGCAAAATCCCCCTATGAATATGAAATTAAAAATAATTTCTTACACCTTAAACAGGATATTGTAAAAAACAATTTTAAACGTGATTGTGGAATAAAACATATCCTTAGTATGGTGCAGAAGAATTATTTGGTACAACAGAAAAGAAAAGGGTTTTATTGCTGCAATATTAATGCTCCAGGAATTTCTACTACAGGATTACTTGCCCTAATTAAATTAAATAATATAGGAAAAATAATTTTTGAGCATGAGAGGTGTGTTGATTATAAAAGAGATCAGTATATACAATATTTTAAAAAACATAAATTACAAACTAGTCCTATCATCCTGATTCATAAAGATATGGAACAAATAAATTTAGTTCTCAATAATATCATTTCAAAACAAGAAAGTTTTTTTTCAATAACAGATCAAGAATATAAATATGATTTATGGGAATTAGAAGATACTTTAGAATATCAAAAGTTGTATAATAAGATACTTAAGTTTTTGATTGCAGATGGACATCATAGGATAGCTTCTCTTAGTAAGATTGATATAAATGCATATGTTTTGGTATTTTTAGTATCTGAAGGTAATATAAGATCTGCAAATATATTAAGAGAATATGTTAATACAAGTGATGAAATAAAAAGTAGATTGTCTTTCCGTCAAAATTCTAAATTTTTGATGTAGTTTTAATAATTTTAAAAGTCAATCATCGCATTTTTATTTTTTTGGGGTATTTTTTTACCAAAAATACCCCAGTTCGGGATAAGGATTGCATAAATATATAGTAGATACAAGGGTTGCAAGATGGTGATGCCTGTGATAAAGCTCTTTTTTAACAAAAAATGGCAACCACAGGCATGAAAAAAGATATCACGGAATTGTACAGCTTTATAGATGATTTTTGCCAAATTTACTCTGGTTACGAAAAAAAGCAATTATTACCTGGCAATAAACAGCGAAATCGCTTATGTAGTATGAGCTTGAGCGAGATTATGACGATCATGGTAATGTATCATACGTCTCATGCAAAGAACTTTAAATATTTTTACAAAACTTGTATAGAGTATATCCACAAAAACGATTTTCCGAATGCCTTAAGTTATAACCGTTTTGTAGAACTAATGTCTAGATTATTTTTACCGTTTAATATACTTTTGCATATGTTATTTGGCGAAGAAACTGGCACATATTTTATGGATACTACCGCAATCAAAATCTGCCACAATAAAAGACGCTATAGGAATAAAACATTTGCTGGGCTTGCCAAGCAAGGCAAATCATCTATGGGCTTTTTTTATGGGTTTAAATTACATTTAGTGATCAACGAAAAAGGTGAATTTATCGCGCTAAAAATGACTAAGGGAAACGTAGATGATAGAGTTCCTGTGCTTGATCTAACAACGGATTTAACTGGTTTTATATACGCCGACAAAGGTTATATTAAGCAAAATCTATTCATTAATTTATATGAAAGAGGATTGAAAATGGTGCATGGAATTAAAAAGAATATGCCAAATAAATTAATGGATTTAAACGAAAAAATCTTACTACGCAAACGAAATATAATTGAAACTGTATTTGATTATTTAAAAAATAAAATGAACCTTGAACACACGAGACATAGATCACCAATCAATGCCTTTGTGCATATACTATCCACGTTTATATCATATTGCTTTAAAAAAAATAAACCTTCAATAAATTATAGTTTTGATTTATCTCTAAACTACGCGCTTATCCCGAACTGAGGTAAAAATATAAAATTTAGGTGCTATGATGGCAAAAATTCACAATTTACTCATGATTCTCTCTTGAGCAATGCTAATTGCTTAAATTATTAAGATTTTCGGAAAATTATTATGCGGTGGATTCTTTGAGAATATTAGTGATTCTACGCAAATTCAAGCCAACGGCAGAGATAAGCGGATTAACGATATCTCCAATTATTCCCTTAAGGTAGTTTCTACCCATACGACCAAAATTCTTTAGATGACCTATTATCGGTTCAATTGCACTTCTCCGCTTTTGCATCTTTTTGTCATCGGTTGATAAAGCTTTCTTGGTCTTGGCGGTAAAAACCTTGCCTTTTTCTTTGAAGTTATGGCCGGTGTAACCAAGATCTACAAAAATTTTGCTAGTCTCCGGACTTAGCTTGCGCAGCTCCGATACCGTTTGATCTAAAGTATGTCCGTCGTAGGGGTTACCGTGAAAAGATTTAACCCCAAGAATAAAGTTGCCTCGGCCGCTTACTGCAATCCCGACTTTGTTACCAAATTCGTAAGGTTTATTCATTTTACCCTTGCCGATACACTCTACCTCCGGAGCATGAAAGCTATAGACTATCTTATGCTCTTTTTTATAAATATCCTTGTCCTTTTTCTTAAGCACAGACTGGGCATGAATATTTTTAACTCTCGTAAAAATGGCGCTATCCTCAGCAGATAGTTCTAATTTTGATTTTTCTATACCTCTCCAGCATATACGGATCAACCTACCTAAGCGGACTTTTAAGCTTATCATTATTTTTCTACGTTGCCTTGCTTTACTATCTTCCTTGTACTTCCAAAGCTTGATCGTCTTATATTTAAAACTCTTGGCGTATGTCTCGTTAAGCGAAATACCAAGTCGTTTACAGAGATCTACTACTTTTGCTCTTGCGGTCTCCATTAAATGTACGTCATGTGGATGTTTGATATTCTTAATCTGTACAGTCGTATCTATAATCGCCGATTCCAAGTCTTTTTTTTTGAGTGCTCCGACCTTCAGTCCTATACGCAAAAGCTCTTTTAGAATCTCTTTATATCCTTCCTCTCCCAGAGCATTGCGGAATCTACGTATAGTCGCCTCCGATACGTCAATATCTTGTTGCATATACTCATAGCCGCAAAAATATTGCCAATATATATTTTCCTTTAATTCTTCCTCCGTAAACGAATCAGAACCGTTATACATAGCTTGCAGCATTGATAGTCCTAGCATTACTCTATGATCCTTCTTATTTCTACCGAATTGCTTGATTTCAACCTTAGCTAATGCCAGCGCTTCAAGTTCAGACCAATTTACCAAATCTCTCAGTTTATATAATTTGTTTTTGCGATTTAGTTGTATAGATAATTTTTCACCAAATAATCTTTCTTGTTTTTGAGAAAAACTAATATTTTCTATAGGCATATACTTTAAAATCCATAAGCTTTATGCGCTAATTATAACATTTTCTTATGGATTTCGTAAGCCATTTATAACATGAAACCCCTTCTAATTCAGGGGTAGAGAGTTTTGACGGAGAGACTAGATTACTTTCTAGTTTAAATAAAAATTTTAGTATAAAGAAGCTTAATTGTATGGAAACAATTAATATATCTGATAAGATCTATATAAAAATTGATGATACTATATATGTAGTAGAAGGATCGGAAATGTTTTTCCTAAGACTACAAGTTCTTGAGTTACTTAATAATGAGATAAATTATTTCAATAGAAAATTGAATTTCTATAACATGGATTATAAGTCAAGCAAGGATAAGTTAATAAATACCTCTAAAGAAGTGGCTGTTTTTATTCCTGCGTATGTACTAAAAGATGATATTAAGTATTTTATTTCTCCTCCTCATTCTACTCTGTTTTATCCTAAATTACCAGAAGGACTTGTTTCTTTTCTACATGGGTGATTAGTGAACGATTACTAATCGTCTGAGAAATCTAACAATTACCCACAAGTGCAACTGTCATATTTTCTTTCTCTTTTACCTTTCTTTAAAATCATGATATCGGCGTTCATAACGCCAGTTTAGGATAAAAAACGTAATGCCACGGTGGACCCAGCTTGCAAAAGGTTAGTTTTATAGGATAATAATGCCAGTTTAGGATAAAAGGGGATAAGAATTGCTTAAATCATCAAGTTTTAAGGAAGATTTTTTAATAGCATAACCAGCAAGACAAGCTAAGACATGCACAAGAAAATTAACAGGTGACCTGTGCCTTGAGTGTTCTAAGCTCATATGGTTTTTTAGTACATTAAATACAGATTCAATGTAATGCCACGGTGAACCCGGCTTGCAAAAGATTAGTTTTACAGGATAATATTCCAAGGAAGGAGGTCTGCAATTTTTTTATGGTTATAATCCTGGATGGTAGCTAGTACCTTTTGCAGGTATAGATGTGGGTTGATGTTGTTCATCTTGGCGGTTTCAATCAGCGAGTATATACCAGCTGCAGTATGACCTCCATTGTCAGAACCAGCAAACATCCAATTCTTCCTGCCTTATGTTGCCAAGCCAGTTATGTTGTGTTGGGTCAACATTCCTTATTCTTCTTACCCCTTTATTATCATCTAAACAACATAATTTTTGCATGATGTAGGTTATCCTAACACTGGTTGTTCATAATTTCAATAAACCAGAAAGGAGGAAGATCATGTTTAACCAACTATTCAGAAGCAGCTATTACGTTACAAAGCATATTAACACACCATTGCTGGAGGAGCGTTTAAATTATCTCCAGTATTGGCATGAAGCTGGTAAAGCTCACAGCACTCTCACAACTATCGCGCAATATCTTGTACGCATTGTTGAGTATCTACAGTTAGATACTACAGATATTGTGACTATAGAAGAAGTTGAAGTAGCTGCTGATCTCTGGGCTAGATATCAATCTAATAACCCACAAAAAAAGGCAGCCTTTTCAAAAACTGGGAAAAAACGTTTTATTTGGTATGCCACTCACTGGCTGGCAAAACTATGTCGTTTAAAACGCCCAGTAAAAACAGTTATCCCAGTGTTCCAGAAGATTTTTGTGCAATCTCATACAATAGCCCGCCATTCGACAGCTCCGTTAGTTGAGGAAAGGGTGATGTATCTACAGTATTGGAGTGATTGTGGAGCAGTAACTTCTACCATTCGTATAATAGCGCAGTATCTATTGATCATCATACAGTTTTTAGACTTTTATCAAGTAAGGATAGTAACATTGAGTGAAATTGAAGAAGCAGCAGTGAGGTGGCGCCGGACAAGAGATCCACAGAATATACATAAGAAAAGCAAATATTCAAAATTTGCAAAAAGACAATTTATTCGAAATGCTGCGAGGTGGTTTAAAATGCTAGGTTGTTTACAGGAAACCAAGCAGCCTATTTCATTTGAAGAATATCTCAACCAGTATATAAGTTACATGAGGCAGGAACAAGGACTGTCCGAATGTACAATTCTTTCCAGGTTTTATCAACTTAGAATTTTTCTTACCAGTATTGAGCAGAAGCAGCAAGAATTTACTAAGCTCACACCACTCATCGTAGATGAGATAATCATAGGCAAACATGATATTGATCATCACTCAAGACGCACTGTGCAACTTTACGCTTCAATACTGCGCTCCTTCTTGAGATATGCCGAGGATCAAGGCTGGTGTCCAAAACACTTGGCAAGTACTATTAAAGCACCACGTGTATATAGAGATGAGTCACTGCCTTCTGCACCATACTGGAGTGATGTCAAAAGGTTACTAGCAAATAGTGTCAGTGATAGTCTAGTAGACATCAGAGACTATGCCATATTAATGCTACTATCAGTATATGGCATGAGATGCAGTGAGGTTACTCATCTTCGTTTAGAGGATATCGATTGGGAAAATGAGTTGATTCATTTACAGCGTGCCAAGAGATGCAAACCTCAGACATTCCCTCTTTCTAAAACCGTTGGCGAAGCAATTTTACGATACTTAACTCTCGTCAGACCAAAATTGCGCACGTCGAGAGAAATATTCTTGTCTATGTACGTGCCTTATAAACTTTTATCATCGGCTGCAGTGTATCAAATTGTCAGTAAAAGGCTTAAGAAGCTGAATATTACAATAAAACATTATGGACCACATGCACTTCGTCATGCATGTGCCACTCATTTAATTAATGAAGGAATATCACTGAAAGAAATAAGTGATCATTTGGGGCATCGGACTCTAGATACCACAAGAATTTATGCAAAGGTTGATCTTACAACTTTGCGCAAAGTTGCTGAATTTGATATGGGAGGTCTATTATGATGCTAAACCAACTTGTAACTCAATATATCCACTATAGGCAATCTTTAGGTGAGAAATTTAAGACCAATGCGTACTACTTAAAAGCCTTTTGCAGGATAGTGGAATCAAATACAGATATCCAATCTATCTCTTTAGCGCAAATAAACAGCTTTCTTTACGGGGACGCGCAAACTGTAACATCTAGCTGGTTTGCCAAGCATTCTGCACTCTTCGGATTCTATCAGTATGCATTGACGCGCAATTACGTTACCAAAGTACCACTTCCATCTATTTTACCAAAAAGACCACAAGGATTTGTTCCATATATTTACTCACAAAGTGAGCTAAAACTACTTTTTGATACAGCCTTAACATATCAAAAAAATAAGAGCTGCATTCTGCCATACACAGTACAGACTGCACTTATTTTGACCTATGCTCTTGGTCTACGAATCCATGAAACACTGTCTCTAACTCTGCAGGACATAGATATAGAGAATGCAGTAATCACAATAGAGCAATCTAAATTTTATAAGTCCCGCTTAGTACCGTTTAGTATACAAATTAAGGATACCATTGCCAAATATTTAGAATGGAGGATAGATCAAAGGCAGCCACAATCACCAGAAAGCCCTTTGTTTATAGGGAAAAATGCTCAGGCATTTAATATAAATACAATGCAATATATTTTCCAAAGAATAAGAGCTAAGGCTAAGATTAAAAGAGACGATACTAGCAGATATCAACCAAGAATGCATGATCTTCGTCACAGCTTTGCTGTACATAGACTAACAAGTTGGTATCGGGAGAAGAAGGACGTGCAACAACTTCTTCCAATATTATCAACCTATCTTGGTCACAGACGCCTTGCTGATACGACGGTTTATTTGACAATGACGGATGATCTGTTGCAGGAGGCTAATATACGCTTTGAAAAATATACAATAGGAGAAAAACAATGAAAGATACAAATTATTTAAGCATATGGATAAAACGATTTTTGTTAGAATATTTAATCAGTACCAGAAACCTATCAAAAAACACACAGCAAAGTTACCGCGATACATTCAAGCTACTATTGCCATGCATGGCTAGTAGGTCTAAAAAGGCCATTGATAAATTGCTTATAGATGACATTAGCTCAGATCATATAAAAGCCTTTCTTCTTTCGCTCGAGAATGATCGCCATTGTTCATTATCAACGCGCAATCAACGCCTTGCGGCACTTCATGCTTTTGCAAAATTTGTAGGGCTAAATAGCCCAGAGCATGTAGAATGGTCTAGACAAGTACAGATAATCCCCTTTAAAAAAGCGGAGCACAGATTGATAACTTATCTTGATAAATCAGAGATGGATGCGCTATTAACCGCCCCAGATACTAACACTACTCAAGGCAGGAGAGATTATGCATTATTACTCTTCCTCTATAATACTGGAACTAGAGCTGATGAGGCGGCTCAGCTAACAATAGCTGATCTCAGTGTAGCTCATGTGCAAAAGAGAGATTTATCTACTGTTATCATCAGAGGCAAGGCTAATAAATTTAGAAGATGTCCATTATGGCAAAAAACTGTTACAGAACTTCAAGGTTTGATAGCTAATAGAGATAAACATGAGCATGTGTTCTTAAACCGCTGCAAGCAACCACTGACTCGCTTTGGAGTGCATAACATGGTCAGACGTTATACCAAAGAGATCGTCAAAACAATACCATCGATAAGCCAAAAAAGAGTAAGCCCACATACAATACGTCATACGACGGCTACTCATTTACTGCAATCTGGTGTAGATATCAATACAATCAGAGCTTGGCTCGGACATGTATCAATTAACACAACAAATATTTATGCAGAGGTAGATTTAGAAATGAAGGCAAAAGCACTAGCTTGTTGTGATATTACAAATGATAAGCCACCAACGCATTGGAGGGACAATAAAGACCTGATGAGTTTTTTGGCTACACTTTAATACAAATAAAATAATACGGAGCGTCGTCGGAGCGTTGAGTTAGGGTACTTAATTATGTTATCTTCGTTTCATAAAACGTACAGAGATATAGGGTGCAATAACTCAACACAACATAACTAGCTTGGCAACATAGTCTTTCCGTCAAAATTCTAAATTTTTGATGTAGTTTTAATAATTTTAAAAGTCAATCATCGCATTTTTATTTTTTTGGGGTATTTTTTTACCAAAAATATAAAATTTAGGTGCTATGATGGCAAAAATTCACAATTTACTCATGATTCTCTCTTGAGCAATGCTAATTGCTTAAATTATTAAGATTTTCGGAAAATTATTATGCGGTGGATTCTTTGAGAATATTAGTGATTCTACGCAAATTCAAGCCAACGGCAGAGATAAGCGGATTAACGATATCTCCAATTATTCCCTTAAGGTAGTTTCTACCCATACGACCAAAATTCTTTAGATGACCTATTATCGGTTCAATTGCACTTCTCCGCTTTTGCATCTTTTTGTCATCGGTTGATAAAGCTTTCTTGGTCTTGGCGGTAAAAACCTTGCCTTTTTCTTTGAAGTTATGGCCGGTGTAACCAAGATCTACAAAAATTTTGCTAGTCTCCGGACTTAGCTTGCGCAGCTCCGATACCGTTTGATCTAAAGTATGTCCGTCGTAGGGGTTACCGTGAAAAGATTTAACCCCAAGAATAAAGTTGCCTCGGCCGCTTACTGCAATCCCGACTTTGTTACCAAATTCGTAAGGTTTATTCATTTTACCCTTGCCGATACACTCTACCTCCGGAGCATGAAAGCTATAGACTATCTTATGCTCTTTTTTATAAATATCCTTGTCCTTTTTCTTAAGCACAGACTGGGCATGAATATTTTTAACTCTCGTAAAAATGGCGCTATCCTCAGCAGATAGTTCTAATTTTGATTTTTCTATACCTCTCCAGCATATACGGATCAACCTACCTAAGCGGACTTTTAAGCTTATCATTATTTTTCTACGTTGCCTTGCTTTACTATCTTCCTTGTACTTCCAAAGCTTGATCGTCTTATATTTAAAACTCTTGGCGTATGTCTCGTTAAGCGAAATACCAAGTCGTTTACAGAGATCTACTACTTTTGCTCTTGCGGTCTCCATTAAATGTACGTCATGTGGATGTTTGATATTCTTAATCTGTACAGTCGTATCTATAATCGCCGATTCCAAGTCTTTTTTTTTGAGTGCTCCGACCTTCAGTCCTATACGCAAAAGCTCTTTTAGAATCTCTTTATATCCTTCCTCTCCCAGAGCATTGCGGAATCTACGTATAGTCGCCTCCGATACGTCAATATCTTGTTGCATATACTCATAGCCGCAAAAATATTGCCAATATATATTTTCCTTTAATTCTTCCTCCGTAAACGAATCAGAACCGTTATACATAGCTTGCAGCATTGATAGTCCTAGCATTACTCTATGATCCTTCTTATTTCTACCGAATTGCTTGATTTCAACCTTAGCTAATGCCAGCGCTTCAAGTTCAGACCAATTTACCAAATCTCTCAGTTTATATAATTTGTTTTTGCGATTTAGTTGTATAGATAATTTTTCACCAAATAATCTTTCTTGTTTTTGAGAAAAACTAATATTTTCTATAGGCATATACTTTAAAATCCATAAGCTTTATGCGCTAATTATAACATTTTCTTATGGATTTCGTAAGCCATTTATAACATGAAACCCCTTCTAATTCAGGGGTAGAGAGTTTTGACGGAGAGACTAGTTAGATGGTTACCTGATGGTAATTTAGAATATATAGGTCGTAATGACTTTCAGGTTAAGATTAGAGGATATAGGATAGAGCTTGGAGAAATAGAGAGTGCTATTGAAAAGCATGGTGACGTTTTACAAGCTGTGGTTATAGCTAAAGGAGATAATGATTATAATAAGAAGTTAATAGCGTATATAGTACATGGAGAATTTACTCCATCTGTTACTGAATTAAAAGAGTTTTTATCGGAGATTTTACCTGAATATATGGTACCTAGTATATTGGTATATTTAGATAAGTTACCACTTACGATTAATGGTAAAATAGATAGGAAGTCATTACCGGATCCTGAGTTTGGAAGTGATGAGAATAGTTATGTAGCGCCACGTAATGAATTAGAAAGTAGGGTTTGTGGTATATGGTCAGAAGTTCTGGGTGTGCCTATAGATAAAATAGGGATTAGAGATGACTTCTTTAAATTGGGTGGCGATAGTATCTTAGCGTTGAAATTACTTAGTAAGCTAAATAATTTTTATAAATCTTATTTAAAAGTTGTTGATATATTCAATTGCAAAAACATTGAATTATTAGTAACCAAAATTATGCAGTATAAAGATAAATATCAAACTATTGTAAAGCTTAATACTACTGTTAATAAGCCAAATATATTTATGATCCATCCTGGAGATGCAGGATGTGAAGTTTATAGTGAGTTAGCTACTTCATTGAATGATGATTTTAGCTGTTATGGAGTAGATTCATATAATTTATATAATTCATATAAAATTGTTAATTTAAATGAATTAGCTCAATATTATTTATCATATATTGAGGAAATAATGCTTAGTACTAACCAAAATGTGTATATATTACTTGGTTGGTCATTGGGAGGGCAGATAGCATTGGAGATAGCATCTATTTTAGAAAAGAAAGGATATGATAAAATAAGAGTTTATTTATTGGATACAATTCTGAATGATGATTATTTGTTAAGCTTAAAAAGTAAAATTGATCTTGAAAAAATAAAGTGCGAATTTAGAAATTATTTAATAAAGCAAAATCTTGAAAAAATATATATAGATAGAGTTATTGTAAATATGGATATAGAGACTGATCTTAGTAAGCAAAAAATATCTTCTTCTTTAGCCAATACCCAGATCTTTTTATTTAAAGCTATGGCTGAAGATACAAGATTTAATACGATTGATTTTAGAACACTTTATAAGTATTTATTTACGCTAAAATATAATAATATAGATAAAATTGTGAGTAATTGTTCTAATATTAAATTAATTGAAATGGATAATGTAAGTCACGGTAATATATTAACCCAAATAAAATTTTTAGTATCGCAAATTAAGTTTTGAAGTATAGTGGTACCGTGTGTCTAGCATATGATCAGTCAAAGGTGGCTGGTTATATAGTAATTTAGTTTGAATTAGGGATGGGATGAGTTATAATAGAAATAAAAATGACGATGAGATCGTACAGTACAGATTTAAGAGAAAGAGTAATAGAACATATAAAGTTAGGAGGAAGCCAGGTATCGTCTTCGATGATATTTGGAGTTAGCACGAGTGGGGTAATAAGATGTATAGTAATGAAGATATCAATAGAGCGCTTGAGGAGCGGTATGTTATGGCGGAAGAAGATATAGCAATTTCAGAGAAGCTACTCATGGCGATATGTAGTAAAAATGCAGAAATAGTTCGTATGTTGCTAGATGCCAATGCTGATGTTAGTGCTACGAATAAAGATGGTAACACAGCTTTATTCGTAGCTTTAAATGGTATCAAACGAATCATTACAGATGAATTAACATACCCAGGTTTCATTCAAATAGCAAAATCACTACAAGCAAATATAGTCCCGGTATCTTTAGACAATACAAATACTATAGCTATTCAAAATTTAAACGAGATTTTAGAGAAAAATATAAATACAAAATTAATTTACACAATACCTGAGGGGCATAACCCATTGGGAACAAGTTTAACTAAATCAAAGCGTCTTCAGCTTATAAATATAGCACATTCCTATAAAATACCGATTGTAGAAGATGATGCTTATGGGTTTATTAATTACAAAAAGTTAGAGTCACCATTAAGATCTAACTGTAGTAAATCAGTAATTTATATAGGTTCCTTTTCTAAGATACTGTCTCCTGCAACTAGAGTGGGTTGGATTATTGTATCGGAAGAATTAATAGAAAAACTAGAGATATTAAAAGAAGGGATCGATATTAATACGGCTACTCTAGCACAACATATATTGTCTTCTTATTTGGCTTATCTGAGCATTTAAACTTAATTAGAAGCACTTATAAACAAAAGAGAGATATAATGGTTCGTGCACTGAAATGGCATATTCCTGAAATGCAGTTTACTATACCAAATAGTGGTTTTTTTATATGGGTAAGATTGCCAGGTATTGATATTAATGAACTTTTTTTGTTAGCATTAGAAAAGTATAAAGTATCATTTTTACCTGGAGATGCTTTTCATGTTCAATCTAACGATCATAAATCAGACTTTTTGCGTTTAAGTTTTGCTTTTTGCCCTTCTGATTTAATTGAAACTGGAATAATTCGTTTAAAAAAAGCTATTAAAGAATTAAAATAATAAAAATATATGAGGTTTATATGTTAAGTTCAAATGCAGCAGCTGCTATTCAACATGAAAAAATCAGGAGTTTCGCACTTGAGGAAAAAATGTTAGATTAGAAAAAAAAATATTTTCAGTAAGGAATGGCAAGATCGAAGTGCAGTAAGAATTTGTACAAATCATTTTTGCAAGCAAGTAGCGTGAGATATAGCGGCAAAGCGCTATCGGAAGTAAGTCCCGTCGCTCTGTCCCATGATAGTGCAAGTCGTTGGTTAAATAGTCAGAATTTCCGTCTTGGCGAGATTTATAAAGAGGTATCGAAATATATTGATCAGGATTCTCCTTGCCTGTTAGTAGGTGATGATACTTTGATATCAAAGCAATATAGCAAAAAGATCGAACTTGTGCATTATCAATATTCTGGAGCCGAACATGATGTTATTCCCGGTATAGGAATGGTAAACCTGCTGCATTATGATAGAAAGACTGACCAATCTATCCCTGTAGATTATAGGGTTTATGATAAAGAAACCGACGGAAAAACAAAGAATGATCATTTTTGTGATATGCTTAGTTTGGCTAAGGAAAGGGGTATCAATCCTGAGGCTGTAGTAATGGATGCTTGGTATAGCAGCTTAGAGAATTTGAAACATATACGTGATTTAGGTTGGATATGGGTTACCAACCTAAGGAAGAATAGGAAGGTTAATCGTAATGTTAGCTTGGAAAGTTTGGAGATTCCCGATGAGGGGCTAAGAATTCATCTACGTGGATACGGTTGGGTTACGGTATTTAAGTTCATGGCAAAAAATGGCCGCGTTGATTACATAACAACTAACATGTCAAATCCAACACGTGAGCAAATAGAGAAAATTGTTGAAGCACGTTGGTCTATAGAAGTTTATCATCGAGAATTAAAGCAAACTTGTGGTATTGAACGCTGTCAGGCACGCACGGGTCGGGCTCAACGAAACCATATTTGCCTTGCCGTATTTGCTTGGCTTGAAATGAACAAAAGGAGGATAAATGAAAAAATTACTTTATATCAACAAACTTGGGACGTTATAAAAACAGCTATCCAATGCAATATCAGATGGCTATTAGACGATATGCAATTTTGCTAAGTGCGAAACTCCTGAAAATATCTCTTACCGAGCAATTATTTGAAGCAGTTAAAGAAAATAATATTATGAAAGTAAGGGTGTTGTTAAGATTCAAAGCTAATGTTGACGCTATAAATGAAGATACTGAAACAACTTTACTAACTGCTTTGGTTGTTAATAAAAATTTATGTAGTAGTTATCCTCCTGATTTTTCGGAGCGAGCAGAACTTACAAAACTTGATGATGATTATTACTGGCGTGGTAACTCAAATTGTCTTAAAACGATGCACAAGCAGTTCATTCTAAAGCAAAATATCAAAACACCCCAGTTCGGGATAAGGATTGCATAAATATATAGTAGATACAAGGGTTGCAAGATGGTGATGCCTGTGATAAAGCTCTTTTTTAACAAAAAATGGCAAACCACAGGCATGAAAAAAGATATCACGGAATTGTACAGCTTTATAGATGATTTTTACCAAATTTACTCTGGTTACGAAAAAAAGCAATTATTACCTGGCAATAAACAGCGAAATCGCTTGTGTAGTATGAGCTTGAGCGAGATTATGACGATCATGGTAATGTATAATACGTCTCATGCAAAGAACTTTAAATATTTTTACAAAACTTGTATAGAATATATCCACAAAAACGATTTTCCGAATGCCTTAAGTTATAACCGTTTTGTAGAACTAATGTCTAGATGTTGTGCGCCAGGTATTTTAGGCCACTAAAAAAGGAACTGCGCCAAGCATACTAGTCCACCCCTGCGCCAGGTGAGAAGTCCACTTTCAACAGAAGAAAACAATGCTAATTTAATAACTTATTGTTAATTAAATTAGAGTTTAAATTAAATTGAATGAGGAAATATAGTATGTCAACAATTAGAGAAGTGCTGTACCAGCACATCAAAGGTAATAGCCAAAGACAGATAGCTAGATCATTTGATCTATCCAGGGATACAATAAGAAAATATATTGAGTTAGCAAAACAAGAAAATCTCAGTATTTTAGCTAGTGACTCTGAATTAAACAGGATAGCGATCAAGGTTGAAGAAAAATTATATAAGAACGAACCTATACATAGAGCATCTGCAATGATAATTCTTGCAGAATATAATGAGGCAATAGGGAACTGGCTAAAACAAAGAAGTATAACCCACACCCAAATTCGGCGTTTACTATTAGCAGAAGGCGTCAAAGTAAGTAATCGGAGTATTAACCGATATATTCAAAAAGCTTTTCCTAAGCTACCCAAGAATACTATTCATATAAAGACTGAACCAGGTCAAGAAGCTCAGGTAGATTTTGGTTATATTGGCAAGATGCAGGATGTTAATGGTAAAAATAGAAAACTTTATGCTTTTGTAATGACGCTGTCCCATAGTCGTTATCGTTACGTAGAGTTTGCTTTTTCACAGGACCAGGTTAGTTGGGCTCAGCTCCATGTAAATGCTTTCAACTTTTTTGGTGGTGTACCGAGTAGGGTAATATTGGATAATTTAAAAGCCGGGGTCATTAAACCTGATATTTATGACCCTACTTTAAATGAGACTTATTCAGAATTATCAAGGTTTTATGGTTTTACAATAGACCCGACTAAAGTTTTTAAGCCGGAGCATAAACGTCGTGTTTCATACTGCACCTCATTTCAAATGATTAACATAAAACTTTTCATTGCTCAATCACTTTTTTATTTGAACTCTTTTTGTTATAGGCGAACCTTGCTTTTTAACTAGTAATTCAGTATTGGATGGTTTTTCGAATAAGTATGTATCCTTATTATTAGCTAAATAACCTGTAATTAATCCATGCTTACACCACTTATAAATGGTAGCTGTACTAAGGTTTAAACTTATAGCTAATTCTCCAGCGGTAAGCAATCCTTTTTCTAGAAGTTTATCGTAGTAGCTTTTAATCTTATATTGGTGTCGAAGTCCTTTTACAATTCTTACATTAAATGTATCACTACATGAAGGCTTATAACCCTGCGTATTTAATATTTCTGCAATCTCTAAATCAGTATGTCGGTTTGTTAATTCAATAATTACCTTGATTATATCCGGACTAGTTTTTCTAATTTCAGATGCGTTTTTTGGCAACGGCAATAATAAGCTTTTAATCTGTCCTCCAGCGCAGAGAACATGAACTTCTATATTATATTTTGTTTTTTTTAATGTAATGTCTGCTATTAACAAGCGTAGCATTCTTTTACGCTCTTTCATTGGAGTATTACTGGAATACCAAATTAAAGCAAAATTTTTACTATTAACCCACCAATTAAATACCCGACATAACTATTGCCAAGAAGGAAGGAATTTGTATAATGCAATAATGTCAAAAAGTGAAGATTTTAGGAAATTATCAATAAGCGCACAAGCGTCGATGAGAAAGATTGCTCTAAAACTAGTAAAAAGAGGAGAGAGTCAATCGTCGGTAGGTGAATTAATAGGAGTGAGTCGCCAGACAGTAAATGAATGGGTAAGGAGGGAAAAGAGAGGCGACAAGTACGCAATTAGTGGGAAGTTAAGAGGTAGAAAGATAGGAGAGAAAAGGCTTATAACCGAAGATCAAAGTAAAATAATACAAGGGTACGTAAATATCTCTAGACCAGAAGATCACAATATCAAATCAGCATTATGGTCAAGAAAATCAGTTAATGCACTCATCAAAAAACATTGTGGATTTTTTCTTCCCCTAAGTACAATAGGCGAATATTTAAGAAGATGGGGGTATACTGCACAAAAGCCAAAGAAGTTAGCATATGAGCAGCAACCCAAAAGGGTTCAATTTTGGTTAGATGAAGAATATCCGTCAATAGCCAAGCAAGCAGAATATGAAAAGGCAGAAATACATTGGTGCGACGAAGTAGGGATAAAACAAGAGTGTCAGGTATTACAAAGCTATTCTTTAAAAGGAAAAACCCCTGTTGTGATTCATAAATCGAAGAGATTTAGTATAAACATGATATCCACTGTTACAAATAACGGTAAGCTAAGGTTTATGCTGTACGAAGAGACACTAAAAACAAATGTATTTATAGAATTTTTACGGAGGTTGGTAAAATACTCCAAGAAAAAAATCTTCTTAATCCTAGATAATCTCAAGGTTCATCATAGCAAAAAAGTACAAATATGGACTCGGAAACATAAAAAGAAAATTTCTTTATTTTTTCTGCCTCCGTATACTCCGCAACATAATCCGGATGAATATTTAAACAACGATTTAAAAAGAAATGTAAATAGGAAACATATACCTCTTACAAAATCTGAACTCCAAGGGAATTTAAAATCTTACCTAAGGACTCTGCAAAATAACCCAGAACATATCAAAAGATTATTTCAGGCGAAAGAAGTAAAATATGCCGCCTAAGTCGGGTATTTAGTTGGTGGGTTAATAAGTTCCAATAGTTTTTCTTTTTGCTCATTGGTAATAACATTGATTTTTTGTTTTGAGTAGCTATCGTACTCATCATAAAGGTTATTTAAATACCTTAATTTATCATTCCAATCTGCTTCTAGTCCGCTAGCAACTAAGCGATTATCCGGATCTACTTTCATGTAGCGCCGCCTAGCAAGTTCAGATTCATAACGAGCACGATCCAACTGCTGCTGCCAAAGCTGATCGGATTCTAACCAGCGTTGCTCTAATTCTTTTTGAACTGCCATGCACACTTCTAGAGTTACCGGGTTCATCATATTGATGATCATTTCTTCTATAGCTTTATCTATATGTTCTCCAATAATCGATTGGCATATAGTTTGGTTATGTTTTATACCTTCTCTTTGACATACATAATCCGGGGATGGCTGACAGTTTTTCATATGGTACCTAATTGTCATACGTTGCCCACAATACCCGCACAATAGCATGCCTTGTAATAAAGCATTACCCTCTCTAGGTGGGCCCTGATTTCTATCAGAAGAAAATGGCTGCATATTATCTTTTAACCTTTGTTGATTCTGCTCATATTGCTCAGCAGTGATGTACCCTATATGTGCACCTACCTTAAAAACATGCCACTCTTCTTTAGGCATAAGGCGTGGCTTCATTTCCCCACCGGCTAAATATTTCACCTGTCTACGACCAAAGGCATAAATTCCTCCATAGTGTGGATTATGTAAAATTTGTAACACTCGAGTATGAGTTATTTTACCCCATAATATATCTCCCTTATTTATACCTCGAACAAGCTTTTGAGGGAAAAGCCAGCCATTTTGTTCAAATGTTTTGACTACAGCACAGGCTGTACCTAATCTTTCAAAACAGCGAAATAGTTGTAAAATCAAAGTACGAATCTGCTCATCCGGATCTAGAATAATTTCTTGTTTTGAATTATAAACAAACCCGATAGGTAATGGTACCTTAAGTTCACCACGTTTTGCCTTGTTAAGCGTGCCACCACGTAAGCGCGCCTTTATAACATGCAGTTCTGCCTCACTCATAGTTCCCTTTAACCCTAATACTAACCGATCATTAAAATCACAAGGGTTATAAACGCCGTCTTCGTCAAGTATTAATGTGTTTGTTAATGCACATAATTCTAATAAACGATGCCAATCAGATGAATTACGTGCTAATCTGGATACTTCTAGCACCATAACAATACCGGCCTTTGCTAAACTAACTTGAGAGACCAGATATTGAAAACCTTCACGTAATACTGACTGTGCACCAGATTGTCCTTGATCTTGATCAATAACAGTAATTTGGTCAAGGGTCCACCCAAGACCAATAGCTCTTTCTTTTAAAGCATATTGCCGCTTAGTACTTTCTTGGTTTACTTGCATCTGCTTTAAACTGGATTGTCGAATGTACAGATAAGCTTCTCTATCTAAGTGCTTTGTTGTTATTTTACTGTGTAATTGGTGCATCATTTTTTCCTTCTATCATATTTGCAATAACCATAATTACTTCACTAGGTAGGTCTTTTTTAAATACTTCAGTATTACCCTTTTGTGTTGGTTTGATACCATAATATGAAGACCTTAAATGGATCCACGATGCCATACCAAGTTTATAAAAATCCTCAAAACTGCTATTAATGGAAAGAACATTACCACCAACAACATTATTTCGTAGAGCTTCATAGTCCTCAATTGACCTGTTGTTAAACCAGCAATATATTCCGGAGTCGGCATTACTATTTTTTTTCCCGTAGTACTCGTTGTGCTGTACTTACATGCATAGGAAAAAATTGTTTTTCTACTTCAGCTACAATTTCTTTCCAAGTTAATTCTTTTATAGAACGCCTATCCTGAATAAAGGTAATTACTTCCGGTATTAATTTATATGCTGCTTTAGGACCTGTTTTTAGCGGTAATAAACCGGTTAATCCTTGTTCTCTAAATAAGCTATTTATCTTATAGAAAGTTGGCCTGGAACACCCAAAAGCAGAAGTAGCTTTTGTAATTCCCCACCCATCAATATGTACATGCCGTAACATCTCGTACTTAACCTGTAATAGGTCATATGGGTCAAAAAATTGATATTGATTAAATAGCGGATCTTTAACATTTTGCGGCCGAATGTTTAGAACTCTCCATTGCCGTAATTGATTCATTTTCTCCATTGATATCATAAGCTTACCTTTATGTTTTATAATATTAATTATGCTATATTAATATAAATACATAGCTTTAGTATCATAATTTGATTTACATTTATGCTATAATTTATTTTACACTTATTTTATAATTTTGTGTTTTTATCTTGTAAATTTTCTATTATCCCTGTTAGTTTGAGTAAATCTTCTATACGAAATGGTACTCTCCTATTAGCAATAGCAATATAGGGATCTTCTGTGGTATTAAATCTGTCCAGCATAAAGGCAACGCCTTTAACACTGCATCTTCATCGTAGTAATAGGCTCTTTTTTCTCCCCAAATATATCTTATTGTAATGAGAGCAAATTTTTTTCCTTTTAAAGGATGAAATGGGTGGGTCACGTAAAAAGTTCTACCTTCACCATTTTCATCATCTATAGTTGTCGACTTGATATAATGGAAAAGTTGAACGTTCCCAACAAACTGATCTTAGGGAATTTTATGCTAATACAGATTTATCAAATTTTGAAATCTTAAAAAATCAACTAAAAGAATAGCAGTTTTCTTATAATTATCGCGCCTTCATGGGTCATTAAAGGGCAAAACTCCTGCCCAATATAGCGGAGAATTAGGGGATAAAACTCCTCTTTGGTAAGACGTTATCGCCGCATATGATTTGTCAAAACAAGATAAGCCACCTATCGGTGGCAGCTTAAAAGAAGATACTCTTGACCGATAAATATTTATGGAGGATTATAATACTGGTATTTGATTTGTTTTAACTTGAGTTATAAAGACTGAATGTTAGACATACATAAGATAATATATAATTGAGTTATGAGTAACTTGCACTCTGAGCAGCATTTGGTCAATGAATTAGCGGTAAAAACTCTTAAGGCCATTTCTAAAGAGCAAGCAATTCCTTACAGCAGGATCAAAAAGATTTTTTCCGAAGGAGATAAGGAAATAGCCAAGGCTTTCTGGATAATGTTGCGAAAAATATCTCCCAATCATAAGTATAATTCTGTTTACTATTGCCCTGATTGTAAAGAATTTGATTTAGAACGCAAAGGAAGAAAGATTCCTTGGTAAGAAAACATTAACTATAAGTAATTTATGGAAATAGTCGGTAAAGGAATATCTATAAAACATATTTTTCTAGACCGTGGTAATTGGTCTCGATTTCGCTAAAAAATACGGCAAGCTAAGATACGGCATTATTTTCAACGTCACTAAAGTTATATCGTGTGGAACGAAATATTTAGGATTTAAACGTTATAGCTGCCGTGATTGTAACCGCAATAAATCGGTAGCATTCAGCTGTAAAGGTAGGTTTTGTTCTCGTTGTGGTAAGAAACAAACGGATCAATGGGTGAGTAAGGCTAGCAATGTTCTACCAAAAACACGATGGCAGCACATTACATTTACAATGCCGGACTCTTTATGGCCGATATTTTGGCTCAATCGTGATCTGTTTGGATTGATTTCCGGTATTGCAGCAGGAATTATTAAGGAGATAGCTACAAAGAAAAATCTTGTGGTTGGTATATTTACTGCCTTACACACTTTCGGTAGAGATTTAAAACGCAATGTTCATATCCATTTATCGGTTACTTGCGGCGGTATAAATAGCAAAGGCAAGTGGCAAAAATTATTTTTTCCTGCCGAACCTATTAAAAAAATGTGGAGACATAGAGTCCTTGAGTTATTTCGCTTTCAATATATCTCAAGTAATTTGAAGTTGCCGTCCGCATATCAAAATGCTGAGAATTTTAATAACTGGATGAGTAGTTTATACGAAATCAGTTGGTATGTTTATTTACAAAAACCATCGGATGATCATAAACGCAACATAGAATATTTAGGGCGGTATATAAAACGCCCCCTATTTCCGAGACAAGAATAGAAAATTACGACGGAAAGCAGGTAACGTTTAAATTTCTTGATCACTATAATAATACAATTGATCGCATAACTATGCCCGTGATGCAGTTCATAGCTAGTCTGATTATGCATATACCAGATCGTTATTTTCGAATGATTAGGTATTACGGTTTTTTATCTAATAGAACTAGGGGCGTACAATTACCTATCGTATATAAGGCAATTAATCAAATCGTTCATAAGAAAACTAAGCTCATTAGTTGGAGATTAATGATTTGGTTGAATTTTAAAATAGATCCTCTGTTTTGCTATAATTGCAATAAATGTATGAATCTGCGGCAAGTTTATTACGGTTTATCTCCGCCATTGTTATTAATAAGAATCAATGAATTATTATCAACGCCTAGATAACATCATTATGGCGAACACTTCTTTCACGTCTTAGCCACATAATTTGTAAAACTGAACCTATTTTTAGATAGATTCTGGCAGAGATTTTTATAAAAGTGTTGATAATTTCTAATATTGTGGCTTGTAACTACATTTTATTAAACGAATTTTCAAAGTTTTGATTAACAATTTTTCTGGTTACAAATTTTGAAATTCCTATACTACAAGATAAGCCACCTATCGGTGGCAGCTTAAAAGAAGATACCCTTGACCGATAAATATTTATGGAGGATTATAATACTGGTATTTGATTTGTTTTAACTTGAGTTATAAAGACTGAATGTTAGACATACATAAGATAATATATAATTGAGTTATGAGTAACTTGCACTCTGAGCAGCATTTGGTCAATGAATTAGCGGTAAAAACTCTTAAGGCCATTTCTAAAGAGCAAGCAATTCCTTACAGCAGGATCAAAAAGATTTTTTCCGAAGGAGATAAGGAAATAGCCAAGGCTTTCTGGATAATGTTGCGAAAAATATCTCCCAATCATAAGTATAATTCTGTTTACTATTGCCCTGATTGTAAAGAATTTGATTTAGAACGCAAAGGAAGAAAGATTCCTTGGTAAGAAAACATTAACTATAAGTAATTTATGGAAATAGTCGGTAAAGGAATATCTATAAAACATATTTTTCTAGACCGTGGTAATTGGTCTCGATTTCGCTAAAAAATACGGCAAGCTAAGATACGGCATTATTTTCAACGTCACTAAAGTTATATCGTGTGGAACGAAATATTTAGGATTTAAACGTTATAGCTGCCGTGATTGTAACCGCAATAAATCGTTAGCATTCAGCTGTAAAGGTAGGTTTTGTTCTCGTTGTGGTAAGAAACAAACGGATCAATGGGTGAGTAAGGCTAGCAATGTTCTACCAAAAACACGATGGCAGCACATTACATTTACAATGCCGGACTCTTTATGGCCGATATTTTGGCTCAATCGTGATCTGTTTGGATTGATTTCCGGTATTGCAGCAGGAATTATTAAGGAGATAGCTATTAACCCACCAATTAAATACCCGACTTAGGCGGCATATTTTACTTCTTTCGCCTGAAATAATCTTTTGATATGTTCTGGGTTATTTTGCAGAGTCCTTAGGTAAGATTTTAAATTCCCTTGGAGTTCAGATTTTGTAAGAGGTATATGTTTCCTATTTACATTTCTTTTTAAATCGTTGTTTAAATATTCATCCGGATTATGTTGCGGAGTATACGGAGGCAGAAAAAATAAAGAAATTTTCTTTTTATGTTTCCGAGTCCATATTTGTACTTTTTTGCTATGATGAACCTTGAGATTATCTAGGATTAAGAAGATTTTTTTCTTGGAGTATTTTACCAACCTCCGTAAAAATTCTATAAATACATTTGTTTTTAGTGTCTCTTCGTACAGCATAAACCTTAGCTTACCGTTATTTGTAACAGTGGATATCATGTTTATACTAAATCTCTTCGATTTATGAATCACAACAGGGGTTTTTCCTTTTAAAGAATAGCTTTGTAATACCTGACACTCTTGTTTTATCCCTACTTCGTCGCACCAATGTATTTCTGCCTTTTCATATTCTGCTTGCTTGGCTATTGACGGATATTCTTCATCTAACCAAAATTGAACCCTTTTGGGTTGCTGCTCATATGCTAACTTCTTTGGCTTTTGTGCAGTATACCCCCATCTTCTTAAATATTCGCCTATTGTACTTAGGGGAAGAAAAAATCCACAATGTTTTTTGATGAGTGCATTAACTGATTTTCTTGACCATAATGCTGATTTGATATTGTGATCTTCTGGTCTAGAGATATTTACGTACCCTTGTATTATTTTACTTTGATCTTCGGTTATAAGCCTTTTCTCTCCTATCTTTCTACCTCTTAACTTCCCACTAATTGCGTACTTGTCGCCTCTCTTTTCCCTCCTTACCCATTCATTTACTGTCTGGCGACTCACTCCTATTAATTCACCTACCGACGATTGACTCTCTCCTCTTTTTACTAGTTTTAGAGCAATCTTTCTCATCGACGCTTGTGCGCTTATTGATAATTTCCTAAAATCTTCACTTTTTGACATTATTGCATTATACAAATTCCTTCCTTCTTGGCAATAGTTATGTCGGGTATTTAATTGGTGGGTTAATACAAAGAAAAATCTTGTGGTTGGTATATTTACTGCCTTACACACTTTCGGTAGAGATTTAAAACGCAATGTTCATATCCATTTATCGGTTACTTGCGGCGGTATAAATAGCAAAGGCAAGTGGCAAAAATTATTTTTTCCTGCCGAACCTATTAAAAAAATGTGGAGACATAGAGTCCTTGAGTTATTTCGCTTTCAATATATCTCAAGTAATTTGAAGTTGCCGTCCGCATATCAAAATGCTGAGAATTTTAATAACTGGATGAGTAGTTTATACGAAATCAGTTGGTATGTTTATTTACAAAAACCATCGGATGATCATAAACGCAACATAGAATATTTAGGGCGGTATATAAAACGCCCCCTATTTCCGAGACAAGAATAGAAAATTACGACGGAAAGCAGGTAACGTTTAAATTTCTTGATCACTATAATAATACAATTGATCGCATAACTATGCCCGTGATGCAGTTCATAGCTAGTCTGATTATGCATATACCAGATCGTTATTTTCGAATGATTAGGTATTACGGTTTTTTATCTAATAGAACTAGGGGCGTACAATTACCTATCGTATATAAGGCAATTAATCAAATCGTTCATAAGAAAACTAAGCTCATTAGTTGGAGATTAATGATTTGGTTGAATTTTAAAATAGATCCTCTGTTTTGCTATAATTGCAATAAATGTATGAATCTGCGGCAAGTTTATTACGGTTTATCTCCGCCATTGTTATTAATAAGAACCAATGAATTATTATCAACGCCTAGATAACATCATTATGGCGAACACTTCTTTCACGTCTTGGCCACATAATTTGTAAAACTGAACCTATTTTTAGATAGATTCTGGCAGAGATTTTTGTAAAAGTGTTGATAATTTCTAATATTGTGGCTGGTAACTACATATTTATTAAACGAATTTTTAAAAAGCTGATTGATGATTTTTCTGGTTGCAAATTTTGAATTTCCTATACTAAAAAATAATTTTTGCCACTTGCCTTTGCTATTTATACCGCCGCAAGTAACCGATAAATGGATATGAACATTACGTTTTAAATCTCTACCGAAAGTGTGTAAGGCAGTAAATATACCAACCACAAGATTTTTCTTTGTAGCTATCTCCTTAATAATTCCTGCTGCAATACTGGAAATCAATCCAAACAGATCACGATTGAGCCAAAATATCGGCCATAAAGAGTCCGGCATTGTAAATGTAATGTGCTGCCATCGTGTTTTTGGTAGAACATTGCTAGCCTTACTCACCCATTGATCCGTTTGTTTCTTACCACAACGAGAACAAAACCTACCTTTACAGCTGAATGCTAACGATTTATTGCGGTTACAATCACGGCAGCTATAACGTTTAAATCCTAAATATTTCGTTCCACACGATATAACTTTAGTGACGTTGAAAATAATGCCGTATCTTAGCTTGCCGTATTTTTTAGCGAAATCGAGACCAATTACCACGGTCTAGAAAAATATGTTTTATAGATATTCCTTTACCGACTATTTCCATAAATTACTTATAGTTAATGTTTTCTTACCAAGGAATCTTTCTTCCTTTGCGTTCTAAATCAAATTCTTTACAATCAGGGCAATAGTAAACAGAATTATACTTATGATTGGGAGATATTTTTTGCAACATTATCCAGAAAGCCTTGGCTATTTCCTTATCTCCTTCGGAAAAAATCTTTTTGATCCTGCTGTAAGGAATTGCTTGCTCTTTAGAAATGGCCTTAAGAGTTTTTACCGCTAATTCATTGACCAAATGCTGCTCAGAGTGCAAGTTACTCATAACTCAATTATATATTATCTTATGTATGTCTAACATTCAGTCTTTATAACTCAAGTTAAAACAAATCAAATACCAGTGTTATAATCCTCCATAAATATTTATCGGTCAAGAGTATCTTCTTTTAAGCTGCCACCGATAGGTGGCTTATCTTGTACCCAGTAACAATATCATACTATATTAGCCAGTCAATAGCTAAAATTAATCTTCATAAACAACATCACGTTTGGCTATTGCAACTATTAAAATAATAAGTTTATTCTCTTCCAGTTTACAAATTATCCTGAATTTATCTACTCGATAACGCCATAAGCCTTTTTTATTATTTCTTAAGGCTTTCCCGAAAAGCTTGGGATGTTCAAGGTTTAATATATCTTTGTTAAGATAACTCTGCACTTTTTTTTGAGACTGTTTATCCAGTTTTTCGAGCTGTTTTTGAGCCTTTGTGTCAAATTCAATCTTCCAATAAGCCACAGTTCCTCTGTACTTCTTCCCATGAAACCCTAGGATTATTTTGTGCTAATACTTCTACTGCAGTATTATAATCTTCTATATCTTCCTGTAATTCCAAGACATAGCTTTGAATTGCCTTAAGGATGATATGACTTTTAGACCTCTCAGTTTGTTTAGCAACTTCTGTTAGTGCTGCATTTAAATCATCAGGTATTCTAGCTGTAATTGTACTCATAATTAACCCCTTTACTTATGTATTAAGTATAAATACATTGTATTACACTTGTTATACTATTAACCCACCAATTAAATACCCGACATAACTATTGCCAAGAAGGAAGGAATTTGTATAATGCAATAATGTCAAAAAGTGAAGATTTTAGGAAATTATCAATAAGCGCACAAGCGTCGATGAGAAAGATTGCTCTAAAACTAGTAAAAAGAGGAGAGAGTCAATCGTCGGTAGGTGAATTAATAGGAGTGAGTCGCCAGACAGTAAATGAATGGGTAAGGAGGGAAAAGAGAGGCGACAAGTACGCAATTAGTGGGAAGTTAAGAGGTAGAAAGATAGGAGAGAAAAGGCTTATAACCGAAGATCAAAGTAAAATAATACAAGGGTACGTAAATATCTCTAGACCAGAAGATCACAATATCAAATCAGCATTATGGTCAAGAAAATCAGTTAATGCACTCATCAAAAAACATTGTGGATTTTTTCTTCCCCTAAGTACAATAGGCGAATATTTAAGAAGATGGGGGTATACTGCACAAAAGCCAAAGAAGTTAGCATATGAGCAGCAACCCAAAAGGGTTCAATTTTGGTTAGATGAAGAATATCCGTCAATAGCCAAGCAAGCAGAATATGAAAAGGCAGAAATACATTGGTGCGACGAAGTAGGGATAAAACAAGAGTGTCAGGTATTACAAAGCTATTCTTTAAAAGGAAAAACCCCTGTTGTGATTCATAAATCGAAGAGATTTAGTATAAACATGATATCCACTGTTACAAATAACGGTAAGCTAAGGTTTATGCTGTACGAAGAGACACTAAAAACAAATGTATTTATAGAATTTTTACGGAGGTTGGTAAAATACTCCAAGAAAAAAATCTTCTTAATCCTAGATAATCTCAAGGTTCATCATAGCAAAAAAGTACAAATATGGACTCGGAAACATAAAAAGAAAATTTCTTTATTTTTTCTGCCTCCGTATACTCCGCAACATAATCCGGATGAATATTTAAACAACGATTTAAAAAGAAATGTAAATAGGAAACATATACCTCTTACAAAATCTGAACTCCAAGGGAATTTAAAATCTTACCTAAGGACTCTGCAAAATAACCCAGAACATATCAAAAGATTATTTCAGGCGAAAGAAGTAAAATATGCCGCCTAAGTCGGGTATTTAATTGGTGGGTTAATATGTCAAAGCAAAAGTGTAATTTTGTCTTGATAAATTGTTTCAATTTCAGCAGCACAGGGCTATCTTTCTTATAAGAAGTTAATACTCTTATAAAATTAATATAAGCCCTGTACTTAACCAAAAGTATTTTACCGATAGTAAAAAATACAATTAATTGGGACAATTTCTTATTTTACAGTTACAAATAGCGTTTTATTTCTTCAAGTTGCCCAAGTACATTTTGCGAATTAAACAGTAAATGTTCCTTCTGTGGAACTTGTCGTTCCAAAAATGACACTACTAAAACACAAAATTCTCTTGGCACTACCACAAATTCATCATCGGTTTTTGATTTTAACCACATTGATAAACTATGGGTAGAAATATCATTAATCATACCCCAGAGAAGCTTGGATATTTCTTCTCGTGAAATAAAACGGTCTTTTATTGCAGTCATTTTTATACCTCCACTTCTCTTACAGAGAAACAAAGATATAACAAATTGGTAATATTTATTTTCTCGAATGATTTGATATTATTCAATATGGAATTGATATTGTCGTGATTTTTTGTCCCAAAGATTGTATCTTTACTTAAGGCAAAATTGTTGCTATTAATTAGGTAGACGCCGTGATAATTTCTCTTCCTCTAATTTCCTCTTAATTTGTTAATTAAACGATCATTACCACGACATCCCCCGCAGAACCGTGCTTGCAGTTTTCCCGCACACGGCTCTTCAATGGAACATTTGCTATAAAAGCTAGAATTAATACATTGGATAGCATATCCTCGGTGTCGGTAATGGATTCCATTGTAGATATTTTAGATATTGGTCTAAATTCATACTTTTCTTCTGACTTCTACGATTTATCCATTTAAATACAATCAAAAAGATCTTATTATAAAACTGCTGAAGACAGCGATAATTACCGCTAATTCCAAAGTAATTATAATGTCCCGTTAATTTAGATTTGAGTACTGGCCACCATTCTTTAAGACGCAATTTATTTCGTATTTGCTTTAACCACTCCTTAGTTTCTTTAAGTTTCCGACAGAGATTTTCTTTACTGGTCTTATGACCCATAATGAAATATCCTTGCCTACTCTTACCGCAATAATGCGTAAAACCAAGAAAGTTAAAAGTTTCTACTTTTTCTTTGCCTCTTCGAGCTTGTTTCCATACTTGTCGTCCAAATTTAAGCACTTTTGTCTTTTCTTCTGATACCTCTAGACCAAACTTTTCTAACCTTACGTGAAGTAATTTCAGAAAATTCTTTGCATCTTTTTCACTTTCACAACATACTACAAAGTCATCACAGTAGCGTATTAGCTCCATGTGTCCTTTTGCTTGTGATTTAATTTCTTTCTTAAACCATAAGTCTAGTACATAATGAAGATAGATATTTGCAAGCAATGGACTAATTACTCCTCCTTGAGGAGTTCCTACCTCAGTTGCTAACTGCTTTCCATCCTCAACTACTCCAGCTTTTAAGAATCTCCTTACTAACCATAATAAATTACGATCAATTATTTTCTCCTCTAAACATCGTTGTAGCCAATAATGATTAACATTATCAAAGAACCCTTTGATATCTACTTCTACAATATAGTTAATTGGTTTAGTCATAACCGCTTTGTCTAATGCTTTTACCGCATCATGACAGCTTAATTTATGTCTGAATCCATAAGATACATCCAAAAACTCTGCTTCATAAATCTGTTCTAAGATCTTCTTTAGCATAATTTGAACTAACTTATCTTCAACTGATGGTATACCAAGTCCACGCTTCTCATTCTTACCAGCTTTTGGGATATAAACCCTCTTCACTGGTTTAGGACAATACTGCTTTGACTTCATGGATGCCACTAATTGACCAAGCCTTTCTCTTAAATTCTTGCCATAAGCTTCCACTGTCTCACCATCAATTCCACAAGCTTTATTAGCCTTTAGTTCTTGATAGCATTCTGCAAGATTAGCCTCATTTACATGATGTATTAACGATGTAAATTTTAGTTGTTTATCTTGCCTCGCTCTCCTAGCTATCTGATTAAGTTTAACCTGCATCATTTATTATAACCTCAGTGTATTATTATGACTGGTACTTAACCAGGCTTCCCATTGCTGACCGCTTCCCCATGTACATAGCTTTCCTATGCTCCAAGTACTATCAGTCAGTCTGACTTCTTCTGTATCATTTGCCAGTTCTCGCCTGTTTTGACTTGTCCCGACATACTCTTCCGAGAACACAGAAGATCTCCCAAGTTTACGTAAACTCCATCTCATACCATGCCACGGACTTTGACCCCGATAGAGTGAATGATAACTTACCTTAACGCCACCATTCATACTGCCTTCCGCATAATGCAAAAACGTCGGCCTCTATGATCTTGAATATTTCGGAGCTCAATACCTTCACTTTCGTTGCGGCCTGATATGTCCTTACCATTGGCTTCATTGTGTTTGTCACCTCCCACAATGCAATGGTTAGTTCTATGCTGGTGGTTAGCCTTTGCATAGGTCGGATTCTCACCAACTGATTCTTACGCACTTCCCTTGGCGCACTACATATAATTCTCCTGTTAAAGGTGAGTTGTTGAATTAATGAGGATATTTAAGTCGTCGAAAATCTAAATATCCTCAGTCACAAGACATAAAAACGTTTGAAGTTCGTAGCTTCAGGAGTTTTTTTATGCCTTGCTTATAGATTAGTGTATAAGGAAGAAATAGAAGTGTCAATACTTTTTTAAGAAAAATACTGACACTATTAAATTATTCTTTTTTTGTTTTTTGATAAGATTTGACTATAAAATCTATTTTGTCTTGAGCTATTTTAAATAACCCCTTATTATTTTGATCTTTTTCTATAATTCCATCTATTTGTAATACATTAAGCGTAGCATAAATAGTAGACCTAATAACTCCTGTTTGTTTATGTAATTTTGCTACAGAAACATATACTAAATTATCAACAGCGTTATCTATTAAAGCACATAAAACTTTATTCTGATTATCTGTATATTTTCCATAATCAGCTATTGCTTGATACAGTATATGTTCATTCTTGTTATTCATAATGTTAATATTTATTATATTATTTTTTGTATAAAAATAATACTTACTTTAAAAATTTACAATAAAAATCTTGATTTTTACGAAAAATGATCAATACTGTAAGTCACAGAGAGCTTATTTTCGCTCTCTATAGTCTTTCCGTCAAAATTCTAAATTTTTGATGTAGTTTTAATAATTTTAAAAGTCAATCATCGCATTTTTATTTTTTTGGGGTATTTTTTTACCAAAAATATAAAATTTAGGTGCTATGATGGCAAAAATTCACAATTTACTCATGATTCTCTCTTGAGCAATGCTAATTGCTTAAATTATTAAGATTTTCGGAAAATTATTATGCGGTGGATTCTTTGAGAATATTAGTGATTCTACGCAAATTCAAGCCAACGGCAGAGATAAGCGGATTAACGATATCTCCAATTATTCCCTTAAGGTAGTTTCTACCCATACGACCAAAATTCTTTAGATGACCTATTATCGGTTCAATTGCACTTCTCCGCTTTTGCATCTTTTTGTCATCGGTTGATAAAGCTTTCTTGGTCTTGGCGGTAAAAACCTTGCCTTTTTCTTTGAAGTTATGGCCGGTGTAACCAAGATCTACAAAAATTTTGCTAGTCTCCGGACTTAGCTTGCGCAGCTCCGATACCGTTTGATCTAAAGTATGTCCGTCGTAGGGGTTACCGTGAAAAGATTTAACCCCAAGAATAAAGTTGCCTCGGCCGCTTACTGCAATCCCGACTTTGTTACCAAATTCGTAAGGTTTATTCATTTTACCCTTGCCGATACACTCTACCTCCGGAGCATGAAAGCTATAGACTATCTTATGCTCTTTTTTATAAATATCCTTGTCCTTTTTCTTAAGCACAGACTGGGCATGAATATTTTTAACTCTCGTAAAAATGGCGCTATCCTCAGCAGATAGTTCTAATTTTGATTTTTCTATACCTCTCCAGCATATACGGATCAACCTACCTAAGCGGACTTTTAAGCTTATCATTATTTTTCTACGTTGCCTTGCTTTACTATCTTCCTTGTACTTCCAAAGCTTGATCGTCTTATATTTAAAACTCTTGGCGTATGTCTCGTTAAGCGAAATACCAAGTCGTTTACAGAGATCTACTACTTTTGCTCTTGCGGTCTCCATTAAATGTACGTCATGTGGATGTTTGATATTCTTAATCTGTACAGTCGTATCTATAATCGCCGATTCCAAGTCTTTTTTTTGAGTGCTCCGACCTTCAGTCCTATACGCAAAAGCTCTTTTAGAATCTCTTTATATCCTTCCTCTCCCAGAGCATTGCGGAATCTACGTATAGTCGCCTCCGATACGTCAATATCTTGTTGCATATACTCATAGCCGCAAAAATATTGCCAATATATATTTTCCTTTAATTCTTCCTCCGTAAACGAATCAGAACCGTTATACATAGCTTGCAGCATTGATAGTCCTAGCATTACTCTATGATCCTTCTTATTTCTACCGAATTGCTTGATTTCAACCTTAGCTAATGCCAGCGCTTCAAGTTCAGACCAATTTACCAAATCTCTCAGTTTATATAATTTGTTTTTGCGATTTAGTTGTATAGATAATTTTTCACCAAATAATCTTTCTTGTTTTTGAGAAAAACTAATATTTTCTATAGGCATATACTTTAAAATCCATAAGCTTTATGCGCTAATTATAACATTTTCTTATGGATTTCGTAAGCCATTTATAACATGAAACCCCTTCTAATTCAGGGGTAGAGAGTTTTGACGGAGAGACTATATAACCTTTTATATTAACCCACCAATTAAATACCCGACTTAGGCGGCATATTTTACTTCTTTCGCCTGAAATAATCTTTTGATATGTTCTGGGTTATTTTGCAGAGTCCTTAGGTAAGATTTTAAATTCCCTTGGAGTTCAGATTTTGTAAGAGGTATATGTTTCCTATTTACATTTCTTTTTAAATCGTTGTTTAAATATTCATCCGGATTATGTTGCGGAGTATACGGAGGCAGAAAAAATAAAGAAATTTTCTTTTTATGTTTCCGAGTCCATATTTGTACTTTTTTGCTATGATGAACCTTGAGATTATCTAGGATTAAGAAGATTTTTTTCTTGGAGTATTTTACCAACCTCCGTAAAAATTCTATAAATACATTTGTTTTTAGTGTCTCTTCGTACAGCATAAACCTTAGCTTACCGTTATTTGTAACAGTGGATATCATGTTTATACTAAATCTCTTCGATTTATGAATCACAACAGGGGTTTTTCCTTTTAAAGAATAGCTTTGTAATACCTGACACTCTTGTTTTATCCCTACTTCGTCGCACCAATGTATTTCTGCCTTTTCATATTCTGCTTGCTTGGCTATTGACGGATATTCTTCATCTAACCAAAATTGAACCCTTTTGGGTTGCTGCTCATATGCTAACTTCTTTGGCTTTTGTGCAGTATACCCCCATCTTCTTAAATATTCGCCTATTGTACTTAGGGGAAAAAAAATCCACAATGTTTTTTGATGAGTGCATTAACTGATTTTCTTGACCATAATGCTGATTTGATATTGTGATCTTCTGGTCTAGAGATATTTACGTACCCTTGTATTATTTTACTTTGATCTTCGGTTATAAGCCTTTTCTCTCCTATCTTTCTACCTCTTAACTTCCCACTAATTGCGTACTTGTCGCCTCTCTTTTCCCTCCTTACCCATTCATTTACTGTCTGGCGACTCACTCCTATTAATTCACCTACCGACGATTGACTCTCTCCTCTTTTTACTAGTTTTAGAGCAATCTTTCTCATCGACGCTTGTGCGCTTATTGATAATTTCCTAAAATCTTCACTTTTTGACATTATTGCATTATACAAATTCCTTCCTTCTTGGCAATAGTTATGTCGGGTATTTAATTGGTGGGTTAATATCTGGGAGAAGATTGATATAAAGAACCAACTGTCGAGTGCCAACTATACTAACCCTGCTTTTAAACATAAATCTACTACTCGGTGAAAAAATTCTTCAAACACTTTAGAGCCGTGCCTAACTCTTATTTTACTCAAAGTTGAATGATCGGGAACAGGTTGTTCTAAATTTAGTTTGCAGTCCTAAACGATAGGCAAGATTATAAATGATCTCCTAGCATAGCTTTCGATCATATTGTATACCAAATATATAACCTACTACTATCATTCTAAAAAACAGTTCGGGATCTACCAATGGTCTGCCGATATTACAACAATAGTACGAAGCCGTAAGCTCTCTTACAAAAGATAAATCAAGCAATTTGTCTATTTTGCATAAAATATGGTTCTTAGGGATTAACACCTTAATATCTAAGTATTGAACGGGTTTAGGTTGATAAACATGAACTTCTTGCATTTCTTGTTGTTATTAAAAAATATCTTTTATTATAATTAGAAAAAATTTTTTCTTAAAAATAACTTTTTTGATTTTTTCAACAGGCTCCGTGTTTTTGGAGCGTTATATTTATCTCAAAATATAGCGGATTATTATATATAGCATTATTTATATAATTGACATAAAACTTTTATAAGTTATTATTAATATAATTACTGTATTAGGAATAACCCCATGAAAATAGAACACTCGCAAATGGATAAGCACGGTAGAATATTAATACCTTCTAATATTAGAAACTCTTTAAATTATAAACAAGGCGACACGTTTGTAATTAGAGCCATAAATGATGAGCTTCATATTGTCAGTATTAATAAAGAAATTAAAGCTGCGCAGAAATTATTTAAAAAGTATAATGCTAATGCTAATTCTGCTGTAGATGAATTTCTTGACTCCAGAAGGATCGATGCAAATAATGAAAACAAGGAATTTACCTTAGATGAATAATCCAGATCAATATGTAATCCTTGATGCTTCAGCATTAATAACGTTACTTTCCGAAGAGAAAGGATACGAAGTCGTAGCTTCTATTTTACCAAAATCAATTATGAGCAGTGTTAACGTTGCAGAAGTAGCTAAATTTCTTATAGAAAAACGAGGTCTTTCTAAAGAGGAAGTATCCAATATCATTCATAGCTTAATTGAAAAGATTATGCCTTTTGATACAAAACTAGCTCTAACAAGTGCTGATATTATTAGCCAAACAAAAAGTTTAGGGCTGTCACTTGGAGATCGGGCATGCCTTGCTCTTGCGATATCAACCGGCTATACAGTTTATAGCTCTGATAGAATATGGTCTCAACTGGAATTAGATTGTAAGATAGTGGTTATACGCTAGTAACTGAGTGTTATATAGGGATATACAAGCAACTGAAGGTGTATCTAAGCAAAGAAGAGGCTTCTAGTGTCTATTAGGCACTGATAATGTCTTAAGGAAAAACCTTTTTACAACACCGTCTTTATATTAAAGACAGAGCATAGAAATCTGTTTTTTTATTTCCGGTTAATTGGAAAACCTATATATTGTATTATAAATTATGGTAAAAACCGTATAAAGACATTTAAAGTAAGGTTTTAGAACAGCTGCATATAGCTTTTCACCGAATTTTGGATCTTATGACTTTTATTCCTTTTAAGCTGCTATTTAAGAACCAAGGAACTCTTTTATTGCTTTTACGGCACTATGTTCTTTGCCGTAATAATGCTCAAAGTACTTAATACCCTCTTTTGCAAAATTTGAATTAGTATCGTATGAACCATCAGCTAATAACTGGTAAGCTTCAAGCTTGTAAGTCATATCCATCCCACAACCGCCAAAAGATAAAAATTTATACTCTGCAGCGGGTGTAATGAGTTTAAAAGGTATTAGATCACATAGATACGCTACTTTTTCATTGTAAATACGAGGAGCGTAAACCCAATCATACATCAACGCATCCTCAATGACCGTGTCGGTTACTGTACATAACATCTTTTCTTCATCATTGTCAAAGTCTGCAACATCGTAATTTCCTTTAGCTTCTTCCTGAATTATAAAATCAGGTATGATAATCTCGCAACCGTCCCCTAATTTCTCTGTCAAATTAAATTGCGGTAAATGATAATTCTTGTAAAAAGGTTGAATATGTATGCCTGAAAATTCCTCTCTTAATCCAATCATTTTTTTACTCTGTTTTTATTGCTTTTTTATTTTGAATTCTTTTTTAAACTGCAGTTATCCTGAAAGTTCAAACACAATTGCAGGGACTATATCCCTTTATCTTCTCCCGTGTTGTGATTGTCAACTAAAAATATATTTTATAGTATAGGAATTTCAAAATTTGTAACCAGAAAAATTGTTAATCAAAACTTTGAAAATTCGTTTAATAAAATGTAGTTACAAGCCACAATATTAGAAATTATCAACACTTTTATAAAAATCTCTGCCAGAATCTATCTAAAAATAGGTTCAGTTTTACAAATTATGTGGCTAAGACGTGAAAGAAGTGTTCGCCATAATGATGTTATCTAGGCGTTGATAATAATTCATTGATTCTTATTAATAACAATGGCGGAGATAAACCGTAATAAACTTGCCGCAGATTCATACATTTATTGCAATTATAGCAAAACAGAGGATCTATTTTAAAATTCAACCAAATCATTAATCTCCAACTAATGAGCTTAGTTTTCTTATGAACGATTTGATTAATTGCCTTATATACGATAGGTAATTGTACGCCCCTAGTTCTATTAGATAAAAAACCGTAATACCTAATCATTCGAAAATAACGATCTGGTATATGCATAATCAGACTAGCTATGAACTGCATCACGGGCATAGTTATGCGATCAATTGTATTATTATAGTGATCAAGAAATTTAAACGTTACCTGCTTTCCGTCGTAATTTTCTATTCTTGTCTCGGAAATAGGGGGCGTTTTATATACCGCCCTAAATATTCTATGTTGCGTTTATGATCATCCGATGGTTTTTGTAAATAAACATACCAACTGATTTCGTATAAACTACTCATCCAGTTATTAAAATTCTCAGCATTTTGATATGCGGACGGCAACTTCAAATTACTTGAGATATATTGAAAGCGAAATAACTCAAGGACTCTATGTCTCCACATTTTTTTAATAGGTTCGGCAGGAAAAAATAATTTTTGCCACTTGCCTTTGCTATTTATACCGCCGCAAGTAACCGATAAATGGATATGAACATTGCGTTTTAAATCTCTACCGAAAGTGTGTAAGGCAGTAAATATACCAACCACAAGATTTTTCTTTGTAGCTATCTCCTTAATAATTCCTGCTGCAATACCGGAAATCAATCCAAACAGATCACGATTGAGCCAAAATATCGGCCATAAAGAGTCCGGCATTGTAAATGTAATGTGCTGCCATCGTGTTTTTGGTAGAACATTGCTAGCCTTACTCACCCATTGATCCGTTTGTTTCTTACCACAACGAGAACAAAACCTACCTTTACAGCTGAATGCTAACGATTTATTGCGGTTACAATCACGGCAGCTATAACGTTTAAATCCTAAATATTTCGTTCCACACGATATAACTTTAGTGACGTTGAAAATAATGCCGTATCTTAGCTTGCCGTATTTTTTAGCGAAATCGAGACCAATTACCACGGTCTAGAAAAATATGTTTTATAGATATTCCTTTACCGACTATTTCCATAAATTACTTATAGTTAATGTTTTCTTACCAAGGAATCTTTCTTCCTTTGCGTTCTAAATCAAATTCTTTACAATCAGGGCAATAGTAAACAGAATTATACTTATGATTGGGAGATATTTTTCGCAACATTATCCAGAAAGCCTTGGCTATTTCCTTATCTCCTTCGGAAAAAATCTTTTTGATCCTGCTGTAAGGAATTGCTTGCTCTTTAGAAATGGCCTTAAGAGTTTTTACCGCTAATTCATTGACCAAATGCTGCTCAGAGTGCAAGTTACTCATAACTCAATTATATATTATCTTATGTATGTCTAACATTCAGTCTTTATAACTCAAGTTAAAACAAATCAAATACCAGTATTATAATCCTCCATAAATATTTATCGGTCAAGAGTATCTTCTTTTAAGCTGCCACCGATAGGTGGCTTATCTTGTACCATAATAAAACGTTACCACGAACTACCTTATAAACATATGCCGCTTTCATAAAAGCGCCTGGAAAGCTCTTCGGTCTAGCGGTTAGTTTTCTAAAATCCATATATTACCAATCAATAATTGCTAAATTAAACTTATAGATTTAACTTTCTATCGTACAACGTGTTTCTCTATTGTACGACTTTATGATACTTACTTACCCGTTAATACCCTCCTACAATATTAACCCTACTCTACTTTTGGGAATTAATTAATAATCATAATTATATAATAGACCTTATATTAGTTGGAATATAAGAAAATTATGAATAATTCATTAAATTATTTCCTTTAATGGGACAATTTAAGTATTAACAGATTAAAAAACCGGAACGGCATTTAACTAGGACAATACTTACTTCCATAGATAAGATAGAGCATTGCATAAAAGATGAGTTTATAAGTTTTTACAGGATATCCGGAATGCATTATTGGAAACTTTTACTTTTTAAAGGTGATTTTTTCTATGACCGGCTCGATTAAATTGTGCTTTTTTATATATTTATTGATAGCAACGTTAGTGCAACGATATTCTCTAGCAATAGCATACCTATGAATGCCTCTATCTAAAAGGCGCTGTATTTCTTCTGGATCTATGTCTTCTATCGGACTATAGCTAAAATTTCTTTTACAACCCCTGCACCTGTAGTATTCGCCATTTCTTACTACATTAGTTTGTAAACAATATTTACACTTCATTAATAATAAGCATCTTCCAGTTCTTTTATGGTTCTTTTTCTTTTGTTTTCTTCAAACATTTCTTTAAACTTCTCTAAAGGCTCTTTAAATTTCTCTGCACTTTTATTTTTAGCTTGAGATTTTAAGGATTTCCATACTTTATATGGGGGAGGAGTATAAGAAAGATTATGTTCTTTTATATAAATATTAAATGCCCGTATATTTATTTTTAACTGACGGACTATCTCTGATTTAAACTTTCCGCTATTTAACAGTTTCTGTATATCTTCCGGAGTATATTTTTGCAAAACTAAGACACTTTTAGAAAAATATACTTTACTCATAATGCTTCTATCTCAAATATTTTTATTGTTCTTTCTTTGGATAAGTTTCCCCTTTATTTGTTTATATAGCCATTAAACTCAATTATTTATAATAGCTAATACAATAAATGATTGCAAATTACGTTATATACCTGTTTTAATTAGGTAAGTATTATAAAATCATTATTAAATTTTTATGAAAACAAAAATAACAGGCTTTCTTACAATATCGCTAATAAGTGTGACAGTTTTAGCTAATGATATTACTAATGAGAAAATACCGGTAGTTTCTGGTTTAAACATGAAAATAGGAGCATACGCATCTTTTGAAAGTGGTTTTAGCAAAGAAAATCACCTTAAAAAATCTGAAAAGAATATATCGGCAAATAAAGAGAAGTTTGCTTTTTTTAATGATAGTGCCATTTTTGCTACTATATCAAATAAGGCTGAGGAGATTACTTATGGTGCGAAGATCATACTAGTACCCACAACTAAAAGGAAAGTTAATAAAGATTATAATGGCTCCTATGTATTTTTAGAAAACAATTATGGTCGTATCGAAGCCGGTTCTCCAATACCGGTGGCAAAAAACATGATGATAAGTGACGGTTCCATACCTACAAGATAAGCCACCTATCGGTGGCAGCTTAAAAGAAGATACCCTTGACCGATAAATATTTATGGAGGATTATAATACTGGTATTTGATTTGTTTTAACTTGAGTTATAAAGACTGAATGTTAGACATACATAAGATAATATATAATTGAGTTATGAGTAACTTGCACTCTGAGCAGCATTTGGTTAATGAATTAGCGGTAAAAACTCTTAAGGCCATTTCTAAAGAGCAAGCAATTCCTTACAGCAGGATCAAAAAGATTTTTTCCGAAGGAGATAAGGAAATAGCCAAGGCTTTCTGGATAATGTTGCGAAAAATATCTCCCAATCATAAGTATAATTCTGTTTACTATTGCCCTGATTGTAAAGAATTTGATTTAGAACGCAAAGGAAGAAAGATTCCTTGGTAAGAAAACATTAACTATAAGTAATTTATGGAAATAGTCGGTAAAGGAATATCTATAAAACATATTTTTCTAGACCGTGGTAATTGGTCTCGATTTCGCTAAAAAATACGGCAAGCTAAGATACGGCATTATTTTCAACGTCACTAAAGTTATATCGTGTGGAACGAAATATTTAGGATTTAAACGTTATAGCTGCCGTGATTGTAACCGCAATAAATCGGTAGCATTCAGCTGTAAAGGTAGGTTTTGTTCTCGTTGTGGTAAGAAACAAACGGATCAATGGGTGAGTAAGGCTAGCAATGTTCTACCAAAAACACGATGGCAGCACATTACATTTACAATGCCGGACTCTTTATGGCCGATATTTTGGCTCAATCGTGATCTGTTTGGATTGATTTCCGGTATTGCAGCAGGAATTATTAAGGAGATAGCTACAAAGAAAAATCTTGTGGTTGGTATATTTACTGCCTTACACACTTTCGGTAGAGATTTAAAACGTAATGTTCATATCCATTTATCGGTTACTTGCGGCGGTATAAATAGCAAAGGCAAGTGGCAAAAATTATTTTTTCCTGCCGAACCTATTAAAAAAATGTGGAGACATAGAGTCCTTGAGTTATTTCGCTTTCAATATATCTCAAGTAATTTGAAGTTGCCGTCCGCATATCAAAATGCTGAGAATTTTAATAACTGGATGAGTAGTTTATACGAAATCAGTTGGTATGTTTATTTACAAAAACCATCGGATGATCATAAACGCAACATAGAATATTTAGGGCGGTATATAAAACGACCCCCTATTTCCGAGACAAGAATAGAAAATTACGACGGAAAGCAGGTAACGTTTAAATTTCTTGATCACTATAATAATACAATTGATCACATAACTATGCCCGTGATGCAGTTCATAGCTAGTCTGATTATGCATATACCAGATCGTTATTTTCGAATGATTAGGTATTACGGTTTTTTATCTAATAGAACTAGAGGCGTACAATTACCTATCGTATATAAGGCAATTAATCAAATCGTTCATAAGAAAACCAAGCTCATTAGTTGGAGATTAATGATTTGGTTGAATTTTAAAATAGATCCTCTGTTTTGCTATAATTGCAATAAATGTATGAATCTGCGGCAAGTTTATTACGGTTTATCTCCGCCATTGTTATTAATAAGAATCAATGAATTATTATCAACGCCTAGATAACATCATTATGGCGAACACTTCTTTCACGTCTTGGCCACATAATTTGTAAAACTGAACCTATTTTTAGATAATTCTGGCAGAGATTTTTGTAAAAGTGTTGATAATTTCTAATATTGTGGCTGGTAACTACATATTTATTAAACGAATTTTTAAAAAGCTGATTGATGATTTTTCTGGTTACAAATTTTGAATTTCCTATACTATAAAATATATAAAAACAAATACAGCATATCTAAAACAGGATACTAAAGCTAATCCGTCTTTTTTAACAGGTGAAGGGTGTTTTTTAGGTGATTCGGTAGTTGCCGGTTTAGATTTAGCTAGTTATAGCAGTGAACCGCCACGCACAATAAATTATTATACCCCTAAATTATCCATAAATGACTCCAGTAAAATACAACTCGGCGTATCTTATACACCTGATACGGCTAATACGGGTGTAGATAATCCATCAGTAAAATCAGACGGGATCAGAAAACACGGAATATATGCAAACGGTGTTGATAGATTTGAAATAGACAGGTCTATCAAGGATGCAGTTACTATAGGTTTATCATTAGAACAAAAATTAGCAGAAGACGTAGAATTGAAGTTAACTACCACCGGTGAGTACGGTAAGTCTGTGGGTAAAATCAAGAAATTTACCAATAAGGACGATAAAAACCCTCAAGAATATAAGTTCCATAACTTGGGAACTTTTAACATAGGAGCTGAACTAAAAGTAAACAATTTTAAATATAATGCATGTTATGGTTCTTTTGAAAAAAGTTTTTCCAATAAAGAATTACATAAAACGGGTTTAAAGACTCATTATTATAATGCAGGAGCAGCTTATAAATATAATGCTACAACAATTACATTATCTTATTTCGGTTCAGAACAATTCAAAAATAAAGTTGATAGTGTAAAACTGAATATCAGTCATTTATTAGCTCCTGGATTAAAACCTTATGTAGAGCTTCATAATTATAGATTAAAGGGAAAACCTGAATTTTATTCGGAGTTAAAAGCAAGAAAAGTAAAAGGAGTTGTTGCTCTTATAGGTATAAAGTTAACCATATAGTAACTGTTAAAAATATAGTTAACTTTATTGAAGCTGTTGAACAGTAAAATTTAGAAGAAAACAAAATTTTTATTGAATGAGGTAAAAATGTCAAAACTAAAAAATCAGAATTTAGTTTACTAAATCAAGTGCAATGTTAAAATGGCTGGATTCCAGGTTTTAAACTAATTAATGAGGATAATCATGCATAAGGAAGAATTTAGTAAACATATTGCCCTGCTACATAATATTACCCAAAAAGATGCTCACGATGTTATTGATATATTTACCTCATCGGTAATTGATGCAATGAAACAAGGTAAGGAAATATCACTGGTTGGTTTCGGTCATTTTACTATCGGTAAGATTCCGGCTCGGACAGGACGTAATCCAAGAACCGGTGCAACCTTAAATATTCCTGCTTATAATCAACCAAAGTTCAAGGTTGGGCAAAAATTAAAGGATGCCGTCAATCCTTCACGTTAGGGTTTCGATACCTGCTATAAGGTTAGAGACAACAAGGATTTTCTGATATACCCGATATCGTTTTCTGCTTATGGATAATTCCTTGCTAATCCAATCCTAACTGTTATTAGATCTTTATACTGGCAGGTTTACTATCTCTTAGCGGTAAGTCCTATCAAGTCAACCCTAAACCGGAAGTATCACCGTAAAAGTTGCTCCCTTTTTTCCATCACTTTCGGCCTTAATAGTACCGCCATGAACCTCTAGAATACGTTTACAAACAGCAAGGCCGACACCTCTTCCCCCTGCGGGAGTACGAGTTCTGGAGCTGACAGTAAAAGGCTCAAATATCTCATAAAGCTCTTCTTTAGGTATACCAATTCCTTCATCGGATAAACTTAAGCGTACGTGATTCCTGTCTTGATTCAAGGTAATGGTAATCCGACCTTCTTTACAATAACTAATAGTATTGATAACCAAATTATCCAGTAACTGAATCATATAATTCCTGTCAGCGTTGATCATTATATTTTCTTCAACATTTAAAATACATTCTCTATCTTCCTTATTCTCATCATACAGTTTACGACAGGTCTCTACCCTCTCATATACCAGATCGCTAAAATTAAACTTCTCTTTCTGAAGTTTATAACGAGGTTTACTTAAATCAGACAGAGTGGCAAGATTCTCATCAAATACTTTAAGGTTATGGGCACTTTTTACAATTACGTCAATAGCCTGCTTTTTCTGGTCATCAGTTAGCTTATCATAACCTGCTTGCAGAGTCTCGGCCATACTTATTACTCCGGTCATAGGTGCATGATATTCGTGGTTCATATTACGGATAAATTCAGTTTTAAGAGCCAATGCCTCTTCTACTTCTTTTTCCCTTGTTTCTATTCTACTGCTCAAGTGCCTGTTCTTTTCTTTTGTAAACTCCTGATATTGCTGGTTAGGTTTTAAGAAAAATATTAGTGAACTGCTAATCAATAAAAGCAAATAAATTATTTTAAATTGCGACGAGGTAAAACCAAATTCAACAATACCTAATGGGTGATAATGTTCATAACAGAAACTAACCAGAGTAACTCCAAATAAAATGTTAAATAATGATACTGTCCACTTACTCAGTGAAGATATGACGATAATGTTTATCATAAACGCCATTAGCTGAATTTCAGAAAACTCACTAACGAGTACAATTAAAAAAGAAAAGCACACTAATACTGCCAAACTGACAAAATTCCATAGTATACCGACCAACTTTTTTTCTTTCCATTTTTGAAGCCATAATGGATAGCTAATAAGAAGCGCTGCACTACAGAGAGTTACCGGGTACAATATATTGAATAGTTTAGCATAACGCAGTTGATACTCTTTTTCTAAAGTATGTGTACTACTAAAAATAGAAATCATTACAAAAAAGCCCAGTATTGAAATCAAACCCTCACCGTAAGGACAGTTATTTTTACAGATATCTACAATATTAAGGGATTTAATCTCCGACCAGAACTCTTTGAGTTTCCTCTTCCTTTCTTTGCGAACCCTCATTAGATCGCTATTATCCTTAATACCGACCCAACCTCCCGGTTGTTTGAGAACATAATGGCTACTCATTAAAACCGTTAGATTAGCGAGCATACCAATCACTATGCTGTTCACGGCTTTTATATCGAGCACTTTCCAGGCCAGAACAGTCAGTAACCCCGCTGCCATTCCCAATAACACGGATTTTTCCGAACTCCTGAATCCCAGCAGTGACATTAAAAATGGAACACTTACAATTGGCATATAAAATGAATTAGCTAGAATGAATAACTGTAAAAGACCGCTCTCACTTCCATATAAAGCTAAAACTATCCCGGCAAAACCTATTAGATATGATACAATACGAGCTGAGAATAATTCATTTTTAATAAACTTAATTCTTAAAGGTTTACAAAAATCATGAACAATAATAACGGCGGTAGCATTGATATAACTATCAACCGTAGACATAACCATTGCCATTACCCCGGCTAGAATTATTCCTTTTAATCCTACAGCAGCATAATCAGAAACCAGATATTTTATTACACCCTGTGATGGTAGATTAGGATTAATAGACAGTACTAATACTCCAATAAAACAAATAATTGCTCCAATTACAAAACAGACCACAGCTGCTACAAGAAAAGACCTTGTAACCTGTATTGTATTTTTTGCCATAGCAACCCTTTGGAAAGTTGCAACGCTAAATCCAGGAATCGCAAAAAAGAAAAATATAAAAAGATGATAAAGTGATTGAGGTTCTGAAAAATCAAAAACCTTTTTATAATCAAAAATAGGGTTGGTATTTATCGTATATGTAATAGCGTCAATATTCTCCAGGCTTTCCAGAAGAAAATAGGCAAGCGTAGGCATTACAACAGTAAAAGTCAGAAACTGTATTACATCTGTAAAAGTAACTGATTTTATTCCTCCTAAAGCGGAATATGAGGTTACTATAATTCCCGCTAATAAAATACCGTATATGTTGGCAAAACCAAGAGCATATTCAAACATCATGCCGGCTATCCTGAACTGCATGGCAATTAGACCGCTAATACCTATGAACCCTGAAATTGCCGTAACTATCTGGACCCTCCTCCCAAATAAATCCCCCATAGCCGATGCGATAGACACTTTACCTAAAAACTCTTTCATACGCGGGGCAAAAAACAAGGCTATTAGCGATAGACAGAGAATATCACCAAGCAAAGTAACCCATATAAAATGCAAACCGTTACTATAAGATTCGGGAATAAGAGTACAGAAAAATCCACCGCCAATCCAGGTAGCAACTATCGTTGCCGAAATTGTAGCAGTGCTGAAATTCCTATCACCTATAGCATATTCCTTTATGTTTCTAATTCCCCTACTTGAAGAAAGACCGAGCCACAAATTAGCTACCAAAAACCCGGTAAATATTACTGAGTCCATGTTAAAGTTCATACCGTTTCCCCTACTTATCCGTTAAAGAATTTTTATCATGCTGATTGATGGGATATTATGAAAATAGACTTCTCCGTTTTCCTTAAAACCAAACTGTTGGTAAAAATCCAGCATCGCTTTATCGCTTATAGAGAGCCTTATTATTTCTGCCTTTCGGCTATTTCTTACTTCATTAATAACCCGTTTCATAAGTTCCCTTCCGTACCCCTGATTCCTGTATTCCTTAATAACCGTTACCCTGGCTAAATCTGCTATACCGTTTTCATACATTATTCTAACTATACCGATTATCTGTTTTCCCTGTACAAGAACGTAATGATCACCTTTTATATCAGTTATGCTAAACTCTTCCTTGATTTTTCTCTGATATTCACCGAGATAAACTCTACATCTAATAATCAGATAAGTTATTAGATAACCCAAATTATAAAAGTAAACCGGTTTTAGTAATAACGTCACTTTAGCGTATTTTTGCCTTTGAAATAAAATTAATGTTAACTTTATTTATACATGATCAAATTTGCATGTTCCATACCTAATTTAATTTTAGTTGTAAGAGCATGGAACTTGTAATAACCTGTTTAGATTCGTTAGGTACTTCGGTACTTATAAAATATATTGAACTATTTTTAGAAGATGCAACACGAGGATATAGAGAATCTAGCTACTATTTTAAATAATTCAGGCCATTACAGAGTCACTAAAAAATATCAGAGGCCGGAATATTATAATACCGGCGATGAAGATGATAAAATGATCGCTGTTTTTCTGGATATTGAAACAACAGGTTTATCCTATACACAGGATAAATTGATAGAACTTGGAATGGTCAAGTTTGAATATAACAGGCACGGCTCCATCTTTCGCCTGCTGGGTGATTTTAGCGGCTATCAAGATCCGGGCATCCCGATAACTGAGTATATTACAGAACTTACGGGAGTTAACGATGATATGGTAAAAGGCCAGAAAATACAAGAAAATGCAGTTGCTAATTACTTGCAGGATGTTGACCTGATTATCGCTCACAACGCTCAGTTTGATCGTACATTCCTTGAAACCACCTTCCCTTCGCTTCCACCAAAAGCTTGGGGTTGTCTAATGTATGACGTTGACTGGGATAAAGAAGGGATCTCAAGTCGTAAACTCGAATACATTGCTTATAAATTCGGGTTTTTCCATGAAGGACACAGAGCAATAAATGATTGTCTCGCAGGTGTTCACCTTTTAGCGCAGCAGTTACCAAAATCACAGGTACCGGTATTAAAAGAGTTACTTACTCAATCTAAGGCTATCAGGTTCAAGCTATATGCAGTTAACTCTCCATATGATAGTAAAGAACTGTTAAAAGCACGAGGTTATAGATGGAGCATGAGTCAGAACGATAAATATAGGGCCTGGTCTATTGAACTGAACGAAGATAAGGTAGCCGAGGAAATAAATTACCTACGCTCTAACATCTACAATACATCTTCGATTAATATACCTGTAGAAATATTTGATGCTTATAGCAGATTCTCAAGTACAAACAATAAATCCAATAATCATGTAAAATACCGAGATAAGCTGGAATGGTTTCAAAAACTGTGTACCTCTTAAAAAGATACACATGAGCATACATAATCAAAATGTTAAAGAATATCTATCGGGTAACATCGAGCGCATTACTTATCATAATCCTGAAAACGGGTTTTGCGTTTTAAGGGTTAAGGTTAAAAACCACAAGGATCTAGTCACCGTTACAGGCAGCGTCCCTTCCGTATCTGCCGGGGAATATATCAAATGTAGCGGCATTTGGTACAATGATCGCAATCATGGCAAGCAATTTAAAGCTGATTTTCTGAAAGCTCTTCCACCGGATACTTTAGAAGGAATTGAAAAATATTTAGGCTCCGGTCTTATCAAAGGAATAGGAGCTCATTTTGCTAAAAAGTTGGTTACTGCATTTGGTGATCAAGTTTTTGATGTAATTGAACACAAACCGGAATTATTATCTACTTTAGACGGAATAGGTAAAATTAGAGCAAATAGTATTTGCAATAACTGGAAGGATCAAAAAATTGTACGGGAAATCATGATCTTTCTTCAATCTCATGGGGTCGGTACAACAAGAGCAACCAGAATATTTAAAACCTATGGGGAAGAAGCAATTGCCATAGTATCCAAGGATCCATACCAATTAGCTAAAGACATAAGGGGTATTGGATTCGTTTCAGCAGATACGATTGCCTCTAACTTAGGTATTGCAAAAGATTCTCTTATCCGTGCTAGAGCCGGTTTGTCTTATGCATTATTAGAAGCAACTTCCAATGGGCATTGCGCCCTACCCTTGGAGACCTTAATAGAAAACACTCAGAAATTACTTGGTATAGATTCCAGTTTAGTAAAGCTGGCTATTGAAAAAGAAATTGAATCAAAAACCATTATTTGTGATCTTATAGAAGATAAGCCATGCATATTCCTAGCTAGTTATCACTTCTATGAAAAACAGATAGCAAAGATGCTCTTATCTATTGATAAAGAAGATGTACCATGGGGGAATAATAACTCACAAGAGTTAATTCCCGAAATAGAACAAAAGCTGAGTATCCGGTTAGCAGATAACCAGAAAGAAGCTATTATCAAAGCTCTATCAAAAAGACTTATGGTTATTACCGGCGGTCCCGGTACCGGCAAAACAACTTTAGTAAAAGCTCTGCTTAAACTATTAGAACTTAAAAAGCTTAATGTCAAACTTTGTGCTCCAACCGGTAGAGCCGCTAAACGTCTAAGTGAAACAACCGGCCTGGATGCAACCACTATACATAGATTATTAGAAATTAACTCTTCAGGAGGAGGTTTTAAGTATAATGAGGACAATAGACTTATATGTGATTATTTAATAGTTGATGAAAGCTCAATGATTGATGTCACTTTATTTTATGCTTTGATAAAAGCTCTACCCGATCATATTGGTCTTTTATTAGTCGGTGATGTGGATCAATTACCTTCTGTTGGTGCAGGACAGGTGCTAAAAGACGTTATTAATTCCAGTATCATTACAACCGTGAGATTAAATCAGATTTTTCGCCAATCGGAAAGCAGTGCGATAATCACTAATGCCCATAAGGTTAATAAAGGTATATTACCTGATTTAAACTTCCATAAAGGTAATAGTGACTTTTACTTTATCAAAGCAGAGCCGGGAGACGATATTATCAATAAGATAATTACTATCACATGCGATAGAATACCTAGGAAATTTAATCTGAATCCCATAAATGATATTCAATTATTATGCCCCATGCAAAGAGGTGGCATTGGAGCAAGATCACTTAATACTGAATTACAGAAAGTATTAAACCCAAATTATGAAAAAGGGATTACAAAATTTGGACAGATTTTTGCAGTCGGTGATAAAGTAATGCAAACGGAAAATAACTACGACAAGGATACTTATAACGGAGATATCGGTGTAATTAGTGCTATCAATCAGGAAGAACAAGAGGTAACTATTGATTTTTACGGCAATAAGGTAGTATATGACTATGATGATTTGGATCAAATCACCCTGGCCTATGCAACCACCATACATAAATCACAAGGATCAGAGTATCCGGCAGTTATTATTCCTATTACCATGCAAAGTTACATGATGCTTAGGCGTAATCTTGTTTATACGGCAATTACACGTGGTAAGAAACTTGTAGTTATTATCGGAGAGAAAAAAGCTTTTGCCATGGCGGTAAAAGATGGAAAAAGCTCTAATAGATATTCCAGGCTAAAAGATTGGTTACAATTTCAATAATGATTTGTGAGATATACCGGACAAAAAATTTAGACAAAAATTCAGGTAGTGTTGTTTCTAAATCAGGTAAGATAAAAAACTTTAAAACCTTGACAGTAAGAAGAAAATTATGTATCTTTTTCTGGAAAATTAAGTTTTATATTTTATCAAATAAGAATAGGAATTAACCATGTCTCGTAAATGCGAATTAACAGGTGTTGGGGTACAGTTCGGTAATAACGTATCTCACTCTCAAAGAAAAACCAGAAGGCGTTTTGAGCCTAACATTAAAATTGTTAAGTGCCACAGTGAATTAACGGGTCAGGAATATAAGCTGAAAGTAGTTGCACGATGCTTACGTAGCATTGAAAAAGCAGGAGGCTTTGATTCCTATATGCTAAACGCAAAAGTCTTTAAGATGTCTGATAATGCCAAATCTATTAGAAAAGAAATTAAAAAAATAAAATATAAGGTAGCAGCATGAGAAAAGACATTCATCCAAAATATCAGTCCCTAAAAATCAAAATCGGTAAAGATGAGTTTTTGACTTCTTCTACTCTACCAAGCGGTGAAATCCTAATGGACGTAGATTTCGTAAACATCCGGCTTGGAATAAGTCAACTCTTAATGTGGTAAATCAGTCCAATAAAAATGTCAGCGACTTTAACAAAAAATTTGCAGGGCTCTGTCTATTTAAGTGTGTAAATTCAAAAATAGGCACTTAAATTCTACCCTCAAATTTTATCAAAAAATGGGCCATAGCTTCTCCCCAATTTTGAATAGGCATACTCCATTTTCGCGTAATGTAATCTATTGTCAAGTATAAAGTCTTAAAAACAGAATCATCGCTAGGAAAAACCCGCTTATTATTTGTCACTTTGCGTAATTGGCTATTTAGACCCTCTATCGCATTGGTTGTATAAATTATCCGCCTAATAACCTCAGGATACTGTAAAAAAACTACCAGATTTTCCCAATTATTTTGCCAGGATTTTGCTATGTGGGGATACTGTTTTCCCCATTTCAGATCAAAATCAGATAAGGCCCCTAGGGCTTCATCTTCAGTAACCGAGCCATATACTAACTTTAAATCAGCAGCAACTTTCTTCCTATCTTTATAGCTTACGTATGCTAAGCTGCTCCTTATTTGATGGACGATACACAACTGATGTTCAGTTTCCGGATATACGGCAGCTATAGCTTCACTCATACCGGTCAAATTATCACTACAGGCGATCAAGATATCTTTTAATCCTCTGTTTTTCATTTCAGTAAAATTATTTAGCCAAAATTTAGCTCCTTCGTTCTCACTGATCCATAACCCTAAAATATCTTTCCTACCAGTTAAATCTATGCCCAAAGCTATTAACCCACCAATTAAATACCCGACTTAGGCGGCATATTTTACTTCTTTCGCCTGAAATAATCTTTTGATATGTTCTGGGTTATTTTGCAGAGTCCTTAGGTAAGATTTTAAATTCCCTTGGAGTTCAGATTTTGTAAGAGGTATATGTTTCCTATTTACATTTCTTTTTAAATCGTTGTTTAAATATTCATCCGGATTATGTTGCGGAGTATACGGAGGCAGAAAAAATAAAGAAATTTTCTTTTTATGTTTCCGAGTCCATATTTGTACTTTTTTGCTATGATGAACCTTGAGATTATCTAGGATTAAGAAGATTTTTTTCTTGGAGTATTTTACCAACCTCCGTAAAAATTCTATAAATACATTTGTTTTTAGTGTCTCTTCGTACAGCATAAACCTTAGCTTACCGTTATTTGTAACAGTGGATATCATGTTTATACTAAATCTCTTCGATTTATGAATCACAACAGGGGTTTTTCCTTTTAAAGAATAGCTTTGTAATACCTGACACTCTTGTTTTATCCCTACTTCGTCGCACCAATGTATTTCTGCCTTTTCATATTCTGCTTGCTTGGCTATTGACGGATATTCTTCATCTAACCAAAATTGAACCCTTTTGGGTTGCTGCTCATATGCTAACTTCTTTGGCTTTTGTGCAGTATACCCCCATCTTCTTAAATATTCGCCTATTGTACTTAGGGGAAGAAAAAATCCACAATGTTTTTTGATGAGTGCATTAACTGATTTTCTTGACCATAATGCTGATTTGATATTGTGATCTTCTGGTCTAGAGATATTTACGTACCCTTGTATTATTTTACTTTGATCTTCGGTTATAAGCCTTTTCTCTCCTATCTTTCTACCTCTTAACTTCCCACTAATTGCGTACTTGTCGCCTCTCTTTTCCCTCCTTACCCATTCATTTACTGTCTGGCGACTCACTCCTATTAATTCACCTACCGACGATTGACTCTCTCCTCTTTTTACTAGTTTTAGAGCAATCTTTCTCATCGACGCTTGTGCGCTTATTGATAATTTCCTAAAATCTTCACTTTTTGACATTATTGCATTATACAAATTCCTTCCTTCTTGGCAATAGTTATGTCGGGTATTTAATTGGTGGGTTAATACATATACCGCCTTGTTAATAATCCTCTTATCCTGTCTTACTTTAACTAACGCGAGTTGCCAATTAATTTTGCATATCTAGATCCTCTATTGGTAGCAAACTTTTTATAGAAGGCTTATTTTCTTGCAACTGGTAATTGATCAAACAAGATAGCATATGACTAAATGCATTTGTAACTGATCTATGCCTAGAATGCTCCAATTTATCAAGAAATTTAAGTTTTCCTATCACGGTTTCTATCAGTGCTCTTTTGAGCAACATTACCTTATCTGCAATTGGCATTAGCATATTTTTCATATTCTTTTTAACTCGAGTGACAAGCTGAATGCCTTTAGCGTATAAATCTTCAAACAACTCTGTAGATATATAACCGCGATCTCCAAAAACTTTGCCATAAATACCAGAAATCATGCTTCTCAACCCTTTTCTGTCATCCTTATTACCACTGCTAAAAGAAACTTTGATCAGATTGCCTTCTGGATCTATGATCAAATGTAGTTTGAGTCCAAAAAACCATCCTTTTGTGGTTTTACTTCTTGCCGCTATTCCTTTAAACACTTTATGTGAGTTGATGCGGTAATTCTTGCAAACTGCTATACTGGTAGCATCCACAAAAGAAAGGCCAGTGCATTTTATAAGTAAATGGTGTAACAATAGCATTAAATACGGCATATTTCTGCCTATCAATTTAGTAAAATTCGCATAGCTCACAAGTTTAAAGTCTATTGTATGATAGCACATGATTACTTGTTGATAATAATGTTTAAAACAATCACAACAAGAATTATAGTAACCAATTATTATTGTTAGTACTTCGCTTATTGATAAATAATTACTTATACCTGGCTTAGATTTTCTACTAGTAATTGTAGAAAAATTACTCGCCAAACTTTTTATAAAATCATCGACAAAGCAATAAATTGCGGTAAAATCTTTTTTCATAGGTTATTTTTAGTTGATGAAAAATATAAAATAACCTATATCCCTCTAAAAATCTAGCTTCTAGCACTTACATTAATTGGCAACTCGCGTTAACTACTAAGGCATCAAAATATACAATAGCATAAATCGCTTCTAAAGGCCTATGTTGCCAGCTTCTGACCTCATCCATTATATTATCTGTAACTCTGCTAATTAAGCTCTCACTTATTTCAGCTCCATACAATTCCTGAATTTGCATCTTAATGTCAGAGACGCTCATTCCCTTTGCATACAGTGATAATATCTTCTGATCTAACCCATCGATCCTAGTCTGGCGCTTCGGTAATAGCACCGGAGAAAATTCAGCATTTCTATCACGGGGTACTTCTAGTTCTAATACTCCTCCTTCGGTAATTAGGCTCTTCTTGCCAACTCCATTCCTGCTGTTCTCCGTTTCCCCTCTGCCATACTTGCTATAGCCAAGATGCTCGTCCATTTCTGCTTTTAAAGCCCTTTCAAATAGATTTTTTGTAAGCTCTTTTAACATCCCGTCTTTAGCAAAAAAACTTGTTAAATCAGTATCTTTATCTATTAACAAATCTACTGCTTGCTTTATTTTTTCTTGATTGCTCTTACTCATGTTTTATTCCTATTAAATTATATTATTCTTAATATAACCTATCCTAGAAATTTACACACTTACTTGGAAAGAGCCTCAATAAACCCACATACACCTCTTAAGCCCTTATTAAATTCTTTAAGGCTAGAGCGCGGTAAAGCGCAATACCCCTAAGGAATATAATCTTGAATAAACCTTATTTTTTATTAAATATCGTTCTATTTTAAGTATACATCACATAGACCAGTAAATTTCAGTCTATTTTAAAATGTTTAGGATAAGAACATAGATTTATAGTCCCTTTGGTGGTGAAAACCTCCATCTTCCAGATGGAAAAGCTTTAGCTTGTCTAATGCGCCATGATGCGGTAGCATCATAAGTCTATGACTTACTATAACAAAAGATCACATTCAGTTTTTTATCATCGTTATCATATAGTATGGATAACGAAATATCGCTATAAGGTACTTACTTACGACATAAAAAAACGTGTTCGGGAACTAGTGTTACAGGTAGCTGAGGAAATGAGTATAAAGATAGAAAATGGCGTTGTATCAAGCGACCATGTCCATATATTTGCAAATATTCCTCCGCATATTAAAATTAGTGAATTTGTTCAGAAAGCTAAGGGAAGATCATCTAAAAGAATACAGGAAGAATTTCCGATACTAAAAAAGAAATACTGGGGTAGACATTTATGGGGCAGAGGATACTTCAGTTCAACTAGCGGTAATGTTACAGATGATATGATTAACGAATATATCAACAAACACACTGACGCTCATGAGACCGACTTTACTTCAAATATTAGGCTAGAATGAGCTTTAGCTTGATAAGCGACTTCTAGTCGCAAAGATCAAACTTTCATCTCTCAGATGAAAGTGGTTGATTAGTAAAATCTTCTAATTTTAAATACACCTTTTTAATAGTCTAAGCATTAACGCATGCTATTATATGCACTAGGAAGTTTACTGGCGACCTATGTCTTATATGTTCCAGGTTCATCGATCATTTATTTTAGACAAATGGTTGCTTTTAAGGAAATTAGTAAGGAAATACATAAATTAGGAGTATTAATAGGTTAAATAATTAACTTTATAGAATAAGATAAAGTTGGCCAGAAATTTTGATAGAGTCATTTAATCTTGATAAGAAGAATTATAAAATCATTACAAAATTTCCCTGTTTGCTGGATTATTCTTTAAAGTTTTAGTGATATAATTGATTATTATGTACTATAATATTATTTTTTATAGATATAGTGATGATATATTTCAGGATCTCTCGGATGCAATTTCTCTTTTTCCCTACGAGCTTTTACTAGCTCTCTATAGCGAGCAAATGCTGCTTGTTGATCATACATCATTTCGAGCTCGATATCTTTATTTTTTACATCAATATCAGTTACTTTGTAATGCCACGGCGAAGGTGGTCTAGCGAATATTAGGAAGCTGGGATAAACTACTCTTTTTTTACAATTGAAAAAGTAGGAGACGCTATATGCCAGGCAAGAAGGTAAGGTTAGAATTAAAAAACATGATAATTGAGGAATCGTTGCAACCAGGCTGTGTGGTAGCTGGGTTAGCAAGGCGGTACGGAATTTCCAAAAATACCATATATGGCTGGCGCAGTAGGTGTAATAAATCAACGCTATCCTCAGTTATACCCGAACTGCCGGCAGCAACATCCGGATTAAGCGGCCAGTTTATAGAATTATCTATTAATGAACCGGAGCAATCACTAAATTTACAGGAAGTTACTTTAAAATTTAGTAATCTCTCAATATCCATGCAGGGGCAAATCAAGAGCTCTGTTTTAATATCTGTGGTCAAGACATTAGAGGAAGTATGCTGAATACTCCCCGTGATATTAAGATATACCTTTGCACTGGTTGTACCGACATGCGCAAGGGAATTAACGGTTTATCGGTATTAGCACAAAGGTTATTGTCAGAAGCTTTTGCCAGTGGAGGAATGTTTATCTTTCGTGGCAAGCAGGCAGATAAGGTAAAGCTGTTATGGTGGGACGGGCAAGGCTTTTGCCTGTTTTACAAATGTTTGGATAGAGGCAAGTTCACTTGGCCTAAGAGTAAAGATCAAGGAACATTAGGGATAACCAGGGCACAATTATCAATGTTACTGGAAGGCATTGATTGGAGGAGTCCAAAATGGTCACAGCCTCCTAAATATAGTGGATAAAATATATCTATTCCTGACTATATTTTTAGATGATTTATTGCATCAAACCTTGATACTGCAAAGGGTTTATGATATAAATTATCTATGAAAATAGATTTTAAAAACTTACCATCCAAAGTAAAAAATTTGCATCAAATTATTGCGAGTTTAGCAATAGAAAATGATTCACTGCAAACCCAAAATACTACTTTAGTATCAGAAAAAGAAAGCTTACTCTCAGAGAATGATTTACTCAGGTATCAATTAAAATTATTGAAAGCTAAGAAATTTGGCAGGTTATCTGAGAAATTAAATAGCCAAATAGAACAACTGGAATTATGGATTGAAGAGAATGAACTGACTTGCGCTGAAGCAGTTGCTACTGACTTTAGTACAAGCAAAGAATTGAATAAGGAAAAACCAAAACGTTTAAAATTTCCGGAACATCTGGCAAGAGAAGATATTATACTTAATCCAGAGGCAACTTGCCCGGAATGTGGAGGAACGAATTGGCGTAAAATAGCTGATGATATATCTGAAACTTTGGAATATGTTCCATCATCATTTAAGGTAATACGTCATATTAGGCCACGCTGTGCCTGCATTGCATGTGAAAAGATAATGCAAGCTTATGCTCCATCAAAAGCCATAGATAAGGGTAAAGCAGGACCTGGATTGCTAGCACATATATTGATCCAGAAATATTGCAACCACTTGCCAATATATCGCCAGCATCAAATATATTTACGTGAGGGGATTGAAATAGCCCAAAGTACTATGACTGGCTGGGCCGGACAATGCTCCAGATTATTACAGCCATTAATAGAGAGCTTGCAACAAGAGATATTCTCAAGCAACCATATACATGGTGATGATACACCGGTAAAGGTACTTGCCCCTGGACTTGGCAAGACAAGAACCGGGAGGATATGGACATATGTTAGGGATGGGCGTCCATACGGAGAAACCGAGCCACCAGCAGTTTGTTATTTTTATAGCCCTGACCGTAAAGGTGAGAGGCCAAAGGAACATTTAAAGGATTTTAGAGGCGTATTACATGCAGATGCCTATTCTGGTTATGATCAGCTATATCAGAACCAGGATAATCCAGAAGCAGAGATTACCGAAGCTGGGTGCTGGTCTCATACCAGGCGGAAGTTTTATGAAATAACAGTGGTATATGATAAGGCAAGTATAGCGATATCGATTCTGGGACAGATATCAGAGATGTATAAAATTGAATCCGAAATCAGAGGTCTTGATCCTGGGGAGAGGATGAAATATCGACAGCAAAAATCAAAAGAATTGGTAGAAAAATTATTTAACGATTTTAGAAAATACAAAAAGGACTTGCCAGCAAAATCTCCGACTGCCAAGGCGATAAACTATGCGCTAAATAACGAGGCAGCACTAAGGCGCTTTTTAGATGATGGCAAAATCGAGATCGATAATAATGCGGCTGAACGAGCCATGCGACCAATCGCTGTTGGTAGGTTATGTGGTGCATCACATAACCTGCCTTATGTTGCCAAGCCAGTTATGTTGTGTTGGGTCAACATTCCTTATTCTTCTTACCCCTTTATTATCATCTAAACAACATAATTTTTGCATGATGTAGGTTATCCTAACACTGGTTGTTCATAATTTCAATAAACCAGAAAGGAGGAAGATCATGTTTAACCAACTATTCAGAAGCAGCTATTACGTTACAAAGCATATTAACACACCATTGCTGGAGGAGCGTTTAAATTATCTCCAGTATTGGCATGAAGCTGGTAAAGCTCACAGCACTCTCACAACTATCGCGCAATATCTTGTACGCATTGTTGAGTATCTACAGTTAGATACTACAGATATTGTGACTATAGAAGAAGTTGAAGTAGCTGCTGATCTCTGGGCTAGATATCAATCTAATAACCCACAAAAAAAGGCAGCCTTTTCAAAAACTGGGAAAAAACGTTTTATTTGGTATGCCACTCACTGGCTGGCAAAACTATGTCGTTTAAAACGCCCAGTAAAAACAGTTATCCCAGTGTTCCAGAAGATTTTTGTGCAATCTCATACAATAGCCCGCCATTCGACAGCTCCGTTAGTTGAGGAAAGGGTGATGTATCTACAGTATTGGAGTGATTGTGGAGCAGTAACTTCTACCATTCGTATAATAGCGCAGTATCTATTGATCATCATACAGTTTTTAGACTTTTATCAAGTAAGGATAGTAACATTGAGTGAAATTGAAGAAGCAGCAGTGAGGTGGCGCCGGACAAGAGATCCACAGAATATACATAAGAAAAGCAAATATTCAAAATTTGCAAAAAGACAATTTATTCGAAATGCTGCGAGGTGGTTTAAAATGCTAGGTTGTTTACAGGAAACCAAGCAGCCTATTTCATTTGAAGAATATCTCAACCAGTATATAAGTTACATGAGGCAGGAACAAGGACTGTCCGAATGTACAATTCTTTCCAGGTTTTATCAACTTAGAATTTTTCTTACCAGTATTGAGCAGAAGCAGCAAGAATTTACTAAGCTCACACCACTCATCGTAGATGAGATAATCATAGGCAAACATGATATTGATCATCACTCAAGACGCACTGTGCAACTTTACGCTTCAATACTGCGCTCCTTCTTGAGATATGCCGAGGATCAAGGCTGGTGTCCAAAACACTTGGCAAGTACTATTAAAGCACCACGTGTATATAGAGATGAGTCACTGCCTTCTGCACCATACTGGAGTGATGTCAAAAGGTTACTAGCAAATAGTGTCAGTGATAGTCTAGTAGACATCAGAGACTATGCCATATTAATGCTACTATCAGTATATGGCATGAGATGCAGTGAGGTTACTCATCTTCGTTTAGAGGATATCGATTGGGAAAATGAGTTGATTCATTTACAGCGTGCCAAGAGATGCAAACCTCAGACATTCCCTCTTTCTAAAACCGTTGGCGAAGCAATTTTACGATACTTAACTCTCGTCAGACCAAAATTGCGCACGTCGAGAGAAATATTCTTGTCTATGTACGTGCCTTATAAACTTTTATCATCGGCTGCAGTGTATCAAATTGTCAGTAAAAGGCTTAAGAAGCTGAATATTACAATAAAACATTATGGACCACATGCACTTCGTCATGCATGTGCCACTCATTTAATTAATGAAGGAATATCACTGAAAGAAATAAGTGATCATTTGGGGCATCGGACTCTAGATACCACAAGAATTTATGCAAAGGTTGATCTTACAACTTTGCGCAAAGTTGCTGAATTTGATATGGGAGGTCTATTATGATGCTAAACCAACTTGTAACTCAATATATCCACTATAGGCAATCTTTAGGTGAGAAATTTAAGACCAATGCGTACTACTTAAAAGCCTTTTGCAGGATAGTGGAATCAAATACAGATATCCAATCTATCTCTTTAGCGCAAATAAACAGCTTTCTTTACGGGGACGCGCAAACTGTAACATCTAGCTGGTTTGCCAAGCATTCTGCACTCTTCGGATTCTATCAGTATGCATTGACGCGCAATTACGTTACCAAAGTACCACTTCCATCTATTTTACCAAAAAGACCACAAGGATTTGTTCCATATATTTACTCACAAAGTGAGCTAAAACTACTTTTTGATACAGCCTTAACATATCAAAAAAATAAGAGCTGCATTCTGCCATACACAGTACAGACTGCACTTATTTTGACCTATGCTCTTGGTCTACGAATCCATGAAACACTGTCTCTAACTCTGCAGGACATAGATATAGAGAATGCAGTAATCACAATAGAGCAATCTAAATTTTATAAGTCCCGCTTAGTACCGTTTAGTATACAAATTAAGGATACCATTGCCAAATATTTAGAATGGAGGATAGATCAAAGGCAGCCACAATCACCAGAAAGCCCTTTGTTTATAGGGAAAAATGCTCAGGCATTTAATATAAATACAATGCAATATATTTTCCAAAGAATAAGAGCTAAGGCTAAGATTAAAAGAGACGATACTAGCAGATATCAACCAAGAATGCATGATCTTCGTCACAGCTTTGCTGTACATAGACTAACAAGTTGGTATCGGGAGAAGAAGGACGTGCAACAACTTCTTCCAATATTATCAACCTATCTTGGTCACAGACGCCTTGCTGATACGACGGTTTATTTGACAATGACGGATGATCTGTTGCAGGAGGCTAATATACGCTTTGAAAAATATACAATAGGAGAAAAACAATGAAAGATACAAATTATTTAAGCATATGGATAAAACGATTTTTGTTAGAATATTTAATCAGTACCAGAAACCTATCAAAAAACACACAGCAAAGTTACCGCGATACATTCAAGCTACTATTGCCATGCATGGCTAGTAGGTCTAAAAAGGCCATTGATAAATTGCTTATAGATGACATTAGCTCAGATCATATAAAAGCCTTTCTTCTTTCGCTCGAGAATGATCGCCATTGTTCATTATCAACGCGCAATCAACGCCTTGCGGCACTTCATGCTTTTGCAAAATTTGTAGGGCTAAATAGCCCAGAGCATGTAGAATGGTCTAGACAAGTACAGATAATCCCCTTTAAAAAAGCGGAGCACAGATTGATAACTTATCTTGATAAATCAGAGATGGATGCGCTATTAACCGCCCCAGATACTAACACTACTCAAGGCAGGAGAGATTATGCATTATTACTCTTCCTCTATAATACTGGAACTAGAGCTGATGAGGCGGCTCAGCTAACAATAGCTGATCTCAGTGTAGCTCATGTGCAAAAGAGAGATTTATCTACTGTTATCATCAGAGGCAAGGCTAATAAATTTAGAAGATGTCCATTATGGCAAAAAACTGTTACAGAACTTCAAGGTTTGATAGCTAATAGAGATAAACATGAGCATGTGTTCTTAAACCGCTGCAAGCAACCACTGACTCGCTTTGGAGTGCATAACATGGTCAGACGTTATACCAAAGAGATCGTCAAAACAATACCATCGATAAGCCAAAAAAGAGTAAGCCCACATACAATACGTCATACGACGGCTACTCATTTACTGCAATCTGGTGTAGATATCAATACAATCAGAGCTTGGCTCGGACATGTATCAATTAACACAACAAATATTTATGCAGAGGTAGATTTAGAAATGAAGGCAAAAGCACTAGCTTGTTGTGATATTACAAATGATAAGCCACCAACGCATTGGAGGGACAATAAAGACCTGATGAGTTTTTTGGCTACACTTTAATACAAATCAACCACTTTCATCTGAGAGATGAAAGTTTGATCTTTGCGACTAGAAGTCGCTTATCAAGCTAAAGCTCATTCTAGCCTAATATTTGAAGTAAAGTCGGTCTCATGAGCGTCAGTGTGTTTGTTGATATATTCGTTAATCATATCATCTGTAACATTACCGCTAGTTGAACTGAAGTATCCTCTGCCCCATAAATGTCTACCCCAGTATTTCTTTTTTAGTATCGGAAATTCTTCCTGTATTCTTTTAGATGATCTTCCCTTAGCTTTCTGAACAAATTCACTAATTTTAATATGCGGAGGAATATTTGCAAATATATGGACATGGTCGCTTGATACAACGCCATTTTCTATCTTTATACTCATTTCCTCAGCTACCTGTAACACTAGTTCCCGAACACGTTTTTTTATGTCGTAAGTAAGTACCTTATAGCGATATTTCGTTATCCATACTATATGATAACGATGATAAAAAACTGAATGTGATCTTTTGTTATAGTAAGTCATAGACTTATGATGCTACCGCATCATGGCGCATTAGACAAGCTAAAGCTTTTCCATCTGGAAGATGGAGGTTTTCACCACCAAAGGGACTATAAAATAATACGGAGCGTCGTCGGAGCGTTGAGTTAGGGTACTTAATTATGTTATCTTCGTTTCATAAAACGTACAGAGATATAGGGTGCAATAACTCAACACAACATAACTAGCTTGGCAACATAAGGCAGGAAGAATTGGATGTTTGCTGGTTCTGACAATGGAGGTCATACTGCAGCTGGTATATACTCGCTGATTGAAACCGCCAAGATGAACAACATCAACCCACATCTATACCTGCAAAAGGTACTAGCTACCATCCAGGATTATAACCATAAAAAAATTGCAGACCTCCTTCCTTGGAATATTATCCTGTAAAACTAATCTTTTGCAAGCCGGGTTCACCGTGGCATTACGTTACTTTAGGTTTTTTATAAAGTGATATGATTCCATCACTGGCATTAATCGAATAAAGCCTTTTCTTTTTATCTTCTTGGCCTTCCAAGCTTTCAGTATCCTGATCATTATTTTTATTATCCAGGTTCATTCTCTTTAATAAAACACTTTGCTCTATTGGATTATCTTACCAAACATAACTCTATCCTTATATAAAACTGTGTTTTCTCTATTCTTTATCCCAACAACATCAGACATCAGTGGTAACATTTTAAGCACAAGTACTTTGTGTGGTACACTCTTTCTGTATCATAAATTAATTATTCCAGTTTTACTAAGGAATATTAAGATTATCCAATTATGATCTCCTCATACAGCTAAAAAAATGATTATATAATTTGTTCACTTTTTTCTATTATTATATTCCTGTCACTCCTTTAGGAATAATATCTGAGAGAGGTTAAAGCCATAAATGCACTATGTTTATCCTAATTTTCTTTTTTAATTATTCCTTTAAACTTCATGCCAAACCCACTAGCAACCTATTTTTATAGCATCCACGTATCTGTTTGTTACTACCCTCCTAAATAAAGGAGTTTGGAGCTCTTAGCTCAATAGTTTTAGCGTTTTTGTCAATAATAGGAGTCGTTTGTTAAACCAGTTGTTGTAAACATGAATATTGTATGTTTGGATTAGCTGCTGGCAAATATCTCCTCATTGTAAGTCAGGAAAATGATATACATAGGATATGAGTGATAGAAAGAAGGTAGTATATTGCTCAATAAGAGAGAACTTATACTAATCCCTATCATGAATGATAGGGATTAGTACGCGGGTGTGAGCGACCGTTTCTCCATTGGTTTTACAACCGTGTTATATCAAGGTACTCTGGCCCGCTATCTCAAGACGTTTGAATAGTTAAATGGGAAGCTTATGCTCTCCCGGTTACAATCGTAAATTATTCATTTATTAATTATTCCCGAGATGTATATGTAATTACATAATAACTTTATTGGAATAGATATTGGAAAATTTAATTTTGCTGTTAGTGTTCATGGTCAAAAAGAAACAAAGGAATATAATAATACAATGCAAGAAATAAAAGAATTTAGCAAAGATTATAAAAATATTTTGGGTTATTCTTTATGTATTAAAAAAAATACTGGTGGTTATGAACTAGAAATATTGTATACGCTCTGTGGTCTAAACATTGCTGTACATATAGAGCTGATACGAGCAAGGTCAAAAACTTTATTAGATCATACGGTAATAGTACTAAAACTGATAAACTTGATGCAAAAGCACTGGCAAAATATAGGGCTGAGCGTAAAAGCCTGTTAGAGCCATTTACACCACAATTTAAGCAAGTATTGAATTTATTTGAGCTTGTGCGGCGCAGACAAGGTCTTAAACAGATTCCAGTTGCTGAGAAAAATCATCTACAAGCGCCATCAGTCTCAATAATTAAATTAAGCTGTAAAAAAATTATTAAAGCTATAACTGAACAGAATAAAAGAAATCCCCGCCGCAAGCAGCGGGGTATTTTAGAATTTTAGAAAAAAGCTAACTGATGGTCGTCATGCAGTTTCTTATATTCCTTGCCTTGATTTTTTACGTATTTTCCTATCATATTCTCATTTCCATGCTTACCTACCGTACTTGTGAAATATCCATCAGTCCAAAATTCTCCGCCCCATAATTGTTTCTTAACCTGTGGACATAATCTGAATATTTGACGAGCCGTAACACTTTTAATTATCGTTACTATTTTTGTTACGCTATAAGTCGGTACAGATTGTACTAAAAAATGTACATGGTCTTCATCAGTTCCTATTTCTAAAAATTTTATTTGATATCTCTTTTCTATCCCTAAACATACTTCCCTTAGCACTTGATCAACCGATACATCAAACACCGCTCGGCGATATTTTGCTGGAAATACCAGGTGATACAGTAAAACAGTAACATTGTGACTCTTGTGTATATATTTGCTCATCCCCACATCTTACGCCGCAAGCGGCGGGGAATATACCCAAAAGAGATTGAAGCAATTACTAAAGCTTATAGATTCTGATCAAATTCTAAAACAGAAACAAGAGATACTAAAAACTATACCTGGAATTGGTGATATTGTAGCATTTGAGTTATTAGTAATGCTTCAAGAGCTTGGTTGTCTTGACCGAAGAAAAATAGCTTGATTACGCGGTCTTGCGCCAGCAGCAAATGACAGTGGTTCATGGATATAGAAAAACTTACCATTGTAGAAATGGCATAAAACCAATTCTATTTTTGGCCGTTATCGCGTCAAGAAATTCTAAATCTGAACTTAAATACTTTTATAAAAACTTAATAGCAAGAGGTAAAGAGAAGGTGGTGCTTTAATACGTAAAATTATTGTTATCGCTAATTCCAGATTACGTGATTTTTATGCTCAAAATATGACGATATAATTTTTATATATAATTTTTTAAAAACATATTTGATACAACTTGTTGTAATATCGTCATACCTACAGTTTGTTTTCTCCACAAGTTGTTATTTCTAATTGTAAAATTATAGATATTTTCTACAACGTACTCTATAGTTTTTATATCAAGCTCAGACCTTGAATAAATAGACTGAACCTGACTTAAGACAACGTTTTTATCATTCTCACTTAGTTGAACTATATGTCTGAGGCAAATTATCATGGTATTGTAGACAACTTCAAAATCTTTAATATTTGATAGCAGCTCATAGTTTCTTAGCGGTTCAAGAGTATTAGCAAGCCTTACTTTTAGTTGATTCTCTGGGCAAACATTAGTAATTGCCCTCTGTTCTACTTCGGTTAGGTATTGTTCTACCTGCTTCTCCTTGTCTATTTCTTTTTGCTTTGTTAGTGTAATGTTTGCTGTTGGTTTCTACTGTATCTCAAATCACAGACATTTAGCAAAATACGCCATAAGATTGTTGGGATAATTGGGTTGCAGAGAGTTTTTTTCATACTCTTGAAACTGAGTTGGCACATCAGTGTAAATTTAAAAGCAGAAAGGAGGTTAAGAATGTAATATTTTAATATATTGAAGTGTTTTATAGCCGTATTAGGATTCATTCAGCTAATGATTATTTATAATCAGCAGAATTTGAAGCATTAACGGAAACTAAAGCATTACAAAAAACTGCGTGATTGTTTGTCCGGAAAAGTGTTGACACATCACAGAGAGAAAATAATTTTTGGAATTGAAGAAAATGATCAGGGATACAAAATTACCAAAAACACTTTTTCCATTTATATGGTATTTTTTGAAAGAGTATAAAAATATCGTACTTGTGGTGATATTTTTATCAATCATTGCTGGTTTTTGGGGACCATTTAATAGCATATTAAGCAAGCAATTGATAGATTTATTACCAAGCGTTAATGACGGAGATGTATCGATATTGGCCTTACCAGCAAGTCTAATCGTTATAAATTTTATCGTTTTTGATAATTTTACATGGCGAGGCGTTAATTACATTTGGGCTAAATATGTGCCCATAATACAAAACAAAATTATTTCCGTGATGCTGGATTATACCTTATCGCACTCTCATGGCTTTTATCAAAATAGTTTGTCTGGAAAAATCTCTAAGCAGATTACTAATTTATCTGATAGCATTGTTGATATTATAACTTTTAAACTAACTAATTTTTTACGAGGCGCTTCGTTGTTGCTTGCTGCATTTGCTGCATCTTATTATGTCAATTCAATTTTCTGTATCATATTGATCGCATGGTTTATAATTTTCGCTACATTCAGCATCTCCATGTCCAGAAAAATTGTTTCTCTAGCTGATAAATTAGCTGAAGAAGAAACTGTAGTGGTTGGCGAATTAGTTGATTCACTATCGAATCATTCAAATATAAGAATTTTTGGACGCAAGATCTATGAAAATTTAAGGATGATACCATTCTTTGAGAAGCAGCGTAATGCCTATTATTCGTTAAATATTTACTCTATTATGCTTTATTGCATTCAAGGTGGTCTTATCACCATCATGATGGCTTTTTCAGCTTTTTTCCTTATTCATTTGTATGGCAAGGGTTTAGTTACAATTGGAGATTTTGCTCTTATTTTAGGCTTATCTATGGAAACTGGACATATGACTTGGTTTCTAATGAGCGAAGTTGATTATTTTAACAAAGCAGCAGGGAAATGTAAGCAGAGTCTTATTTCTTTGATTGTATCGCTAGAAATCCAGGACAAACCAAACGCCATAACCTTAAATTGTATACAAGGTCAAATAACTTTTAATCAAGTCAAATTCCATTACAAAAGCACCGAACCACTTTTCCAGAATAAATCCATCGAGATTCAGGCAGGTCAGAAAGTTGGGCTCGTTGGCTATTCAGGCAGTGGAAAATCAACGTTCGTCAATTTGATACTCCGTCTTTATGATGTGACCGATGGTGCCATCCTGATTGATGGTCAGGATATCAGGTATGTAACTCAGGATAGTTTGAGAGAAAACATTGCTATGATTCCCCAGGATCCATCATTGTTCCATCGAAGCTTGATGGAAAATATTCGTTATGGACGTATTGATACAACCGATGAGGAAGTTATTGAAGCGGCTAAAAAAGCTCATGCTCATGGATTTATAGAGAAACTACAGCAAGGCTATGGCTCGTTAGTTGGAGAACGAGGCGTAAAACTCTCTGGTGGACAACGTCAACGAATCGCTATTGCTCGCGCTATTTTAAAAAACGCACCAATTCTTATTTTGGATGAAGCAACAAGCCAGCTTGATTCCGTCACGGAAAACTTGATCCAGGAATCTTTGTGGAAGTTGATGCAAAACAAGACCACAATCGTCATTGCCCATCGTTTATCAACCTTGCTGCATATGGATCGCATACTGGTCTTTGACAAAGGCAAAATTGTAGAAGACGGTACCCACGATGATTTGCTTGCCAAAGGGGGAGTGTATAAAAACCTATGGGATGCACAAGTTGGCGGCTTCTTGGATGATGAAAAAACGGAGGATCAGGTCTGAAATCTTCATTAAATATTCAATACACATCCACACCTACAATTGTAGACATTGATTTTCTGATACAAAAAATCAATTAGGAGAAACCCGAATTTGATAAAGCTCGTCCTTTTGCATTTTTTATAAGAGGTGTATAATATGCGCTATTGGTACTTTGCTTGATTGATGCTATTTTTATGTCCGATAAATATTTTTTTAATTCTTTATAAACGGACGGACTATAGATTACATCACGAAGTCCACCCCACCCCGTATATTGATTTAAAATCATTATTTTCTCTTCTTTAGACATATTAAGCTCGTTATTTGCCAATAATTTGTAATACCTGCAAATTTTTTTCTACTCTTTCCTTGATCATTGCTTCTTTTTTCATTACACTAACCCCTGTATTTTAATTATTATACCTCTGTTTTATGAACTAAATTAGTTAGAGGACTTAAATTATAAGTTCTCTAACTAATTGATTTATTTTAAGAAACCCTACTCATTACTTTTTGCGTTAAAGATTTGCCGACAACGGCTGCAAAATGCTCGGGATCGGTAAATAATAAACTTGCCTCGTCTATGCTATTATCCGTTAACGCCTGATACGCATCTAATTTAGGATATAAACGCTCAGTCCATATTTTTAAAAAAGTACCGCCAGGCAAAATAAGAACATTGATAAAATCCTTGCAGCTACGATATAAACTATTATTGTTAATTCTAATATTCGGGGTCGTAAGCGGAATTAACCCGCATTCTAGCGCTATATCGGGGTTAAATATTAACGGCTCAAAATAAAAACATTTCCCCCTTCGCTCCAAAAGTAATAAGTCGGTTATCTGATTAAGAATTTGACTTTTTGTCTCTCCTAATTCTCCTATCTTGCGAGCATAATGTTTGAAGAACACATCATAATTATCGCATAACGTATCTAGTAGAAAATCTTGGTCATATACTAAATCGCTAGCTTTTTTATAAAACGGCTCCCTGTAAAGTCCACTATTGTAAAATTTTGTCATATTATTAATCATCATATTTTATTTGATTTATAAATACCCCTCCCCCACGCATTAATTAATGCGGGGGGCGGTTTAATTAAAGTGCTGATTTTGCTAGAATTTGCTTTAGCTTCTGATATAGATCTTTGCCCACTACATACTCAAAATAAGCTTTTTCTCTTTTATGAAAATATGTGCTTCTTTTATCTATCATGCCGCATACAAGCACCTGATAAGCATCAAGTTTTGGGGATAAATTCATACCGCATCCCCCTAGCGATAGAAGTTTAATATCGCCGAAAATAAAAGGTATTAAGTCGCACTGGGTAGCTACCTGCTTATTAAAGGCAAGAGGCTCAAAATATACAGGCCAGTAGCTTAAAGCCTCAAACAAGCTCTCTTCTATTATTTCTCTGATTCTATCTTCGTTGTCTTCGTCTTCTATCTGCTCTCGGTAATAGTTTGATAGTAAATCAAAGTCGTAGCTAAGATCGTTGATATTGCTTGTAATTTTATCAAGTGCAATTCTGTGTTTAGTAAAAAACGGAGGTTCATATAGCCCGCTATTAAAAAACTTTTTCATAATTATTAATCCTCAAGTTTATAAGTTAAAATTCGTAGCACAGGGCTACCTTTATGAAAGCGCAGCTTTCATCCCTGAGGTGCATGCGTAAGTATCTTCTTATTTATCTTCTTGCTTATGTAATTATTTACGGCGGCAATCAACTCGGTCTTAAAGAGGCGGTGGTTGATAATCGGGCGATTATATGCTAATCTTTTCTTTGCCTTAACAAAACTAACAAACCTATGAGGATTCAATGAACAAGGGAGATTTTATAAAATTTATATCGGAAAATAATAACTGTACTCAAGGTATGGCCGAAAAGGTAATCAATATGTTTACCTCCTCCGTCATTGATGCAATTAGCAAAGGTAATGAAATATCTCTCATCGGTTTCGGTAGTTTTTCTGTACAAAAAGTTGAAGCAAGAGAGGGGCGTAATCCTAGAACGGGCAATGCGTTGAAAATTGGCGCCTATAATCAACCGAAGTTTAAAGTAGGACAAAAACTAAAAGATGCCGTTAATAAAAAATAATAATAAGATAACTTCGAGGATAACATGATTAACAAGATAACCTTAAATAAGCTATATATTGCTAACACCTTGCTGCTTTGTATCCTTACTTATTTGTTGAATTATTGTACTGCTATATACGGGTGCGCACTCGTATTTACGATAATTGCTATTACGGTTAATGCAACAACCGTTCTATACGGTAGATTTAAAGGATTAATAGGACTGAGTTTTGCCGCTATTATTAGCTTTGCTCTTCTTTGGAAGCTACCATACTATATTGACGGAAGCCTAGTAAACGGCTTGGTGATTGCTTCGTTTTCTTCGCTAATCGTATCCCTATACTTCTCTTCATCCGCTTTGACAAGATTCTATAGTAGATTTGGTTTTGTAATAACAAATGCCCTATCCTTAGGTATAGCAGCTATAATAGACGGATTTATTATGGGTTTATTCTTTGTTATTAATAACAACTTCTCATATGCAAGAATCATGGATACTTTTAACAGGGAACTATCTTACAAAATGTTTTACGGTATTTTAGCCTCCTTTCTTATATTTACCATTATTAAGATACTACAAAAAGGTGCAGCGATTACCGAGTACAAACGAAGAACGTTAACTTAAAAAAGAGGTAGTCTAATATGTCAGGAAGTTTAAATAAAGTCATACTAATCGGTAATCTAGGGAATGATCCGGAAATTAGAAATACTAATGATGGTAGAGAAATAGCTAATTTTAGTTTAGCTACAAGCGAGAGCTGGAAAGATAAAGTAACCGGAGAGAAGAAAGAAAAGACGGAGTGGCACCGTATAGTATGTTTTAATGAAGGGTTAGTTAAGATCATAAAAGAATACGTCAAAAAAGGTACTAAGCTTTATATTGAAGGTCAATTACAAACCAGAAAATGGTTAGATAATACAAATCAGGAAAAATACACAACAGAAGTCGTGTTACAAGGTTATAATGCTAATTTAATCTTACTTGGTACCGGTAATAACTCTATGGATCAATCTGAGCAAAGCACCACCCCAAGTAATAATCCTGTTTTTGAGAATGACGAACTGGATGACAATATTCCTTTTTGAACGAGTTAATTATGACAAAGGATTTTAAGATATGTTTGAGTATGAAGTTAATCTGGAAAACCAATGCGACTGACTAAAGATATGGGCATTATCTCATTAATGGAAAATAACTAAATTTAAAGATTAGGATCGACAATGATAAACGAAGTTATAGAAGCAGATAAGCTAAAACAAATAATCTCTAAAATAGAAACTATTGAAGAAGAAAGAGCGGAGTCCGCAGATCTTTTAAAAGACGCTTTTAATGAGGCAAAATCCATGGGTTTTGACATAAAAATAATCAAGCATGTCCTTAAACTTCGTAAAAAAGATAAGAAAAAGCTGGAGGAGGAAGATAGCTTGATTGAATTATACCGAGGAGCTGTGGGTGTGTAAAATTTTAGAACAGACTTGTATAGCTTCCGTGTTAAAAATAAAAAAATAGTTTAAAGCAATATTAAATTTTAAAACGGCAATAATTATAAAAAAAAGTGGCTCATAACCTTGGTAACATTGAATTCAACGAACAGTTTTTAAAAGCCTTTGATTTGATGCAGTCGACAAGTCTCAATGTTTTTGTTACCGGTAAAGCGGGAACGGGTAAATCAACGCTGTTAAATCATTTTAGAAGTAACACCGAAAAACAAGTTTCGATATTAGCTCCTACGGGTACTGCCGCAGTTAATATTAAAGGCCAGACCGTTCACTCATTCTTCAAGTTTAAACCTAACGTAACTCTTGCCTCAATTAAAGCAGGTAGAAATTCAGGCGATACTAAAAAAGAAAATATTTACAAAAAACTTGATATAATAATCATTGACGAGATCTCGATGATTAGAGCCGATTTACTCGATTGCATAGATAAATTCCTGCGTATTAACGGCAAAAAGTTCGATCAACCTTTCGGCGGGATACAAATGATATTTATAGGCGACTTATATCAGTTACCTCCTGTAGTATCTTCATCGGAAAAGCAGATTTTTAAGTCTCACTACACTACACCGTATTTTTTTAGTGCTAAATGTTTTGACGGTCTAGATATGGAGTTTATAGAACTTGATAAGATTTATAGACAAAGCGATTCAAAATTTATTAATGTTTTAAATGCAATCCGTAATAATTCGGCTACGGATAACGATATTAACATCATTAATGAGCGTTATAACGAAAACTTTGAACCTGATATCAATGATTTTTATATCTACCTGACTTCTACCAATACTAATGCCGAACTGCTAAACTCTCAAAGACTTAGTAAAATCAAATCAAAAGAATATAATTTTACCGGAATAACCGAAGGTAATTTCGCTAAAAACCAGCTCCCGACTCTGATTGACCTTAAATTAAAAATCGGAGCACAGGTAATGATACTCAATAATGATTCAGGCGGGCGTTTCATTAACGGTACTATCGGTAAAATAACCTCTATCGATGCGAATGATGAAATACCTAAACTAATAATTCTACTAGAAACGGGCAAGAGAGTTAGTATTGCTCCTTATACTTGGGAATCTTATCATTTTTACCTTGAAGGCACTGAGCTAAAATCAGGTATTACCGGTACTTTTACACAGTATCCCGTGATGCTTGCCTGGGCAATTACTATCCATAAAAGCCAAGGCAAAACTTTTGATAAAGTTATTCTAGATATAGGAAAAGGCACTTTTGCTCACGGGCAGATGTATGTTGCTCTTAGTAGATGCACATGCTTAGAAGGGTTAATTATCAAGAAAAAGATAGCTAAGAAACATATATGGATGGATTGGAACGTAGTTAGGTTTGTTACCGACTATCAGTATAAAAAATCGGCACAAGAATGCCCTATGGAAGATAAAATTAAAATAATTGAAGATGCTATCAAAAACCGATTAACTCTTAACATTACTTACTTAAAAGCCAAAGATGAGAAATCCTCTAGATTAATTCAACCGACTTATATCGGAGAAATGATATATTTGGGTAAAACATATACGGGGATTCAGGCCTTTTGTCTTAAGCGCCGAGAGAACAGAGTATTTAAGGTAGATAGAATACTGGAAATTAGTTATTATTCTGAAAATTAATATATTATAATCAATATTACATGAGCCGTTAAGTATGCAATTTATAGACGGAAAACCGAGGTGCGACTGGATAAAAGATCATTCATTATATCTTCAGTATCATGATAAAGAGTGGGGAGTCCCGATATATGACGATCATAAGCTATTTGAACTATTGGTTTTGGAGTCCGCAGAGGCGGGTTTAAGCTGGCTTACGATTTTGAAGAAACGTGCAAATTATCGGTTGGCCTACGATAATTTTGATCCCGAGAAAGTCGCTTGCTATGATTCTAAAAAAGAAGAAGAACTACTGATGAACGCAGGGATAATCAGAAGCAAAGCAAAAATCACCTCTTCCGTGCAAAATGCTAGAAAGTTTCTTGAAATACAAAAACAACACGGCTCTTTCAGTAATTACATTTGGAGCTACGTTGATCATCAACCTATCTTCAACAACTGGAATACCTCTGAAGAAGTCCCAAGCAGAACTGATTTATCGGATACTATCTGTGCTGATATGAAAAACAGAGGCTTTACTTTTATCGGTTCTAAAATCATCTAAGCCTTTATGCAAGCTATAGGTATGGTTAACGACCACCCTGCTTATTGTTTTAGACATCATAAAAATAATGTTTGATATTTTAAATTTGAAATTTAAATATTTCGGATTTACTGCTATTATAAAGAACGAATATAAATGCTCGTATTCTTTAAATACCTATAAATATCTTAAGTTTATGAATGATAAAACGGCTACGCTACCAAAAAATACTATCTTAAATTTCCTATATTCTACGGATAGACAAGTATCGCTGGAATTACTAGGTAATTGGCTTAAGAAACACACCGAAGATAGATACAAGATACCGTCTTACCTGTCAATAATTTTTTTACTATTTTATAAAATTATATTGTTTTTATATCTCTATTAAAAGGAGTTTTGTTTTTAAGTACTCCATAAATAATATGAAGCAATTTACGCATAGCAGCTATAACTATAACCATTTTAGATTTTCCTGTGTTGCTTAAGCGTTCTGAGAAGTTTTTAATAATTGGATTAAATCTCATAGCAGTTAATGCCGGCATATAAAAAGCCTTACGTAAATTTGCGTCTCCTGTTTTTGATATTCTACCAACTCCCCGTAGAGAAGAACCAGATTGCCTTGGCTTTGGATTAAGACCAACAAAGGCAGCTACTTGTTTTGCTGAATTAAAATTTTCTACATTTAAAAAGCAAGTATTACTCCAATTGTTTTTTCTCCTATACCGGGAATTGAAGCCAGAAGTTTATGACCTGTCAACACTTTTCCGGACAGTTTGTTTAGGCACATTTTTGCATTTCTTCGTATTTCACTGGTGATAGATAGTCATTAGTTGAATGCATCCTTATGCGGTTGTAAAATACTTCTATATATTCAAATATAGCATCCTTTGCTTCCTCCCTGGTTCTAAATTTATGTTGATAAATTAGTTCTGTTTTTATTGTCCCAAAAAAGCTTTCATCACAGGTTTCCAGTAGGCTACTCCCAAAACGGTAAAAAATTTTGGTTTTGATATCATTCTAGTTCCTTTCGACACGTCATCGGACGGTTTACTTTCGTTCGTCTCTTTGATTCTCATCTGATGCTTTTTTTTTAGCACCTTTTCCTAAACGCTCATGACCCTAACTCTTAATTAACGCCATTTTAGGCGATTTGGAACCAGCTCCTGCAAACAGATTCCGAAGGACCTTCCTTCATCTTTTATAAAGCTGTACTATATACAAAGTTACTATTATTCTTTACATAGCTTCCTCCTTATATATCTGTGACACACTAAATCCCATGAACCATCCATAACTACTCATGCCTACTTTAGCAATTCTCTTAAAAACCCTATTGCCACTGGTACGTTTTCTATGGCATATAGATAATTTGGTAGAATCAATAAAATGTATACCAGAGCTATTCCCTTTTAATAATTGTAATATTATTACTAATGGTAGTATCAGTCTAGGCCACAGCTGGATTATTCGTCTATAACTTGGTAGAGCAAAATAACCTTTATATTTGTTTGATAGGTAATATAAGTAATGATTTTTAAAATCACGACAAGGCGATAAGTAAAAATACAACACTATTGTCATTAGCTCACAAATGCCTAAACTACCATCTCTTTGACGTTTTTTGTTACTCGGTAATAACTTGTTTTGTTCCCATTCTAGATAAACTTTGCAAAAATTGTTTAATAAAAGAAATCCCCGCCGCAAGCAGCGGGGTATTTTAGAATTTTAGAAAAAAGCTAACTGATGGTCGTCATGCAGTTTCTTATATTCCTTGCCTTGATTTTTTACGTATTTTCCTATCATATTCTCATTTCCATGCTTACCTACCGTACTTGTGAAATATCCATCAGTCCAAAATTCTCCGCCCCATAATTGTTTCTTAACCTGTGGACATAATCTGAATATTTGACGAGCCGTAACACTTTTAATTATCGTTACTATTTTTGTTACGCTATAAGTCGGTACAGATTGTACTAAAAAATGTACATGGTCTTCATCAGTTCCTATTTCTAAAAATTTTATTTGATATCTCTTTTCTATCCCTAAACATACTTCCCTTAGCACTTGATCAACCGATACATCAAACACCGCTCGGCGATATTTTGCTGGAAATACCAGGTGATACAGTAAAACAGTAACATTGTGACTCTTGTGTATATATTTGCTCATCCCCACATCTTACGCCGCAAGCGGCGGGGAATATACCCAAAAGAGATTAAATAATACACAGTTGTGATCCATTTTTTCATGTTGAGTTATCGATCTTTTGTTGAAAAAATACATCCTAACTCAACGCTTGCTTTCCTGCAAAACCAATATATCTAACCTTTTCTATTGTTGTTTATCCTAAACTGGCATTATAATTAATTGCTTCTTAAATAGACTTACTTAAGAGAGGATTTGTATTGATAATTGACGGGTTGTAAAAAATATTTAACTAAAATATAGTCAATTCAGTTTCAGATTTAAAAATGGAAGTTATAGAAATGGTCTCTTTATCTACAGATATTTTACAAACTATTGATTTAGGAAAAAATTCTGTCCCTAATTTGAATTCTCAAGGAACATTTGATTGGTTTGGAACTCTGCCTAAGAGATGTCAAGAGCTGTTTGAAGATGCAGTTTTAATCTCAGATAGAAGAAAATCAGTGTATGGTAAATGGGACGATATTTTATCTTCCATTCATATATCTCCTACTTGTGCTGTTACCAAAAGGGCTCTAGCACAGTTTTTTACACCTCCTGATGTGGCTCTTTATAACGCATTTAATCTATTGGATAACTATCAGATGGAAGTTATATTTGATCCTTGCGTTGGGTACGGGAGTCTGCTTATAGCAACCGCTCTTGTGCTTTCGGAAAAAGAGCAGCTGTCCAATTGGGATTTAGTAAAAAAATTACACGGTAGTGAAATAGATCAAAATACACGAAACATAGCTATAAAAAATATAGCAGGATGTTTAGTAAAAATCTCACCTTTGCTAGAAATTGGAGCAGTTGAAAAACAATTAGAAAAACAAATCAAGCTCTGTGACTTCAATAACTATCCTAACAAAACATTATCCGGATTAAGGGTAATAGCAAATCCACCATATAAAGAAGGTGCTAAAGGAAATATATGGATACCTATTATTGATAAGCTTGTTGATAGTAACCTTGCATCAATGTCCTTAATTTTACCTGTTGCAATATCATCTTCCAAGAGAGCACAATTTCTTCGTAATAAAATTTTTACAAATTTTAAAAAAATTTATGCGTTTCACCATGAGATAAGACCTTGCCCATTATTTCGTGGGGTTGACCAAAGAATCAGTATTATTACAGCTACAAAAAATTTAATTACTCCACATGAATATATAACTACCGGATTTTTAAAACATACCGCCGGCAACCGTATGATGGTATGGAAAGCTCCCATGACGAAGCTGAGCAAAAATGAATGCAATAATGTTTTTCCAAAAGTGTCACCTTTGGATATTGCCTTTTTCAAAGAATTTGAGTCTGGTAAAAATAGAGTTCGATTATCAGAAATGACAATTACCGCAGAACATACAAAAGAAATATGGATTCGTACCACCGGTCGTTACCATTTACTCGCTCAATATGAAAAACCTGCTGAGGTTACAACAAAATGGAAACGGTTACTAATCCCGGATCATATTGCTTCTAATTTTATGCAAGCATTCAAAAATGGTGATTTATTAAAATGGTGGCAAATATTCGGTGATGGTCGTGATATTTCAATAACATCGCTCTATAATAATTATAGAGTTTGCTTATGAATAAAAATATAGAATCTGCTCATAAAGATGCCTATTATAATCAAAGGCAAAAGCGTTGGACTATGGAAAATCAAAACGTAAATAAAATATTAAAAAAATATTTTATTTTAAATTATTTTCAGACATATATCCTATTTTTACATATCCTTTTAACCTTTTTTCTGCCATTCTTAATAACATAGGCACTTGATTATCAATATAATCATAAATAACCACTTCTTTTTTATTGGAATGCGTTCTATGTAATCTTCCTGCATATTGAGCTAATGTTCCGTGCCATGATATTGGCATAGTTAAGAATAATGTATCCAAGCGTTTATCATCAAATCCTTCTCCAATATAACGCCCTGTTGCAATTAAAATTCTTTCTTCATGATCTGATATAGTTTGAAGTTGTTGTTTAATACCTTCACGCTTTTTTGTATTTTGTCCTCCAACCATTACAATAACATTCTTACAAAACTGAGATAAATATTGTTCAAAAAAGGTGGCATGATGTTTACGTTCAGTCAATATTAACGAGCTGCACCCTAATTTCAAAGCATTCAATACATCTTTAATTATCAACATATTTCTTTTCTGATCATTCATAATCTCTGAGTAAACATGATTGATTGAAGGCTTATCTTCAGTATCTTGATTTAGGTTAAAAGTTGTGTATTTTAGTATTACTCTGTGATTAAATGGCCTTATTAAGGCTTGCTTTTTAGCATCTACTTTATAACGTATATAGCCACATTGCATAAATATAATAGGGTGATGCCCATCTTTACGTGTAACAGTGGCTGTAAGCCCCAATACATATTTTGCTTTTGAAGCCCTTATTACTTGTTCAAAGCTTACTGCTGGCAGATGGTGGCACTCGTCCACAATTACATGGCCATATTTAGCTACTATATTATCAACATTGTTACTTTTTATTAGGCTTTGTATAATTGCAACGTCAACAATTCCACCTGGTTTATATTTACCGCTACCAATTATACCTATTTGATCAGCTGACAAATTTAAGAATATCTTTAATTTTTCAATCCATTGATCCAGTAATTGCCTGCGATGTACTATAATTAGTGTATTAGTTTTTCTTTTGGCAATCATGTATGCACCAATTACAGTTTTCCCAAAAGCCGTTGTAGCTGAAAGAACACCTGTCTCATGCACAGAAAGCTCTTTGATTACCTTTTTTTGTTCATCTGTTAATTTCCCTAAAAATTTTAACTTAATACACTTTCCATTATATCTCTTATCATCAAGCAGGACTTTAATATTAAGAGAATCAAGTAAATTCATTACTTCATCCAAGCATCCTCGAGGTAGACCAATATATTCTGGAAAATTTTCAGCACAGGATATTATTCTTGGTTTACCAAATGTAGAGAGACGCATCCGCTGAGCTGTATAAAACTCCGGATTTTGAAAAGCCGCAATGCGTATTAATTTGTTTATAAGTACTGGAGAAAAGTTTTTTTTATCGATAAAAATTTGATTACTTATGACTATATTAACTGATTCAGGTAGTACTTGATTTTTAGGTACTTCTGGTGGTTTACGAGATGGCTTCATGTCCCATGGTTTTTCTTCATCTTCCTCTACTGGTATACGAACACCAATAATCTTATCTTTGTAGCTTGCATTTTTTATAAGCTGATTAACCATTTTTTCTGATACCTTTGAAACAGAAGCTAAAAACCTCCATTGATCTTGATAAGGATTAAAATTTTCATCAAGAAAAACACTATTACCTAATTCTCGCGGAAAACATTGCAAGGGTAGTGCAATGAGATTACCAAAACCACCTGATGGTAAAGTATCCTGATTAGGAAAAAATCGATCGTAGGATTCAAAGCCAATTTCCGGGTAATTATCCATTGTTTCAGTTAGAAGTGCTGACCCCATTTTCCTTGCATCTGATGCTAAAATTGGTTTATCAAAAAAAATCCAAATATGAGCCCCATTCCCAGATCTTGATTTTTCCAGGACAAAAGGTATGGATCTTTGCTGACAAATTTTGATGAACGCTGCAGCATCCTGCTGCCATTTGTCTTTATCCAAGTCAACAGCTAAAAACCAACAAGTATCATCTACAAGCATTGGATATATTCCAGCAGTATAGTCTCGTTTACTTCCCATAAAAACCTCTCCATCCAAGTGCTTGTGGATAATTTCTTCCGTTAAAGGAATAAAAGCCTGATTAGGACAGTCAGAGCATTTTATTTGAGGTTTATTGCACTTTCCTTTGATCCATTCATTGAAACAAGCTGGAGAATATCCTGTTTTGCCAGTTTTTTTGTTGTTCCATCTTTTGGGGAATACATCCTTTCTACCACGGAACAGGTTCATAAAAATTTTGATCTTTTGTTCCGATGAAAATATTTGATCTGTTTCAGGTAGAGTGGTAGATAACGTTAATTTCTTAAGTTCAATATGAGCACTGTTTAATTTATTTTGTAAAACAGCTCTTTTATTATCCAATTCTTGTAGCTCTATTTCTAAAGTTTTAATTTTTTCATGAATAATACGGATCATTATTATCTCTGGTCTAAGGTAAATCTCTATAAGCTTGATTCAGTATATCTGAAATTGTATCATGACGGCTCCATCCTGTATGATCTGCTTTTCTTACAACTTTGCGTAAACTTTCAATAAAATCTTCCACTTCTTCTATTGGGAATTGTTTCATCAGTTTTAGTGCATTATCAAACACAGATTCCAGGCTCAGGTAATATTGCTCATACATATCACCAGATTTGCATAAAAATCTGTACCACATTCAGTATAGTAAACCATTAAATCGATCAGACTGATTTTATTACTCGTTGCTTTCTTATAGTCATTTAGTACTTTTTGAGCGTCTTTTATACTTATTTGTTGACCGTTTTTCCATGGTTCATTTTGTGCTAAGTATTTCTTAATCAAGGATTTATATCGTTCCAATATTTGATTTTCACGTAAAAATCCAGCCTCAAGAAAATCTTTGTTTGATTTTGATAACGAATATAGCTCAGAGATTAATCCCAATAGATCATTTTCAGAACATTTTTCAGGAGTTTTCTTGATTTTAAACCAATTACTGCTTTTTGACTTTAGTGTATCGCCATTCATGGATTATATTATTTTGTTTATGTGAATATTTTTTAATGCAACCTTTCAATGGAGTTTAGTAAATCTTTTAAAGTGCTGCAAGTGGGTAGAACGCTATTTTAGCAGAAAACCATTATACTAGCTACGCTTAAGACTGCATTTAACTGGAAATAATAGCCAATAGTTATATTATCCTTGATGATATTATTGATTATGAAAAGCATTTAAGCTTTCGGCTCTATACCATGAAGCACTTTCATGAACGGAGAAAACCCTTGCTATGCTAAAAGAAGCAATGAACTGCTGCTCTAAAGCTATTGTTATCGACAAAGAGCAGAATTATGTTCTAACCAAACTGATTTTATGGTATAGTAACTTCAGGTTCCAGAAGAAAAAAAGCGGTTAGTGGAACAGTGGATTGTAGATAATTTACCCAAAAACAAGGCAGATAATATTATGAAAACCACTGCAGATTCATATATTGAAGAAGGCTTTAACAAGGGCATACTTTAAAGGAATGGAAAAAGGTATTGAGAAAATAGCCCGGAACATGCTAAACCAAAAGCTGTACGATAAGCTTGTTTCTTCTGTAACGGGCCTAAGTTTAGAGGAAGGATAAAAACTAAAAAACGCAAATATACTGAACAAAAAATCCTGCATGATCTTGAGTACCTTAAGCAAAATTATAAATCCAATGAAGTACAGAAACTTTTAAATAATAGTAAAATTAAAAGAGAAGTATCCCAGGAATTGAAAGTATCCGAGTATGTTTTAAATAACTGTATAAAGCATTATAAACTTTATGATATAAACAAAAAGGGTCAAAGGCCATTAGATAAAAACAGTATAGGAAACGAGAAACCAAAGAAGCTATCGGTTGATAATTCCATCTTTCAAGAAATTGAAGACCATGTAGAGAGATTTAAAAATATTAGCTGGAAAGAAGGAAGAAATAATATTAAAAGAGTTCAGAGATCCATATAATTGTCAACAGCAACATATTTCAGGAAAGTATATAATTGTCGCTAACCGTGCCCAATACTATATGCCATAATCACTAATTAATTAAGGGCTTAAAATCCATAAACAAAAAAGAAATTATTGCCTGTATTAAACAATACAAATTAAAATAACGGGTAATCTCAACAATTATTTAATAAACAGTTGAAAAGTAGCCTAAATAACTGTTTTAATTAAAGTATGTTTAAAAATAACCATTAATCTTAATGAAAGTAGCAGAACAGAAAAGCCTTACAAGAGAACAGAAAGAAGCTGTAGGTTTGTTATCCATAGGCACGTTTCTCGAGTATTTTGACCTCATGTTGTATGTTCACATGGCGGTATTACTTAATGAGTTGTTTTTTCCTAAAACTGATCCTTTTACTGCATCTTTATTATCGGCATTTTCTTTTTGTTCCATCTTTGTTTTTAGACCGTTTGGGGCTTTGATATTTGGCTATATTGGTGATAATGTAGGTCGCAAGGCCACAGTTATAATAACCACTTTTCTGATGTCTATATCATGCGTAGTAATGGCTACTTTGCCTACTTATGCACAAGTAGGCATAACAGCATCTTGGGTTGTTACTATTTGTCGGATGATTCAAGGCATGTCTTCTATGGGAGAGATAGTAGGGGCAGAAATATATCTAACCGAGGTTGTAAAACCGCCACTGCAATATCCAGTTGTAATGATGATCGCTGTTGCTTCTATTCTAGGAGGCGTCTTTGCTTTAGCACTGGCTTCTCTTTTTACGAGTTACGGATTCAATTGGCGATATGCTTTTTGGGTAGGTACTGTAATAGCTTTAGTGGGCGCATTAGCAAGAACTACATTAAAAGAAACCGTAGATTTTGCCGATGCTAAACGTAGAATGGAAATAACTTTACAAAAAGATTTAACAAACGAAATATTAAAGAACAATTATCTTTACCAACAAAAGGGCAATAAAATAACTTTGCTATCTTTATTTTTTATCCAGTGCGGATGGCCAGTATGTTTTTACTTTACATATATTTATTGTGGTAATTTTTTAAAACAGAACTTAGGATTCACGCCTGATGAGGTGATACATCAGAACTTTATTATTTCGATCATTGCATTAACTGGTTACATTATCATAACCTGGCTATCTTATAGGATACATCCTCTAAAAATATTACAGTTTAAGTTATGGGTATTTTTTCCATTTGCACTAATTACCCCATATTTATTAGATAATATAGATAATCATATACAATTATTTTGTATTCAAGCATTCTTTGTACTATTTGTTCTCAGTACTAATCCTGCTACGCCGGTTTTTTATACTCATATTCCTATTTTTAAGCGCTTCACTTTCGGGAGTTTTATATATGCCCTATCAAGAGCTATAATGCATATAACAACCTCTTTTGGACTTGTTTATCTAGAGAAATATTTTGGTCACTGGGGTATTGCAATCCTGATGATACCTATGAGTATAGCATTTGGTTTTGGGTTGTTTCATTTTAAGAAATTAGAGATAACAGCGGGGAGGTATGATCATTAAAAGAAAATATAGACTTTTTTTTGTAGGGCTTGTTTTTCTGTTTGGAATCATAGTACATACAGCTTTCGGTCAACTGTTGTTCTATTTCTAATAATCCAAGATACATCGAACCAGCTATAAAGTTTGTTAAAGTTTCAGCAATAATTTTTTCTATTTTTTGAGTGCTCATGCTTTCTATAGTTTGAATGTTATGCAACCTATCAATTAACTTAATTAACAACACTTCCTTATCACCGTTTTTATAAGTACTATTAATTATTTCTTCTACAGTTAATTTTGTTCCATCAGGCCTATCACGAGTAAGTCTATCAACCATTTCAGCTATTCTCTGCCCAAAAGTATTCTGTATCATCCTTACAGTAACTTCCGTATCTTCAATAATATCATGTAATATACTAGCGGTTATTACATCAGTTTTTAAATTATAATCGGATATCATATAAGCAACTTCTAAGGGATGAGTATAAAATGGTTCTCCACTTTTTCTCAACTGCTCATCATGATATTTTTTAGCAAAGTAAATAGCTTTATTGATCAAATTAAAGTCCAGTACATTTTTAGTATCTAATGACTTTAGTTTTGCTATTAATCTTATTGAATATTTACAAGGCTCTGAATAATCCATAAATAATGTTACTTAATATTAATTAAATATCTTATTATTCTTTTCAATGAATAACAATTAATTTTGTTAGTTAATACATTTTTAACTTGTAGAATTTATAATCTTTACTTATGTTGCCTCAAGTTTTGTAATAACTAATACACAAATCATTATATATGAGATGAGGATTGTTTTGGAAAATAATATAATCAAAGACATTATTAAAACTCTTTCACAATTTGGAGAAGTAAACTATAGAATGACCACAGATGGTGTTGAGTTTTACAGAGCTGATAAGTTATTTGGTAAATTATATAATGAACAGTTGTAAATACCACAAGTTTGCTTTAATTCTCGATGATAAACCTCTATAGACCAACGTGCTTCAACAATTTTCTTTATTTGCTCACGTGTTGGATTTGCCATTTTGGTTGTTATGTAATCAATACAGCCATTTTTTGCCACAAACTTAAATACCTTAACCCAACCGTATCCACGTAGGTGAATTCTTAGCCCCTCATCCGGAATCTCCAAACTTTCCAAGCTAACATTACGATTAACTTTCCTATTTTTCCTTAAGTTGGTAACCCATATCCAACCTAAATCACGTATATGTTTCAAGTTCTCTAAGCTGCTATACCAAGCATCCATTACTACAGCCTCAGGGTTGATACTTCTTTCCTTAGCCAAACTAAGCATATCACAAAAATGATCATTCTTCGTTTTTCCGTCGGTTTCTTTATCATAAACCCTATAATCTACAGGGATAGATTGGTCAGTCTTCGTATCATAATGCAGCAGATTTACCATCCCTATACCGGGAATAAAATCATGGACAGCGCCAGAATATTGATAATGCACAAGTTCGATCTTTTTGCTATATTGCTTTGATATCAAAGTATCATCACCTACCAATAAACAAGGAGAATCCTGATCAATATATTTCGATATCTCTTTATAAATCTCACTAGGGCGGAAATTCTGGCTATTTAACCACCGACTTGCACTATCATGAGATAGTTTAACAGGACTTACTTCCGACAAGGCTTTACCGCTATATCTTACGCTACTCGCTTGTAAAAATGATTTGTATAACCCTTTGTTGCACTTCGATCTTGCCATTCCTTGCTAAAAATATTTTTTCTCTAATTTATCATATTTTCTCCCAACTGCGAAACTCCTGAGTAATAAAAATGGCTAACTAATCAGATAGAGAAAACATTTTATGAATAATATTAAACCAAAGCAGTCCATGGCTACTTATTGTGCGCCTTCTACCATAATTATTGTATTAAGCATCTTTGTTATTATTATTATATGTAATACTACTAATTTTATTTCCACGATTACAAGTGCGGTTGTAGGTGCTGGAGCAGCGTTTTGTTTTAATGTTTATGCATCAAGAAAAGAGCATAAATTAAGAAATATAGCAGCTTTAAAAGAAACGAAATATATTCTTGAGATAATTTTAAAACAAAATCAAATGATAAATTGGCTGACATGCAATTTTACTAAGTGCGAAACTCCTATTAATTTCAGCATATCAACTATCTAGCGCTTACCCAGCTTGTATGGCTACTAGGAGAATAATAATCTGCTTACGCATTTTATCTCGTGCTTTCACACTTTGCTACATTGTCCTGTCCGCTCTCCTAAGAAACACTAGCTTGAACCATTTGTTTTTCTATCTTTTCCAACACATCATATCCAAGACTTTTAGCCATTTTTTGTAATTTCCACACCAGTATAAGAAACGATGAAGGTTAAGCTATTGCTAAGTGGAGCAGTGACACTCAATCATCAGGATAAAAAAAATGGTGCTGATTGAAAAAACTCAATAAATTAGTAGAATATTTTTTAAGTAACTGGATAATAAATAAAACCAATGGTCAAAAAATCTAATTCTCAACAAATTTGGATAAAGGCTAAAAGAAAATACCATCTTTCTGAGACAACAATTCAAATGGCAAAGTAAGGTGGCCCAATTTGTCTAGACTAAAAATCAGAAATTATGAGATATAATTTGCGTTATAATATTAGCCAATAATTTTTGTTAAATACACCTGTTCTGGAGTTAAATATTCCAAGGATTGGTGCATCCTTTTACTATTATAAAAAGTTATGTAATCTGTTATAGCATTTTTTACCTCCTTGACAGTATTTAAAATTATCAAATATATTTTTTCTTGTTTTAATGAACGCCAAAATCTTTCAATAAATACATTATCTAAAGCCCTACCTTTACCGTCCATGCTAATCTTGATTTCACGTTTAACAAGTTCGTAGATGAAATTTTTTGACGTAAATTGAGAACCTTGATCGGTATTAAAAACCTCAGGTTGACCGTGCTTTTCTAGGGCTTCTTCTAGTGCGTCGATGCAAAAATCACTTTCTAAGCTAATAGAAACCTTCCAGCTCAGAATATAACGGCTAAACCAATCAATAATGGCTACTAGATATACAAATCCTTGTGCCATTCTAATATAAGTTATATCGGTGCTCCATACCTGATTTGTCTTAGTAATTTCAACGCCTTTTAAAAGATAAGGATATACCTTATGAGCTTGGTTGCGCTTGCTTAAATTCATTTTAGGATAAATGGCTTCTATTGACATTATTCCGTAATAACGACTTACCGCTTTGCGACCAATAACAATTCCAAACGGTACAAGATGCTTGGACATTCTTCTGGCCCCGAAATACGGATGCTCTGTATAGATTTCATCAATTACTTTCATTATTTCTAAGTCTCTTGTAGTTATTCCTTTTGCCTTGTAATAATAAGTAGATTTATTAATTAAAAGTAGATCGCATTGCCTAACAATGCTTAGATTTATACAATTATTATCAATCATACTTTTCCTAGTTTCCAAGTCCAAACAATGTAGATTTTTTTTTCAGCCAGTCACGCTCAACGCTTAACTGTCCTATTTGTTCATATAATTGTTTTATCAAATCTTGATTGTCTGGATCTTTTGTTGCCGGCTTAACTTGAAAACCACTAACTAAATTTTCTATACCTCTTTTTTTCCATGCTTGTATTTGAGTTGCATGAACCCCGTACTTACTGCTTATTTGTGCTATTGTCATTTCAGCTTTTATTGCTTCTATAACAATTTTTGTTTTTTCCGTCGCACTATATTGCTTCGCTTTTTTAGACATATAATTTCCATTTCCTTGTTGTGAAATTATATCTCATTCTTCATTTTTAGCAGTCCAGTTTTTGGGTACCATTATAAAGAGCTTGGGTTTAAATCCTAAAAAATTTGGTAGTATAGCCAACCACAAGCAAGAAATATGGAAAGAGTCTTTAAGTGATTTTATCAAAACATTATATGAAAAAAGATTTGGTAATTCTGACAGTTAATTTTATTAACTAAATTCATTAATTAGAGCAACGTTAAAAACTGGAATTTTGGGATTTTAAAATATAATAAATAAACTGGACCTAAATTTGAGTTTTGATTCTACTTTCCTCACCTCAGCTTCATTGCCTTGGTTTTTGCTAAATTGTTTAAACTATTTTGTTAACATGTATCTTAAAAGTGCAAGCTAAGTTAGGGCTTGCAAAAACGTTTTCAGAGGAGTTAGCTTACTTCTGAAAGCAGAAGAGGAAACTCTGATGTGTTATAGCTAAACCACTATAAATCAGTTATACCATATACTTTTTTTCAAATAGCGTATCCTATATATAGCTAAACTACTAATAAATCGGTTATAATATCATGTATTAAGGAAATAGATAATATATAAGGAGAACATAATATATTCAGTATACTTTAGAAAAAAAGTATTAGCAGTGAAAGAGAGGGAACAGTTAAGTTTTAGTGCAATATCAAAAAAGTTTAACATATGAAGGAATACAGTGATTATATGTATTTACATAGTGTATCTAAAGGCCACAGATTTTCAGTTTTAATAATCAGCCATGCAGTATGAAGCCCTCCCTCCTAGTTAATAATAGCTACAGACATATATAGCAAGAACTGGTATATATCATCCAGAACCCTAGATCCTGATTTGACAGAACCAGTTGACTACTAAGCAGAATTTGAATATCTTCTTATATAAAGATAATCTGGTATTCAAATAAATATACAATAAGATTGTTAGTATTCTAAAATTTACAGGTAAATCAGAAGTAGTATGATTAAAGAAAATACTGTCATATTTGGAGATTGCGAGTCTTATGCCCAAAATACCATCGAAAAGTGTAGACATGGTACTTTGTGATCTTCCTTATGGTATTACTCAGAATAGTTGGGATAGTGTTATCCCTCTTGAGTTGTTATGGCAAGAATATGAAAGAATAGTTAAAGACAATGGAGTAGTAGTTTTGACAGCAAACCAACCCTTTACCAGCTTTTTAATTACAAGTAACATTAAGCTTTTTAAGTATTCGTTAGTATGGGAAAAGAGCTTAAAAACCAATTTCTTAAATGCCAGGAAACAGCCATTGCGGTCTCACGAAGATATAGTAGTCTTTTATAAGAATCAATGCACATACAATCCGCAAGGGCTAATAAAGGGTAAGATTAGTGGTGGAAACAAACTAACATCCAGTTATGGCCGCTGGAAATCAAATAGCAATAATCAAATCCATACTAACTATCCTAATAGTATAATTAAAATTGCTAATCCTAATCATGGTAATGTACACCCGACGCAAAAACCGGTGGAGTTGTTCGAGTATCTGGTTAGAACTTACACAAATATAGGGGATCTGGTTTTGGATAATTGTATAGGAAGTGGCACAACAGCGATTGCGTGCTTGAATACTTCGAGAAAATTTATTGGGATTGACAATAATGAAAAATATGTAGAATTAGCATTAAACAGGGTTAAAGCAGCCCAAAATACCAAGTTAGCATGCTAGTACACGAAAGCTCAGAAAGGTACGACCAAAAACAGAACTGGGTAAGGTATAAGTTATTTAACGATAATTTTACCTTGTTTGAATTTGAATGATACACCATTAAAAAAAAGCAGATAAGTTGAATGAAATGATAGTCTCTGATACTTTTATACGTTTCTATTCTTAAAGAATTTTAGTGAGCCCTGGGTTTTAAACAAATATTTTAGCAATCGTATTCATTGGTAAAAAAAGCTTATTGGGGTTATCAATAAATTGTATAAATCCGTAGCTTTTATAAAATTTTATAGCCTGGTCGTTTTTAGCCTCAACAAGTACAGCAAAAGCAGCTATTTCTGCTTGATAGGCCCTGTTTAAAGCATCAAGTAACAAATATGCGCCTAACTTTTGCCTTTGGTAATCTTTATCTATTGCTAACCTACCTATTAGTATTGCGGGTAAGTATGGGTAATCTGGCAATTTCCTGGTATACTCCATTTCCAATTCAGAAATATCGATACGATTGGACGATAATGTATAATACCCTATAACCTTTCCAATAGCAGAGTTAATACCTAAAAATACTGATGCCAAATACCTTTTAATATCTTGAGAAGCATAATTAGTTAGATATTTGTTCAAAACCGGTTCACCACAATCAAAATCTTTTAACTCAAAAGATTTATCATATGGTACTACTTTAACGCAATTAAGCATGGTTAATTGCTGCTTATGGACTTAAAGCGTGCCGCAGCCTGTCTTAGTTTATTGTTAGGCTCTTCATTACCGATACAGCTCTTGATTAATAAAGATATATCCTGAAGAGATAGATTAATTAGAGTCTGTAGTTTAAGGACGGATTCTGCTTCTTTTTTAGCGGTAGTGACAATAAAATCCGTCAAACTAACTCCCTGTATTTTAGCAGCTCTTACAAAGAGTTTTTTTAGATTAGGGTGAACCCTTGCTTCCAGTCTGGAATTCTGAGATGGAGTTTTACTAACTTTGCTACTTTTCATCGATTTTATCCGGAGTTATTTTATCTCATTGTACGTCATATTGACGTACAATGCAATATGTAAATCCAACTTATCTAATTAATTCTATTTTAACATTATACCTCAGTTCGGGATAAGCGCATAGTTTAGAGATAAATCAAAACCATAATTTATTGAAGGTTTATTTTTTTTGAAGCAATATGATATAAACGTAGATAGTATATGCACAAAAGCATTGATTGGTGATCTATGTCTCGTGTGTTCAAGGTTCATTTTATTTTTTAAATAATCAAATACAGTTTCAATTATATTTCGTTTGCGTAGTAAGATTTTTTCGTTTAAATCCATTAATTTATTTGGCATATTCTTTTTAATTCCATGCACCATTTTCAATCCTCTTTCATATAAATTAATGAATAGATTTTGCTTAATATAACCTTTGTCGGCGTATATAAAACCAGTTAAATCCCTTGTTAGGTCAAGCACAGGAACTCTATCATCTACGTTTCCCTTAGTCATTTTTAGCGCTATAAATTCACCTTTTTCGTTGATCACTAAATGTAGTTTAAACCCATAAAAAAAGCCCATAGATGATTTGCCTTGCTTGGCAAGCCCGGCAAATGTTTTATTCCTATAGCGTCTTTTATTGTGGCAGATTTTGATTGCGGTAGTATCCATAAAATATGTGCCAGTTTCTTCGCCAAATAACATATGCAAAAGTATATTAAACGGTAAAAATAATCTAGACATTAGTTCTACAAAACGGTTATAACTTAAGGCATTCGGAAAATCGTTTTTGTGGATATATTCTATACAAGTTTTGTAAAAATATTTAAAGTTCTTTGCATGAGACGTATGATACATTACCATGATCGTCATAATCTCGCTCAAGCTCATACTACACAAGCGATTTCGCTGTTTATTGCCAGGTAATAATTGCTTTTTTTCGTAACCAGAGTAAATTTGGCAAAAATCATCTATAAAGCTGTACAATTCCGTGATATCTTTTTTCATGCCTGTGGTTGCCATTTTTTGTTAAAAAAGAGCTTTATCACAGGCATCACCATCTTGCAACCCTTGTATCTACTATATATTTATGCAATCCTTATCCCGAACTGGGGTATTATGGTAGTCAGTAAATGTTAAAATTTATAGTTATATATATAATTACGATTACCAGGGTAATGCATGGCCATTAATTTTCAATTCTCCATAAGTATGCTAAACTTGGCAGGTGCAAACTTTGCTAATTTAAATTCAGCACAGTTACTGAATTTATTGTCAGTGCTCTTGTAATAAAAGACAATATCTACGGTAAATTGATGATATCAGCAAGCTTTTGCCTTTCTGATACCATCACAATAAAATCCCGCAGACTCATTAGCCAGTTCTGCTGGTCAACTGTAAAGGTCGGGTGTAACTGCTGTGGAATGACCAGCTGGAGGTTGCCAGCCTGCATCTGGGTGGTCTGGTTTGTGGATATGGCAGGCTCAAGGGTAAACAGATGCTTCTGTTTTATACGCTGCGCCTCATCAAGAACCTGCCTCCACCTGTCCTTACAACTGGATTTTGAACCAAGCATGGTCAACAGCCCGCTATTGAAGGAGGGATCATGGTACTGCTCAATACCAGGAAAAACAAAGTCGGGCCTTGTTCTGTTTTCTGTAATCTTTCCACGACCGTATCTAATGCCATGTGTTCTGAATATGGCTTCAAGGTGATTCTCAAGTGCCATTCCGGCACGTGCTTTCCTTCTGTTATGTACGGAAAGTGAAAATTTCAGAAAACCTTCTACATTTTCTTCAAACCCTTTCCGTAGTTCCAATGAAACCAGATGCCGCTCCAAGGTAGTAAAAAGAAGAAGCTCCTGTTCCATCCAGCTGATAATGGTACCGTCAGGGTCATCACCCGGATCAGCATCACGGCATGTTTCCCGTGCCATTTCTGAAAGTGCAGCAGTACCAGGGAACTGACCATTAAACTTCCTGACGAGAAGGTCAAGGTAGTTCCCATCAGTTTCCTTTATCCTTATTCCAAGTTCTTCAAGAATGAAACGGGCGGCAAATCCTATCCTTACATCATGATCCTGCTCAAGTTCCCGTACTGTGAACCTCTGCGTGATCCCATCCGGAAGACCAAACAGCCAGAGTATCTGTCTTTCAAGGGTTGAACCCTGTTCAACGGCAATTACAGTAAGTCCGCCATCATTCATTTTTCCTATGACCAGAAGATCCCTTTCCCTTAAACGCAATGAGACAGAAGTGGTTGGAAAATATAGCCTGTATTCAGAACGGGAAGGATGATTTTCCCTTGCATCATACCATGTGAGTGATCCTTCAGCTGACTCGAAGCCCCCTTCATCTTCCATAAGGTACAGAAAACGTGCAGGAAAAATCCTTCTGTTCAGACCAAGCAGTTTCCTGAGCTCTGAAATTCCATTGAATTCATGCTGGTTTGATCGTTCGGGACTAGCCTCTACCGCACTGATACGTTTAACTGCCACACCCTCAAAATATTCTGACAGATAACCCTTCCTCATATTCAACCCCTATCCGATGTCTATTTTACTGTCGTTTGATAAAGACCTTCTTTTCCTGCTTTAATCCAGTCAAGTAAAACCTGCTGTAGCGCCTGGAAATTTTCACGGTTCCTGCCTCTCAGTGAACATTCCCAAACGATCCCTACCCTCCATCCCCCATCCATTAACTGCCGGATTCTGGTTCTGTCCCTCTGCACGTTGTTTTCTATTTTATTATGCCAGAAATCCCTGTTGGTTGAAGGAATCCTGAACAGGCTACAATGGTGGGCATGCCAGAAACAGCCATTCACAAAAATAGCCACTTTGTATCTGGCTAGAACTATGTCAGGCTTTCCTGGAAGCTTCTTTACGTGAAGTCTGAAACGAAGCCCGGCATTGTGAAGAAGTTTCCTGACAACAAGTTCAGGTCTGGTGTTTTTTCCACCAATACGGGACATCATTCTACTGCGTGTTTCCTGATCAACTATGTCCATTAAAGCCATATTTCTTTTTCCTGACAGGTAGTACCTGTTGCTCCTGTTCATTCAATAACATCAGGATATGCGGGAGCATCAGGCGTGCAACAGATTCCACTGCCGGTACGGCAACGGAATTGCCGAACTGTCTATATGCCTGTGTATCGGAAACTGGTATCTTCATCTGTTGCATACCGGGGCGATCAAATCCCATAAGCCTTGCACACTCCCTTGGTGTCAGCCTTCTTGGATTTGCTGAATCCCGTTTTATGAGAATTTCAGAACCATCCTTGTAATAACGGGCAGAGAGCGTCCGTGCAATATCATCAGGCCCTACAAGACCATAACCGAACCCATTGCCTTTTGCCTGGTGCTTTGCTGCATAGTCCTGCAGGTATTTCCATAATCTGTCCGAGAGAGTATATCTGGAATTCACTTTCCCATAAAAACCTTCAGTATATGGTTCTTCAGCCTGCTCCGTACCGTTCTCCGGGTGTAGAATGGATGACAGGCGAGGACCATTTCCAATATCCGGAATATCGAGGTCATCCATATTAAAACCCGTATTTTCCCTGAATCCCACAATGAATATGCGTTCTCTGTTCTGAGGAAGAAAACTTTTTGCATTGACTGTTCTCCAGGTAACATCATATCCCAATGCATCCTTCAGGGTTTTCAGGATTACCATGAATGTATTCCCCTTATCATGGGAAATGAGATTCCTTACATTTTCCAGGAGAAATGCCTTTGGCCTGTGCCATGCGATTATCCTTGCCACATCAAAAAACAGTGTACCCTGAGTCCCACAGAGAAACCCGTGTGGACTGCCAAGGGAATTCTTCTTGGATACTCCTGCTATTGAAAATGGCTGGCAGGGAAATCCTGCCAGCAGGACATCGTGCTTCGGGATGTCAGCTGCATTTATCTTTGTAATATCTCCGGCGATTCCATGATCACAGATGAAATTTGCCTTGTATGTTTTCTGACAGGCAAGATCCCATTCACTGGTAAAAACACATTTCCCTCCTGTTGTTTCAAATGCTTTCCTCATGCCTCCTATGCCCGCAAACAGATCAATGAAGGTGAATATCGGGCTATTTACATTACAGCCTGTTTCAATAGGTGGGAAATTCCTCAGCCACTCCATTACAGGAAGTTTTGGAGTATACTCTCCACGTTCCCAGCGATAGATTGTCCTGAGGCCATAACCTGAAAACCTTGCCACTTCCTGTAGTGTCAGCCTGTTTTTTTCTCTTAAACGGGCAAAATCCGTCTGTTGCATAAGACCTACCGGTGATTTTTTTGACATTATGACATAAAAATAGCCTAGCCAGATAAAAATGGAAGCTTTTTTTGAAGAAAATGAACAATCCGTCAACAGATTCAAAGGAAGATGAAAAGAACCACTTTTTGCTATTGTACCATGGAAGCACCGGAAGCCTATAGATGGTGATCATTTATCCTTAACGTAGTTTCTCGCACTTTTCTGCAAACTCCCCCAATAACATCAAAAAGGATAAAGATTTAGACGATATACGCACCGAAGTCTTATGCAAAAGATGCAGCTCTCATTTAGGCCATGTATTTTTTGGAGAGGAATTTACAGAATTAAATACAAGGATATTCTCTGTTTCCCAGCGTGACCCCAAAACACACGTAATTGTATTCATCTATATAATTAATAGGCATATTGATACAAAGGCAGTCCAAATCCAACATGAACAAGTCCATAATTTATTTTGTAAGAATATAAATCACTGTTTAATACAGCTTGTTTTAATTCCTTTTTGTCCATGATTTATTAATTGGTTTTATTTTTATTATTTCCTAATTCCCGAAATATTCAAGAAAAATATTTGATAAAACTCAATGATTAGTATTGTAGCTATAGGGGGCTTATTTTTTCTCCCTATCTTTTTTTATCTGGGAAAAACAAAGAATCTAAAGAATGAGCGTTCAATCCAGAAAGATTTGTAAAGATCTTATAGGAGTTTTATAAAACTTTTTGAAACACTGGAATTATTTAGTAACAGGCCAATCGTTAATTGTAACTGTCAGAAGAATAACAGCTATCAACAAACGAGTTGATTATTGGAACACTAGAGTATCTTCTATTCATCAAGCAGTTTGCAATTTGTTAAATAAAAATTTATTGACTACTATTACGGATACGTGACTTAAATCACTTTGATACCTTTATTTTTTTTACTTACAGCTTTTTCTTTTGTTTTACAGCTTTTTTTGCAGTTTTGAAACCGGGTAATATTTTCCCTTCATTTGATTTTGGGATAAAAAACGGTTGCAGGTTTTTAGGTAGGACCTGTATTTCAGATTTTATCCTACCGATTGCAACTTCTGCTTCCGGAAGCAGCACATATGCTTCCAAAGGATTCAAAAGCTTGAAATCGTTAATATCAATCAGCGGCCTGGTACGCTCCTGATCGGTATAGCTCTCTCCATCCCTATGTTCATGAGCGCCAAATGATATATTCTTCTGTTTTTTGCTGTATTCAATATTACCCACCTGTTTCATGATCATTGCTGCTTCTTCCGGGTCATTAATCCTGCAGACAATATTGGTATTGAACTGTGAGAGCATTATGTTACCCGCATCTCTTCCATATTTTGTATAGAACTGCTTGAAGCTCTGGGTAGCAGCAAGTAAGCAGCCGCCGTATTTTCTAAGGCGGGTAATATAAACCTCCAGAGCCGGCAATCTGTTTAGCGCAGCCAGTTCATCCATGACAAACCAGTACCTGCGTTTTAAATCTTCTCCTTGTTCCATAAGGGACATTACAGCTACATCAAGTAGTAACGAAATCAGAGGAAGTAGTACTCTTGCATGCTTTGTACCGGCCGTTAAGAATATCCAGCGGTCACTTTCCCTATCAAGATTCCTGAAATAATCCCTGAAACAGATTTTCTTATCCTGTGATACATTCTCATCAACAAGTTCAAGCCACCTGGTATAGGCCATAGCCGTACTTCTAATATTATGAGCGGTTACATTCTTCTCATTATTTAAATCCATTATAGTAGCAGCAGATGTTCCCTTCAGTTTTTTCATGAGTGCCGAAGATGTATCAAGGTGAATCATTTCATAAAGATTTTTAGTAGTCAGTCTGGAATTATTTTTTAAATGCTCTACGCTACAGATAAATAAATCCGTAGACCAGTTGGCAAATAATTTATTTACTTCCGATGAATCCTTACCGGCACCGGCAAATAATGAATGAGCAATAGCTTCAAGGTCTTCCTTCTCCAGCACCTCTTTCTGAAAATCCCAACAATGTGTTCTCTCATCAAAAGGATTGATAATAATATCGTATCCCGGGCGGTAATATCGAGCAATCATCCCTCCTTCCAAATCAATTACCATAGCAGGTTGCTTCCTTTTTCTGATTTGCGGCAATATCTCGTGTAAATAGTTGGTCTTACCTGAACCGTTTGCACCGGTAATCAATATTCCTTTGGTTTCAGAATCCTTCAGCAATGGCATACCGGCAATTATTATGTCACTTGCCTTTTTCTTACTTTGTAAATAATTAGCTATTTCCTGGGCCGTTTTGATTGTACTACCGCTTAGCTGCATGGTTTTCTTGGTTGATTTTCCTATTCTCCCCCAACCGATGAAAATTATTATCAGAAAACACTTTATCCCTATCAGGTTGTAAATAACAAAGGTCATTACCAGGGATTTTAATGCCTCTCCATGTCTGATGTAGTATCCATCCCTTACAAAATGATCAAGCCTTACCTCTCTTATCTGACGATGATCGGTACTGATATCAATTTTACCAATTGGCCTGCCAGGAAATAACAGATCAACAGCCTTATCCGTTTCATACATGATAATACCCCGCCAGTATGTTAGAGCAGGATGCCATGAAACATTATTGAACTGATCCCGGATAAACCAGCTGCTTAAGGCCAGAGATAATAAAAACGATACGCTTACCGCCTTGTTTGCTATCTGCTTGAACATGGCAATCTGATGGATGAATATTTGACCGCCGCTGATCAGGTTTCCAACTACTTTACTCATAACCGTTTTTATTCCCTACTGCATTATCCGTATAATTAAATTACCCCGTATTCTATTTAATATTCTGTTCCCATAAATAACCAAGAAATTCCTTTACCGGCATTATCAGTATTTCCTTATCGTTATTAATTGAAATTTTCCTCATACTATTTTCGCGGCAAACCACATAGCCCTTACTTACCTTATGCTCTTCCATAAAAGCCTTCATTGCTTTCAATTCAGATTTATGAACAAGTACCGAACTTTTTACCTCTATCGGAATAGGCATGGAAAAATGATCGGCTAATATAAAATCTATTTCCAGTTTTGTATTAGTCCGCCAATAGTAAAGATTATAATCTGAATCAGTTAAATTGAGAAAAGCTATTAACTCGGTTAAAATAAAGTGTTCGAGAGATTTCCCGGCTCCCGCTCCGGTTAAAGTTTCGAATTGCCTTTTACTTATACGATTTGCAACCCCAACATCAAAATAATAGAATTTGGGAGTGTGAGCGATTATATTACGATTTACTTTCTTCGTATACGGGTAAATCAAATATCCGACTAAAGTATCAACCAATATTTGATAGTATTCTTTAACGGTTTTAGAATCGATCCCGCAATCCCTGGCAATATTGGAATAATTAATCATCTCCCCGTGTGAAAACATAGTGCTATCTAAAAAACGGCTAAAGGCAGGAACATTGCGCACATATCCTTCAGATCGAATCTCATTTGTCAGATAATCTTCTATATATGCCTGTAACAGTTTGCGAGGGTTTGAACTTAGAAAATGGGAAGGAATGAGACCATGATTAAATATCCTTAAAAGATCAAAATCTTCTTTATATTCGGGATAAACCAAGGGATAAAAATTATACTTGATAGCTCTCCCGCCAAGTAAATTAGTTCCCTGCTGCTTCAGTTTTCTTGCACTTGATCCACACAAAATAAATGTTGTTTCTGTATTTTCAATAAGCCAATGGATTTCATCAAGTAATGCGGGTACTTTCTGTACTTCGTCAATAATGACTGGTAAGCTTAGTTTTTCAGCAGGTAAGGCAAGTATTTCCTCCCTGAGTAAAGACGGAGTTTTGATATAACGTAGAAATAGATCAGTTTTTAATAAATCATAATATATTGAATCATGATATAAATTTTTTAGATATGTAGACTTACCGGTTTTTCTGGCTCCCCATAAAAAAATTGACTGGTGCGGTTCAATATTCAAGCTTAGGTATCTTTTATATTTATACATGCCGTAAAATCCCACAATAAAGTTATATTCCGTAATTATATTATAATTTCGGAGTATAATCCAAGTTATTATTATATTTTTGCTATTTGACATTTAAATTCTCATACCCCTATCCATGCTAAAGTTATTTTTCTTGAATATTTCCTGTGATACTCCGCCGTACTTGAATGATAGAATTTTACCGCCTTATGCCAATCACCGTATTTTTTGTAAAGTTTTAAAAGAAAACCGGCCGCATATTCTATATTCTTTTTTGGCTCCAGCATTTCTTCTATTGACCCAAAATTCTCCCGGTGCCATCTAATATTTAACTGCATTACTCCCACATCAATATTTGTTATGCCTTTAGCTAGGGCCTCGTGGATTAAATTTGCTACTTCCGTTTTATTCCTCCCAATTACAGACTTACCTTGAATGTTCAAGGCATAAGGCTCGCTACCCGATTCTACCGTAGCAATTGCAAACAGTAATCCTGAGGGGATATTGTTTTGTTGTTCCTGCACGGCAATTAGCTGCCTGATTTCATTTTTTACAAGCGCAAGTTCTTCAGCATTAGCGCAATGAGCACACAACAGAACTAGAAAACTCATGAAGGTAAACTTAATCCATTTGCAAAAAATTAGAAATTTTGAGACAATAAAACGATACAACCTGAACCTAAAGTAATAGAAGGCGCTTATGAGTGATTCTCCAAAAAGATCAATAATATCAATCGATAATTTCTGGAACATCTTGACCTGGATTGCTATGCCTATATCCGTATATATATCTTTTGAGTATGAAAGTATTTGTTGTCTTATTAGCTCCTTTACCCTAGTCCCGTACATACTAGCTAAATTCAATAACATATATTTTGATCCTTCTAGCAAAGAAGATACTCCTTTAAATGAAGTAAAAGTTTTTAATAAACGGGGAGAATCACTTTCCATGCACTTACCTTTTGAATTTGATCTTGTTAAAAGTTATCTAGTTTTCATCATCATTTTCTTACCGATTACACTCTATATATTGCCAGTGGATAGAATAACAGGTAATATTGTTTTATTTACTTTCCTTGGTTTACCGATGTCATACTTTATTAAAAATAACATCCCCGTCTCTGCTTTCTTTAATGCCAAAGCCTGGGATTATTATGAGGTTCTGTTTACTCCAAACGATAAAAAAATTTCTCATACTCCATCTTCTAGTAGCGATTTACATAAAAAGATGTACTATTCCCCCTCACGTAGTTACCTGTTAAGTAATATTTACCATCGGATGCGCAAATAAAACTCTTACTCTTTCGGCAACTTTTTACCAGCAAAACTTGTAGTATATCTGTTATTCTCAGCTTCCTGTACTGCTTTGGCTTGGTTAGTCTGCCTGTCTTTGAGCTGGGTCAATTTCTTACCCGCTTGAGTTTGTACCTCTTGCGTCATTTTCTTGTGCTTCCTGTTTATATCTCTTTCATTTGTATCAAGGTGATTCTGTACTCTGTTTCTATCAAGTCCTTCTGCTTGGGCCCTATTATTTAATGCGGTCTGCTCTGCGGTTTTTCTTGCGGCAATTTCCCGTTCTCCTTTTTTCTTTAAAACAGCAGATTCGTTGTCATATTTCGCTTCAAGAGTCTGTTCCTTTGCACTAATTACCTCAGGTACCCTATTTGGCGCGCCGTATAAGCTACCGAATAACTGACCTGCTACCTCTCTCTTGGCCTCATTTAATTGCCGGCGTTGCTGCGGAGTTGCCGATGTCGGGTTCTCTATTAAATCATGTGCTTCCCTATTCTTTAGACCCATTGCTTTTAACCGCTCTTCTACCTTGTGAGTACCGTCTATATTAAAGGTCTCACCAAATGACTCTACTTGCTGTATCTGATTTGATATGTTCTCTGCTCTTTCATGATGTACCCCGATCTCCGACATCAGGTTTTTGACTTTCTCTGAACTAGAAGTAATAGTGTCGGTTAACTCATTATTTATACCGATACTTTTATTAAAATCGGTATTTTTGGCAACTTCCGTTATGGCATCCTTGTTACTGCGCCAGTGATCGCCTTCGCTGACATTAGAGTTTTTTTGCAGCACTTGAGTATTGGTACTACTAAGCTCAGCACTACCCGTTACGGAAGCACTAAGATCAAAAGGCAAGGTTTTAGACAGAAGCTTACCGGCATATTCGCCCACCTTATCGGGAATCGGTAATTTCTTAACCATACTACCGATAGCCGTACCTGCATCGAATTTACCCGTAATATCACCCTTTAACGCATTAGATTGAGTCTTATCATAGCTATATCCCTCACCATGTGTTAGTTCATAATTGACTGCTTTTTCAAGAACCAGACCGTCTTTACCGAGGGTGCCGAAATTTATCTTCTGGCCGCTATCAACACGTTTTGCCAGCTGGGTAATATAACTCTCCATTGAGGTCTCCTGGATAGCCTGTATGTCATTTAACTGCATGCCTTTACTGCTGATATACCGCTGCTCTTCATTTAATGCTCGTTGATCGGAACTAAGTTTTTCACCGCGGAAGTCTATCTTGTTGGTATAACTACCAAGGTTAAGACCCGCACCGGTTAAATGATGGATATGACCGTCCGGTGTAATACGTTCCTGCGAGCCGTCTAACTGACTGATTGCCGAACTACCGGCCAATAATTGCCTGTTAAAATCAGTTTTGAAGGCCGTTTGAGTCGCCCTTTGCATCGTATCAATGGCTACGGTATTAATACTTCTGCGCCCTTTGACATGCTCTTCTGCCGCAGTTGAAGCAGCGCTTTGCCCCATTACCTGACCGCTTAAATGCATAAGACCGCCTGCTGAACCTGCTACCGCCTGATATGCAATATAGGGTATCATTATCTGCATGCTACCGGCTATTGCTGCTATCCTATCGGCGCTATGACCTACCTGACTGTAAGTCGTATAATTTATTATCCCGTTATCAAGACCGAAAATACTGATACTGGTATACATCTCTACAAACATATTCAGTATTGCATAGAAAAACGGCCATAACTGCACTGAACATACCCCAAGCAAAAATGTCCGGTAATAACGAAGGCCCCCGGGTAGTAACATCATCGGTGCCAAAAGTACTACCGATGCATAAAGCATGCATTTTACCAGAGTAAACAGTATCGGTAGCGTATCCTGCGCCAGTTCCGCCGTAATTGCCCAGATCGTATCCTGACTTGCTCTTGCAGTTGCTACTCCGTATTTACTGACGCTGTTTTTGTTAGCCATGGCAGTGAGCATCATTTGCTGGATAATAATATCCTTGGCATTTCCGGTTTCGGCAAATCCTGAAAATACCGCTTCCAGATTTGAGGCAAAGGTCTTTTTGGCAAGTTCCTTATCATACGGCCTCTTACTTGGCTCGCTACCGCTGGCTCTTGCAAATAAAGAATTTGCATACCTAACGATTATTGATTCGTATTCCTCAGGAAAATATCTTTCTTCTATTAATTTTGCCGCTTCATGACACTTCATACTCTGATATTTACCGCCGACAACAAAACCTACCCTTGACATACCACCGGCATTTTCACTAACCAGTTTCCATACATCTGAGGCGTTATGTAAATCATTTACCGTGTATTTGTGACCAATCCCGGCAGTATATTTTACGCATTTATCCAGGAACTTATGCATGTTTCGATTGAACTCCGGTGATCTGATGCGCCAGTTTTTTGATTCTCTCTGCATCTGGGCCCCAAATGCCAGTCCATAATTGCGATACTCAAAAGTATCCGACTTCATTACCGGCCTTATTGCCTGCTCCAAGGCACCGGCTAGCATATCCCCAACGCTTTCAAGCCAACCGACCGGAATAAACAGAAACGGTAAATTATCTACTACCTCAATATTCTTTGAAACCCTGTCCTCCATCTTTATACTCATCTTGGGTGTTAGAAGTCCGTTAACGACAAAATATAACGCCATGATTCTGATAATCACCGGTCGCTCACTGATGCCCATACTACGATTAGTCGACCATACGACTGCCGATATCATGATACTTACAACGGCAACACTCCTGATCATCACCATAAAGCCTTTTTTGTTCATGATCATCGCAATACCATTTAAAATATAGTACATGGCATCTCCGTAGCCGTATGTAAAAATCGATAGATCAAGCGTCATATTTAAGCCCCCAGTTTTTCAAAAATAAGATCAAATTCAGCTTCTTGCTGGCGGAGCCTCTCTTTGGCCTGCATGATCACTACCAACCTGCTGTAAGCATGCTCTTTAGTATGACGCAGCATCGATAGTACTTCCTGTGCCGTATCAAGGTATCTCTCTATTTTTCCGCTATCAACCTGGGCAAATTCCAGAGCTCTTACTTCTTTCAGGGTTTTATGCAGGATCCCTTCAAAAAACCCGCTCATCACCTCATAACAGATTACATCGATGAATTCTGCGTTTCTTAAGAAAATGTTTGTTTTATCACCATGCCTGGAAAGTTCCTGCTGGATGAGAGGAATGATCGGAATTGAGGAATATTCAATTAAAGCCATTTCCTCGTCACTTAAAATAGGATCTTTGGCATCTTCCTCTACCTTATCAACAAGGGTATCCAGTATGGTACCGATTTTGCCGTATAATGTATCCTTTACCGTTAATGTTGTTACTACTACCTGAGGATTCAGGCATTTCTGCTTCTCATCACAAACATACATCTCCAACCTGCTTGACTCCCCTTTGGTACCGATATATTTTTCAAGAAAAGACGAATCGACAATCAGCGAAGGTAGAGGCTTAAGGCTTAATCCTCCTTCAATTTTTGTGGCAATCAGACTTCCGGCAACACTCATCATTAACTCCTTAAACTCAACCGAATCTGAACTACCTTTGCTAAGTGCTTTCCATACCAGATTGAAATTATCCCCGAGTAATGATGCAAGTTCTTCCGTATCGCCGGGATCACCGTAAGGAGAAGCTCCATTTGCACAAAGCTTATGTGCCTCGGATAAATCCTTGCCGTTTTTCTTTACCGCATTATGCATAAGACAGCTCTGTCCCTGCCCGGCCTCAAGTTGCCCTACTAATCCCCCGGCAAGCTGTTTGGCAAGCCCGCATTGCTCCAGATTGAAGTTATTTATGTCTCTTGCTATTGCTTCAAACTCGGCAATGATGTTCTCGCACTGCGGACAGAAACTCTTTGCCGCCATTTTAAACGCATAAGCACCGGTACTGGCCGTCAGTTTTTTCATAAAAGCCGAGAACTCGGCAGAATTGATGAAACTTAATCCTCCAAACCTGAAATCCCCTGACCCCCTACAGGCGTCAAAGTTAAAACTCGGCAACTGAACATGTGCCGGTTGTAATGTTTTGGGTCTTGCTCCGCGGATCTGCAGGGAACCGCCGGTCATAAACCCTCCCTGCTGATCCCGGATAATAGCAGGAGCATTATAATTGGACATGCCGCCGCTTTGATCGATGAATTTAAGCAGCTTGTTCAGCCCGCTAGCATCGGTATCCCTTGCAGTAAAAGTTAAAATTAATATGACGCCGGCAATTAATGTTTTTAGATCTCGCATCATCTACCTACCCCGACATTAATGCCTTTTTCTTCAATGATATGCCAGGCCTTGATAGTATTTTCTTCCAGCTCCGATAAAGTGACAAATCCCCGAATCAGCTCAAACGCTTTTCTTGCATCCTTTCTTATTGCTATTACCGTCGGTGTTGCCGATATACCGAGTTTCTCAATCAGTTTCTGACTAATTGTACTACTTCTTGGAAAATATTCGGATTCCGACCCGTCTACACTAACGGCTTCTATTTTAATTCCGTGCGTATCTCCAAAGGATTTCAGTACAGGTTCAAATTCACTCGACCGTGGGCAAGATTTACGATAGAAAAATACCAGTTCATAATCTCTTGCAAATTGCTTGATTATTTCCTTCTCGGCCTCCGCCTTGATTTTTCTATTCAGTTTTACGGCAAATACATTTTCCGGGGAGTTAATCAGATCACGATATTCCGGTTCGATAAAGTTCTGCTCGTCCCATAATTCCTGCATCCTTATGCCCCTATCCATGATTTCACCGAGTTTATCCCGATAGGCTTTTTGCGTCTTGTAATTTGGCCTGGCCAAATAGACATAACGCAAATCTTCCAGCTCTTTTATTATGCTTTCAACTTCTGCTTTTGCCTCTTCTACCGTAATTTCTTCATCAGGCACTTCATTACTCTTGCTACCGGAATAGGGTTTTGAATTAGATCCTTCTTCCTTTTCTTCAAACCATAACCAGCCACGGTAACGTTGCTCAAAAAACCCTGGCTCAGCTATAGCCCTAGAGGGCAATACCATTAAGCCAATCAGTAAAAACATCGGAATATTGCAGGTTCTTTTTCTCATCACGTCCCCCTTACTCCTCCAGCTCATCAGGTATATTGCTACTCCAGCCGGTCATATTACTCGGCGGATCTAATGGATCATCATTGCCTTTTCTAATGCCGGGCATTGAGCTATTCACTCTTCCTGCAATCTCATCAGGATTAGGTGACTGATATTTACCAAAAAACTTTCCTTTAAAATCCTCAATGAACTCCGTAAAATCCACCAGCTCCCAATCTATCCTTTGCATTTCCGTTAATGTCAGTCCACGACAGTTCGGTGAGCCTCCGCTACCGAAGTTTAGCCCAAGCTGTTTTCTCCCTTGTACCTGCACCACTTTATCTAGCATATTACCCCAGCAGCAGAAATGATGTTTAACAACGGTATTAACCCACCAATTAAATACCCGACTTAGGCGGCATATTTTACTTCTTTCGCCTGAAATAATCTTTTGATATGTTCTGGGTTATTTTGCAGAGTCCTTAGGTAAGATTTTAAATTCCCTTGGAGTTCAGATTTTGTAAGAGGTATATGTTTCCTATTTACATTTCTTTTTAAATCGTTGTTTAAATATTCATCCGGATTATGTTGCGGAGTATACGGAGGCAGAAAAAATAAAGAAATTTTCTTTTTATGTTTCCGAGTCCATATTTGTACTTTTTTGCTATGATGAACCTTGAGATTATCTAGGATTAAGAAGATTTTTTTCTTGGAGTATTTTACCAACCTCCGTAAAAATTCTATAAATACATTTGTTTTTAGTGTCTCTTCGTACAGCATAAACCTTAGCTTACCGTTATTTGTAACAGTGGATATCATGTTTATACTAAATCTCTTCGATTTATGAATCACAACAGGGGTTTTTCCTTTTAAAGAATAGCTTTGTAATACCTGACACTCTTGTTTTATCCCTACTTCGTCGCACCAATGTATTTCTGCCTTTTCATATTCTGCTTGCTTGGCTATTGACGGATATTCTTCATCTAACCAAAATTGAACCCTTTTGGGTTGCTGCTCATATGCTAACTTCTTTGGCTTTTGTGCAGTATACCCCCATCTTCTTAAATATTCGCCTATTGTACTTAGGGGAAGAAAAAATCCACAATGTTTTTTGATGAGTGCATTAACTGATTTTCTTGACCATAATGCTGATTTGATATTGTGATCTTCTGGTCTAGAGATATTTACGTACCCTTGTATTATTTTACTTTGATCTTCGGTTATAAGCCTTTTCTCTCCTATCTTTCTACCTCTTAACTTCCCACTAATTGCGTACTTGTCGCCTCTCTTTTCCCTCCTTACCCATTCATTTACTGTCTGGCGACTCACTCCTATTAATTCACCTACCGACGATTGACTCTCTCCTCTTTTTACTAGTTTTAGAGCAATCTTTCTCATCGACGCTTGTGCGCTTATTGATAATTTCCTAAAATCTTCACTTTTTGACATTATTGCATTATACAAATTCCTTCCTTCTTGGCAATAGTTATGTCGGGTATTTAATTGGTGGGTTAATAGTTACTCCTAGCGACTTTATTTTTTCCTTACCTACATAAACACATAAATTCTTTGACCTATTTCTTGCAAGCAGTTGCTCGTCCTTATTACACCTTGCTCCAAATTCTTTCCCCCAGCCCTTCATATCTACTTGGCAACAATTCGTATATTCGGCCATTTTTTTAGAACAGTGTAGGCCGGACCCCTGAAATAAATTGAAATTTCCATCCCTATCAGGCTTCATCTTGCTAAAAGCATAAAGCTTCGATATTGAATCCATCATCTCACCGTTGGTATAATAGCTTTTATCTACACAATTCCCGTCCATACAGGGAATACCCTTGCAGATCAGACCTTCTGGGCCATCTTTTTGCGTTAAATCATACCTGACGGTTTTGTTTTCAATTACTCCGGGCTCCCAGGCTTTACAGGAAAATTCCCGCTCCTGATTAACGCAATTACCATGACTATCAAAAAGCAGGCAGTTACCGTTTGCTACAAAATAGCACCCGCTATAACTCCGGCAGTTATTCTTACTTGGATAATTACAGGTTTTAGTATAAGACCACTGCCAGCAATCACGGTATACGTCAAAGCCGTCTATGTTACGCGTTCCGCCGCCGCTTACGCAAACCCTGCCCGTATCACTACAAGGATGACTTGAGATGAATCTTTTGCCTGCAATTGCAACTTCCATGTTGCCAAAGATCAGGATTAGCCAGCAGGTAGAGATTTCCAGAATAAAATTCAGTTTTTTTATTGGAGTATACATGTCTCGCTCCAATCTTCTGACCACTGCTCACATACAGGATAACCGTCCCTATATTGGTAATTTACCGTATAACTTCTCCATCCATAATCTTTATGACCGAGCCTCCTACCGCCGTAATACCAACCGTCTACCGAAAACAGACCGCCACTCCACCATGAACTCATCTCGGTACTGATATTATCAAGAGTGCTCCCGGGGTGTTTAGTAACTAGAAACTCTCTCATCAGTGCAACATGATAGGAATTAGGCGGGATAGTACGAGGAGCGCTGAAGAAACCGCCAATAGTTCGTGGCCCCACCGAGAGTTTGTATTCAAAACAGCTTCTTCCGGTATGATCTACCCAGAATACGGTTTTTCCTGAGCGAAATAACTCGCTACCTGAGATAACTATCTGACGGCTTTGCCACAATCCCCACCTAATCCCACGTTGACTACAGCGCATCGATAGAATATCCCGGCAGTTATATTTGTTTCGCGGCTCTTCACACATCGTCTTGGTATAAACGGTGTCTTTTATCTGCTCCTTTTTAATCTCGATATGATACTCGGGTTCAATTACCTTGTTCCCCTGAGCAGCCCGGCAATCTATTCCGAATTCCTTAAATAGCACAAGTACTTTTCCAAGCAGCTCGCCTGAGCTATCAGCAATACTGACCGCATCTTTTTGATGTGCGGCATTTAACGGATTTGTATAATCAATATGCAACTCCTCCATTATGCCTGTTCTTAGTACCTCTTCCCTTCCCTTTGCCTGTAACTCAGTCGCCCTAATACTACTCAAATCACCGGCTGCGGCCTTGAGTTCATCGTCTGTTTTATCTGATATCAATTCAAGGTTGCCGGAAGAAGTAATACCGTTAACTGCCTGCTCCTTTAAAGCGTCCATAGCTTTCTCGAAAGTACCGTAATCCTCTATCTCCTTTTCGAATAAATCCGTTTTGGGATTAATATTGGTTTTTGCAATCGGATCCCGGTAAGCTCCATAAGCAGACGCTTCCAATAACCGGATACAAAAAACTATTGTTAATTTAACTCTAACCTTATTCATTCCCTGCATTCTCCGATTTTGTTCTTATCGGTTTCATCAGGTAAAATCCAGCCCATACCGTTACCGACAAATGCCTTAAGAAAAACCTGATTCTTAAAACCGTTATCCGAATTATCATTACCGATTTTAATATTTTCATGATTCTAACCCGCATACCTCATCCCATTCATCAACCCACTCCACACAACCCTCATCGTAGTAGAACAAAGGAAAAGGCAAACCTCCTTGAAAAAGAGGTAATAATGTGAAATCCTTCTCGATCCACTCGCCGGTTCTTTGCTGCAAGGTTATCTTGTATGGAATATAACGCTGAGGTGGCAGAATAATTTTATCTACGTCAATAGTTTCAAAGGCAGCAGTCAGTGATAATGAGAAAGGCCTTTTATTCATTATGCGTTTAATTTCCGGAAAAAAAGGCGATAGATCAATTTCACCGTCTCTCGAGAGATAGAAATCATACTCATAACCAAGTTTGGTTTTACCATAAAACCCCAAACCACCAACAGCATGATACCAAGTCATAAGGTGGCCCAATTTGTCTAGACTAAAAATCAGAAATTATGAGATATAATTTGCGTTATAATATTAGCCAATAATTTTTGTTAAATACACCTGTTCTGGAGTTAAATATTCCAAGGATTGGTGCATCCTTTTACTATTATAAAAAGTTATGTAATCTGTTATAGCATTTTTTACCTCCTTGACAGTATTTAAAATTATCAAATATATTTTTTCTTGTTTTAATGAACGCCAAAATCTTTCAATAAATACATTATCTAAAGCCCTACCTTTACCGTCCATGCTAATCTTGATTTCACGTTTAACAAGTTCGTAGATGAAATTTTTTGACGTAAATTGAGAACCTTGATCGGTATTAAAAACCTCAGGTTGACCGTGCTTTTCTAGGGCTTCTTCTAGTGCGTCGATGCAAAAATCACTTTCTAAGCTAATAGAAACCTTCCAGCTCAGAATATAACGGCTAAACCAATCAATAATGGCTACTAGATATACAAATCCTTGTGCCATTCTAATATAAGTTATATCGGTGCTCCATACCTGATTTGTCTTAGTAATTTCAACGCCTTTTAAAAGATAAGGATATACCTTATGAGCTTGGTTGCGCTTGCTTAAATTCATTTTAGGATAAATGGCTTCTATTGACATTATTCCGTAATAACGACTTACCGCTTTGCGACCAATAACAATTCCAAACGGTACAAGATGCTTGGACATTCTTCTGGCCCCGAAATACGGATGCTCTGTATAGATTTCATCAATTACTTTCATTATTTCTAAGTCTCTTGTAGTTATTCCTTTTGCCTTGTAATAATAAGTAGATTTATTAATTAAAAGTAGATCGCATTGCCTAACAATGCTTAGATTTATACAATTATTATCAATCATACTTTTCCTAGTTTCCAAGTCCAAACAATGTAGATTTTTTTTTCAGCCAGTCACGCTCAACGCTTAACTGTCCTATTTGTTCATATAATTGTTTTATCAAATCTTGATTGTCTGGATCTTTTGTTGCCGGCTTAACTTGAAAACCACTAACTAAATTTTCTATACCTCTTTTTTTCCATGCTTGTATTTGAGTTGCATGAACCCCGTACTTACTGCTTATTTGTGCTATTGTCATTTCAGCTTTTATTGCTTCTATAACAATTTTTGTTTTTTCCGTCGCACTATATTGCTTCGCTTTTTTAGACATATAATTTCCATTTCCTTGTTGTGAAATTATATCTCATTCTTCATTTTTAGCAGTCCAGTTTTTGGGTACCATTATATCATACGTACAATATATTTCAATTCTCCTACCGCTCCCCTTCGTTTGCACTTTGTAGTTAGAACATCATGACAGCTATACCTGTTTCTTAGTCCTTCACACATAGTCTTGGTATAAACGGTATCCTTTACCTGCTCCTTTTTAACATCAATATAATACTCGGGTTCAATTACCTTGTTTCCTTTGACGGTCCGGCAATCTATTCCAAACTCTTTAAATAGTTCCGTTAGTTTTCCAAGCAGTACTCCGGAAGCTTCTGCAATACGGGATGCATCTTTTTTATGTCCGGCTATTAACGGATCCGTATAATCGACATGTAACTCCATCATATCCGTTCTTAGTACCTCTTCTTGACCTTTTACCTGTAAATCGTTTGCTTTGATCGCATTTAAATCGCTTGCAGCAGCCTTGATTTCATCGTCCGTTTTATCCGATATCAGTTCAAGGTTGCCCGGAGCGCCGATACCCTGGGCCGCCTGCTCCCTTAAAGAGCCCATATGATCCCGGAAAGTACCGTAATCCTCTATCTCCTTTTCAAATAAATCCGTTTTGGGATTAATATTGGTTTTTGCAATCGGATCCCGGTAAGTTCCATAAGCAGGTACTTCCAATAACCGGATACAAAAAACTATTGTTAATTTAACTCTAATCTTAATCATTCGCGCCATTCTCCGATTTTGTTCTTATCGGTTTCATCAGGTAAAATCTGGCCCATACCGTTACCGACAAATGCCTTAAGGAAAGCCTGATTCTTAAAACCGTTATCCGGCTCATCTAAACCGCTTAAACTGTTATTTGAGAACATCCGAATCATCATTACTGGATTTAATATTTTCATGATTCTAATCCGCATACCTCATCCCATTCATCAGACCATTCCACACAACCCTCGTCATAGTAGAACAGCGGAATAAACCGACCGTTATAAGTAATTAAGGAGTACCGGCAACTCATGGAACTTGCCTGGATAGCCTCTATCCAATTATCAAACCATTCTCCGGTTCTTGCCTGTACCGACATCTGTATAAGCTTTCTCAAAGCAAAATGATTTCGTAAGGCTTCGTATCCACGGTAGATACGTTTTGGTGTTATTTCTAAACGATAGGACGGCACTGTAATGTTAGTTTTTTTAAATATTTTGCCGATAATGCCCTTAATTACCGAGGAATAGGGAGTCATCTCAGCTAAACGGCCTTCGAGTTGCGCTAATACCGCTCTGTCATCATAACCAACCCTGCGTGTACCTTCTAACAACTGATTTACAAAACCGTCAACTGCTAGAAATACATATTTCAGCTCCCCTACCGCTCCCTTTCGTTTGCAACTTGCAGTTAGCACGTCATAACATTTGTACCTGTTCCTTGGCTCTTCACATATTGCCTTGGTATAAACGGTATCTTTTATCTGCTCTTTTTTAATATCGATATAATATTCGGGTTCAATTACCATGTTACCCTTGACGGCTTTGCAATCTATTCCAAACTCCTTGAATAATTCAGTCAGTTTTTTAAGTAGATTTCCTGAAGCATCTGCAATACGGGACGCATCTTTTTGATACTCGGTATTTAACGGATTTGTATAGTCAACATGCAACTCCTCCATTATGCCTGTTCTTAGTACCTCTTCCTGACCCTTTACCTGCAAATCGGTTGCCCTGATGGTACTTAAATCACTTGCAGCTGCCTTAATTTCATCGTCCGTTTTATCCGATATCAATTCAAGATTACCTGGAGAACCTATACCGTTAACCGCCTGCTCCCTTAAAGAGCCCATATGATCCCGGAAAGTACCGTAATCCTCTATCTCCTTTTCAAATAAATCCGTTTTTGAATTAATATTGGTTTTTGCAATCGGATCCCGGTAAGCTCCATAAGCAGATGCTTCCAATAACCTGATACAAAAAACTATTGTTAATTTAACTCTAACCTTATTCATCCCTTGTATTCTCCAGTTTTGTTTGTGCTTCGAGGCTTAACTCCCCTTTTTCGGCAAATAAACGTAATGCAGCTTCTATACCGATATTTCCTGTTACCTTGTCATAGATAACCTTATTTTCTTCCGCTTCCTTCGATGTGTAGGTGACCCTGTTATCTTCTTTAAAGAGTACAAAGGCAGGTACCGTTTTAATGTTGAATCTGTCAAATTCCTCAGGATCAATCTGTATCCCTACTCCTTCTTCATCACCTACTATTTCCGTTACCGTCTTATTCAGCTTCACCCAGGAGTTACCCGGCAAGCCGTTAAATACCAGAACCCCTCCGTAGCGCTTTGCTTGCCTAACATAAGTTTTAAGTATCTCAGGGCTCATACTGCTACTGATAAAAACTTTTAGCAAAATCGAGTCTCTGTAATCTCTACCTGGCCCACCTGAGCCCGTTAAATCCTTATTCTCTATTACTCCATCCCGCTGCTGCCGTAGCATAAGCAACTCCCTGTATTTTTCAGCGATAGCACTCATTACAATTTCCCGTGATTCCTCTATAAGACCTTTAAGCCGGTCTCTATCTGCTTCCGCTACGTGCTCTGCTAATAGCCCCTCCCCGGCTTCTACATTACTGTTTGCCATAAGAAACATGGGAATTAGTACCGCTAAAACCAGCAACAATTTTTTTTGCGCCATATCAAGTACCCCCAATCTTGCCCGTCATACGGATATTCGCAACCACTGCTATATAACATGTCGGATAATCCAATCGGCCAACAACCTATACCTGAAGAAGTTGTTACCGGATTTACCATCTGTAATTTGTATTGGCTCTTTTTAATCTTTGGAGCCCTGAATTTGCGACAGATCGCTCCATTTATTGAGCCGTCCGATGTTGAAGTTTCCTGCGCCAGACCTATTCGGTGCATCTTGGCCAGTATCCTGGCAGTAAGTAATGAGCTATTCCCGGCTCCGCCGATATGATCCGCATTTGCACCGCTAAACGGATACATGTTACCCCAGCACCCACTACACCAGAACATGCTATCATCAGGTAAGTTAAACGTGGCCGCTCCGCAGTCCAGGCCGCACGCTGCCTGAGCTAGCATATTGCCGAACAGAATACTTTCAGGATTAAGCAGACTCTGTAGTTTTTCATCATTCCAGGTAACGTCATATTCACTCATGTATGCCACGTCAAAAGTCGATTCCTCAAGACATCCAAAATCGGTGATCAGTTCAAGCCAGTAAATAAGCGGATAGATGTAATAATGAACATGATAAAAACTGTTATGCGCAGTTCTGTTCCCATAGCTTCTATTGTAACTGCTGACCTTGCGCATATCAGACCCAAGCATGACTCCGCCAAGATTTACCATGCAATACGGTGTTCTTGTAATATCTACAAGGCGTACCGGCTCCCAGAAGCCTATGGAAATACCGGGTATCGGTATCGGAGGAGTTCCTTTGCTACAGATACAGATAGGGCTTTTAGGGTTCTTAGTATCCCGTTTCTTCGGTGTCGATCCCTTGCCGATCTCTATACCGGTAGGGGGAGTGCCGATTGAAATAGGTAGTAAACAGCTCCAGCAAACGTCAGTTATCGGATTGACAAACCGGCCTTTGCATGTCAGACTGGCATTTCCTGAAACAGGTATGAAAATAGCTATTATTAAAATCGCTATCTGCCTTTTTTTTAGGTCCATAAGGTCTATAAACAGGAAGCATCCGCCAAGATTCCCCTGCTTATAGACCGGTACCTCCGGTCTATATCCCATTCCCTTTCTGCTCCGGTTTCATAAATTTATCATTTTTACCTGTTAGTAACGCCTTTCCCATTTTCCTCCACCTGGATATCAATTCCGGTTTCTCCTTCAAGGCTCTTTTGCAATCAAGGAGCATTCCGTAAAGCACGCTTGCATCATGTGGGTGCATATGATCAAAACCGGCCTTAACCAGCAAACCGCCTAACATGATCTTTTTCCTGGCATCGCTCTTCCTCTCAAAAATGGATTCATTCTTTATTAACATTGCAAAATACCTTATTTTTTTATCCGTTCCGGTTACCAGATTTCGCACCCGGTTTCTTCCGCCTACTGGGAAACGTTGCCTTTGAGCCAATCTCTTTCAGCTTTTCAAGAAAAGCATCGTTCCTGTTTTCTTCCATGGAAGCATAAATCGCCAGACCTGCAAGTAACCTATTGTCCAGGCAAATGCCGCCATTGGCATTTATTACCTCAAATATTTCATTCTTCCGCCACTGAACCAGTTCTTTCCTCTGCTTTTCCAATTCCTTGATCCGCTCCTGTAAAGTTTTAACTACGCTCATGATTTATACTCCCTCTTTTCATTTCATTATGATTTTTACCAGTTACCGATTCTATTTTTCCGGATCAACGGCTACTTCAACTATTTTCAGATTTTTTCCGGCCTGCTCGGCTACCGCAGGACTTCCCCTAATACCGAACCTGGTTGTAAGTTCCCCGCCCTGATCAAAATATACTTCGAATCCCAACTTATCCTGTACCTCCGGTGGACTTCCGCCCACTAAAATAATCCTGTCCTCTATTTTCTTCGCTCCGCTGCTACTACCCGGTAATAACTGACCTTTTAACCACTCTACCTGTTTCTCTTCCCTTCCGTCGATAAAGAACAACCTGCGATCCAAATCCATGTAATCCAAAGGATTTACTCTAGTGCCTGCTTTGTATAACACTCGTCCGCAAGGTAATACCGCATCCTCGGTAAGGATATAAGTCGGATCGTGCCAAAACTCCCTTGTCTCCTTTGCCGGTATAATTCCTGAAACAGGAATAGGGTTTCTAACCCTTTCTTCTGCTATGCTGCGCATTCTCTCTTCTTCTTTTTTTAAATCAAGTTCTGCAAACTTCTTCTGCAAACTAAGTAAAATACTTTCTTCCGCTACCGGATAATTTGCGCCCCGATTACCAAAATCCTTAGCAAAAACAATATTACTAAAGATAGAAATATATAATACAATCGCCATATACGCTGTTTTCATGTTATCCTTGCTTCTTCCTCCTTAAATCAGATATTTCTAATTCATTCTTCTCAAGCAAGACCTCATCAACATTATCCTGATAACGCTTTTCCGATATTTTTGACCGCTGTCCTATAGCCATAGCTATAAAGACTATCACAAGCCAAATAGCCAATTTGCTTTTCCAGTTAAACTCAAAGCCCGGTTGCTTTTTTCCTATTTTATTCTTCATGTCATCCCCATATTTTTTGTATTTATTTTGTTGTTGCATCAGGTGTTGCTTTATCTTCCTTATTACTTTTTGATTGTAGAGTTTGAATGATTTTTGCGTGCACCTCTCCTGAGATTGAGCGCACATCCGAACCGGTTATCCCGCCATAACTTGAGTAGATGATTTTTACTTGCCTGCTCTTATAAGCCATAACCGTCTCTTCAATAAGTTTCTGTAACTCGTTACCTATCATCCCGAAAAACAGATCTTTCTCCCCGCTTGCTCTTATACGCTCCTTCTCCAGATTCAATAACTCTTCCCGGGCAATATATACTACATGGCTACGGCCTGCATGATCGGCGTATTTTAAAGTAAGCATGCTACCTATTAACAAGCCGACGATAAAAAAAACGATAAAATGTAATATGTTTTTTCTTCTAAAATTCACCATTATTCCTCTTGATATCCGTCTCTAATTTCACTCAAATAACTATTCCCTTATTAACTTTGGCTCTTATACCGGACCAGCTCCTCCAAAGCTTTATCAAGCCCGATGCCTCTTGATTCCAATTCCCTTAAATACCTGAAATCATTATCATCGGTTGAGTAAAGTGCCTGAGCATACGGATCAAGCAATAACTTGCCGATTACCAGTACCCGGCTTGAATAAAGCATCATTTCAGAATGACTCCCTTTAACAAACTGTATCGTTTCAATAAGAGGTATCAGGGATTCATAAGCAGAACCCTCAAGCGCTTTTAAACCCTTGCTGTTTTGCTCCAGCATCACCGTCCACTCGCTGTTCTGTGCTATCGTACGCCTGTGGTCGCTTGTCGATAAATCACTTACGTTCTGCACGCAGGTAACTAGAGAACCGCCGTATTTTCTGATGGTCCTTGACATCTCGGCTAAAAACTTCTCACTATGATCAAGTGCTCGCCATGCCTCATCAACTACCAGCATGAATTTCTGGGACCTATCTCCGCATAAAACCTGCATGAATATCTGTATGGCTACTACCTGCATAAGTACCGATAATAACGTCTCGTCCTTTGCTACTTCTTCCAGTTCAAAAACAGTTATCCTTTCCTTAAAAGTAATATTGGCGGCATTTTCAAAATATTTGCCGTGCATACCGCGATCGGTAAAAGGTAACAATGTCTCACCGAGTTCCTTTTCTATTCCGTTACCGTTTTTAAGAACCTCGGCGATTTTACTGATAGTAAGATCAGAGCCGTTCCTCTCTATTGCACGATAAATAGCATCCTCTATTAATGCTTCCTTGTGCGGGTTATTACCGGCACCGCACATACTTGTTATGATGTTCTTCGCATACATAACTCCGTCGAGTGATACATAATACTCCTTATCTCCTGACCTGATAGTTTTTATCGGCACAGAACTTCCATCCTCAAGTATAGCCTCTTTTAGCTTACCGCTTTCGTCTACAAGACCGCTTAAAGGGTTTAATGAAATCCTACTTGCGCTACCGAACCGGATAAATTCGCCCCCAAGCAGTTTGCAGATATTCTCATAGCTTTTGCCGATATCCAGAATGAACATCCGCACATTATGCGAGAGCATCGTTGTTGCCATTTCCTGAATCAGTACCGACTTACCAACTCCTGAAGGCCCATAGATCTGTACGTTATAATTGCCGCCTGCAATCTTGTAGAAAGGATTCCAGTTAAACAACTGTCCTTGCGGGGCCTGCAACAAAACTCCGGATACCGGATTACCCTGCCATTCCGCATGCAGCGGCAACTTCGCTGTCAGCTTTTTGCTAAGAGAAATCATTCGCTGCTTTATGAACCGGAGCCCCTGCCAGTAATAACTTGCCTGCATCGGCATAAGTGCTAGCTGCAGAGGAAGGTGAAACTTATCCATTCGCATAAGTTCAAAGCCGTTCATGTTATAAAGCGATATCAAAGCTGCTTCTGCATCTTCCATAACAGCAGCAGGCGCCGTAATACTGACCGTAAAATTAAAACTTAAAACCCTTCTTCCTTCTTTTAAATCGTCAATTACCTCTGCCCACTCCGCTGCTTCCCGTTTTAGATTCCCGTCAAATCTTGCCAGAAACTGCTCTGCTGATTTCCTTACCTGCTCACCTCGTGCTATTAACCGCTCACTACTACCTTTTGGCATATCGCTTGCCACCGTAAAATTAATGATAAAACGTGCCGGTATTGTTGAGGGGGAACCTTTATCACCCTTATCACCCAGTAACCTGATCATATCAACCAGTGACCAATACTCAGGGTATTCCGCTACGCCGTAAGTTCTCGTTATGACTTTTCCGGCTCTGATTTCCTGCTCCCTAACCTCAAGATCTTTTCCGGGCTTTAAAATCTGCTCATTTAACGGCATTAACGGATTTAATTTATTACTCCTCTGGTTTATGTCATTTTCCTGCGTCATCATTTCATCGGCTAAATCCATTAACCCTTGCGCAGGCACTGTTAAGGGTTCAAGACTAAGCAATTCAAGTTTCTTGCATAATTGCCTTTTGAAATTGACAATCTGCTCTGCGCTTATTTGCATTGAATTGAAACTGATGATAATCCTGTAATTACGGACGGTTTTTAAACCGGAATTTGCATAATCTTCAGCAAGAGTTTTCATGTATTTTAATCTATCTTGCGTGATCCTGTTTAAAAACGGATCATCTACTATTCTCATCTTCTTCCACAGATTTAAAATATGACCGACCTTGTGACTAGCTATTAAAGTAAACTGCAGGAAGCTTTTCTCAGGCATTTCCTTATCAAAAAAATGCTGCAGATTCTTAATTACCTTCTCATCAATGCCCACTAGCGGCAGGGCTTCCAAAACAAAACCAAGACCGTCATCCTTGTTCCGGAAAATGCCACGCGTAGGATCAAAACTGCGATAACAGAACAGTGTACTCCAGTCGCCCGGGTTACCGAGGCGGTCTAATACAAGACGGCTCATGTCAGGCATGGAGATGCCAAGCTCCCTATTGGTTTCAAAACCTGCAAACCGCAGAAATTTCTCTTTTGCTCCGGACAATTGCTCTATCATGATGATTTCTTAACTATATAGTTAATATTGCCGGTCTCGCTTCCCGGTTTACTTTCGCTTCTTATGCCTTCATCAAACTCGTAAGGATTATCGCAGCTTTGGCCGGAGCAGTTTTCCCTAAGACGTTTTTTCTGCTTTGCTACTTTAACCTTACCGTTTACTTTCCAGACTCCGCCGTTATTTACCATCTGCTCTATTTCCTCTACCGAACTGCAATTAGCTCCTTTCCCCGGGGGACAATCAAATTTATTCTCGTATACGGCGCAGGCACTTAATCCCAACGCTAAAGCAGTAAATATAAGAAAATTACCGCTTACCTTAATAGTTTTATTTACTAAAAATCCATAGCCGCTATTTCCTCTCATGCTTGATCTCCTCTTTTACTGAAACACTACCGAGATATACCCCTTTGGCAAAAAATACCGTTACCGGCACGGCTCCGGGAACTTCAATTACCGGTGCCGCCGCTTCTGCCATCTTCATATGATAGTCGGCCAGCTTTTCCGCCGCATTACTAGCCCCTCCGCTCATTGAATCGGTAATCTTCTCTTTTATACCGGTCTTATCCTTTGAAATTGCGCCAAGACCGGGATTAAACATAAAACCCTTATCGCTTTTACTGCTGCCCGCAAAACCGCTGATCACTCCGCCCAGTGCCGCATTCTTTAAATGCTTGCCCGCCATCGATACTACCGTCCCCTTTATTCCGTTCTTACTGTCCCCTCCGTGTACTACGCCCGCTATTTGCGTCTCGATCACTTTACCGGTTTTATTATCGGTGCAGGAAAGAGTCTCGGCTCTTGCTATTACCCGCTCATTTGCCATCTGGCCGTAACCGCTCGCAACAATACGGCACCTGGTTAAATCTATCTTGAAATTCTTCGGCAAATCTCCCTGCCCTGTTACCCTAATAAAAATAGGCGGCGGTTCCGCAGGCGTTCCAACTCCGGTGGAAGCAGAGATACCGCCCCGGAGTACCCCCGATACAAAACTTCCCGCCGGTATATAATTATCTCCGTCCTTATATTGCTCCTTTAAAGCAGGAGCAGATTCTACGCTGCCGATTTTGTGCGCCGTTGTACCCCCGCGGTTATTAGTAGGCAATCCGGCTTCCTCTTTTTTGGCATTTACCTTCCGGTCGGTTTCCGCTAACTCCTTTTTTAACCAGCTGAGCTGCTCCTTTAATAATTCAATTTCACTGTTATTGTTTTGATTGATGATTTTTTTCTCCAGGTTACTCAGCAGCTCCTTGTGCTCTTCTTCGTAAGTTTTTCTTGCCGTCTCTTCTTTTTTCAGTCTTTGATCAAGATTATTAAACCATATCTTACCGCCGTCTAACCTATCTGTAGGAAGCTCAACCGAAATTTTTTGCTGCTGCGCCGGTTTCGAGGAAGCCGGCGGCGGGTTTAATAGATCCACTACAAAATCATAACCGTAAGCAACTATTGCCAGCGCCATTATTCCATAAGCAACTCTGATGAATTGCCGGTTTCTGATCTTTTTGCTATCCCGCAAATCTTCTTCGCTACTTCCCATGATTATTCCTTCTCTCCGTTCTGACCGAATCTACCGTCCTCTCTGATAACATATGCAAAAGCACTTTCTCCTCCCCTAAGCTCAGCAGGAGCAATATGTACCGATTTTACATCCTCAAATAAATCATTCATGATTTCCCGGCTTAACCGGATCGACCCTAAGCCGTGATTTTTAATAACAACTCTAAGCCCTTTAAGATTGTTTTTTGCCCAGCCGTACCTGCGGTCGATAACAAACGAAAGACCTGAGGTATCTTCTCCGGTCAAGGTATTGGGCACACTCTTATTGAAGATTTCTACGTCATACCTGCTTTTTCTATCCTTGATCATCATTTTAAGTAGATGGACGGCAGCTATTTCCTGCTCATGATTACAGGCAACCTCTTTGCTGCTATTTTCAGTAACGGGTAATTCCTTTTCATTAATCAGTATTGACTGACTTCTCCCTTCCAGAACTTGCAAACTTAAATCAATTGCCCGCTCGTTATCACAGATAAAAGTCAGATCAATCATCTCCCCTTTCGCAGCAACAGGCGTAATAAAAACATGGTTACCAGATTCATCACTATTGATACTGTATAAAAATCCCTGACCTATTACTTCCCTGATTTTCCTCCCCTGTACTTGAAAACGGTTCTGCAAACCGTAACTAATGAACGCTCTGATTCTTGCAGATCTATCCGTTTCATATTGCTGTAACCCTAAAGCAGCTATGCCCTGACCTGCAAGCAAAGCCTCAATATCTTTAGTAGTAACATCACCGGAAAGAACGGCGGGAGAATCCTTTAAATCATTTGCAGGGCTACTAACCGCACCTTGGGAAGTAGCAAAGGCTACATTCTGTGATATCAAAATATATGCAAATATAGCGCTGCTGATTATTCTCTTCCGACCCGTTTTCATACCTGCTCCTCTTCATCCTGTTTTTTTACGGGACTCTTTAAATCCGGTTTGATAATTTCAGTAAACTTCTTAAGTTTGAGCTTTCCTCCCTGCATCTGAAATTCAAGTAAGTATTCCGCCTCCCTATCCTCAAAATACCTCTTCCCGTAACCGACCGTTAAAATCCCCGTTGCCTTTACCGATAAGGTTTCAGGATCGATTTCCAGCGGCTTCGTCTCCGTAAAATAGGTAATCAGATCAAACTCCTTATGCTGCTCCGATTTTTCAGCAAAGTACTGACTGATATCCTGAATACTGCCTGTTAGGGTATGACGCAGGATCATATGCTTTTTATGCAGTACATTATTCGGTGTTAAATCAAGTAACCCAACCAGTGTAGTCCTGCTCCACTCTTCCAGATAACTTAAGGATACGTCGGTGCCCTTTATCCTGTATTCCCGATCAATACCGGGAACCAGTATCACCTCTCGATTCATGCTCATTATGCTAAAGCAAAGACACAGGTTGCTAAACAGCATAATCCCACCGGCAATTAAAATCATGTTCCGTTGCCTAGTTACTTTTTCAAGAACCGTCATAAGCCTTGTATCTTCCATTTAGAAAAATCTCCTCATATGCGATTGTGGTAGGTTTTTACCTCCTATTAGCCCGGCAAACGGTAAATGCCAGTAAATCCATCTCTGCCATCTCCCCTTATGCCAGATAATCCCAAATGCCCTACCTAAAGCATACCCTCCGACAAATGAAATTATCCCTATCGGCATACTGAATAATATCCACATTAAAAGCATTGCTACTCCTCCCCCGATAACGCCAAAAAAGGAGGAACCCATTATTCTTACGGGTCTGTTCAGGCATTTACTTAAATATATTCGTTCCATGATATGTAACTCCCATGCTATTAACCCACCAATTAAATACCCGACTTAGGCGGCATATTTTACTTCTTTCGCCTGAAATAATCTTTTGATATGTTCTGGGTTATTTTGCAGAGTCCTTAGGTAAGATTTTAAATTCCCTTGGAGTTCAGATTTTGTAAGAGGTATATGTTTCCTATTTACATTTCTTTTTAAATCGTTGTTTAAATATTCATCCGGATTATGTTGCGGAGTATACGGAGGCAGAAAAAATAAAGAAATTTTCTTTTTATGTTTCCGAGTCCATATTTGTACTTTTTTGCTATGATGAACCTTGAGATTATCTAGGATTAAGAAGATTTTTTTCTTGGAGTATTTTACCAACCTCCGTAAAAATTCTATAAATACATTTGTTTTTAGTGTCTCTTCGTACAGCATAAACCTTAGCTTACCGTTATTTGTAACAGTGGATATCATGTTTATACTAAATCTCTTCGATTTATGAATCACAACAGGGGTTTTTCCTTTTAAAGAATAGCTTTGTAATACCTGACACTCTTGTTTTATCCCTACTTCGTCGCACCAATGTATTTCTGCCTTTTCATATTCTGCTTGCTTGGCTATTGACGGATATTCTTCATCTAACCAAAATTGAACCCTTTTGGGTTGCTGCTCATATGCTAACTTCTTTGGCTTTTGTGCAGTATACCCCCATCTTCTTAAATATTCGCCTATTGTACTTAGGGGAAGAAAAAATCCACAATGTTTTTTGATGAGTGCATTAACTGATTTTCTTGACCATAATGCTGATTTGATATTGTGATCTTCTGGTCTAGAGATATTTACGTACCCTTGTATTATTTTACTTTGATCTTCGGTTATAAGCCTTTTCTCTCCTATCTTTCTACCTCTTAACTTCCCACTAATTGCGTACTTGTCGCCTCTCTTTTCCCTCCTTACCCATTCATTTACTGTCTGGCGACTCACTCCTATTAATTCACCTACCGACGATTGACTCTCTCCTCTTTTTACTAGTTTTAGAGCAATCTTTCTCATCGACGCTTGTGCGCTTATTGATAATTTCCTAAAATCTTCACTTTTTGACATTATTGCATTATACAAATTCCTTCCTTCTTGGCAATAGTTATGTCGGGTATTTAATTGGTGGGTTAATAATTTAGACAATACCGAATGCTTTTTCCGCCGCTTTAATCAGGAGTCCGCCAAGAGCCATCCCGCCGGCAGCACCGGCTATTTTTGTTTTTGGCTCTCCCGGAGTAAAAGCAAGGCCGGCAACTCCGCCTATGAATATTGCTACCGGTGTATACACCTTGCTAAAGGCAACGACAGGCTCAAAAAAAGCCTTGCCTCCCGCATCTAGATCAATTGCCAGGGCCTCCGGAATAAATACGGAAATTAACGCGCAAAAAGTTACTATTATTCTTCCGGAATTCATCTTTTTTATTATTTTAAGAAACTTTCTGTCTCGTTTATTCTTATAAACCAATTGTTTGTAGCTCATTTTTATTCTTACTCTTTAGTTAAATTGTTTAGAAAAATAGATTTACAAACCCCGTTGGGATTCTTGCTATTATCTCATGGAATTTTCCATGGTATCTTTCACCGGTAAGCTTTCGATCACGCTTCATACAAGCCATCTTGAACTCCCACAAATTTCTAAAATCTTGCAGGAGGATATATCCTAAAAATTCCTCCTTCTTCTCTTTGCTCATCTATTTTTACTCCCTTCAGTTAATTTGATTTATTTACGCATACCCTTTCTTTAACAGGGATTTAATAAGGGTATTGATTATGTCCTGATGGATACCCCTATAGCAGTGCGTCTAAATTTTCTTGCTACCTTGCAGACTGTTATCACTTTTTTCAAACTCTTCGTAAAAATATGGTATCTCATGCTCCAGAGCTTTAGCTATTAGCAGTAATCTCGAAGCAGAAACCCGATTCGTTCCGTTTTCATACTTTTGTAGTTGTTGATAGGTTACATCTATTACTTTTGATAACTCAGCACGACTCAATCCTTTTGCCAGACGAAGGAAATAGATTTTCCTACCGATGAATTTATCCATTTGCTCCAAATAACTGCTTTTTCGTCCCATGACTGTTCCTCCCTTTTATTGTCAGTTTTTATCAGATATTAATCCGCAGCTTTCCATAAAAGCTGCTTCCAAAATAACGCCTGTAACGTGCCTGCTCATAACCGGCACTTGCCTCAAACCTTGAGTATGTAATCCCTATACTTGCTCCAAGTTTGTATGAATCTTTCAGCACAGGTATCCTGTAATCGGAAAGAACCAGCCCGCCGCTATTCCTTATCTTTAGTCTGTTTGATTTAGGGGAAAATCCTGCTTCATACGCTGCTTTGATTTCAGGGATCAATTGGCATTCTCCAACTTGAAAAATCCCCGTTATAGCAATTCCTCCCTTAATTGCAGGTCTTCGAATAGCAAGCTTTTCAATCTTCAGATTTCCCTGATCCTTGCCCTTGAATCTTATGGTCTCATAAGAAATGCCAAGGTTTGGAACGACAAAGAGTTTAGCTATAGGGTAATAATAATCAGCTACTAGAGATCCCCCGAGTAATTCCCCTTTTAATTTGAATCTGTTATTGCCGTTAATCAGGGAGTAATAGTTGACTTTAGCATCAACCTGACCGAGCCTAACCTCACCGCCGAGTACCAGCCTTTCATTCATGTTGATACTTCCGTAAAGACTACCGATAAGTGATCCGATATCACCGCTAAACCTGCTACCGGTATTATTACTGATATTACTTACTACGGTTTCAGAAGTGGATTTTGGCGTAAGTTTTGTCCGGTTATGATTTAGAGCAATACCAATGATGGTATCGTCATCCAACTTGCCGTCAAAACCTATAGATCCTCCCGCAGATTTCTGCTTTACTTCCAGAGAATCCTGAGACTTGAATATGCCGCTTCCGTAGCTCCCCCGAACCCAGAGTCCGTAACCGGATTCCTCGTCTCCGCCGGATACACCCATATTGCCGGTATCAATCAGATACAGATGAGTAAGCCTGTCCGCTGTAGCTCCGGCAAAATTTGCCATATCGGAAAAGGCAACTCTGTTTACTGCTTCCACATACTTACCGGCTACGCTTCCTGCTATTATTTCAGCAGCTGTTATTATTTTTGCCTGCAGGCTACCAAGGTGTAGAATACGGATGGTTCGTGCGTCGTTAATATTAGCAAGTAAAGCTCTTGCTGCTTCAGGGGTTAGGTTTACTTGACTTAAACCCGCTAAAGCTATCAGATTCTCGGCAGTAAATGCTCCGCAACTCGATCCGTCGTTCTGCTGATGAACCCGCAAATCAACTATTTCGGCAGTCGGTAGTATCTTTTTTATAGCAGCGATGTACTGACCGCTCTCGCTATTTACTCCGCCGACGGGAGTGCCGAAAGAATCATTGTAAAATACGATAATATTACCATCAAGCTTCCTCCTGATTGCAATCCCCGTCCAGTGATTATTATTCAGATTTACCGGTATCAGTGCAGGTTTTCCTGTTTGTGCCTCAAGCAAAGCAGCTGCTACTACATCCTTGATCAATTCAGTGTTGCTTGGTATTGCAGGGGCAATATATACACTATCACCAAGGCGATTCCTGATAACATTCCTGATATCTGAATCATCATACCAGTAACTAATATTGGCAATTTGGGAATTAGCCTCGGCCGTATATGAATTTAATACTGCAAAACCTGCCATAATTATTAATAACCTTTTAACTGCAGAATTTTTAATTTCTCCTTTCCTGATCATAAAAATCATATTCTTTAACTCCGTGCGTATTTTTTACAGTTTGCTGTAGTAAGGTTTTTCGTTGCCATAACCAAGACCTACGGCAAAACCCATCGCTCCTGCTAATCTCACAATATGATGCATATAGTTATCTGATACCCAGTCCTTGACAAAACTGCTCGGAGCCCTTAAGGTTAATTTTCTTGAATTTTGATCAATACTTGCTTCCAGCTTGCTTATCCAATGCTGATCCAGTAATTTGCCCTGAGGTACTAAATCAATAAACTTACTTCGTACCGTTTCCCAGATATCACCGGATATTTGCTGTTCCTGTTCGGTGTTAACGGTTTGGCTATTTTTACCCAGAATGGCAGCATCACTAAACTCATAATCAGATAAGCTTTTCTCTTTTGCGTCCGGTGTAACGATTTGTAACCTGCTAATAAACCCGGAACCTGCTTCATCAAAACTAATCCGGTCATGAGTAGATTGAGCCTGCTTCAGGATGATTTCCTCATCCGTTTTGCTAAGTTCCATATGTTTATCAAGATTTAAGATAATGACTCCTTCCCGGACATTAATCGATTTATAAGCCTTAAGCAGGTTATAGGCTTTGTCTTGAGACAGCACCGCTGCTATCAGCTTTTTAAAACATTGTTGCGGTGATACTTCCGGGTTATTTTCTATTTCGGTAAGGTATTGTTCTTTTGCTTCAAAACTGATTTCATCCTCTGTCATATTTTTCCTTATTCTAAAATTATCGTTGTTAACCTTTTCCGGTTGTCTTTTCTCATAGGTAAAAACCTTTCCCATATAATTTAAAAAAGCTTTCCTGCTTTTAAAAAACCTGTCAGTTAGACGTCTTGCCATGTCCTGCAGTATTTCGTTCATTACCCGAAGAGAAAATTCACGTTTCGATAATGACTGCAATTGATGACAGTCTTTCTGGGTTAAGGGATAAAAGTCTTTCAAACTTTTTGCGCTCTTGTCGGATATTGCATCAAAAGGATTTTTGCAAAAATTAGATGTAGATTCCCTGGATTGGAATTCGCTCTCTTGCGCGCTTACCTCTCCCCTTTCAGTAGCACCTGAATCCATAGATCTAGATCTATCTTTATTATTCTCTTCTTTATTCTTATCTATTCCTTGCAAATGAGGAGAGGGTGATACTAAAAAGTGGGAAGAATCAACTTTTTTAGAACTAAAAAAAAGTGGTTTACAGGAGTTTGAGCTATCCTGATTCTTACTTTCAGATAGCTGTAACGAATCCTTATGCAAATCAATAAAAAGCCTGTTATTATATTCTTGTCCCCTTAAAGTTACATTACGGAATATTCGGGTAATAATTCCCATAGTTTCAAGTTTGACAAGAACTTTACGAATTTTCTCCCGATTAAAACCAAACTTGCGTTCAAAATGAGCGTATGAAGTTTGCCATATATCTTCAGGAAATTTAGGTACGTAAGATATCTGACCGGTGAGAGGATCCCTAATTTCCTTAGGTCTATACCAGTAAACTATTTCAGATAGTATCGAGATCAAGGGCAGATCAGGCGATCCCCTACCGTTAGTAAACCTTACATACCATTCATCAGGGATGATATTTCCTCTAAAATTATACTGATTATCAAGCGGTAACATTTCCATATCAACATACCTCCGCTTCCGATAAATCAGTTAAACCGGTAATATTTAACCTAATATCCAGTTCTTTATGAATTTGATATCCTACGGTAATTTCCCGAAAAGAGCGGGTTATTATACCTGATCCGTGTAAATGGCATGATGCTTTTTGCATATCTATTTTGCTCATACCAAACTTTTTTCGGAAATGTGCAAAACAGTCGGTTAAGATGAAATCCCCGTTATAATCACCGATCTCATATCTTAAAGATAAAAGCTCGGTTATAATTACTGCTTCCGGCAATCCAAATTGGCATGGTGCAAAGATCGAGCCGTACGATTGAAAAAAAGGTAAATTATTTTTAGTCGGGTCAGCAGCTTTATTGCACCCGTTTGCTTTTTGTGTTATGGTCATATCTGCAATCTTGTTTGGTTAAAACTCAGGTTGTACTTATTTGCTCGCCATAGATATCTTTCAGGTTTTGTAGGACTCAAGTAAGATACCGGGCGGGCATTTATCTTGTTTATAGTCCCTTTGGTGGTGAAAACCTCCATCTTCCAGATGGAAAAGCTTTAGCTTGTCTAATGCGCCATGATGCGGTAGCATCATAAGTCTATGACTTACTATAACAAAAGATCACATTCAGTTTTTTATCATCGTTATCATATAGTATGGATAACGAAATATCGCTATAAGGTACTTACTTACGACATAAAAAAACGTGTTCGGGAACTAGTGTTACAGGTAGCTGAGGAAATGAGTATAAAGATAGAAAATGGCGTTGTATCAAGCGACCATGTCCATATATTTGCAAATATTCCTCCGCATATTAAAATTAGTGAATTTGTTCAGAAAGCTAAGGGAAGATCATCTAAAAGAATACAGGAAGAATTTCCGATACTAAAAAAGAAATACTGGGGTAGACATTTATGGGGCAGAGGATACTTCAGTTCAACTAGCGGTAATGTTACAGATGATATGATTAACGAATATATCAACAAACACACTGACGCTCATGAGACCGACTTTACTTCAAATATTAGGCTAGAATGAGCTTTAGCTTGATAAGCGACTTCTAGTCGCAAAGATCAAACTTTCATCTCTCAGATGAAAGTGGTTGATTTAACTAGGTCATAAATTTTATCTATACTTGGTTTGTTTCTAATTTTTTATACAACTATAAGTCCATAAAAACCTATAAGTGATTTCTTAAGAATATCCGGACAACTGATACTTGAAAACCCCGATTTATAACAGGCAACCGCAAATTCTATCGACTTCCCTAAAACAAGCCAAAAATTATTTTAAATCGTTGTGCCGGACGCAACTTTTTATCTAAAAGAATCAGCATGTAATGCTTCTCTAGGAAGAATATTTTTTTCAAGTTCCACATCAAATATCTGATCAGTCAGTCTATAAAAATCATTTGCCGAAACTGCTCCTCTTGTTACAAGGTAAATCCTTGTCATAACCGGGGCTTTTGGTATAGAACCTTCATGTATGTATCTAAAAACTGCGCTCTTATTTACACCTATCATTTCTGCAAATTCTGGAATTGATAATTTCTCTAGTTTAAGAAATTTTTCTAGACGCATAAAATGCTGAATCTTAAGTTAATTATCCCTATAGAAAACCACGGGTTGAGGATAATTACAAAGAATTTTAAAATGGTTGCGAGCAGCGCAACCACCTCATTAAATAATTAACGGAAATAAAATTCGTAAATCCTTATAAATACTCACATTCAGGTTAATTAAGCAGGGCAACTTACCGGTATTTTGGTTGCGTGCCGTAAATACCGATTGCAAAGACTATTAACCTATTGAACTATTGACTAAAGAAATTGTATATAAGTGATATAAACAATATGAAAAAAATCAGGTATACCGAATCTACTACAACAATTACTTTAACTCATAAACAAAGGGCACCTGTTGCCAAAACATTATCGGTAACAGAAGAGCATTTTCTTGATTCAATAAAAACCGGTAGGTCACAACATGAAATATTTAATGGGATAGCAGCTAGTATCCTGGCATCTTGTCCGGATCAAATAGACGAAAAAGAATCAAGAAAATTAGCCCGTAACTTGATAGGTTTTTGCCAAAAAATTATTGATCTTCAAATAAAACAGGATTTGCTGGATTAAATAGACAAAATCAGTTATTTGCTCTTTATTAATACCGTTTATATTATAAATTAGTTAGTATCCATCAATTACTTTCTATTTTATAAACTCCTATTAATACGTGAAGGCATGTACCCTACGAATATAAGGGATCAAGAAATATATGGATACATAGATCAGAGAGAAAGTTGCTAAAAAGTCAACGCCGACTGTAAGAATTATCGAGATTCAATCTGTTAAGACTAGTCAAAAGGGGATCTATAGTATATGATGCCGGTAAAAAGTTAAGGGTAGAAATCGTCATATAACTACAGATATTCCTGGTTTAGCATTATCATGCGAAATACAGGTATTTAACGTCCAGGATCGTGATGGTACCAAAAGAAGTGCTCGCAAAAAGTAGGGCAAAATATCCTACTTAACTTTAAGTTTACTTGCAATTGCTCGTAAAATTATTGATCAAATATATTTTTAGGTAATTCTTAAACGTTGGATAGTTGAAAGTATTCTTGGTTGGTTTAATAATTTTAAGCAAATGAAGGGACTATGAACATGCGATATGATTGTTATTACGTTGAAGGGCGCTAGCTGATCCTTAAAAAACTTTCAAGAGAGGTTATTGGGCTATTAATTAGTTTCTGATGTAAAAAACGTGGATAAAAATAGCTTTAACATTTACAAATTAGCTTATAACTTGTTATTAAAAATCAATTTGATAAAAACACTATGGCAGAGAAAGCAATAAAAGCCGTTATTTTATCCAGAGTTTCCTCTAAAGATCAACAGGAAGGCTATTCTCTTGAAGTACAAACTGAAAGATTGGAAAAATATTGTGATCGAAAAGGATTGCATATTTTAAAGAAGTTTAAAATAGTTGAATCTTCAACTAAGGGTGATCGAAAGGAATTTATGGAAATTATCAAATTCATAAAACAGCATCGTGAGCCTATAGCATTTGTTGCCGATAAGGTAGATCGCATTCAAAGAAGCCAGAAAGAAACTCCCTTACTTGATGAATTAGTTAGAAAAGGTAAACTGGAATTACATTTTAATAGTGAAAGTTACGTTATACATCAGGAATCTACTGCCCATGAATTAATGATGTGGGGGATGGGAGTTGTTATTGCCAAATGTCATACTGATCTCTTAAGTGAAAATGTCAAAAAAAGTTTTAAACAGAAAGTTGAGGTTCACGGGGAATGGTATGGTAGTGCACCACTTGGTTATTTGAATAAAAGAGATGAACGCGGTAGGGGACTAATTATAGTTGATCCCATCAAGGCCCCTTTAATCACAAAAATATTTGAAGAGTACGCAACAGGAGCATATACTTTATCTGAAATGGTATTAAAAGCGAAAAGATGGGGTTTACGTAGTAAAAATGGTCATTACATAAATAAGACAGTTTTACATAGGATGATCCAGAATCCCTTCTACTATGGTGAAATGCGAGTAAAAGGCGAATTATGGCCACATCGTCATGAGGTTATTACTACTAGAGAAGTATTTAAAGCTTGCGAGGCAGTACGTATGGGATGGAATAAAAAACCCTTTCAGTATAGGGGGAAGGAATTTCTGTTTAGGGGTATATTAAAATGTGCTATTACCGGCCGGTTGGTAACTTCTGATACCAAAACCAAGAAATATGCAAATGGTAAAGTGGCAGAGTGGACATACTTACGAACATCGGATCCTGATAATCCGGAAAAGAAGTTATGGGTTAGAGAGGATGAAATAACTAAACAGCTTGAAGATATTTTACAAAACCTTGGAATAAAGAATCCTGATATATTAAAGCAGGTAATTGAATATTTGATGAATGTTAATGAAGGAAAAAAACATAATTTTAATCGTGAAATTAGTGCATTAAAACAGGAACATACATCAATTCAAAATAAACTTGATAATTTAATAGATCTGGTAGCTGATGGAATTTTAACAAGGGAAGAATTTTTACATAAAAAAAATAAATTAAAAGAACGTCAATATGAATTAAGTGACTTACTCAAAAGCTACGACAGAGTAGATGATAAATTTTCAAAAAAGCTTATAGGTCTTATAAACATTAGCTCTCAAGCTTATGAAACTTTCAAGGGTTCGACAGTAAATGAAAAAAGGGAATTACTGAATTTTATATTTGCGAACCTGGAACTAAAAGGCCGTAAGCTATGTTATACATTAGCTTTCCCGTTCTCAGAATTTGAAAAAATCAATAATTGTACCACGTGGCGGGAGTGACGGGACTCGAACCCGCGGCCTTCTGCGTGACAGGCAGATGCTCTAACCAACTGAGCTACACCCCCTCCCTAATATAATAGACTTGCCAAATATATATTAATTTAAGCCGCTACGCAAGTATTATATGGGTAAATTTACTCTAACGCTCGAATTAAATATAATATTAGATCAATTACTTTAACTTAACCCTAAAGGATGGGGAATAGGTAAATCTCCATTCCGCCAACAGTATAGGATTAAATTTATCTTTACTATCAAGCCCTTACATATCACAATGATCCTGCATCGAGCCATTATCGCCTGACAAGAATTTTTCTAATGGGATCGTATCTATATCTGATGGGACTGGATGCCAAGAAAGTTCTGTACCCGCTCTGGTAGCTCTTCCCGGTATTGTTACTATCTCTCCGTCTGACCCAAGTGCAACCTCAGATATAGAGGAAGATGATGTAGAGGAGGAAGAATATGACATACTACCCGAAGAGGAGGATGAGGAAGAAGACGACGATGACGAAATCGAATATGACGTCATACTACTGCTAGATGAGGATGAAATAGAAGAACAGGAAGAGCTGCTGTCCATGGTAGGATCATACATCTTTTGTAGGTAAATAGTCTGGTCTATCTCATCAGTTGGTACTTCCGGTTTAGTCTTAAGAAATTCATTGACTACTTGACGAGCGATTTGCAGATTATAAAATATTTCGTCATCTGTTTTTCCTAGTTCAAAAACAATTGCCCCCATGTAAGTATTAATTGTAGAAGCAATCATCTTACTACCTGATTTTATTACCAAATCTAATACACTTTTGCCCTGTTTATTTTTTGCATGTAAATCGAGTAACCCTACATCATGCCAACCAACAACAGGACAAAATTTACTTAAAGCAAATTCATAAAAAGCAAAAGGATCTCCGGCTTTAGAAAAAGCTACATGTAAAGGATTCTCACCATAGTGATTTTTTATATTTAAGTTAAAGGCAACTGCTGGAAACCTATTTTTATGTCCATGTGAATCTTTAGTTTTTAGATATCCCTCAGTAATTGAAGATGCTAGATAATGACCTGCTGTATTGCCTTCTTTATCAACCATATCTTCTTGTCCTGCTTTCATAGAACGCACGATGGAAAATAAGGAACTAATAAATTCCGATTTAGCACTTGGTTTATCACTACTACTATAAAAAAAGTCAAACATATCCCTAAATAACAAATGCAACAGATTCCTGCCATATACATCGCAATCTTCTAGTGATAACTGCTTAAGTATATTTTCATCCCTAAGAAATACTAAATACAAATATCTGCCCTGTTCTCCTGGTAATTTACCAAAAAGGCTCGTTAAAAAGCCACTACCATCTTTATTCTTCAGATTAATATCTGCTCCTTTCTCTACAAAGAATAAAGCAGTTTCAATCAGCTTATCCTGCTTATTATGATCAATCTTGTACTGCCGAATACGAGGTATGTCATATACTTCCTTATAATTAAGCTGAGACTCCCTACCAACTTCTGTTAGCTTGTTTGCTATTAAATGTAGGTATCCCTTACCATTATATACAAAATTAATATCTGCCCCTACTTTTAAGAATTGATCAATAATTTCCATATCGGCGTACCCTGAACAAATTACATCATAAAGCACTTTAGAAATATTCTCTTTTTCAAATAAAGCTCTTTTTACTAAATCGTCCAAAATTTTGGTATTAAATAACTGTTTTGAAACAGTTGGGTTATAATCGGCAAGCCTGATTAGCATATTTAACAGCGCAGGTATTTTGATATTCTTTGTTCCTTCGGAGTCTATATGGTCAATAAAATAACCCGCACTATCAAGTAATGAATATTCTTGTTCTATGGTTCTTCCTACTAAGCTCTTTATTACTAAAGATAAATCCTTAACAAGGTAATCTTCTATATTTTTTAATGTCTCAATTTTTAACCGGGTATCTGTTTCCAATTTTTTTACAGTATTAAAATCAAAAAACCCTGTAATCTTTGTGGCAACTTTTATCATTTGGTCGATGAATAAAACCGCATTAAGTTTTCCGTTCACTAATTTTGTAAAACTATTAGAAAACGATAGTTCAATGTTAATAAAGTTCAGATTAGATAGAAACTCCTGCAATTCACTAACTTTGCCAGAAGTACGCAAATAGTAACAAAATTTAATAGCATTTTGAGCTTTTGCTAAAAATTTTATATTTTCATTGATTCCTAAAATTTTGTTATAATAACTTTTCTCTGATTCATTATACTTATAAGCAGAAGATCTAGAAAGGAATTCTGAAGATGATAAATATGCATACTCTTTAATAATCGAAATTATAGATTCCTCAAAAACGTCTCCTATTGCTTGATAAATATTAGAAAAGAGAGAATTTTCAAATTTTTTAGCCGCGATATGTTCTGTCTGCATTTTTGTTAATGAAGTAATCGCTGTATCTGTATATTTTAATTGCTCCAAATAATATTTAGCTTTACCTAAACTAGAATTAATCAAATATTCTGGTTCTTTTGAAAAATTCAAAGGCAACTCTTCTGGATCTAGATATTCCATTACAATAGACATTAGGCTACTTTTATCCGTATATTTACTAATAGCCCTTGTTAAAAGCGGTTTACTAGTCAGGCTGCTTTCATTAAAACACGAGATAATAATTTCCGATAAATCTTTAAAATACTCTTCTTGTAAGTCTATAGTTTTTTGACTTGACCCCTCCTGATCTACTGTGGTTAATTGCCCATATTTCGGGCGTAAAATAACATCTTCTCGTTTTACACTTCCATCCTTTCCCCTTACAAACCCTAAATCATAAAAATCCTGAACCTTAAGAAATTTTTTATGATTAAATTCCTTTTGTTTATATAAAACCCCCCTATAGTTTTCTAGAAGGATCATTAAATTTTGTGAGCTGCTTTTATCAGGTTCAACAAAGTCATATAATAAGGAAAAATCTTTCCCTAGAAGGCTTACCTTCTTTACTATTTCCTCTACTTCAGATAAAAGTGGCTCTAAAAAACCTATCATCCCCCCTTCACTAAAATCAATTGCCCCTGTTTCGGGCATAAGCTTACGGTCTCCCCATGTTTTTAAGTAGCCGCGCAAAACTATTAACAAATCAGTACTTTCCTGAAGAAAATTAATGCGTTGATCGTTGATTTCTTGCTCAGCGACAAATGCTCCCTGTAAGTTTTTCATACTAAAGATAAAACCTCCTATATTATCTTCATCACCTGGTTTATTAGGCAATTTTGTAAGTAAAGGTAATTTCTCTTTTGTGGTTTTTAAGAAATCTTTCCTTGAATTTATTTTGGATTTAAGAGGTTCGATACGAGCTAGAGAAATCAGACTATTGGCTGTATCGATTAATTCCCGCGCAGATAATTCTACTACCAAACTCTCTAGCTTAAGTGATACTTCATTCAATGGATGACGATAAGGCAAATAAATAAGGGAATCAACCATTTTAGAAGGTTGCAAAGGTTCAGAACTTGGGCTCCTTAATGTCTGCAGCTCTTTTTGTTTTTCAGCTAATTCTTTATTGAATTCTTTTTGCTTTTTCTTTATTATAGCTTCCATTTTTTGGATATCGCCTCGGTTAGGCTTAGTTGAAACCATAGAAAGCCCAAGGTCTTCCCTCTCTTTTTTAGGTAAGTATATAATTTTTTCGTTTATTCTTTCTATTTCTTGAACGAGTTGTGCTATTTTTTTTGCTTTCTGTACGTCCTCCTCTATTTCCTGCTCGATTTTTTCTTTTTCCACAGCAACCTTAGTTTTTGCCAATGTTAACTCTTCTGGCCCGGAAACCAGCAAAATCGCAGCAAACTTATTCAAAGCTTTAAGAATATCTTGGGGTGATATAACTATCCCCTTTCCTCTTAGTTTATGCTCCTTATGCTCTTCAAACCTTTTTTCCCCTTTTCCCATAAAAATACTACTCTTACCATTGCTTAAATTTTAGAATACAAAAACTACAGATTTTTAATTTATAGTTGAATATTTATAGTCCCTTTGGTGGTGAAAACCTCCATCTTCCAGATGGAAAAGCTTTAGCTTGTCTAATGCGCCATGATGCGGTAGCATCATAAGTCTATGACTTACTATAACAAAAGATCACATTCAGTTTTTTATCATCGTTATCATATAGTATGGATAACGAAATATCGCTATAAGGTACTTACTTACGACATAAAAAAACGTGTTCGGGAACTAGTGTTACAGGTAGCTGAGGAAATGAGTATAAAGATAGAAAATGGCGTTGTATCAAGCGACCATGTCCATATATTTGCAAATATTCCTCCGCATATTAAAATTAGTGAATTTGTTCAGAAAGCTAAGGGAAGATCATCTAAAAGAATACAGGAAGAATTTCCGATACTAAAAAAGAAATACTGGGGTAGACATTTATGGGGCAGAGGATACTTCAGTTCAACTAGCGGTAATGTTACAGATGATATGATTAACGAATATATCAACAAACACACTGACGCTCATGAGACCGACTTTACTTCAAATATTAGGCTAGAATGAGCTTTAGCTTGATAAGCGACTTCTAGTCGCAAAGATCAAACTTTCATCTCTCAGATGAAAGTGGTTGATTTAAAGCATTATTCTAAAAATTCTATTTATGTCAAGTTTAACTTATAGTTAAACTTATATTTACAAAAAATAGCTAGCAGTATAAGCTAATTATATTAAACAAAAGGTTAAAGTGATTAAAGCTATCACAACCATAAGTGAATTTAATAGTTGAAAAATGAAAAAAATAATATATTTTTGGCCTCAAATTATTAAAATAATATTATTATGGGATTTATTAATTATTTATACTGTTGTTTTGGAGCGATATTCGATTGCTTGAGCTGTTGTTTTCGGAGTAAAGAAGACGGAAAGCGATCACTTAGTGATTTCTTTCCAGATTCTGGGGAAGATCAATCTCAGCAAAAAAAATCTGAAGTGGAGCTAATAATAGTATCTCCTACAATAGATGATGAAAAATCTTCTCCTATACAAAAATCTGAACACAAAGAATTTAAACCTAGGTTAGGGCTTGTAATACCAGAAAGCTTTGATCGGTTGGATAAAAGGCTGGTAAAAGACCCTGAGGATGAAACATTAATTCAGATTTATCAAAAACTATCACCAGCGGCGGTATCCGAGAAAATCTCAACAGAGTTGTGTTCTACAATTATTGATGGAAACCTAGAAAATTTAAAAAATTATTTAAAACTGACAAAAAAACTAAGTATAAAGAAACTAATTGAACAAAATGAACTTGACGTTATATTAAGCACTTGTTTATCCTTTAGTGCAGAATCAGGATCAATAAAAATCTTAAAAGAGTTGATGTTTTTTATATCGGAATTTCCAAAAGATGACCAAGAATATATTTTAAAAGCTTACCCATTAGCTCTCCAGGAAGCAACAAAAAAAGGGCATACAGATTTTATAAAAGAATTAGCCAATTATTTTTACCAAATTGTGCCTGATGGTCATACATTTTTTGAAAAAGCAAAAACAGATGCTATAAGCAAAGCAAAAAGTCTTTATGATGCTCCCAAAAACCAGGAAGAAGTTTTAAAGACTTTAGAATCCTTAAAATATGAATCTCAACGGCAAGACGTTATTATTGACTTAACAAGAGGCACTCATTACCACCTCACCACCTGAACTAACTCTCAGTATAGGAGAAGCACTAGAAATACCCATACCTTCTCATCGCACTCTGGAATCAGAAGTTGATCAGATCGGAGACTTAGAGGGATCATCCATGCATGTATATTAGTTATATCCTGGAATTTATTAGTTTTATAGTATCTTCAATACCAAAAAGCTTAATAAATGACCCAAGCCGTGGGCCTTGGGACTGCCCAAGTAAAATTTCATACAGCTCTTTAAAGAAATCTCGGAGGTTCTCATAGCCCGCATTAGTACCAATAGTATAAATCTGGTTTTGAATTTCTTCAGCAGTTATGTCTAGGGAAGAATTAACTAAAATTTCTTTAATCTGACGCAACAGTTTTTTATGATTATCATCCGGTGTAAGGTATTTCTTAGTAGCTTTTACAAAATCGTTATAATAGGTAATTGCATAACCGACCATGTGATCCAGGTACGGAGCGTTTTCCGGATTAGCCTTGGGCGCATATTTGCTGATAAATCCCCATAGTACGGATTTATCCTCAGGGTTACAAACTGCTGCTAGATTAAGCAGTAAACTAAAACTAATTCCGTAGGTATCTATCTTCGGAACATTACCTTTATGGATATGAAAAACAGGATTAACCAGTTTTTTGGTTATATCTTCTTCTTCGTGATATTTACTATTAAAAACTAAATATTCATCAACAGTCTTTGGTATTACATCAAAATATAGCCTTTTTGCTTTACCAGGTGATTGATACATAAATAGAGCAATACTCTCTAAAGGCGCATAATGTAGCCACTCATCAACGCTTATGCTGTTGCCTTTGGATTTTGAAATCTTGCTTCCCTTCTCATCCAGGAATAATTCATAAAAAAACTGAATCGGTACTTTACCACCGAGAATTTTACATATGCTACTATAAATTTCACCGTTTGGTAAATGATCCTTACCGTACATTTCATAATCGACGTCAAGAGCGGCCCAGCGCATACCGAAGTCCGGTTTCCACTGCAATTTGCAATTCCCTCCAGTTACCGGAACTTCCACTAATTCATTCCGCTTATTACGATAAAACACCGAACCGTTTTCGCGGCTAACTTTTTCGATTGGCACTTGCAGCACTACGCCCGTCTCAGGACAAATAGGCATAAAAGGTGAATATGTCTTCTGACGTTCCTGGCGAAAAGTAGGAAGCATCAAATTCATTATTTCATCATATTTCTCGATTGTTTTAAGCATCATATGATCGAACATACCGGCTTTATAACATTCTGTTGCACTATAAAAACTATACTCAAAACCGAACCTGTCTAAAAACGACCTAAGCTTTGCATTCATATAATGCCCAAAACTTTCTGCCTCCCCAAAAGGATCAGGTATAGAGGTAAGGGGCTTACCCATATGAGCCGCAACCATTTCCTGATTAGGAATGTTAGATGGAACTTTTCTTAATCCATCCATATCGTCGGAAAAACAGATTAACTTTGTCGGTATATCGCAAATCTGTTTAAATGCTTCCCTAACCATGGTAGTTCTTGTAACCTCGGCAAAAGTACCGATATGAGGTAACCCAGATGGACCATAACCTGTTTCAAATAGAATATAACCTTTTGCAGGAGTTACCCCACCTATAAGGTCATAAATCCTTTTTGCCTCTACAAAAGGCCAAGCAGTTGATTTTAGTAAATCATCAAAGTTAAATGCCATAAAAACCTAAAAATATTCTTGCAAATTACCATAAGAATTATAACCTATATAACTATAAATTTATAGCGCAAAACTAAAAAAACTTATGTTAACAAGAAACCCTTATATTTTACTGCTTTTACTGGCAAGTTTCTGTTTGTTTAGTGCTTATTTTGTTGAATACATAATACAATTAGCCCCCTGCCCTTTATGTATATACCAAAGATTTCCATATCTAATATTTATTTTCGTCTCAATAATTGCAATAGCCGGAAAGGAATATAAAGCATGCAATACTTATTTAGTAATAACAGCACTCGGCACAATAGTTCTAGCAGGTTATCATACAGGAATCGAAAGAGGTGTTTTTGAGCTCTCAAGTCTATGCAAACCACTAATTTCCGTAACAGATAATATTTCAGTGCAAGATTTTACAAAATTGCTATATAATCAGAAAATAGCGATGTGCAACAAACCAGCACTAGTGGTATTTAACCTCTCCATGGCAGAATGGAACTTATTATTGAACATAATACTGCTTGTTTTCTTTATCAAATACAGAAACTTTCAGGAAAAATAATTTAGGGAATAAGTAAAAAATGCCAAAACCATTCTTTAATGATACTCATAGTAAAAGAATTGAGGAAATTATCCGTGTTAATCATGCAGGAGAATTCGGGGCTAAAAAAATATACCAAGGGCAGATAAAATACTGTAAAAACCCTGATGCCCAAAAAGTACTGAAGATCATGCTCGATCAGGAGCAAAAACATCTGGAATATTTTAGTAATAAAATCCAAAAAGGCTTCTCACGACCGACAATATTTATGCCACTATGGAGCATAGGAGGCTATTTAATGGGAGCAATATCAGCTAAAATCAGTCTGAAAGCTGCTATGATCGTGACTGAAAATGTTGAAACAGTAATCGAAGATCATTATGCCAAACAAATAAATTATTTGGAAACTCATGATGCAAAAAACCCAATGCTAGATAATATCAAAAAATTCCAAGCCGACGAAATAGAACATAAAGATACAGCTATAACCCACATTCAAGATAATAGTAGTATATTGGATAACTTTCTTGGAAATTGTATAAAAACTATTTGCAGGGGAGCAATTTTTTTGAGCAAAAAATTATAATCCTATACTGTTATGAAGCTTTTTTTAATGAGGCATGCCGAGGCAAAAACGCTAAATCACCAAGATGACCGTCTTAGAGAACTTACTCAAAAAGGAATAAAAGAAGCTGAAGAAGCAGCAGCGTTTCTACAAAAATATAAGATTGATAAAATCCTGGTGTCAAACGCTGTGCGAACAATCCAAACAGGAGAAATTATATACAATAAGATAAACTCTACTAAGTTCGAAATTTGCCCGGAACTATACGCTAGCACTTCTGAAGATATAATAGAACTAATATCCAGACAACAAGATCAAGATAAAAATATACTAGTTATAGCACATAACCCAGGTATTTTTGAGGCTGCTTTAGAACTAGTACATGGATCACCGGAATACGAATCAATAGTAAAAAACGGCATGCCAACGGCAAGAATTATTAAATTAGAACTTGATAATATAAGTAGCTGGCGAAACATTAATTAGTTTTCTCTTATTCTCTGCACCTGTGACGTGATTTTCTAAACTTAGATTTCCCCTGTGGCGCACCTTATGAAAACCCTTGTTAATCCCTAATTTTTGTCATCATCAAGAACAGTAATTATGCCTCTTAAGATTTGCAATTCTACTTGTGAAAGCTTATCTATTCTAGAAAATAAGTTCCTAATTTTATTAGTCATATGTTCTTTTTTTTCCGGCATCCTGAAAAAATTTTTCTCTTCCAGTTTAGAAAATAGATGGCTATAAAAATAATTTAGTTCAGCCTGGGTAGCTAACTTGTAAGCATTATTTAAATCCCCTCTTTTTTGCCTTTTTATACCAAACAGCTCATAACATACAATTGATACTGCATGAGCAATATTTAGGGAAGTAAAATTCTTATCGGTATCTATTACTAATATTTTATTAGCATATGTTATTTCTTGATTATTAAGACCACAATTTTCACGGCCGAACATTATTCCTATAGAATAATTACTATCTATATCTTGCTTTAAATTTCGTGATAAAACATAGTTTTTGTTAATAGCTCTAACTACTCCGGTAGTAGCATAAATAAAAGATAAATCGCTAACAGCCTCTTCTATTGATGAAAAAACTTTAGCCTGATTTATTATATCAATTGCTCCTACAGACATACTTTCTGCTTTTTTATTAGGCCAGCCGTCCCGTGGCGCAACAATACGCAAATCCCTTAAGCCAAAATTTTTCATAGCTCTAGCACTTGCTCCTATATTTTCCCCTAATTGTGGAGCAACTAAAATTATAGCAATATTATTATTTATCATGACAAATCAAAAGCGTTATAAGAAATCAGACAGGGTATATCATACTACCTATCGGTAGGTAACCCGCCCAGAAGAAAAACTGCATAATTCTCCATTTACAAGTTCCACACAAATAGCCCCTTCATTATCTATCCCTCTAAATATTCCGGAAACTTTTCTTATCCCATCATCCAAAGTTATATCTTTATTCAAATTATACGAAAATTCAAGCCATCGCTTCTTGATACTATCAAAGCTATCTGGTTTTTGCCATCTAGAATAATGAATTTGAAACTTATCCATAAAAGTGTTTAAAAAACTATCTGGGCTTTTTAAAATAATCCCCTCACTTAATAAACTTGTGGCTGATATATTTGGTATATTAGGTATAAAATGAGTATTAACCCCAACACCAATTATAACATAATTTATACCTTGTATATTTGTAGACTCCAGCAAAATACCAGAAACTTTCTTCCCTTCTATTAGAACATCATTAGGCCATTTCAATTTAATATCAGCTTTTGGAGCTTTAAGCGTATCTATAAACTCCAGAATTGCTTCTCGTAGCACAATAGCAGTAAGAAAAGATAATTCTTTTATACGATTTATGCTTACCGCTGGCTGAAGCAAAATGCTCATATGCAGATTGCCGATAATAGATTCCCATGGTTTACCCTTCGTTCCTCTGCTATTAGTTTGAGCTTTTGCTACAATTACAAAATTACCCTTTATCCCACTTTTTGCAAGTCGAAGAGCCTCATCGTTAGTGCTATCAATTCGGTCAAAAAGCAGTAAATTATAATCCTTTGGCCACGGTAACATTATTTTGATAACCAATAATCTATATATAGAAAATTAAATCTTTTAGACTTATAAAAGATTTGATGAAGCAAAAATAAAGAAAACCAATGTAAATCCTACAGAAATAACCGATACTGATAATAAACCACGATTCGTAGGTATAATTGCCGTTTTTTCAACTGCTTCCATGAAATACATATATTTTACTACCTTTAAATAGTAAAATGCAGCTATTACACTGCTAATGACACCCAATACCGCCAAGGTAACTTCACCCTGTATAATAGCGTTATAAAAAACATAGTACTTGCCAAAAAAACCGGCAAGAGGCGGCAGACCTATCATTGAAAACATTATTATTGCAATTGATGCCGCGATAGTTTTTCTTTCTGCAGAAATCCCTTGCAAATCAGCAAAACTAGCTATATCGCTTTTTCTGCCAAACAAAGCAACTAAACAGGCAAAAAAGCCTATAGTACCAATAACATAAATAACCATGTAAATAATTGCAGAACGGAAACCTTCATCCGAATGAAGGGAAATTGCTATTAAAACATACCCTACATTTAATATCGTGCTATATGCCATTAACCTTTTTAGCGAAGACTGCATCATTGCTCCTAAGGCTCCTATAAAAATCGATAAAATAGCGGCTATTTTTATAAGATCTACTGAAACCCTTAAATAGTTTCCTGTCACTAAAGTTACAAAATTTATAAGCACAATTAGAACTCCCACTTTTTGCGCTACAGCAAAGTATGTAACTGCAGAAACAGGGGCTCCTTCATAAACGTCCGGTGTCCAGATATGAAGAGGGGCAGCAGATAGTTTAAATAATATGGCAGCTAAGACAAATATTGCCCCTACCACCAACCCTATATTAAATTCGCCATCCAATGCAGCTCTTATATCATTAAAATAAATGCTACCAGTAAAGCCATAAAAGAAAGATATTCCAAGTAACATTAAACAGCTAATTAAAGACCCCAGGACAAAATATTTTAAGCCTGCTTCTGATGATTTTACATCTTTATTATTAAAAGCTGCCATTGCATAACCAGAGAGGGCTTGCAATTCTAATCCACAAAAAAGAATTATAAAATCCCTAGCAGAAATAGAAATAAAGACTCCAACGGTTGATAGCAGAATTAAGGTAATAAATTCTACCTTAATTACTTTATCAGAAATTTTTATTAAGCTTTTATATATTACAATACTCATGATACTTAAAAACAGCACCAAAGACTTGAGTTTGTAGATACCTGGGGAAACTTCAAAAGAATTAGAAAATATAAAGATGCTTCCTTGCGGAACAAAATTTATAATATAAGTACCAAGAACTAATAAAACAGCTATAGTCAAAAGACTGATAAGCCGTAAATGATTTTTAAAAAACACTGCTAACAATTGCATACACATAGCAACAGACGTTAAAACAATCTCCGGAAAAATTAAAATAAATTGATTTAGCATGTCCATTTCTAACTTAAATATTTAAACTACTTTGTTTACCAAAACTATTTTTTATCTACTTAAAATAACTTCTTTCCTGATAAACTTTTATAAACCGCCATATAAATCAGCAATTTTCATCACTGGTAGCTGGATAATACGCAAAACTTCATTAGGGAAAATTCCAATATAAATAACCAAAATAATCAATGGTATTAATGCTGCTTTCTCATATAAATATAGATCTTCGAATTTTGCGACATTTTTGTTCGTAACTTGGCCAAATATCACAATCTTATAGAGTTTTAGCATATAAATTGCTCCAAGAACTACCCCGAAAGCACATATTATACCCATAAATGGATTTACTTCATAAATACCAGCTATACTTAAAAACTCTCCAACAAAACCGCTAAGACCCGGCAGACCAACTGAACCAAGCATAGCAATCATAAAGAGAGTAGCTAAAATAGGCATACTAGCTGCCACACCGCCGTACTTACTTATTTCCTTAGTATGATGCCGATCATATAGAATTCCTACCGCCAAAAATAATGCTGCAGAAATAAGACCATGGCTTATCATCTGAAATATTGCACCATTTATTCCTTTCTCTGTAAAACTAAATATACCACCAGTAACATACCCCATATGGGCAACTGAAGAATATGCTATCATCTTCTTCATGTCTGTCTGGACATAAGCTACAAGGGAAGCATAGACTACAGCAAAACTGCTTATCCAAATTACATATTCAGAAAATGCTTCTGAAGCTGATGGGAGCATTGGCAAGGATATTCGCAGAAAAGCATAGCCACCTAGTTTTAGTAATATTCCAGCGAGCATCACTGATCCAGCGGTGGGAGCTTGAACATGCGCATCTGGCAACCAAGTATGAAAAGGAGGCATAGGTACTTTTACTGCAAAAGAAATAAACATGGCGATCCATACTAGTTTCTGCGCTTTACCATCTAACCCCGGCAAAAGTGTATTTAATTCATTCATGTCAAATGTACCGGTCTGGGTGTAAATATAAATTAGTGCCAGAAGAAAAAATACCGACCCCCAAAACGTATAGAGAAAAAACTTAACAGCAGCATAAATTCTGTTTTCACCACCCCATACGCCGATAATAATATACATAGGAATAAGTATTACTTCAAAAAATCCGTAAAAAAGAAGCAAATTAAGCGAAGAAAAAGCACCTATGCAAAAAGATTCAAGCAATAAGAAGCAAAGTAAAAATTCTTTGATATATTTCTTGATTGTAAAAAGACTTGCAACCATACATACAAGACTGAGCAGCGCAGTTAAGAAGATAAAAAATAACGATAAACCATCTACCCCGACAAAATATTCTAATCCAATCTTATCAATCCAGCGATATCTTTCTACAAACTGAAAGGAGTCTTGATATTTATCAAAACTGAATAATAAATAAGTTGTAGCAATAAGGGTTAATACCGAGCTTAAGATTGCTACGTAAATAACATAAATTTGTTTTCTCGGAGATCTACTTTGGCTAATAAAAAAGGTAATATACAATGCGCTAAAGAGCGGTAGTAAAATACTAATTGATACGATGGGCAGATCTAACATTTACGCACTCCAAGCTACCGGCAAATATTTAAAGACAAAAATTGTTATACATAACACTAAGGTAAAAATTATGTATAGTACATAATTAACTATATATCCTGTTTGAAACCTGCATATACACCAACTAATTCCCCTAGTTAAATGGGCAAATCCGTTAGGGCCAAATCTATCTATTACTTTAATATCAAAATATCCTGCTAAACAGCTTAAAACTTTAGTAAATTTTATAAAAATTTTATCGTACAGTTCATCGAAGAAATATTTATTCTTTAACACACAATATATAAGATTAAAGTTGTTAGAAATTTTCTGGTATGTATTTCCTCTATAACAATATATACCGATTATAGAACCAGTTACGCCAACCATTAAAGGCAAGAGCTGAATAAACAAGGATACATGATGGTCATGGGGAGCAGTGTGTAAGTTAAAAATACTTCCAGAAAAATATCCGAGCGGACTGTCAATGGACAAAATGTAATAACCTAACATTCCAGAAAATAAAGCTCCTGCTACTAAAACAAGTAAAGGTGTATTCATAATTTTTGGTGACTCATGAACATGGCTAAAAATATCCTCAGGAAGAGTGGTTTTACCATGAAAAGTAACCATAATGATTTTTAAAGAATAAATAGCCGTTAAAAGAGCTGCTAAAATCCCTAAGACAAAAGCAAAAACGCCTACTCCAGACGCTATATAAGCCGATTCTAAGATAAGGTCCTTAGAGTAAAACCCAGCTAGAGGAAAAATTCCAATAATTGCTAGCGAACCTACCCAAAAATTAGCATAAGTGATCGGCATTTTTTGCCATATCCCTCCTATTTTAAATATTTCCTGCTCACAGGTTGAGTGGATAACACTTCCTGCTGAAAGGAAAAGCAGAGCCTTAAAGAACCCATGAGTAACTAAGTGAAAAATTCCTGCCTGATAAGCAGAAACGCCGCAGGCAAAAAACATATAACCAAGCTGGCTACAAGTCGAATAAGCAATAATTTTCTTTATATCGGTTTGCGCTATTGCAATAGTTGCAGCAAATAAGCAGGTAATTGCTCCCACTACAGTAATAATGGCTAAGACATTTGGGCTATATTCAAACATAAATGAACAACGAGCTATTAAAAACACTCCGGCCGTAACCATGGTAGCTGCATGTATTAAAGCAGAAACAGGGGTTGGGCCTTCCATTGCATCAGGAAGCCATACGTGCATTCCTATTTGAGCAGATTTCCCTGTACATCCAATAAATAACATCAAACATATAATATCCAGTACTTTAAACTCATATCCCAATATAGTTATAGCCGTGTTAGCTAAATCCTGACTTTGTCCGAAGACTCCGCTAAATTCCACGGTGCTTGCATAAATCAGCGTAATAACAATACCGATAATAAAGGCAAAGTCACCGATTCGGTTAACTATAAAAGCCTTAACAGCAGCATTATTTGCCGAATCTTTTTGGTAGTAGTAACCAATTAGTAAATAGGAACATAAACCCACTCCTTCCCAGCCGAAGAATAACTGAAGAAAATTATCGGCAGACACTAAAGCCAGCATAAAGAAAGTAAATAAAGATAAATATGACAGAAATTTCGGTAAGTTCTTGTCATCTTTCATGTAACCTAGTGAATATAGATGAACTATAGCTGAAACAAAGGTTACCAGTATAAACATTATGGCAGTAAGTTGATCAACATAAATAGCCCAGCTTACAGAGATTAATTCAATATTTATCCATTTTGTAATAATTATATGGATAGTTTCTTTATTAATTCCAGCAACTACAAAAACATAAGAAGCGCAAACTGCAGAAAGGATTATAGGAATAATAGCTGTGAAACTTGCCTGGTTATTGCTTAATTTTTTACAAAAAACACCATTAAATATGCCAGAAATTAAAGGCAAAAAGATAATCAATTTGGTAACAAGTAACATATTTTACCTCTCCTACCCTTTCATCTGGTTAACATCCTCGATCTCAATTGAGCCGCGGTTACGGAAATATAACACTAAAATTGCAAGACCAATTGAAATTTCTGCCGCCGCAATCGATAAAATTATTAGACTAAAGACTTGGCCTACTATGTCCTGCAGATATACCGAAAATGCCACAAAATTTATATTTACAGCAAGTAACATTAATTCAATTGACATTAAAATCGTGATGACACTTTTGCGATTCATAAATAACCCAGTTACTCCTATTGAAAAAATAAGAGCCGCTAAAATTAAATAATGCTCTAAAGAAATATTGCTATTCGTCATAATTCAAATTTTCTAAACCAGATTTTCCCGTATTTTGTGCAAAAAACAGGCTATTTTCCTTATTTTTTTGCAATTGATTGCCAGGTTTTTGCCTTTTAACTCCGGCTCTTAAACGAAAAGTCAGAGAAATACTTGCAATCATTGCTGTAAATAATATTAGCCCAGCAGTTTGGAACGGTAAAATAAAATCAGTATATAAAACCCTGCCAATAGCATAGGCGTTGCCAATATCAGGATTGAGGATAAATTGCAAGTTATTGACCGGTATAATAACTTTGATTCCAAGCAGAATAACAACTACAAGATCAGCAAATAGAAAGAATGCTATCATCGCAGCAATTCCGATTTCTGCACCTATTATTCCCTTGAATTCAGCAACTTTTATATCCAGCATCATTACGACAAAAAGGAATAATACTGCCACTGCTCCAACATAAATGATGATTAGCATCATTGCCAAAAATTCAGCTCCCATAAGAACCATAATTCCGGAAGCATTACAGAAAGTAAAAATTAGCCATAAAACAGCATATACAGGATTACGACTTGTTATTACCATAACACTACCAAGCACTAATAGAAAGGCAAAGAAATAAAAAAATATCGCCATAAATTATATTACCTGTATGGATAATCATCCTTTAATTTTCTTGCAAGTTCCTGCTCCCAAATTTCTCCGTTACGTAGCAGTCTTTCCTTATTATACAATAACTCTTCGTGGGTTTCAGTAGCGAACTCAAAATTCGGCCCTTCGACAATTGCATCTACCGGACAGGCTTCCTGGCACATCCCGCAATAAATACATTTTGTCATATCAATATCATACCTGGTCGTGCGCCGACTCCCGTCTTCTCTTGGCTCAGACTCAATTAAAATAGCCTGAGCAGGACATATCGCCTCACATAATTTACAGGCAATACAACGCTCCTCGCCATTCTCATAACGTCTTAGGGCATGCTCACCCTTAAACCGAGGACTAATAGGGCTTTTTTCGTACGGATAATCAATTGTAACCTTTGGCTTAAAAAAGTATTTTAAGGTTAAGAACATTCCACACAAGATGTCATATAGCACAAATGATTTAATATATTTTATCATAAATCAATTCTAAATAATTACGGCAAATTACCTGTTATCAAAAGCAGAGACGCTACCAGCACTACCCAAAATAAGCTTAGCGGTAAAAATACCTTCCACCCAAGGTGCATAAGTTGATCATATCTATATCGTGGCAAAGTAGCTCTGATCCACAAGAATACAAACAGCAAACAGCAAATTTTTAAAACAAACCAAATAAAACCCGGTATCAAATATAGAAAACTTATACCAAAAGGAGGTAGGTATCCTCCCATGAAGAACGTCACTGTAATGGCGCTGACTAATATCATATTAGCATATTCACCGAGAAAAAATAAAGCAAAACTCATAGACGAATACTCAACATTATAACCTGCCACAAGTTCGGATTCAGCTTCTGGTAAATCAAAAGGCAAGCGATTGGTTTCTGCCAAAACAGAAATGAAAAATACCACTGCCATAGGGGCAAGCAGCAGATGAATCCAAAATGGCATGTCTCGCTGGTGCTCAACTATTTCACTCAAATTTAGGCTTCCTGTTACAAGCAGCACTGTAACAATCACTAGCCCCATGGAAACTTCATACGATATCATTTGTGCTGAAGACCTAATAGCACCTAAAAAAGCATACTTAGAATTACTTGCCCAGCCAGCCATAATAATACCATAAACACCAAGAGAAGATACAGCCAGAACATATAGCACTCCAACATTCATATCAGATAACACCCACCCTTCGGAAAAAGGAATTACAGCCCAGCCGACTAGGCTTAAAATGAAAGTAATCATCGGAGCAATCATAAACACTATTTTACTTGCTGGCGTCGGGACGATTGTTTCCTTAAATATAAGTTTTACCGCATCGGCAATTGGCTGCAAGAGACCAAAAGGACCCACTCTATTAGGTCCTCGGCGCATTTGCATAAGCCCTATTACTCGGCGTTCAGCATAAGTTAAATAAGCTACTGATAATAGCAAAGGTAATACGATTAAAATTACCTTAAGAGCAATAAAAATTAATGGGACAACATATTCATAGAATAAATCCATCATTTTATGCTGCTCCCTCAATCGTTTCTTTAAGTTCTTGTGTTGCCTTCATCTCATTTATCGCCTTTGTGCATTTTACCATCGTAACAGAAGCCCGACTAATTGGATCTGTCATATAATAATTCATAGCTACTTTTTCTAAAGGCTGCTTGCTCAGTTTTATGCTAGACTTAAAGGGTAGAAAATCATTAACCATGATCTCATCAATATGGTTAAATATATCATATTCCTGTGCCATCATCTTGCGAATTAAATGCAGTTCATCTGCTTTAATCTCGAGACCAAGTGCTTCTGCAACCATATTAATAATTTCTATTCCGGTTTTAGCAGAACCTGCGGGAGATACCGCTGCTCGAGCAAACTGAGGTCTACCTTCCATATTAACATAAATTCCATCCTGTTCAGTATAAGCAGCTTCAGGCAAAATAACATCTGCTCTATTAGCTCCAGCATCACCGTGGTGTCCCTGATAAATGACGAAAGTACCTTCCCCTATTTGGCTTATATCAATATCATCTGCGCCAAGTAAATAGAGGATTTTGATTTCACCATTTTGGGTCTTTTTTAGGATTTCGGCAGTTCCAGTACCGGAATTACCATAAACGAAACCAAGGTCCAATGCCCCTACCATGGAAGCATGGTTATGCAAAATATTAAATCCATTCCAATTCTCTCGCACAATTTTGTATTTTGGGATAATTTTATGCAAAAGAGATAGTATTGCATGAGCATCTGGGCGCACTAGTGCTCCATCCCCAACAATAATCATAGGATTAGCTGCTTTCTCTAGAAGTTTAGCAAATGCTAATATGGATTTATCCTTATTTTCCTCGTTACCAAGATTAATCGAAACTAAGCTTTCCAGGATATCAACATTCCTACCTAGTTCCATAATTTTATATGTTTGATTATCCGCTTCTCCAATTCTCCCAACAATCAAGTTTCCTGCTCTAACCATTTTACCAATTCGAGCGTTCAATACAGGAGCTACCTGTCTTGGATTAGCGCCTACAAGCAGGCAAACGTCAGCTTTTTCTATACCAGCGATAGTAGTGTTAAACAAGTAATTACCTCTAGCTGATAAATCAAATCTGTAACCAAGTTGATTAGCATCGCCCATAGCAGACCCAAGTTTGGAGAGCAATTTTTTCATTAAAAACATACTCTCACAAGGCGCGGTAAAGCCTGCAATAGCAGCAATAGCTGACTTATCGTGTGTAGAAGTGAATTTGTCAGCAATTGAAGAAAGTGCACTTTCCCAGCTTACTTCTTGAAAGCGACCACTTTTTTTGATATAGGGTCTATCCAGCCGTTGATTTTTTAGACCATCGTAAGAAAATCTTGCTTTATCAGAAAGCCATTCTTCATTTATATCTTCATTAAGTTTCGGCAAAATACGCATTACCTCCAGCCCCCTGGAATCGACACGAATATTCGAACCAACAGCGTCCATAACGTCTATTGACTCAGTACCTTGCAGTTCCCAGCTTCGAGCAGTAAAGGCATAAGGTTTAGAGTTTAAAGCACCTACAGGGCATAAATCTATTACATTACCTGATAACTCAGAGGTAAGGGTTCTTTCCAGATAGCTCACAATTTCCATATGCTCTCCCCTACCGATTGTTCCCATTTCTGGAATACCTGCAACATCAGTACAAAACCTGATACAGCGGGTACAATGTATACAACGCGTCATATGGGTCTCAACTAAAGGACCAAGGTTTTTATCTTTAACTGAGCGTTTGTTTTCAGAATATCTACTTTTGCCCTTACCATATTTAAAAGCTTGATCCTGCAAATCACATTCTCCACCCTGATCACAAATTGGACAATCCAGAGGATGGTTGGCAAGCAAGAACTCCATTACCCCCTCCCGGGCTTTTATTACCCTTGCGCTAGTAGTATTAACTACCATGCCCTCACTTGCCGGCATAGCACAAGACGCAACAGGTTTAGGAGATTTCTCAATATCAACTAGGCACATACGGCAATTACCAGCAATTTTTAGACGCTCATGGAAGCAGAAATGCGGTATCTCCAACCCGGCAGCTTCACAAGCTTGCATCACAGTCAGGCCTTCTTCTATTTCTACTTCTTTGCCATCAATAATTAATTTCGGCATTTTACCACCTAATAAAACCTACTTTCTATAACTTATTACATGATATATTATGGCTATTTAAAACTAAAGTTTTTTTAAATAATCCCGATTTTTATTAACTGCTATTTTCTTGCACTTGACAAAAATAATACTTGCTTTAGCATGAACCAATAAAAAACTTAATTACATCTAACTCGAAAGCTAGGAAAATTCAAACCATAACTGATTTATTTTTATTAATTTTGTATCATTGTAGTAAAATTTATGTCAATAAACTGCAAAAGAGCCCTTTTTAAGGTTTCTGGTGAAGCTCTGATGGGAAACAAAAGTTTTGGACATGATTTTGAAACTCTCCAAACTATAGCAGAAGATATAAAAGAAGTTGTTAACCTTGGCGTGCAGGTATGCGTAGTAGTAGGAGGTGGGAACATTTACCGTGGAATTGATGCAGCCGTGCTAGGAATGGAAAGAGCAGCAGCTGACTACATGGGAATGCTAGCTACGGTTATTAATGCTTTAGCATTACAAAATACTATGGAAAAAACTGGCATATATACTAGAGTTCAGTCCGCAATCCCAATGACTACGATTTGTGAGCCCTTTATCAGACGACGAGCTATAAGACATATGCAAAAAGGAAGGGTTGTAATTTTTGCAGCAGGAATTGGGAATCCCTTTTTTACAACTGATAGTGCAGCTGTGCTTAGGGCTATAGAAATGAATTGTGATATTCTGTTTAAAGGTACAAATGTTGACGGGGTTTACGATTCTGATCCTAAAAAGAACAAGGATGCCAAAAAATTTGCAGAACTAAACTATACGGAAGCTTTAAGAGATAATTTAAAAGTAATGGATATGGCTGCGATTGCCGTAGCACGAGAAAACAATTTACCTATAAAAGTATTTTCTATAAAGAAACCAGGTAATTTTGCGCAGGTACTACAAGATAAAGGGGAATTTACTATTATAAAGGGCAATTAAGTTTTAAGAATTTTACTAAGGAGGCATCATGGATCAAGCACTTAAAAATGATTTAACTGACAAAATGAATAAGGCAATTATTATTCTTGAGAAAGAATTATCCGGTCTTAGAACAGGAAGATCTTCAGCTAATTTACTTGATCCGGTCGTTGTCGAGGTCTATGGAAGTAAAATGCCTATATCCCAAGTCGGCACAGTTTCAACTCCGGATGCTAAGACCATATCCGTGCAAGTATGGGATAAATCTATGGTCAAAACCGTTGAAAAAGCTATTGCTGATGCAAATCTTGGCCTTAATCCGAGTTCTGACGGCCAAATAATCCGAATGAGTTTACCTATCTTGAGCCAGGAAAGAAGACACGAACTGGTAAAAATTGCTCATAAATACGGTGAAAATACTAAAGTTGCTTTAAGAAACATCAGACGAGACGGCATGGAACATCTGAAAAAAATGGAAAAAGACGGCGCTATATCAAAGGATGATCACCATAATATTGGAGAAGAAATTCAAAAACTAACCGATGATTTTACAAGTAAAGTTGATCAGCATATAAAGACTAAAGAGGAAGAGATTTTAAAGGTATAGGTAACAACTCTATTAGTTAATATTACCGCAAGAAAAACCGCAGTTTTAAAAATAACCCCGATGCGTTTTTATAGATAGTTTAAGCTTCCAAGCGGTCTAATTCATAAAACAAAACATATATGAACCAACAAATAAGCACTAAATCAATTGCGCGAATTGCAGCTATTCAAACTTTGTATCAATTTGCCAGTTCCCAAGATACGCTCGATATAAATTCGGTATTGCTGAGAATAAAAGAGTTTTACAAAGACGTAGATTTTAAAAGCGACCACGATATTGATCAAAAGAGTAAACTCAAACTTAAACCAAGCTATAGCTATTTGGATGAGCTAGTAAAATATACTCATAGTAATTTATTAGAGATTGACGAAGAAATATCTCGATTTCTTACTAAGTCCTGGACTATTACTAATTTGCCTATGCTTCTTCATGCCGTGTTAAGAGTCGGTATTTGCGAGCTTGCTTATTTTCCGGAAACTCCTAAAAAAGTAATAATTAACGAGTATACTGATATAGCAAATGATATGCTAGATGAAAATGAAATTGGATTTATAAATTCTATTTTACATAATTATGCACAGTCAGGACAAAAATAACCTATTTATGTCTATATCTAGTGGTTATCGGGGTAAATTTACTAAAGTTAAAACTGCAAAAGGGAGAAAAAAATCTTCAACTCTCTGGCTTATGCGTCAGCTTAATGATCCTTATGTTGCCAAATCAAAATTAGACGGTTACAGATCACGGGCAGCTTATAAGCTACTTGAAATAAATGAAAAATTCAGGGTACTAAGCCCAGGAATGAATGTTGTAGATCTTGGCGCAGCACCTGGAGGATGGAGTCAAGTAGCAGCTAAAATCATTCAATCAAACAACAAAAACGCCACAAATAAGCTAATTGCTATCGACCTGCTACCTATAGACCTAATAGCCGGAGTAGTTAACTTACAGAAAGATTTCTTTGCTGATGATGCAAAAACTTTAATAATCAATAATTTGGACAATCAACTTGCCGATGTAGTATTAAGTGATATGGCAGCTAATACTACCGGACATAGTGCTACAGATCATTTACGAATAATTGATCTTTGCGAAAATGCTTTTCAGTTTGCCATAACTATCCTTAAACCTGGAGGACATTTTATTGCTAAAATTTTCAGAGGCGGAGCAGAAAATGATCTGCTGAATAACATAAAACAAAATTTTACAACGGTTAAGCATTTTAAGCCTGATTCAAGCCGCAAAACATCCAGTGAATTTTATTTAATAGCACTAAAAAAAAATAGTTTACTCTTACTTTCTATAGATATATTCTAGCTCTACATACTATCAAATATTTCAAAAATTAAACCAAATTATAATTATTAAGTGCATTTAGACCATCAAAAGATACTAGAAAAATACAAATCTTATAATATAACAGTAGACGAAGCAAAGATAAAAAAAGCTGTTGAATTTGCTATAAAATACCATGGTATACAACAAAGGGCATCAGGCGTTCCTTATTATTCTCATCCTCTTGAAGTAGCTGAAATAATTGGAGAAATGCGTTTGGATACAGATTCCATCATTACTGCTATACTACACGACACTATTGAAGATACAGACTTAACACTTGAGGAAATCGAAGAGAATTTTGGCAAAGATGTCGCAAAATTAGTTGATGGTGTTACTAAACTTACAAAAATAAAATTTCACGAAGATAATGTTCGTCAAGCTGAGAATTTTCGAAAATTGCTAATAGCACTGAGTGATGATATCAGAGTTTTACTTATTAAACTTGCTGATCGTCTTCACAATATGCGTACCATAGATTTTATTAGTAATCCGGAAAAAAAGAAAAAAATAGCCTTAGAAACCCTTGAACTATATGCACCGCTAGCTGAAAGAATAGGAATGCAACAAATAAAAACGGAATTGCAGGATATTTGTTTTGGAATATTAAACCCAGATATTAGAGAATCAATAGTTCAGAGATTTAAATCCATTGAACTTGAATCCGGACAAAATAAGCTTATCCCACAAATTATTAATGAGCTACAAAAAACTCTTGAAGTACAAGGCTTAAAAGCAGAAGTTTCTGGAAGAAAAAAAACTCCTTATTCCACGTGGATGAAAATGAAGCAAAAAAATATTAGCATAGAACAATTATCAGATATAATAGCTTTCAGAATAGTAGTAGATAATGTTGAGAATTGTTATAGAGCCCTTGGTATAATCCATACAAGCTATAAAATGATTCCTGATAATTTTCAAGATTTTATCAGCACTCCTAAAAATAATGGATACCAGTCTCTCCACACAGTGATTATCGGACCATTACTCCAAAAAGTTGAAATCCAAATTAGAACCCACAAAATGCATGATATAGCAGAGCTTGGAGTAGCCGCTCATTGGCGTTATAAACAATGCCATGATAATAGTCTCGACACTACGCAATACGTATGGATTAGAGAATTGCTTTCAATTTTAGAACAAAATAATGATCCAGAAACATTTCTCCAAAATACTAAATTGGCAATGTATTATGATCAAGTATTCTGCTTTACACCCAAAGGTAAACTTATAGCGTTACCTAAAGGCGCTACTACCGTTGATTTTGCTTATATGGTACATTCTGATATAGGGAATAAATGCGTAGGTGCAAAAGTAAATGGCAAAATAGTACCTCTTAAAACTCACCTTGTTAATGGTGATCAAGTAGAAATAATCACTTCTAAACACCAAACAGTTTCACTTTCATGGGGAAAATTTGTTGTTACAGGTAAAGCAAGAGGAGAAATTCAAAAAGTTATTCAACAACAATTAAGGGGGCAGCACATAAAGCTTGGGAAAACAATTATCTATAAAGCCCTAAAAGCTAATAAAATAGAAGACGAAACTAAAGCTATAGAAGCAGCGTGCAAGTTCTTTAGCAAAACCTCTGATGAATTATTTTTTGCAGTGGGAGAAGGTACAATTACCAGGGAGGAAGTAGTAAAGCTCGCAACTGTTAAAAAAAGTAGATTAAGCTCAACTTTATCTTTACTAAAATTTACAAAAAAAGCTCCTTCCACAACGGAAGATGAAAATGTAATACCTATTAAAGGCCTTATACCAGGTATGGCTATGCATTATGCGAAATGCTGTCACCCTCTTCCAGGGGACAAAATAGTAGGTATAGTACACACAGGAAGTGGAATTACAATCCATACATCTGATTGCGAAATGCTAAACAATTTTGCTAGTATGCCAGAAAGAATCCTTGACCTTACCTGGGATAACAATAAATCAAATATTCCTTTTATTTCTAGGATAAAAGTTTTGTTATTAAATGAACCAGAAAGCCTTGCTATTTTAGCCGGAGAAATTGCTAAAAATGGAGGGAATATAACTAATTTTAAAATTTTAAGCCGTAACAGCAACTATTTCGAATTGATATTTGACGTAGAAGTTAAATCGTTAGCGCATATAGAAGTGATAATAAATGCTCTGAGAATCAAAGAAGCTATTCAATACGCAGATAGGGATAGAAATTAGGAAGCTGCTAAATATATGCAGTTCAAATTTTTGCTGGAGTCAGATAGCTAAAATTACACCATAAGCTATTAAAAAATTTTATTGTACCAAAGCAATTTTGTTTATACCCCTATAATACATGATCTTAATTTAACACGGCCTTATTGGTAAAGGTAAAGCAGAATAGCAGGAAAACAAAACTATCTTAATGATTTCTTTAGCCCGCTGTTCAGCTCTCCATGCATCTATACCTTAATTTAATTCATTATAACTGCCAATAATTTTTCTCTGCGTTTGTAACTACATTATTACCCACCTAATTAGTAATAGATTTCTTGATATGCAGCATCGGACTTGGTTTTGATAAAAAATTCCACAAGAAAGAAAACAGTTACACGTTAATTATTAGCTAATTTTTGCATGTTTTTTTATTCCATCAAACAATATAGGTTTTAGTGGGCTTTCAATGAGCTGCTACTAATTCGTTAAAATCGATGCTACGGTTTTTCTTTATATAGTTTTCGATCTCTTGCTCCTGTTTTTTCCTTGCTTTTCTCTAATCTCCAATTTATCCAAAATGAAAACTAGAGAGTCCTTGAGTTTATCTACTTTCTGTTCCATTAGAATATCCTCTTATATTTCCTTCAGCGATTTTATCTTTTAACAATAATCTGATAAGCTGATTAATAGCATTCTGATATTCTAAACTATTAAGCCGCATAAAATTACGGACAATCTCCTTACGTATTTCCTCCTGATCTATCGGCAGCTGATATGTGACTTCAGTTTCTAGCCCCTCATAAAAGTAAGATACTCTCTCACCGAGCGCTTTAGAGATTAAAATTAACCTTCCTATTGAAACTCTATTTTTTCCTTTTTCATACTTAGAAAGTTGCTGACCGGTTATATCAACAGCTTCTGAGAGTTGCTTACGTGAAAAACCTTTTGACAACCTTAAAGAAGCTATTTTATTACCGATAAATTTGTCTATTTTTGCTATATAATCATTTTTACGTGCCATTATATTGTCCCCTTGTTTTAATTTAAAATATTAATCCGTTTAGAAATTTATTCCAAAAAGACGTTTTACTTTCAAAAAGAAGTGATAAAACTCAAGGAAATTTGGCGTAAGCCGAAACATTAACCCAGTTTAAATTAACCATATTAGTTAACAATAAAAAACTTTTACAACGTAGGTTTTGGATAAGAAATAAATTACTCCGATCAAATTTGTTATTTTGTTGATTTGGCTTGTTGTAGGAGTCTCTTTTATCTGTTATACTCATAATGTCACACCATTGTGTTGTTATTATATTGTTTTTTTGTCGCCATACTTATTTAACTGGTAGCTGTACTAGCAATTTCACATCCACTACAAGGTAACTACCAATCGGTTTAATTAAATTACAAGTTATTGATGATGTATCATTTAATAATAATGATGTTGATTTAGCTGTCAACATTTAATTACTTATTAAGTTAATATCTCAATTAATTATTAAGAAAAGGTTTTTCTGAGAATTATGTCCACCGAAACGATTAAAAAAAATATTACAAGGTTATTAGAAGAAAGAAATTGGAGTCTTCCTGAACTTGAGAAAAAAGCCGGAACTAATCGCAATATTTATGAATTTATTAGAGGGAGGAATGCCAACCCATCGGCCGGTCTGATCCAACAAGTTGCTAAAACACTGAACGTAGATTATAAAGAAATTTTGGAGGATTATAATGAGGAAGTATATATAAAAAATTATTCATTGTTATCCGAGGCGTGTCATTTAGTAATTCAAGAACTAAAATCCTTATCACCCGCAGGTGTAAAAGTAAGTTATGATGCACTTGGGTTATTAGTCTTTCCGTCAAAATTCTAAATTTTTGATGTAGTTTTAATAATTTTAAAAGTCAATCATCGCATTTTTATTTTTTTGGGGTATTTTTTTACCAAAAATATAAAATTTAGGTGCTATGATGGCAAAAATTCACAATTTACTCATGATTCTCTCTTGAGCAATGCTAATTGCTTAAATTATTAAGATTTTCGGAAAATTATTATGCGGTGGATTCTTTGAGAATATTAGTGATTCTACGCAAATTCAAGCCAACGGCAGAGATAAGCGGATTAACGATATCTCCAATTATTCCCTTAAGGTAGTTTCTACCCATACGACCAAAATTCTTTAGATGACCTATTATCGGTTCAATTGCACTTCTCCGCTTTTGCATCTTTTTGTCATCGGTTGATAAAGCTTTCTTGGTCTTGGCGGTAAAAACCTTGCCTTTTTCTTTGAAGTTATGGCCGGTGTAACCAAGATCTACAAAAATTTTGCTAGTCTCCGGACTTAGCTTGCGCAGCTCCGATACCGTTTGATCTAAAGTATGTCCGTCGTAGGGGTTACCGTGAAAAGATTTAACCCCAAGAATAAAGTTGCCTCGGCCGCTTACTGCAATCCCGACTTTGTTACCAAATTCGTAAGGTTTATTCATTTTACCCTTGCCGATACACTCTACCTCCGGAGCATGAAAGCTATAGACTATCTTATGCTCTTTTTTATAAATATCCTTGTCCTTTTTCTTAAGCACAGACTGGGCATGAATATTTTTAACTCTCGTAAAAATGGCGCTATCCTCAGCAGATAGTTCTAATTTTGATTTTTCTATACCTCTCCAGCATATACGGATCAACCTACCTAAGCGGACTTTTAAGCTTATCATTATTTTTCTACGTTGCCTTGCTTTACTATCTTCCTTGTACTTCCAAAGCTTGATCGTCTTATATTTAAAACTCTTGGCGTATGTCTCGTTAAGCGAAATACCAAGTCGTTTACAGAGATCTACTACTTTTGCTCTTGCGGTCTCCATTAAATGTACGTCATGTGGATGTTTGATATTCTTAATCTGTACAGTCGTATCTATAATCGCCGATTCCAAGTCTTTTTTTTTGAGTGCTCCGACCTTCAGTCCTATACGCAAAAGCTCTTTTAGAATCTCTTTATATCCTTCCTCTCCCAGAGCATTGCGGAATCTACGTATAGTCGCCTCCGATACGTCAATATCTTGTTGCATATACTCATAGCCGCAAAAATATTGCCAATATATATTTTCCTTTAATTCTTCCTCCGTAAACGAATCAGAACCGTTATACATAGCTTGCAGCATTGATAGTCCTAGCATTACTCTATGATCCTTCTTATTTCTACCGAATTGCTTGATTTCAACCTTAGCTAATGCCAGCGCTTCAAGTTCAGACCAATTTACCAAATCTCTCAGTTTATATAATTTGTTTTTGCGATTTAGTTGTATAGATAATTTTTCACCAAATAATCTTTCTTGTTTTTGAGAAAAACTAATATTTTCTATAGGCATATACTTTAAAATCCATAAGCTTTATGCGCTAATTATAACATTTTCTTATGGATTTCGTAAGCCATTTATAACATGAAACCCCTTCTAATTCAGGGGTAGAGAGTTTTGACGGAGAGACTATCTAAAACCAAATTTAATAGTTAGGTCAGCCTCCACTAATAGCTTCAACCAAGAAACAGAATTCTTTATATGGGGTAAGATCACCCTGATATGGCTTTTTCTAGTTGACCGTCTCTAGAAGTTGACCGTCTCTAGAAACTCTAGCTAGTACATAATTTTGCAGTTTTTCGAATGCTCTAGTTTCTATCTGCCTTACACGTTCTTTTGAAATGTTATATTCCATGCTTAAGCTATCAAGTGTTTCAGGTGAATAATTAAGCTTTCTAGCAGTTAGAATCTTAACCTCCCTTTCATTTAAAACTTGCATAGCCTCGGCTAATACCAGTTTTTTGTTTTCTATATCTTGTTTTTGCAGTAAAGATATTTCTTGATTTGGTTTCTGTTCCGGTAAAAATTCAATTATCTCGGCATTTTCGTCTTCACGATTTGCGGAACGATTCAGTGAAATATCAGGACCTGCCATACGTTGATCCATTTCTACTACTTCCTTAAGAGACACACCAAGCTCATCTGCCATCTCTTGATAATCTTGATCATTAATAGCCCGTGCATAAGTATTAATTATACGATGTTTAATCTTACCAAGGCTAAAAAATAATTTTTTTTGTGCTGAGGTTGTCCCAATCTTTACAAGTGACCATGATTTAAGTACATACTCCTGGATAGAAGCTTTTATCCACCACATAGCATAAGTAGAGAGTCTGAAGCCAAGTTTATGATCATATTTTTTTACTGCTTGCATTAAACCAATGTTTCCTTCCGATACAAGCTCAGGTAACGGTAGACCATAATTTTTATATTTAATGGCTATTTTTACAACTAGTTTCAAGTGGCTAAGTACAAGCCTATGAGCTGCTTCAAGATCATTATTTTCAAGATAATTCTTAGCAAGCAAAAACTCTTCTTCTTTTGTCAGAGAAGGTATATTGTTTATTTCTTGCAAATACTTGTTAAATCCAGAACTAGAAGAAATAACAGGCAAATTTATATTAGACATATAATACCTCTAACTTCAATGAAATTTATTATAGCATAACTTATTTCAAAAATTAAGAAAAAAATACTTAACCTAAATCTATGTCCGGATATGAAATTTCTAATATTTCAAACACTTTATTTCCCTTAGGAGTTGTTATTTCTACAATATCTCCTACAGATTTGCCAATAAGTCCTTTTGCAATTGGAGATTGGATCGAGACTCGTTTCTTAGTAATATCAGCCTCATACTCTCCAACTATTATGTATGTTACTTCTTCTTCTGTATCTTCATCCACTAATTTGACAGTAGCGCCAAATTTTATACTTTCTTTTGATAGTTTAGAAATATCAATAATTTCGGCTCTTGAGAGTTTATCCTCTAAATCTAAAATCCGCCCTTCAACAAAACTCTGTTTTTCTCGTGCTGCGTGATACTCCGCATTTTCCGATAAATCACCAAAATCCCGTGCTGTTGAAATAGCCTCAATAATTGTAGGCCTTTCAACGTGCTTCAAATGTTTAATTTCTTTTTCTAGGAGTTCGAAGCCTTTTTTAGTGATAGGGAATTTGACCATAATTATGTCTTGTTTAAGTTAAGATTTGAAGTATATTTAGACTAATTGCGTTTGTCAAATTAGCTAAAAATTTTATGCAAAATGAAAATCTTAATTTTGAAATCAGGCGAAAAATTTTTCATTTATACGGGTTAATATTTCCTTTAGTTTATTCGTTTATTCCTAAAACAAGTATGAACGTATTACTGTTAATACTTACTGGGTTTACACTCTATGCTGATATATCTAGGAATCATAATCAGAAAATTAAAGAGGTAGTTGATAAATTTTTTAGCAAATTTCTTAGAAATAAAGAAAGAACTGGTTTCTACAAGCTTAGCGGAGCAAGTTATATGGCTCTGGGGCTTTTAATAAGTTGTTTATTTTTTTCTAAAGGTCTAGTAATTACTTCGTGGCTCATCCTGATCATATCTGATTGTATTGCAGCATTAGTAGGCATGAAATATGGAATGCCGCTAAAAAATGGCAAATCCTTAGTGGGCGCTGGTGCGTTTTTTATTTCCAGCGTTTTTATTAGCACAGTAATCTATTTTTTTGTCAGTCACCCTACAAGTTTTATTATCATAATTTTTAGTTCTCTTATGGCCACATTAGCTGAATTTTATGCTGGTCAAATAAAAATTAATGACAATTTATCCATTCCTGTTTGTTATTGTTTAACAACAGTAATTTTAAATTTAATTTTTTAAATTTATGATAATTCCTGTGGAGTTTTACAATTACCTAAGAGAACAAATAAGAACCTCCGATATAGTAAAGCAAAAGGTTTCTTTAACTAAAAAAGGTAATGAATATTTAGGGATATGCCCATTCCATTCTGAAAAAACCCCTTCTTTTACCGTTAATGACGCAAAAAGATTTTACCACTGTTTTGGTTGCGGTGTACATGGAGACATCATTAAATTTGTAGCCGAAACTACAGGGCTTAGTTATAAAGAAGCTGCAATAAAAATAGCTCAAGAAAATTCTATCGAGTTACCTAAAATGTCTGCTGATCAACAAAAGGAATATGATGAAGCAGATCAAATATATAATGTCTTGGAATTAGCCTCAGCTTACTTTACTGACCAGATCAATAAAGAAGTTGAAGGATATTTACTAGCCCGCGGTATCAATAAAAATATCAAAGAACAATTTTCTATAGGTTATGCGCCGGGAAAAGGGCTTTTAATTAAGTATTTTGAAAAAAAATCTATCCCCCTGAAAATTTTATTAAGCTCAGGCTTAGTGGGCAAGAAAGAAGATGGTAAAATTTATGAGGTATTTAATAATAGAATAATCTTTCCTATTAGAAATACCTATAATAGAATTGTAGGATTCGGGGGAAGGGTGATTGGGGATGGCATGCCCAAATATATAAATTCTCCAGAAACTTTAGTGTTTAAAAAAAGCGAGACAATGTATGGAGAAAACACCGCAATCAGTGCGTCTTATAAAAAAAATTACTCAATTGTAGTCGAAGGTTATATGGATGTAATTGCTTTACACCAGGCTGGAATAAATGAAGCTATTGCGAGCCTTGGTACGTCGGTAACGGAAAAGCATCTGCAAAAATTGTGGCGATCGGGTGAGGAAATTATAATTTGCCTTGATGGGGACAATGCAGGACAAAGAGCAAGCCGCAGATTAATCGATATAGCGCTGCCGATGATTGCTTACGATAAAAAAATTTCTTTCGTAATACTACCGAATTCCAAAGATCCAGATGAAGTTATTAAATCCGAGGGTATTGAATTATTTAATAAACTACTTGCAGAAAGAATCAATTTATCAGAAGCTATTTGGTTGAGCGAATATGGAGGGAAAACTTTTTCCTCTGCGGAATCTAAAGCTGTTTTAGAGAATACATTAGACACTGTATGCTTACAGATAAAAGACAAGGTGCTGTCCGCTAATTTTCGGCGCTATTTCAAGGAACAGATGTGGCAGAAGCTTTATAATAAGAAAGGAGCACGCAATGGGTTAAAGAAAAATAATAAGACGTATATTGGAAGTAATGGTGATAAGGAATACACCGAAATGGAAGTGCTTGAATTATCTTTATGCAGTTTTATTATAAAGTTCCCTGGTCTGCTAAAAATTGCCAGAATTAGAGAATTTGTAGCAGATTTAACTCTATCCTCTCCTGATTTTAACGAATTCAAAGAATGGTATATTAGTCAAATAGATATGTATGACGATATTAATGAGAACAAGACCAAAGAACTTGCAGAAAAAACTGGATTTTACAACAGTTTTTTAGTATTATCTGATCCCAAGAAAATTTTTCTAGATACAATTTTTATTGAAAAAAATAAAGCAAATTGTGAGCTAATTTTTGATTTATTAAGTAAAAAATACTATTTATTATCGCTAAAACAAGAATACATTAATATAATAAATAGTAATAAAGAAGAGGTTAGGCTCAAAGCGCCTTCTTATTTGAAAGAGATTCAGGAAACTTCTAAACAACTCAGTAAGTTAAGTGAATTTTTTATAAACTAAGGCAATTTTCTAATTATTATCATAACAAAAATATGAATAAAGAAAAGACAAATCCAGTTGAAAAACTCAAGAACAATGATTTTAAAAAAGTTGATAACTTAGTAGTTGAAAGCAAAAAGAAAGGTTTTGTAACCTACAACCAGATCAACAAATCTATTGCCGCAAATAAGAAACTTTCTGTTGATGATCTGGAAAATGCTATATCCAAGTTTTCAGAAGCGGGTATCGATATTATTGACGACGATAATAATGACGATATAAAGCTTGATATTAACGTTAGCGAAGAGCTCAATATTTCCAGTTCGGCTATTGATAGTGAAGAAGAGGATGATGCTAGCTCAGAAAACCTAGGTTCTACCGATGATACTGTCAGGCTTTATCTCCGTGATATGGGAGGAGTAGAACTTCTCTCACGCGAAAATGAAATAGAGATAGCAAAACGCATTGATGAAGGAAAAAAATTGATGCTTCACTCCCTTTGTGAAAGCCCTACGGCGATGAAGAAATTCATCAAATTGTACGAGGATTTGGTTAATGAAAAAATTGCTTTGCGTGATTTAATTGACCTCGAAGCAAATATAGAGGGTGATACAGCGATTGTCAGTAGTACCGACAATAAAAACGATGAAAATGAGGGAGACTTAACCGATACCGACGCTGATGGTGATAATGATTCGGAAGAGGTATCTTCTCTTTCTATTTCAGCTATGGAAGCTGAGTTGTTACCGAATATATTAGACAAGATGGAGCGGATAGCAAAGATTTGCGATAAATTACTTTCTGAAACAAAAACTCATTATTTAGTAAAAAAACAAACTTCTTCTCTTGCTTCGAACAAAAAATACAAAAACGCTCTTATTGAATTGACCGAAGAAATCTCATCTATACATTTTAATACCAAACGTATTGAAGAAATTCTGGTAGATATATATGAAACAAATAAGAAGTTAGTAGCAAAAGAAACTGAATTGCTAAAACTAGCAGAGAAGCACGGGGTTAAACGCCAAAATTTCCTAAAAGAGTATATAGGTTCAGTAATTGATAATAGCTGGAAAGAAAAAATTCAGAAGAAAAAGGAAATTGCTTGGAAAAAGTTTATTCATGAAGAAGTTGCAGCTGTTGATAACACAATTTCTGAATTAAAAAAAGAAGAGTCAGTTATTGGCTTACCAATTTTTGAATTTAAAAGAATAGTTAATTCTATCCAGAAGGGCGAAAGACAGTCAAGCAGAGCTAAAAAAGAAATGATCGAAGCGAATTTAAGGCTTGTTATTTCGATTGCAAAAAAATATGCTAACCGAGGGTTGCAGTTTTTAGATCTTATTCAAGAGGGAAATATTGGCTTAATGAAAGCTGTAGATAAATTTGAATACAGCAGGGGCTTTAAATTTTCTACTTATGCTACTTGGTGGATACGGCAGGCTATTACTAGATCTATTGCTGATCAAGCACGTACAATCCGTATTCCTGTTCATATGATCGAAACAATTAATAAAATTATTCGTACATCTAGGCAAATGCTAAGTGAACTAGGGTACGAACCAACACCCGCTGAAATTGCAAACCGCCTTTCCATGCCTGTTGATAAAGTAAGAAAGGTAATGAAAATTGCAAAAGAGCCTGTAAGTTTAGAAAATCCTGTTGGAGATGAGGATGGAAGTTATCTTGGCGACTTTATTGAAGATAAAAATGCTATTTTACCTATTGATGCCGCAATTCAGTCAAATTTACGAGAAACCACTACCCGAATTCTGTCTAGCCTTACCCCTCGTGAGGAAAGAGTTCTTAGAATGAGGTTTGGTATTGGTATGAATACCGATCATACTTTAGAAGAAGTTGGACAGCAGTTTCACGTCACTAGAGAAAGAATAAGACAAATTGAGGCGAAAGCTCTGCGTAAACTAAAACATCCAACACGATCTAAAAAAATGCGCAGTTTCTTAAGTGGTTCTAGTAAGTCGCAAAATAATATTAATGAGTGATACTGATTTTGTAATTTAAAACGAAAAGTACTTATAGATTTGTAGAACCAATTTTATTGCTGCAGATCAATTAAATTTCAAAACTTAATGTGAAGTCTCATGAGGAGGGCAATCGCAAGATTTTAATTAAAAAACAAAATGAGTATTATTTTGCTATATAATTTGCTGACTGTTATTCTTTTTCCTTTTTATATTATAATACTTTTGATTAGGGCAATAAAAGGGAAAGAAAATATAAGATCTTTAAGAAGTAGATTTACTTTATACAGCACAAAAAGAAACAGAGAGAAATTAATTTGGATTCATGCTGCCAGTGTTGGGGAATCCATGATCGCAATTAATCTTGTAAATCAGCTAAAAAAAAAGTACCAAAATACTGATTTTTTAATTACAACGGGCACATTATCGTCCGCAAACCTTATAAATAAATGGCTACCTCCAGGCGTATATCATGAATTTACTCCACTTGATAATATTTTTACCATAAGAAAATTTTACCAATATTGGAGACCTACTGTTGGGATATTTGTTGAATCTGATATTTGGCCAGTATTAGTTACTTTTGGAGCTAAAAAATGTAAATTAATACTTTTAAATGGTAGATTATCTGATAAATCTTTTCAGATTTGGCAAAAATTTCCTAAAATATTTAAGTTATTAACTGACTCCTTTTCTTATATTGGAGTTCAAAGCAAGGTCGATTTAGAAAAATACCAATCACTTGGTTGTAATAAAGCTGAGAATTTAGGTAACATAAAATTTTCTAATCAGGAATTAGAAGTAAATAAAAAAGAACTAGCTTATCTACAAGAATTATTTAAGGATAGAAAAATTTTTGTTGCAGCTAGTACCCATGAAGAAGATGAGGCAGTATTATTAGATATAATTTACCAGTTTAAGGAAGAAAAAATAGATAAGTTTTATCCGATTATTATTTTAAGGCATCCGGAAAGGGCGAGTTATGTCGGTTTAATGTGTAATAAGCTAGGGCTAAAATATAGCCTACGATCACATAAAACCAAAAATAATATTCTAAAAAATGACCTTTATATTGTGAATAGTTTTGGTGAGGTAGGATTATTTTATAGCCTTGCTGAGATTGCTTTTATTGGGGGTTCTTTTAAAATGAAAAGTCGGATAGCAGGTCATAATTTGCTAGAGCCTGCATATTTTGAGAATGTTATTATTGTAGGTCCGAATATGGGTAATTTTCAAAATATAACTAACGAAATGCTTGAAAATAAGGCTTGTATACAGATTAATACTTCCGAGGAATTAAAAAATCAGATTCTATTTTTTATGGAAGATAAAAACCAGAAAATCTGCCAAGAATATTCCGATAATGCAAAGAAGTATGTGAAATCTAAACAAAAAATTTTAGGTAATTACCTTCAACAGATAGACATTTTTTTTAATGATTAATTTAAAATACCCTAATTTTTGGTCTAAAAAAACCTGGCTTTCCTCTATAATGATATTTTTTTCATATATATATATATTCCTTGGTTTTGTAAGAACTCAGACTACCAAAAAGATAGTATTGCCTCAAAAAATAATTTGTGTGGGTAATATAACATTAGGAGGAAGTGGTAAAACTCAAATTGTAGCATGGTTAGCGCAAAAGCTTATTCAAAAAAACATTTCATTTGTAATTGTTACTAAAGCTTATAAATCGCGCCTTGCGAAAGTAAAATTAGTTGAAAAAACCGATACTGCAAAAGAAGTAGGAGATGAATCAGTAATGCTGCGGAAATACGGTTCTGTAATAGCTGCAAAAAAAATTAACTATGCTCTTCCATTGATTCAGCAGATGAATCCGGAAATAGTGATTTTAGATGATGGTATGCAAAATCCAGTTTTACAAAAAAATTTACAAATACTAACTATTGACTCGCTAAATGGGATAGGAAACAACAGAATTTTTCCTGCGGGGCCGTTAAGAGAAAGCTTAAAATCTGGTTTAGCAAAATCTGATTTAATTTTTATGATCGGTAATAATAAATGTAAAGATTCTAGCCTAATTGGTAATATTTCTTTAAGTCAAAAACCGTATTTTGCAGCTGCTATTAAATTAAAAGAAAATCTAGATAAAGATATTGAATATATTGCTTTTGCCGGCATTGGTAATCCAGAAAAATTTTATTCGTTATTATTAGAGAATAACTTAAAAATTAAACAATACATGTCATTTGGAGATCATCATAATTATTCTGATGAGGAGGTAAAAAAGTTAATAGATTTAGCAAAGTTAAATAATGCGTCTTTAATTACCACAGAAAAAGATTACGTTAAATTAGCTAATAAATACAAAGAGCTGGTAATATGTGCTAGAGTCGGCCTTGAGTTTGAAAATGAGCAGAAATGTATAGATTTAGTATATGAAAAATTATTCCAAAAAAATTAAACATTTTATTGAATATGTTTTTTTAAAAATGTTTATAAAAACCATGAAAATAATAGGTTTTAAGAATTCAGTAGCTTTTTGCAGTTGGACAGCCAGATTCTTAGGTCCATATATGAGAGTTACTAAAATAGCAGAACGAAATTTAGATAAGGTATTTGGAGAGGAATTTGACATCAAAAAAATTATTCCTCAAATATGGGATAATTTTGGTAAATATATCGGTGAATTTCCTTTTATTAACGAATTGTCTGATCAGGAAATGAAGTCCATGTTTACTATGGAGGGCATAGAAAATGTAAAAAGTTATCAGCAGGCTAAAAAACCATTTTTACTTTTTTTAGCTCATCAGGCTAATTGGGATTTTGTTATAAGACATATAACCGATATTTACCCCAAATTTGCCATTATTTACCGAAAAGCAAATAACTCTTATGTCGACAGGGAAATTCTTCGAACCCGTAGCAAAAATCCAAATGTACTTATGATAGCTAAAGGACCAACTGGGGCTAAAGGTTTGGTGCGGGCCATAAAAAACGGCTACTCGATTGCTATGCTTGTTGATCAGAAAATGAATGATGGTATTGAAGTACCCTTTTTTGGCAGGCCAGCGATGACGGCAAATGCTATTGCCAAGCTGAGTTTACAATATAATTATCCGATTATACCCTGTCAATTAATCCGCATTAAGGAAAGCAATTTTAAAGCTATTCTCCATCCGGAGATAAAATATCAGCCTACTGGCAGTAAAGAAAATGATGTGTACAATATAATGCTGCTTATTAATCAAACACTGGAGAAATGGATTAAAGAAAACCCTTCCCAGTGGTTCTGGTTTCATAATAGATGGGAAAAAATAAAAATATAAACTACTGCTTTAAAAATGGTTTTTTATTTAAATCTTATAGATAGAAACCAAACGGTTATTGTTACTATTTATAGATATTTTTATTGAAATCGTATTTGGAGGCAAAATACTGCTAATAATTTCTGGCCATTCAATTAAGCATACATGATTACCAGAAAATGCTTCTTCTATACCCAGTTCGTATATTTCTTCCAAATGTTCTAGTCTATACAAGTCGAAATGGTAAATTTCAAAATTTTTAGTTGGATAAATTTGTAATAGATTAAAAGTTGGGCTAACAACTTTAACATCTTCCCCACATAAATATTTAATTATATGGCGGCATAGAAAAGTTTTTCCGACGCCAAGTCCACCACTAAAAGTGATAATAGAACCTTTCTTTATTTGTGCAGCTATTTTTATTGCAAGGTTCTCGGACTCCTTTTCTGATTTTAAGGTAAGCTCTTTTCCTAGCATAGCTTGTAATTTAAGTTAATTCAGTAATAAATGTAGGAAATATTTTAAATTCTTTAGCTTTTTTCCCAAGGACAGAAACTTTATCATCCAGAGATTCGTAGATGGAGTGGTATTGGTGCGTATTGCCGGTTAGCACTAAAGCAGAATCTATTCCTGAGTTCTGGGCTCCGAGAATATCAGTTTCAAAAGTGTCCCCTACCATTAAAATTCGGTTTTTTGGAATTGCAACTGATACCTTAAAAATATGCTGGTACATAACGTCTTTAGGTTTACCGGTATATACAACTTGTCCCCCATTTTCTTCTATAATGCGTGCGAAATATCCAGCGCAGTATCTGGTTATACCTCCTTTCGGAATTGATATATCTGGATTGGCACATATCTTAAGCAGGTTTGGCAGTTTAGCAACGTCTTTTAATACATTGTCAAATTCTTTAATGTTTTGATTTTCATCTCGATACAAAGTTAAAAGGAAAACATCAGCTTTTGTGTAATCATCAGTAATACTATGGTTAAGTTTACGCAATATATCATCGTTCTGATCACTCCCGAGGTGATATATTGTTAGCTTATCTTTTTCTAGTTTAATTGCTTCTTCTGTGATCAATTTTCTAGCAATATCTCCGGAAGTGATGATCATTTCTTCCGTCGCCTTTAAACCCCATTTTGCTAACCTATCTTTCATAATAAAGGCTGGCCTTGGTACGTTTGATACAAAAAATCCTTGCTTTTGCGCTAAAATGCTATTTATAGATTCTACCACACCAGGGTATAATTTATCATTTTCAACAACTACTCCCCATAAATCAAATAAAAATAAATCGTAATCGTTTAACACCTTAGAAATATGCTTGAAAACTGGTGACTCCATGGCTTTTATACCTTATATGATAATTATTGCTTTAAGTTTTACTTTTAAAATAGAACACAATGTTATATTATCCGTAGGCACGGTTTTAGTAAGAAACTTTTGCGCTTTAAGTGTTTATTTTTCATCATTTTAAAGATAGTTATGTCAAACTCGGAACAAAAAGTCAATATCGAAGAAATTGGAACACACCTTTACCAAGAATATGCAGCTGATTCAATTAAAGTACTAAAGGGGTTAGAAGCAGTAAGAAAAAGACCAGGAATGTATATAGGCGATACTGATGATGGATCAGGATTGCACCATATGGTATATGAAGCAGTTGATAATGCTATCGATGAAGCTTTAGCCGGGTATTGCGATCGGGTGGAAGTAATGCTTAATAAGAACGGTTCGGTAACTGTGAGGGATAATGGCCGTGGTATACCTGTTGACATTCATGAAGGGGAAGGAATTTCTGCTGCAGAAGTTATAATGACCCAACTTCATGCTGGGGGAAAATTTGATCAGAATTCATATAAGGTTTCAGGTGGATTACACGGAGTGGGCATTTCTGTAGTCAATGCCTTATCCGATTGGCTAGAGCTTCGTATTTGGCGTAACCAGAAAGAGCATTTTATTAGATTTGCAAACGGAGACTCTGAAAGCCCGCTAGCAGTAGTAGGAGATGCAATTGGAAAAAAGGGTACAGAAGTTACCTTTATGCCTTCCATTAGCATTTTTACTAATATTGAATTTAATTTTGCTACCCTTGAACATAGGATTAAGGAGCTTGCTTTCTTGAATTCAAGCGTCAGAATAATTCTAATCGACAATAGGTATGACGAAAAGAAAGAGCTGGAATTCTATTTTACTGGCGGGATAGAAGCATACGTCAAATATGTTGATAGAAGCAAGATAGCTCTCCATCCTGCTATTTCTCTTGTTGCACATAACGATGAAAAAGGTATAAGCTTTGAATGCGCAATGCAGTGGAACGATTCCTACCATGAGAATATCTTGTGTTTTACCAATAATATACGCCAGCGTGATGGGGGTACACATTTAATTGCCTTTAAAGCAGCTTTAACTAGAATGGTAAATAGTTATCTTGAGCAAAGTGGGATTGCTAAGAAAACTAAAGTAAATTTCACCGGGGATGATGCAAGGGAAGGTCTTTCTTGTATACTATCTGTTAAAATACCTGATCCTAAATTTTCTTCACAAACAAAAGATAAATTAGTTTCTTCAGAAGTTAGACCAGTAGTCGAAAATGCTATATATAGTAAATTATTAGAGTGGTTTGAGGAACATCCAGTTGAGGCAAAACTGATCATTAACAAGATAGTGGAAGCAGCAACTGCAAGAGAAGCAGCAAAGAAGGCAAGGGAATTAACTAGAAGAAAATCAGCTCTTGAAGTCTCTAATCTACCTGGGAAATTAGCTGATTGCCAAGAAAAAGACCCAGCTAAGTCTGAGATCTTTATAGTTGAGGGAGATTCTGCTGGGGGTACTGCAAAACAAGGAAGGGATCGAAAAACACAAGCTATTCTACCTCTGCGTGGTAAAATACTAAATGTTGAAAGAGCTAGATTTGACAAAATGCTGGCCTCCGAACAAGTCGGAACTTTAATTACTGCACTTGGAGCTGGTATTGGGATTCAGGATTTTAATATAGAAAAACTGCGTTATCATAAAATTGTTATCATGACAGATGCTGATGTTGATGGCTCGCATATCAGAACTTTATTACTTACTTTTTTCTATAGGCATATGCGCTTGATAATAGAAAAAGGTTATTTATATATTGCCCAACCGCCACTTTATAAGGTAAAGAAAGGAGCAAGCGAGACATATTTAAAAAATGAACAGGCGCTTCAGGAATATTTGATCAATTGTACTGTTAATGATACCCATTTAAAAATTGAAAACGGCAAGGAAATAACCGGTGAAAGTTTAATTAATATCATAAATCAAGCAGCTTTGTTTACAGCCACTCTAAATCATGTTTCGAAAAAATTTGATCCTGCTATTGCTGAATGTCTAGCTGTCAATAATTTACTCAAAGTGGAGTCTTTCAATAGCCTTAAGGAAAATGAAATTATGAAAGCGATTTCTATATTAAATCCTGGTGTCTCTGAACCTGATAAAACAGATTGGCAAGTAAATATTTTTAGCGAATCAATAGAGTTTTTTAGGTTTGTGCGGGGGGTTAAAAATGCTAAAATACTTTATAAACAACAGCTCGAAGCTCCGGAATTTATAAGTCTTGCTAGAATTGGGGAATCGATATCTAATTATTTTAATGGACATTGTCTTCTAATCGTTAAATCAATTGAATATAAACTTTTCTTACCAAGTAAAATGCTTGAAATTATAACAGAAAACGGTAAGAAGGGCCTAGGGATTCAGAGGTTTAAGGGGCTTGGTGAAATGAATGCAGAGCAGTTATGGGAAACTACTCTTGACCATTCGAAAAGGACTTTGCTCCAAGTAAAAGTTAGTGATATTGACGGAGCAGAAGAGATAATTTCTACTTTAATGGGCAGTGTTGTTGAACCAAGAAAGGATTTTATTAATGCAAACGCTTTGAATGTAGTAAATCTTGATATATGAGGAAAGTTATAGCCAATTCAGCGGTATGTGGTACTAGGAATGATTGAGCAAAAGTTTATAAATCACACCTTCGCCAAATGCTAATTAATTGGCTATATAGGGGTTATTTTTTTCTTTATAGTTTTTTGTAAGACGCTCTTAAATTCAAGTGATAATTTGGCAAACTCTACCAAATCAAAATTTTTGTATGGTATAAAAATTATAGCTACTTTCGAGAGGTTCAGGTCACACTCTTTCAGCATTAATCTCGTTAAATGTCTTATTCGCCGCTTGATTTTGTTTCTAATATATGCTTTTTTAGAAATTTTTTTACTAACTTTCATTCCTAAAAAGGTAGGATTCTGGCTATCTGTTTGAATCAAGCTAAAATTCTGAGCAATCACTACCATAAAATATGGGCTAGATACTTTTTTACCATGCAAATTAACAAGGTCAAATTTTTTTTGATTTCTTAACGAATAAAGAGGCACAACTTTTGAATTAGGCGGTTAACTTTTTTCTTCCTTTTGCTCTACGGTTTTTTATAACTAATCTTCCGCCTACGGTTGCCATTCTTGACCTAAAACCATGTCTTCTTTTCCTTACTAGCTTACTAGGCTGAAATGTACGTTTCATAATAATTAATAATACTAATTAACATTTAACAGATGATTGCTTTTGCAATGATTGATGGTCAAATCTAATCAAAAACACCATAATTGTCAACCCCAAATATTGATACTAGTGTTTATAGTAGTTGGAGATAAATTTTTTTGCTATATTTTATTTATATAATAAGGTTTGTGTTGTTGTATTTCTTAATATTATACTACTTATTATAATATTCTTAAAAATATAAAATATTATGACAAGTTTACTTTCTTCATCCCAAGTTGATTCATCAATTTTTCATGAGATGTGGCAATACGGGTTGGTTAATATTTCCGGAAATGACATAAAGGTTAGTAATATAGTAGTAGCTTTGCTAATATTACTTATTGGTATCAACCTTTCCAAAAAACTCCTTAAACTAATTATACCGGTAATATCAAAGAAATTGGATGATGACCAAGACTTAGTTTATACCATAGAACGGCTTTTATCACTTGTATTTTTGGGCATTACGATTCTTCTTGCCTTACAGGTTGCAAATATTCCGCTTGCTATATTTGCCTTCATTGGGGGTGCTTTTGCAATTGGTATTGGCCTGGGTGCTCAAGGGCTTGTAAATAATCTGGTAAATACCATGATTATTATAGTAGAGAAACCTATAAAAATTGGTGATATTGTGGAGATTCAAGGCGCTATCGGCAGAGTAAAATCAATAGGGACTAGGTGCATAACTGTTAATAGTTTTACTGGGGGAGACGTTTTAGTACCTAACACGATACTAATGCAGAATAAGTTTTCTAAGTGGTCTGGTAGTGATAATATTAGTTACTGTATATACATCAATATAATAAAAAAAGATGGCTTGCAGATCGACTATGATTTGATTACTGAGCAATTACGTCGCATTAGCAACGAGCTAGATTTTGCAGTTTCTTCAATTGCGCCGGAAATCTATTTAACCAAAATTTCTGAATTAGAAGATCAGTTTTTCTTAAAATTCACCTGTAACTCAAAATTAATGAAAGAAGCTAATTTTATAAAAAGTAAGATAAATTTTGCCTTGCTTAAACATCTAAATATTCCTTTTAAAGTCGAGTATTCCGAAAATTTAGGATAAAACCACTTTTGGTATTACGTAATAACCAAATTAATTATACAAAGTATTATGAGCTACCTTCTTTTTTTATTCATCGTTATTACCATGATGATTTTGCTACTAGGCGTATTGTCAATGGCGGGAGGAGATAAAATCAGCAAAAAATTTGGCACTAAGCTAATGACACTAAGGGTGGTTTTTCAAGCTTTAGCAATTTTAGCCTTAATTATTTTTTACTTTTTTAGCAGTAAATAATGTTTATAAAATAACTTTTAAGAAGTTCAATCTCCTAGGCTTCGTGGTGCAAACAGATTTGCTAATAAATAACAGTTTTAGGAGAAACAGCTTTTAAATTGACAACACCTAGTTAGATCTATAGTCTACTTACCTTAAATACTCATATATCTAAAATCCTTGTGCCTCTGTGGTGGAATTGGTAGACACGACAGACTCAAAATCTGTTGCTCCTGGAGTGTGCCGGTTCAAATCCGGCCAGAGGTACCAATTGTTTTGTAAGCTATATTTGTAATAATTCTTATTTTCAAATTTTTAAAGCTACTGAAAAATCTTATAATAATTAATTTTATTAAAATTCATTCCTCTCTTTTTAGTACATACTTAAGTGTCTTCCGACCCTTCCAATTTCTGTAGGTATATTACTTATAGAGCAGCAGACAGCTAAAGTTATACACAAATTCAAGTTCATTATTGAATATTTATATATTAATTGCGTAATATTTTTTTATTTTATTGGAGTGATGCCTGTTTCAAGGTAACGCTCATTTTTTAATCAGCCTATAACTTTGCTAGGTAGTTACTGGAATTTGTGCACTAATATAACACATTATTAACATAGTTATCCACACTCTCTGTGGATAGTTCCCAAGTTGTAATACCTGCAAAAAAGTAAAAAAGGAAATTCGTCAACAGTGCTCATTATTTAATCAATAAATAAAAATCAGAAAAGTATAATATTTGCATATTTTAACAATATTGAACATAATTGGGGTAGGCCAAAAATTGCACAGTTGTGCGAGATTTTAAGAACTAATAATTACCAAGTAGGGTTGCGGTTTCACGCTAGTATCTTATTGATTTTTGAGATTTCAACCTTATATAGATGTTGTGGAAGTTAATAAAGAGGTAATGTTATGAATATCGAAAAATTTACAGTAGCAGCAAGAAATATAATTTCTGCCTCCCAGTTATTGGCTGCAAAGTATAATCATCAGCAAATATTACCTCTACATTTACTATCCTGCTTACTGCAGGAAGAAAGCGGTATTATCGTAAATTTAATTAACAAGCTTGGAGTGGATATATCTTTAGTCAAGCTGAGAGTAGATAAGGAATTAGAATCAATTCCTCAGGTCCAGGTTCACGGAAGTGGTGGGCAGGTTACATTATCTTCGGAAGGATTAAAAGTCCTTGAAAAAGCTATTAGCCTTTCAAAAGATAATAAAGATAGCTTTACCACTATAGAAAAGATATTTGAAGCAATATCTTTTGACAAAGGATCAGCCGGTAATATTTTAGCTAACTCCGGTATCGATTCAAAAAAATTAACCGCAGCTATTATGGATTTACGGAAAGGCAAAACAGCTACTTCAGAATCTGCCGAAAATAGTTATGATGCCTTGCTTAAATACGGAAGGGATGTAACTAAACTTGCTTCTGAAGGTAAAATTGACCCAATTATCGGTAGGGATGAAGAAATTAGACGTGCCATCCAAGTTTTATCAAGAAGGTCAAAAAATAATCCTGTACTAATCGGAGAGCCTGGTGTTGGTAAGACTGCTATAATTGAAGGATTAGCTCAGAGGATATACATGCGGGACGTGCCGGAATCGCTAGCAAATTGCAAGATTATTGAGCTTGATATGGGAGCGTTAATTGCCGGCGCTAAATATCGTGGTGAGTTTGAAGAGCGCCTTAAAGCAGTACTTAATGAAATCAAGGAAGCAAGCGGCGAAATTATCCTGTTTATCGACGAACTGCATTTACTAGTTGGGGCTGGTAAGACTGATGGAGCAATGGATGCTTCGAACTTGTTAAAACCAATGCTAGCAAGAGGAGAGTTACATTGTATTGGCGCAACTACACTAGACGAATACCGTAAATATATTGAAAAAGATGCCGCATTAGCGAGGCGTTTTCAAGCGGTATATGTTTCAGAGCCTAGTGTTGAAGATACTATCTCAATCCTTCGTGGTATTAAAGACCGTTATGAACTACACCATGGAATAACTATAGCAGATAGTGCAATTATAGCAGCAGCAACACTTTCAAATCGCTATATTACTGATCGATTCCTGCCGGATAAAGCGATAGATTTGCTTGATGAAGCAGCAAGCAGGCTAAAAATTGAAGTATCCAGTAAACCTGAAGAATTGGATGAACTTGATCGGCGGATAATCCAGATCAAGATAGAATTATCGGCTCTTAAAAAAGAAAAAGATGAAAATTCTCAAAAAAAGATCGTTACTTTATCGCGGGAACTTGCAGAACTGGAATCTAAATCTCTGGATATGAATTCCAAATGGCAAGCAGCAAAATCACAAATACAGGTATCACGAAAAATTAAGGAAGAACTTGAAAATGCTAAAATTGATTTAGAACGTTCGGAAAGAAGCGGTGATCTTGCCAAAGCTAGTGAGCTAAAATACGGTATTATTCCAGAGCTATCTAATAAGCTTAAAACCGCCGAGGCAGCTAGCAGTAACAAGTTATTCAAAGAAAGAGTTACTGATAGTGATATCGCCATTATTGTTTCTAAAATCACTGGTATTCCTGTTGATACAATGCTTACAAGCGAAAAAGATAAATTGCTTGCCATGGAGGCGCATTTAATGAAATCAGTAATTGGTCAGGAAGCAGCTATTGCTGCCGTTAGTGATGCTGTACGTAGGTCAAGAGCTGGGATTAGTGACCATGAAAAACCTTTAGGATCATTTCTTTTTTTAGGGCCTACTGGGGTTGGAAAAACAGAACTTACCAAAGCATTAGCAGAATTCTTATTTGATGACAGATCAGCAATATTGCGAATCGATATGTCGGAATATATGGAAAAACACGCTGTTGCCAGATTAATTGGTGCACCTCCAGGATATGTAGGTTATGAGCAAGGCGGTGCTCTGACCGAAAGTGTTAGAAGAAGACCATATCAGGTAATTCTATTTGATGAGATAGAAAAAGCGCACCCTGATATATTTAATATAATGCTCCAAATCTTGGATGAGGGAAGGTTAACCGATAGTCAAGGTAATTTAGTAGATTTTAAGAATACTTTGATTATTCTTACTTCCAACTTGGGGGCTGAAGTATTAGTTAATCAAAAAGAAGGAGAAGATACGGAACTCCTACGCGGGCAAGTAATGAATTATGTAAATGACGCATTTAGACCCGAGTTTTTAAATAGATTAGATGAAATTATTCTGTTCCACCGGTTAAATAGAACTCATATGGGTGATATTGTTAAAATCCAGCTGGGCATATTGAAGAAAGTCTTGGCCGCTCAGCATATAGACCTTAAATATGATGATCTAGTTATTAAATGGCTAGCAGATAAAGGATATGATCCGGCCTTTGGCGCTAGACCCTTAAAAAGAGTTATTCAGCGAGAAGTTCAAAATAATCTAGCAAAACTCATTTTGGCTGGAAAATTCTCTAGTGGCGATACTATTCATTTAACTGAAAAAGACGGGCACCTGGAGATCTTTAAGTAGCTTTCTAGCTTAAAATGGTAAATCCCAGTAGAAAAGGTAATAGTATATAAAACTTGTTTATGTAAACATTCATTCAGCTAATTACTCATTTAGCTTCGATAGGGTTTTCGTTCACTAATGCTTGTACTAGGGCTGAATCTAAATACGCTCTAACGTGGACAATAACCTCATTTTCAAATTTTACTAGCCAGCAATACGTATTGTTAAATGGTCTACCGTTAATAGAATAAGATAGCTGAACCATTTCCACTATGACTATTGGCGTATCTTCGGCTATCAAAATGTTACTTACCTTTAACACTGGACCACCCTTTAAAAGTTTTTTTAAGCGTACAAAGGTATGATCAAGGAACTCTTGCTTTCCATGATAAACTCCAGCTAGTGGATGGGTACTCATTACCTCCCATAACACATTTGGTGCAACTTGTGAAAAGAATTGATCCTGATGCCCATTTTCCAAGTTTCTGAATAATTTCTCTACAAATTGCTTAGTTAATTTCACAAGTTCCTCCTAAAATCAATAAAAAGGTTATATATAAGGTAAATTGGAAATTTTAACGAATCCAAGATTATTACCTATTTCTATAGAAATAAATCAGTAAATACCTGTTAAAAGTTAAACCGATAACTTTCTGATTTTATCTAATACTTCTCGGGCGTGACCTTCTACTGAAACTTTTGGCCAAATATGAGCTATTTCCCCTTCCTGGTTAATTAAAAAAGTAGCTCTATTGACACCCATATATTTTTTGCCAAACATGGATTTTTCAACCCAAACAGAATATTTAGAACAAGTTTGGCCATCTATATCTGAACCAAGGTTGAATTTAAGGTTATATTTATCCTTAAACTTTCCGTGTGATTTTAAGTCATCTCTGGAAATGCCTAAAACAACTGTATTTAATAAATTAAATTCGTTTAACAATTCGTTAAAATCGATTGCTTCAAGTGTACAGCCCGGTGTATCATCTTTAGGATAGAAATATAAAACAACATATTTTCCTTTAAGATCTCCTAAACTGACTTTTTTATCCTGGGATATTTCCACTAGAAATTCAGGTGCTTTATCGCCTATTCTTATTTTGCTCATTTTAATCCTCCTATTATCTAGTTCAGTTTTTAATTTCAAGCGTATATTTAAAATTTAAATATTTCCAGTAATTATTTCTCCGCTTCTATACATTGCCGAGTAAGTCTTGCTTTAATTTAAATTTACCGTCCTTGTTTAAAATTGCTCTATATATTTGCAGATTTTCTAAAACCCTTTGAACGTAGTTTCTAGTTACAGAAAAAGGTATACTTTCAATCCAGTCAATAGCTTGATGATAATCTTTAAACTCTCTTAGGTCACCATACAAATCTAGCCATTTTTTTACTCGGTGAGGGCCAGCATTGTAAGCGGCAATAGCAAGTATATAGTAATTTTTATGTTCCTTTAACATATCAGCTAAATAATGACTCCCTAAAGTTAAATTGTAGTAGGCATCATTTGTTAAATTTTTTAAATTACATTTAATCGCTAGTTTCTTAGCAGTATCGCAAGCTGTTGGTTCCATAAGCTGCATTAAACCCATTCCTTTATCCGGCGCAATAACAGATTTCTCGAAACTGGATTCTTGCCTGATGATGCTGTAAGTAAGAGCTTTTTCTGTGGGCAGATGATCAATTTTATAAGGGTCAGGAAATGAATAATGATCTAAAAATACATGCTTCTGCATAGCAGTTCGTGATAACCACACTTTATGATGGACATTAGGTGTTTTAGTTGCAAGGGCAATTGCTAATACTTCTTGTTCTTCCTCGGCAGAATTAACTAAATCGTCTAAATAAACCTTAGCAAGGCTACTGCTACCGTATTTACTAACTAGATTTGCTGCTCTTAATATATCCTTATTTTTTATATTATAATCTTTTTTATGAGTACTAGTTACTTTTGGCGGTAATCTTAATTTATTTGCTCCAATTTCTAAAGTTGCTACCTGGCCATAAAATGTATAGCCGAATTGGTGAGCTGCTCTTTCATATAATTTTCTTGCCTCTTCTTGCTGGCCATTTTTTGCGTAAGCTCTGCCTAACCAATACATCCCTCTTGATATACTAATTGGAGTTTTTACTACCTGAGCGAATTTTTTAAAATGTTTGATAGCTAGCTGTGGTTTATTTAGAAAACGAAGGGCCAACCACCCGGATAAAAATTCTGCATCACTAATATTTGCTGAGCTTTCGGCAAAATGTACACTAGCAACGATATAGGCATCGTTGAAACGTTTATTTTCAATATATTCTCTTGCTAGATAGCATTGAATTTTCCAAAAATCATCTCCATGCATCCCATAATGTTTTACGCCATTTATTAAACTTGCAATTTCGGTACTTTTAGGCAATTCATTTTTTCTAGAACTGACGTATTGATATACTAAACCTGGTGTGTAATATTCTTTTGGAACATTTCTAAAAAGCTGTTTTGTTTCTTTCTTCATATCAGTAAAAGCCATATGAGCTTCAAAAGCTTTTTTATACCCTGCTTCTACTAAATTTAGGGAGTTTTTAGCTAATGTAGTTGATCCTTTCCAGATTAAATTGTCTATTCTTTTAATATTATCATTCTTATTAAGAAATTTTTTAAATTTCTTGTAAAAATCAATCTGTTGCTCTTGGCTAAAAGATCCGTATATCCACCCCTTTTTAATTACAGGAGCGAGTTTATTTGGGTCAGTTAAAATCTGGGCAGCGGCAAAAGCATAATATTTATAACCGCAGCCAGTAATCGGCCGATGAGTTTTAAACCAATTATATATTTCTGTATCACTTACCGTTTCGTTTAGCAGGTTCTCGGCTCTACTTTTCAATAAATTATTTTGTGGCCATTTAGGGTTTTCTTTTAAAAATTTTACTATCTCATGAAAAGTGGTTTTGGTATAGCTTGAGTCTAAAAACCCTTGCGATAAAACTATCTTAAGTAAAGCTTTATCGCCCAACTTAGTTGCTAGGTTTTCGGCGTTTACCCAATTGCTAGTTTGTATGTAATCAAAAACTTGTTTATAAGAGTCGTTATGTGCAGGAGTTTTTCCGTTGGCAAATCCATAGAGACAACAACACAAGTTTATTGTAATTACTAAAATAATTGACAGTTTACGGATATTTCTCATAATGTTTTAAAACAACTTTAATATATTTTACCTATTATAATGGTATGGACCTACCCTAGTATACAGAATCTATAACAAATGTTATTGTTCTAGAATAGGAAATGAATCCTAAACAACAATAGAGAGGTCCACATGACAAATATTACTACAATAGGTATTGATATAGCAAAAAGAATTTTTCAGTTTCATGGTGTAGATAAAAATGGCAAGACTGTGTTGAAGAAAAAACTAATGAGGGATCAGGTATTAACTTTTATAGCTAATTTACCTAAATGTTTAGTAGGTATGGAAGCTTGTGGAGGTGCTAATTATTGGGCTAGAGAAATTAGCAAACTAGGGCACGAGGTAAAATTAATGGCGCCACAATTTGTAAAGCCATATGTAAAAACTAATAAAAACGACCAAGCTGATGCAGAAGCAATATGTGAAGCCGTATCAAGACCAAATATGAGATTTGTTCCGATTAAAAGTATAGAACAACAGGATATCTTATCAATTCATAGAGTAAGGGCTAGATTAGTAAAAAATCGTACTGCTCTTGCTAACGAGATCCGAGGGCTATTACATGAGTTTGGAATCATTATTCCTCAGGGTATAAATAAAATTACATCAAAGTTAACAGAGGTTCTAGACAGCGGGAAATTAAGTCCAATAAGTCAGCAAACTTTCAGTGATTTAAAAGAGGAATTTATCGAGAATGATAAGAAAATAAAATGCTTAGAAAGTAGACTAAAAATAATGGCTAGTGAATTAGATAAGTATCAACAAATAATTGCTATACCTGGTATAGGTTTAATTACAGCTACTGCCTTGATAGCATCTATAGGGAATGGTAGTTGTTTTGAGAATGGTAGGCAATTATCCGCATGGCTTGGATTAGTGCCAAGACAAGCTTCTAGTGGTGGTAAAGAGAAGCTGCTTGGAATCAGTAAAAGAGGTGATATATACTTACGTACATTATTAATTCAAGGAGCAAGAGCTGTACTTAATACAAAACTAAGATTTACTACTGAATCACAGAAAGCTAAAAAAGATTATAGCAAATTTGCACAATGGATGTTTAATTTATATGACAGGAGTGGGCATAACAAAACAGTTGTGGCTGTAGCTAATAAATTAGCCAGAATTGTATTTGCAGTGCTAAGCTCAGGTAACGATTATGTAGAGAATAAAGTGTGTAGTTAGGGGTAAGTGACATGGTGTTATTTACTCAAGTAGCTACTATAATTTCAGGAATATGCGAGAGGTGATAAACATTGATGGCAAAATAAGACAAATCTTATACTTACAAAAAAACTGTTTTACTCATGGGCTCAAACACGAAGCCGATATTATGATTATGTTAAGTTTGTAAGTGGCGAATTTCCATCAGGGCTGTAGAGTAAATGATTTAATAGAACTATTTACTTAACTATAAGTCGGATACATGACTGCATTTTGATTTTTTTGCTATTAATATTATTTATTTCTTGCATTATCGGGGAGGTCCATACATGAATAGAGCTTTCATTTTTCCTGGACAGGGTTCTCAAATTGTTGGTATGGGAAAGGATTTCTATGATAACTTCGATGAAGCAAAATCTGTTTTCAAAATTGTCGATGAAGTTTTAAGTTATCCCCTAAGCAACATTATTTTTAACGGTTCAATCGAGGAGCTAACCCTTACCGAAAACACCCAACCAGCCCTAATGGCAGTCTCTATAGCAATACTCAAGGTCATTATAAAACAATCAGGCAAAAAAACAAACGAACTTTCATCATTCGTAGCGGGGCATTCACTTGGGGAATATAGCGCTCTCTGTGGAGCTCAAAGTTTATCGCTGGAGGATACAGCAAAATTACTACATATAAGAGGTACTTCCATGCAACAAGCCTCTCCACAAGGGCAGGGGTCAATGGCTGCATGTATAGGAATAAGCTTGAAAGAGTTACAAGAATTATTAGATTTCTCTAGCGTTGGTGGAATATGTCAGATCGCCAATGATAATGTAGAAGGACAAATTGTTATCAGCGGTCATGATGAAAATATTAACTACATGCTATCGGTTTTAAAAGATTTAGGTTATAAAGCTATTAAACTTAAAGTAAGTGCGCCATTTCATTCTGCTCTTATGAAGCCTGCAGAAGAGCCTATGTCATCAGCTCTAATGCAGACAAATATAAAAATTCCGGCTGTTCCCGTGATAGCAAATGTAACAGCCAAGCAAACAATTTCTCCAGATGAAATTCGTTCTAATCTAATTTCTCAAATTTGTGACACCGTCCGGTGGCGTGAAACTATGGATGAATTAAATCGTCTTGGGATAAAAGAGCTGGTAGAAATAGGCTCGGGTAAGGTATTATCAGGACTTGCTAAAAAAACACCTCATAACTTTAAAGTTACTAACATTTCAACAATTGCTGAAATGGAGCAATTTTTAAGTGATATTTGAGTTTTTGGATATACCAGGTTTATTTAATAAGGTAATCAAATTTATAGTCCCTTTGGTGGTGAAAACCTCCATCTTCCAGATGGAAAAGCTTTAGCTTGTCTAATGCGCCATGATGCGGTAGCATCATAAGTCTATGACTTACTATAACAAAAGATCACATTCAGTTTTTTATCATCGTTATCATATAGTATGGATAACGAAATATCGCTATAAGGTACTTACTTACGACATAAAAAAACGTGTTCGGGAACTAGTGTTACAGGTAGCTGAGGAAATGAGTATAAAGATAGAAAATGGCGTTGTATCAAGCGACCATGTCCATATATTTGCAAATATTCCTCCGCATATTAAAATTAGTGAATTTGTTCAGAAAGCTAAGGGAAGATCATCTAAAAGAATACAGGAAGAATTTCCGATACTAAAAAAGAAATACTGGGGTAGACATTTATGGGGCAGAGGATACTTCAGTTCAACTAGCGGTAATGTTACAGATGATATGATTAACGAATATATCAACAAACACACTGACGCTCATGAGACCGACTTTACTTCAAATATTAGGCTAGAATGAGCTTTAGCTTGATAAGCGACTTCTAGTCGCAAAGATCAAACTTTCATCTCTCAGATGAAAGTGGTTGATTTTTCCTTTTAGGTGTTCTACCTGTAATGACCTTACAGATACCGGCGAAGGTATATGCAGCTCTTGTTGGCCAAAATTTAACTTTATAAACAAACCTTACTGTTTTATTTGTTGCAAAAAATTCGAAGTGGATTTTAGTGAAGTTAATATTTGTGCTGCCTGTGTCATTGCTCGGCCTAAAATTGATATGATAAGGACTTTACTGGAGTTCTCACCAGAAACCAAAAAACTGGTTCACAATTTTAAATACCATGATAAAACAAGTTTAGCAAAATTATTTGCTAAGCTGATAAATAATAGATTTTCAGAAGATTTAAAAGATATTGATGTCATAAACCCAGTACCTATGCACAAACTTAAGCGCATTTTTCGGGGTTATAACCCTCCTCAAATTCTCGCTCAGGAACTATCTAAGAAACTTGCTAAACCATTTCTTCCAAATCTGTTAATCAAGAAAAGACTAACAAAAAATCAAGTAGGGTTAGCTAAAAAAGGAAGGACACAAAACATTCTTGGCAGTTTCGAGCTTAATAAGAACTTTAATATTCGAGACAAAGTTATTTTGCTCGTTGATGATGTAATAACTACAGGAGCAACAACTACTGAATGCACCAAAATTTTAAAAAGGGGAAAAGCAGGGAGCGTAAAACTTGTAACAATTGCAAGAGTATAGCTAGTTTATATATTAAGCTAGAAATTTAGGTAAGGCCTCCATTTTGCAGGATTGGTAGAAATATGCTAGAATGCTTAAAGACTAATAGCAAAAGAAGTTTTAAGTGTTATGGCAAAATAGATGTTAAGTATAGATATTGTAATAAGACCGGAGAAGTAGTAAAGGCAGGGTATTTCATTTGAAAACAACAACGATACCAGTGTAATCAATGCAATCGATATTTTCAGCTGGGCTATATCAATAATGCATCTAAGCCTGGAGTAAAGGGGCAGATAGTAGAAATGGCAATTAACGGCTCTGGCGTTAGGGATACAGTCAGAGTATTAAAAGCAGGTATCAATACGGTTATCCGTATTTTAAAAAAGTCTAGTATTAGAAACGGCAAATCATTCTATCAACACAACTGAAGTAATTATTGCTCCTGAAATAGATGAACTATGGTCTTATGTACAGAACAAAGCTAAACAAAGGTGGTTTTGGTATGCTCTGGATAAGATTTCGTTAAAAGTAGTTACTTATACTTTTGGCACAAGGTGTGACAGCACATTAGAATCATTACTTCAGAAACTGGAAAATTCCAAGGTTACTTTTTACTTTACTGATGGGTGGGGGAGCTATGCAAGGTTATTAGACTCCAAAAAGTACATTATTAGTAAAAGATATACTCAGCGGATAGAACGGAGCAATTTAAACCTTAGGACGAGATGCAAAAGTCTTGCCCGTAAAAGACCATTTGCTTTTCTAAATCAGTTGATATTCATGATAAAGTTATTGGCACACTTAGTGAACATATTGCCTTTTAATATGTTCATCTGTAAAATAGAGGCATTACCTTTTATTCTTTTATTTTTTATCACATAGGTTAAATTCTAAATTCAAAAAATTTAGCTTGTAGAAATATAGTAATTGAAGTTGTAGATTCATTCACCTCAAATTACTATATTTTTATAATTAGCTGAAGCCATTAACTAATTTTTTCAGCGACCTCTCTGTAGGTTTTTTAGTTCAAAATTTCTGTCGTGTAATCTCTTAGCGCGCATATGATCGGCAGGGTCAACAGCAGCTGGCTTAGTGAGTTTATTGCAAGCAGAGTGTATGTTTCTCATGCTGTCCTCTGCATGTTTGGTCTGCTTTTCGGGGGCACGTTTATCTGAAATGACCTTGGCAGCGTTCATACCGGTTTCATATACTTCTTTAAATTGCGCAGCTGTTAATGTATGAACTCCTGGATGGTCTCCGGTTCTGCCCTCTTTAGTAGCTTCCACTATTAACCCAACCGCTTCGCTTCCACCTTTTGCTACTTGGTCTTTTAAAGTTGCCACTATCCTATCTGGGCTTACGCCTCTTAGCATATTGTCAATTGCAGTAGTTTTGTCCTGAGCGGTCCCCTGAACAGAAACCATTTGGAGAGGAATGGCATCAGTTTCAGGTAGGGCGATTGAATCCTCAGATCTTCCCGTCTTTTTCTGAGGCTGTACAGCTTCTTCATCTCTTTCTAGTACTGGAGTTCTAGATTTTTCCTTGGTTAATGCAAGGTCCTGAGCCTCTTGAGCAACTTCTTGGGACAAATCTACGGCCATTCCCTGATTTTTGGCTACCTCTTTCATCATTTCTTTATATTTGCCTTGGGTAACCGGTAAGGTATATACCTTACCGTTGCGCTCTATATAACCTACTGCCTTATCGTCATTACCCATAAATTTAACAGGTATAGGCGAGCTTATTTCAGTTAACTTACCTTGTTCATCATAGTGGGCAGTAAAATAAACGGCCTCTTTTTCAGAAATATTTCTGCCGTTTTGATCTTTTACTGCCATGGACAAGTGAAGAGGTCCTTTTCCGGCTTCTAGCTCTTTTGGAAAATCTATGGTTCTGTAACTTTTGACGTTAACCTTATCTCCATTATCAAGCGTTACAGCTAATGGAGCTATATCGTGCGTTGTTTCCTTTATCTTAGCTACAACTAAGCCATCTTCATTTGTTATTTCGGAGGTTTTCGTTTTTGGTTGTCCTGCGGCAACAACCTGATCTGGTGTCCAGTTAACATTTTTAAAACTATCGCTGAATTCAGCATGAACTTTTTTATAGCCTTCAACTTCAATTTTATTAAGAGCTGTTTGAATTTCTGGTTTAGCGAAAACCTTGGCTGCTTCCTCTTTTCCTGGATCGGAAGTTAAGTACTCTCTAAATCGCTGAGAGTCCATAGCATTTACAGATGGGTTACTAAGAGCGATTTGAACTTTTATTAATTTTTGTTGTTCTGCCAGAATTTCTTTACGAATAGCTTCGGTTATAGGGTCTACCTCGCTAGAAGATAGTACTTTTACCTTAGATGGTCCTTTCTCTGTAGTGCTTACTGAAATTATACTATCCTGTGCTTCGATTTCTTCTACTTTAGGAGCTCGTGCATCATTGCGTCCTGTTAAAGCATTAGATCGTGGCCTGGTGTCTGGAGAAGGGAGTTCTTCCTCTATTTCTGTTTTCTTTTGCTGTTGATATTGTAATTTGAGTGGGTCAAATTTACCATTAAGAGCCGTACGTGTTGCATCCTGCGTTGCTTTATCAACAAAAGCGTCACATATTTCAGTTACAAAAGGTTGTAATTTGGGGTTATTTTTTACAACTGTTGCTACAGTTAAAGCAATTTGCCCCGATAATAGTTCGTTACGTTTAGAGGCTATGTCCATGATACCAACTTTATGAAAAGCTTCGGTAATAAGCACCTGATCACTAGAACTCAATACAACTCCTGTTTTACTAAGTACCTCATCAAAAGTGAGTTTATTACCTTTTTCTAACTTAGAAGCAAGTACAAGAGATTTTTCTGGATTATCTACGTTAAAGGGAACTAGTGGCAATTCTGCGGGGTTTCTTCCTTCGTTATTCTTTATAATAGGAGATACTCCTCTTTCTACAGCTGCTGTTATTTCGTTTTGTTCACGGCTTATTGTTAACTCTGCTTGATTTGCGGCCCTTTTTATGCTCTCTATCTGTTCTGGGCTAAAAACCTTTTCGTTAATTAAATGTTTTTCCAGTGCGTTAATTACATTACTGTCCCCCCCCCTTTGGGCAGAATATAAAATATTAGCTTGTTCGTCTCTAGTTTTTTCGGAAAGTAAATCTCGAGCGTACCCTGATGGGTTAGCTTTGATATAAGTTGTAAGTAAGTTTCCTTCAAATTGATGGAAAAGTTCTACGCGTTGGTAGGTAAAACCTTTCTCGCCAGGTTGTGGCTTACTAACTACTGGTGCTTGTAGTTCCGATGAATTCACTTTTGTTGGTACACCTAGAGGTGAAAAAGGTTCTGCCCGATCTAGGGGAACGCTGATCCCTTTTTCTACCTTAGCTTTAGGTTGTTCCTTGCTAGCTTCGTAAGCTGCAGTTCCTTGTTTTAATATATCATCGATTTGTTCTTGGGTAGATCCATTGCTTAACATATAGTTTTTTAGCGCTTTAACTATAGGATGAGTTTCGTCGCCTTCTACATCTCTTATAGCAGAGTATAGAGTATTAAGGCGTTTTTCTGGGGTTAGTGGATCAAGCTTACCAGCTGCAAAGTAAGTTTTTCTTACTCCGGAAGCATCGTTAGTCATTTTTTCCCGCTGGTCTGGAGTTACGAATTGTTCATAAACGTATTTACTCATAATTTTATTCCCTTTGTTTTCTTCGGAGGATTGTTCAAATGTAATAGTACTTTATTCTTTTTTGGTTTTTCAACTAAATATTGAAAAAGCATATTTTTTTAATAAAATTGAGTTGTATAGATGTGGAGCTATTTAAGCATCCTAAAACTGTTAGTGACTTTTTATACTATAATTTGTAAAAAAGTGTAGAAAGTATCTAGCAACGAAGAGAAATATTATTCCCCTTTCGTTGCCAATAGGTAAATTCACCTTATAGGGTTCTTTACCTACTTCTTTGGTTCTCAGCTGCCCTAGTATTAATCTTTGACAACCCTTCCGCTACCTCTTTTTTACCCTGAGTTTTTAGCTCTTTCATTGCCTGTGCTAAGTTGTTTTTTATAGTTTCAACTTCTTTACCTGCAATTTTTGCTGCAACAAGAGACATACAAGAAGAAATAACTGTACCTATTTTTTTCCACGTAGATTTATCGGCTGTTTCCTTTCCTTTTTCAGAAGACCAATCTTTTAATGATTGTAAATTCTGATATAGGGTTTTAGTTTGTTCTTCTCCGGACTTAGTATTGTAATCTTCTTTTATTTTATAGTATAGGAAATTCAAAATTTGCAACCAGAAAAATCATCAATCAGCTTTTTAAAAATTCGTTTAATAAATATGTAGTTACCAGCCACAATATTAGAAATTATCAACACTTTTACAAAAATCTCTGCCAGAATCTATCTAAAAATAGGTTCAGTTTTACAAATTATGTGGCCAAGACGTGAAAGAAGTGTTCGCCATAATGATGTTATCTAGGCGTTGATAATAATTCATTGGTTCTTATTAATAACAATGGCGGAGATAAACCGTAATAAACTTGCCGCAGATTCATACATTTATTGCAATTATAGCAAAACAGAGGATCTATTTTAAAATTCAACCAAATCATTAATCTCCAACTAATGAGCTTAGTTTTCTTATGAACGATTTGATTAATTGCCTTATATACGATAGGTAATTGTACGCCCCTAGTTCTATTAGATAAAAAACCGTAATACCTAATCATTCGAAAATAACGATCTGGTATATGCATAATCAGACTAGCTATGAACTGCATCACGGGCATAGTTATGCGATCAATTGTATTATTATAGTGATCAAGAAATTTAAACGTTACCTGCTTTCCGTCGTAATTTTCTATTCTTGTCTCGGAAATAGGGGGCGTTTTATATACCGCCCTAAATATTCTATGTTGCGTTTATGATCATCCGATGGTTTTTGTAAATAAACATACCAACTGATTTCGTATAAACTACTCATCCAGTTATTAAAATTCTCAGCATTTTGATATGCGGACGGCAACTTCAAATTACTTGAGATATATTGAAAGCGAAATAACTCAAGGACTCTATGTCTCCACATTTTTTTAATAGGTTCGGCAGGAAAAAATAATTTTTGCCACTTGCCTTTGCTATTTATACCGCCGCAAGTAACCGATAAATGGATATGAACATTGCGTTTTAAATCTCTACCGAAAGTGTGTAAGGCAGTAAATATACCAACCACAAGATTTTTCTTTGTAGCTATCTCCTTAATAATTCCTGCTGCAATACCGGAAATCAATCCAAACAGATCACGATTGAGCCAAAATATCGGCCATAAAGAGTCCGGCATTGTAAATGTAATGTGCTGCCATCGTGTTTTTGGTAGAACATTGCTAGCCTTACTCACCCATTGATCCGTTTGTTTCTTACCACAACGAGAACAAAACCTACCTTTACAGCTGAATGCTACCGATTTATTGCGGTTACAATCACGGCAGCTATAACGTTTAAATCCTAAATATTTCGTTCCACACGATATAACTTTAGTGACGTTGAAAATAATGCCGTATCTTAGCTTGCCGTATTTTTTAGCGAAATCGAGACCAATTACCACGGTCTAGAAAAATATGTTTTATAGATATTCCTTTACCGACTATTTCCATAAATTACTTATAGTTAATGTTTTCTTACCAAGGAATCTTTCTTCCTTTGCGTTCTAAATCAAATTCTTTACAATCAGGGCAATAGTAAACAGAATTATACTTATGATTGGGAGATATTTTTCGCAACATTATCCAGAAAGCCTTGGCTATTTCCTTATCTCCTTCGGAAAAAATCTTTTTGATCCTGCTGTAAGGAATTGCTTGCTCTTTAGAAATGGCCTTAAGAGTTTTTACCGCTAATTCATTGACCAAATGCTGCTCAGAGTGCAAGTTACTCATAACTCAATTATATATTATCTTATGTATGTCTAACATTCAGTCTTTATAACTCAAGTTAAAACAAATCAAATACCAGTATTATAATCCTCCATAAATATTTATCGGTCAAGGGTATCTTCTTTTAAGCTGCCACCGATAGGTGGCTTATCTTGTCAATTTTACTGGCAAGCTCTTTAGCATTTTTAGGGCCAATTTTTCCTGACACATCTCCTTGTAATTCTTCTAAATCTTTTATTACTATGTCCAGGTCTTTATTACTTTTTTCTGGCACTTTACTACCTTTTTGGTACTCAGATTTGATTTGACCAAATCTATCATTCAGAGCTGTACGTGTTGCATCCTGCTTTGCTTTATCCACAAAAGCATCGCATATTTCAGTTACAAAAGGTTGTAGTTCGGGGTTGTTTTTTACAACTGTTGAAACAGTTAAAGCAATTTGCTCTGATAATAGTTTGTCACGTTTAGGGACGCGGTCAATAATACCAACTTTATGAAAAGCTTCGGTAATAAGTGTCTGATCATTAGGACTCAATACAACTCCTGCTTTATTAAGTACCTCATCAAAATTCGTAGGCTTCGTATCCTTTCCTGTGGTTTCCCTTTTTTCTAAAGGCGGGGCAGGCATTTCGCTAACAGTTGTTTTTCTTCTTTCTGAAGAAGGTATAGAAGGCTCTTCAATAACAGTTGCTTTTCTTTTTTCGGCTGAAGGTATAGAAGATTCATCCATAGCCACTGTTGTTCTTGTTTCTAAAGGTGGAGCTGGCGGTGGTTCCATCATAGGAGGTATAGGTATGTCTGAACCTTTTTGTAATTCTGCCGATGTTACAGAAACTCTTGATTCTCCCGGTAATTCTTCTCTTTCTGCAGCTCGGCGTAGGTCTTCTGCTTTGGCATTTGCTAATGCTTTTATGGCTTCTGGGTTAAGTTTTTCTACTTTTGGCTCTTCTTTTTTCTGGCCACCGCCAAAAAGCCCTGCTACTTTACTAAAAAGCCTGCTATTAGCATTAATTTTTCCTGGTTCTTTTTTAACCGTTGTTTCTTCTCGTACCACCGGTCTTGATTCTTCTAGCGGTTCATCTGCCCAAGCATCTTCTCCATCTAATTCCTTGCTTTGTTTTTCAGGAACGGAAGGGATCTTAAAATTACCCATTTGTTTCCGTAATGCGTCCCCTAGGTCAAAAGTAGGAGTGTCCGGTCCTTTTTTGATAGGAGAGCTTAGTTCTTCCCGAGCTGCTCTTTCCTCTTTTTTCTTGGAAGGCTGTTCTGTACTATCTGAGATATCGGGAAGCGGATCATCATCTTCTACTTCTCTTTCGTCCTCAATGAATTGACGGCGTTCAAGAATTTTTTTCATAGGGTCATCATTATTTTTTGACATAATCGCAAACCTCCTATTTTAGCTATTAACCCACCAATTAAATACCCGACATAACTATTGCCAAGAAGGAAGGAATTTGTATAATGCAATAATGTCAAAAAGTGAAGATTTTAGGAAATTATCAATAAGCGCACAAGCGTCGATGAGAAAGATTGCTCTAAAACTAGTAAAAAGAGGAGAGAGTCAATCGTCGGTAGGTGAATTAATAGGAGTGAGTCGCCAGACAGTAAATGAATGGGTAAGGAGGGAAAAGAGAGGCGACAAGTACGCAATTAGTGGGAAGTTAAGAGGTAGAAAGATAGGAGAGAAAAGGCTTATAACCGAAGATCAAAGTAAAATAATACAAGGGTACGTAAATATCTCTAGACCAGAAGATCACAATATCAAATCAGCATTATGGTCAAGAAAATCAGTTAATGCACTCATCAAAAAACATTGTGGATTTTTTCTTCCCCTAAGTACAATAGGCGAATATTTAAGAAGATGGGGGTATACTGCACAAAAGCCAAAGAAGTTAGCATATGAGCAGCAACCCAAAAGGGTTCAATTTTGGTTAGATGAAGAATATCCGTCAATAGCCAAGCAAGCAGAATATGAAAAGGCAGAAATACATTGGTGCGACGAAGTAGGGATAAAACAAGAGTGTCAGGTATTACAAAGCTATTCTTTAAAAGGAAAAACCCCTGTTGTGATTCATAAATCGAAGAGATTTAGTATAAACATGATATCCACTGTTACAAATAACGGTAAGCTAAGGTTTATGCTGTACGAAGAGACACTAAAAACAAATGTATTTATAGAATTTTTACGGAGGTTGGTAAAATACTCCAAGAAAAAAATCTTCTTAATCCTAGATAATCTCAAGGTTCATCATAGCAAAAAAGTACAAATATGGACTCGGAAACATAAAAAGAAAATTTCTTTATTTTTTCTGCCTCCGTATACTCCGCAACATAATCCGGATGAATATTTAAACAACGATTTAAAAAGAAATGTAAATAGGAAACATATACCTCTTACAAAATCTGAACTCCAAGGGAATTTAAAATCTTACCTAAGGACTCTGCAAAATAACCCAGAACATATCAAAAGATTATTTCAGGCGAAAGAAGTAAAATATGCCGCCTAAGTCGGGTATTTAGTTGGTGGGTTAATATATTGTGTTGACTACATATTCAACTTTAAGAGGAACAATATTAACAATAAAGGGTATAATTTTATTTTTTGTTAATATAATTTTTCCTAGTTGTAAATAAACTACGTAAATTTGTAGCAGGGATTGTGCTTTTATGTTAAAGAGCAAGTGGTTGAGAATTTTATGAAGTTTTGTATTCGTTAAACTGAGAGATTTTCTAGTTTATTGAATAAAAATCTCGATTTTTTAAAAATATCGGTTGACAGCTATTTGAATTAGTTATATAAAAATCCTCACGCAAGCTTAAGCAAGTTTGCAGCTGTTTGAAAAGTTAATAAAGAATAAAAACTAATTACTACACCGCGATAAAATACTAAAATATCGTGAGTGGATACTGTTTGTGCAGATTTAACTCTGCATACATCGTTGTAATCTCAAGTTTTAATAAAGTAAATAATATAAGAGCATTTGGTGGATGCCTTGGCGCTAGAAGGCGATAAAGGACGTAATACACTGCGATAAGCTCCGGGGAGCTGTGAATAGGCTTCGATCCGGAGATTTCCGAATGGGAAAACCCACCTGATTTATCAGGTATCATATGGTGAATACATAGCCATATGAGGCAAACTCAGTGAACTGAAATATCTCATTAGCTGAAGGAAAGGACATCAACAGAGACTCCGTTAGTAGTGACGAGCGAACGCGGACCAGGCAAGTGGCTTTTAAAAGTAAACTAGAACAGTATGGAAAGACTGGCAACAATAGGTGATAGCCCTGTATAGGTAACGCTTTTTTAAGTCCTAGAGTAAGGCGGGACACGTGAAATCCTGTTTGAACATGGGGGGACCACCCTCCAAGCCTAAGTACTCTCTAGCGACCGATAGTGAACAAGTACCGTGAGGGAAAGGTGAAAAGAACCCCGATGAGGGGAGTGAAATAGACACTGAAACCGAATGCTTACAAGCAGTCGGAGCGGAATTTATTCCGTGACGGCGTACCTTTTGTATAATGGGTCAGCGACTTAGTTTGTCGAGCGAGCTTAAGCCGTTAGGTGTAGGCGTAGCGAAAGCAAGTCTTAATAGGGCGATATAGTTCGACGAATTAGACCCGAAACCGGGTGATCTAGCCATGGCCAGATTGAAGGTGGAGTAACATCTACTGAAGGATCGAACCCACTAATGTTGAAAAATTAGGGGATGAGCTGTGGTTAGGGGTGAAAGGCCAATCAAACTCGGAGATAGCTGGTTCTCCGCGAAATCTATTTAGGTAGAGCGTTATATGATTACCACTGGAGGTAGAGCACTGGATAAGCTAGGGGGTCCAACAGACTTACCAAACTTAACCAAACTCCGAATGCCAGTGAGTACAGTATAGCAGACAGACCATGGGTGCTAAGGTCCGTGGTCGAGAGGGAAAGAGCCCAGACCGCCATCTAAGGTCCCAAAATCATGACTAAGTGTTAAAGGATGTGGGAAAACCAAAACAACTAGGATGTTGGCTTAGAAGCAGCCATCATTTAAAGAAAGCGTAATAGCTCACTAGTCTAATTAAGTTTTCCTGCGCCGACAATGTAACGGGGCTAAAGTCATGTACCGAAGATGCGGACTCGTATGTAAACATATGAGTGGTAGCGGAGCGTTCCGTAAGCCTGTGAAGGCATCCTGTAAGGGCTGCTGGAGGTATCGGAAGTGAGAATGCTGACATAAGTAGCGATAAAGAATGTGAGAGACATTCTCGCCGAAAGTCCAAGGTTTCCTGCGTAAAGCTAATCTGCGCAGGGTTAGTCGGCCCCTAAGGCGAGGCTGAAAGGCGTAGTCGATGGGAATCAGGTTAATATTCCTGAACCAAGAAGAAGTGACGAAGTTCAAAAATTGTATATGCTTATTGGATTGTGTATGCTAGTTGCGAGCTTCCAGGAAATAACTCTTCAATTAAGACCGTACCCTAAACCGACACAGGTGGACAGGTAGAGTATACCAAGGCGCTTGAGAGAACGATGCTGAAGGAACTAGGCAAATTGCATCTGTAACTTCGGGAGAAAGATGACCTATAATTGGGCAACCAGTTGTAGGTGGCACAAACCAGGGGGTAGCGACTGTTTATTAAAAACACAGGGCTCTGCTAAGTCAATAGACGATGTATAGGGTCTGACGCCTGCCCAGTGCTGGAAGATTAAAAGGAGGGGTGCAAGCTCTGAATTGAAGTCCCAGTGAACGGCGGCCGTAACTATGACGGTCCTAAGGTAGCGAAATTCCTTGTCGGGTAAGTTCCGACCCGCACGAATGGCGTAACGACTTCCCCGCTGTCTCCAGTATCGACTCAGCGAAATTGAATTCTCGGTTAAGATGCCGAGTTCCCGCGGTTAGACGGAAAGACCCCGTGCACCTTTACTATAGCTTTGCACTGGTATTAGGGATTAAATGTGCAGAATAGGTAGTAGACTATGAAGCGAAGGCGCCAGCCTTTGTGGAGTCAAAATGTGAGATACTACCCTTTTAATTCTTGATATCTAACCATGAATCCTTGAATCAGGATTTGGGACAATGCATGGTGGGTAGTTTGACTGGGGCGGTCGCCTCCTAAACAGTAACGGAGGCGCGCGATGGTTAGCTCAGGTTGGTCAGAAATCAACTGTTAGAGTGCAATGGCATAAGCTAGCCTGACTGCGAGACCCACAAGTCGAGCAGAGACGAAAGTCGGTCATAGTGATCCGGTGGTCCCGTGTGGAAGGGCCATCGCTCAACGGATAAAAGGTACGCCGGGGATAACAGGCTGATGATTTCCAAGAGTCCATATCGACGAAATCGTTTGGCACCTCGATGTCGGCTCATCACATCCTGGGGCTGGAGAAGGTCCCAAGGGTACGGCTGTTCGCCGTTTAAAGTGGTACGTGAGCTGGGTTTAGAACGTCGTGAGACAGTTCGGTCCCTATCTGCCGTGGGTGTAGGAAGTTTGAGAGGATCTGCCTTTAGTACGAGAGGACCGAGGTGGACGTACCTCTGGTGGACCAGTTGTCGCGCCAGCGGCATAGCTGGGTAGCTAAGTACGGACGGGATAACCGCTGAATGCATCTAAGCGGGAAACCCACCTTAAAACTAGACTTCCCTATCAGAGCCGTGGAAGACCACCACGTTGATAGGCCAGGTGTGGAAGCATGGTAACATGTGAAGCTAACTGGTACTAATAGCTCGATTGTTTTATTTTGCTGAAACTTTGAGTTTACACTTTGTATGTAGTGTTAATTTTGGACAAATCAGTATAAGTAATTACAGAAGTTTTTATTCTTTGTTAATAAATGTCGTTTATCATGGCAAAAACTTAAAATAAGTTCTATATGCTTGTTTTGACTTTATTTTTAGAAGCTTGTTGTCATGATTAAACGACATACACATATTTAAGTAATACGACATTAAAAGTTTGTATTGCTAGCTTGGTGGTTATAGCGTGGGTGAAACACTCGATCCCATTCCGAACTCGGAAGTGAAACCCCACAGCGCCAATGGTACTTTGCTTTAAAGCACGGGAGAGTAGGTCGCTGCCAAGCTTGCAATGCAAACTTTTTTTATGGCTTGGGATGCAACTAATAATTAAGTTTTTTAATAGCAATGCAACTTAAAATTTTAATAGGTGTTTATGAAATCTAAAATTTTTTCAATTTTATTATGTTTTGTTATATCGTCTTGTGCCAACAAAATGACGTTACCGGGTGATTATGATATACAGCTTGTTCCAGAAAAGGGCAGTGTAAAAAATATAGACAATATTAAAGTCAGCTATGTAATTCCTAATAATATTTTAGAACCCCGAGGTGTTGATGGATTGATTTTTAACAATAAAACTTGGGGAACTGATACGAAAAGAGAAATCATTAAACTCGATTTTAATCAAACTAATATGGAATTGGAGAGAAGAACGGATAATGGAGTAGCTGGTTCTGGGTTAATCTATTCTATTGATATTAATAAACTGAATAAAGGTAATGATAAGGTTATAACATTCACCCCTAAAACAGTAAAAACTTATCAAGATGGCGTTATTTTACCCTTTCCTATTCCTAAGTTCGACCTAGCCTCTTATTTAACTTCGGCTTGGGTTATTCATAATTTTGAAGTAACTTCTAACTATCCTGTTGACTCAATAAAAGCAAATTTTGACCGTATGCTAAAACCTTACGGCTCTACATATCACCTGCAGTTACCAGATTGCCTTGCTATAATGGAAATAAAAATATATCCGTATAGGCAAGGTTCAAAAGCAGTAATAACAGCAGAGATATCTGGCATGAAAGCTGTTGATAACATTATAAATGTAAGTAATAAAATTAAAGAATTAGAATCTAAAATAAAAACGATTGTGAACGATTGAATAAGATATAACGTTTAAATGTAAGGAAAAAAGTGTCAGAAGTTGAAGAACCGTCAAAAAGCTCAGACTTAGTAAGTCTTACTAGGGAAGAATTAGGGTTAATATTAGAAGCTCAAGATATTATCCCTTTATCTTTGCGGAAAAAAGAAAATCAAGATTTTATACGGATAATTGGTCAATATAATAAGGCTTCATGGAATTGTTTGAGGGGAAACGAAAGATTTCCATTTTTGTTATGGACATCACTTATCGTTATGATAAGTGCGGTTTTTTTTGTTCCAGAGTTTCAAGATAATATTCTTATTTGTATCTATTATATATTTGGTGGTTTTTATTTATTATTTTTAGTAGTTATACCAATTTATCTTTTAATAAAAAAGAAAGGATTTAGAATTACTTGTCGAAATTTTCTAAAATTTTTGATAAATATTCTTTATTATATGTGTTCTCAAATTGATGTTATGATATCAGGAATTGTCTTGGGATACGTGTATGTAAGTTGGACTAAGGATTTGTATATACTTATTAGTACAGCTTATGAGTGGCAGAATTTTAGCGAGGTAATTTTAACATCTATAATATCTACCACTATTATTTTGCCTTTTATATGGTTAGTTTCAACTAAGAAATGTCTAGAACTTACTCATAAAAAATGGCGTAGTCTAAGTGCAAGAACTCTTGTGTTTATAGCGTTACCATCTTTTATAGTTATTAACTCACTTGTTATTCATATTGCCCAGTATGTTGAAAATGAGAATTTAATTGCAAAGGGAGCAGACTCACAAAACAAGTTATTAGAGATGCAACCGTTTTTTTGGTTAAAAATTAATTGTCTTTCGATCGGATTTTGTATCATACTGATGTGCATCCTAGCTGTTGCTTATGATTTTGAGCTTAGTAAAAAATACCAGTTAAAATACGGATCTTTGTTTAAAAAAGCTTTATTTAAAAATCAGAACTGAGTGCTTAAATGAAAAATTGAGTAGTAAGTTATTATATAATTCTCATCAAAGCTTACAACTTATGTTTATATTTGGTAGTTTTATGTATTTGCGATTAAAGTTGTTTTTGTTGTTAACGACAGTTGTAGCTATAATTCACTATGTTGCAACTTTTTCTCTCCTAGGTTTTACTGTGTTTATTAGTTCCAATTCTTTTTGGATTAATAGTTTATTAGAGATTACTAAATTTTTGTTCGTTCAATCGGAGTTTACACTCAATGATTCATCCCAATTATACTATTTAGTTGATCTTAAATTATTAACCCACCAATTAAATACCCGACTTAGGCGGCATATTTTACTTCTTTCGCCTGAAATAATCTTTTGATATGTTCTGGGTTATTTTGCAGAGTCCTTAGGTAAGATTTTAAATTCCCTTGGAGTTCAGATTTTGTAAGAGGTATATGTTTCCTATTTACATTTCTTTTTAAATCGTTGTTTAAATATTCATCCGGATTATGTTGCGGAGTATACGGAGGCAGAAAAAATAAAGAAATTTTCTTTTTATGTTTCCGAGTCCATATTTGTACTTTTTTGCTATGATGAACCTTGAGATTATCTAGGATTAAGAAGATTTTTTTCTTGGAGTATTTTACCAACCTCCGTAAAAATTCTATAAATACATTTGTTTTTAGTGTCTCTTCGTACAGCATAAACCTTAGCTTACCGTTATTTGTAACAGTGGATATCATGTTTATACTAAATCTCTTCGATTTATGAATCACAACAGGGGTTTTTCCTTTTAAAGAATAGCTTTGTAATACCTGACACTCTTGTTTTATCCCTACTTCGTCGCACCAATGTATTTCTGCCTTTTCATATTCTGCTTGCTTGGCTATTGACGGATATTCTTCATCTAACCAAAATTGAACCCTTTTGGGTTGCTGCTCATATGCTAACTTCTTTGGCTTTTGTGCAGTATACCCCCATCTTCTTAAATATTCGCCTATTGTACTTAGGGGAAGAAAAAATCCACAATGTTTTTTGATGAGTGCATTAACTGATTTTCTTGACCATAATGCTGATTTGATATTGTGATCTTCTGGTCTAGAGATATTTACGTACCCTTGTATTATTTTACTTTGATCTTCGGTTATAAGCCTTTTCTCTCCTATCTTTCTACCTCTTAACTTCCCACTAATTGCGTACTTGTCGCCTCTCTTTTCCCTCCTTACCCATTCATTTACTGTCTGGCGACTCACTCCTATTAATTCACCTACCGACGATTGACTCTCTCCTCTTTTTACTAGTTTTAGAGCAATCTTTCTCATCGACGCTTGTGCGCTTATTGATAATTTCCTAAAATCTTCACTTTTTGACATTATTGCATTATACAAATTCCTTCCTTCTTGGCAATAGTTATGTCGGGTATTTAATTGGTGGGTTAATAGTAACAAATTTTATTTTTATTGTTTCCATAATTCTAATATTTTTTGGGTTAGTCGTTTGTTATATAAAAATTTTTTGGTTTCTATTTCGTACAGTTTCTTTTAAAAAATATACTATAATTTTAACTGGTAAATTTATTGATGAATTTGGATTCGTTATAACATGGCTTTCCATTTGTGCTTTGTACAACCAAATTTTTTATGCAGTCGAGCATATAGTATATAGTAAAGCAATAATGTATAATTCTTTACATGGTTTGATTTTGTTAGTTCTTTTTAAAACTAAAGCTTATGGGGTTACTATTAAGAAAAGATCAAGAGCATTAAAAACGTAGAAAAGAGATATTATTGTTAAAGTAATTAATGTTTCTAGTTGTTTGTGAACGCCAAGTAATTGTAAAAATAAATAAAATCACTATAATTACTAAATTCTTCCCAGTTTTTTAACCCCATGAAAACGACTCTTCCTAAAAATTCGCTGATTATCAAGGAAAGGCTGGATGCTATTGTTCAGGAAATTTTGGCGGCAGCGAGAGATCAAGTAGCGATGATTATCCTTTTTGGTTCTTATGCTAAAGGGACGTGGGTGCGGGACTGGTACGTTGAAGGGCATATAACTTACAGCTATGAAAGCGATCTTGATATTCTGGTAGTAACTAAAAGCCCGAAATATCGAGGGCTCAAAGGTGCGTCTTTTGAATCAGATTTAACTAAACGTCTTGAGCGCAAAGGCTTAAGGGGGAAGACATTCGGAGCGCCTTGGGTAACCTTTGTGGTTGAGCCGATAAAATATCTTAATCAGCAGCTGGAGAAGAGCCAGTATTTTTTCTCGGATATTAAAAAAGAGGGAATACTACTTTACGATAGCGGTGAATTTACGTTAGCTGAACCTAAAGATTTAAACTGGAAAGAGAGAAGACAAATAGCTAAAGACGATTTTGCTCAGTGGATTCCCCGTGCTATTGGATTTATAAAAGCAACTAATTACATGCTACAAGATAATTATCTGAATTTAGCAGCTTTTCAGCTCCATCAGGCAACTGAAAGTTTTTACTCTGCGATTCTGCTCGTATTTACCGGTTATAAACCAAGGCTGCATGATATTGAAAAGCTTGGTAGCCTAGCTAGTAATTACAGTGATGAACTGCTCAAAATATTCCCGCGGGATACTAAGGAGCAAGAGGAAAAGTTCATTCTGCTTAAATTAGCTTATACCGAAGCCCGTTATAATAAAAATTATAAAATCACCGAAGAACAGCTAGTGTACTTGATCAAACGAGTAGAGAAATTAAAATCAGTAACAGAAGAAATTTGCATAGCCTGGATTAACCGACAAAACCCCTTTGAGCAGAAAAGCTAAATTATTCTGACTTCAGCTACCAAAAAAGCTGAAAATCTAATCTTCTTTAAAGCCTGGTATCAAGCCTAGCTTAAGCCGAAGTAGCTAACCTTGCAAAATCACCAAATCAACATAAAAAATCTAACTTGAAAAAATTCTATACTAAAACATTTTAAAAAACTTTAGAATTATAGCTTATTTATGTACCATGTCAGATGATATCTGACATAGAATATATGCTATATGTTGCGTAAATTTTTCCTTGTTTTTTTAGTGTCGTTTTTGTCCGCTGCGTTTATTATAGTATCTTGCGGCCTATATTTATATTATTCAAATATCCAGAAGCAATTATTGAGCATAATCAATGAAGTGGAAATTGCGGCTTTTTCCAAGGACGTAGATTTATCGACTGATAAAACAGCGGAGTGTCAGCAAAATATGACCGGTAACGTCTGGCTTATTTCTTATGCTGACGGAGGCGAAGTTCATTTGGCAAACCAGCGAGCTTTAACATCTAGTGCACTGAATAAGTGTATTGATTTTTATAAACCCTATAACAAAAAACATATATCATCCTCCTATGTTAAGGCTCATGAAAATATTTTTTCGCAAAAAAAAGGAGCAGGATACTGGTTATGGAAACCTTATATAATTCTTCAAACGCTTGAGGAAATCCCAGAAAATGACGTTCTTTTATATGCCGATAGCGGTAGTGCTATTGTTAAACCAATCGATTCATTAGTTAATAATCTCATCGACGGCAAAGATATACTTGTCTTCCAGAATGAGCATACTAATAGGGGATACGTAAGAAGAGATTTGCTAACCGCTATGGGTATGAGCAACGATTTTATTTTAGATTCCTACCAATTGCAGGCTAGTTTTATCTTAATTAAAAATACCAGCTCTGCGCGGGGATTTATTAGAAAATGGCTAAAATGGTGTGAAAACGAAGAGGCAGTAACAGATAGTGATAGTTTTATTGAGAAGTATTATTATAATACTTCGCATCGTCATGATCAGGCTATACTGACTTTACTTTATTTGCAAAACCCTCAGGGAGTTATTGTAAGGCCAAAAGAAGAGGTGAAAGAATATTTTTTACATCATCGCCGTAGATGGCTCAACTATGATTTATTATTTTTACTTAAAAAGAAATTAAACGAGAGTAAAAATTTTCAATAATAAATTAATAACTTGATTTGTTAAATTTCATATAATAACATTAGAGTTTATTAATTATTATTTAAAGATTTTTTGATCTAGGAGGGGAAAGGCTATGTCAAAAAAAACAGATAAAGGTGTAGAAATTCTAACTAAAATTCCTGAAGAAATTTCATTAGAAGAGGCAATTACCGCCAAAAACATCAAAGCAATAAACGATCTAGTTCCTGATATTTCTTCTATAACTCCAGAATTACTAAGAGATGCCGTACAAGTTCAAGATCAGCAAGTGTTAGATGCGTTATTCAAGAATGTGAGCAAGGAAGAATTTATCGGGAAACCGGAATTAATGAAAGAGTTAATAGATCTTAACGCTGCAGGAGATATTAGGCATATATTGTCAGATACTTTAAAAATGCGACCTGATGATTTTAACCGATGTAAAATTACAGTTCCTGGTTGTCCAGAAGGAGGGTATACGGTATTTGAATATGCCATGTTAAATAAAAGTAGCGACCCAGAAAAATATTTACCGCATATAGAGTCTGCTCATGTACTTATAGATCTTGGTGCTAATGCTGTTATTCGTGAGGGGGTAGGAATAGATATTAATAAAAACATAGCAAGTCAGAGGCCAGAAACAAACGGCCATACGCCTCTTACCTATGCTATTTCTAAGGGAAGTACTAATGCTGTTAGAGCTTTTGTTGATGAAGCTGGGGCAAATCCTAATACTCAAAGCCAGAAATATGGATCACCATTAATCGTAGCGCTACTTAGCCTAGATTTTGGAGTAAGTACTACTGAGAAAGAAAAAATAGCGCAAACTAAATCTAGTCAGATGTCCCATACCCTTATTTCGCGTGGTGCAGACATTAACCAAGGATTAATTTCCACTAGCAAAGTTAAAACACCGGAATATGTAAGGCTGTAAACAGAAGCACAAAAATTAAGAGGCGAAATTGAAGGATACGAAACTGCGCAGAAAAGAATTATTGGCCCTAAAGAAAAAGAATTGATTCAATTAAGTGGAAAAGATTTAAAAGAAGCGGAGAAAGAGCTTGCTAAAGCATCTAAAGTGGAAAAATCTGAAGCACAGAAAAAATTAGATAGTATAAAAGGAGAAATACAACAAATAAAAGAAGAGATACAAAATCTAAAACAAAGTGAAAAATTCCTTGATTTAGAAAACCAAATAACTAGAGCAAAAGGATCTCTAAAGGACAATTTAAGATCTACCGAAGTCCTTAGACAAGAAGCAAGGGATTTTAACATAACAGAAACACGCACTACGATAGCTGATGCTTTAAAAAAAAGGAGGCCAAGGGTGGGTAACCAGAAAGATCCAGTACTTGTATTATACGGAATGTTGAGCGATTTTCACACTAAAACAAAGGCTCTAGATGAGCAATTAAAAATTGTAGAGGAAAGTGCAAGTAAGATCAATGCCTCATCTCCGTTCAAAGCTGTTAAGGCTCACCGGCATCTAGCTAAGGAAGCAGCTACAACATCAGAAAAAATATTGGAGGAGATGTTAAAAGAATCAAGAGTTCACCTAGAGCCACTATCAGAGAAAGTACAAAAAATAAAGCGCGAAGCTGATAGAGCAAAGGAACTAAGGCATGAAATTGGCCACGCCGTAGGGTTTTCAGGGAGAGTTATGAATAAATCTAATATCGAGCCTGAGGTTGCTGCTCAAGCTCGGGACATTGGCGATTCAATTAGGCCTACTAGGCCGAGATCGCCTGTTTCTCCTCCTAGAGTTCCTGGGAAACAAACCTCTTTAGAAAGGTAATAATGTAAGCACTTAAAATTTATCGTAATTTTGCAACTTCTATCGACACAATTTGGTTATTTAAATCAATATCTGCCGTATATTGCGGTTTAAAATCCTTTCTGATTTCGCTAAGTGTTTGTTCAGTAATGAAAGGTCCATAATTTACTAAAACAGGTCCTAGGTCAAAATCAGATTTAACGTTTAATTTAATTCGATCTGATACCTCAAAACCTGCTTCCTTTCTTGTTTGCTGGATAAATCTAACCAAATCACGGGCTATTCCTTCTTCTGCGAGTTCTTTAGTTATTTCAAGATCTAGTTTCACTAATCCTATGCTATTAGATAAAGCTTTTACCCCTTTTATTCCTTTTTTAGATTCCATGACCAGAGTATATTCTTCCGGTAATAATTCAATACCAGAAACAAATAGTTTTCCGCTAGCTTCGTGCCAGTTCCCAGCTCTGGCAGCTGCTATTATTTCTTTCATTTTCTCTGGTAACCTTTTACCCAGTAATGGGAAATTAATAGAAAGCTTTAAGTCTGCATATTCTTGAACATTTTCCTGATAAATTATGGATTTGACGTTAACTTCATCTTTAATCAAATCTTCAAATTGTTTAATACAGTTATCATAAGTACCCTTATCTATTCCCTCAAGGTGGACTAATAATTTGCTTAATGGTTGACGGATGCGGATATTTTCTTCACTGCGGATAAATAAAGCAGCATTACAGATATCTAGGATCTGATCCATTACTTTAACTAGGTTTTCCTCAATTTTTATATCCTCTACATTCGGGAAAATTTCTAAATGAACAGATGGCCCGGAAGTTAAGCTACGATATATATTTTCTGAAATTAAAGGCAGTAACGAGCTCATTGCTTTCATCATAACTTCAAGGCATGTATAGAGAGTATTGTAAGCTGATAATTTATCCTTATCATGTTCAGTTTTCCAGAACCTACTTCTACTTCTTCTAATATGCCAGTTATTTAGCACTTCAAAAAAATCAGTTATCGCCGCATATGCCTCTACAGTATCAAACTGATCCATACTATTTTCTATTCTTCTTACGGTAATTTTAAGCTTGGATAAAATGTATTGATCTAGGATATTGCTGCTTGAAATATCGTATTTAGCCTTAATGCCGTCTAGATTTGCGTATAAACAGAAAAAATGATAAGCATTCCATATTGGCTTGATAAATAACCGCAAGGCATCAAAAACCATTTTTCCATCTTTATCAATAAGTAATTCCTGCCCTTTGACGACATTAGACGAAAGCATAGTGACTCTTAAAGCATCTGCGCCGTATTTATCAAACAATTCAAGTGGGTCAGCGTAATTATTGAGGCGTTTAGAAAGTTTTTGGCCGGTAGAGTCCAGTATTACCCCGTGGCAGATGCAGTTTAGGAATGGCGGGCGGTCAAAAAGTGCAGTAGAGAGAACCATTAATGTATAAAACCAACCCCTGGTTTGAGCAGAATACTCAACAATAAAATCGGCAGGAAAATGACTTTCAAACCATTCTTTGTTTTCAAAAGGGTAGTGGGCTTGCCCGTAAGGCATCGAACCGCTTTCAAACCAACAGTCAAATACGTCCTCTACTCTTATCATCATGGATTTACCAGTCGGGTCATCCGGATTTGGTCTTGTTAATTCGTCAATGAAAGGTTTGTGCAAGTCTTCAATTTTCACTCCAAAATCTTTCTCAAGCTCTGCGCAGGAGCCATAAACATCAATTCTAGGATATTTGGGATCATTAGACCGCCATACCGGAATAGGTGTTCCCCAAAAACGATTTCTACTTATAGACCAGTCCCTGGCATTTTCTAGCCACTTACCGAACAAGCCATCCTTAACGTTGCCGGGTATCCAATTAATTTGTTGATTTAACTCAACCATTCGATCTTTAAATTCTGTAACTTTAACATACCAAGAAGGGACGGCTTTATAAATCAAGGGTGTATCTGTCCGCCAGCAATGGGGATAATTATGGATATATTGCTCGGTTTTAAGCCAATTACCTTGGTTTTTTAATTTTATAATAATAGGGTCGTTTGCTTCAAACACTTGCATACCGGCAAAATCTGAAATTTCGGCAGTAAATTTTCCGGCATTATCTACCGGGCAAACCAGTTCTATTCCCTCTTGTTGGCATAGAATCTGATCGTCTTCGCCAAAACCCGGGGCCATATGTACAACTCCTGTTCCATCCCCCTCTACTATAAACTCTCCGGTTAAAATTCTAAAGCTATTTGGGTGATTCTTAAAATAATCAAAGATAGGCTTATATTTTAACCCTGCTAATTCCTTTCCTTTAACAGTTTTAAAGTCTGTTTTGTCTTTTTCTATATTTAATTCTTTTGCATAGTGATTAAGGGCAAAAGAAGCAATTATGTAACAAATATCTCCATTTGGTACAAATGCGTAGTTAAAATCGCTATTTACTGCTAGTGCTAGGTTTGAAGGTAATGTCCAAGGAGTCGTAGTCCAGGCAAGTATTCTATATTCTCTAAATCCTTCCGGTGCATTTTGGGGTTTATCATTTAGTACAAAGCTAACAGTAACCGCTTTATCTGTTCGCTGGCGGTATGAATTATCCAATCTCGTTTCAAAATTAGACAAAGGAGTTTCACAAGCCCAAGAATATGGCATTACTCTCATTGACTCATAAATCAACCCTTTATTAAAAAGCTCCTTAAAAGCCCAAAGGACAGATTCCATATAATTCTTATCCATGGTTTTGTAAGAGTTATTGAAATCAACCCAACGTGCCTGGCGATTTACATATTTTTCCCAGCCACTAGAATATTTCATCACCGATAAGCGGCAATGATTGTTGAATTTATCAATACCATATTCTGAAATTGCTATTCTGCCTGAAAAACCAAGTTCCTTTTCTGCTCCCATTTCTGCTGGAAGACCATGACAATCCCACCCAAATCTCCTTTCTACCTTTTTGCCTTTGGTAGTTTGATAACGGGCAAATACATCTTTAATAAAACCAGTTAATAAATGCCCGTAATGAGGTAAACCATTAGCAAAAGGAGGGCCGTCGTAAAAAATAAATTCATTATTCTGATCGCCGATTTTGGCTTTGCGACTTTTAACTGAGTTGTTAAAAATATTATTTTCTTGCCAATATTTTAGAATTTCTTCTTCTATTGCAGGAAATGAAACGGTTGATTTAACATCCGGGTAAAATTTATTTTTGTTCATGGTTTACTGTCTTACTAGTTTTGTGGGAAAGAAGTGCTAAAATCATTCCCTTTGTACACTGCCCTTTTTGTAGGAGGAATAGTTTTTAATAACGTATTACGCCTATTTTCTTTTTCAATTTTAATTTTCTCTTTATTAGTTAAATTCTTATTTTGAGACAAATCTAGCTCTTGAGTTCTTTTATTTGCAAGAGCGTAATTTTGTTGTTGTAAATGCAAGTTGGATTTTTCAATTCTGTCCATCTCCTGGCAACTTAAGTCATAATCGAATAATTTTTGGTTTTTTGATATTAAAGGATCAGTTTTTGTTATTGCTATAGATTCTGGTTCTTGATTCTGGGTGTTAATTTGCGACTCAGATTTTGCAGATGGTGTGCTATGTGCTTCTTTGCTGCTACAACCGAAAAGGCCAGAAATTAGAAAAATATTTATTATAAATAACGTGCTTTTTCTCATTACGACATTAGTCTTAATATTGGTATATCTTCAATAGAAGGAAGTTTTATTTTACTCTTGGTTTGGGCTATATTTATAATCCTTTCTAGGGAAGTTGCAATAAATTCTTTGGTTTTGGTAAAATCTTTTGAATTATCTGATAAGTAAAATAATCGAGAAGATGTATAAACGCCAAGCAAAAGAGCTCGTTTGCTATAATAATTAAAATCCTCGGACTTATCACCGGCATAGCGCCAAATTAGGTCACAAGTGTTGCTGTAGCATTTTGCCCCTGATAAAATATTGGTAGGTAATAAAAATAAAGCATTCTGCTGCAGAATAGCAGCTTTTGGGACTATACCTATTATTCTAACTTCTAAAGCTTTAGCAATTTTTTCCCTAATTTTTAGGGTTTGTTCTTCGGTAAGAAGTAATTCAAGCATTTTTTGGTCTTGCCACGACTCAAATTCCTCTATTATTTGACTTCCTCCTCCTGGAAATAAAATATAATGATAATTTTGCGGAAAATTACATTTTTTTTCAATTTCTTTATATAAATTCTTGTTCCACCGGGTAGTCGATACTAGAAAACTTAATTGACGAAAGAAATTATCTCGTGCTTCTTTGTGTTTTTTAGCTATATCAGTCATCTTAATATTAGCTTTTTAGTTGACAATTAATTTAACTATATAGATAATAAGCATTTATTTCAATCATAGTGTCCTTTAAGGGGGTAAATTTTAGTGTCTGTGCAGGTTAATGTTCATGGTGGAAACGGTGAAAAAGCTATCCGAGATCTGAAAAGAAAGATGCAGAGAGAGCTCGTTTTTCGTTTGATGAAGATGTCGCGTTTTTATGAACCACCGTCAGTAAAAAAAGTTCGCAAAAAACAGGAAACAGAAAGACGTATCCGGAAAAACAATAGAAGAAGAAGATTAGAGTCTTAGTTTTTTGAAAATAATCTAAAATTAGAATAATTAATTTAAGATAAAGAGGCTTAAGCAGTGGTTTGGTTGCTTAGGCCTTTTGTTTATTAGCATTATGCGGCTACATTTACTAGTCTTTCCGTCAAAATTCTAAATTTTTGATGTAGTTTTAATAATTTTAAAAGTCAATCATCGCATTTTTATTTTTTTGGGGTATTTTTTTACCAAAAATATAAAATTTAGGTGCTATGATGGCAAAAATTCACAATTTACTCATGATTCTCTCTTGAGCAATGCTAATTGCTTAAATTATTAAGATTTTCGGAAAATTATTATGCGGTGGATTCTTTGAGAATATTAGTGATTCTACGCAAATTCAAGCCAACGGCAGAGATAAGCGGATTAACGATATCTCCAATTATTCCCTTAAGGTAGTTTCTACCCATACGACCAAAATTCTTTAGATGACCTATTATCGGTTCAATTGCACTTCTCCGCTTTTGCATCTTTTTGTCATCGGTTGATAAAGCTTTCTTGGTCTTGGCGGTAAAAACCTTGCCTTTTTCTTTGAAGTTATGGCCGGTGTAACCAAGATCTACAAAAATTTTGCTAGTCTCCGGACTTAGCTTGCGCAGCTCCGATACCGTTTGATCTAAAGTATGTCCGTCGTAGGGGTTACCGTGAAAAGATTTAACCCCAAGAATAAAGTTGCCTCGGCCGCTTACTGCAATCCCGACTTTGTTACCAAATTCGTAAGGTTTATTCATTTTACCCTTGCCGATACACTCTACCTCCGGAGCATGAAAGCTATAGACTATCTTATGCTCTTTTTTATAAATATCCTTGTCCTTTTTCTTAAGCACAGACTGGGCATGAATATTTTTAACTCTCGTAAAAATGGCGCTATCCTCAGCAGATAGTTCTAATTTTGATTTTTCTATACCTCTCCAGCATATACGGATCAACCTACCTAAGCGGACTTTTAAGCTTATCATTATTTTTCTACGTTGCCTTGCTTTACTATCTTCCTTGTACTTCCAAAGCTTGATCGTCTTATATTTAAAACTCTTGGCGTATGTCTCGTTAAGCGAAATACCAAGTCGTTTACAGAGATCTACTACTTTTGCTCTTGCGGTCTCCATTAAATGTACGTCATGTGGATGTTTGATATTCTTAATCTGTACAGTCGTATCTATAATCGCCGATTCCAAGTCTTTTTTTTTGAGTGCTCCGACCTTCAGTCCTATACGCAAAAGCTCTTTTAGAATCTCTTTATATCCTTCCTCTCCCAGAGCATTGCGGAATCTACGTATAGTCGCCTCCGATACGTCAATATCTTGTTGCATATACTCATAGCCGCAAAAATATTGCCAATATATATTTTCCTTTAATTCTTCCTCCGTAAACGAATCAGAACCGTTATACATAGCTTGCAGCATTGATAGTCCTAGCATTACTCTATGATCCTTCTTATTTCTACCGAATTGCTTGATTTCAACCTTAGCTAATGCCAGCGCTTCAAGTTCAGACCAATTTACCAAATCTCTCAGTTTATATAATTTGTTTTTGCGATTTAGTTGTATAGATAATTTTTCACCAAATAATCTTTCTTGTTTTTGAGAAAAACTAATATTTTCTATAGGCATATACTTTAAAATCCATAAGCTTTATGCGCTAATTATAACATTTTCTTATGGATTTCGTAAGCCATTTATAACATGAAACCCCTTCTAATTCAGGGGTAGAGAGTTTTGACGGAGAGACTTACTATAGTTCCGCTATCAAGCCAAATAATCTTGCAATCTATAATTTTATCCGGATATATTTCTCTAAAAGCTTGTTTATAAAACCTTAATTGCTTGATGTAGGTATCCGGTATTAATCCTTTATTAGATTTACCGGATTTATAATCGATAATGATAATTCGCTCTTTCTGAATTACTAAAAGGTCTACTCTCCCAATTTTTATTTCTGAATCTGTTTTATAGCCAAAAGATAATTCCGTTTTTAAGTCATATTTCGATAATTCGTTGAATTCCTCATTAATTGCTATTTTTTCTAGGCTGGTTTTTATTCTTTTTTGTAAAGAGCTTTCTAATGTAGTAATTAATGGATGATTGAAAATACTAGATAGATTTCTATTTCTCATGGCTTCTTCAAGGATTTTATGAAAGACTAGGCCATACTCGAGTAAATCTGTATTTTTATAAGAAGTGTCGGTTTCAATATTTGTATAAGATAAACGTACGGTTTTATTTAGTTTCCACGGTGTTGGTGGGTTTATTATCTCCTGGTCAGCCTTTTTATTTTCTGCCAAGCAAAGTGATGGTTTTTGGCTACTGGAAACTAAACTGCTATCTCCATAGAGTAAGATACCATTTGCTTCTAAAGAGCCAATGTCCTGGAGAGATTTTTTTATTAATTCGTACCAGCAATTTTCAGGAATTTTGCTGTTGCCCTGATAACCACAGATGATTAAATGATCTTCTGCTCGAGTCATCCCGACGTATAATAATCTTAAATATTCTTGATAAACCTTTTGCTGTTCTTTTGTTTTAATTGTTTCATAAAATGCTGGAATATAAGAAGATGATTTTGCCGATAGTAACTGATTACTTTCATCCCAGATAAATCTATCGCTCATGGTTGGAAGTTTGGTAGTATCACATAATATCACAATCGGAGCTTGCAGACCTTTTGAGCCGTGAACAGTCATGATACGGAGCTTATTTAATGATTCTGTATCTCTTTTTACAGTTATTGGGGTTTTTACAAACCAATAAATAAAGTTTTGTAAAGAATTTCCATATTCAAGAAAATAGTCATTACTAAGTTTAATGAATTCATCGATTGCTTCATCATTTTTATTCATGATGTTCCTATAATCCATTACATCAGTGATATATGGAAAGAAATTGTTTAAAGGAAAAGAGCGATATAGGGCTAAAAACTCTTCTAGTTTATCTTTTATTAAAAAATATTGCTCCGATAATTTTACATATTCCCATAAGGATAATTTATTTGCCCGAGCAGCAATAACCAGTTTATAAAGCTCGTGTTCCGATAAGCCTAAAATAGGAGACTTAATTAATGTAGCTAAATTTAAATCATTTTCAGGATTTAATACAAAATTTGCAATAGCAATTAGATCTGCGACCGCCAGATCGTCAGCTAGAGATATTCTATCAAGTCCTGTTATGTCGATTTTAGCTTCTTTTAAAGCTTTGATGACCTCATCCGTGAAATCATCCCTGCTCCGGAAAAGGATCATGAAATCTTGAGCTGATATCTTGTTATTTGTAGAAGGCAAAATCCTACCGCTGCTTATTTGTTCTTTAACGTAATTAGCAATTTTTTTTGCCAAAATAACCTTGCTATTATTTTGTGTGTTTTCTGGGCAGATGGGCCAAAATTCATCAGCTGCATCACCGCCTTCATTACTGCATAAAGGCCATAACTGAACTAGCCCATTATGTGCATTACGATAAGGTATCATTTCTGGTAAATTAGCTTTAAAGTCTTCAGGGCTATTTTTTGCTATTTTGTTAAATACATCCTTTACACAGGTAAGAATTTCTTTAGTGGAACGGTACGAGACATTAAGATCAATTGTTTCAAAAACTTTTTTCCCTTCTTTTAGTTTATCGTTTAGAAATTTATTCATATAGGAAAAGGCAGAAATATCAGCTCCTTGGAAACTAAAAATCGATTGTTTTTCGTCTCCTACTACAAAGATCGTTCTGCTTTTGTTATTACCGGATTCTCCAGAATAAAATTCTTGGGCTAAAGCTTCTATTATACGCCATTGGCTATTACTTGTATCTTGAGCCTCGTCCACTAGTAAATGTTCTATACCGCCGTCTAATTTATATAGTACCCATTCCTTTGCCGTGGAATTTGTCAGTAAACTTTGAGTATGAAGTATTAGATCATCATAATCAAGAAAAGCGTTTTTGGTTTTGTATGACTCGAATTCTAGAATCAATTTTTCTGCTAATATCTCAAATAATTTTGAGTTTAAAAGTAAATTTTCTGTTTTTTTAACTTGATCGAGTTGGTAGATTTGGTCTTGAATTTTTTCCAGTTCTTCGTATAGGTCAGAGCCAGGAGAAGCTATTTTTTTAGTTACGATTCTTTTTTTCTTTTCTCCGGATAATGTTAAAAAGAAAGGCTTAATATCTTTGCTTGCAAGATCAGCTCCAAGTGAATCTAGGATTAAATTCTTGATATCAGAATTAGATATAACTTCTATCGAAATATTTGGATCATGTTTTGCTAAATTGTTAATGCATTCTAATCCGCTAAGCTCGGGATTGCTTTCGGCAGATAAAGAGGTGAGCTTTTTTGTTAATATCTTTGTTTTTATAGAAATTATTTCATTAAAAATATCATCGATGGTTAATTCATGAAAGTTCTCTATAAGAAAATTAATAACATGCTGAATTTCAGGGAGGTTGAATATTTGCCTTTTTATATCTCTTATTATCTTATTAACCTTGAATTCGTCAATAATTTTGAAATGAGGAGAAATTCCTGCTTCTAGCGGGAATTTCTTTAAAATTTTCTGGCAAAAAGAGTGAATAGTGTAAATATTTATTTGATCTTGAGTTTTTAGATATAATTCAAAGAGTGATGATGCCTTAATTAACTCATCTTTAGTCGGTTTTCTACCCAGTGTGTTTTGCAAACTATCTAGTAAGTCCTCTTGTGAAGAGTGTGACCATTTTTGAAACTGGGCAATTATCCTTTCCTGCATCTCATTAGCGGCAGCATTAGTGAAAGTTAAGCACAGGATTTTGTTAAATGGCACGTTTTGCAAGAGAAGGCGGAGTACACGATCCGTTAAGATTTTTGTTTTACCAGTACCAGCTGATGCTGATACCCAGGTTGATAAGGTAGGATCTGAAGCTTTCAGTTGTAGAATACTCATATAAATGTTCTATTTTAAAAATCAGAAAATTTTAGCGCTAAATAGTTTTATTAATCTATATCGTCTTATAGATTGAATCACTAGATTCTATTAAAATTACAACATCGCTAGAGAAATTATAAAAGTTATTTGATCGTATTTTGGTATACCACTCTTCTTTAAGTACACTATAGTAAACTGTATCACGGCGTCTATTATCTGGCATAAGAGTGTGGCTTCGTAAAACCCCTTCTTCCATCGCACCAATTTTAATAAGACCAGCTCTTGCTCTTACATTAAGCACATCTGTCTTAAATTCTACTCTTTCCATATTCAAGTAATCAAATGCAAAATTTAATAAATGAAACTTTGCGTTTTTATTAATACCAGTTCCTTGGGACAAGGTTTCTATCCAACTCCAGCCTATTTCTATCCTATTATCTTTTGGAGAAAAATTCCCAAAGGCTGTAGATCCAACCACCTTATCCGTTTTTATATCCTCAACAACAAAATGATATCGTAAACCTAAACTTCTTTGTTGTACTGCGTCGTTAATATAATCTTCCATATCTTGTTCTTTACGCATTTTAATAGCAAAATATTTCCAGATTGCGTAGTCTGAATGAAAATTAGAAAAAGTAGACATATCCTCTATTTTTAATGGCCTTAACCTTACTATTTCATTATTGAGAATAATGTCATACTTAAAAAAATTTGTTTTATTCTCAGCTACGGCAACTTTAAAATTGTTCATATTTTTCTCTATATTAATGTTAATACATGAATTACTATAGTATTTAACAATCCCTTTTGCGCCATTAAGGATGGGATATTATTTGTCTTATTAATTTTACTTACAATCTAATGTTTCAATGGTTGATACCATAAGCAATATCATATAAGTAAAATACATACATAAATTATACCACTTACCTTGAGCGGGGTAAGCTTTTTTATTTCGAGCTGCCAACATTTATAATTGCTAAGGATTAATATAAAATGTCTATTTTGCAACTGGCTGAGTAGTTTTTCTTAAAAAAAATATTAATATTTTAGATTAACTTAATTTTCTCGCTACAATTTGAATGAGGTAGGCTTTAACTAGCTTAATATTAAGTTTGAGTTAAATTTTAAAGATGGATCAAATGGGCAAAATTATAAATATTAAATTCTTGCAAGTTTTATTAATATTTTCTGCATTTATAGGGCTTAAAGCTTACGGTGATGATGTTAACAAAGAAGACGGTACATATCTAAATTTATCCGTTACTGAAACAAAACAGGTAGAACCGGATATACTTATTGCTAATTTGCGCTATGAAAGTGAATCTGAATCTGCAAAAGAAGTACAGAATAAAATTAACCAGATGATGAAAAAAGCGTTATCTGTAGCGGAGAAGAAGGAAAATATAGAAGTTTCTACCGAACAGTATTCAGTGTATAAATTTTCCAAACCAGTTAAACAAGGAGCAACTGAAAAAGAATTATGGAAAGGGTCTCAGTCTATTGTTATAAAGAGTAAATCTACGGAGGATATACTTGCTTTATCCGGACAATTGCAGGAAATAGGATTAGTAATGAGTGACCTACATTATGAAGTTTCCATTGCAAAAATTGAAGAAACCCGTACCTCCATGGTCGAAAACGCTATCAACAAACTATTATCCCATGCTAAAAGAGTAGCTGGTATTATTGGTTTAAAAGAAGTTAAGATAAAAAACATTAACATTGAAGGCGATAATCGTTATCCACCTGTTCCTTATCCTAAATTAATGCGTACAGCTGCAGCAAATGTGGTAAGTAGCATAACTGCTCCGATTTCTGCCCCTGGAAAAATTGATATAACATTGAATATTTCAGCTACCATTTTACTTAAAAATTAATTGGAATAATTTATGCCTTTGGAAGACCAATCGGAAGCTAGTTTTAATGATTCTCTTTCCGAAAAGTACGAGTCAGAAATGGCTGAGATACTAGAAGAATTAAAGAAAGATGCCAATGTTGGTAAAGCTATTGATCGCATTATCGAAGAAGCAGATGAGCTTGGTGAAATGCAAAGCAAACTAATTTTATTGATAAAACAACACTTAGCTAAAAGTGAGTTAAAAATTGATAAATTAACTGGTAAAAAAATCAAATTTAATGATGAGGAGGTAGAACAGGACATCAGTAAATTTACTCGCGACCTTATTACAAAATATGAAGGGGCGGATCGTGATATTGACGCAAATAACAGTATAAATGATAAATATCCTTTAGATGCCAAGGCAAAAGCTAACATAAAGAAAACCATCAAGGAATTTGCTATATATGAGGTTTATAAAGTAATGAATCCAAGAAGAATAGCAGGGGAAACTAAGAAAGATAATTATGCTCATAACATGATGATAGGCGGAGAAAAGCGAGCCAGTAAGTATGAGGGGGGCAAAGAATCAGATTTAAAATCTTATGGGGAAGCAGAAGTTAGACGGATAGAACGGGCTAGTAAGACTTTCCAGAAGGGTGGCGGAGGATTAGGTATATAGGATTCATTAATTAATTGCTTGCCATAAAGTTGTATAAACTAATAAAAAATAAATTTACCAGGCTGATAGGGTAAAATACTCTCTGCTTTATAAGCTTAGAAAATAGGTAGGCAAGAGTAATGCTAGTTACAAAAAATAATACGCTCTCGTTCCGACACCATAGACTTGCTGGTAAAATCAGGTGTACTAAAAGTTTACCATAGTTATATGGACTTTTATCCTCTACCCCTTCGCGAATTATCCATAAGCTTAATATACAACCTAAAGATAAACTTGCCAGCCATGCGAAAATCTCTTGATCGGTTAACGTGCGGTAAATTATGCCTGTTATAATAATACCTAAAGTAATCCTTGTTGGAATAAAATCATGGTCTAAATATATGAAAATATTTAAGATAGCGAGTGCTGCAAAACAAAAATAAAGGAAAAAATAGTCTAAATCCTGACCAGTAAGGTAGTATAAAACTATTGCTATTATTCCTATTAAAATTTCAAGCATTATATATGATTTATTAATCGGGGCATGGCAGTAATTACATTTTCCACGGGTGCTAAACCAACTTAAAATCGGGAGGTATTCGTAAAAGACTAAAACATGATTACAATTTGAGCAAAATGGAGGCCTGGTCAATTTTTGGTTAAATCCGCTAATCATGATATTTCTAGGTAAACGGTAAAATAAAGTAGTAGTGAAGTTACCGATTAATACTCCAAATAAGAAAAGGCTTATATAACTAACAATCAAAATCAAAATCCCTACCTTCTTTAATATATGCTCTAATTCTGGACATTAATCCTTGAAAATATTGAATATTATGCCATGTCATTAACATTGAGCCAATTATCTCCCCGACCCTAACAGTATGATGCAAGTATGCTTTGCTATAATTAGCACACGCTGGGCAAGGACAATCTTGTTCAAGAGGTGTGTTATCATCTGCATATTTACTGTTACGGATATTTACGGTTCCATATTTGGTAAATGCTTGGCCGTTTCTCCCAGATCGTGTTGGAATTACGCAATCAAACATATCCACACCTCTTTTTACTGCTCCGATAATATCAGATGGTTTACCTACTCCCATAAGGTAACGAGGTTTGTCTTCCGGTAAAAAAGCAGGGGCATAATCTAGAATGGAAAACATTATATCTTGGCCTTCCCCCACGGCTAATCCTCCTATAGCATACCCTTCAAAATCAAGTTCAATAAGGTCAGAAGCTGATTTTTCTCTTAATTCCTGGTATATTCCGCCTTGCATAATACCGAATTGAGCATATCCTGGCCTTTGAACAAAAGAGTTTCGCGACCTTTCTGCCCATCTGGAAGTTAATTCCATTGAAGATTTAGCTTGCTTAAAAGTTGCTGGGTACGGTGTGCATTCGTCAAAAACCATACTGATGGTGCTACCGAGTAAATACTGAATTTCTGTTGATCTTTCCGGAGTAAGCATATGTTTACTTCCATCAATGTGAGACCTGAATTCTACTCCCTCTTCTGTAATTTTTCGTAAATCAGATAATGACATTACCTGAAATCCTCCGGAATCTGTAAGAATCGGTCCGGCCCAGTTCATAAACTTATGGAGGCCGCCAAGTTTAGCAATTCTTTCTGCTCCTGGTTTTAACATTAAATGGTAAGTATTGCCAAGAATGATATCACTTCCGGTAGACTTTACCGATTCTGGGAACATTGCCTTTACTGCCGCCCGTGTGCCGACAGGCATAAATGCAGGGGTTTGGATAGTGCCATGGGCTGTTTCAATAAATCCTGTTCGTGCTTTGTTATTAGTTGCTTTTAACTGGAATTTAAATTTATTCATTATTATTTTATATAGTATAGGAAATTCAAAATTTGCAACCAGAAAAATCATCAATCAGCTTTTTAAAAATTCGTTTAATAAATATGTAGTTACCAGCCACAATATTAGAAATTATCAACACTTTTACAAAAATCTCTGCCAGAATCTATCTAAAAATAGGTTCAGTTTTACAAATTATGTGGCCAAGACGTGAAAGAAGTGTTCGCCATAATGATGTTATCTAGGCGTTGATAATAATTCATTGGTTCTTATTAATAACAATGGCGGAGATAAACCGTAATAAACTTGCCGCAGATTCATACATTTATTGCAATTATAGCAAAACAGAGGATCTATTTTAAAATTCAACCAAATCATTAATCTCCAACTAATGAGCTTAGTTTTCTTATGAACGATTTGATTAATTGCCTTATATACGATAGGTAATTGTACGCCCCTAGTTCTATTAGATAAAAAACCGTAATACCTAATCATTCGAAAATAACGATCTGGTATATGCATAATCAGACTAGCTATGAACTGCATCACGGGCATAGTTATGCGATCAATTGTATTATTATAGTGATCAAGAAATTTAAACGTTACCTGCTTTCCGTCGTAATTTTCTATTCTTGTCTCGGAAATAGGGGGGCGTTTTATATACCGCCCTAAATATTCTATGTTGCGTTTATGATCATCCGATGGTTTTTGTAAATAAACATACCAACTGATTTCGTATAAACTACTCATCCAGTTATTAAAATTCTCAGCATTTTGATATGCGGACGGCAACTTCAAATTACTTGAGATATATTGAAAGCGAAATAACTCAAGGACTCTATGTCTCCACATTTTTTTAATAGGTTCGGCAGGAAAAAATAATTTTTGCCACTTGCCTTTGCTATTTATACCGCCGCAAGTAACCGATAAATGGATATGAACATTGCGTTTTAAATCTCTACCGAAAGTGTGTAAGGCAGTAAATATACCAACCACAAGATTTTTCTTTGTAGCTATCTCCTTAATAATTCCTGCTGCAATACCGGAAATCAATCCAAACAGATCACGATTGAGCCAAAATATCGGCCATAAAGAGTCCGGCATTGTAAATGTAATGTGCTGCCATCGTGTTTTTGGTAGAACATTGCTAGCCTTACTCACCCATTGATCCGTTTGTTTCTTACCACAACGAGAACAAAACCTACCTTTACAGCTGAATGCTACCGATTTATTGCGGTTACAATCACGGCAGCTATAACGTTTAAATCCTAAATATTTCGTTCCACACGATATAACTTTAGTGACGTTGAAAATAATGCCGTATCTTAGCTTGCCGTATTTTTTAGCGAAATCGAGACCAATTACCACGGTCTAGAAAAATATGTTTTATAGATATTCCTTTACCGACTATTTCCATAAATTACTTATAGTTAATGTTTTCTTACCAAGGAATCTTTCTTCCTTTGCGTTCTAAATCAAATTCTTTACAATCAGGGCAATAGTAAACAGAATTATACTTATGATTGGGAGATATTTTTCGCAACATTATCCAGAAAGCCTTGGCTATTTCCTTATCTCCTTCGGAAAAAATCTTTTTGATCCTGCTGTAAGGAATTGCTTGCTCTTTAGAAATGGCCTTAAGAGTTTTTACCGCTAATTCATTGACCAAATGCTGCTCAGAGTGCAAGTTACTCATAACTCAATTATATATTATCTTATGTATGTCTAACATTCAGTCTTTATAACTCAAGTTAAAACAAATCAAATACCAGTATTATAATCCTCCATAAATATTTATCGGTCAAGGGTATCTTCTTTTAAGCTGCCACCGATAGGTGGCTTATCTTGTATTTCTCTATGGCAGATTAAATTATTTAATATACCTAGGGTCACAAACTAATCAAGATGAAATAAACCGAATAATTTTCTAAACCTTCAGAGCTTAAGCTATTAAACTGCTAAGAGCTTAAAATTGAGGAATTAAAGCAAGGAATTCTTTATATAGAGGAAAAACTATAATCTAAAAGCAACTGCTAATAAAAAAAATCTCAGTAAATCAGATTCCTTTAATCTTTTTGTTTATTTTATTCTGCTAGCTGATACATAATCAATAACCAAAGGGTCTTATGATGAATCTACGGATGCAAATAGCTGAGCATCTAAATGTTTTTAGGCTATAGTCTGTGAAATTTGTCTAAAGATATCACAAAATTGGCAATTGTATTATGTTCAAGTTAAGCGAGCTATTAGAAAAGTTTAAAAGAAAATCTGGTTTTATTCAAGAAAGCAAAATTCAAGCAACCCAAGAAGAAGGTCAGGGATCTATTAAACAAATCAGGAATTGGTATGAGGAAAGATTCCAAAATGTAGCAGTTCAAAGAAATTTGTTATTTGTACTGCTTCTCATCCTTTTATGCTTATGTATCATTTCTGTTGCTGCAGTTGGTTACGTAGTAAATATTAAACGTTTTGATCCGTTTGTCATACAAATTGATGATACAACCGGAATGGCCAAGATTGTTAATCCTTTAAATTCTTCTGTTCTTATGGGTAATGATTCATTGGCTCAATATTTTATCAAAAGATATGTCTCTGCTAGAGAAACCTATAATCCGGTGGATTTTGATACTGAAGCAATGAAAACTGTCAGGTTGTTATCTTCTAGTTCGGTCTATTGGTCATATCGTAATTCTCTAAAAAATAACGAAATTAATCCAACTATCAAATATGGCCAAAAAAACACCACTTTTCTACTGGTTAAGTCATGGTCAAAACTTGCTGATAAAAAATTTATGTTAAGATTTTCTATAAATGAAACTGCAGGAGCACGAAAAGTGTTTAACAAAATTGCTATTGTTGAGTTTGATTACTTGCCAATGGAACTAACAGATAGTGATAGAGATACTAATCCAATAGGTTTTCAAGTAACAGGTTATAGGGTAGATGATGATAATAGTTAGAATTTTATTTGTAATAACAATGCTTTTTACTTCGGTAGCTAATGCAAGTATGTATGACGATAGTGACGAGTTGTCACTTACAACAGATAGTAGGATTAAAACTTATATATATAACCCTAATGAAGTCTATCTGCTAGTGCTTCATTATGGTTTTCAATCTCATATTGAATTTGCTAAAAACGAGACTATAGAAACAATAACGCTAGGGGAATCGTTTGCTTGGAAATTAACTCCCCTTGGCAATAAATTATTTATTAAACCGATGGAAAAAAATATTCGTACTAATATGACGATTATCACTAACAAAAGAACTTATCAATTTGACATTGTTTCCAAAGAATTGGAAGACGAGAATGATAAAGATTTGGTATATGTTGTTAGATTCCAATACCCAAAAAAAGCTAGGTAATTTATGGCTAAAGAGAATAACATTGCAGAACCAGAAAAAGTTCAAACCGATCTTCCCGAAGTTGAGCAAGAATTATCTAAAGTAGCAACGAATCCAAAACAGAGCATAATAATTTTGGTTGTGGTTGCTGGGGTTTTTCTCTATTTATTCTTTAACTTATTTGTCGGTTCTGGAGATACTCCAAAACAGACTTCCAATCCGATCCCTGATAATGTTGTAAAACCAGTTCAGATTCCTGTTGATACTGCTATTCCGGCTATACCAGCTCTCCCTACTCCTCCAAAACTAGAAGACCCAGCATTACCTCCTCCTCCTCCAGTACCAGCTACTCAAGATGTGATGCCTCCGTCGCCCTTATCTCAAGATAAAACACCTTTGCCGATGCCGGAGAGCTCTAAGGATGTTAATTTGTCACCTGCTAATCCAACCCTTCCACTTGATATAAGATCTCAAAGTGATGAAGCAAAGAAAAAGCTAGAAGCAAAAAGAAAATCAGCAATAGTTTTGATTGCTGGAGCTCCAAAACCTAAAACACCAGAACAGGTAGAACAAGAGACCGATTTTAAGCAAAGGGGTGATATGCACCTTATTCTTGGTAGGGGGAAAATGTTGGACGCAATTATTGAGTCTGCAGTCAACACAGATTTTGGGGGAGAAATTCGGGCTATTATAAGTAGAGATGTTTATTCCGAATGGGGACGTAATATACTTATACCAAAAGGCTCAAGAGTGTTTGGCACATATAATACTGGGACTAATGGAGCTTACGGCCGCATTGCAATTGAATGGACCAGAATAGATTTGCCAACAACGGGGTATACCATAAATTTTGGTGGTACAGGGATGGATAATCTCGGTAGGAAAGGACAGCAAGGAAGAGTAGACAACAAGTTTAAAGAACGTTTCAGCAATGCTGTGTTAAGATCAGCATTTAATATTGCCCTTGCAAGTACCCTGGATTCCATAGTAAAACCTGTGGAAAGCTCTCAGTCTGCTTCGACTCAATCAGCAGCAGCCTCAGCAGCTTTGACCAGCACTACGAGTATTTCTACTCAAGCAGGGCTTGATGATAATCAGAAATTTACGCAAATTTGTACAACTGTACCTACTGCTATAACAGATAAAACTTCAACTCTTTATACTTCTATAAATACAGCTTGTACTACTATACCAGTCCAGCAGGCTAGTGCTACTCCTGCTCAGAAACTTGCTGCTCTTGTTAGTGCTATCACTACTGCCTGTACTACGGCTTCACAGGAAAGTACTGCAAGTACTACTCCATCTCAGACGCAAACAGCATCTACTCAGGCATTTAAGGACATTACTGATGTTGCGAAAGAGTTATTGGAAAAACAGAAATTTGATCCAACAATTACTATAGACCAGGGAACTTTAATCAAGATTTATGTAAACAAAGATTATAAATTTCCTAAAGCAGCAATTAAGAATGTAATGAAATGAGTTTTGCAGCACTAGAAACCTATCTATTACCCTTTAAAAATATATTTGCCGAGGAAGGGGTAAACGAGCTTATGATCAATAAACCAGGAGAGGTTTGGGTTGAAAAAGCAGGAGACCTTAGAATGGAATCATTACCTGAGATAGATATAGATCATTTACTAGGTCTTGGCAGATTAATAGCCCAATCTACTGATCAGGTAATCTCAGAAGAAAAGCCACTATTATCTGCTACCCTGCCAAATGGCTATCGTGTTCAAATCGTTTTTCCTCCAGCTGTTGAGCCTAATATTGCTGCTTTTGCCATAAGGAAGGGTAGTACTATGCACTTATCCCTAGACCAATATGCGGAAAGAGGAGCATTTGATAACACTAGCACTAAAGAAATAGTAGATGAGAATGATGCTATTTTGAGAAACTATTTGAAAGAAGGAAAAAGTAAAGAGTTCATAAAACATGCCGTTATTTCTAAAAAAAATATTATTATAAGCGGGGGTACTTCAACTGGTAAAACGACTTTCACTAACGCTGCTCTAGGAGAAATACCTACTCATGAAAGATTGATTACTGTAGAAGATGCCAGAGAAGTAATTCTTCATAAGCATCCTAATCGGGTTCATTTACTTGCCTCCAAGGGCGGGCAGGGACGAGCTAAAGTTACAACTCAAGACCTAATTGAAGCCTGCCTTAGGCTCAGGCCTGATAGAATTATTGTTGGAGAGCTTAGGGGAGCAGAAGCTTTTAGCTTTTTAAGAGCCATAAATACGGGGCATCCTGGGTCTATTTCTACTTTGCATGCTGATGCACCGTCAATGGCTTTGGAACAGCTCAAATTAATGGTAATGCAAGCTGGCCTTGGAATGCCTCCGGACGAGATAAAGAAATATATCCTTGCCGTTGTTGATATCGTTGTACAATTAAAGCGTGGTAGCGGCGGGAAGAGATATGTTTCTGAAATTTATTTTAAGAATATGGAGGAATAAAAGATGGAATTTAACGCAATAATACGAAAAGCACGTACCATCTTTGGGCATTTAGTCATTCATCCTTTTGTATTATTCTGCACGTTATGGCTAAATGGTGTATTAGTTGCTTTTGCAACTAATGAAATTGGGTTAATAGGTCTTGATTCTACTGCAATCCTTATAGCTTACAAATGGACCTATTGGCTCATAAACTCGTGGCCACAGCTTAGTTTTGAGGCATATAACTACTTAAAAATCAAGCTTGTTCTAGCTATAATTGTTCCAGAAATAATGGTTGGATTATATTATATTAAGAACTTTAAAAGAATAAAAGCTCTCCAGTTTTTTCTTCCAAAAGAATCTGTATACGGTTCAGCTGATTGGGCTTCTCAAGCTGATATTGAGAGAGCGAATTTAAGAGCAAAACACGGTATGCTGCTTGGTCAGGATGATGTGGGATATTTTGTAGCTGATGGATTCCAACATTCATTATTATTTGCTCCAACTGGTTCGGGTAAAGGTGTGGGCTTTGTAATACCAAACCTGTTATTTTGGGAAGATTCCGTGGTGGTTCATGATATCAAATTAGAAAATCACTTGCTTACCAGTGGATGGCGAGCAAAAGCGGGTCAAAAAGTATATGTTTGGGAACCTTCTAATCCTGACGGGGTAACGCATTGTTATAACCCAATAGATTGGGTTAGCAGTAAACCTGGTCAAATGGTTGATGACGTCCAGAAAATTTCCAATTTAATAATGCCTGAAAAAGATTTCTGGAATAACGAAGCCAGGAGTTTATTTTTAGGGGTGGTTTTATACCTGCTTGCAGATCCGACAAAAACAAAATCTTTTGGGCAGGTTGTAAGAACGATGCGTAGTGATGATGTGGTCTATAACCTTGCCGTAGTACTTGATACGCTGGGTGATGCAATACATCCGGTTGCTTATATGAATATTGCCGCCTTTTTACAAAAAGCTGATAAAGAGCGTTCAGGGGTTATATCTACCATGAACTCTTCCCTGGAGCTTTGGGCAAATCCTTTAATTGATTCAGCAACTGCTTCCTCTGATTTTAACATTATGGAATTTAAAAAAGTTAAAACTACTGTTTATGTAGGTTTAACTCCAGATAATATACAACGGCTGCAAAGGTTAATGCAGATTTTTTACCAGCAGGCTACAGAATTTTTGAGCAGAAAAATGCCCAATACAAAAGAAGAACCTTACGGTGTAATGTTCTTAATGGATGAGTTTCCGACGCTTGGAAAAATGGATCAGTTCAAGGCTGGAATTGCCTATTTTAGGGGGTATAGGGTACGCTTATTCTTAATTATTCAAGATACCCAGCAATTAAAGGGAACTTATGAAGATGCAGGAATGAATTCCTTCTTGTCGAATTCTACTTTCCGTATTACTTTTGCTGCTAACAATTATGAAACAGCAAACTTAATATCTCAATTATGCGGAAATAAAACAGTGGAGCAAACTTCATTTAATAAACCTTTATTTTTTGATTTAAATATTTCAACTAGAACGCAAAGTGTTTCAAAAGTACAAAGAGCATTACTACTACCGCAAGAGGTTATACAACTTCCAAGGGACGAGCAAATTATACTTATTGAATCTTTTCCTCCAATCAAGTCAAAGAAAATTAAATATTTCGAAGATAAGTTCTTTACAAGTAGGCTTTTACCGCCTACATTTATACCAACTCAAGAGCCTTATGACCCAAAAGCGAATAATAATGTCAAAAAAGAGGAAGCTGAGTCAGTAGAGTAGTAATCTCCTCTACGAAGGGTGTTAAGCCTAAGAATTACACTAGAAATTTTATAGATTTGACATACCCGGAACTTTATTGAATAAAGGTATGAGCTATTATTTGTTTGTTAAATGGCTTTTGGTCTACTACTTCTTTGGATAGTAAGACTAAAATGAAAATTTAGAGATTTCAAGTATAACGTAACAAATAATAGTATTTAATAAATAAAAATGCGCCTTGGAATAATTGATATTGGCTATAATGCCATTAGAGCCGTAGTACACGAAAGTAACACTATTGGTTCTCCAGAAATATTTAATAATAAGTTTAAAAATGATATTTTAACCCTTCTTATGCAAGAAGAGCTAGATATAAAACATCAGGCTTATTTATCAATAAATTATATATTACACATATTTAGCAGCCTTCAAGTTACGGAAATTAAATGTGTTGCTACTGCCGTACTTAGGGATCACCCGAGATCTAAGGTTTTCATAGAATTTATAAAAGAGAAATTTAACCTTACCATTGAAGTTATTTCAGGTGAAAAGGAAGCCTATTTAACAGCAGTCGGTTTGATATCCGGTATTTCAGATGTAAACGGCGTAGCTGCCGATTTAGGTGGGGGGAGTTTAGAACTGATAGAAATTAATAACCGTGTAATTGGTAAATTAAGTTCTCTTGCTCTTGGTACTAAAATAATTACTACCAGGAAATTACAAAATTTAGAAGATATAACTAGAATTATTAGAGTTGAATACGGTAATTATCAATATGAAAATTTATATTTAATTGGCGGAGCTCTAAGGTTTATTTGTCGCTTTTTTATCGAATTCAATAAATACCCCCTAAAAAATTTGCACAACCTCAGCATTTCAAAAGAGGATTTTAGTTTGTACTTAAAGAATATTAAAGAATTTCAACGTAATAAGTTTAAGCTAAATAGTAGGACTCTGAATCCAAATGCACTAATTGTAGCGCAGGCAATGTTAGAGGTTTTTCAACCTAAAAATATAATTGTTTCCATATTCGGGTTGAAGGAGGGAGTAAGATACGAAATGCTGCCTAAAATTGAAAAAAATCAGGATATAGTACTACAGAAAGTAATTTATTGTTGCAAGTACCAATTGGGGACAACAAATTTTGACAAATATTACGAAATAATAGAACCTTTGATTGAAGAATCAAAAGACCTAAATCAGGTCTTGAAGTTAGCAATTATTTTACAGTCGCTCAACAAATATTTTGATCAAACGCTTTCGCCAAAGGCAATTTCCGAATTCATTTTAAATTCAGAAATTCCTTTTACTCATCGCCACAGGTTGATGATAGCACTTATACTATCATATTCTTCAAATTTTAAACCCGATATAGAACTGGTTAAAATTTCTAAAAAACTTCTGTGCAAACAGGACTTTAAAAATAGCCAAATTCTTGGTTATTTTATAAGGATTGCCAAAGATATTGACGGTTTTAATTTTACTGAACCGTCATTTAACATCACTATTAAGAATAATTACCTAGAAATTGTTACTAAAGGCATTTTACCACGACCTATATTTGAAAATATATGCAATAAACTGAAATCTATTGCATATATTAGAAAAATAAGCTCTGATTAATGATAATTATTTGGAGGAGGGATGCTAAAAAATACCTTATCATCATACGGGTTGATTACTAAATTATTCCATTGGTTTATTGGTATTGCCATAGTAGGTTTGTTAGTAATTGGCTTTATTATGGTATCGATGCTGCCATCAGTTGATAAGTGGCAGCTATATAGTATGCATAAAGCGACGGGTGTGCTTGTTTTGTTTTTGGTATCGTTAAGGGTTTTATGGCGTTGGATTAATGTAAAGTTAGAATTACCAGCTGATTTACCATTATGGCAGAAATTAGCTTCTAAGTTTACTCATTCTCTGCTGTATATATTTATGTTTTTGATGCCGGTTAGTGGGATTTTAATGTCACGTTTTGGCGGACACGAAATAAATATTTTTAATCTATTTTTAATACCGCCACTGGAAAAAAACCCTGTTTTAGCTAGCTTTTTTAATAATTTACACGGAGTTAGTGCCTTCGTGTTTGCAGCTTTAATAGTGCTACATATAAGTGCTGGATTATACCATCACTTTGTACGTAAAGATAATGTCCTTATCCGAATGATAAAGTAACGGGCAAAGAACACGTAAGTTTAGTTGGTTTCCTAAAATAAGGCTTTTTTTAGATTTTCTTGAATTTGGTGATTAGAAGCAATAAAAAAGTTATTTTTGCTGTAGCTTATGCCTCCAGCTTCACGAACTAATAAATCAAGCCCATGATTCATTGGTTTATTTGTTAATATGGCGATGTCGGACTTACCGCTAATTAAGAGAGCAATTTGATAAGCATATGACTCGAAAATCCTTATATTTGTGGATATTTTTTGTGCCAGCTCTAGCTGTTGATAGTTACAGCTAACTAAACTCTCCTCTAATTTAGAATTAACTGATACCCTTAATCTAGTAGTTCCACCGCCAAAATTAAAAGAATGCCTTTCAAGCCAAGTTCCTTTGCCTTGTTCTGCATAATAGGTATCACCCAAAATAGGAAAGTTAACTGCTACTTTCTCAGCAGAGATTTTTCCTTGTTTTGTTGTTAAAATTGTTACTACTAAGGCAAAAAAAGGAATGGCTCTTTCAAAATTACAACTTCCATCTAAAGCATCAACAAGAGCTACAGGTCCTGTAAAATCTAGAGCCGATAAGTCCAGTTCTGGCGAGTCGAAAATAATAGTTTTATAATATTTACTAAGCGATTTTTGTAAATTCTCTGTAACTCGGGTTTTTGCTTTATCAACGAAAACTCTTAGGCTTCTGGCAGAACTTTGCAAATTTTCCAGTTCAAAATAATCTCGGTGCAGAAATTTAGAGGCTTCTCTTATGGCATCGTTAATTAAAACAACTTGATTCTGCATTACTCTGCTCTTTTGACAAAAGTAGCGTCTTCAGTTTTAACTATTATTTTTTCTCCACTTACTAAATAAGGGGGGACCATTACCCTTAACCCGTTGTTCATTATAGCTGGTTTGTAAGAGGAGGTTGCAGTAGCCCCTTTAATTACAGGGTCAGTTTCCTGTATTTCTAGTATAACAGTTTGCGCAAGTATAATACCCAGCGGTTTATCCTGGTAAAATTCCACTTCCACATTCATTCCATCAGCCAAAAATGGTAATTTATCTTTCATTAATTCTTGATCGATCATTATTTGTTCAAAGGAATCTGGATCCATAAACACCAGAAGATTTTCTTCTTTATATAGATATTGCATTTCTTTCCTTTCAAGGAAAGCCTTTTCAACGCTTTCACTGGAGCTAAAACGTTGATTTAATTTATTACCGGTGCGCAAGTTTTTCATCTCTACCTGTACATAAGCTCCGCCCTTTCCAGGTTTTGTATGTTCAGGGGTTTTGGAAACAACCCATAATTCACCTTCGTAATCTAATATATTACCAGATTTTATATCATTTGCTGAAATTCTCATAAAATATTATTATTTTAAGTTTTTAAAATTAAATAATGTAATTATTGGAGCAGAAATAAAAATAGACGAATAAGTACCAATTAATATTCCAAAAAATACTAAAACACTGAAACTTTTTATTGCCTCACCACCATATAATATTAAAGCAAGGTTTGCAAGTAGTGTAGTAAATACAGTTATTGTTGTTCTAGATAGTGTTTCGTTTACACTCATATTAATTATAGTACCAATAGTTTTTTTATTATATTTGCGTAAATTTTCCCGAATTCGATCATAAATAACTACTGTATCATTTACCGAATACCCTATTATAGTTAAAATAGCAGCAATTGTACTTAAATTAAAATCAAGCTTGGTAACACTTAAAAAACCGAGGCTTAAAACTGCGTCATGTATTAATGCAGCTAAAACACCTATGCCGAATTGCCATTCAAATCTTATCCAAATATAGACCATAATAGATAAAAATGATAATAGCATTGCCATAATTCCTGATTGTATCATCTGATTACCAACTTGTGGTCCAACAAAATCTACCTTTCTATATTCAATTTCATATGGAAAGTTTTGTTTTAGAGCAGACTTGATAAGCTCAATATTGTGCATTAAATTTTCTTCGCTGCTAATTCCTGCACGAATTGAAATGTCTTTATCGCTGCCGAAATTCTGCAGCACTATTTCACCAATATTAAGCTCGTTAAGTATCATACGCATTTTAGCTAGGTCAGGAGTTTGGTTAATGCGCAGTTCCATACTGATTCCTCCAGCAAAATCAATACCAAAATTAAATTTATAAATACCAATCCACACTAAGCTAAGAATAAATAAAAAAACAGATAAAGCATAATTAAGGTTTTTGACTCGCATAAAATCAAAATTAGTATTACTTGGAAAGATTTTTAATGGAAATAACTGCATTTTAAGGTATTAAAATAATTACTGCTAGAAAATTAATGGCATAATACAACATATAATAGTACAAATCCATAAAAATAATATGGATACAAGTTACTAGGAAAATAATATTACCTCAGAGAGACATATAATAAGTAATTTAAAAAAATTGCTTATATTACTGAGCCTGAGTCCGGCCAATAAACAATGAGATAAGAGTGTTGAACCAAATTTACGAGTAATTCAATTGACTTGTAAGGTTTATTTTTTAGCTAATTTTTTTCAATTAGATCTAATTCTTGTTCTTTTTCATCATCAGATTTTTTCTTCCCGCCTTCTTTGTATTCACTTAGGGCATCTTGGGCTTCTGATTCTGATTTTGCTACAACTACTAACACGGATGCAAAAATTTCAGGGTGTAACATCACCTGAACCTTAAAGACACCATTAACCTTTATAGGTTCATCAAGGATTATGTTTGAATAATTAAGTTTATATTCACTAAGCTCAGAAAGGGCAGAAGCTATTAATTTTAAAGAAATAGACCCAAACAGTCTACCGTCTGCTCCGGATTGGGTGACAAAAGTTAAATGTTTACCATCTAACGCTTTTGCGGCGGCTTCCATTTTTAATTTTTCTTCAGTGTTTTTTTCTTCAAGTTTCCGTTGAAGAGCAGCAAATTTACCTAAATTTTCTTTTGTTGCCCTTATTGCCATGCCTTGAGGAACTAAAAAATTCCGGCCATAACCGTTTTTTACATTAACTATTTCACCGACTTTTCCTAGTTTTCTAACTGGTTTTATTAAAATGACTTGCATGGACTTAAAACTAACATTAATTAAAATAAAGTGTAAATAACTTTTGACATAAAATCAAAAGGGAATTTATTATTTGCCTTGGAATACAAAAGGTAATAAAGCAATAATACGGCTATGTCTTATGGATTTTTTTATGTTACGTTGATGTTTAGAACACACATTTGTAATTCTACTCGGTAACATTCTTCCTCCTTCTGAAATAAATTTTCCAAGAAGTTCAGGGTCTTTATAATCTATTTCTGGTGATCCATCTGAGCATAAAGGACACCCTTTACGTTTTCTGAAAAACATTTTCGAATTATTCTTATCTGCACCTGATCTTGAATCGTAATCCAAGTTATCCGTATTATTTTCGTAAGACATCAAAGTAATCTATTTAATATTTATTCTTATTGTTGAGTTATAGTAACATCAACTGTTTCCTCAAGTTCTAGTGATTTTGTTCTTAAAATTGGTGAAGGTTCTTTACTTATTTCTTTTGCTTTAACAAGAGAAGATCTGATGACACTTTCGCTTAATTTAATTTTTCTTCCAAGTTCTTTTACCAGAATATTATCAGCTTCTATCCCCATGAAATAATAATGACCCTTTTTATTATTTTTAATTTCATAAGCAAGGGTTCTTAAACCCCAATATTCGGTTTTAAGAACATTACCGTTATGGTCTTTGATAATCTTAATGAAATCGTCGGCTATTTTATCAACATCTGAAGACGAAACGTCCTGACGAATGACGATAATTGATTCATAAAAAGCCATATTAAAGAATCTCCCAAAATCTACTGAATTAAATAATTAAGCGTATTTATAACAATTTAAACTGATTTATTCAAGCATAATCTTATTACGTAATGCAAAAATGTCTGTCATTTTTATTAAATCAGTGTATAAAGTGCTTTGTTTAAAGGAATGTTACTATTGTTTATAAATTTGTAAGGTATTTGTAATGTTTTGTACATTTTATTTAATTAAGCGAATGTATTTTTAAGGAGAGTTTAAAGTGTCAGATAAATTACCACCTAAAATTCTAGTTATAGAACATGATGATCAAATGAACGCTATTTTATAGTATAGGAATTTCAAAATTTGTAACCAGAAAAATTGTTAATCAAAACTTTGAAAATTCGTTTAATAAAATGTAGTTACAAGCCACAATATTAGAAATTATCAACACTTTTATAAAAATCTCTGCCAGAATCTATCTAAAAATAGGTTCAGTTTTACAAATTATGTGGCTAAGACGTGAAAGAAGTGTTCGCCATAATGATGTTATCTAGGCGTTGATAATAATTCATTGATTCTTATTAATAACAATGGCGGAGATAAACCGTAATAAACTTGCCGCAGATTCATACATTTATTGCAATTATAGCAAAACAGAGGATCTATTTTAAAATTCAACCAAATCATTAATCTCCAACTAATGAGCTTAGTTTTCTTATGAACGATTTGATTAATTGCCTTATATACGATAGGTAATTGTACGCCCCTAGTTCTATTAGATAAAAAACCGTAATACCTAATCATTCGAAAATAACGATCTGGTATATGCATAATCAGACTAGCTATGAACTGCATCACGGGCATAGTTATGCGATCAATTGTATTATTATAGTGATCAAGAAATTTAAACGTTACCTGCTTTCCGTCGTAATTTTCTATTCTTGTCTCGGAAATAGGGGGCGTTTTATATACCGCCCTAAATATTCTATGTTGCGTTTATGATCATCCGATGGTTTTTGTAAATAAACATACCAACTGATTTCGTATAAACTACTCATCCAGTTATTAAAATTCTCAGCATTTTGATATGCGGACGGCAACTTCAAATTACTTGAGATATATTGAAAGCGAAATAACTCAAGGACTCTATGTCTCCACATTTTTTTAATAGGTTCGGCAGGAAAAAATAATTTTTGCCACTTGCCTTTGCTATTTATACCGCCGCAAGTAACCGATAAATGGATATGAACATTGCGTTTTAAATCTCTACCGAAAGTGTGTAAGGCAGTAAATATACCAACCACAAGATTTTTCTTTGTAGCTATCTCCTTAATAATTCCTGCTGCAATACCGGAAATCAATCCAAACAGATCACGATTGAGCCAAAATATCGGCCATAAAGAGTCCGGCATTGTAAATGTAATGTGCTGCCATCGTGTTTTTGGTAGAACATTGCTAGCCTTACTCACCCATTGATCCGTTTGTTTCTTACCACAACGAGAACAAAACCTACCTTTACAGCTGAATGCTACCGATTTATTGCGGTTACAATCACGGCAGCTATAACGTTTAAATCCTAAATATTTCGTTCCACACGATATAACTTTAGTGACGTTGAAAATAATGCCGTATCTTAGCTTGCCGTATTTTTTAGCGAAATCGAGACCAATTACCACGGTCTAGAAAAATATGTTTTATAGATATTCCTTTACCGACTATTTCCATAAATTACTTATAGTTAATGTTTTCTTACCAAGGAATCTTTCTTCCTTTGCGTTCTAAATCAAATTCTTTACAATCAGGGCAATAGTAAACAGAATTATACTTATGATTGGGAGATATTTTTCGCAACATTATCCAGAAAGCCTTGGCTATTTCCTTATCTCCTTCGGAAAAAATCTTTTTGATCCTGCTGTAAGGAATTGCTTGCTCTTTAGAAATGGCCTTAAGAGTTTTTACCGCTAATTCATTGACCAAATGCTGCTCAGAGTGCAAGTTACTCATAACTCAATTATATATTATCTTATGTATGTCTAACATTCAGTCTTTATAACTCAAGTTAAAACAAATCAAATACCAGTATTATAATCCTCCATAAATATTTATCGGTCAAGAGTATCTTCTTTTAAGCTGCCACCGATAGGTGGCTTATCTTGTGCAATACTATAGAGAGGTATTGGTTTGATGTAACAAGAGCCAGAAATTCAGAAGCAGCTCTAAGGTTGGCATATGTAAATACGCCAAATGCCGTTATAATTAGTTCTAGACTACAGGATGTTTCAGCAATTGAAATGGCTGGTCGGTTAAAAAAATAGAAGGCTTGCAAAGACTGCCAATAATTTTTTTGGTTAATCAAGGAGAATCGGTCCAGCATTATAATATCAATGGTGATAATTCTCATAAAATTTTATTTAGGCCCTTCACCCCCAATGAGCTTATGATTACTGTTAAATCTCTCCTTAGAAAATCTAATCCTGTATTTCAAAATAAATTTGTTAAAAATAAAAATATTACCATGGATTTAGCTGTTTATAAAGTTTTTCACGGTCAAAAACAGGTCCATTTTGGACCTACTGAGTTTAGCTGTTGCAGCTGTTTATAACAAATCCAGATAATGTTTATTCCCGTAGACAAATAATTGATTATGTATGGGGCGTAGATAAAGAGATATCTTTTAGAACTGTTGATGTGCATATTAACCGTATTAGAAAAATGATGAATTTAAATGATGGTAATCAAGTAATTAGAACTATAAGAGGAGCTGGTTATTGTCTGGAGTAGACTTGATAGCCTTATAAGCTTAAAACTATTAGGGGATAAAATATGAGGATGCTTAATATTTTATTTATTGCCTTATTGAAGAAATAGTTATAATTAATAAAACGCTCTTTATCCATCAAACATATTTAATAATGTTGCAGCAAAATCTTAAATCATCAGCGGTAATAAAAAGACTTTTGGTTAACCATGTTAAACCTTATAAATCTGAAATATTTATCGCTATTTTTTTCATGGTTGTAGTAGCTACGTGCTCTGCGGCAGTGGTTTGGTTAACTAAACCGGCAATTGATAAAATATTAGTTGCTCGCAATATGCGCATGCTTGTTATCATCCCGCTTTTAATGCTTGGAGTATATGTAATAAAGGGCATAGCTGAGTATTATCAGGGTTATCTAATAAAATATGTCGGTCAGAAGATATTGACTGACATGCAAATACAAATGTATGAACATCTATTATATGCTGATCTTGCCTATGTTCAATCTCAATCTTCCGGGCGGCTTATTTCGCGTTTTACTAATGATATAATATTAATGCGTGGTGCTGTTTCGAATATGCTTGTCGGTTGTGCTAAATACTTTCTTTCAGTCGTGTTTCTGATTATCATAATGTTTAGCTTAGAACCATTTTTATCTATGTTTGTTTTTCTAGCTTTCCCAATTGCAATTTATCCTGTTCAAAAACTTGGAAGGAAAATGCGCCGGATAACAGGAGATGCTCAGGAAGAACTAAGTAATTATACTGCCAGACTAGATGAAACATTTCAATCCATAAAAATAATCAAATCTTTTTGCGCAGAGAAAATAGAATCTGTTAGAGCTAAAGAGATAACTACAAAAATTTTAACTTTTTATAAAAAGTCTGCGATGCTTGATTCTTTAACTTCTCCGGTTATGGAGTTTTTATGTGGTTTAGCTATTGCGTGTGTGCTTTGGTATGGCGGTTTTCAGGTGATATCTGGTGATATGACAATTGGTGAATTATTTACTTTTATTGCTGCTTTTGTCTCTGCTTATAGACCGTTTAAAAGTTTAGTATCACTTAATGTAAATTTACAGGAAGGACTTGCTGCGGCAAATAGAATATTTAATATTCTTGATACCAAACCATTAATTCAAGATAATGCCAATGCCTTAAAACCTGATTTTGGGTGTCCGGAGATTTTTTTTGAAAAGATTACATTAAATTTTGAAGAAAAAGAAGCTATAAAACTTGTCAATCTCAAAATAGAAAAAGCAAAAACTTATGCGATTGTTGGTAAATCTGGTAGCGGTAAAACTTCCCTGGCCAATTTATTGGTACGTTTTTATGACCCAACGGAAGGTAGAGTTTTAATAAATTCAAATGATATAAAAGATATTTCAGTTACCCATTTGCGAAATCAAATAGCCATGGTTTCGCAAGATACTATATTAGTTGATGCTAGTATTGCAGAAAATATAGCTTATGGCAATTTAGCGGCCACTCGTCAAGAAATCATCGATGCTGCTAAGCATGCAGATGCAGATGAATTTATCAGTAAGCTAGTTGACGGCTATGATACTGTAATAGGTATAGGTGGATGTACTTTATCTGGTGGACAAAAACAACGACTTGCCATAGCCAGGGCATTTTTAAAAAATTCACCAATTATGCTATTTGATGAAGCAACAAGTGCTCTTGATCCAGAGTCTGAACAGTCGATAGTACATTCCTTTACTAATCTACGCAAAGGAAAAACTACTTTGATTATTACTCATAGACTTGCAAGTATTAGGGATGTAGACAAAATTATCGTCATGAAAAATGGCGAAATAGAAGAACAAGGTACACATGAAGAACTGATTAACTTAAAAAGCGAGTATTACAAATTGCATAATAAGCAATTGAAAGAAAAGGCTAAAACTGTATAATTACTGAAAATAAATTTAAATCTTAAGGAGAATAGTATGTTTATTAATGACGTTTACGCACAAGAAAGTTTAACGAAGGCTACTTCCTCAGATACTGTTACTTTGCAGGATAGTGACGCTCTACCAAAAGCTCCTGAATCTATAGGGAATAGCTGGACTAGCCTTGTGCCGATGGTTTTGATTTTTGCTGTGTTTTACTTTTTATTGATTCGTCCACAAGAAAAACGCCGCCGCGCCCAACAAGATCTAGTGTCTGGTGTCAAAAAGGGAGAAGAAGTATTAACAAATTCTGGCATTATTGGTATTGTTAGTAAGATTAATGATAGTGACAATACGGTACATATATCAATTGCTAAAGATGTTGAGATCAAAATGTTGAAAACCTCTATTTCTGATATATTAAGCCGGCCAAAAAAAGAAGAGGCAAAAGATAATAAATCTTTGGCCAAGAAAAAAGATGCAGATAAATTAAGCAATAAATGATTTGTTATAAGGCTGAATAATAATGCAAAGGTCATAATTTTATAATGTTCAAAAACCTAGTGCAGCTATATAGCTTAGTTGTGTGTTTAATAGCATCTATAGTAATGATGATAACTATTGGTATTATGCTTGGTAATGCGACGGATATTCTGTTACCGGAGTACAAATACATGAATCAGTTAGATAAATTTACTAGCAATGAGAAATATATTGATTCTCAAAAGCGGAGTGACCCTAGTAATAAGGAAAGTTGGCAAATAATTGATCCCAATTCACTAGTAGAAAAAAGACTTGCGGAGAGAGAAAGTTATATAAATAGAATTAAAGGCGATGCTATTAGCACCGTAATTAATTGTATTACTTGGCTTATTACCGGTTTATTTTTCTTTGTAGTTCATTGGAGAATGTATAAGGGTTGTTCTGCATCAAATAATTTAAAGGGATGAAATGAAAAGCATATCTACTTGGAAAATAGCATTAACCTTCTTACTTATCATTATTGCCACTCTCTATGTAATACCGAATTTTACTGAAAAAAAATATAATTGGTTACCCGGGGATAAGGTAAATTTAGGCCTAGACTTACGTGGAGGATCTCATTTGTTGCTTGATGTTGACTTTGAAAGTTATTTAGATGGTGTCGGTCAATCAATTGCCGATAGTTTAAAGAAATATTTACGCCAGGAAAAAGTTGGGTACAAGACCCTAGTAATTGATAAAGCCAATATAAATTTTGAGATAAAATCAGTAGATGATTTTACAGAGGTAAAAAAAATTGTTAAGAAGATCGATCCAAATCTTGATGTGGGTATTAACGGTAATATAGTAATAATTGGTTATGACGAATATCAACTAAATCAATTGCAAGACAAGGTTATTGACCAGTCTATTGAAATTGTTAGAATGCGTGTTGATAACACTGGAACCAAAGAACCTATAATTCAGAGACAAGGGGTTAGAAATATTTTACTGCAAGTTCCTGGAGAAGATGACCCCGCAAAACTGAAAAATTTATTAGGGAAGACTGCCAAACTTACTTTTCACCTAGTCGATGAAACGGCAAATATTGAAAAAGCCATACATGGTCATATTCCGAGCGGATCAATGGTGGTTAAGTCTGATGAGAGCGGTAAGCAGGAGCTAATTATAATCAAAAAGAAAGTTATTGTTAGTGGAGATGAGTTAAATAATGCTTTTGTTTCTTTTAATAAGGACTCAATGCCTGCTGTAAGCTTTTCATTTAACCATATTGGCGCAAAGAAGTTTGCTGAAGTAACCAGTAAAAATCGGGGCAAGAGATTAGCTATTGTTTTGGATGGAAAAATTCTTAGTACTCCGATAATTAATGAACCAATTTTAGGAGGTGACGGTATTATTTCTGGTAATTTTACGATTGATTCTGCTTCTGAACTTGCGCTCCTACTTAGAGCAGGCGCACTTCCCACTCAATTAAAAGTAGTAGAAGAGAGAACAATAGGTCCGAATTTAGGCGCAGATTCTATTGAATCAGGGAAAGTAGCTGCTTTAGCTGGATTTTTATTGGTGGTAGGTTTTATGGCTCTTTCTTATGGCATTCTTGGAATTTTTGCTAATATTACCCTTGTAATAGATTTATTTTTTATCCTAGCATTACTTTCAATGTTACAGGCAACACTAACTCTACCTGGTATTGCGGGGATTATTTTAACAATAGGCATGGCAGTTGATGCAAATGTGCTGATTTACGAGAGAATTAGGGAAGAAGTGGCCAAGGGCTGTTCTAATTTATATGCTGTAAAAGTTGGTTTTGAATCAGCGTTTGCAACAATTATGGATTCAAATATTACTACATTAATTGCTGCTTTTTTATTATATACATTTGGGGTTGGAGCAACTAAAGGTTTTGCAGTGACTTTAACCATTGGAATTATTTCTTCAATGTACGGCGCATTAATCATCACAAAACTGATGATAGACCTGTGGCTTAAATATAGTAAACCAAAAAGCCTGGGGTTAGCGTAAAATAATATTTTCCTGGTATCAGATGGTTGCTACTTCAGTTTGATTGGTAGAAGAGCGTTAAAACCTACTTAAGTTATCTGTTACTAAAAAGTGTAAATTTTGCTATTATAAACTTATGGGGCGGTTACGTTGTATATACCGCACTACATGATTGTTTATTGCTTAAAAATTGGGTAAGAACGCTTGGGGTAACCGTGCTTAATAATAATAAAACATAAAAACCTGATAAAAATTTCTGGACTTTATCTCAAGGCGAGTATATAAGAAACTAAAAAAAGCGTTAGTATAAGTAATAATTGCAGATAGAGAATTTTTAGGGCTTGTAGCTCAGTTGGTTAGAGCGCTCCGCTCATAACGGAGTGGTCGCAGGTTCAAGTCCTGCCGGGCCCACCACCTGATATTTTTAGAGAGTTAAGATAAAGTTTCGTTTATCGACTTCCAGCTTCGCATAAAATCAACAAATTTAATTTCATGCTAACCTCTCCAATTCTCACTAAATATTTAATGCGCCGATTTTCGTGGTATCTGTTCTTAACCTCTATTGTGCTATTTGCGATTCTGGTTATTTCAGGTGCTTTTGGTATATTACAGAAATTTAAATCTGTGCATATTCAGTCTGAAGATTTCTGGCTTTTAATATTACTGAAGATACCTTATCTATTTAACGAAATCAGTTCTATAATTGGTTTTATTAGTACTATATTGTTCTTAAGCTCTTTATCTATACATAATGAGTTAATAGTGATTGTCAGTAATGGAACTCCAGTGTGGCGGGTTTTTGCCGTACCAATTGTAATGAGCTTTATTTTTGGCATTATTATAGCAGCAATAATAAATCCTCTAGGAGCTTATGCTATGAGAGAATATGAAAGGATAGAGGCAAAATTAGACAATAGTCCTTTACATAATAACCTTATTATTTCTAAAACAGATATTTACTTCAGCGAAAAATACCAAGATACGAAACGCATAATTAAAGCAAAATCAATTGATATATCAACAAAATCCATTTCCGATATTACTATAATTGGGGTTGATTCAAAAAATGAATTAATACAGAGAATTGATGCCTCTTACGCAGAACTGGATAATAATCAATTTAAGGTTTACAATCCTTTAGTTACTACTCTTAATAAAAGCTTCAGGCTAAATGAACTATCTTTACAAACCAATTTATCAATCAATAGCTTGTTCCAAAGATTCACTGCACAAGAAATGGTTTCTATTTGGGATTTACCGGAACTAATCAACAAATTGGTCAGTTCCGGGCTTCCAATTTTGAATTATCAAATCTATTTTTTTAAACAACTATTTAAACCACTTGCGACCCTTGCCATGGCACTTTTAGCTTGCTGGTTTCTGAAATTTGACAATAGAAGTAATTCCGGTGTTAAAGATAAGGCGTTTATTGTTATTGTTGGAATTACCACTTATTTTGCATTAGAAATCAGCCTTCATATTCTGGCATATAGCGGACTTGCTCCAATGTTTGCAGTTTTATTGCCAGTTTCATTAATAATTCTAATCGGTAATTTTGTCATTTTACATTTTCATGAATCTTGATATACTCTATTTTTTAACAAATTGTTGAGAAAACGAGATATTAGATAATTAAGGGTATAACGGATAATGATCAGGAAATTTTTGGAATTTATTAATAGCTTTTCAGCAGATATTGCTATAGATCTTGGAACTGCAAATACCCTTGTTTATGTAAAAGGTAAAGGTATAGTACTAAATGAACCTTCAGTGGTAGCTTTAATAGAACAAAACGGTACTAAAAAGCCTTACGCTTTCGGCCATGAGGCTAAAATGATGCTAGGGAGGACTCCGGCGGATATCGAAGCAAAAAGGCCGCTCAGGGACGGAGTGATAGCTGATTTTAAAGGAGCAGAGGAAATGATTAAGTATTTCATTCGCTCAGTAAGTGATAGGAGAACATTAACCGGTCCAAGGATTATAGTATGTGTACCGTCTGGGTCAACTCCTGTAGAGAGACGTGCAATCCAAGAAGCTGCAGAGAGCGCTGGAGCACGCGATGTTTTTCTGATTGAAGAACCTATGGCAGCTGCCATAGGCGCTGGGCTGCCGGTTACAGAGCCTACCGGTTCCATGATTGTAGATATAGGTGGTGGTACTACAGAAGTTGCTGTTTTATCCTTAGGTGGAATAGTTTACGCAAAGTCGGTTAGAGTTGGTGGAGACAAAATGGATGAAGCAATTATTTCCTATATTAGAAGAAATTATAATTTATTGGTTGGTGAATCTACGGCTGAAAAAATAAAAAAACAGATCGGTACAGCTTATGTTGCACCAAATAGCCTATTTCGAGAGGTTGAAATTAAAGGGCGAGATTTAATTAATGGAATACCTAAAGAAATGTTATTAAATGAGCAACAAGTTTCTGAAAGTTTAATTGAACCTATTAGTCAGATAGTGGAAGCAGTAAAAATTGCCCTTGAATGCACTCCGCCTGAATTATCATCTGATATTGTAGATAAAGGGATAGTTCTAACAGGAGGGGGGGCTCTTCTGAAAAATTTAGACCATGTATTAAGAGAAGCTACGAAATTACCGGTATTTGTAGCTGATCAAGCTTTAGCTTGTGTAGCACTTGGTACTGGTAGGGTTTTAGAAGATTTTTCAAAATTAAAACATGTATTATTTAAACAAGATTAGTTATGGCTCTAGTTGAGAATAGGATAAGAACTAAAAATCATTTTATTGAATTAGCCAGATTTACCTTATTTCTCTTTAAAAAGTTTTGTATTATATTCCTAATTTGCGGCTCTTCCTATTTGTTATATTTTCCTATAAAAACTATATCTAAGTCATCACTTGAAGTATACGGTACTTTACTATCTACGGGGTCTTTAATAGTTGATAATCTAATAGAAAATGTTGAATTATTATACAATAGATTATCTTATTTTCGTAATCTGGAGGCAGAAAATATAAAATTAAAACTGCAATTAGCCAGGATGACTGATTTAGAAAAAACTGCAATAAATGTTTTATCTGAAAATAATGAACTCCGGAAGTTACTAAAAGTAACAGATAGGGCGGAAAGTAACTATATAACTTCCAGGTTAGTAGGAGCAAATATTACGCCTTTATCTAGTTCTGCTGTGATTGAAGCGGGGGAGAATAACAAGGTTAAAGTAAATGATTTAGTAACAAATCAAGAGGGACTTGTTGGAAGAATTATAAATGTAAGTAATAATTATTCTTCCGTAATGCTATTGAGTGATCCTAACTCGAGGGTACCAGTTATTACTTCATCTTCTAGAGAAAGAGGCATTTTAGCAAATCAGAGAAATAACATGTTATTAATTTATCTTCCAGAAGAACATAAAGCAGAAGTGGGTGAATTAGTATATACTTCCGGGGATGGTAAAATCTACCCTTATGGCATTTTGGTAGGGAAAGTTTACAAAATTAATAATGATGGAGTTTTTGTAAAATTAAGCACAAATCTTAACAATCTGGATTTTGTAACTATAGAATCAATATCGCATGGCCACTTTAACTTCCCTCTAAGTGAAACAAATTAAATAATTTTTTAATGTTAATTTATAAAAAATACATTGCAAAAACTATCCTATACCCTTTTATAGCGTTAAGTTTTGTGCTAACTAGCCTAGTGTGGATTACGCAGATATTGAAGTTATTATATCTATTAGAGAAAGGAGTAAAATTAATTGATTTTCTAAGCCTAATTATTCTTATAATACCTTCGATATTTTTTATGATTTCCCCTTTTATTTCTGTGTTAGCAGTAATATATATTTATAGCAAGCTACAAGAAAATAGACAACTAATCATACTTAGAATAGCTGGCCTTAGTAATTTTTCCCTGGCAAAGCCGGCACTTCTTATTGTTATTTGCATAACTATGGTTTCTTACTATATATCTTTATATTTAATGCCTTTGTCTTATAGTAAATTAAAAGATGATCTTAATAATTTTCGCCAAAATTATGTATCAACAAATATCATTGAGGCAAAAACGTTTAACCAAATATCCAAAAATTTTACACTTTACCTCGATAAAAAAAATGCAGACGGTACTTTGGAAGGGGTAATTTTATTTGATAATAGAATTCCGAAAGATCGTACAGTTTTGTTTGCTAAAACTGGTAAAATAATAACACACGATAGTATACCATTGTTTGAATTAAGGCAAGGTTTTAGACAATCTTTTGATAATAATCAGAACATAACAAAATTATATTTTGATCAGTTGTTAATAGCGATTAAAAATGATGATCCTGATAAAAATGATCGTAGTAAAACAAGTTTAGAGCTTTATGTACCAGAGATGTTACACCCTATTAATAATTTACCTGAGGAAAGCAAGAAGAGGTTAATTGTAGACGGTCATCAGAGGTTAATTTGGCCTTTATTTAATTATGCTCTAGTGCTTTTAGCACTAAGTATGTTTCTCACTACGAATAAGGATAGTAGGAAGTCTAACATTAGGCAAATGATTTATACTTTTTGGCCTCTGGTAATAGTTGCTTACTTTCACTTTACTTTACAAAAAGCTGCTTATAAAGAAGCTATATATATTTTTGCCTGTTACCTAAACATATTCCTTTGTATAGTTTTCAGTATTTGGAAAATTAACAAATCGACTATATGATCTTTAAAGATTTGCCTGCTTTCTTAGAATATTTAGAGAAAAATAACCATTTAAAAAGAATTAAAGAAGTAGTATCAACACAGCTTGAGGTAACAGAAATCAGTAAGCGGTTTTTACATAATAATGGTCCTGCATTGCTCTTTGAAAATGTTATTAAGGAAGATGGTAAAAAATCTAAATTCCCAATTGTTACTAATTTATATGCTCATCCCCAGAGAATAAGCTGGGCTCTGGGTTTAAACTCGCAATCAGAGCTTCGCCAATTCGGGAAATTACTAGCCTTTTTGAAGAATCCGGAACCGCCATCTTCTATTAAAGAAACATTCTCTATGTTACCGATTGCAAAAAGAATATTATCGATGTCCCCTAAAAATGTAAAAAAAGCAGTATGCCAGGAGGTTGTTATTCTAGAACCGGATTTAAACATTTTGCCGATTCAAAAATGTTGGCCACTTGACGTAAGTCCTTTAATTACTTGGCCTTTAATTATTACAAAAGGTACTGGCAGTGATAAAACAGATAGTTATAATCTCGGCGTATATCGGTTGCAAGTAGTAGGCAAAGATAAACTTATCATGCGTTGGCTTAAAATGAGAGGGGGAGCTGCACATCATACTAAATGGCAAAACCTAAAAGAACCTATGCCGGCTGCTGCTGTAATTGGAGCAAATCCAACTTTAACTCTCGCCGCTGTTATGCCAATTCCAAATACTATGTCTGAATATAATTTTGCCGGTTTGTTGCAAAGTAGTTCTATTGAACTAGTACAGTGTAAAACTATTGATTTAAAAGTACCGGCTAATGCTGAAATTATTTTAGAAGGCTATGTAAGTTTAGATGAATACTTGCCGGAAGGGCCATTTGGGGATCATACAGGTTATTATAATGACGTTGAATTGTTTCCAGTATTCAAAATTAAAGCCATAACAATGCGGAAAAATCCTGTTTATTTAAGCACCTATACCGGTAAACCGCCTGATGAGCCCTCCGTCTTGGGCGAAGCATTAAATGAAATATTTATACCTTTAATTCAGAATCAATTTCCAGAAATCGTGGATTTTTGGCTTCCTCCTGAAGGTTGTTCTTATAGAATAGGAGTTATTTCTATAAGAAAAACTTATCCCGGGCAAGCAAAACGAATTATGATGGGTATATGGTCTTTCTTGCAGCAATTTATGTATACAAAATACATTATCATTGTAGATGATGACATAGATGTTCGCAATTGGTCGGAAGTTATGTGGGCAGTGGCTACCAGGACCGATGCAAAGCGTGATTTTACTTTTATTGAAAACTCCCCTATCGATTATCTGGACTTTGCTTCTCCTATGTCTGGCCTTGGAAGTAAATTAGGTATCGATGCTACAAATAAGATCACACCAGAAACTTCAAGGCAGTGGGGAGAAAAAATTAAAATGAATGACGAAATTATAAAGAAAGTGGATAAGATATGGCCTTTTCTGTAGTTGTTAACTATTTTTTATAAGGCTAGTTATTTCTAATAAGTGATTCAATTAATGGCTTTTACGTTTTTGGGAGAATTTATAGATTACCAAGAAAGCCACCAGGGCAGAAAAGGCTATATATATTATAGGGAACAGCATAATTTTATACTTATTCATAAAATATAAAGAAATGTACGCCGCTGTTCCAGACATTAGCATTGAGCCTATAGTATGACCAAGGCTAATACCTCTGTAACGTTCGTTTACTGAGAATGCTTTGATAATTATTCCATGTGCTAAAGCGTTAAACGGCGCAACCGATATAGCTAGAATAATTGTAGAAATTAATGCTAAGTTCATTAGTTGATAATAAATGGCTATTCCTAATAATCCACTTGCGGTTAACGTAAGCAATAGACTTATCTTTACAACGATCATTTCCCCGATTTTATCGGCCAAAAAACCTGCAATTGGCATTGAAACTCCAAATATAAAAACTATAAAAATAGAGAAACTGGTTATAATTGTGCTAGTAGCTGGAATAACTATCGGTAGATATTGTCTCATAAAAATAATAGATAACTGATAAGTAACGCCAAATCCTCCGGCAAGCAATATGGTCATGAACAGCGTTAAGCTATGGTGTTTGATAAATGGAACTAACTTATCAATTTCAATTTTTTGTTCTGCAGAGCTTGTAAAGTCAGGGGTTTCAGTTAAAAATTTTCTACAGTAAATGGTAAGAAACGCAAGCGGAAGCGATAAAATAAATGGTATGCGCCAAGCCCAATTGGGAAATAGCGAGGAGTTAAAAAGATTGGTAACTGCAATACCTAATAGTAATCCAAATACCCCGGAAGTCCTAGTAATTGCTGAGGCCGTATAATGATATTTCTTTCCTAGATGCTCAATAACATAAATAGCAGCTCCATCATATTCTCCCCCCACGAAAAAACCTTGCATAAATCTGCAGATAATCAGAATATAAGCAGCAGTTACTCCTATGCTGTTAAAATCAGGGAGGATACCTATGGTAAAAGTCGGAATAGCGATGCCAATTATTGTAATACGAAGAGAGATTAACCTACCATAAAAATCTCCTATAAAACTGAATATTAATGATCCTAAAGGCTTCGAAATATAGGAAATTGCATAAATTCCAAATACATACATAAGACTTTGAATTTTTTCTAATTCCGGAAAAAATTTAAGGGCTATTATGGCAGCAGAAAAACCATATAGGTTATAGTCATAGTACTCAACTATGGTACCTAGAAATGCACCGATTATTTTCTTTTTTTCTTTTCTCACCTATAATCCTCTTTTTTTCCTTTCAGATTTAATGAAGTCATATATAGCGTTTACACTAGTTAAAAAATCGTTATTAACTATTACATGGTCGTAATTTTTTGTGTGCTCAATTTCTTTTGTAGCTAAATTTACCCTTAAATCAATTTCTTCCGGAGAATCCTGCTTTCGTACTTCTAATCTTTTGCGGAGTTCTTGAATAGATGGGGGGGAAATAAATATACTAACAACTGAATTTTGTAATAGAGTTTTTAGTTTTTGTGCTCCCTGGATATCAATATCAAATATTATGTCATGTCCTTGGTGTAACTGGGTTTCAACAAAATCTTTAGGTATGCCGTACAAATTGCCATATACCTCCGAATATTCAAGTAATTTACCTTCATTTATCATTTTCAAAAAATCATTTTTTGACTTAAAAAAATAATCTTTTCCATCAATATCTCCGGGCCGTGGTTTTCTAGTAGTAGCAGAAATAGACCTAACTAAAGTTGTATCTTTCGCTAATAAGGCTCTAGCTATACTGGACTTTCCTCCACCAGAAGGAGCAGAAAGGATTATGGCTAATCCTTTTTTTTGAAAATTCTCTGACATTAATTTATATTTTTCTTGTCCTCAAGCAACTAATCTTACTCTTAAATATCTAGGTTATAACTTCCTAAAGGGATATTGTCAATTAGCCAGATCCAATAAATTAGTCTATGAAAATGGTGTAAAAGTGCTTAGTTAAATTTTTTCCAAAAAAGTTTTTTATTTTATTGCCAATAAATAATTAGGTAAACGACCTTATTCTATAGATTTAAGCACTTCTTCTATTGAATTGTATAATATTAGTAAATCTTCTTCTCTCGAAAGTCTATGGTTGGCGTCTTTTATTAACTTAACCACTACTTTTTGCGATTCTACTTTTTCGGCTATTCTCAGAGAAATGGTATAAGGGACGTCAATATCTTGTACTCCGTGGATAAGATGTAGCGGGCAGTAAATATCTATGTTTTTTTCAGATAGCTTGCTAAGCATAAGATATTTTTTACTATCTTCTATTAAATTATAACTAATAGGATAAGATTCATTACATTCCGGGTTATTACTGCATACATCATATATACCTTGTTTTTTAATAATGTCTTTTTCTTCATTTGTAAATTTATCCCATATTAACTCTTTAGTAAAATCCGTTGCCGCAGCTAGGGTTATTACACCAATTACTTTTTGGGGATGTAATTTTGCAGCAATTAGGGCAAGCCATGCTCCCATACTTGAACCTATTAATAAAACTGGTCCTTCAGTTAGCTCTTGTATGACTAAATTTACTCCTGATAACCAATCGCTGATGGTCTGGTCAATAAATTCACCAGAGGAGATACCGTTACCAAAATTATCAAATCTAATAAAATTATACCCCAGTTCCTAGCAATATTTTTCGGTTGCTATAGCCTTATGGCCGTTCATATTAGACATTAGCCCGTGAAGAAAAATAATATAAGGGGCTTTATTTTTTGAACCAGTTTGTTTATGATATGCAAGGAATCTTTTTTTGTTACTAGTATAAAGCTTTTTCATTTTATCTGTTTTTGGCAGTAATTATTTTTATGTCTACTGAAGAATATCACAAAAAAACCATCCTGCAAGTTGTTCCTGCGCTTGTTTCTGGAGGGGTTGAAAGAGGAACGTTGGAAATTGCTAAAAAAGTGGTTGAGTCTGGGTATAAATCAATAGTTATATCCGCCGGAGGTCCGCTTGTTAAAATTTTGCAAGCAACAGGATCAAAACATATAAAATTAAATGTAGCTAGTAAGAACCCAATAACTATTTGGTTAAATTCCCAAAAAATTGCCAAAATAATAGACGAAGAAAAAATAGATATAATCCATGCTAGATCAAGAGCACCGGCATGGAGTTGTTTTATGGCAGCAAAAGCAACTGGTATTAAATTAGTTACCACCTTTCATGGGGTTTATAATTTTCATACTAAAATTAAAAAATTCTACAATAGTATAATGACGGAAGGGGCTGTAGTTATTGCGGTATCTCAGTTTGTAAAAGAGCATATTATAAAGAATTACAAAGTTGATCCCAAGAAAATTGTTTTAATCCACCGAGGAGTTGATTACAGGGAATTTACTAAAGAGAAAGTAAATGAAAACGTATTGCTAAAATACAGAACTAAATATAATGTTCCTGCTAATGCACCTGTAATCCTATTACCAGCTAGAATGACTGAGTGGAAAGGCCAGCTCGTTTTAGTAGAAGCTTTAAGCAAAATCAAACACCTCAATTTTTACTGTATTATGACCGGTGATTTAGCTAAACACCCGTTATATGTGCAGCGAGTTGCAAGCCTTATCAATAAAAATAAGATGCAGCATAAAATCCAAATATTTGGAAGTGAACCTAATATAGTAAATTTATACGGTATTGCTGATATTGTTGTTTCTGCTTCAATAGAGCCAGAAGCTTTTGGCAGAACAATAATCGAGGCACAATCGATGGAAAAATTGGTCATAGCTACAAATATTGGCGGAGCTGCCGAAACTATAGAAAATGAGAAAACAGGGTTTCATGTTGCGCCGGCAGATAGTCAGCAACTTGCTGATAAAATTGAGTATTGTTTATCAATGTTAGGTAAGGGTAAAGCTAAAGAAATAGGAGCAGCAGCACGAAAATCCACTATAGAAAACTTTTCTCTTGAGGTAATGCTAGGGAAAGTAATGTCAATTTATAAAAATATGTAATCAATTAAATCAATATTTGAAAAAGAAATTACTGATTTAAGGTATTATTTATATAAATTACTCAAAAGGCTTTCTACTTTCAAAAGCCGCCCATAGTGTTCCTTCATCCAAATAATCAAGTTCTCCTCCTATTGGAATACCACTTGCCAATCTTGAAGTTTTGATTGGATAATTCTTGAAATATTCAGTAATAAAATAAGCCGTAGTTTGTCCATCAAGGGTTGAATTGGTTGCAATAATTAACTCTTTAGTTTGGTGGTTATTACATCTAGATAACAGGTTGGGCAATTTTAAATCTGCCGGACTGCGATTGGCACTAATGGAAAGAGTACCACCAAGAACGTGATATCGTCCTTTAAAACGGCCCGTACGCTCGAGAGCCCATAATTCTGCAACTGTTTCAACTATAGCAATAATATTATCGCTTCGCTGCTGATCAAGACATATTCTACACTGCGAGCTATAATCTATATTATTGCAAATAGTGCAGCAATTAATTTTAGCAGCAGCGTCTTGTAAGCCTTCGATGAGTCCTTTGAGCCTTAAATCTTTATCCTGTAACAAATGGAGAACTATCCTTCTTGCTGATCGCGTTCCAAGTCCTGGAAGTTTAGAAAATAAATAAATCAGTTGATCTGGCCCTGATGTTTCTTTGGTCATTACCATTTTAGCTGCTAATAGATTGATTAAACCAATATGTTGCTAAAATGGTAAATTCATGCCTGGTAACCCACCAAAATTACCAAATGCGCCCGTCATGCTACTTTTTGATTCCTGATCAGCTTTTGCTTTTGCATCATTATAGGCTGCAATTATTAAATCTTCTAAAATTTCTCTATCTTCTGGTTTTAGGAGAGAGGGATCAATAGAAATTTTTTGCATTTCACCATTACCGCTCATGGTTACTAAAATAAGCCCTCCGCCGGATTTGCCTTCAAATTCCTTTTTGGCAATTTCTTCCTGCAGTTCTTTCATCTTTTTTTGCATTACTTGTGCTTGTTTCATCAATTGGTTAATATTCATTTTTAAATACCTTTATTTTTTATAAATTGGACAAATTATGACTTGAGAATTATATCGGAAACATCAGCATTAGGAAAATTATTTTTTATAACGGTGAAATCTTCGCTTGCCTTTGCTTTTTTAAGTAATTCCTGTTTTAAGCTATTTATTTTATCCTGTTTGCATATTACAATATTCCACTCGATCCCAGACCATTTGTGTAACATTGATTTAAGGTTTTTTTCTTGAGAAATTTTGCTATTAGCGGCTATTTCTATTAATGGCTCGGTGAAATTTTTAACTTCTACTTCATTAAGCAATACATAGTATAATTCCATTTCATTTTGGCCATGGCAAAATTTCAAAAAATCAAAAATATTTCTGTTTATTTCTGTTTTTGGATTTGTTGAAGGTGCTGTCTGCTCCACATTAAATTCTGCAATTTGGCTGGATTTATCTAAAAGATTCTCAATATCAGGTATATTACATGAATATATTGCTTTTATAATAAGCATTTCTGCAGTTATTAACTCATTATGTGAAGATTTTATTTGATTAGTGCCATTGCTAAATATTTGCCATAGGATGCTAAGTCTGGATAAACTTATTTTCAATAAAATATCAGTAATTTCTTTCCCATAATTTTTATACATGGGTTCGTGGAAACCCGCTATTACCTTTTCTTTGGTCAAACTGGCAATCAAATCTGCAATTTGCTCGACAAAATGCTCTAGGTTGCTAGAGTTCATATATATTTCTTCAAGTAATTTTAACGCCTCTTTAGTATTACCCTCAATAATTAACCTTATCAATTCTAGAATTGTACTGATCTGGACAAGGCCAAGCATCTTATTGACGGATTTAGCAGTTATTATATCATTATGCTGGCTCACGTTGTGAATATAACTGGATGCCTGATCAAGTATTCCCGTTGCATCCCTTGCAGAGCCTTCAGATTTTAGAGCAATTATTTTTAGCGCTTCTTCCTCTAATTTTAAATTTTCATTTTGGGCAATATTTTTAAGGAGAACCAAAATTTCCTCGATTGACAGCCTCCGTAAATCATATCTTTGACATCTGGATAAAACTGTTAGTGGAATTTTTTGTACTTCAGTTGTGGCAAAAATAAATATTACATGGGGAGGAGGTTCCTCTATTAATTTGAGCAAAGCATTAAATGCGTTCTTGGAAAGCATATGAACTTCGTCAATTACAAAAATTTTATATTCGCCGAGTAACGGGCGATATTCACTACTTTCTATTATTTCTCTAACGTCATCTACACCTGTTCTACTGGCTGCATCTATTTCAATAATGTCAGGATGATTGTTATTATTAAAACTTTCGCAGTTTTTGCATGATTCACACGGGAGGGCATTATTTAAATCATCGTTTAATAAAGAAGTACAATTAACGGTTTTAGCTATTATTCTGGCTGAAGATGTTTTGCCAACCCCCCTAATACCGGTAAGTAGCAGTGCGCCTGTAAGCTTTTTATTATTTATGCAATAGCTCAGAGTTTTAGTAAGTACTTCCTGGCCCAATAGCTCTTTAAAATTTTTTGGTCTGTATTTTCTGGCAAATGGGACGTAGCGTGCCGAATTATTAGCCATAGGTTTTTAAGTGGTTTGTATTTAAAGCTAGCGCCGACCCGCTTAAGGTTTTGCTCTGGCTGCTTTCTTTCGAACCTGACCAACTAAACAAATTAAACGCCCGACACTAGCCGGATTCCAAGATAATATTTTTAAAGGCTGCGTGCAAGTATTAAGTGCATCAGCTTATAGAAAAGTTATTAATCTGGCATTGGTTTTATTTAGTAACCTTTAGATAGTTTAAGGCTTTTTAATTCAAAGAGCTTGATTATTTGCTATAAATCTTATAAAAATCCAAGGACTGTATAAATAAATTCTCAAAACAATATGAATTATAGTTTTCTAAATTTGGTAACTGCTATAGTGGTGTCGGTACTAATAATATTTGGCTGGCAGCATTTTTACGAAAAACCAAAATTACAGCGGCTTGCCGAAGAACAAAAACATTATACTAAAACTCTAGAAAGTGTAAAAAAAGAAACGCAATCAACTAACGTTGATAAAGTAGTTAATCGCCATGAAGCATTAAATTTATCCAAAAGGATTCCTATCAAATCTACTGTGCTTTCCGGTTCTATATCACTACAGGGCTTGCGTTTTGATGATTTAACGCTGTTAAAATATCATACAAGCTTAGATGAAAATAGTCCTCCGGTAGTGCTTTTTTCTCCTTCAGCGGCACAAGAGGCTTATTTTGCTGAGATAGGGTGGCTTGGAAATAATAAAAATATAAAGTTTCCTGATTCTTCAACCATTTGGGAGGCAGATGGTGATATTATTTCACCGGATAAGCCTATAACATTTACCTGGACTAATCCCGAAAAGATAAAATTTGTGGTTAAGGTGGAGCTTGACGATAATTATATGTTTACTATCAAGCAGATAACCATTAACCATTCTTCCCATCCTATGCAGACCCAATATTATGCCTTGATAAATCGTACCTATAGCCATGAATCAGAAAGGATGGTAAACATTCTTCACCAAGGAATGATAGGAGCTGTTAATGGTGAACTTAAAGAATATAATTACGATGATATAAAAGATAAGAAAAAACAAAGTTTTACAAAAAATAAAGTAGACTGGCTAGGTATTACAGATAAATATTGGCTTGCAGCCTTTATCCCTGATCCTTCTTATCAGTATTCATCAAATTTTATTTATGGAATTAAATCAGGTATGGATAAATATCAAGCTGATTTTGTTTCAACCGCTCAGATTATTGAATCCGGAGGGAGTTTTGAAGTAACACATAAACTATTTGCCGGTGCTAAAAAAGTTGATTTGCTAGATAAATATGAGAATCAATACAATATCAAATTGTTTGATAGAGCAATTGATTTTGGCTGGTTCTATATTCTTACTAAACCTATATTTAATGCCATGAATTTTTTCTACCTATATGTAGGTAATTTCGGTATTAGTATAATGATCGTTACAATTATTATTAAGTTAGCAATGTTCACGTTAGCTAATAAATCTTATCGATCAATGAAAAAAATGAAAAACCTTCAGCCACAAATGGAGCGTTTGAAAGAGCTGTATGCAGATGATAAGACGCGCCTTAATCAAGAAATTATGAGCCTTTATAAAAAAGAAAAGGTCAATCCTGTTAGCGGTTGTTTACCATTATTGGTTCAAATACCTGTTTTCTTTTCTATTTATAAAGTGCTGTATGTAACTATTGAAATGCGCCATGCACCATTTTTTGGCTGGATTCATGACCTGTCCGCACCAGATCCAACAACCATATTCAATTTATTTGGTTTATTACCGTTTACGCCTCCGGTTTTTCTGATGATAGGTGCTTGGCCAATAATTATGGCACTAACCATGTATTTGCAACAAAAAATGAGTCCGCAGCCAGCTGACCCAGTACAAGCTATGGTTATGAAATTTATGCCGCTTATGTTCCTGTTTATGTTTAGCAGTTTTCCGGCAGGGCTTTTGATCTATTGGTCGTGGAATAACATTCTCTCAATAATTCAGCAATTTTACATAAATAAGTTGGATAAGAATGGCCAATGAACTAGGAACAAAGATATTTAGGCAGGAAGCAAGATTTATTGCTGGAGCTGCAAAACCAAGCCAATTACCGAAAATGTTCTTGCCCCAAGTTGCTTTTGTTGGAAAATCAAATGTAGGCAAATCTAGTTTGATTAATACTATCTGCCGGAGAAAAAATTTGGCAAGGGTTTCACATACACCGGGAAGAACCAGGCAGATAAATTTTTTTCTAATCGCAGAAAAATTAGTTATAGCAGACCTTCCTGGTTATGGTTTTGCTAAAGTTCCGGTAGAAGAAAAGCAAAATTGGGAAAAACTGATACTTCATTATTTACAAAACAGCCCTACACTTAAATTGGTCAATTTGCTTATTGATGCTAGAAGAGGTATTAAAGAAAATGATTTTAAAGTAATTCAGTTGTTACATTCATATGATAAACAAATACAATTAGTATTTACAAAAGCAGATAAGGTAAAATTCAAAGAAGGCTTTGAAGTGGAAATCAAGAATTATCTTGCAAGTTTAGGATACTTATTATGTAATGTTGTTTTGTCCAGTAGCAAGAATGGTGTAGGTGCAAAAGAACTTCAACTTAGCTTGGCGCAATACGTCAAATAATCAGAAAAATCTCCTTGTTCAAAATATTAGAGCAGGTAAAGCTCAGCTTATAAAAAAAATTATTGAACGTAGTAATTTAATAAAACACATGAGTGTAGTGATACGCTTATCGTCGGTAATCATTGAAAATAAAATCCTGCTTTCTAACTTTGCTGAGAATTTAGAAATTTTAGTAGATAACGGCCTGAATTTAATTGTTATCCATGAATACGGTAATTTATTAACAAAACAGCTTAAACTCCTTGGTATAGATGATAAAAAATATAGCCCACATTTTGGAGATGATAAATTATCTGGATTGTTTGAAATGGTTATTTCCGGTCATATCAATAAACGTATAGTATCAAAGTTATGTTCTCTTGGGGTTATGGCCATTGGTTTGTCTGGTAAAGACGGGAATTTGTTAGTAGCTAAAAAGTCTAACCATATTGCAATTAACGATAGTTGGCTTTATGCGAGTGAACCGTTATTAGTTAATCCCGAAATTCTATTAGCAATCGAAGATACTAAAATCGTTCCAATAATTTCACCGGTAGCTTGTACTGACAAGGGGAAGACAGCAATTTTAGATACTGATATTACTTCAGCGATGGCTGCAACTGCCGTCAATGCAAATAAATTAATTATAATGTGCGAAAACGACTTTCTAATAAATAATGTTGTTACTCTTTCATCTGTTACTGAATTAAATGGATTGCTAAAAAACACTATCGAGGTTGCTGCAACTGATTCTTTAGTGAAAGCCTCGAGGTATGCTCTGTTAAATTCTGATATTACAGTTCAATTTGTTAATTCAAGAAAGAGCGATGCGTTGTTATTTGCTATTTTTGATTAGTTGAATTTTTGCTAAATAAGGTTATCACCGCTCCTGATAAAATGATAATTGTGCCAAATATTTGCATAACACTTACCGTTTCGCCCAGAAGTATAATACCAGACAGTAAAACGAATACCGGTTCTAGAACCGATACTATAGCAGCTTTTTCAGAACTTATATATTTTAACCCTTTTAATAATAGCAATATTGGTAAGGCCGTACAAATAATTGCCATAAAAGTTATATTTAACCAGTTATTTCTATCTGGAATAACAAAATTACCCTCAAAACATGCAACAATCAAGCATGCAATGCTACAGCCAATTAATACCATTGAAGTAGAAATTAGAGGGGAAACATTACTTTTTTTGCTGGCTACTACGTAACATGCATAGCAAATTGCAGATAAAATTCCAAAGCCTATTCCTGAAAAATCAAGTTTTAATTCATGTAAGTCTGCTAAGAGGAGTATGCCAACTATTATCATAGAACTCATTGCGGGTTTGAATTTTTACGAAATAAAACCATTATAGCCTTGTATTTAAAAGGTTTGTAGATATATTGAGTATTCATTAATTTTATTTAAGTAACCAAATAGAATGAGCAGAATTAGACGATACAACAAGCTTCCTACTGTTTTGAGAGAAGATGAATTTAACGAATTTGTCTTACCGCATCTTAAAAAAGGCACACGTGGTCCAAGTAAAAAGATATCATTTTTCAAATTATTTAATTACATTCTTAAACTCATGCATACTGGTTGCCAATGGGAACAGATACCAATAGACAAAAATAAAGACGGCATGCCAGAAATTCACTATACTAATATCTATAATGCTTTTAAGTTCTGGGTTAAGCACGGATGCTTTGATAAGATTTTCGAAGCTTCGGTGGCAAGGTTATTTAAAGCTGGAATGCTTGATACTGATATATTACATGGTGATGGTACTTGTACTTCTGCTAAAAAAGGGGTGACAACTTAGGGTATAATGGTCATAAACACACTAAAGGAGACAAGGTTGTACCGTTTTGTGATAGAAACTGCAATGTTATTGCGCCTTTTGTTACTGCTCCGGGTAATAGGAATGAAGGAATCCTGCTTACTCCTGCAATATCAAACTTAAAAAAGATTGTAAAACTAATAGGTATAGATCTCAAGGAAAGTACCATGAGCTTAGATGGTGTATATAATTCACGTAAAAATCGTAAAGCAATTTTTAATCTTGGCATGACTCCTAATATGCCAGAGAATAAAAGGAGTCGCAAGAAATCTAAGCGAGGAAGAAAGCAAACTTTTTGCCGGAAAATCTTTAAAGAAAGGTTTAGAACGATAGAGAGAATATTTGCCTGGGAAGATAAATTCAAACGGTTGTTACTGAGATTTGAATTCCACAGCATAAACCATTATGCTCTGAAAACTATAGCCTACAGCATGGTTAACCTGCGGCATTTTTGTGGATAACGGCTAAGCATGGATTAAACAAGGTGCGGATGAAGCTAAAGGGAGAATACTGCCCAAATTGCCAAAAATTAAGCAATTTGATTATAAAATCATCAAAAATTCCAATACAAAAGCTGCAGTTCCAAAATCTTATCGACGAGAATAAAAACCCACCCGTTTTTAAACTATGAAACCAGCAATGAGTTCGAAGTAAAGTATGATTATGTTGACCATGAATTTCTAAAAGGTAATCAAATAAATCAGAGGCTAACCTTTGAGTTACTAAATTATCATTAAGAAGAAACTTTCTACGGCCGTTAGCGTACTGAATTCTCTTTATTATTATATCATCATCTGGATCTAGATTGATATCATACTCGGATAAATACTCAGCAGCTTGCTCTACCCTAGCAAAAGTAAGAACAACTACAGCTTTTTCTTGATTAGCACGCACAACTTCTCCACTGGCCTTAGAACCTAAAGCAAATAGAATAGCGTCAAGTAATATGGACTTACCAGCGCCGGTTTGGCCGGTAAGAACGCAAAACCCATCTTCAAAATCCAGGTCTAATTTCTCAATTAGTAGAAAATCCTGAATTGATAGGTTTTGCAGCATACGGTAGCATTATTTTAATAAATTACGCGCATTATGAAGCCAGCTTCCGCTCGGATAATTATGACTAAGCACGGCAGCATATTTTTCTGCTTCGTCTTTTAAACCTAGCATTGCATTACTCTCAACTAGCCTATATAATGCTTCTTCTGCATGCGAAGTAGTTTGGTATTCCTCAATAACATTTTGGAATCTCTTAATAGCTGCTATTGGGTTTTTTCTTTTCAAGTAATATCTTCCCACCGACATTTCCTTACCTGCTAAGTGGTCGTTTACTAAATCTATTTTAAGAGCAGCATCAATAGCATACTTTGTGCCAGGGAAGCGCCTAATTAGTTCCTCTAAACTTTCCTTTGCATATCTGGTCCTAGACTGATCCAATAAAACGCTTGAAATCTGAACGTAATTAGAGAGAGCTTTCAAATAATAAGCGTAAGCTATATTTTCATGCCTTGGGTGTAGTTTTATGAATATGTCAAGTACATCAATTGCTTCGTCGTACTCACCGGCAACATACAAAGAGTAAGCTTGCATTAATTCTGCTTGAGGAGTTAGTGCATTTCCAGGGTGCTGAAAAAACACCTTTTCAAAATGTTCTGCTGCCTTTTTATATTCACCTTTTTCAAGTTGGACTACACCGGCATCATAGCTTTCCTGCGGAGGAATTATTTCTTCATCTTTCAATTTACTTTTACACGATATAAGAGAAAAAACCAATATACCAAACAAAGGTAAAATAAACTTCTTATTTTCCATAAACTCAATTATCAAATATTACTTATCATTATTTTCGTCTTTACTGTCTTTCATTCCTTCTCGAAAAGACTTAAGCCCTTTACTTAAATCAGACATTACCTGAGGTAATTTTCCCGCCCCAAATAACACTAGAATAATCACCAAAATAATTAGCAATTGACCAGCACCAATGCTCATAAACTTTACCTAAATTAGAACTACACTTTTATCTTTCTTGCGATAATAACTAATATTCCTTGTTTTATCTACAAAAATATCAGCCTCTTTTTAGAATAATTTTAAGAGATTAACATACTTAAGGTATACAAGACCAATGCTATAAAATTGGGGAATGTACATGGTGACCCCTACGGGAATCGAACCCGTGTTTTCACCGTGAAAGGGTAACGTCCTAACCGCTAGACGAAGGGGCCACAACTTACTGCGCATATAGCCACAGAGTTAAATATATTTATTTAGTAGTAGATTGCGTCAGCAAGATTCTTTATATAGATACAAATGATTTAATGCAACAAGTTTTTACAGATACGCTCCTCAAATAATTTATTCGTTTGTAAAAAATAACTTTCTCATAAAAAATAAAACAGAATTAGAAACCTATTTATAATGTCTATATCCAATAAGCCTTTTTATGCTCTTGTCTGGATTTTAGTGTTCCAACTTATAGGATTTGGTCTTGGAAGTATTACCAGTTCAAATATGGATTGGTATCACACTATTATAAAGTCATCGCTAACCCCTCCGAATGTTGTTTTCCCGATAGTATGGAGCATATTATATACTTTGCTTGCCTTAGTGGGTCATTTTTTATGGCAAAATAGAGAAGAACAAAAAGTAAATCACATATTGGTATTTTTTATAATACAGTTAGTACTGAACTGGCTGTGGACTCCGATTTTTTTTGGATGGCACTTAACTGGCATAGCTTTGGTAGATATCCTGATGATTGCTGCAATCACCGTATATATAATAATTAAAAGCTGGGCTAATCATTCTATTATAGCATATGTCATGATAGCTTATCTATTATGGTTACTATTTGCCTCTTACCTCAATTTTGTAATATGGATAAGCTCTTAAAATCCCGAGATACCAAGTCATAAGGAGAAACTATTATTTTTTCGTGGTGACTGACGCTTTAATTAACTCACAATTCAAGAATCTTAAAACTTCTTGTTAACGGAAATTGATAATAGACTATTCTGTAAGACACCGCTTACTACTGCGGCCTATCGATATTGGTTAAATACCAGGTAGGGTCACTACTTAAAGTGCTTTTAGAAAAAGTCCATTCTTCCTGTAAGTTCTTAATTTTATCAGTAATATTATTACCGGTAAATAACACCTTTATGAAAATGTTATTACCAAATAAGTATATGTCAGATATGTAAGCCTCAAGCTTATTGTCAGTTGAATTAAAATTACCGTAGTTTGAAGCTATTGTTTTAAAACTGTCAATATACCTTTTATCTACTAGTTCTTCTAATTGTTTCTCATCATTTTGCAAAGCAGATTCAACGATCATTTGAAAAGCCAATTTTGCTCCACTAGTAAAACGCTGAATATCAAAAGCAGGAACTTTATCTAACACTTCTTGCAGCCCTTTCTCAACCGCTTCTTTATTCTCTTCTAAAACAACACCTTTTAAATTTGGTTTACTTGCTTTTAAGAATTTTGGCTTTAATATGCTTGCAGTACTAGCACTATATGTTACGTCTTTTAGTTTACTACCTATATTCTCACCAAAAAAGCTGTTGTTTTTAGCTGGATCGTCACCTGAGGTTTTTCCTAAAGTAGATATGAGCTTATTTATTATAAAAAAAGCAATAGCTGCAAAAATTATAAGTTCCAAAATTTGACCTGACATTACCGAAATCCACCTGTAAAATACCTAAGACCATTCTATAACTAGAACAAATAATATGCAAATGATGATTTAGCTGATTAGCTTATATTATATATTTAATTTGATTGTATTTAGTGTTAAAAGCACAGTTAGCGCCTGTATTTAATTTAAGAATTGGTTATGTCCTAGATTATTTTTGCGATTTGTTAAATTAAGTTATACGATTGCCTATTATGGTAATTTAAATGGCATATTCTATATGGGTATACAAAATTTTGCTTGGAGTGTTTTTGCCTGCGTAGTAGTTGCTTTATTGATCTTCGATTTAGGGGTATTCAATAGAAAAGATGAAGTAATTACCCTCAAAAAAAGCATGTATCTTAGTTTTTTTTATATAGCTATATCGTGCTTATTTGGTTTGTTTGTTTTTAATGAATTTGGCTCAGGAAGCGCAAGTGAATATTATACGGGATTTCTTCTCGAGAAAACTATGTCGCTTGACAATATTTTTATGATATCAATGATTTTCAAATTTTTTAAAATTCCTCAACAATACCAGCATAGAGTTTTATTTTGGGGAATATTAGGAGTAATCATTTTAAGAGCTGTAATGATTTATGCCGGAGCAGCTTTACTTAAGCAATTTTCGTGGATATTATTTATTTTAGCTGCGGTTCTTATCGTTACCGGTATTAAGACTCTATACATGCTTGATAAGCCTGCTACCAAAATAAACGATACTTTTATCTATAAATGGCTTAGCAGTCATTTAAATCTTCATCCGGAATTAGTCGGTAATAAATTTACTATTCGAAAGGAAGGTAAACTATTTTTTACTCCCTTATTTATGGCATTGGTTACTATTGAATCAATGGACCTGATCTTTGCCATTGATAGTATACCCGCTATTTTTGCAGTTACCCAAAATAGCTTTATAGTATATAGCTCCAATATTTTTGCTATTTTAGGCCTTAGAGCTTTGTTTTTTTGCTTGGAGGATATTGTAGAGAGATTCAAATACATTAAATATTCTCTTGCTATTATTTTGATCTTAATAGGCATTAAGATATTTGTTGCGCATTTTGTGCCGATACCGAAATTGATTCCGCTTTTAATAACTATAGTTTTAATATTAATAGGAATTGGAGTCTCGGTAATTAAGGCAAAGTGAAATAATTCCCGGTATAAAACTGTGGTAAATTTACATATTAAAAAAATTTGTCTTATTTATAATAAACGTAATCATTGCTCATTGTGCATCTGAGCTTTTATACTCAGCTCGTAATTGACGTTTGGGGCATCATCTTAGGGAGAAGGCTCGTAATAGACCTAAGTAGCTAATCCATAATTTTGGTAGTCACTAATTAATTTGTTTTAAGTAGATATTTATTAACCGTAAATAAAAAAGGGAAAAACTATGGCAAAAAAATCAAAATTGTTAAAAAATCTGTTAACAACAGTTTCTACTTTAGCCGTGATCACTACTGCAGTTAACACTTACGCTGCTCTTGATTCCGATGATATATATAATAGTAGAATAGCTGGACAGTCCCCAGAGCTGCTAGCAGAAGCCTTAACTATAACAACTGCAGCAGGACGAGAAGATTTAATCAAACGCTTAACTCCGACTGAAACACCTATCCTTGCAGATTTAACAAGAGATGTTAGTTCTAATATAATAGCAAATCGGATAGGCGGTAGGCCTCAGGTTCTTGACCATAAAGCAGAACTAGCTTCAGCCGGAAATAGCGGTTTATCTGCCGGTGATTATCCCACTGCGTACGGTTTATGGACTAACCCTTCTATGCTTAAGGTAAAGCAAAAAACCAGTAAAGGAGCAGCAGGTTACAAGGCTTCAGTGGGCGGAGCAAGCTTAGGTTTTGATACCAAGGCTAATGAGGATATGGTTATTGGTCTTGCCCTTTCATATCTAAATACCCATGTTAAGCATAAAGATTTCAAATCTGGTGATAAAACAAAGGTTGACTCTGTTATGCTTTCTATATACGGATTGCAGCAGCTCACAGATAATTGGTATACACACGGTATTGTAACAGTCGGTACTAATAAAGTAAAAACTAAGGAAACAAGAAGGACAGGGGATACAACTACTGAGCTTGCTTCTGGTAACTACAGATCTATGTCATTTTCAGGAGAATTAATGCTGGGCTATAATACTTATCTGAAGCAAGCATCGTTTACTCCAATGGTAGGGGTTAGGGTAACTAAAGTTAATAATGCTGGATATACAGAAACTGGTACAGTTAATCAAAACTTGACAGTTTCTAGAAAAGAGCTAAATAGAGTAGAATTAGTAGCAGGAGCGAGGATCTACGGGTCTGACTATACGTTAAATGGATTAACCATCCTTCCTGAGATGCATGGATTCGTAAACCAGGATCTAATAGGTAAAAAACAAAAATCAGATATTAGGTTAGCAGGAGTTCCTGGTTACCTCAACGGTAAAGGTGGAAAGCCAGTTAAGACCTTATTTAATGCCGGTATGAGCTTAAATACGTCTTATAACAAGATGGAATATGGTTTAGGTTATGATGCTCACATGGCTAAAAAATATGTAGCGCATCAAGCTAATTTAAGGGTTAGAGTTAACTTCTAATATCCTTTTAAACCATACATTTGTTAAAGTATTTTAAATAAATACATTAAAAGCCTCTGTAAAATTTACAGGGGCTTTTCTTTATTGCCTCTATATGATATTGTAATTGAAGTTTTTTGGGTGCGGTGTATATCAATTCTATTTCTTCCATAAATCGGGTATTTATAGTTTTTTCCAAAAATTAAAGTTAAATATATGGAATCAAGATGCTATACCTTAGTGAAACAACAATCAGGAAAATCAGGCTTTTTAGCAAAATTATTATTGTATAAGGTAATACTGCCTACATTATGAATGGTCAAAAATCTTCTATCGGTTTAAGTCTTAAAAGAAAAGTAATCAAGGTCCTTAGGCTTTTACTATTTGGAATCCTATATACAAGAATATCAGTATTAAAATTAAGGCATTATTTTTCAAAAAGAACCAAAAAACTTCTTACAACGAAGAAGAAGCTTCCGGAAACATTAAATAATAGAATTAAGTTCAATAAAAATTTAGCAAGACAAATATTTATCTGGGACACTTCAGAGAATGCAATAAAAATCAGGTTAATTTTGGTAATTACAGGTTTTTTACTGTTTTTTTCCATTGTGGCTATAAGGCTAATTTTTATAGCAAGTACCGATTTCATTGAAGTTAATAAGTTTCTTAGCAAAAACAACATGCTCAGACGCGATATTGTTGATAGGTACGGTAACTTACTAGCAGTAAATTTACCTATAGCTTCATTATACGCCAAACCTCAAAAAATCGTTGATACTGACTCTTTAGCACAAAAATTAATTACTGTTTTTCCGGAATTGGAAAAGAAAAAGGTATTAGAATTACTCCGAAGTGATAAGAAATTTGTGTGGATAAAAAGAGACATTTCACCGAAACAGCAAGAGCATATATATAACCTTGGTATACCTGGTCTTGAATTTGAAAGAGAACAAAAAAGAATATATACTTACGGTAATTTGTTGTCTCATATTGTAGGTTATGTAGGCCGCGACATGGAAGGATTAGCAGGCATCGAAAAATTTTTTGATAAGCTATTAACAACGCGGGATGAGGATAACCACTCTAGTGGTTCTAGCCTACAACTCTCTATAGATGTCAGAGTACAAAGTATACTCGAAGAGGAAATTGCCAAAACCGTGCAAAAATTTAAGGCTAAGGGAGCAGCCGGTATTATTGTCGATCCAAATAACGGAGAGATAATTGCCATGGTTAGTAATCCTGATTTTGATCCACATTACCCAGGTAATGCTGCAAGTAATCAGTTGTTTAACATGGTTACCCAAGGAGCTTATGAAATGGGTTCCGGAATGAAAGCTCTAACTTTAGCAATAGGGCTTGATACTGGCGTTATCTCAATGAACGATGCTTATGACCTGAGTTATATGAAGGTAGGTAAATTTAAGGTAAAAGATTATCATCCTGTCAAAGGCTGGCATAGTATCGGACAAATATTCCTCCACTCCAGTAATATAGGCGTAAGCCAGATAATGCTTGAGATTGGTAAAAACAGCTTAAGAAACTATCTGAAAAAACTGAAGTTATTAGACAAGCTTGAAATTGAATTAGCAGAAAGAGCAAGGCCTCTTTTCCCTCCCTATTCCAGGTGGAATGATTTAAGTTTAGTAACAATGTCGTACGGTTATGCGATTTCAGAAAGCCCTGCTCATTTTGTGCAAGCAATGATGCCACTTGTTAATGGCGGTATCATGTACCCCCTTACTCTACTTAAGAGAAAAACCGGTGAACCGGTTATAGGAGAACGTATTTTTAAGGAAAACACCTCGAAATACATGAGACAACTTATGAGGTTAGTAGTTTTAGAAGGTACTGGTAAAAAGGCAGAAGTAAAGGGATATTATGTAGGAGGAAAAACAGGAACGGCGGAAAAAGTTATTGGTGGTAAATATTATAAGGATAAAAGAATGTCTTCGTTTTTTGGAATCATGCCGGCTACAAATCCTAAGTATATTATTTATGTAATAGTGGACGAGCCACAAGGTATTAAGGAAACATATGGTTTTGCAGGAGGCGGTTGGACAGCTGCTCCAACAGTTGGAGCGATTTTTGAGCGAATGGCAGTCTTATACGGAATGAATAAACTTGAGGAACATGATCCAGAAGTTCAGGAATTAAATGATATTGATTATATAATAAATGGCCGGACCTAAGTGAAAAGGAAAATAGAAAATTTATTTAGAAAATATAATGTCCAAGGTATTTCTTGTGATTCTAGAAATCTCAAACCAGGTGACGCATTTTTTGCAATAAAAGGAGAGAAAATAGATGGTAACCGGTTCATTAATGAAGCTTTAAAAACTGCTAAAATCGTTTTTACAGGTGATTCAAGCTGGAAAGGAGAAAAAATTTTTTATATCCAGGATATAAGGTTAGCTGTTGCAATTGCTGCTGAGATAATCTATCCGCACCTTTCTGTAAATCTTGTGGCCGTAACGGGGACTAATGGTAAAACTTCGGTAGTCTCTTATATTTATCAAATCCTAAAATTACTTGGGCAGGAAGCAGCAACAATAGGTACTATTGGTGTTAACTCCACGATAAAGCTCGAGGAAAAATTCTTAAAGGAGTTACCACAGTCTCTAACTACGGCCGATCCAATTACTTTTAGAAAAATATTAAATGAGCTAGCAGAGAAGGAAGTCAGTAACGTCATATTTGAAGCTTCAAGCCACGGAATCGCTCAACGTAGATTAGGAGAGATAAAGATAAAAACAGCTGGTTTTACTAGTTTTTCCCAAGATCATTTAGATTACCACAAAACCATGGAAAATTACCTTGAGGCTAAATTACAGCTTTTCAGAGAAAATTTAGAAGAAGGAGGAGAAGTGGTAATTAATTCAGAAATACTAGCTTCGAGCTATGGCGATGGGGTTAAAAATTTCTTTGCTAAACATAGGATACGTTATTTTGGGATTGGCAGAAATGGCAATATAAAAGTAAAAAATATTAATAGTTCTCTTACCGGCAGCAAAGTTGTCTTTGAATATAATAAAAAAGAATACACTTTTACCACTAATATCATCGGATCCTTCCAAGCCGTAAACCTTCTTATCGCTGCTAAAATGACGGCAAATCTCGGGTTTGATTTTGACCACATAGTTGAAGTTCTAGAAAAAGTTACTGCTGTAACCGGTAGGTTACAACGAATAGGTTTCGTTGAAAGTGAAGTTCAGGTATTTGTTGATTATGCACACACGCCAGATGCTTTAGAAAAGTCATTATGGGAGTTAAGAAACATCAAGGCACAGCAAGGGGGGAAATTATATGTGGTATTTGGTTGTGGCGGCGATCGTGATCCCTCAAAAAGAGAACTAATGGGACAAGTCGCTTGCAAATTAGCTGATTATGTTGTAGTTACAGATGATAACCCACGAAGTGAAAATCCTCAAAAAATTCGTCTTGATGTCCTAAAAGGAGCAGCCGGAGCAGAAGAGATAGAAGGAAGGGAATTTGCGATAGAAAGTACTATAGCAAAACTGAAAAAAAACGATATATTATTGATTGCGGGCAAAGGGCATGAAACTTACCAGATTATCGGAAACAGAACTGTGTTTTTTAGCGATATTGAAATTGCAAAACAAATACTGCTGTTGAAAAATAAGTAATTTTAATAACTGCGAAAAATATGATTTGGACATCAGAACAAATTGGTCAGGCTCTATCACTTACCCTGTCAACTAATGATAAATTTGGAAAAGTTCAGTTTAATTCCCAAGATATAGAAAAAGGGGATATTTTTATCGCTCTGAAAGGCGGAACAAGGGACGGGCATAAATTTGTTCTTGACGCTTTTGCAAAAGGTGCTGCTTTAGCTATTGTAAGCGAAGACATAAAAAATGCACCAGTAAATAAAATAATAAAAGTAGAAGATACCTTTGAAGCTTTAGAAGGTTTAGCCGAGTACAAAAGGCAAAATTCTAAAGCTCATTTTATCGGCGTTACCGGCAGTGTAGGAAAAACCAGTACCAAGGAAATAATAGGCTTAATCCTTAGTTCTTTCGGTAAAACTTTTGTTAGTAGAGGTAATTTTAATAACCACATCGGTGTACCAATTAATCTAGCTTCTATTGCAGATGATGTTGAATTTGCCGTAATTGAAATGGGAATGAATAAAGCCGGAGAAATTAGCCTTTTAACTAAACAGGTTACACCGGATATAGCTGTAATTACTTCAGTAGCTCCCGTACATCTGGAATTTTTTGATTCTATTGAGAAAATCGCCGATGCAAAATCAGAAATTTTTGAAGGATTAGATATTAATACTGGGATCGCAATACTTAATCGTGATATTTCAACTTATAGAAGATGTATTGAGAATATAGATAGGGCTGGAATTGGCAATATTAAAACTTTTGGTAAATCGCAATTCGCTAATATAAGATTTGTATCTTATTCACTGATAAACCAAAATATGGTTAAATTAACTTATAGTATTTTTCATGAGAAAATAGAATTTGTTATGCCTGCTGTACCAAAGCATATGGCAATTAATTTCGCAGCCGCTCTTTCCGTTGCCTACTGTCTGGGACTTGATATAAATCAGGCAGTAAAAGTTCTCGCGCAATTCAAACCTCAAATGGGAAGGGGATTGATCGTGGATATTAAAAAAGAAGATAAGGAATATTCCATAATAACTGATTACTATAATGCGAGTCCTGAATCCCTGAAAGCAGGCCTTGAGTATTTACATCAATTTAAAAACCCAAAAAAGAGTGCCATATTAGGTGACATGAAGGAGCTTGGTAAGGACGAATTAAAGTTTCATTTCGCCGCTATCCCACAGATTGTTAAATCCGGTGTAAAGAAATTGTTTTTAGTGGGGGATATTATGCCCCAGCTTATACAAGAAATCCCAAAAAATATTTTGGTCTATACCTATAAAAATTCTGAGGAACTAGCTTACGATATTAATAAATACATTGAAAGAGAAGAAATTATTCTAATTAAAGGTTCCAGAGGTGTTCATCTGGAAAAAGTTGCCGAAGCTCTAGGAGTTACAAATGCTTTATAATATATTACTGCCATATGCAAGTCATTGGCATATAGCCAATTTAATGACTTACATTACATTTAGAAGCGGTATGGCAATACTAAGCAGTCTGCTTATAAGTTTTCTAATAGGCTCGAAAATTATTCTGAAATTAAGGACGTTACAAAAACAAGGGCAACCAATTAGGGAAGACGGTCCGGATACTCATTTTGCTAAAGCGGGGACTCCTACAATGGGTGGGTTAATCATTATTAGCTCCATGTTATTTTCTATATTATTATTTTCAGATCTTACAAATCCTTACGTTTGGATAATTATTTTTGTTCTGATAATGTTCGGATTACTTGGTTTTTTAGATGATTATACTAAAGTCAGCAAGTTTAATTACCGTGGTATCACGGGTAAAAAGAAGTTATTTTTTCAATTTGCTGTTAGCCTTATCGCATTTGGAGGTATAAAATATTGCTCCCTCCATTCCCACGCAACGGATTTAGCTGTTCCATTTTTCAAGACTCTCTTAGTCGACCTTGGTTATTTTTATTTTCCTTTTGCAATGTGCGTTATTATCGGTTCTTCTAATGCGGTAAATCTAACTGATGGCCTTGATGGGCTAGCTATTGGTACGCTAACAATAGCGGCTAGTGCTTTTGCTATTATTTCTTATCTAGTAGGTAATTTTACCTATGCAAATTATCTGCAAATTATATATGTCCCACACGTTGGGGAGCTCGCGGTAGTATGTTCTGCAATGGTTGGCAGTGGCCTTGGTTTTTTGTGGTATAACTGCAAACCTGCGGAAGTATTTATGGGGGATACTGGAAGTTTATCTCTTGGAGCAGTTATCGGTACTATTAGCGTTATTACCAAACATGAAATTGTGCTGGCTATAATAGGAGGGGTGTTCGTTATTGAAACGTTATCGGTCATTATACAAGTTTATTATTTTAAAATGACTAAGGGTAAAAGGTTTTTCAAAATGGCCCCTATCCATCATCATTTTGAAAAGAAAGGATGGCCGGAGACTAAAGTGGTCATAAGATTTTGGATTTTAGCAATTGCTTTTGCTTTAATTGGGTTATCATCGCTAAAGTTAAGGTAGTTTCATATGTTTGGCGATAACTTAAAGCGTCCAGTGGTTAAAGGAAATGGTCAGTTTTTATCTATGAACTCATTGCGGGTTTGAATTTTTACGAAATAAAACCATTATAGCCTTGTATTTAAAAGGTTTGTAGATATATTGAGTATTCATTAATTTTATTTAAGTAACCAAATAGAATGAGCAGAATTAGACGATACAACAAGCTTCCTACTGTTTTGAGAGAAGATGAATTTAACGAATTTGTCTTACCGCATCTTAAAAAAGGCACACGTGGTCCAAGTAAAAAGATATCATTTTTCAAATTATTTAATTACATTCTTAAACTCATGCATACTGGTTGCCAATGGGAACAGATACCAATAGACAAAAATAAAGACGGCATGCCAGAAATTCACTATACTAATATCTATAATGCTTTTAAGTTCTGGGTTAAGCACGGATGCTTTGATAAGATTTTCGAAGCTTCGGTGGCAAGGTTATTTAAAGCTGGAATGCTTGATACTGATATATTACATGGTGATGGTACTTGTACTTCTGCTAAAAAAGGGGTGACAACTTAGGGTATAATGGTCATAAACACACTAAAGGAGACAAGGTTGTACCGTTTTGTGATAGAAACTGCAATGTTATTGCGCCTTTTGTTACTGCTCCGGGTAATAGGAATGAAGGAATCCTGCTTACTCCTGCAATATCAAACTTAAAAAAGATTGTAAAACTAATAGGTATAGATCTCAAGGAAAGTACCATGAGCTTAGATGGTGTATATAATTCACGTAAAAATCGTAAAGCAATTTTTAATCTTGGCATGACTCCTAATATGCCAGAGAATAAAAGGAGTCGCAAGAAATCTAAGCGAGGAAGAAAGCAAACTTTTTGCCGGAAAATCTTTAAAGAAAGGTTTAGAACGATAGAGAGAATATTTGCCTGGGAAGATAAATTCAAACGGTTGTTACTGAGATTTGAATTCCACAGCATAAACCATTATGCTCTGAAAACTATAGCCTACAGCATGGTTAACCTGCGGCATTTTTGTGGATAACGGCTAAGCATGGATTAAACAAGGTGCGGATGAAGCTAAAGGGAGAATACTGCCCAAATTGCCAAAAATTAAGCAATTTGATTATAAAATCATCAAAAATTCCAATACAAAAGCTGCAGTTCCAAAATCTTATCGACGAGAATAAAAACCCACCCGTTTTTAAACTATGAAACCAGCAATGAGTTCAATGAATGCATCAGCTTGAGCAACAATTGCTTGTTGCTCAGGGGCAGGAAATTTAATTTTAGGCAATAACTTTTTTATTACTTGCGTTTCGTCTAACAAAACTGCAGTAGTTGCTAAATCTTTGTTTTGCATAGTGATTTGCTTTTACTCTCTATATTTTTAAGTATTTCTTACGAGCGATTGTGATCGATCAACATAAAAATATAGAGCTATCAAACTAAAAACAGCACATACGATTATATAAATTGAGCCTGAACCCATATTGCCGTTTTGTACTAATGATTCCATTATATATGGAGCAGTACCACCAAAAATACTAGTAGCGGTATTATAAGAAACCGAAAGAGCTGTACTTCTGATGTTAGTTGGGTATAACTCAGCCTGTAGAGCCGGTTCTGGTCCGATATATAGCGCAGCTAGAATTGCAATAATAATTTGTGCTATAATAATAGAACTGAAATTGCCGAATTCGAAAGATTCAAGTAAGAATGTGGAAGTTAAAATTATAATTACTAAGTTAATAACAAATATTTTTCTCCTGCCTATTTTATCGGAAAGCCACCCTCCTAAAATAGTTACTATTATCATAATGATATAGCATATATTAACTAAGTTACTTACCTCCTCTTCGCCAAATCCTCTGTGTATTTTTAGATAAGATATCAAATATATTGATTCAACATAGAATATTACTGATCCAGTTCCATTAATAAGAATGGAAATCAACATATCAAACCAGTGATGTTTGAAAGCAAATTTTAAAGGGTGTTGTTCTACTCTACCGTATGACTTGTTCTCAAGAAACAAAGGAGTTTCTGCTGTATGTTTCTTGATATAAATACCAGCGAAGAAAATGAATATACCAATCAAAAATGGCAATCTCCATGCCCAGGAGTTAAATTGTTCTGGGGTGAAAATCGATTTTATTAAATATGAGACTAAAGAACCAAATAGAATACCTACACAAATACTGGACATTGAAAAACTAGAGGTAAAACCTCTGTGACTTTTTTCTGTGTGTTCAATAACGAAAGATATGGATCCTGTTAATGCACCTCCCATGGAAAGGCCCTGAAGCATTCTAACTAATATCATCATACTTGTTGCAGCTATTCCTGCGGTTTCGTAGGTAGGAAGAAAACCTATTGCAGCAGTTGGGAATGCCATACAAATAACCGATGCGCTGAGGGCCGCTCTCCGGCCAAATCTATCACCGATTACTCCAAAAAAAATACCACCTATTGGCCTCATTAAGTAACCAACGGCAAATGCCAAAAAAGCATACAGTAAAGAAATGCTAGGGTCAGTATTGGGAAAGAATTTTTGCCCAATTATTGGTGCGAAATGACCAAATAAAGCATAATCGTACCATTCGAAACTATTAGCAACACTACTTGTTAAAATCAGTTTGTGTTTATTCATTCTTTTTCTCCACGTTCGCTAGTTTGTTTATTAAATTCTCTTTTTTCCGAATAAATAATGAAGAATGTTGAAGGCACTATTATTAAAGCACCGTAAATAGTTGATGTACTTGGAACTTCTCCAAATATTATATAGGCAATTATGGCGGAGGATAATAACTCAAGATATCTGTAAGGAGACACAGCTGTTGCATCTGCATAAGTAAATGCTTTGAGAATGAAAAATAGGATCAAATTACCGCCCATACCTAGAATAAATAATAATGCTAGTTCGTGCATTGTGGGCATAATCCAATTATGAAGAGCAAAAGGTAATGATATTAAAGTTGTTATAGTAGCAGAATAAAAAAGCATACTGATCATTGATTCTTGTATAACGATCCTTTTATTAAAAACATCTAGAATTGCAAAGCATATGGCAGAAGCAACAAATACAAGTACGTTAAGATTAAAATCCTGGGAATGTACATTTAGAGTTACAACAATACCAATAAAAGCAATAATTGTTACTACCCATCTTTGCCAGATGATGCGTTCACTTAAGAAAAAGATTCCAAGAATTAAAACAAAAATGGGTATAGTAAATGTGATAACAGTACCAGTAGTAATAGGCGCTATAGTTACTCCATATGTCCAGCCTGCCATTCCAAGAAATAACAAAACACCCCGAATGCAGTGAACAAAAGGTCTAATAGTTTTTAATGTGTCCATCCCATAGTAAAATATGAATGGAATTAAACTAATTGTTCCAAACATAAACCTAAAGAAAGTAACCTCATAACTGTGAAGCCTAAGGCCTAGATATTTTGAAATTACATCGTTTACCGAGCTAGTAACCAAACTCAATATAAACCATGCCACACCTATTAGGTAAGAGCGTAATTTGGTATTCATAAAACTAAAATTTTTAATTCTGGAGGACCATATATTATTTGCTTTAAATAGTGAAGTGGTTTTTTTTTAATTTTAGGTAAAAGAGTTAAGTATTTGTTCATATTGGTTATTTCCTGCAACATAAATAGGTTGCAAAGTTAAGAAGTATAAGAGAAAGTAGTTCACGCAGTAGTTTCCAAATATTTATGCGTTATATTTTTTGCTAAAGAATTCTGAACCCCGATTGGGAATATACATTCTTTATAGATTATATATTCTGGGCAGGAAATTTATAATTTGCTCAGTTAATATACTGCAATTCCTATACTACTTCAGTTTCTTATTAAAACTTTTATTACTATAAAAAATGGAAGAACTTAATTAATTTTATACTTTTTAGGTTTTGTTAGTAAAGAAAGTTTATAAATAAAGTATTCTAAGGAGTAACGAATAACTATGGAACTATTACAGGCGGTTTTTATGGTTTAAAGCCCTTTGTAATTATTATAATTAGCAACGGATTGGTAAATACAAAACTTACTTCAGATAATTGTAGGGAGAAGACAAAAGTCTCCTTAAGTTATTGTTTATTAATAAAAGCTATTTAGAGTGGTACATACTTTAGCCATTATAAAATTGTATTATAGAGCTAATCCTCACCTTAAGAAAAAACATGTAAAATTTACAGATAGTTAGTAAAAATCAAACTAAAGTTGAAGGAATTTTATCTTTAATGCTGACAATTTTAAATTACTAATCCTAATAAGGATTTATTTTCTTACTAACTAAATAGGTTTTAAAACTTTAAAAATCCGTAACTATGCTGCTAATTTTTCTTTTAGAAGGTCAATTAGTTTAGCAGAGCTTTCAGCTTCTGAAATATTCTCAAGGACAGCTATTTCGGAAGCTAGCCTATTTAAAGCTGACTCATATATTGTCCTTTCACTATATGAACGATCGTTGTCAACATTTTTGTAAAGATCCCTGACAACCTCAGCAATCGCAGATATTTCTCCAGAATTGATTTTGGTTTCATATTCTTGAGCACGCCTACTCCACATCTTGTTACCACGCTTGGGTTTCCCTTGTAGGATTGCATATACTTCATGGATATCGTTTTTATTAATTAGAGTTCTAAGGCCAACTGCAGATGCTCTATTTACAGGAACTCGTAGAATCATTTTGTCTTGAGGAAAAGAAATAACATAAACTTTAAGGCTAATATCGGCAATCATTTGAGCTTCGACGTCAACAATTTCTCCGACTCCGTGGGACGGATATACTACTCTTTCACCTACCTTAAATTCGAGATTTTTAGACATTCACACCTCATTTTTAATAGAATCGATTGCCAAGGATTATATCATATTTATATAAGAAATAAAAGCGCTTAATTAATAAACAAATTAATCCTCTGGTAATAAAACCTCCCTTTTACCGGAGTGGTTAGGGGGGGAAAGGATACCATTTTTTTCCATCTCTTCAACAATACTTGCAGCACGATTATACCCAATTCGAAGGGATCTTTGGATATAACTGATTGAAGCTTTCTTTTCATTCCTGACAATATTTAATGCTTGCTTATACATATTGTCATTATCTGATTCACCTAGTTCATCAGCAGCAAAATCCTCTTCAGATTCAGTAACTGCAGAAATATATTCAGGAACACCAGTACTTCTGAGGAAAGATGTTACCTTTTCTACCTCCTTGTCATCAACAAAAGGTCCGTGGACACGAAGTATTCTAGCGCTATTGCCCATATACAGCATATCTCCCATCCCGAGTAATTGTTCAGCTCCCTGTTCACCTAGAATTGTTCTACTGTCGATTTTTGAAGTTACTTTGAAACTAATTCTGCTTGGAAAGTTAGCTTTTATTACGCCAGTAATTACATCTACCGATGGTCTTTGAGTTGCCATAATAATGTGAATACCAGCAGCCCGTGCCATCTGGGCTAAACGCTGAATAGAAGTTTCGATATCTTTCCCGGCAACAAGCATTAGGTCAGCCATTTCATCAACTATTACTACTATAAACGGCATTTTTTGCATATCAATGGGCACAGATTCAAAAACTGGTTTCCCTGTTTCCGGGTCAAAACCAGTTTGTACTCTTCGTTCCAGTACTTTGCCTTCTTTTACCGCTTCCAGAATTTTTGCATTAAAATTAGCAATATTTCTAACTCCTAAATGAGACATTAAACGATATCTATTTTCCATTTCTTTAACAGCCCATTTAAGCGCTACTACTGCCTTTCCGGGTTCAGTAACAACAGGGGTCATAAGGTGAGGTATATTATCATAAGAAGATAATTCAAGCATTTTAGGATCAATCATTATCATTCTACATTCGGCGGGAGTGTATTTATAAAGTAAGGACATTATCATAGCGTTAATAGCAACCGATTTACCCGAACCGGTTGTTCCCGCTACAAGCAGGTGAGGCATTTTGGCCAGATCAGCTACTAAAGGCCGGCCGCTAAGATCCTTGCCAAGAATAATAGGTAATATTACGTTCTGATCCTGGAATTCTTCTGTTTCAACTAGCTCCTTTAAACGAAAAAACATACGCTGTTTATTAGGCAGCTCAATACCCAGAGCGTTTCTGCCTGGTATAACTGCAATACGGGTAGAATGAGCCGATAATGAACGGGCGATATCATCGGACAATCCTATTACTCTTGATGATTTAGTACCGGCTGCCGGTTCAAATTCATACATCGTTACTACCGGACCTTGTCTTATATCTATAACTTTTCCTTTGACGCCGAAATCACCGAGAACAGCTAAAAGTTCCTCAGCCTTGGCTTCTAATTCCGTAGGTGATTGGAATTTAATGTTATGGTTACTTGCTTCATCTAATAAGTCCACAGGGGGTAAAACACCTGCATCTTGTTCTATACGCTGAACCTCACTCTTTATAGGACTCGGTATTACTTGGAGTTTGTCCCCAATAATTGGTATTACACGGCTAACTTCAGGGCTACTACCGTTCCCGGTAATGATAGGTTCTTTAATAATTTTTGACGGGATTTTAGCAGGATTAGCTAATTTAATTTTATTGAAAGAAAATTTTGGAATTTTTACTAGTGCCGTTATTTTAACCCACAAGCTTTTTAAATAGAGAGTGAATTTAACATAAGAAGTAAATTTGATGCCAAGTGCTAATATTAAGAATAATGTTGAAAGTAAGAAGGTAGCTGGAATTATTAATTGTTGAAATTCAGCTAAATCTAAATATTTAATACTCATGTTAAACAAGTAAATTCCAAATGCCCCGCCTCCATTTGCCGGAAGATAACTTATTTTGAGGCCACTTAAAGCCACCGAAATACAAGATATAGCCATTATTAATGAAATGATCTTTAAACTTTTCCAGCTTAATATTTCATTCTTGTAAATTAGATAAGACCAGACAATAAATGACAATGGAATAATAAAAGATGCAACTCCAAAAAGTTGATAAAATATATCAGCTAGATAAGAACCAAAATAACCTAGTAAGTTCGTTGGTTCATTTAACGTAGAAAGATTTAGCGATGGATCAGTATCACTATAAGAACCAAGAGAAAGAAGCAGTAACACTGCCAGGAATAATAGGGTAGTAGCCCTTACTTTACTGTATAAAAATATTTTTTTTAGCATGCACACTAATTATTACATAAATGTGCTATATTTATACCATTTATAAACGCTAAAGAAAATAACAAATTCAGCAATAATCCCTTAAGCTATTAGTGTTGAAAAAGCTTTTCAATGCTAATAACTAATCTTTTTATAGCTTTAGACCGATGGCTAACCTGATTTTTTATTTTTATCCCTAGTTCTGCTAAAGTTTCAGTATAACCTTCGGGAATAAAAATTGGATCAAAACCAAAACCTTCAGCCCCCCTAGCTGGAAAGGTTATATAACCATAGCTTTGTGCTTCAGAAACTATAAAATTTCTTGTTTCCGGCAGGTATAAACATATCGCCGTTTGAAAATATGCTTTGTGGGTATCATAGTTAGGAAGGAGTTTTTCTAATTCAGCAAATGCGTTATTTAAGCTGCCGCATTTTTCTAGGAAATTTTTAGTCTTGACCCCGGGGAAACCATTTAAGGCCTCTATGCATAAACCGGAATCATCACAAATGGTAGGTAGTTTTGTATGTTCAACATAATACAGTGCTTTGTGCTTTGCATTTTCTAAAAAACTATCGAACTCATTGCGGGTTTGAATTTTTACGAAATAAAACCATTATAGCCTTGTATTTAAAAGGTTTGTAGATATATTGAGTATTCATTAATTTTATTTAAGTAACCAAATAGAATGAGCAGAATTAGACGATACAACAAGCTTCCTACTGTTTTGAGAGAAGATGAATTTAACGAATTTGTCTTACCGCATCTTAAAAAAGGCACACGTGGTCCAAGTAAAAAGATATCATTTTTCAAATTGAACTCATTGCGGGTTTGAATTTTTACGAAATAAAACCATTATAGCCTTGTATTTAAAAGGTTTGTAGATATATTGAGTATTCATTAATTTTATTTAAGTAACCAAATAGAATGAGCAGAATTAGACGATACAACAAGCTTCCTACTGTTTTGAGAGAAGATGAATTTAACGAATTTGTCTTACCGCATCTTAAAAAAGGCACACGTGGTCCAAGTAAAAAGATATCATTTTTCAAATTATTTAATTACATTCTTAAACTCATGCATACTGGTTGCCAATGGGAACAGATACCAATAGAACTCATTGCTGGTTTCATAGTTTAAAAACGGGTGGGTTTTTATTCTCGTCGATAAGATTTTGGAACTGCAGCTTTTGTATTGGAATTTTTGATGATTTTATAATCAAATTGCTTAATTTTTGGCAATTTGGGCAGTATTCTCCCTTTAGCTTCATCCGCACCTTGTTTAATCCATGCTTAGCCGTTATCCACAAAAATGCCGCAGGTTAACCATGCTGTAGGCTATAGTTTTCAGAGCATAATGGTTTATGCTGTGGAATTCAAATCTCAGTAACAACCGTTTGAATTTATCTTCCCAGGCAAATATTCTCTCTATCGTTCTAAACCTTTCTTTAAAGATTTTCCGGCAAAAAGTTTGCTTTCTTCCTCGCTTAGATTTCTTGCGACTCCTTTTATTCTCTGGCATATTAGGAGTCATGCCAAGATTAAAAATTGCTTTACGATTTTTACGTGAATTATATACACCATCTAAGCTCATGGTACTTTCCTTGAGATCTATACCTATTAGTTTTACAATCTTTTTTAAGTTTGATATTGCAGGAGTAAGCAGGATTCCTTCATTCCTATTACCCGGAGCAGTAACAAAAGGCGCAATAACATTGCAGTTTCTATCACAAAACGGTACAACCTTGTCTCCTTTAGTGTGTTTATGACCATTATACCCTAAGTTGTCACCCCTTTTTTAGCAGAAGTACAAGTACCATCACCATGTAATATATCAGTATCAAGCATTCCAGCTTTAAATAACCTTGCCACCGAAGCTTCGAAAATCTTATCAAAGCATCCGTGCTTAACCCAGAACTTAAAAGCATTATAGATATTAGTATAGTGAATTTCTGGCATGCCGTCTTTATTTTTGTCTATTGGTATCTGTTCCCATTGGCAACCAGTATGCATGAGTTTAAGAATGTAATTAAATAATGAACTCATTGCGGGTTTGAATTTTTACGAAATAAAACCATTATAGCCTTGTATTTAAAAGGTTTGTAGATATATTGAGTATTCATTAATTTTATTTAAGTAACCAAATAGAATGAGCAGAATTAGACGATACAACAAGCTTCCTACTGTTTTGAGAGAAGATGAATTTAACGAATTTGTCTTACCGCATCTTAAAAAAGGCACACGTGGTCCAAGTAAAAAGATATCATTTTTCAAATTATTTAATTACATTCTTAAACTCATGCATACTGGTTGCCAATGGGAACAGATACCAATAGACAAAAATAAAGACGGCATGCCAGAAATTCACTATACTAATATCTATAATGCTTTTAAGTTCTGGGTTAAGCACGGATGCTTTGATAAGATTTTCGAAGCTTCGGTGGCAAGGTTATTTAAAGCTGGAATGCTTGATACTGATATATTACATGGTGATGGTACTTGTACTTCTGCTAAAAAAGGGGTGACAACTTAGGGTATAATGGTCATAAACACACTAAAGGAGACAAGGTTGTACCGTTTTGTGATAGAAACTGCAATGTTATTGCGCCTTTTGTTACTGCTCCGGGTAATAGGAATGAAGGAATCCTGCTTACTCCTGCAATATCAAACTTAAAAAAGATTGTAAAACTAATAGGTATAGATCTCAAGGAAAGTACCATGAGCTTAGATGGTGTATATAATTCACGTAAAAATCGTAAAGCAATTTTTAATCTTGGCATGACTCCTAATATGCCAGAGAATAAAAGGAGTCGCAAGAAATCTAAGCGAGGAAGAAAGCAAACTTTTTGCCGGAAAATCTTTAAAGAAAGGTTTAGAACGATAGAGAGAATATTTGCCTGGGAAGATAAATTCAAACGGTTGTTACTGAGATTTGAATTCCACAGCATAAACCATTATGCTCTGAAAACTATAGCCTACAGCATGGTTAACCTGCGGCATTTTTGTGGATAACGGCTAAGCATGGATTAAACAAGGTGCGGATGAAGCTAAAGGGAGAATACTGCCCAAATTGCCAAAAATTAAGCAATTTGATTATAAAATCATCAAAAATTCCAATACAAAAGCTGCAGTTCCAAAATCTTATCGACGAGAATAAAAACCCACCCGTTTTTAAACTATGAAACCAGCAATGAGTTCTTAGATAATTCTTTTTTTGATACTACGGTTTGGCAGGAGGTCACAGATTTCATAAAGAAGTACGTAGCTCCTAAAGCAGATAAATATTTGTCTATAAGAGAGAAGATTCAATGCTTTATGGAAAATCCAGGGAGAGATACGCACGACCAAACTATCTTGAGTAATATCATAATGGGATACATAGATATTGATGGAATTGTGGAAAGCTCTGCTATTCAATCAATAGACGCACTAGGGGATACCTAAAATTAAGTAATAAGATTTTTAAATATATGGTGGGATCGAGAGGATTCGAACCTCCGACCTAGTGATTAGGAATCACTTGCTCTATCCTGCTGAGCTACGACCCCGTGGTCAATAAATCAAAATATCAAAATAGATAAGGTTATATCTTAAAAAAATTTTTATACAAGAAAATTAAAGGAAATGAATTTTGATGATAACCAGTCCAATTAACCTCTAAGCTCCAGCCAGTATTCCATAATCCGCTTTAGATGGTCATCATCAACTTCAACGTCATGGTCTTCAAAATCGTTTAAAGACATTACCATTTCTTTTAAATAAGCCAAATCATTTTCATTAGGGATTTCTTCTTCTGAATAAGTTTCTTCTAAATTTTTAGCTATTTCTTCAATATTATTCCAATTCATTACTGTTCCTAGATAATTAAATAGGTTGTTACTTAAATTACCTATTTAAACGTAACTGACCTTAAAGAGAACATTAGGTTATATTACCAATGGCAATATGCCAACAAAGTGAGGTTATTATGCAACAGCTATATGTATTTGTAATTGGAGGTAGTTCTGATTGCGAAATAAAAGAGGATTTTAGTACCCGGGATACATAACCCTTGCAACTGCTGAAGATTTTGCTAAAACTGTTCTATATATTAGCCTTAAGAGGACAAAAATGGATATCCAGAGGATTACCCAAGAACAAGCTAGAGAACTTATTAAGAAACTCTCACAAGAAATAAAAGAGTATAACATTGCTTACTACCAAGAAAATGCTCCTAAGATTTCAGATGCAGAATATGACCAGCTGTTTTTTACTCTTAAAAATTTAGAAGAAGAATTTCCTGAGTATTTAACAGATGATAGCCCAACTCAAAATGTTGGCAGCCACATGTTGGATAAATTTGAAAAGCACGAACATAAAACCCCAATGCTATCTTTAGCGAATGGTTTTGAGATTGATGATATTGCTGATTTTATTGACCGAACCAAAAGATTCTTACATACAGATGATTTTCCTGAAATATTTTGCGAACCCAAAATTGATGGGGTTTCTTTTTCTGCTACCTATATAAACGGTAAACTTACGACTGGTGCTACCAGAGGTGATGGATATATTGGAGAGGATATTACCGCTAATATTAAAACTATTAAAAATTTTCCCCATAAAATTACTAATGCTCCCGAATTTTTAGAAATCAGAGGAGAAATATTTATCGAGAAAGAAGATTTTATAAAGCTTAATCTACAGCAGGAATTGCAAGGAAAGCAGATTTTTGCTAATCCAAGAAATTCAGCTTCAGGTTCTCTGCGCCAGTTAGATTCAAACATAGCACTCTCAAGGCCGCTGAAATATTTTACTTATGGTATTGGCTATTCAAACATGAAATTTGCCGATACCCAAGAAAAACTACTATTAGTCTTGGCTAATTTTGGATTCCAAACAAATAAAATTGGCAAATTGGTAAATTCACTTGAGGAATTAAACACTTTTTATGAAAACCTTCTAGTAACAAGAAATACTCTTGCTTATGAAATTGACGGAGTGGTGTATAAGGTTAATAATTTTGAATTACAAGAGCGGTTAGGGTTTATTGCCCGCAGCCCCAGATTTGCTATAGCTCATAAATTTCCGGCTATAATTGCTGAAACAAAATTATGCGGTATTACTGTTCAGGTAGGTAGAACAGGAGTTCTAACGCCAGTTGCAGAATTAGAGCCTATAAAAATTGGCGGAGTTACTGTAGCCCGGGCCACTTTACATAATTTCGCTGAAATAAAACGGTTAGATATAAGAATCGGTGATACAGTTTTATTACATAGAGCTGGCGATGTTATACCTAAAGTAAATAAAGTAAATTTATCCAAACGTACCGGCTCAGAAAAAATAGTTTCCTTACCGACTAATTGCCCTTCTTGTAATTCTCTTCTCCATATTTTACCTGATGATGTGATAATTCGCTGTGATAATGGCCTTAGTTGCCCAATACAGCTAGTACGGTCAATTATTCATTTTGCAAGCAAAGATGCTCTCGATATTGATGGACTGGGGGCAAAACAGATAGAATTCCTCCAAGCTTTTGGGTTCATTAATAACCCAGTTGATATATTTTTTCTCGAAGCTAAAAACACCCAAAGTCTTGCAAAACTTGAAAATATGAGCGGTTGGGGAGCGAGATCAGTAGAGAATCTGTTTAATAGCATTAAAGAGGCTAAGCGTACGACTCTAGCCAGATTTATCTACTCGTTAGGTATAAAACAAATTGGCCAATCTAATGCTAAAATACTGGCAAAAGAATTTGGAAGTGTGAAAAATTTTATCAATTCTATGTTGCTGCTTGCAGAAGGGGATGAGAAGAAATATTTTCAGCTAAGAAGTTTAGAAGGTTTTGCTGATAAAACAGTTGCGGATATAAAAAACTTTTTCTCTTGTAAGCAGAATGTGGGTACTATTAATCAACTGGCTAACATCCTTATCATTGAGGATTATGAAAATAATACAATCCCTTCTTTTATTACAGGGCTGAACGTTATTTTTACCGGTACTTTAAATTCTATTTCCAGGAATGAAGCTAAAGCAAAAGCTGAAAAATTAGGGGCAAAAATTGTCAGCAGCGTTTCTGCTAATACCGATTTGGTGATTGCTGGGGAAAAAGCCGGAAGCAAATTAAAAAAAGCCGAGGAGCTTAGTATTAAAGTTATTTCCGAGAAGGAATGGTTAGAGATAATTAAGGGGGTAATATGACTAATGTAACCAAAACGAAATTGCATCAGGTGAGGTTGTTATTTCCAGAAAATCAAATTAATGGTTATATTATTTCTACCAAAGATGAGTATTTATCCGAATATCCTCCCGCTTATGCAAAAAGACTGGAATATTTAACTGGTTTTAGCGGATCAAATGGTCTAGCGGTTATTCTAGAAAATACTGTTTTATTTTTTACGGACGGTAGGTATTTAACACAATGCTCAAAAGAGCTAGATAGACATTCATTTCAAATTTTTGATCAAAAACAACTGATCGATTTTTCATGGCAAAATTGCGCAAGGCCGGGTGATATAATAGGTTATGATCCTGCAATTTTTACATGTAATGCGCTTCTACCTTTTAAAAAGCTTAATTTAAAGGCAGTTCAGGGAAACTTAATTGATAAAATATGGGAGGACAGGCCATCAAAGCCAAATTCTAAAATTTATAATTATGATGTTAGTTTTGCAGGGGAGGAAAGGGCAGAAAAAATTGCCAAATGCCGCAATTTTTTAGATACCCATGGGGGAGAAGCTTTAGTAATAACTAATCCAGAAATATTGTGCTGGTTGTTTAATATCAGAGCTGCAGATATAGAATTTTCACCTCTGTTGCTAGCTAATGCCTGTATTACGAAAGAAAATTCTTACTTATTTACGGATATTACTCGAATCCACGGCGATTTGAAGGAAATTACTATTATGTCTGAAAGTTCTTTCGTTCAAATAATCCAACAGCAACAGGGAAAAATATTATTTGATGATAGTTTATGTTCGAAATATATCTCGGATATAATAAAACAGAAAGAATATCAAAATGTAGTGAATCCATGTCTTTTATGGAAAGCATGCAAAAATTCCGTAGAAATTGATAAAATGGTAGCAGCCCACGTTCAAGACGGCATAGCTGTCGTCGAATTTTTATCTTTTTTGGCAAATAACGATTTAAGTAATTACTCCGAATATGATCTTGGTTTTAAACTTAAGAAATTTCGAAGTAAAGGTTATAATTATGTAACTGATAGTTTTCCGGCAATTATAGGGTTTAAGGAAAATGGAGCTATTATTCATTATAGAGCCAGTCAAAATTCTGCAAAGAAAATTGCGGGTGACGGTTTACTATTAATTGACTCTGGAGGGCAATATCTCGGAGCAACAACAGATATCACTAGGGTAGCGGTTATTGGTAGATCTGAGCAGAAACATCGGGAATATTATACTAAAATATTAAAAGGTCACTTAAACCTTGCCATGATAAAATTTCCAAAAGAATCGGTAACAGGTGCGAATCTTGATATTCTGGCCAGGCAATTTTTATGGCAAGATGGAGATGATTATCCACATGGTACCGGTCATGGAGTTGGTAGTTTTTTAAGTGTTCACGAAGGACCACAAAATGTCAGTTTAAATAGCTATGGTACAAAGTTAGTAGCTGGAATGGTTATCTCGAATGAACCAGGTTTTTATCAGCCAGGTGAATTTGGGATTAGAATAGAAAATATGATGTATGTTAAGGAAACGACCAATTCCGACTTTCTGGAATTTGGGATGTTAACTTTAGTTCCTTACGAGAAAAGTCTTATAGATAAGGATTTGCTTGCTAAAAATGAATTAAATTATCTAGTTAATTATTACAAATTAATAGAGGGCAAAATCATGCCACATTTATCAGAACAGGGAAAAAAATGGCTTCAAATCCAATTGCAATTGGTTCTCTGAAATTTAATTCTTAAACTAAGAACTCATTGCGGGTTTGAATTTTTACGAAATAAAACCATTATAGCCTTGTATTTAAAAGGTTTGTAGATATATTGAGTATTCATTAATTTTATAGTCCCTTTGGTGGTGAAAACCTCCATCTTCCAGATGGAAAAGCTTTAGCTTGTCTAATGCGCCATGATGCGGTAGCATCATAAGTCTATGACTTACTATAACAAAAGATCACATTCAGTTTTTTATCATCGTTATCATATAGTATGGATAACGAAATATCGCTATAAGGTACTTACTTACGACATAAAAAAACGTGTTCGGGAACTAGTGTTACAGGTAGCTGAGGAAATGAGTATAAAGATAGAAAATGGCGTTGTATCAAGCGACCATGTCCATATATTTGCAAATATTCCTCCGCATATTAAAATTAGTGAATTTGTTCAGAAAGCTAAGGGAAGATCATCTAAAAGAATACAGGAAGAATTTCCGATACTAAAAAAGAAATACTGGGGTAGACATTTATGGGGCAGAGGATACTTCAGTTCAACTAGCGGTAATGTTACAGATGATATGATTAACGAATATATCAACAAACACACTGACGCTCATGAGACCGACTTTACTTCAAATATTAGGCTAGAATGAGCTTTAGCTTGATAAGCGACTTCTAGTCGCAAAGATCAAACTTTCATCTCTCAGATGAAAGTGGTTGATTTAAGTAACCAAATAGAATGAGCAGAATTAGACGATACAACAAGCTTCCTACTGTTTTGAGAGAAGATGAATTTAACGAATTTGTCTTACCGCATCTTAAAAAAGGCACACGTGGTCCAAGTAAAAAGATATCATTTTTCAAATTATTTAATTACATTCTTAAACTCATGCATACTGGTTGCCAATGGGAACAGATACCAATAGACAAAAATAAAGACGGCATGCCAGAAATTCACTATACTAATATCTATAATGCTTTTAAGTTCTGGGTTAAGCACGGATGCTTTGATAAGATTTTCGAAGCTTCGGTGGCAAGGTTATTTAAAGCTGGAATGCTTGATACTGATATATTACATGGTGATGGTACTTGTACTTCTGCTAAAAAAGGGGTGACAACTTAGGGTATAATGGTCATAAACACACTAAAGGAGACAAGGTTGTACCGTTTTGTGATAGAAACTGCAATGTTATTGCGCCTTTTGTTACTGCTCCGGGTAATAGGAATGAAGGAATCCTGCTTACTCCTGCAATATCAAACTTAAAAAAGATTGTAAAACTAATAGGTATAGATCTCAAGGAAAGTACCATGAGCTTAGATGGTGTATATAATTCACGTAAAAATCGTAAAGCAATTTTTAATCTTGGCATGACTCCTAATATGCCAGAGAATAAAAGGAGTCGCAAGAAATCTAAGCGAGGAAGAAAGCAAACTTTTTGCCGGAAAATCTTTAAAGAAAGGTTTAGAACGATAGAGAGAATATTTGCCTGGGAAGATAAATTCAAACGGTTGTTACTGAGATTTGAATTCCACAGCATAAACCATTATGCTCTGAAAACTATAGCCTACAGCATGGTTAACCTGCGGCATTTTTGTGGATAACGGCTAAGCATGGATTAAACAAGGTGCGGATGAAGCTAAAGGGAGAATACTGCCCAAATTGCCAAAAATTAAGCAATTTGATTATAAAATCATCAAAAATTCCAATACAAAAGCTGCAGTTCCAAAATCTTATCGACGAGAATAAAAACCCACCCGTTTTTAAACTATGAAACCAGCAATGAGTTCATATTTAAGACCTTCAGGGCCTTTTAAATTAACGTCTTTTATTTCGTATAAAAAAGAAGCTATGTTAGTTTGTTTATTCCAATTAAATAATAAAATATTGGAAACTTGATAGTTAGTAACAAATAGCACATGAGAATTAGCATCATAAAAAATTCCTGTTGGATGAAAGTTGCCGTTATAACTATCTATAGCTTTTGATGTTAGCTGAATATCAAATTTAACTTGAGAAACGCTTTTTTTCTTTATATCAACAAAAAAGATGTTTTTATAATCTGATATAAGAAGTTGATCCGATCCTACTGGTGTAACAGATGTAGGAAGCCCAATGTTACCATACTCCAAATATTCAGAAGGTATACTTCTAACGTTGCTCTTAGGATCATGTAACGCATTACATGACAGTTGAACTAAAACAATATGGAAAAATAGAAGGCATCTAAAGAAACTTAACTGACTTTTTAAACTCTTACTCACCTTATTAAAAATATTTGTAATTATTTAGATTATTAAATTTACTTTTGTGGGTAAATATCTTTAATTAGTTACAAAATAACTAATAACATTATAAATGAACATAAACATATAGTAACAAAAGTCAATAACGTATTAATATAATACCATCATAACAAGCTTAAGCACTTAATAAAGCCAACCTCAGGTTTTAAGTCAATGAAAACAGCCTATGCTACCATCAAAGATTTTGAAGTTAGGTTAATGTTTAGAAAAGGAAGATTTAACTTCTGGAAATATGGCTAGGGTATTTTCGTTAAAATTAGAATTATTACTGATGACTTACTCAACTGTTAAACCATTGGTGTTACCTTTGAACTAATTCGTCTTATCTCTTTATTTGCAACAGGGCCAATAACTACTTGATAATTTTTGCTACTTCAGCTATTGTCGCGACAATAATTTACTTACTATAAGAAAGAGTGGATAATATTCAGAATCAGTTAGCTTTATTAAACTTATTCTGTTTGTATCAACCGGGAGAAATGAATAATATCCAGAATCAGTTAGCTTTATTAAACTTATCCTGTTTGCATGAACCGGGAGAAATGAATAATATCCAGAATCAGTTAGCTTTATTAAACTTATCCTGTTTGCATGAACCGGGAGAAATGAATAATATCCAGAATCAGTTAGCTTTATTAAACTTATCCTGTTTGCATGAACCGGGAGAAATGAATAATATCCAGAATCAGTTAGCTTTATTGAACTTATTCTGTTTGTATCAACCGGGAGAAATGAATAATATCCAGAATCAGTTAGCTTTATTGAACTTATTCTGTTTGCATCAAGCGGGAGAAATGAATAATATCCAGAATCAGTTAGCTTTATTGAACTTATTCTGTTTGTATCAACCGGGAGAAATGAATAATATCCAGAATCAGTTAGCTTTATTAAACTTATTTTGTTTGCATCAACCGGAAGAAATGAGTGATATTCAGAATCAGTTAGCTTTACTAAACTTATTTTGTTTGCATCAACCGGGAGAAATGAATAATATCCAGAATCAGTTAGCTTTATTGAACTTATTCTGTTTGTATCAACCGGGAGAAATGAATAATATCCAGAATCAGTTAGCTTTATTGAACTTATTCTGTTTGTATCAACCGGGAGAAATGAATAATATCCAGAATCAGTTAGCTTTATTGAACTTATTCTGTTTGTATCAACCGGGAGAAATGAATAATATCCAGAATCAGTTAGCTTTATTAAACTTATCCTGTTTGCATGAACCGAAAGAAATGAGTAATATTCAAAATCAGTTAGCTTTATTGAACTTATTTTGTTTGCATCAACCGGGAGAAATGAATAATATCCAGAATCAGTTAGCTTTATTGAACTTATTTTGTTTGCATGAACCGAAAGAAATGAGTAATATTCAGAATCAGTTAGCTTTATTGAACTTATTCTGTTTGTATGAACCGAAAGAAATGAGTAATATTCAAAATCAGTTAGCTTTATTGAACTTATTCTGTTTGTATCACCCGGGAGAAATGAATAATATCCAGAATCAGTTAGCTTTATTGAACTATTATATAACAACTTCTAATGAAGCTAAGCCAAATCTTTTGTTTTTTATTGTTAAGGCTTTTGTAAGGTTAATATTTTTATTAGGTAGTTTGTTGCCATGGAAAATAAAAAAAATTATAAAAAAAATGATTAAGAAAGCCATTTATCGATTGCCATGGTTTAGCAATTTAGTGAAGTTTATTCTCAATAAATACCGAAAAGACAACTACCTATGACATATTCCTCTAAAAATATTTGGGTGATAACCCATGATAACCATATTGATCACCGAATTTTATTTGTGGCCAAGAGCTTGTTACAGCAAGGAAATAAAGTGAAGCTATTTGCTGGTCAGTGTTTTTCTATTTTTGATGAGGATCAGGATTTTATTGTCCGACCTTACATTAACCAATCAGGAGACATCGATAGTATATTTAAGCGCCAAAATATTAATGCTGATGATTGTAAAGAACTTGAGGTGGTTAAATCTATTATTTCTACTTTTGATTTAGGTAAAATAAACGCTTCTGAAGTTATAAAAAAAAGAACTGATATATACCAGTGTTTTTGCGTAAAAGATAAGGAGGGGATTATTTATATAGATATTTTAAATGTCCAAACAAAAACGCATTTCTACTGGAATAGTTATGACGAAGAGATTAAGGAGGTTGTAGCATCGGATTTTGGAGCTAATAGTTTAGCTTTTTGCTATTATTATGACAAACTAATTCAGTCAAAATTTCATAAACCATCTTTTTTGAGTGATTTTTACAAAGCCGGTTTAATTAAAAAAAAAGAAGAACAGAACGTCTCTTTTTATAAAAATAAAATTTATTCTGGAAATGTTGATGATTACTTAGTTATTGATTTGGACCATAATACTTTTGTATCTTGCTCTAAATTGCCGGGTTTATCAATAGGTACAATAGAGTTTCAGGGGCAAAAATTTTATTTTAACGAATTTTGCGAAAATATTTATAACTTTACCCCAATTTTTCAGTCTCTTCTTAGGTTTATTGATGAAAAGCCTGATTATGTTTACGTGGCGGATTTGCCCACCTTACCTATAGGATATATATTAAAAAAGGTTTTAGGTGTAAAATTAATTGTCGATTGTCATGAGTGGTGGATGGGTCAGTCACTGTTATGGGAGCCTGATGCTACTAAAAAAATTCAGCTGATTAATAAATATGAAAAATATTTATATTCTGCTTGTGATAAGAGAATAACTATAGGCCAACAACTTGGCCATTTTTTAGAACACTATTTTTCTTTACCCTTTGAATATTTTTATACAGTATCTAATCATATCATCAATTACAACGAGGTGTCAGCTTTAGAAAGCGCTGAACTGAGAAAGGAAGAATTTTGGCATAGCAAATTTAGTATTCCTAAGAATGCAAAAGTATGTATTTTTCAAGGTTCTTTAACTAGTAATAGGAATATAGAAAATTTGGTAAAATCAGTAGATTACTTAAATAATAACCATTATATGGTAATAATAGGTAACGGTCCTATTTTTTCTAGTTTGCAGTCATTATCAAAAAAGTTAAATAAGAAAAAGCAAATTATATTTGTAGGGTGGGTGTCGCAAGAGGAATTATTAGCTTTTGCTATTAACGCAGATGTAGGTGTAATTCCGTATGTCGCAATTAATGAATATTATGCTACAAGCGCCCCTAATAAACTTTCAGAATACTACGCTGCTCATTTGCCAATTGTGGCAGATTCTTCCATGAAAGAAATATGCTCTAATATAACAAAAGACCGTGTTGGTTTGGTGGTGAATTGTAAAAAACCTTCTGTCCTTGGCGAGTCAATAAGCAAGTTATTAAACGACAATGACTTACTTACATCAATGAAAAAAGCTTATGAACAAAAATTAGAAACGTTTGACGAAAAAACCCAGCAACAAAAAGTCCTAGACATTTTACTAAACCATTAAATAATCATATGAAAAACTTAGTTACTATTGTTGGTAATAGACCACAATTTATCAAAATGGCTCCTGTTTCACGAGTATTAAAAAACAGAGGATATAGAGAAATTATCATTCATTCGGGGCAGCATTTTGACTATACCATGAGTGAATTATTTTTTAAGGAGCTTGAAATTACTAAACCTGAGTACTTTTTAAATATTACGCACCAAAGCCATGGTAAGATGACAGCCGAAATTTTATCTAAGCTAGAAGACATTTTTCAAAAAATAAAACCTCAAAGTGTTTTAATTTACGGCGATACTAATACAACGTTAGCAGCAGCTTTAGCTGCTGTAAAACTTAAAATTCGCCTGGCCCATGTAGAATCAGGTCCAAGAATTTATGATATTGATACCCCAGAAGAGATTAATAGAATTGTAGCGGATCATGCGTCAAAAATTAGATTTTGTCCAGATATACCTTCTATACAAAATTTGGCAAAAGAAAATATTACTAATGGTGTTTACCTAACTGGCGATGTAATGTATGATGCCTATATTTATTTCACTAACATATCTGAAAAAAAATCTACCATCTTACGTGATTTAGGTTTAGAACCAGAAAAGTTTTTATTTTTAACAGTTCATCGTCCTAATAATACTGACCAAAAAGAAGTATTAGAAAATATGCTTTTTACTATTAGTAAGCTAAAATATAAAGTTGTATTTGCAGTGCATCCAAGAACAGAAAAAAGTTTTAAACTATATAATTTATGGGATTCATTAAAAGCAATTTCAAACTTGGTAATTACGCCGCCTTTAGGTTATCTAGATACGTTAGCTTTAGTAAACAATTGTAAATGTGTGCTTACAGATTCTGGCGGTTTGCAAAAAGAAGCATATTTTGCTAGAAAAAAATGTTTAGTTTTGTTTTATACTACTCCCTGGCCTCAAATAAAGGATTGTGGATGGCAAAAAGTTATAGGATGCTTTGATGTGGTAAATAGCGAGGTCATTTCCAGTGAAATAAAAAGTTTTAGTAAAGATACGTGGCATAAGGAAATTTTTGGAAATGGAAATGCAGCAGAAATCATAGTAGACCTTCTTGAAAAACATAATTTTGTATAATGGATTATTCACAATGTTAAAGAAAACATCTTCTCCTAAAAAATTATTAGTATTAGGACCTCATCCTGATGATGAAATTGCATGTGCAGGTCTAATTCGACGATTAGCAGAAAATGGATTTGAAATTTACCACTGGTTTTTTTCTTTATGTGAAAATAGTATAAAGAGACTGGGGGGAACAGAAAAAGATTTATTAGAAGAATGTAATAACAGCCGAACCACTTTAGGGATTCCTTTAAAAAATTGCGGCCATTTTTCTTTTCCTGTGCGTCACTTCCAAAAATACAGACAGGAAATATTAGAAGAGTTAATTTTACTCAAAAAAAAAATAAATCCATCCTTGGTTTTGATTCCATCCCGTCATGATATTCATCAAGATCACTCTTGTGTTTACCAAGAAAGTTTACGAGCCTTTAAGCATTGCTCGATTCTAGGTTATGAATTGCCTTGGAATATGTTTTCTAGTAATCATAATTTTTTTGTTAATTTAACGGAAGAGCAATTTAAAATAAAAATGGATGCTTTAAAGTGTTATAAATCTCAGAGTTCCAAAATATATTTTGACCAAGAATTTTTTTATAGTTTAGCAAAAGTTAGAGGGGTACAGGTGAGTACTCAATTTGCTGAAGCCTACGAGCCTATAAGGGTAATTATAGAATAGGAAAAATAATTATGTGTGGAATTAGCGGGCAAGTAAGATTTGATAAATCTCCTATAGATAATGGCATTATTGAGAAAATGCTTAAGTCTTTAGAACATAGAGGTCGTGATGATAAACAGTATTTGTTAAATGGGAATGTACTATTAGCGCACAATAGGTTGTCTATTATTGATATTTCTGAATCTGGTCGGCAACCTATGGTAACTAGCGATGGAAATCTTGTTATTGTATTTAATGGAGAAATTTTTAACTATCTCCCTTTAAAAGAAAGTTTAATTAGTAAAGGATATAGGTTTAAAGGAACAAGTGATACCGAGGTGTTACTTTATTTATGGCAAGAATTAGGAGTAGGATGCCTAGAAAAAATTGAAGGTATGTATGCTTTTTGTATTTATGACAAATTTGAAGACATTCTGTGGATTGTAAGAGATCGTATGGGAATTAAGCCGCTTTATTATTATATTAATGATAAAGCTCTAACTTTTGCTAGTGAAGTGAAAGCTATTTTGGCGAGTGGTGTAGTTAAGCCCAAACTAAATATTTTAGGTTTAAGTGATTACTTATTTTGCCAATCTTATTTGCAGAATAAAACCCTTTTTCACTCAATAGAGAGCGTGGAACCGGGAAGTGCTTTAAAAGTATTTATAAGTTCAGGAACTTATAAAGTAATAAAATATTGGGATTTTCCTGAAAAAGAAGATTCAGATATTAATTATTCCGATGCAGTGGAAGAACTTAAGCATTTAGTGTTTCGTGCTGTTAAATCTTGGTCTATTTCTGATGTGCCTATGGGATCTTATTTGAGTGGTGGAATTGATTCTTCAACTGTGGCTGCAATTGCTTCGAGTTTTTCAAAAGAAAAATTAAAAACTTTTTCTAGTATATTTAATGTGCAGGGTTATGAAGATGAAAGTTTTTACTCTACTCTTTTAGCTCACCATATTTCCTCAGATCATTTTAAAGTTTCCCTTTCTGAAAATGAAATAATAGATGATCATAAAGATTTAATGTATATTTTGGATTACCCTATAGCAGGATATTCTGCTGCCTATAGAACTCTTTCAAGAGAAGTAAGAAAATATTGTAAAGTTGTTTTAACGGGGCATGGGGGAGATGAATTATTTTGTGGCTACCCAAAATACCTAATAGCACAGCTTTCAAATAATTTAACAGATAATGCTAATGGGAAAGCAAATTCTATAGATTTGAGCAAGCTTAAATTCATAAAATTTTTTGAGCAACAAGCAAGGAATATTCTTGGCCAAAGTGCTTTTACCAGCGAGTATGCAATTTTAAAACATTTATTTGACCGCAGTTATGGTCTGTGGGATTTAATTAATCCTGATATCAAATCCCAAGCAAGGGGTTATAGTTCTATGGATGTATTATATGAAATGCAGAATACTAGAAAAGAAAGTTTTTTAAAAAAAATTTTATATTTAGACCAAAAGGTTTTACTTCCTGCGCTTTTGCATGTAGAGGATAGGACATCAATGGCAGAAAATCTGGAATCACGTACTCCTTTACTTGATACTTCTATTGTAGAGTTTTCTTATAAGATGCCAGAAAGTTTTTTCATGCAGAACTCTCTTAAATCTCTTATGAGAGATGTAGCAAAACAAATTTTACCAGAAGAAATAATAAATAACTCAAAAAAATCAGGAATAGTTTATCCGGTTATGAGCATTTTTAATTATAAAATGAAGCATGAAGTTGACAAGGCTTTAGCAGAACTTGATAAAACTCAATTATTTATAAAGCCTTGCCATGCAATAATTAATAATTATAATGGCCAAAAAGATAGAGTTATCTGGGCCTTATGGTCTTTGTCAGAATGGATAAAAAGTTATCAAGTTTCTATAGATTGATATGGTTGTTGTGTCTAATAATAATTTATCTTTTTCTTTTGGGGGGTTAAATAAAGAGAGTATAAATAAACATATTATTTCTTTGTTAGAAATAGAGCGGCATACGTCTTTTTCTTCGTGGGATAAGAAGAATTTTACTGTAGAGCTAGAGTTGAAAGACGTGCTTTCTTTTATTTTATTTATAGATGAAGAGGTTGCGGGTTTTTCAATATTATCTCAAAAAACTAAAGATTGTGTACATTTACATAGGTTTTGCTTGGCAAAAAAGTGGCAAGGAAGAGGGATAGGAAAAATAATGATGGCAGAAAGCATAAAAAGAGCGAAAACAATAAAGGCTTCTTATTTTTCACTTAAAGTGCCTGTTGATAATCAGCAAGGGCTTAATTTTTACAATAATTTTAACTTTAAAGATTTATTTATTCAAGATGATTATTTTTTTAAAGTATTGTGCTTAATGTGAGTAAAAAATGATTATATCTATTCATCAACCTAATTTTCTTCCTTGGTTGGGTTACTTTTATAAAATAGCTGCTTCTGATATGTTCATTGTATTAGATGATGTTCAATACACTAAAAATTCATACATTAATCGCTCCCAAATTAAAACCCCGCAAGGTTGTCTCTGGTTAACTGTCCCTGTGCATGCTTCATTAAGTAACAAGATTAACGAAGTCCGAATTTCTCAGACGATATGGAAGGAAAAATGTTTAAAAACTCTTGAAAGTTTTTATAAGAAAGCGCCTTACTTTTTGAATTACAAAGAAGAAATTTTTGCTTTATTTTCTAAGGAATATACCTATATCTCTGAGCTCAATATCGCATTCATAAAATATTTATGCTCAGTTTTTGAAATTAAAACCCCATTTTTTCTGGCTTCTGAAATGCCTAGCAGTTTGAAAGGTGATGACCGCCTTATAGAACTAGTGAAGAATTTAAAGGGGAATGTTTATCTATCAGGCTTGGGAGGGAAGCAATATCAATCGGAAAAAAAATTCAAAGAAAAAGAAATTGAGTTGATCTATTCACCGTTTGAGCATCCTATTTATCCTCAGTTATGGAGGGATTTTGAAGCAGGGTTGTCAGCTTTAGACTTTTTATTTAATTGTGGACCTAATTTTAAAATTATATTTAAGGCGTAAGAAATGATTTCTAGATTATACGTAGATTTATTCAGATTTATCATCGAACCTTTATTATTAATATATAGGCAAAAAGAAATCCTATGGGTTACTGTTTATAGAGATGTAAAAGTTCGTTTTGCAGGATTGGCGTTGGGTAACTTATGGCTAATCCTTACACCTATATTTATGCTTGGGGCATATGCATGTGTTTATATCTTTATTTTTAAAGTTAAAGTTGAGGGATTAAGTTCTTTAGAATATGTAATGTTTATTTTTAGTGGATTAGTTCCTTATCTAGGTTTTTCTGAATCTCTGGCGATAGCGATACCTTCAGTTGTCGGGAACATGGCGCTTGTAAAGAACGTTTTATTTCCTATAGAGTTAGTTCCTGTGAAAGCGGTTTTAACAGCTCAAGTTAACCAATTTATAGGTTTGCTGTTAATATTTATCGGTCTGTGTTACCTTAATAAAGTGTCTTATCTCCTTCCTATTTCTATAGTTCTTTGGCTATTACAAATTTTGTTTTCTGTAGGGTTATGCTGGATCCTTTCGAGTCTTAATGTTTATTTACGAGATATTCAGCAAGTAGTGCCAGTTATACTGCTGACATTAATGATGTTAAGTCCTATATCTTATACTGAAAATATGGTTCCCAAAAACTTATTATATTTGCTAAAACTTAATCCATTGTATCATATGGTTATTTGTTATCAAAATGTTTTAATCTTTGGAAAGATGCCTCCTATAAATAGTTTGATTACTTTTATCATAATGTCTAATAGCCTATTTTTTATAGGCTATTTTTTCTTTAAAAAAATGAAAGTGTTGTTAAGTGATTATGTCTGATTATTCGATTATATTAGATAATTTAGGGAAAATGTATAAACTATACAATTCTCAAAACGATAGAATAAAAGAGTTATTTAATATTAAATTTGGAAAAAATTATTATAAAGAGTTCTGGGTTCTGAGGAATATAAACCTTGAAATAAAGCGTGGAGAACGTATAGGAATTCTTGGTAAGAATGGGGCGGGTAAGTCTACCCTACTAAAAATAATTTCAGGTAGTGTTGCGCCTACAGAAGGAGCTGTGTCAGTCAGAGGAAAAATTCAAGCTTTATTAGAATTAGGTACCGGTTTCCATCCTGAATTGACAGGGAGAGAAAATCTCCATTCAGTATTATCTGTTATGGGTTATTCTTCTAAAAAGATTAAGTTATTAGAGGAAGAGATAATTGATTTTGCAGAGTTAGAAGAGTTTATTGAGCAACCAGTTAAATTCTATTCGGCTGGGATGTATACAAGGTTAGCTTTTTCTGTATCAACTTCTATTGAACCTGAGATTTTGATTATAGATGAAGTGTTAGGGGCAGGAGATGTGTCTTTTACCCAAAAATGTCAACAGAGAATTAAACGTATTACTCATGAATTAGGATCTACAGTGCTTTTTGTTTCACATAGCATGTCAAGTATATTAGAGTTTTGTGACAGAGCTGTTTTATTAGAGGATGGGTTAATTACTCACGATGACCTGCCTTTAACAGTATCTAAAATTTATAACCATAAAATGAGGCAGGAGGAAGAGCTAGCATTAAAAGCTAAAGAACTGAAAATTAGAAAAAAAGATCTAAAGAAAATTGCTAATTCATTAGAATCTAACGCTTTATTGTTCCGAATCATTACTGAAAATTATGAAAATCCTACAAAAACTCATTTATTTTTTAGTGCTAAAATAGTAGTTGGAGACCAAATATTAGCATCAGTAGATATTGGTAAACCTATGGATAATAACGAATTATCTTCTTCTTGTATCATAGATGCCCCTGGTCTTACTAATTGGAGCGCTCCCTTAAAAATTAATTCACTTTATTGTAGGGCGTACCAAAATGAAAAGGGGGGGTATGTTCATGCCCCGTTTAAGCTCGGAATACCTCAGGGAGAAATACCTTTAAAAGAAAGCAAATTAATTTTGAAAGGTGTTGTAGATGATAGAGAAAAAGTGTTTCTAGATTTTTTTTGGGACAATAAATATATAAGATTAGGAGAAATAATGTCGCAACAGGAAGAGCATGTTTTCGATTTATATAAAGAAAAAGAGATTGTGGATACAGAAGATTTTTCTTCTAATATTGAAGTAGATAGATTAGATCTTTCTGCTTGTAAAGATTCAGATATTATCGATAATGATATGGATAACATAAATCCGACTGAAATAATAGACAGTACAAATGAGATGATGCCCTTGACGCAAAATTATACTGGTCAGCACTCACTTCTTTCTTCTTTATCATGTTATGGTACTCATGAAATTCTTGCAGAAGATTATGATATTGTTGATAAGCATGGAAAATCTGTCAGAACTTTTATAATGGGCGAGGAGTGGGTATTTAATATAAAAGCTCGAAAAAAAGATGGGGTTATTTTAGAACGTTTTGACTTTGTTTTATGTATATTAAAAGCTGATGGTAGTTGTGCAACACAAACTTTTGTTTCTTCTGAAGAGTTAGGTATACTGAAAGATAATATAAAGTTTTCTATTCAGGCAAAATTAAATCCATTGAGGTTAGGTGCGGGCGAATATATGGTTTCTATCGGTTTTTTTAAGAAGTGTAATTTTTTGACGATGGCAGAAGATGAAGCTTTTTTAGTAATTGATCGTTCAATACCGTTTAAGGTTTTTCAAAGTGATAAAATGTATAAATCTTTGGGGGCTTTTGGGCATCCTGTTGTTTTTAAGTGTAACCAAGGGAATGAAGTATTTTGTGATCCGTCCACTGCTTATCTTCCTTAATCTATTGTAAAAAGGTAGTTATTATATGAATTCTATAGCCTTAATAGGTGATGATAACAGTGATTATTTCGTATCTATTTTGCGAGCTTTAGTTAAAAGTAAATTAACTTTATCTTATTTAATTATTTGTGGTAGCAATAAAAGTGATTTTGCAAACACAATTTATGCTATAGATAACAATTTTTCGTTAAAAAATATAGAAAAAATACAATGTAATTTAATTAATCCTAATCTAATACAAATCTGTGAAGAAAATTCCATTCCATGTTTTTGGGTAAACCAATCAAATAGTCCTATTGTGAGTAGAATTTTAAGTCAATATCCGGTAGATGTTTTGTTTGTAACCAAGTGGCCAATAAAAGAAGAGGTTATATATATACCTCGCCTTTTTGTCCTTAGTTGTTGTACATCTTCTGTGCCCACAGGCACAGAAAATGTAACAATTAATTTTCCTTTGAACCATAAATATTCTGGTATGGTTTATTTATATGTGATGCAGCCTTATACAAATAGAGAGATTATATTAGTAAAAAAAAGGTATAATATCAATAAAGAGGATACATTAGAGAAGGTTAATAAAAAGCTCCAAATTGAATGTATAAACCTTTCTATAGAGGTTTTAAATAAGATACAAAATGACAAGATTCCGCAGTTGCACTACCAAAAGGAATAGGAAAAATTTTTATTTAATTTATGAAGGTGATATTATTTGATCAATAATACTTAATTCATTACTGCCAAACTTAAGAGAAGCACAAAGCTTCTTAAATTTATAAAAGGAATGATTCTAGTTAGAGAATGAAATATGATTCTTGATATTAATGACGCCATTAAAATTAAAAGTTACCGGTTTTTCACCCCATTGGAAAAGAATTGGTGGAGAATGTTGGGTTTTTACCTTGAAACGCCGATAATTTTTTCTTCTGGTTTAATAGAAGATCATTATACAGAAATTTCTTATAAGACATCTAAAATAAGAGTGGCATCTGAGGAAATAAAAGTAACAGAAGTTAATAAAAATAGTTTATTTTTCAACCAAGAAGAATTTTCCTTTTTATCAAAAGGAACACAAATCAATTTTATTGAAGTAGGACAAACTCTTGTTATTAATCAGGATATAATTACTCCTATTTTTAAAATGCTTGAGTTTAAACAAGACCCCATAAATAGTGATATGAGTGGGGAAGCGATAGCTAAAAATAAAAATTCATTTTTTCCTAATAACATTATATTTGCAGAAGATTATTTCTTAAATTTTATTCGTTTAATCGGATTATTTTTAAATAAAAAATTTTCTCTTGATTCCTACCCTTACATAATTTTTCTAACTTTTAATATAAATGAGTATCAAAATAATTATGATCAAATTAGGAGTGTTTTAAAATTAATACAAAAATGGCCATTGATTAAATACCCCACATTTTTTTTAGATGGTGGTAGTAACAGTGAAAGAGCTACTTTCACTTCTTTATGGAAAGAAGAGTCCGATTTAAAATTGATAAAAGAAAGTATAGAAATTGGTTTAAAAACCCCCTCTGGGGCTCGTAATCAATACGATGTATTAAAGCAGAGAAAAGATAGTATAGAAGAACAAATTGGAAAACAAGTTACTAGTCATCTATCGGATTGTGACTATTTTGAATGGTCAGAATCATGGGCTATGCAGTTGAAAACTGGTTTTTTTGCTGATATATCAGTTGGTTATGGAGGTATTGGAAGTTACTGGCGAGGCACAAACTTGCCTATTTATTTTCCTGATCCTGATGGTAAAGATATCGGGTTGTGGACTATAGGTACTACTACTTCTAATCGGCATTTCCCTCAATTGAAAAATGCTGTTATCGATAGTGATTCTATAAACATATTTAAAAACTTAATAAAGAAATATGGGATTATTACTCTTGGTTGGTATATTGGTGAGTCCAATCAGCAAAAGTGTAGTGATAATTTTAAAATCCTCGAGGAAATATTAGAGCAAGCTAGCAAAGATGGAGCATTAGTATGTGGAATACATTATATAGCAGAAGAGTTTAAGAAGAAGTGGGATGCGCTGTATCCTAACTTATTATGGAAGAATAATATACAAGAAGAGGAAAAATTTATTCCTAATTCAGATATAAAAAATGAAATCCCTACTTACGTGGACATTTTTAACCTTCCTTGTATAAAAGTCCGTTCTATAGATCATAGTATAGATTCCTTATTGTCTATTTTACCTCATGATGTAGAAAAAATAGCAGACATAGGTTGCGGACCTGGACTCTTAGCAAGAAGAATTCCCTCTTTTTATAAGGTGATCTGTATAGATTTAGACGAAAAAATATTAGCCCCTGTAGATCGCTATAAAAAATTAGGGAGCATTACAAAAATACCTTTAAAAGATAATAGTGTAGAATTAGTTATAGCGATGGATATTCTAGAGCATTTAAGCGATCAAGAACTTGAAAACGCCATTGTTGAATTAAGTAGAGTTTCTTCTAAATACGTGTATATACAGACCCCTCATAACGAAAATTTATCTTTTGGTCGGTATTTATGTCTGACATGTAATAAAACATCTCACATCAATCATCATAAGCAGTCATTTGTATATAAAAAGCTCACAGATTTGTTTAATCAAAAAGGGTTGAAAGAAAAAATTGTTAACTTAACAGGTGATATGACAACTAGTTGCTACTATCCTAAATATTATAGTGAAAAGCTTAATTTATCAAATTATAAAAATAGTGGAGTAGTTTGTCATTTTTGTGGAGAAACATCAAATTTTTTAGACGCGTCATCTAATGATTCTTTATCTTTAAAATTAGAGAAAATTAGTAGCTCGCTCTATTTAAATCCATGGTATTCAGAAATAGGTATTCTTTTTTCTAAAAATAATTTAAGTATTCCTTTGTATACCGATAAAAGTGTTAGAAAGTTTTATTCCAAATCTGGTAAAATAGAGGCAATAGATAGTCCGTTGTTGATTCAGTATAACGAAATGAGTTTTACAGAGGGAGGGGTAAAAGCTAAGAATGATATTTCTTTTTTGGAAACAATACCTTATTATGTTTCACGTAATGCTTATGTTGAAAGTTTAGAAGAAGGGATTAATTTATATCCATCCAATTATGCTTCTTATATTTCTTTCTATACTTGTTTCTCTAATCTACCTATACCATGTAAGGTGCAAGTTTCTATTAATGGATTATTTCCTTTGGGATCCACAATTGCATGTTCTACCTTTAATATACAACTTCAAGAAATAGAAACTATTAAATTAAATGTCAAAAAAGAAAATGAGAATTATACATTTGTATTTAACAAAAAAGATATTATTCCTATTTTTCTTTTTACATTTTTAGATAAAGGGAAACCCTTTTCAATTCGAAAAGTTTCTTATTCTAGATTAAAGGGTTATACCCCCCTTGTACAAGACCCTAAGTATATGTATTCATTTAAGCAAGGCCAAGGTGCAGGGCATATAGAGTACGTTGATGGAGAAACTGTATGGCGCTTATTATTACCTGCTGATGAAGAAAAAATATGTTTTAGCTATACTATTGAAAAATATGTAGAAAATATAATTAAGCAGTTAAGAGACTCTGCAACAATGATTTGAGCCTGTGCTTTTACTTAGAATACGGTTTAATTTTGGATAAGTAAAAATATTGTATAAGTATCTCGTGTAGTAAAGTTAAAAATAGCAATTGCTCAATTCCAATACCCAAGTAGCATAATAAATGAGATAATCTACCAATTAGGAGCGGTACTGTACTTGATTTAAAATTTTTTGTAGGTATTTTAGAAACGTCTCCCAATATTAGATTTCGGCATAAATTTAGAGAAGAACAAAAACTATTAGATAAGAGACGGAAAAGATTTGATATATTTGGTAAATATTTATTGACTAGAATATGCATTTAGAAGTACTTTTCGCTAAAAGTTGTAGTAGTAGTATCTAAAAAATTAAATAATCATAATGTGTGGAATTGTTGGTTTAATAAGTACCGAAAAAGACAAAATCTTTCTAAAAACAAGAATTGAACTGATGAAAGATTTAATCTCCCATCGAGGGCCCGATGGCGAAGGTATTTGGTTAGAGCAGGATGATAATATATGTTTAGGTCATAGACGTCTTGCAATTATAGATACTAAACATGGACATCAACCCCTTCAGTCTCAAGATGGAGATCTTGTAATAGTTTTCAACGGAGAAATTTATAATTATATTGAATTGCGTGAGGAGCTTATTAGGAAGGGTCATCCTATTATTTCTCATTCTGATACAGAAGTATTATTGTACGCATATAGAGAGTGGGGAGATGATTGTCTAAAGCATTTACTAGGAATGTTTGCTTTTGCTATATGGGACAGAAAAAAGAAAAGATTATTTTGTGCGCGTGATAGGATAGGTATTAAACCTTTTTACTATTTCTGGGATAGGAAAAATTTTGCATTTTCTTCTGAAATAAAATCAATTTTAGCTTCAAGTTTTGTTAAAGCAGAACCGAATCCACAGGGATTACAGGATTATATAACTTTTCAGTTTTGTTTAGGCGACAAAACTATGTTTAAAGATATTTATAAGCTTGAGCCTGGTTGGTTTATGGTAGTGCAGTATGGCAATGAAGAACTTACAATTAATAGATCCCAATATTGGGATCTTAATTATAGCACTGATACTGTTCATGATGAAAAATGGTTTAATAGTAAGTTATTAGAATTACTAGAAAATTCGGTAGCCATGCATCTACGTTCTGATGTGCCTTTGGGTGCCCATTTATCCGGGGGATTGGATTCTAGTACAGTCGCTTCTCTTGCTACAAGGTTTTTGTCTAATGGGAAGATTAATACATTTACGGGAGCATTTTCTGATGGTATAGCATATGATGAAACAAGATACGCTAAATCTGTTGCTAATCATATTGCTGCACAATATAATGAAGTGTACATCGAAGGGAATGACTTTCCATATGTCTTCCCTAAGCTTATTTATTATATGGATGAGCCAGCAGCCGGTCCAGGCCTTGTACCACAGTATTATGTTTCCAAATTGGCTTCTAAAAAAGTTAAAGTTGTATTAGGAGGACAAGGAGGGGATGAGGTTTTTATAGGGTATGCAAGGTATCTTATTGCATATTTAGAGAAGTGTGTTTTAGATAGTGTAAATGGTTCAGAAGTTAATGATAATTTAAGTTTGAATTCAATTGCTAAGAATCTTGGCACTCTTAAACCTTACATACCTCTGTTAAAAACTTTTTGGAAAAATGGGCTGTTTGAAACTTGGGATAAAAGATATTTTCAGTTAATAGACCGAAGAGAGGGATATAAAGATTTATATTCTGATCAGTTATTTAATACTGATTATTCTTCTTTTGAAAGCTTTTGCAGAATTTTTAACCGTTCCGGGATTTTATCCCTTACAGATAAAATGAGCTACTTTGATATTAAAGGCTCTTTACCAGCTTTATTACAAGTTGAAGACAGAACAAGTATGGCTGCATCAATTGAATCCAGGGTTCCGTTATTAGACCATAGGGTGCTAGAATTTATGGCCACTGTTCCTGAACATATAAAATTTAAAAATGGAGATACTAAACATCTATTTAAGAATGTGATTAAAACAATTTTACCAAAAGAAATATATGAACGTAAAGATAAAATGGGCTTTCCAACTCCCTTAGAAAAATGGGTTAAGAATGAGGCACGGGAATTTGTTTTAGACACTTTATTATCAAATTCTGCAAAGCAAAGAGGTATCTACAACATACAAAAATTAGAGCATGCTATAGGTAATGAACCAAAATTCGGAAGGGTAGTCTGGGGGATATTATCTCTTGAAACATGGTATAAAACCTTTATAGATAAAGATATTTCCAGTAGGTAATTATGAAACCTGATATGATGGTCATGCTAACTACAGATAGTAATATTGATCGTCGGATAATACAAGAAGCTGATAGCTTAGAATCTGCAGGTTGGAAAGTTACTATAATAGCGATGCCAAAAACTAGTGCTCTTTTCTCGGATGATAAAAGGGTACTTAGGCTTCCATTTTATCCAAGAATAGATAAAAATAACAGAAAATTATTTTTATTGTGGCTTTATAGGTGGGTGAACAAATACATGCTTCTTAGTTCTGCTGCCAGAACCTTAATTAGGAAGATAACCTGGCTTACTACGGATATGGAAGATTTTTATTTAAGTGTATTTCGGAGTGTATTAGATAAATATAAACCTGCGGTTTTTGTTGCGCATGATTTACCTACTCTTCCAGCGGCATGTTATGCAGCTGCTAAATGCAATGCAAAAGTAGTATATGATAGTCATGAGCTTTATGCTGAGCAGGAATTTTCCGATTTAGAAAAAAGAAAATGGAAACAGCTAGAACAAAAATACATCGGACATTGTGACAGTGTTATAACGGTTAATAACCTGATAGCACAAGAGCTAAAGCAAAGATATCATCTTCTTGATGAAGTATATGTTATTTCTAATGCCTTACCTTCCAAGAATAGGGTTAATATTAACAGTAAGATATTCCATCAAAAATTTGGTTTACAAGACCATGCTAAGGTTGTGTTATTCCAAGGTGGCTTATCGCTTAATAGGAATCTAGAAAAGTTAGTTGAATCCATGGCTTATGTCCAAAATCCGCTTGTTAATTTAGTAATTTTAGGAGACGGACAATTAAGAAGTTTATTGCAATCTATTACAATAAAACATAATCTATCCAAAAAAGTTCATTTTCATCAAGCAGTTACTCAAGAGGAGCTATTAGATTATACATCATGCGCGGATTTAGGAATTATTCCTTATCAAGCAACATGTTTAAATAATTATTACTGTACTCCAAACAAGCTTTTTGAATTTATAGCTGCAGAAATTCCAATTTTATCTGCAAAATTACCATCAATTGAGAACATATTAAATGAATTTCAGATAGGTTTAACAGCTGATTTTGCTTCCTCTTCCCAGATATCTCACGCATTAGATTCGTTATTTGAAAATGAGCAGATTTTAAAAAAATATAAAAATAACCTAAATAAAGCGTCAAAGGAAATAGTATGGGAAGATAAAAAATTTACTAGTATATTTGAAGGTTATAAGTGAATATAGTTATAATTTATCAGTTTTTTCAATCTGAGGACGAACCCGGTCATTCTCTTACATATAATCTTACACAAAATTTGGCTTTAAAAGGCAATAAAGTGACGGTGGTATGTAGTAAAATAGGATACATGAAAGGGAACACAGCTAATTTATCCTTTAAACAAAAGCTATTACAGAAAACTAAAGTAGGGCCAGTAGAAGTGATAAGGATCTGGTCATATTTGGGTTTGCACAGTAGCTATATGGGGAGAATTTTTAACTATATTAGTTTTTCTATTTCTTCTGCTATAGCAATGCTGTTAATAAAGAAACCAGATGTAGTTTTAATCTCTTCTCCTCCTTTATTTTGTGCCTTTACTACAGGGTTAGTATGTTTACTAAGGCGTATTCCTTTTGTATTAGAGGTAAGAGATTTATGGCCTACTTCTTTAATAGAGCTCGGAGCAATAAAAAATAGTCTAATCAAGAGCGTGATGTTTTTGATGGAAAGGTTTTTGTATAACAAAGCTTATAAGATTATTACCCTTACTAAAGGGATAAAAAATTACTTACTAAATATTAAAATACCCGCTGAAAAGATTGCTTTCATCCATTGTGGGGTAAATTTGACGAAAATGTATCCAGATTATAATGCTGGCCTTAGCGTGCGTAGCCAATATGGATGGGGTAGTAAAAAGGTAGTTATGTATTTTGGAGCTTTAGGAGAAGCTAATAATATTGATGTAATTATCAGAGCTGCTGCAGATTTAAAATATAACAAAGATATTATCTTTGTTATAATTGGAGATGGAATACGGAGAGAAAAAATCATACAGGATGTAGCTAATTTGAAATTAGAAAATGTATTAGTTTTACCGGCATTACCTAAAAGTGAAGGAAGAAAGTTTTTAAGCGCTGCCGATGTATGTATTGTAACTCTTAAGGATTTAAAAATTTTTGAAGGAGCTATACCTACAAAATTAATTGATTATATGGCATGTGCGCGGCCTGTCTTATGTGGGGTTAAAGGAGAAGCAGAAGAAATAATACAAGATGCTAAGTGTGGTTATGTTTTTAATCCAAATGATGAAAAACAATTAGTTTATTTTTTACTCAAAATTCTTAGCAATAATGAAAAAAGTATAGAAATGGGAACAAATGGATACAACTATGTGGTTAAAAACTTTACTATAGAAAAAATGCAGGAAGCCTTTGAAAGGGTTATAAAAAGTGTAGTAATATTCTCAAATTATTAATAGTTATTTTACAAAAGCTGAAAAAATATTAAACTGTAGCCGGTGAAATAGCGAGGTTTGGTATTAGGTATTTTGTATTTTTGTTTATTCTATGAATAATTCAGCTTAAACTCTAGTTGTTGCCAGTTTATTATTAGTATATTAGAATAAGGAGCTATTTAACTAAGTAAACCTTAATTTTAATATGCCCACAGAAATTAAAAAAATTATTGTTTCTATCACTGGTGCTTCGGGCGCAATTTACGGCATAAGATTACTTGAAGTATTAAGGGAATGCGGTGTAGAAACACATTTAATTGTTTCAAAATCAGCAAATTTAACCATTGCAACTGAAACATCCTTTTCAATAGGTGATATCAAAAAGCTTGCTAATTATGCTTACCATCCGAGTGATATAGGAGCTAAAATTTCCAGTGGGTCATTTAAAGTAAATGGAATGATTGTAGCCCCCTGTAGCATGAAAACATTATCAGCAATAGCCTCAGGCATGGAAAATGATCTTATTACGCGGTCAGCTGCTGTCATTATCAAGGAGCAAAAAAAGTTAGCTTTAATGGTTAGAGAAACACCTCTTAGTGCGATTCATTTAGAAAATATGCTTAAACTTGCCAGAATAGGTGTTGCTATATGCCCTCCTGTTCCAGCATTTTACCACAATCCTACTACCTTAGATGACATAATTAATCATTCAGTAGCACGAACCCTAGATTTATTTGATATACAAACAAATCTTATTAAAAGATGGCAAGGAATCTCCTCTAAAAATTAACATTACAACCATAATACTATTCTGGGCTTTTTCTTAGGCCAAATTCTAATTATATATAGCTAACGTCCTATAACCCCTTTTTGAATTGGTTTAGCTATTTTTGCGCTTTCACTATCGCCGACACTAACACTCATTTTTGTGCTAGCTACTCCGCTAGCAATTTCTTGCGCAGATTTTTTAAGAGTAACCTCTTGAGTATATTTTAAACAAGCATCGCCAATCTTCCCAAGGCCAATTTTTTTACAGAATTCTCCGAATCCTTTTATTAACTTCTCACTTTTGCTTAACTTACTTTCAGTATTTAGTTCTGCCGCCATTTGTTTAGCCATATCTTTACGAACTGGGTCTTGATCGAGGCGATTCCAGTTATCCACGATTCTAGGATCTTTAGAAAGGGTTTTATTTAACTTATCATATAAAGCTTCCACATCGTCTGCGGTAAATTGCTTTCCTTTATGATTTTTAGTAAAATCATCTATTATTGGGACTAATACTTGTTTAACGTAGACTTCCATTTCTTGTGGCGTTAAAGCGTTTGGGGTAGACTTTGGATCTGAAATAGGCATAAATTCCTCCATTAAGAAAATAAAATATATATATGATATTTTAGTATAGAAGTATCAAGTTAAGTATTTAATTTTAACAATTTAATTATTAAATAATTAAATTTATCCGTAATGTTGTAATTAGGGTAAGATACGCCCTATTAGCTAATTTAAATTCAATTACCATAAATACAAAACTTAGCTTGGCTCAAGTTCCTTGTAGTTTTTTTGTTAATTCCTTTAAATTTAAAAACGATTTTATCAAGTTTTTTAGAATAGTCTATATCGACCAATCCGCCATTTTTAAGTTTACCGAAAAGAATTGCGTCGGCTATATGTTGTTTTATTTCCGTATCAATTATCCTATCAAGAACTCTAGCACCACTTTGTGCAACGTTATAATTCTTAATAAGATATTGTTTAACAGAGTTGCTAACTGAAAATCTGACTTTCTTATCGGCTAGCTGAGACGTAAGTTCTTCAAGGTTTTTACCGACTATTTTACTGACTATACTGTCTATAGGATTAAATAAGATAATTTTATCTAACCGGCTTATTAACTCACTGCTAAATTCACTATTAATAATATTTATATCAAATTGATCTTCTTTTGGTAAAACTGAGCTGTTAAATCCCATAGATGGCTTTGTCTTTTGTATAGCGATATTACTCGTTAGTATGATAATACAGTGTGAAAATTTCACTTTTTTACCTGTACTATCTGTTAATATCCCTTCATCCATAATTTGTAGAAGCAAATTATATACTTCAGGATTAGCTTTTTCTATTTCATCGAATAATAAAACTGAATAAGGGTATTTATCAACTTCATCGGTAAGCATACCACCTTGCTCAAAACCAATATATCCAGGCGAGCTGCCCAATAGTTTAGAAACAGAACTAGTTTCTACAAATTCGGACATATCATATTTTAGGAGTTTCATATCACAAAAGAATGACAGTTGTTTAGCAAGCTCTGTTTTTCCAACTCCGGTCGGGCCGATAAAAAGGTAGCAACCAATAGGTCTGGTAGGCTTCTTAAGACCAGCTTTAGATAATTTTATACTAGTACAAAGGCTTTCTATAGCTTCATCTTGACCAAAAATCCTATTTTTTAACTTATTTTCTAAATCCCTAATTTGTTCCCCTTCATCAATTGTTAAGTTTAAATTTGGAATATTTAAAATTGATGACACTAAATCTTCTATATCTTTTTCGGTAATTACAGCTTTTTTGTTATTACTTTTTTGGGTTTTAGCTCTTGCTCCTGCTTCATCAATCAAATCGATTGCTTTATCTGGTAAATGCCTTTGATTTATATATCTTTCTGATAAATTAACAGCTGCTTTTAAAGCTGCTTCCGTATAAGTTATCTTATGATGTTTTTCATAATAGCCTTTTAAACCTTTCAAAATATTTAATGTAACCTCTTGGCTAGGTTCTTCAACAATAACTTTCTGAAAGCGCCTAACAAGGGCCATATCTTTTTCAAAATTATTACGGTATTCCTTAAACGTAGTAGCACCGATACATCGTAATTGGCCACTCGCTAAGGCTGGTTTTAATAAATTACTAGCATCAAGTGCCCCGCTGGTGGTAGAACCAGCTCCAATTATTGAATGTATCTCATCAATAAAAAGAATAGCATTTTTTAACTTTCTTAAACATTCTAACATTCCCCTTATGCGTTCTTCAAAATCCCCTCTAAATTTTGTCCCAGCCACTAAATTTCCTATATCAAGGGAGTAAATCACGGCCGTTCTTAACATATCCGGTACATCACCTCTGACTATTCTAATGGAAAGCCCTTCGGCTATTGCCGTTTTACCGACACCGGCTTCGCCAACTAGTAAAGCATTGTTTTTTTTACGCCTGCAAAGAATTTCTATTGTCCTTTGTATTTCCGCCTCTCTACCTATTAAACAATCAATATCATTCTTATTTGCTTTTGCATTTAGGTTAACAGAATATTTTTGAAGTTCTACCTCTGGAGCACTTAGAATAGTATTGTCGTTAGAGCTAGATTCATTCAGATTTTTAGGAGATTTTAAGGCGGTGGCAATATCATTTTCCTCTATATTTTCACTAGATGATTGCTTCTTTGAAGGATATTGATTAGTTATAATGGTAGAATTATTACCCCTGTTATTATAATTGAGCACGTCTCCCCTTTTTAGATGAGCTTGTTTTAGGCACGTAAGGGCGTACGAATTATTTTCGAAAAAAAATTCAGCAAGTACATTAACCCCAGTAATCGGTTTTTGTCCATTTGTTGGGCTATGTAAAACCGCTCTTTGTACTATCCTTTGAAATCCTGCTGTAGGTTTTGATTCTTTGATGTTTTCATTAACTAATTCAACAAGGTAATTTTTTAAATAAGCAGTAAGTTTTTTGCTAATTGTTCTGGGATTGATATCTTTTTCTATCAACACTAGCTTGACATCTTCATCCTCCATAAGAGCAAGTAATAAATGCTCATAAGTAGCATATTCATGTTTGTAACTTGAAGCTAGATGTAGAGCTTTTCTCAAAGTTAATTCTAATGTGTTTGATAACATAGCTATTTATTAACCCTAAAAAAATATACTAATTAATAGGTTACTACGTTTAGTTTTAGGTATAAAATAATAATCAAACTTGTTGATTAAAGATTCTCACTGTGTGGTCTTAATATCAACCATGTATAACTTAAAATAGATTAAGGTTTATTTCATGAAAATTGGTGGCAAATTACAAAACAAGATTCTTATCTTATTAGCTATTGTATTTATGGTTTTTATAATGTTTAAGCTGCTAACTATTAGTAAAAGTCGTGACTTGGCAGAGCAAGTTCTTAACCGAGAAAATATGCAAGTCATTATTTATATAAAAGAAGGGTGCAGTTATTGCATGATGGCAAAAGATTTACTTGCAGAGAGTAAAATAATTTATGAAGCGATTGACCTTGGTTCTGATCTGGATCTTCGAAAAAAACTTGTTGAAAAAACAAAACAGACTACGGTACCATATATTTTTATTAATAATAAATTTATAGGCGGTTATAATGATCTTCTAAAACTAAAGAAAGAAAATAAACTCTAGAAGTAAAATATATTTATAATATTAACTTAAGAGCTGATATCGGTAACCGGTGATGCAAAATTGATGCATAACAGCTGCAAAATTCGGTATTATAGATAACCCTATTAAGAATCCTAATATTTAGAGCTGGTAAGAAAATGAAAGAGCCTTGTAATTAAATATCCTGAATGTTAATACTTATACTCAAAACACTAAAATTTCTAGCATTTAGCTGTTTTATTTTGCTAGTTTAAATATATTTACAATATGGGTATCATAATGTATAACCCGCATTCTAAGCATATTTTTAGCTAACTATTTTTAAAAATCTTAAAGAGCATTTTATGACATATGTACCAATGGTTGTAGAACAAACATCGAAAGGTGAAAGAGCCTATGACATATATTCAAGATTATTAAAGGAAAGAATTGTTTTTGTTTGTGGAGAATTTGAAGACCACATGGCAAACTTAATCATTGCTCAGCTACTTTTTTTGGAAGCAGAAAATCCAGAAAAAGAGGTGTATATGTATATAAACTCTCCCGGAGGTGTGGTAAGTTCCGGTTTTGCAATTTATGATACAATGCAATATATAAAACCTAAAATAGCAACTTTATGTATTGGTCAGGCATGCTCTATGGGTGCTACAATTCTTCTTGCTGGAGAGCCAGGAATGAGATACGCATTACCAAACAGCCGAATTATGATCCACCAGCCAATTGGCGGGTATCGAGGCCAAGCAACTGATATAGAGATACATGCTAAGGAAACAAAAAATGTTAAAAATATGCTACAAAAAATGTATTCCAAGCATACGGGTCAAACTATTGCAACTATAGAAAATAGTATGGAAAGGGATAATTTCATGTCCCCTGCTGAAGCGCAAAAATTTGGTATTATTGATAAAATAATTCACAGCAGAGAGTTAATGACTTCCCAATAAGATTTCTTGTTTAAAAACTCAAAATTAGAATTTTTTGGTAAGTTATTAACATAAATATAATTTGTTATTTTGTGACCATAACCTTTATAAATAATACCAAATGTATTTATAGTTTACTTTCAAAAATTTACCTGATAATAATGTAATTTAAGATAAATGAAGAGTTAGAGTCATTATGAAAAACGAATCAGACAAGAAATCGCTGCATTGTTCGTTTTGTGGAAAAAACCAATATGAAGTAAAAAAGCTTATTGCAGGCCCTACTGTGTTTATTTGCGATGAGTGTGTAGAAATATGCCTGGATATCATAAAAGAAGAATCAAAAGAACAACTGGCAGAGGTAGCTTCTCTCATTCCGAAACCAAAGGAGATTTATGAAGCTCTGAATCAATATGTTATCGGTCAAGATAAAGCTAAAAAAGTATTATCAGTGGCTGTTTATAATCATTATAAACGTTTAGAAAGTTTTGCAAAGAAAGAGGATGATGTAGAACTCAATAAATCTAATATTATGCTAGTTGGTTCTACAGGATCTGGTAAAACATTACTGGCCCAAACATTAGCGAAAGTTCTTAACGTTCCTTTTACAATGGCGGATGCTACCTCCCTAACTGAGGCTGGATACGTAGGGGAAGACGTAGAAAACATCTTGCTTAGACTGTTGCAGGCAGCGGAGTTTAATGTAGAAAAAGCGCAGAAGGGTATAATTTACATAGATGAAATTGATAAGATAGCTAAAAAATCTGAAAATGTCTCGATTACCAGAGATGTTTCCGGAGAAGGGGTGCAGCAAGCCCTACTAAAAATAATGGAAGGGACAGTTTCTTATGTTCCTCCTCAAGGCGGAAGAAAACATCCTCAGCAAGATTTTATTCAAATCGATACCTCAAATATTTTATTTATATGTGGCGGGGCTTTTATGGGGATAGAATCTATAATTAATGCCAGAAATAACAAAAGTTCTATAGGTTTTGCAGCTTCTGTAAAATCTAAGGAAGATATGCGCTATAGTGATTTGCTAAAAGATTTACAAGTTGAAGATATAATTAAATTCGGGATGATTCCTGAATTTGTAGGGCGTTTACCGGTTATTACTAGCCTTGATGAACTTGATAAGGAGGCTTTAATCAGTATTTTAACAAAGCCTAAAAATGCAATCATAAAACAATATAAAAAATTATTTGCGTTGAATGATGCGGAGTTAACTATAACTGATGATGCTATAGAAGCAATCGCTGAGAAAGCTTTAAAAAGAGCTACTGGGGCAAGAGGGCTTCGTTCCATAATAGAGGAACAACTTTTGGAAAACATGTTTAATTTTTCAGAGCTTAAAAATAAGGAAGTCATTATTAATAAGAGTGTGGTAGAAGGAAATGAACTACCCAAAATAACAGCAAGAAAAGCTGTAAAGGCGACAGCTAGGCCGCAAGCAAAACGTATTGCTGTATAAATAATTATATGGTTTCTGCGGTATCTTTCAGAAAAACTGATTTAGAAGAGTTTTTGCAAAACTACTTTTATAAGGGGTTTCAAAGCTGTATACCGCTGCAAGGGGATGCAGGTCTTCGCTCATACTATCGGATTAAGGAAAGCGATGACAGATCATACATTCTGATGGATTGTCCTCCTACATATTGTAGCATTGATCCATTCATTGAAATAGCACACTACTTAAGATCACAGAATTTTTCTAGTCCAGAAATTTTCCATTTTGATAGTAAAAAGGGGTTTATTATATTGGAAGATTTTGGCGATGTGAGTGTTAAGAATGTAATTCAAAATTCTCCACACGATTTGCATTTAAGGAAAAATACTTATTCCTCTATGCTTGACGTATTAATTTTGTTACAACAGAATATACCTACTTTTAGTTTAAAAATTTATGATAATAATTTACTGCTCAATGAACTTAAATTATTTACAGAGTGGTATATTCTTTATCGGTTAAAAAGAAATTTAAGTATTATAGAATTAGATGACTTTAAAGATATTTGGCAGAGAATTTTAAATCATCAACTCTCTTTTAATAATTGTCTTGTACTAAGAGATTACCACGTTGAAAACATAATGTATCTTGAGAGCTATAAGGGTATTAAATCACTGGGGTTACTTGATTTTCAAGACGCAATAATAGGTTCGCCTATATATGACGTTATATCAGTTTTAGAAGATGCAAGAATTAAAGTACCACGAGCCTTTGCTCTTGATTGTCTTAAATATTTTGCTGCGGAAAAAAAACTAGAGTTACCAGACGTTTTAGTAGATTATCATATTCTGGGAGCTCAAAGAAACCTACGAATTTTAGGGGTATTCGCCAGAAAGTATATTAGAGATAAAAACGGTAATTATTTACGATATATTCCCTTAGTCCTTGAATATTTGAATTATGATCTTTCGCACCCGATAATGTTAAAATTAAAAAATTGGTTTAGCAAAATTATTAATTAAGTAGTAAAATACCATAATGACCATGGATTTAATTAATAAAACAGAGAAAAATAAAGGAGGGCAACCCCTGCCCCCTATTGATACTATTATGCTTTTTGCAGCTGGTTTAGGGTCGAGGATGAGGCACTTAACTGAAAATAGTCCTAAATCACTTATTCCTGTACTTGGTAAGCCAATACTACATCATGCTCTGGATTTATGCAAAACTTACCCTTTTAAGAAAATTGTTATTAACACGCATTATCTTCGTAAACAAGTCGAGTCCTCATTAAAGGAATATATGGTTAATAATCCGAATTTTTCTGACGTTACTACTATATATGAGGAAGAATTATTGGAAACCGGAGGGGCTATAAAAAATGCAAAGGAAATATTAGGAGATAAACCCATATTTACTCTAAATACTGATACTATACTGCGAGCAAATTATAACATTTTTAAAGATATGATTAAGGAATGGAATCCAGAAAAAATGGATTTTTTACTTCTTTTGCAGCCCTATGATAGAGCAGTTGGGTATACTGGCCGTCATGGAGATTTTGAAATGGATCGATACGGCAGGCTTAGTAGACCAGATATAGAAGGTAATTACAGTTTTATGTATACAGGACTTAGTATTTTAAAACCCGCTACCATAGCCAAAAACCCTCTTAAAATTTTCTCCTTAAAAGAATATTATTTAAACAGCCAGAAAATATTCGGTATTAAAGCAAAAGATGCACGATGGTATCATGCAAGCAGACCAGAAGACTTAGTAGAAATTGAAATTGACATGCTTGCTTACGGAAATATATAAACTTATCAGTTAGTAAACGTTTAGTTACCTGTGTAATTTATAGATATGATTACACAACTGCATTTTTAGGTTAATTTACAACCCGATAGTAGGAAGTGAGTTTTTTAAATTTACTAACAAACTTCCGGTCGGCGGTATACTGATAATTTTGTATTGGAAAACCTAATTTTTTATTTTCTTTCCCCTAAATTATCTATAGCGAATGAGCAGAAAGAAAGAAATTGTTTTAATAAAAAAAAAGAGCCAACTAAATAAATTAGCTAGCTCCCTAGAGTAATTTGTACTGCTTGCTTATTATTTCAGCGCAGTAACACCCCTACGATTTTTGCTCCATGCTGCTTCGTTATCACCGATAACTTCTGGTCTTTCCTTACCATAAGAAATGGTTTCAATACGTTTTGAATCAACACCGTGGTGCGCTAAGAACCCCTTAACTGCGTGGGCTCTTCTTTCACCTAAAGCAATATTGTACTCTCTTGTACCTCTTTCATCGCAATGTCCTTCGATTACCATGCTAATGGCTGGATGCTCTTTTAGCCATTTTGCTTGGCGCATCAAGGTCTGTTGTGCTTCATGGGAAAGAGAAGAACTATCGTAGCTAAAGAATATTTTAGATCCGGCTTCTTTTTCGAATGCTGCAGCCTGGGAATGGCCAGCACCATGCTTGCCTACAGAAGAGCTACAACCAGCAAGTAGAAGCATTGTGCAGAAAGCTAATGCAATTTTTTTTATCATAACTAAATCTCCATAAATTAACTTAAAAACTTATTATCTAAAACACCTCGTGCAATTTGGATTGCATTTTAGTATATGATAATAATGATGGATTATAACAACTTTATTTATCGTGATAAACCTTAATTTTTAGGGAATCAATTAAAAGAAGATGTGTTAAGTTTTATGTGGCATAAATATCATTATTTACCTGATATAGACATGGGATTATATTAATTATTTATTGGTTATTTACAACAATTTCACTAGATTAGTTAATATGACCTCAGATTTAAGCAATAAATCATATCCTGATATTTGGGTGTTAGTTGATAACCGCACAGGAGGAGCTAATCAAGCTTTAGCGTTAGCTTCTAGATTGAGCCCAAGGCATCAAGTAAAAAATATTGAATATAATAATTTCAGTAGTTTACCGAGTTTTGTACTAGTTTCCTGGCCGATAAATATAAGAAGATCAGTTTTAAATGAGTTAAAGTCTCAAAACCCTCCCGATATTATTGTTTCTTCAGGTAGGAGAACTGCTGCGCTAGCGATTTACTTAAAAAAGAGATTCAATAATAAAATTAAGGTTGTTCAAATTATGCGCCCGGGACTGAATCCCAAATTGTTTGATCTAATAATTCTTCCCCAGCATGATAATTATAATTATACCTTACCTAATATAGTTAGAATAATTGGTGCTTTAAATGATGTGCAGAGTTCGATGCTGCACACTAAATCTGCATTTAGGACCAATTATCCGGAGTTACCAAATTTTATTGCAGTTATTATAGGGGGATCGACCAAAAGTTATAAATTTAGTGCAGAAACTGCCGAATTCTTATCTAATAAAATTCTTGCTATATCTGCCTATCATTCTTTACCAGTTTTTATTAGTTTTAGTAGAAGAACCCCACAAGACGTAAAAGAAATTTTTAAAAATAAATTTCCAGAGCCTCATATGATTTATGATACGGATGGGAATTTACCGAATCCATATCCAGGAATCATAGGAGAAGGAGAATATATAATCATTACTGCTGATTCAATTTCTATGTGCAGCGAAGCAGCAAGTACAGGTAAGCCAATTTACATTTTCTATCCGGAAAATTTTAAACTTAAAAAACATAGGTTTTTCGTTCAGCAATTAATAGATATAGGTGTTGCAAGGATTTTAGGTCAAACTACTGCTTTTCTTGAAAAATATGATTACGAGCCTCTATATGAAATAGATAAAGTTGCAGGAATCATTAATAAGAAACTTGTTAAAGAAAAAGTATAAATATTTTTATGAGCTTTAAGTTAGATCCAATCCTTGAAAGAGATAGTCATCATTTAACCCAGCTAAAACTGTGTCAAATAAGGTTAATGGATAATTCTAATTACCCATGGCTTATTTTAGTACCGATGAAAAATAATATTATAGAAATTACTGATTTTGAACAAGCTGATTATGATCTCTTTAATTGGGAAATAAGAAAAGTAGCTAAAATTCTTCAGAATGAATTTAAACCAGATAAATTGAATATTGCCACCATAGGCAATATTGTCCCCCAGCTGCATGTTCATATTATTGTACGGTTTAAGAATGACGGGCTATTTCCTAAAACGGTTTGGGGGAGTCAGTTCGTACCTTACGAACACGAAAATTTGAAAGCCATAAAAGATATCATAATTAAATCCCTTATTGCCTATTAAAATAGGAAAACATAGTTCTTATAATTATTCCTAAACTAAATATGAAATTTTAGGTATGTACTTCAAGTGCTAAATATATTATCGTTATTAAACTTTCAATTCTAATTTAAGTTACCGTAAATAAATATTATGAAGTTTGATTTTGATATAGCAGTTATAATCGCATTTTTATTATTAAATTTAATTTTCGGGCTAGCATCAGGGCGGGGTATAAAAAACATTCGCGAGTATGCTATAGGTAGCAGAAATTTTAGTACTGCAACTATAGTAGCTACCATAGTTGCGACATGGATTTTTGGTAGCGTCGTTTCACTCAACTTAATAGAAACATATAATAATGGATTATATTTTATAATTCCTGGTATAGCTGATGGAATATCATTTTTTATAATTGCCTATTTTTATGCTCCGCGCATGAAGGAATTTCTAGGAAAGTTATCAGTAGCTGAAGCTATGGGCAGCGTATATGGAAAAAATGTACGTATTATTACCGCAATTTCAGGGATAATTCCGGCAATAGGGAATATAGCGATACAATTTTCAATTTTTACAATTTTGCTTAATTATTTATTTGGGGAAGTAAATATTTATATTTTATTATTTGGTAGTTTGGTAGTTATTACTTATTCAAGCTTAGGAGGAATTAAATCGGTGACTTTTACCGATATGATCCAATTTTTTACTTTCGGAGTAGTAATCCCCATGATGGTTTTTCTAATCTGGAAAGAAATAAGCAGCGTAGATGAAATTTCAAACATTTTAATAACAAATCCTCTTTTTGATTATAAAGAGGTTTTAAATATTGATAACCCAAGGTTTAGCACTGTAATATTACTATTTTTATTCTTCATGATTCCTGGGCTAGATCCTGCTCTGTTTCAAAGGATAACAATGGCTAAAAGCACTACGCAAATCACTAGAGCTTTTATCGTTTCCGGAATTATTATTACTTGTTTTTATATGTTAATTGATTTTGCAGGTGTATTACTCCTAGCGGATAATGTGACCAATATAAATGAAAATAATATACTACGGTATGTTCTGGATAATTATTGCCATGCTGGTTTTAAAGGGTTTTTTATAATAGGCATTATGGCAATGATAATGTCTACTGCTGATTCTTATATTAATACTTCCTCGATATTATTTTCTTACGATTTATGCCAATCTTTAGGCGTTAGGCTATCAGAGCAGAAAACCTTATTATTGATCCGTATCTCTTCTTTATTTATAGGATTTGCAGGGCTATTACTGAGTTTTTTGTCAGGAAATTTGCTTGAAATGATTTTGGCTTCTCACGGGTTTTACATGCCGATAGTATCGATTCCATTAATATTAGCCATATTTGGTTTTCGCAGTTCTAGCACAGCGGTATTAATCGGAATGGTTGCAGGGTTTGTTACAGTAATTTACTTTAAAGTCTTTTCGAAAGTAGACAGTATTATACCCGGTATGCTCGGTAACCTGATATTTTTCATGGGAAGCCATTATATATTAGGTGAAAAAGGCGGGTGGGTTGGAATTAAAGATAAATCTCCACTTGATGCTTTAAGACTTGAGAGGAAAAGAAAAATTAACCGTTTTCTCCAATCAATCAAAACGTTTAGCTTTATTGGATTTTGCCAGAATAATACTCCAAAAGAGGAAAGGATATTTGTTTATTTTGGCTTATTTTCTGCAATTATAGTATTTTCAAATGCTTATCCCCTCCCGAAAAATTTACAAGAGCAATACATAACTACTCTTAATTCCATCTATTATTCAACATTAATGCTATCAGCTGTATTTATAACTTATCCGGTTTGGCTCGAAAAATTTAAGAATAAAATATTTATTTCTGTTTTATGGAATCTAACGGTATTTTACAACTTAGTTTTTTGCAGTAGTTTACTCGTTGTTATAAGTCTATTTAACCAAATAAATGTAGCGGTACTAATTACCGGTTTAATAACAGTTGCAATCCTCATGAGGTGGCAAGTGGCAATTTTAATGATTATAAGCGGCGTAGCTATGTCTATCTGGTTTTATGAAAATTATCTGCAGCTTGATTTTGTTCCTGATTATGTTGTTAATCTGCAATTTAAAATAATTTACTTTCTGCTATTGATAAGTACTGTATTAATTGCATTTTTAAAACCCAAACAGGAGCAAAATCAGCTTACAGAAGATAAAGTACTTCATCTGGGTAATCAGTTGCAAGATCATGCTATAAGTTTAGAAAAGGCATTAAAAGTAAAAAGCGAATTCTTACAAAATATTGAACATGAGGGGCATACCCCAATTACCGGAATTACAACCACAGGCCAGGTACTTTATGAATATTATGACCAGCTCAGCGAAAAAGAACGGAAAGAAATGGCCAGGAATATTGCTAAAAGCTCTGACAGGTTGCTTACTTTAGTAAACAATTTAATTGACGTTTCAAAACTTAGTACCATGAAATACCAATTAAATAAAACCCAAGTAAATTTAAGCGAGCTTTTATATGATCGGCTAGAATATTGCAAAAAATTATATCTAGAACAAAAGAACTTGAATTTTTTTAATAGAATGGAAGATAATATACTGATCGAATGTGATCGACACTATATAACTTCAGCTATTGATAGTTTAATTGTTAATGCAATAAAGCATACCCGCGAAGGTGACATAACCATAGGTCTGCACAGAAGCGAATTTGAACTTAAATTTAGCATAAGTAACGGGGGAGAAATACCAAAAGAAGAGTTAAATACTATATTTGAACCATTTACGATTGGTTCAAATAGCCGCACAAAATCGGGTGCTATTCCTAATGGACAAAGAGGTTTAGGCCTGGCTTTGTGCAAGTTAGCTATAGAAGCTCATGGCGGGTGCATCTGGGTTGAAAATAGCATGCACAGAGAGGTTATTTTTACATTTACTATCCCAGTAAACAAGTAGTTTAATTTAAATTAAGGATCATATTTTGGCCTTATCGTTATAAGGCCAAGCAATTGCCAAAATTGTTGCTAATGAAATGATGAACATGAACCACCCTATTACAAATGGGGATTTTGTATAATGGTATAACCCAAGACAAATAGCTGGGGCCATTTTACCTATAATTGCTGTTCCTATTGAATATCCAATACCGACTATTAAATATTTTTCTGGTTTATGTATAATAGTCTCATACCATAAGTTTATAACATCACTAAAAACAACCCCTATTAATATGATCCAAATTTTTATCGATATTATATAAGCAAATGAACTGGTTTCAATTGGATACCATATTGGGATTATGGTAATTGCCATGATTCCAGCAGTAAATAATAATAAGTTTTTGATCTCAAATTTAAACAGAAGAGTTCCTATTACGGGAAGCAGGATCATATCCATGATTAAGAGTATGGTATTAGAAGTCATCATATTTTCTAAAGTAAATCCGGTAAATTCTGGAATTAAATTATTCATAATAATAAACGGTACTGAGTATGTTGCATAACTGAATCCGGAGGTAATAGCTACCCTCAGTAATGAACCTTTATTATCCCATAGGGTTTTTACTGTTCCGATAGAATATAATGATAATGTTTGTTTAATATTGAGCGGTAACTTTTCAGTTTTATAAATTCTTAAGATATAACCGAATAAAGCAGTAATGCCCCCAATGACAAAACACATGCGCCAATATATTGATTCTTGACGATTAAGAGCAATGGTACTTGCAAAAGATGCAAATACTATACCTAACATTACAGATGTCTGGTACAAATAAGAACTTTTTAAAGCCTCGCTCTTCTTTTTCTCTGCTAAAATATATAGCTTTGCTATTGAAATTTCACCTGCTGAAAAAATTCCTGAAAAAAAACGAAGGATAATAAGCAAGATAGGGGCATAAACTCCTATCTGATTATAGGTAGGTAGAAAACCAAGAGCTAAAGTGGTCATCCCCACCCCAACTAAAGAATATGATAAACTCATCGCCGGTCCGGAAGTTAGAGCTATAAGGCCAAAAATATACGATCCTAATGGCCTTGTAATTATTGTAGTAGCTAAAACGCTGTAAGCTAGTATTAAGGAAATTATCGGATCGGAAGTGGGAAAAAACAATTGGGCAAATATCGGAGCTAAAAAACTATAGAGAGCCGTATCAAAATGATCTACTGCGCTGCCAATTAAAATTGAGTAATCTCGTTTGGATAAATTTTTCATATATTATGTTATAATAATATTAAATTTACCAAGAGATGATCATCTTAAGGCGATGTTCTAAACATGCCATTAGGTACGAGTGCTATTTACCTCCCTTCGCAGGCATTATCCTGAATCAGGTAGATCAAATTTCTAAAAATTTGAGTAGGGTATAATCTCAGCCTTTATTTATGGCACCCCTGGTATCTTCTATCCAAGATATATAAGTATTTTTTATTGTCAATGAGCAGATAACTTTTTACGTTGTAGCTAACTAAACTGAAAGAGTTTTTAATGATGTTAGATGAGAAATTTTGATAACTGAAAAAGATCTCTTTTTTAAGGTTTGGTACCCGCGGCCGGACTTGAACCGGCACGAGCTAAGCTCCACAGATTTTAAGTCTATTATGTCTACCATTCCATCACGCGGGCACAAACTTGAGTCGCAATATTATTCGAAAAACTTGGGCGGTGCAAGTTTTTTTTCATCTATCTACCTAGTTATAAGGTTCTTTTAACGTGACCAGTATATAGCTGGCGCGGCCTCGTAATTTTGAATTCTTGATCTTCCCACATTTCTTTCCATTGAGAAACCCAGCCTGCTGTTCGTGCTACGGCAAATAATACTGTAAACATAGAAGCGGGAATTCCCATGGCTTTGTATATTATGCCTGAATAAAAATCTACATTCGGATATAGTTTTCTTTCGATAAAATATTCATCATGGAGAGCTATTTTTTCTAGTTCCATAGCTATTTCAAGCATTGGATTACCTTTTAATTGACCCAGTTCTTCAAGAACCTCTTTGCAAGTTTCTCTCAGTACTTCTGCTCTTGGATCATAATGTTTATATACTCTATGGCCAAAACCCATCAAACGGAAACTGTCATTTTTATCTTTTGCACGTTTTATATAGGTCGGAATATTATTAACAGAACCTATTTCTGCCAGCATTTTTATTACCGCTTCATTAGCTCCCCCGTGAGCTGGCCCCCACAAAGATGCAATACCGGCACTAACAGCAGCAAAGGGGTTGGATCCGGATGATCCGCAAGTGCGTACGGTTGAAGTAGAAGCATTTTGCTCATGATCTGCATGTAAAATAAAAATTTTATCTAAAGCTTTAGCAAGTACAGGATTTACCTTGTACTTCTTGCTCGGTGAGGCAAACATCATGTGTAGAAAATTTTCGGTAAAATGTAGCTCATCTAATGGATAAACAAAAGCCTGGCTAAGTGAATATTTATAAGTCATTGCAGCAATGGTTGGCATCTTGGCAATCATTCTATGCGCTGCTAACTCTCTTCCTTCTATTGAAGTCATATCAAGGCTCTCATGATAAAAAGCAGAAAGAGAACCTACTACCGATAATATAACAGCCATGGGATGTGCTGAATGACGGAAAGCACCGAAAATATTCCTTGTTTGTTCATTAACAAGAGCGTGATAGGCAATATCCTCTCTAAAATCTTTATACTGTGTTGCATTAGGTAGCTCACCATGGAGCAGAAGGTGTGATACTTCAAGGAAATTCTTGTTTTCAGCAAGTTCCTTTATGTCATATCCTCGATGCCTTAATATCCCATTATCGCCGTCGATATAAGTAATATTAGAAGTGCATGATGCCGTAGACATGAAACCAGGATCATAAGTAAAGTAACCGGTCTGGCTATATAATTTTGTAACATCTATCACATCCTGACCAATCGAAGCTTTTTTAATTGGTAATTTATGGACTTTATCCTTGATTTTAAGTTCTGCAAATTCTTCGCTCATTGTATACCTCTTGGTTTATCTACTTAGCAATTTACTAGAATTTTTAATTGTAGTTTATTGCTGAAAGAATTTACAACCAAAATAGTATATCAAATAGTTTCTTCGATAAATTGTTGTATCTTTATTAAATCAAACCAGGTGTCCTTTTTTTTAGCAGGTTGCCTAAGAAGATAAGCTGGGTGAAAAATAGCCATAGTGGTAATGGGCTGTGGCAAATAGTTATTTTGATAAAAATGTTTAGTATTCCTGGCTGTATTAATGCTAGTTTTATCACCGAATAGACCGGTAACGGCCGTGCTGCCTACGCAAATGATTAGTTTAGGATTTATAAGAGCAATATGCTTTTCCAAAAATGGCTGGCAAATATTTATTTCCTGTTTTGTAGGTTTTCTATTTGCTGGTGGTCGCCAAAAAACTGTATTAGTTATATATATATTTTCCTTTCTGGATAGTTTAACTGTAGAAAGCATTATATCTAGCAGCATACCGCTTTCACCGCAGAAAGGAATGCCCAATTCATCTTCTTTTGCTCCTGGTGCTTCGCCTATTAACATTATTTTTGCTCCCGGATTACCATCTGCAAAAACGGTATTTAGTGCAAAGTTTTTCAAAGTACAACCGTTAAAATTGGCAACTATTTCTTTTAACTTATCCAATGAACTGATACTATCTGCCAAAGATCGTGCTTCTTTAACGCTTGATACTTCTTTATCCACGTCATTATTATTAATAACAGTTAGTTTCTCTGCGGTATGGAATTTTGTTGATTCATTGACCATAATTGTATCACAACCTATTTCTTGCTTCTTGTTGTAGTGGCCTTTTAATTCGTTAATAAGAGAAATATCACTATCTTTTTTTGTAGAAAAATAATATTCTATACCAATTGATTTAAGCCATTTTATATATTCTAATTTTTGAGCTATATTGTTCATAGGTATTTTACTTATAAGTTAAAGGTTTTTAGCTGGTAAATCAATATTAATCATTGTCCTATAATATGTCCCGACATAATTTTATTATCCCTGAAAATTTAGATGGTTTAAGAGTAGATAAAGCTTTGACTTTATATTGTGGCGATACTTCAAGAAGCCAAATTCAAAAAGCTATCAAGCACCAAAAACTGCTGCTAAATGGCCAGATTGTTTCAACCTTATCGTTACGAGTCAAAAAAAACGATGATATTGATCTGCTTCTTGAAGAAGAAGTACAACCAGGAATCGTATCGTCTAACATTCCTCTTGATATCATTTACGAGGATAATGACTTAATAGTATTAAATAAATCATCCTCCATGACAGTCCACCCAGGAGCTGGTGATTATAAAGATACTTTGGTTAACGCTTTGCTGTACCATACTGATAAATTATCGGATGAAGGGGGAGAAATTAGACCAGGTATTGTTCATAGGTTAGATAAAAATACTTCGGGTTTAATGGTTGTAGCAAAAAATAATGCGGCCCATCGAGCACTCGCTACGCAAATTGAATCAAGAACGCTTAAAAGAAAATATAAAGCTTTGGTTTGGGGAATAATCAAGCCTCCCGAGGGGATCATAACTCAACCGATGGCTCGAAGTAAATTAGACCGAAAAAAGATGACTACCGTAAAATCAGGAGGTAAAGCTGCAATTACCCATTATAAAACATTAGAGATTTTTAAAAGCGGTATGTTCAGTTTGGTTGAATGTAGCCTTGAAACTGGTAGAACTCATCAAATTCGTGTTCATTTAAGCCATATCGGCCATTCGATAGTAGGAGACCAAACTTATGGAAATAATAAGAGGAAAACCACAGGCTGTCCCAAGACTCTAAGGGAGGTGCTTATTAAATTTGACCATCAAGCTTTGCATTCTTTTTATATCAGTTTTATTCATCCTATAACTGAGGTATTGATGGAGTTTGAAAAAGAATTACCGGTTGATTACAATGAGCTCATAACTTGCTTAAAAACAAGTTAGTTGACTTTAACTGTGTTTGTAAATAAAGTCTTTGTAAAAATTGCAATTTCTTGCCATTAAAATGAAAAAACTAAGCATTTTACTATCTATCTTATTTTTATTGCTATTGCCGGCTTGTTCCGATAATAAGAATGATCATGTCTGGATTGCTGGCACTAGTGCTGATAATCCACCGTATGAATTTATGCAAAATGGTGAAATAGTTGGGTTTGATATTGATCTTATTAATGAGATCGGAAAATTTTTAGGCAAAAAACTCGAATTTAGAAACATGGAGTTCCACAGTTTGCTTGCTGCTCTTTCTACTAACAGCGTGGATCTAGTTATCGCTGGTTTATCTAATACACCAGAACGATCCTCAAGAGTGGACTTTTCTATTACTTATATTTCTTCGGAAATTGCAATTTTATATAGAAAAGAGGATAATTTTACTAATTGTAAGGATTTAAAAGGTAAAAAAGTAGGAGCCCAACTCGGTACCACATGGAACTTAATTGCTAATGAGCTAGCTACAGCCAACGATTTTACTATTACTTCTTTATCCGGTAATTTAATGCTTGTAGAAGAACTAAAATCCAGACGTATTGATGCGTTAGTTTTAGAGGAAGCTCAAGCTAAAAAATTCATAGAGATTTATCCGGATTTGGCTAGATTTGCTGAGAAAAATTTAAGTTCCTCATTTGCTATTGCGATGCCAAAAAATTCGCCTCATAAACAGGATATAGATCGTGCAATTAAAGCCCTTAAAAATAATGGAACAACTCAGGCTTTAGCTAAAAAATGGGGATTAGCTGGTGCAAAGTGACGAATTTAAAGCTGCAGTCGGGAAGTATCCTACTGGCATAACTATTGTTTCCACCAAACATGACAATAGATTTTATGGATTTACGGCTAATTCTTTTACTTCGGTTTCTCTTGATCCTGCTTTAATTTCGTTTTGTTTAAATGTAAAATCCGCTAGTTTCGATGCTTTTTTCAGTACAAAATATTTTGCAATTAATATTTTATCAAACTACCAGATAGATTTAGCAACACGCTTTGCTTCTTCAAATATTGATAAGTTCCAAAATGTCAGTTTTACAGAAAATAATTTTGGTGTACCCCTGGTAAGTAATGTTTTAAGCTGGATAGAATGCGAGAAATACAAGCATGTAGAATGCGGGGATCATTATATTTTCATAGGTAAAGCATTGAAAGTAACAGTAAATAACAATTTGGATTCTATTTCTCCTCTTGTTTATTATGGAAAGTCTTATAAAGAACTAAAATGAGCATTATTAATATTGGATTACATGGAGCTTCTGGAAGGATGGGCGCGGCAGTTACGGAAGCTATTGCAAGGCAAAGCGATAAATTTGATCTGGTTACGAAATTTTCAAAACACCGAAATAATTATACATTATTGGATTTTTGTCTAGCTTCCGATATAATAATTGATTTTTCATCTGCGGACGCATTAGAAAACCTGCTTAAGGTATCTACCGAAACTGATAAAAAACTAGTTATAGGTACTACAGGCTTATCTAGTACGCATATTAAAGAAATTGAAAAAGCTTCACAATCAATTGCAATATTATATTCTCCCAACATGAGTATAGGCGCAAATCTAGTAATAGAGATGGCTGGAAAAATATCCAGAATTTTAGAAGATTATGACGTTGAGATTATTGATATTCATCACAAGCATAAAAAAGATGCTCCTTCCGGAACTGCTATTGCTATTGGCCAAAACATAGCTAAACATAGAGAGCAAAAGTTTGAAGAAGTTGCCGTTTTTGATAGGGTTAATAAAGGGATTAGGAAGGATGGTGATATAGGTTTCTCTGCTCTTAGATCAGGAGGAATTTGGGGAGAGCATGAAGTAATATTTGCAGGATCTACTGAAGTAGTTACTATAGGCTCTAGAGCTTTAAGTAGAGAGGTATTTGCAAATGGGGCTTTATTTGCGGCAAGGTGGTTAAGTTCCATAACTGAGCCTGGTCTTTACCTAATGCAAGATATCTTCAAGATTTAATTTTAGTTAGGTGTTAGCTTATAGAAGTGCTTTTGTACACTAGTGATTTGCAATTATATATCTGGTTTATTAAAATATAGTCCGTTTTGTTGGAATTTTTGCATCCGGAGGTCTTATATATAACTGCCCTATACCTTGATTTACTTCTCCATTATTTATTTTTTCATCGGCATATTTACAAACTTGAGTGGCATTAATCCTGGCAAAACGGGGCAAGATAGTAATATTAGTGTTTTTCTCTATTTGATCATATATTTCACTCATGCCGCTTCCCGTACAGACTATTTTCTTTTTTTTATCCCTAAATAAGTTAGAAACCTTATCAATATCAATTAATCCATATTTGCCTTTATTGCTTTCAGGGTCAAATTCCTGATAATATAGCTGATTCCTATAAGCATTAAGTAAAATCACTGCTTTATCAAAATATTTTACCTGGCGTTGTAAACGGTAATAAGACATCTCAAAATTCGAAATTGCTAGGCCTTGTATGTTAGTAGATATTAAAATACCCTCTGCTGTAGCTAGGCCAATCCTAATTCCTGTAAAACTTCCTGGCCCATTAGTAAGAGCCAAATAATCAATATCTTGGTAATCATAATTTATTGATTGTAACGCTCTTTCAATTAATAAAATTAGAATTTCTGCCTGCATAGATGGTCTTAAGTCTTCTTCATAGGCAAGAATCTCCTGGCCAGCTGAAATAGCCACACTACAGTTATTATTAGAAACATCAAAAGCAAGTATACGATTTACCGGTTTCACAATGATTAATATTTTAAAAACCCAAATTTATTTGTATAGTATGTGTAATTTAAGAATCAAATTTAAAGAAAAACATATGATTAATCCAGCAATATTTAGAGCTTACGATATCAGAGGCAATAGCAATAACGACCTCTCTCCTGAAATAGCATATAAAATTGGCTTCTGCTTTGCACGAATTATCCTATCAAGTCAGAAGGAAGCGGAATCAAATTTTATTTGTGTAGGAAGAGATGGGCGGCTGAGTTCTGAGGAACTTTGTAACGCTTTGTTGCAAGGGATAAGAGCAACAGGAGCAAATGTTAAATATATAGGTTTAGTTGCCACTCCTACTTTATATTTTGCTGATAAAATCTTCTCTGCTCCTGCGAGCATTATGGTTACTGGGTCTCATAACCCAAAAGACGATAACGGTTTTAAAATGGTGAAAAATAATGCCCCTTTCTTTGGTTTAATGATTCAGGATTTAAGAAAACAGATAGAAGAATTTAACTGGCCCGCCCTTGAAATAAAAGATAATTATGTTCAAGATTGTATTGACCTTAAAGAGCAATATATAGATAGAATATTATTAAATAGGAAAATTAGTAAAAACCTAAAAATAGCTTTTGATCCGGCAAATGGAGCAGCCGGAGAGCTCGTTTCAATTTTATGTAGAAAATTACCTGGCCAAACTTTTATCATTAACGAGAAAATTGATGGCAATTTTCCTGGGCATGATCCAGATCCGACTATTCCTCGGAATTTAGACCAATTAAAAAATTATGTTTTAGAGAATAATTGTGATGTTGGGATCGGCTTTGACGGAGATGCTGATAGAATAGGAATCATTACCAAGAAGGGAGGCTTTGTTCCCGGTGATCAGCTCCTTTGCTTATATGCAAAAGATGTAATATCAAAATCACCTGGGGCGAAAATAATTGCTGATATTAAAGCAAGCGGAGTACTATTTGATTATGTAAAGGAAATCGGAGGTGTTCCAATAATGTGGAAAACCGGACATTCATTTATTAAAGCTAAAATAAAAGAATCCGGCGCAAAGTTAGCTGGAGAAATGAGTGGGCATATATTTTTTGCTGATGAATATTATGGATATGATGATGGTTTATATGCTGCTGCTCGGTTAATCGATATTATGTCAAACTCTTCGGAATCAATCGATGATATGATAGAGAATTTGCCAAAAGTATATAATACTACAGAAATAAAATTAGCTGTTAATGACGAAATAAAATTTAAAATAATTGATAGTGTTAAAGAATTAATTAAAAACCGAAATATTGATTTTGTTGATATAGATGGTTTACGCGTTACCACTAAGCATGGTTGGTGGTTGCTTAGGGCTTCAAATACTGGGGCGGCTATTATTGCTCGGTTTGAATCCTCGAGCGAAGAGGGACTAGAAATTATAAAAAATGAAGTTAAGGGGATATTATCTAAATATAATATTAATTTAGAAATTTAATTTAAATTGATTATCTATCTTCAAATCCAATTTTTGTAACCAAGATGAGCATTATTACCTTCAAGCCATTAAGTAAATCCCATCTGGATTTGTTGCTAACATGGCTAGAGACTTCTCATGTAAAGGCATGGTGGGATCAGGATGTTAAATGGACGATGAAGTTGGTTGAGGAGAAATACGGTCATTATATTAAGGGATATAAAAAACTTCAGGGTAAGGAAAAAATAATTAAAAAGTCTATGTGGGCTTTTATCATTTTTTTTGAGGAAATCCCAATCGGCTATATCCAATATTATAATGTTCATGACTTTCCGCGGGAACAAGGCTATGACATTTCGGAATTACCTATCTCTTGTGCTGGCGTTGATTGGTATATTGGCGAAGTAGAATTTGCCGGTAAGGGTATTGGAACTAAAGCATTAAGCGATTTTTTACACCAATACGTTTTTCCTTCATTTAAGCATGTATTTGTTGATCCGGATACTGCTAATACTCGTGCAATTAGAGTTTATACAAAAACAGGATTTACAGTGATTAAAAAAGTAAATGGTGGTAAAATTACCTGGATGTTATGCGAAAGGGACTAAAATTATGCAAATCATTTCAGGATCAAGCAATAAGCTGCTAGCTAAGAAAATCGCTGAAAATACAGGTTATAAGCTACTTAATACCGAAATCAGAAATTTTGGTGACGGTGAATTAAGAGTAGAAGTTCAAGATAAGATCGAAGAAGATGTGATTATAGTGCAATCTACCTCTTCTCCTGTTAATGATCATCTTATGGAGCTATTGCTTTTAATAGATACGGCTAAAAGAGCTGGGGCAAGGAATATAATCGGTGTAATTCCATATTTTGGTTACAGCAGGCAAGACCGTTCCACCTATCAACATGGTCCGATATCTGCAAGCTTGGTAGTTAAGCTCTTGGAAGGTGCAGGAATAACAAAAATTATAACTCTTGACCTTCATTCAAAACAATTAGAAGGTGTATTTAATGTTCCAATTTTTAACTTTGATCCAGCAAGTATATTTTTCCCTTTTTATAAAAACAGCCAGGAGATAGTTGTGGTTTCGCCTGATATAGGTGGGATTGCTAGAGCTCGTAACTTTTGTTCTCTTTTCGGCAAGGATCTAGCAGTTATTAATAAATATCGTGATACTAACAACGAATGTTTTATGTCTAAAATAATTGGTAACGTTAAAAATAAAAAATGTATTATAATTGATGATATAGTAGATAGTGGAAATACTTTATGCAAAGCTGCCCAGTTGCTAAAAGAGCATGAGGCCTTAGCTATAGAAGCGTATGTTACTCATCCTGTTTTATCAGGAAATGCAAAAGAAAAAATCATGCTTTCTCCAATTGATAAAATTTTTGTTTCAGATTCAATTTATCATACTTCCTTACCTGATAAATTTGTAACTGTATTTATTGATGAATTGTTAACGCACAAGTTGTAATTGATTTTTGCAAAAACATATTATACAAGCTATACTATAACTTTAATTAACAATTAACCTGTTTTATAAAATGCTTTATATAAAAAAATCTGTAATTTTTTTCACTATCATTATAATTAGCCTAAGCCTAAACAATTTTGTGAAAGCTGCCCAGGATATTACAACTGGTAATTTAATAACTAAATATCTTCAATTCCAAGATAATTTAGGTAAATCTGAGTCTAAAACTCACATTAAAGAAATAAAAGAGCTTTTTACACCTGAAATAGTATGTATAGAGGATGGTCAGATCTTCGCAAAAGGATACAAAGAATTAGAAAAACTTTTGGTAGAACTTAAGGAAATGTATGGTAGTTGGGGTGCTGTATTGCAAAAACAAACTATTTCTGCAGATGGGATCACAGCTACAATACAATATGAGCTTGTAACTGAGAAAGCTGGTATTTTTCACGTGGTCTCAATATTGCACATATCAAAAGACCAGAAAATTTCAACAATTGACGAATCATATTATAGGGTAGATACTGAATTGGAGGATAATTAACACTTCCGCAATTAGCCCTAAGACTTGTATAAATAGGGCTGTAAGAAAAAAACTGTAAGCTAATGGTTAGTTGAATATCACCGTCTATAGTTGACAGGTTTTGGATAAAATTATAAGCTGTAAGTCCTCTTACCTATATTTATTATAACATCTTCAGAAGATTTTCTTATATTTATGTCTAATAAAATTAATAACTACCTAAAATTAGAAAAAGAAATTGAACAGATTTCTCATTTAAGCAATATTTCATCTCTTGTACACTGGGATTCCGCAACTATGCTAAGATCCGGATCTGCCAAAACAAGACAACAAGAAATGGCTACACTTGAATCTTTGATTCATGAAATGAGTACTAGTCAAAAATTCGGTGATTTGATAGAAGCTGCTTTGCCTGAGCAGGATTTTTTAGATGATTGGCAAAAAGCAAATCTGAAACTTATCAAAAAATCTTATGAAGAAGAAGTTTGTATTACTCCGGAAATGAAATATGAGTTTTCGATAGCTTCAGGGGAATCAGAATTTGCTTGGCGCAAGTGCAGAGCTGAAAACGATTTTAAAACTTTAGTTCCTTATTTAGATAGGGTATTTAATACTTGTATTCAAATAGCTACTGCTAAATCTGAAAAACTTGGAAAACCTATTTACGATAGTTTAGTTGATAGTTTTGATCCAGAAAGGGAAGTATCAGAAATCACCAGTGTTTACAATGTTCTAAAAAAAGAATTACCCGGGTTAATTGCTAAAATAGCTGAAAAGCAATCCTCCGAAAAATTCATAAAATTAACTAAACCGATAGATGAAAGTACCCAGAAAGCTATAGGTGTAAAAGTTCTGGAAAAAATGGGATTTGATTTGAATCGAGGCAGGTTAGATAAATCCACACATCCTTTTTGTATAGGAGGACGTTTTGACGTAAGAATTACTACAAGATATGATGAGAATAATTTTTTATCTAGCCTGTTTGCAGTAATTCATGAAACCGGTCACGGTTTGTATCAACAAAATCTACCTGAAAAATACATTAATCAACCAGTAGGAAAACCTAAGGGAATGGCTTTTCATGAAAGCCAATCATTGATTATGGAGATGCAAGCTTGTACTTCTTTAGAGTTTACCGAATTTTTAGCACAATTACTAAAAGACGAATTTAGCATTAGCGGAGCAGAATATTCAGGAGAAAATCTATATAAATTAATGACAAGAGTACATCCTAGCTTTATTAGGGTAGATGCAGATGAAGTAACCTATCCGTTACATGTTATTTTGCGTTTTGAAATTGAACAGCAAATAATAAATGGTAAAATAAAAGCCGCTGACTTGCCGGAATTATGGAACAGTAAAATGAAAGAGTATCTTGGTATTACGCCGGATTCTTATTCAAATGGCTGCCTGCAGGATATACACTGGCCGGCGGGTATGATTGGTTATTTTCCTTCTTATACTAACGGGGCTATAATTTCTAGTATGGTTATGAATCGTGCCAAAAAACAAAATATTATTAACCCACCAATTAAATACCCGACTTAGGCGGCATATTTTACTTCTTTCGCCTGAAATAATCTTTTGATATGTTCTGGGTTATTTTGCAGAGTCCTTAGGTAAGATTTTAAATTCCCTTGGAGTTCAGATTTTGTAAGAGGTATATGTTTCCTATTTACATTTCTTTTTAAATCGTTGTTTAAATATTCATCCGGATTATGTTGCGGAGTATACGGAGGCAGAAAAAATAAAGAAATTTTCTTTTTATGTTTCCGAGTCCATATTTGTACTTTTTTGCTATGATGAACCTTGAGATTATCTAGGATTAAGAAGATTTTTTTCTTGGAGTATTTTACCAACCTCCGTAAAAATTCTATAAATACATTTGTTTTTAGTGTCTCTTCGTACAGCATAAACCTTAGCTTACCGTTATTTGTAACAGTGGATATCATGTTTATACTAAATCTCTTCGATTTATGAATCACAACAGGGGTTTTTCCTTTTAAAGAATAGCTTTGTAATACCTGACACTCTTGTTTTATCCCTACTTCGTCGCACCAATGTATTTCTGCCTTTTCATATTCTGCTTGCTTGGCTATTGACGGATATTCTTCATCTAACCAAAATTGAACCCTTTTGGGTTGCTGCTCATATGCTAACTTCTTTGGCTTTTGTGCAGTATACCCCCATCTTCTTAAATATTCGCCTATTGTACTTGGGAAGAAAAAATCCACAATGTTTTTTGATGAGTGCATTAACTGATTTTCTTGACCATAATGCTGATTTGATATTGTGATCTTCTGGTCTAGAGATATTTACGTACCCTTGTATTATTTTACTTTGATCTTCGGTTATAAGCCTTTTCTCTCCTATCTTTCTACCTCTTAACTTCCCACTAATTGCGTACTTGTCGCCTCTCTTTTCCCTCCTTACCCATTCATTTACTGTCTGGCGACTCACTCCTATTAATTCACCTACCGACGATTGACTCTCTCCTCTTTTTACTAGTTTTAGAGCAATCTTTCTCATCGACGCTTGTGCGCTTATTGATATTAACCCACCAATTAAATACCCGACATAACTATTGCCAAGAAGGAAGGAATTTGTATAATGCAATAATGTCAAAAAGTGAAGATTTTAGGAAATTATCAATAAGCGCACAAGCGTCGATGAGAAAGATTGCTCTAAAACTAGTAAAAAGAGGAGAGAGTCATAAGGTGGCCCAATTTGTCTAGACTAAAAATCAGAAATTATGAGATATAATTTGCGTTATAATATTAGCCAATAATTTTTGTTAAATACACCTGTTCTGGAGTTAAATATTCCAAGGATTGGTGCATCCTTTTACTATTATAAAAAGTTATGTAATCTGTTATAGCATTTTTTACCTCCTTGACAGTATTTAAAATTATCAAATATATTTTTTCTTGTTTTAATGAACGCCAAAATCTTTCAATAAATACATTATCTAAAGCCCTACCTTTACCGTCCATGCTAATCTTGATTTCACGTTTAACAAGTTCGTAGATGAAATTTTTTGACGTAAATTGAGAACCTTGATCGGTATTAAAAACCTCAGGTTGACCGTGCTTTTCTAGGGCTTCTTCTAGTGCGTCGATGCAAAAATCACTTTCTAAGCTAATAGAAACCTTCCAGCTCAGAATATAACGGCTAAACCAATCAATAATGGCTACTAGATATACAAATCCTTGTGCCATTCTAATATAAGTTATATCGGTGCTCCATACCTGATTTGTCTTAGTAATTTCAACGCCTTTTAAAAGATAAGGATATACCTTATGAGCTTGGTTGCGCTTGCTTAAATTCATTTTAGGATAAATGGCTTCTATTGACATTATTCCGTAATAACGACTTACCGCTTTGCGACCAATAACAATTCCAAACGGTACAAGATGCTTGGACATTCTTCTGGCCCCGAAATACGGATGCTCTGTATAGATTTCATCAATTACTTTCATTATTTCTAAGTCTCTTGTAGTTATTCCTTTTGCCTTGTAATAATAAGTAGATTTATTAATTAAAAGTAGATCGCATTGCCTAACAATGCTTAGATTTATACAATTATTATCAATCATACTTTTCCTAGTTTCCAAGTCCAAACAATGTAGATTTTTTTTTCAGCCAGTCACGCTCAACGCTTAACTGTCCTATTTGTTCATATAATTGTTTTATCAAATCTTGATTGTCTGGATCTTTTGTTGCCGGCTTAACTTGAAAACCACTAACTAAATTTTCTATACCTCTTTTTTTCCATGCTTGTATTTGAGTTGCATGAACCCCGTACTTACTGCTTATTTGTGCTATTGTCATTTCAGCTTTTATTGCTTCTATAACAATTTTTGTTTTTTCCGTCGCACTATATTGCTTCGCTTTTTTAGACATATAATTTCCATTTCCTTGTTGTGAAATTATATCTCATTCTTCATTTTTAGCAGTCCAGTTTTTGGGTACCATTATATCAATCGTCGGTAGGTGAATTAATAGGAGTGAGTCGCCAGACAGTAAATGAATGGGTAAGGAGGGAAAAGAGAGGCGACAAGTACGCAATTAGTGGGAAGTTAAGAGGTAGAAAGATAGGAGAGAAAAGGCTTATAACCGAAGATCAAAGTAAAATAATACAAGGGTACGTAAATATCTCTAGACCAGAAGATCACAATATCAAATCAGCATTATGGTCAAGAAAATCAGTTAATGCACTCATCAAAAAACATTGTGGATTTTTTCTTCCCCTAAGTACAATAGGCGAATATTTAAGAAGATGGGGGTATACTGCACAAAAGCCAAAGAAGTTAGCATATGAGCAGCAACCCAAAAGGGTTCAATTTTGGTTAGATGAAGAATATCCGTCAATAGCCAAGCAAGCAGAATATGAAAAGGCAGAAATACATTGGTGCGACGAAGTAGGGATAAAACAAGAGTGTCAGGTATTACAAAGCTATTCTTTAAAAGGAAAAACCCCTGTTGTGATTCATAAATCGAAGAGATTTAGTATAAACATGATATCCACTGTTACAAATAACGGTAAGCTAAGGTTTATGCTGTACGAAGAGACACTAAAAACAAATGTATTTATAGAATTTTTACGGAGGTTGGTAAAATACTCCAAGAAAAAAATCTTCTTAATCCTAGATAATCTCAAGGTTCATCATAGCAAAAAAGTACAAATATGGACTCGGAAACATAAAAAGAAAATTTCTTTATTTTTTCTGCCTCCGTATACTCCGCAACATAATCCGGATGAATATTTAAACAACGATTTAAAAAGAAATGTAAATAGGAAACATATACCTCTTACAAAATCTGAACTCCAAGGGAATTTAAAATCTTACCTAAGGACTCTGCAAAATAACCCAGAACATATCAAAAGATTATTTCAGGCGAAAGAAGTAAAATATGCCGCCTAAGTCGGGTATTTAATTGGTGGGTTAATAATTTCCTAAAATCTTCACTTTTTGACATTATTGCATTATACAAATTCCTTCCTTCTTGGCAATAGTTATGTCGGGTATTTAATTGGTGGGTTAATAAGATGGATACGGAATTGTCTAAAGGTACTTTTGATAGTTTAAACAATTACTTGAGCAACAACTTGCGCCAATACGGTTCTTTAAAATCTTCACGAGAGTTATTACAAGAATCAACCGGTTTAAAACAAATTGATCCTATAATTTTTATTAATTATTTAAAAAATAAATATCTTTAGTGAGCATAAACCGTAGAAGGTATAACTAGATGCCCAAAAGCTTTTGGCATCTAATATTTATAAATTTCGTTGTTTGATAGCTTAAAATGCTATATCATTATAGGTAGATAATTTATTAGCTAATCAAAATATATTAGCATTATGTTTGTACAATCATGTAATGAATTTTTACTGGCAGATTATGGTTAAAAAAAGTCAATCTCTAATATTTCTGTTAATTATTTTCTTAACACAGATTTCTATTGCTTCGGATGATGATGTAGTCAAAGTTGATCTTCACATCAAGGATCATAAATTTATGCCTGATATTGTTGAACTGCCTACTGATAAAAAGGTTAATATTACCGTATATAACGATGATCCAACAATAGAAGAGTTTGAGAGTATTGATTTAAAAAGGGAAAAAATAGTCCTTGGTAATAGCTCTATTAAGATTGTTCTAGCCCCTTTAGCTCCTGGAGAATACAAGTTCTTTGGCGATTTCCATCAAGAAAGCGCTCAAGGTAAGATTATTGTAACAGAAAAAAGTAAAGATGTTTAAAATAGCAATTATAATCTTTCGTGAATGCCTTGAGATTGCCTTATTATTAGGCGTGATTTTAGCTTCAACAAGTCATATAAAAAATTCTAGAATTTATGTTATTATGGGGGCTATGACCGGTATCGTTCTGGCTTCTATATTTGCCTTTTTTATTAGAACCGTAACAACAGTTTATGGTACTTACGGCGACGAAATATTTGATTCTAGTGTTATTCTGCTAACAGCTGTGATAATAAGCTGGACAGTAGTATGGATGCAAGGTTATACTCAAAAAATTAAAAATAATTTAGGAAAATTAGCAGAAAAAATAACTACAAATAATGCAAGCAAAACCCTGCTAGTTGCGATTGTTGCAAGTACGATCTTTAGAGAAGGAGCAGAGATCATTTTATTAGTCTACGGAATATCTTCTGCCTCTTTATCAGCTAGTGAATATGTAATAGGTTTAGTTATCGGGAGCATTAGCGGTTTTATTGTTGGTGTGGTGATATATACAGGCCTGATAAAACTAGCAGGTAAATATATATTTAAAGTTTCTACTATATTACTAATACTTATTGCTGCTGGTCTTGCCTCAGAAGCTGCAGGGATATTAACCTCTGTGGGTGTTATTGAAATGTATAGAGAAACTTTATGGGATACTTCATGGTTAATTGACAATAACAGTATAGTAGGTAAGTTACTACATATTACAGTTGGTTATGATTCTAAGCCAAATGGTATGCAAATTATTTTTTACCTTTCAAGTATTATGTTTACATTAACTATGATGAAAATTAGGACACTCTTAACTAAGAGCAAATATGCTTAAGTTTTTGGCTGAATTCGGACCTGTACTGGCCTTTTTTATTGGTTACAGCAATAATGGCGTTCTTACCGCAACGTTATATATGCTTATTGCTTCTGTAATTGGAGTAATAATTATCTACGTTATGGAAAAGAAGATAAACATGGTTAATATAATTTCTTCTGGGTTACTTCTAATATCTTCTAGCTTAACATTGTTTAGCGGTAATAGTGTTTTTATTAAAATGAAACCAACAGTGTTATATATTGTTTTTGCGCTAATTTTTTTGATTACCAATTTTAAATGGCAGCCCGCCACTAAAATCGTTTTTGGGAAAGCCATTTCCTTTAAGGAAGAGGCAAAATGGCGGCAGCTTAATATCCGCTTTATGTTCTTTTTTATAATAATGGCAATGACCAATGAAGTAATTTGGCGGAATTTTACAGAAGAAACCTGGGTGAATTTTAAGGTTTTTGGCGCTCTTCCAATTACCTTATTATTTATGATTACTCAAATGCCTTTTATTATACGTAACAAAATAGAAACATAAGTATACATTTTAGATTTATCCATTCTCCGCACTTAGCGTTTTATGGGAATACTCCAGATAATCACTTCGAAACTAGTTATTATCTAACATAATAAAAATTCGATAATTGTATGGTTTTTTATTCAAAAAAGAATAATAAATAATACTAGTATTTATCGGTTATCATGGATGCCTTTATGACTTCCCTAATAAGAGCTACACTTCTAGTAATCTTGTGTCTAATCCAGGGAGGTAATCTTTAGTTGACAACTATTACTTTTAAGTTCCAACATATTATCAGGTAGTTTGGCTTTAAGCCTGTAAAGGTGAGTGTCAATGGTAGATGACTCGCTGTTTTCGTGGTATTTCCACACATTTTTTAAAAGAAATTCTTTTTCAATTCTAAAGTCTGTGCTAAGTAACATAGACTTAAAAATGTTATTTTCTTTTGCCGTTAATCTAATCGAGTTTTCTTGCGAGCTAAGTGTATGTAATTTCTCGTTATAAATAAAATCATTATTAATTACACAAAAAATATCCTGGCTATTATTTACACCCTGTATTATTTTTAAGAAGTTATTCAACCTGAATGGTTTAGAAATATTTATCTCATCTTGTGAAAATTTATTTTTACTAGTTAAATTTATAATAGTCTTGATTTTATGATGCCAGATATTATCAAGAGTTAAATCACTTAAGTCTATTATTAATAAATTAATTTTATTATGGAAATTAATAAGTGCTTGGTAATCGTTATATATATAAAAAAAGTCAGCATCTAATAAATTATCCCTTATTGAATTAGCAAGCAGATTACTTCTGGTAAGCAGAATTACTTCTTTAACCAGTTTAAATTGCGCTTTGATCATTTATTTCTACTAACACTCTTAGCATTTTGGCCTTTTTGAACCCAGTATCCTTCAGTAGGTAATAGATCCGAATCAACAGCCCCTCTATCGTCAAATACAAAACAATTTCCTTTCCAAACTCCATTTTTGTTTTTGGTATCTTCAAGATATTGCAGAATTCCTCCTTTGAGATGATACACTTCATTGTAACCAAGGGCTTTCATGTAAGCAGTAGATTTTTCACACCTGATACCTCCAGTGCAGAACATGGCTATCTTTTTGTTTTTAAACAATTTAGCATTATTTTTAGCCCACTCTGGAAACTCTCTAAAACTTTCGGTATGTGGATCTAGTGCTCCTTCAAAAGTACCGGCTTTTACCTCATAGCTATTCCTTGTATCTACTGTTATTACATCACTTCTTTGGATCAACTTATCCCAATCAGTTGTTTCAATATATTCTCCTTTCAATCTTTCTACATCGATCTCCCCAGCTTTCATGGAAACAATTTCATTTTTTAGTTTTATTTTAATTTTAGAAAATGGCTGGATGTTGCAATAGTTTACTTTTACGCTAATATCCTTTGGATTAGTAAGAGCTTGTAATGTTTTAATAACTAGATGCAAATCGTCTTCTGCGGTAGAAGAGATGGAACCGTTAAAACCTTCTTTTGCAAGGATAATAGTACCCTTTACATATTTTTTCTTAGTAATTAACAGAATTTTGGGGAGTAAAGCTTCTGGCTCAGGAATATTTACAAAACTATAAAAACTAAGAACAGCCACAGAATCCGTATTCTTGCTTAAATTTGTATTATCTAAATAATTATCCGTTTTCTCCATATTAATTCTTTTTAAGCCTTCATTATTTAATCGGGAATGTCATAAACATACTAAAATCTTTTCTTTTTACAAGTACGATCGCATTTTTTTTGTCCTCGGATTTTAGCTTTTTGTATATTGAATTAAATTGTTCTATATCATTTATAGACTCCTGATTAATAGCAAGTACTATATCTCCAGCTATTAATTTAATGTTTGGATCGTTGGTTTTGACTTCAACAACAAAAAGCCCATTAATGGTTTTATCAAGGTAAAACCTATTTTTTATGTCTTCAGTTATATTAGTAAAAACAACTCCTGATTTTTCTAATAAATTTTTGTTGTTGATATTTTTTAGAGGTACATCATTTTCTTCTTCTTGCTGTTCTTCTTCATTATCCTTTACTTCGGAAATCTGAGTTTTAAGATCAATTGTTTTACTATCCCTGATAACTGTTAACGTGACTTCTTCGTCAATTTTAGCCTCAGCTACAAATAGTTGTAATTTTCTTGAATTTAAAACCTCTTTATCATTAAATCCAATTATTAAGTCGCCTCTTTTCAGTCCAGCTTTATCACCTGAGCCGCCGATTTTAACATCTACGACTAGTACTCCGTAGTTTTTATCAATATTTAATGCTTCTGATAGTTCTTTCGTATTTTCTTGAATAGCTATATCTAGTTTTCCCCTGCTTATTTTTCCATTTTTCTTTAACTGATCCACGATATTTTGTGCTTTATTAGATGGAATTGCAAAACCAATACCCACATTAGTACCGCCGCTTACCGCAGGAATAGAAGTATTAATACCAATTACTTTTCCTTCAATATTAAACAGTGGCCCTCCGGAGTTTCCAGTGTTTATCGCTGCGTCGGTTTGGATAAAATCATCAACTAATTCATCCATACCAGAACCAAGATCCCTTCCTTTAGAAGAGATAATCCCCGTAGTAACAGTTCCACCAAAACCAAGAGAATTACCTATAGCAATTACTACATCCCCAACTCTTGCTTCATTAGAATTACCAAAGGAAACAAACGGCAATTTTTCAGCGGTATTAATTTTGATTAATGCTAAGTCCGTTTGCGGATCCCTACCTATAATTACTGCTGGCAGTTCTGTATTATCGGATAATTTAACGTGTATTTCATCAGACCCTGCAATAACGTGATAATTTGTTACTATTAGGCCGGTTTCGTCAATAATAAAACCAGATCCAAGCGACATGGCATGCAGATTGGGATACAAGTCAAAGGCAAAAGGTATATTAAATTGCTTGAAGAAATCTTTGAATTCTTCAAAAGGTATTAACTCCGGTAAAGGATTGTCCTTGGATTGTCTTCTTTTGTTATATTTTATTGTATAAATATTTACTACAGCCGGCATTAAAGGCTCTATAATATCAGCAAAACTTGTTACTTGAGTCTCTGGTTTGTTGTTAGCCCAAGTAAGACCACTAAAACAATTTGTAATTAATGTGATTAAAAGAAAGCCTTGGATAAAATGCTGCCTCATATGCTATTTTCCTAATCTTAAGTATTTAAAAAACTCAGAATCTGGAGAAAGAACAAATTGAGTATTTTCTTTTGATAATGAAGCTTTATAAGTGTTTAAGGAGGCATAAAACTTAAAGAATTCCGAGTCTCTTGAATAAGCCTGGTTATAAAGATGTGCAGCTTCTGCATCACCTAAACCTTTAGTTTTCTGAGCATCCATGTAAGCATTAGCTAAAATTATTTTACTTTCTTTATCAGCTTTCGATCTGATTCTAGCTGCTTCTTCGTTTCCTTCTGCTCTAATCTGATTTGCTTCCTTTTCACGATCAGTTTGCATGCGCATGTAAATCGCAGTACTATTTTCTGGTGGTAAATCCGCTTTTAAAATCCTAACATCAATTACTTCAATACCAAAGTTTTTTGCTTCTGAATACGTTAAATCTCTTATCTGCAGCATTAAGTTTGCCCTTTTATCAGTAAGAAGGGTATTTAATGGAAATTTACCAATTACGGTACGCATCGCTGATTCTAGAATCCTGTTCAGACGAAGTTGAGCTCCTTGGTAATTATGTACTGTCTTAATAAATTCAACTGTATTTACAATCCTGAATTTTGCAAAAGCATCTACAATTACCCGCTTTTCATCTGAAGCTGTAAGCTCCTTTGCCTCAGCTTTTACATCTAGAATCCTTTTATCAAAGAATTGGACATTTTGAATGAAAGGAATTTTTATGTTTAACCCCGGAGATTCAATTACTCTAACTGCTTCCCCAAACTGAAATACCACTCCATTTTGTCTTTGATCAACGCTAAACAAAGATCCAGACAGAATCATTAAAAAAGCAAATGCTGCGAATCCGACGTAATGTATCTTGTTCATATTTATAACCTGTTAGCTTTTGTAAATTTTACTGACTATTTGTGGAAGCCTTAGGCTTTACTGCCATATGAGGTAATACCCCTTCAGTACCCATAATTACTTTATCAGACTGATATAATATCTCCTTTAAGGCATCTAAATATAACCTACCTCGAGTTACTTCCTTGTTCAATAAATATTGTTCGTATATTGCATTAAACCTTGAAGCATCACCTTCTGCCTTAGCAATTACTTCTACCTTATACCCTTCCGATTCCTCCAGAATTTTGGCTGCTTCTCCTCTTGCTTTTGGTAGAATATTATTTCTATAAGACTGTGCTTCATTGATTTCTTTTTCCTTGTCTGCTTTTGCTGTTTGCACATCTCTATAAGCCTGAATAGCCTCCTTCGGAGGTTCTGCTTTTAAAAGTTTTACCTGCTCTATTGCCACACCAATTTTATATTGTTCTAAAATCTGCTTTATTAATCCCTCAATTTTTTCAGTAATCTCTTGTTTTTGATTCGAAAGTACAGAAGCAATAGGCATATTTCCTATTACTTCCCTTATTGCACTTTCGGAAACAGCTTTAACAGCTTCTTCTGGATCGGTAACATTGAAGAGGTAATCAGATAAATTTGATATATGCCACATTACATCTACGTTAAGTTCAATAATATTCTCATCTCCTGTTAACATTATACTTTCAGCAGCGATGTCTCTATCTTTATTTAAATCAGCTCCTATGCTATTTCTTAACTTACCGCTAGACCTATAACCGATTTCTATTCTTCTAGACTGGGCAACTTTTTCTATTTCCAACGTTTCAAATGGAGACGGTAATTTATAATTTAGCCCCGGCATAGCCGTTCTATTAAATTTACCAAATCTGATAATAGCTGCTTCCTCTCCTTCTTCCACCTTGTAAAACCCATTAGCAAGCCATAGTAATATAATCCCCCCTAAAATCCAGATGACCGACTTAGGGTTGAAATTAAATTGGAAATTATCAAAGTTAAACTGGTCTCTACGTTTCTTAGTAAAAATATTTTCTTTTGGCTCAGAATCTTCCCAAGGAGATTTTTTAAAAGTGTGTTGATATATGTATTTTTTCATTATTTGAACTATCGTTTAGGTGGTAAATAATATATAGTTAAGTAGAAACTAACAACATAATAATATAATAATATTATTTAATATTGCAAGCATGCCGCTTTTAATTAAGACACAGATTCAAACAAAAATTGCAAATATCTGCTTTTCCGACAATTCTAAAGCTAGTGAACGAGCTTCAGAAATCATCATTAAAGGTAAAGAGGCAGGTTTTGCCTTAGATATTAATGGAATTGCCTTAGAAGAAGCACAAGAGGTTAGAAATCATATAATAAACGAATTAGAAAAGATTGCTGACATTGAGAGAATCAATATTGTTTTAACTAGTTCTGAAAATAAACAGGCCCAACCAAAAAAAGAAAATTCCAAAATAATACTTGATAACATTAAGAAGGTGATCTTGATTGCTGCAGGTAAAGGAGGAGTGGGAAAGTCAACAATAGCAGCACTTCTTGCTCAAAAACTTGCCAGCCAAGGAAAAAAAGTAGGCTTGCTTGATGCAGATATTTATGGTCCTTCCATCCCCAGCATTTTTGATCTTAAGGGGAAACCAGAGTTAGTAAATAAGAGAATGATTCCTCTTTGTAATTATAATGTTAAAGTAAACTCAATCGGTTTCATTACTGATCCTTTATCATCGATTAGTTGGAGGGGGCCTATGACGAGCAAAGCTCTGTATCAACTTATTTCCTTAACTAATTGGGGACAGCTTGATTATTTGATAATTGACACTCCCCCCGGTACTGGTGACATACACTTGAGTTTATTACAAAATTATGTAACTGCTGGAGTAATAATGATAACAACTCCACAAAAAATTTCGGCAATTGATGTGCAAAGAACCATAAATTTATATAGAAAATTTGGAGTACCAATAATTGGTATAATCGAGAATATGAGTGGTTATTTTGCTCCAAGTTCAGAAAAAATTACCATATTCTCCGGTAATAGCGGTAAACAAATTGCAAGTGATTATACTTTACCTCTTCTAGCTAAAATAGCCTTAATTCCAGAATTATCTGCATCGTGTGATAAAGGGCTAGCTCTTGAAAAGTATTTTGATCTATTAGATTTTACAATCTAATATTTTATAGTATAGGAATTTCAAAATTTGTAACCAGAAAAATTGTTAATCAAAACTTTGAAAATTCATTTAATAAATATGTAGTTACAAGCCACAATATTAGAAATTATCAACACTTTTACAAAAATCTCTGCCAGAATCCATCTAAAAATAGGTTCAGTTTTACAAATTATGTGGCCAAGACGTGAAAGAAGTGTTCGCCATAATGATGTTATCTAGGCGTTGATAATAATTCATTGATTCTTATTAATAACAATGGCGGAGATAAACCGTAATAAACTTGCCGCAGATTCATACATTTATTGCAATTATAGCAAAACAGAGGATCTATTTTAAAATTCAACCAAATCATTAATCTCCAACTAATGAGCTTGGTTTTCTTATGAACGATTTGATTAATTGCCTTATATACGATAGGTAATTGTACACCCCTAGTTCTATTAGATAAAAAACCGTAATACCTAATCATTCGAAAATAACGATCTGGTATATGCATAATCAGACTAGCTATGAACTGCATCACGGGCATAGTTATGCGATCAATTGTATTATTATAGTGATCAAGAAATTTAAACGTTACCTGCTTTCCGTCGTAATTTTCTATTCTTGTCTCGGAAATAGGGGGCGTTTTATATACCGCCCTAAATATTCTATGTTGCGTTTATGATCATCCGATGGTTTTTGTAAATAAACATACCAACTGATTTCGTATAAACTACTCATCCAGTTATTAAAATTCTCAGCATTTTGATATGCGGACGGCAACTTCAAATTACTTGAGATATATTGAAAGCGAAATAACTCAAGGACTCTATGTCTCCACATTTTTTTAATAGGTTCGGCAGGAAAAAATAATTTTTGCCACTTGCCTTTGCTATTTATACCGCCGCAAGTAACCGATAAATGGATATGAACATTGCGTTTTAAATCTCTACCGAAAGTGTGTAAGGCAGTAAATATACCAACCACAAGATTTTTCTTTGTAGCTATCTCCTTAATAATTCCTGCTGCAATACCGGAAATCAATCCAAACAGATCACGATTGAGCCAAAATATCGGCCATAAAGAGTCCGGCATTGTAAATGTAATGTGCTGCCATCGTGTTTTTGGTAGAACATTGCTAGCCTTACTCACCCATTGATCCGTTTGTTTCTTACCACAACGAGAACAAAACCTACCTTTACAGCTGAATGCTAACGATTTATTGCGGTTACAATCACGGCAGCTATAACGTTTAAATCCTAAATATTTCGTTCCACACGATATAACTTTAGTGACGTTGAAAATAATGCCGTATCTTAGCTTGCCGTATTTTTTAGCGAAATCGAGACCAATTACCACGGTCTAGAAAAATATGTTTTATAGATATTCCTTTACCGACTATTTCCATAAATTACTTATAGTTAATGTTTTCTTACCAAGGAATCTTTCTTCCTTTGCGTTCTAAATCAAATTCTTTACAATCAGGGCAATAGTAAACAGAATTATACTTATGATTGGGAGATATTTTTCGCAACATTATCCAGAAAGCCTTGGCTATTTCCTTATCTCCTTCGGAAAAAATCTTTTTGATCCTGCTGTAAGGAATTGCTTGCTCTTTAGAAATGGCCTTAAGAGTTTTTACCGCTAATTCATTGACCAAATGCTGCTCAGAGTGCAAGTTACTCATAACTCAATTATATATTATCTTATGTATGTCTAACATTCAGTCTTTATAACTCAAGTTAAAACAAATCAAATACCAGTATTATAATCCTCCATAAATATTTATCGGTCAAGAGTATCTTCTTTTAAGCTGCCACCGATAGGTGGCTTATCTTGTTTTAGCGTCATAATTGGGAATCCTGAAGAAGACCAAGCGTGAATTCCACCTTCAAGATTCCATAAACTGTACTGAAAACCTTCTTTATTTAAGGTCTGACATCCAATCATTGATCTAATACCGGATTTGCACTGTAAAACTATTTTCTTCTCTCCTAAATCAGGAAGCTGATGAATTTTTGCAGGAAGTTGAGATAATGGTATATTAATAGCTTTTTCAATATGTGCTTCTTTATACTCGAGTGGTTCTCGGACATCAACCAGTATCACCTCATTTTTATCCAGCCAAAATTTCAATGTTTTGGGATCTAGAGTTTTTATTTCTGCCATCATTTCTGCCTTTCTTGATTTACTTATAATACTAGACTTCCAAAGCTTGCCTATAAAGCTCTAATATAGCATCTTGCTCAGCTAATTTATTTTTATCAAGTTTTCTTAACTTAATTATTTGTTTCATTGTTTTAACATCAAAACCGTTAGCTTTTGCTTCATCAAAAACCTGTTTTATGTCATCAAGTAATGCGCTTTTTTCAGTTTCTAGTCGTTCAATTCTGTCTATATATTGCTTCAGTTGATCTTTTGCTACTATTTCAGCCATAAAAATCCTCTTTATTAATTATGATGTTTTTTATAAACACATTTAAAACAAAAAACCACTAAAAGCTTGTGATTTTATATAAAATATATTGCTTGGGACTAGAGTTTAAACTATTTAATTATACTAGCCTATTAAACTTATAGTTTAATGCAATTGGGCTTAAAATCATTTAATATAATTATAAAATCTATGGAGATAGATATTGTCAGCAAAATTTATATTGCTTTATCAATAGTTGTTTTGTATCTGCTTTTTAAAACAACTGTTGAATGGAAAAAAGGATTAGACAGAAAAAATTTAAGCTTAATGCAATTATACTTAGAACTCAAATTTTTGTACAAAAACCTTGGGCACAGTACACAATATAGTTCCAGCGAGAATTTTTGCATTGAATTAATGTTATCTATAAAAGAATATTATAATTTAGAAGAAATTATGGTAATTGATTCAATCCATATGGAATTTAAAACCAGAGCTATTAGTTTATTAAAGAAAGAAGTTTATAATTTTCTTCCGGGTAATTTAATCTCTCTCAAAGAAAAATTTAAAACTAAAGATATTGTAGTGCTAAATACCACAATTAATAATAGAAAATATGTATTATATATTGCGGAATTAGCACAAGGTATCGACTGTAATGGTTTTATTATATGTGTTGAAAACTTTCCAAGCTTATTAAGTAAAAATGAATTGCTAGGCCTTGAGTCTAATAATAACCTCCTTAAAACGAGATTATTTTATAGTATAGGAAATTCAAAATTTGCAACCAGAAAAATCATCAATCAGCTTTTTAAAAATTCGTTTAATAAATATGTAGTTACCAGCCACAATATTAGAAATTATCAACACTTTTACAAAAATCTCTGCCAGAATCTATCTAAAAATAGGTTCAGTTTTACAAATTATGTGGCCAAGACGTGAAAGAAGTGTTCGCCATAATGATGTTATCTAGGCGTTGATAATAATTCATTGGTTCTTATTAATAACAATGGCGGAGATAAACCGTAATAAACTTGCCGCAGATTCATACATTTATTGCAATTATAGCAAAACAGAGGATCTATTTTAAAATTCAACCAAATCATTAATCTCCAACTAATGAGCTTAGTTTTCTTATGAACGATTTGATTAATTGCCTTATATACGATAGGTAATTGTACGCCCCTAGTTCTATTAGATAAAAAACCGTAATACCTAATCATTCGAAAATAACGATCTGGTATATGCATAATCAGACTAGCTATGAACTGCATCACGGGCATAGTTATGCGATCAATTGTATTATTATAGTGATCAAGAAATTTAAACGTTACCTGCTTTCCGTCGTAATTTTCTATTCTTGTCTCGGAAATAGGGGGCGTTTTATATACCGCCCTAAATATTCTATGTTGCGTTTATGATCATCCGATGGTTTTTGTAAATAAACATACCAACTGATTTCGTATAAACTACTCATCCAGTTATTAAAATTCTCAGCATTTTGATATGCGGACGGCAACTTCAAATTACTTGAGATATATTGAAAGCGAAATAACTCAAGGACTCTATGTCTCCACATTTTTTTAATAGGTTCGGCAGGAAAAAATAATTTTTGCCACTTGCCTTTGCTATTTATACCGCCGCAAGTAACCGATAAATGGATATGAACATTGCGTTTTAAATCTCTACCGAAAGTGTGTAAGGCAGTAAATATACCAACCACAAGATTTTTCTTTGTAGCTATCTCCTTAATAATTCCTGCTGCAATACCGGAAATCAATCCAAACAGATCACGATTGAGCCAAAATATCGGCCATAAAGAGTCCGGCATTGTAAATGTAATGTGCTGCCATCGTGTTTTTGGTAGAACATTGCTAGCCTTACTCACCCATTGATCCGTTTGTTTCTTACCACAACGAGAACAAAACCTACCTTTACAGCTGAATGCTACCGATTTATTGCGGTTACAATCACGGCAGCTATAACGTTTAAATCCTAAATATTTCGTTCCACACGATATAACTTTAGTGACGTTGAAAATAATGCCGTATCTTAGCTTGCCGTATTTTTTAGCGAAATCGAGACCAATTACCACGGTCTAGAAAAATATGTTTTATAGATATTCCTTTACCGACTATTTCCATAAATTACTTATAGTTAATGTTTTCTTACCAAGGAATCTTTCTTCCTTTGCGTTCTAAATCAAATTCTTTACAATCAGGGCAATAGTAAACAGAATTATACTTATGATTGGGAGATATTTTTCGCAACATTATCCAGAAAGCCTTGGCTATTTCCTTATCTCCTTCGGAAAAAATCTTTTTGATCCTGCTGTAAGGAATTGCTTGCTCTTTAGAAATGGCCTTAAGAGTTTTTACCGCTAATTCATTGACCAAATGCTGCTCAGAGTGCAAGTTACTCATAACTCAATTATATATTATCTTATGTATGTCTAACATTCAGTCTTTATAACTCAAGTTAAAACAAATCAAATACCAGTATTATAATCCTCCATAAATATTTATCGGTCAAGGGTATCTTCTTTTAAGCTGCCACCGATAGGTGGCTTATCTTGTAATTAAAAAATTCTGAAATTACTGGGCTTGTAAGTAAATTATCCCTTGTTTTAGAAGCTGATATTTGCTATAGTTTCAGCATAATTTATGTGCAAAAACAATGGCAAAAGAAGAATTACTTCAATTCGACGGGAAAGTATTAGAGCTTTTACCCAATGCTCATTTTAGGGTTATCCTTGAAAATGGACATGAAATTATAGCTCATACTTCTGGTAAAATGAGAAAAAATCGTATTCGTATTTTAGCTGGTGATAAAGTTAAGGTAGAAATGACCCCCTATGACTTAACAAAAGGTAGGGTTATACATCGCAGCTAAATTAACCTAAGAATTGTTGAAGTTTTTTTAAGGTGCTAAAATTACCTGGAACTTATCTTAAAATACTAAATCTGCTCTTAATAAATGATAAATTTTGATGTAAGCCAGAGCGCAGCTCTCCGTATTTCTGAACTTCTAAAGAATGAACCAGACAGTAAAATAGCTATTAGAGTGGCTGTAGATAGTGGAGGCTGTTCAGGCTTTATGTATGATTACAATTTGATTGATAAGGTAAATGATGATGACTTTGTTTTAGAAAAATATGGAGTAAAAATCGCCATAGATCCTTTATCTCAACAGTTTTTAGAGAAATGCAAATTAGAATTTATTGAAGAATTGGGAAGTGCTTATTTTCAAATATCCAATCCAAATGCAACTGCGAAATGTGGTTGCGGTAATTCATTTAACGTTTAGGTTTGTTGTTACAATAAATAAGCCCTATATTCTCTTTAAAAAAATGCCTAATTTTTACTAAACTTTTAAGAATGCTAGAGTTTGTTAGAGCGAATTACGCAAATAAACTTATTTAAAAAATTATACTAATTATATGTAATTTTTATAAGGTCTAAGAGCTGCTGGGCTGAAACTGTTTGTTCCTCTTTTTTATCTAAAAACCTTAATTTGAAGCTATTGCTTTGTATCTCATCAGCACCGGCAAATACAATATAATTAGCTCCATCCTTTAGTGCTTTTTCCATTCTTTTTTGTACTTTACCTTTTAGTTCAATTGCAACTGGAATAGAATGAGACCTTAAGAAATCAGCTAGTCTAATAATATAATTTTTGCATTCCTGTCCAATCGGAATTAGATAAAGCGGTGCTAATTTTTTGCTTTGATAATTTTTGAGCAGCATCATTAAAGCTAAACGTTCAATACCTAAACCAAAACCAATGGCAGGTACATCTGTTCCTCCCATCAATTTACATAGATAATCATAACGTCCGCCCCCACCTACTGCGTTTTGAGAGCCCAATTTATCAGTCGTAAATTCAAACGCCGTATGACAATAATAATCAAGACCCCGTGCTAATCGTGGATTTAGCTTATAATTAATATTTAAAATACCTAAATAATCAAGTACCTTATCGAAATAAGCCTTTGATTCCGCTGTATAATAATCAGCAATAAAAGGAGCTCCTGTTGCTATTTTTTTATCGTTTTCATCTTTTGAATCAAGTATACGAAGAGGCTTTTTTCTTAATCTCTCCTTACTATCGCTTGAGAGCTCATTTTCATATTTACTAAAGTAATTGATTAGAGCTTCCTGATATAAAGACCTTGAATTTTGACAACCCAGGGAATTTATTTCCAGTGTTATATCATCAAGGATATTTAGCTCTTGAAGTAAATGTAAGGCAAGTTTAATACTCTCAGCATCAGAATACGGTTCACCAGACCCTATATATTCACAATTAATTTGGTGAAACTGCCTTTGTCTTCCTGCTTGAGGACGGTCGTACCGGAATACCGGACCATGAGAAAATAATTTTAACGGGAGTTTCTGCTGAAGTCCGTTCGAAATAAAAGCTCTCATAATACCTGCAGTAAATTCCGGCCTAAGGGCTACACTTTCACCGCTTCTGTCTAGGAAACTGTACATTTCTTTGCTGATAACATCCGAACTATCGCCAAGTGTACGATCAAAAACTTTTGTGTATTCCAGTATAGGGGTACTTGCCCCCTCATAACAATATAAGGCAGTTATTTTTCGGGCAGTATCTATGATGTAGCTATGAAGCTCGAAATCCTCGCCGAAGAGATCTTTCATTCCTCTTAGTGATTGCAGTTTATCGGTCATGGGGTAGGGTTATCTTGGCTATTATTATTTGTCGAACTTGCCGAAATTTCTTCATTAGGCAGTACTGACTCCTGATGATCTTCCAGAGAAGCTTCTGCTGCTGGTAAGGCCTGATTATCTTCTTGAGTATAAAACCCTCTGAGAAACTTAACTATTTTCTCGTCTGTAATAATTTCCCAGAATGATTTATTATTGATTTTAAGGCTAAAGCTTTTTGGCTCATAACTGAAATCTGTTTCAAATTTATCTCCTTGGGTTAACTCCGGTATTTTATTGAAAACCCTCAGAGCTTCAAAAGCATTACTTTCAATATTACTAACATATTTTTGCATAATATCTAAACTGCTTTTATCATCACCGCTTATTTTTTCTATTAGTGGTAAAACTATTTCATGAGCAAATTTTGTTTTTGCATTTATGATTTTAAAAGGATCAGATAATGTTAACATACCATTATAGCGTTCCTTGTCTTTATTACTAATCGCTAAATCCATACTATATTCGTTAATACCGAAATGTAGGTTTGCGTCAGTAATGGAATCTTCAATTTTATAGGTTAAATTAGTACTGAATTTGGTGTTTTTTATATCAATAAGACTATTTGCCAAATTCATGAAATCTTCTACCGTTAATCCCTTAGACTTAATTAAGTTGCCTTTAGTTATTTTATAGTATAGGAATTTCAAAATTTGTAACCAGAAAAATTGTTAATCAAAACTTTGAAAATTCGTTTAATAAAATGTAGTTACAAGCCACAATATTAGAAATTATCAACACTTTTATAAAAATCTCTGCCAGAATCTATCTAAAAATAGGTTCAGTTTTACAAATTATGTGGCTAAGACGTGAAAGAAGTGTTCGCCATAATGATGTTATCTAGGCGTTGATAATAATTCATTGATTCTTATTAATAACAATGGCGGAGATAAACCGTAATAAACTTGCCGCAGATTCATACATTTATTGCAATTATAGCAAAACAGAGGATCTATTTTAAAATTCAACCAAATCATTAATCTCCAACTAATGAGCTTAGTTTTCTTATGAACGATTTGATTAATTGCCTTATATACGATAGGTAATTGTACGCCCCTAGTTCTATTAGATAAAAAACCGTAATACCTAATCATTCGAAAATAACGATCTGGTATATGCATAATCAGACTAGCTATGAACTGCATCACGGGCATAGTTATGCGATCAATTGTATTATTATAGTGATCAAGAAATTTAAACGTTACCTGCTTTCCGTCGTAATTTTCTATTCTTGTCTCGGAAATAGGGGGCGTTTTATATACCGCCCTAAATATTCTATGTTGCGTTTATGATCATCCGATGGTTTTTGTAAATAAACATACCAACTGATTTCGTATAAACTACTCATCCAGTTATTAAAATTCTCAGCATTTTGATATGCGGACGGCAACTTCAAATTACTTGAGATATATTGAAAGCGAAATAACTCAAGGACTCTATGTCTCCACATTTTTTTAATAGGTTCGGCAGGAAAAAATAATTTTTGCCACTTGCCTTTGCTATTTATACCGCCGCAAGTAACCGATAAATGGATATGAACATTGCGTTTTAAATCTCTACCGAAAGTGTGTAAGGCAGTAAATATACCAACCACAAGATTTTTCTTTGTAGCTATCTCCTTAATAATTCCTGCTGCAATACCGGAAATCAATCCAAACAGATCACGATTGAGCCAAAATATCGGCCATAAAGAGTCCGGCATTGTAAATGTAATGTGCTGCCATCGTGTTTTTGGTAGAACATTGCTAGCCTTACTCACCCATTGATCCGTTTGTTTCTTACCACAACGAGAACAAAACCTACCTTTACAGCTGAATGCTACCGATTTATTGCGGTTACAATCACGGCAGCTATAACGTTTAAATCCTAAATATTTCGTTCCACACGATATAACTTTAGTGACGTTGAAAATAATGCCGTATCTTAGCTTGCCGTATTTTTTAGCGAAATCGAGACCAATTACCACGGTCTAGAAAAATATGTTTTATAGATATTCCTTTACCACTATTTCCATAAATTACTTATAGTTAATGTTTTCTTACCAAGGAATCTTTCTTCCTTTGCGTTCTAAATCAAATTCTTTACAATCAGGGCAATAGTAAACAGAATTATACTTATGATTGGGAGATATTTTTCGCAACATTATCCAGAAAGCCTTGGCTATTTCCTTATCTCCTTCGGAAAAAATCTTTTTGATCCTGCTGTAAGGAATTGCTTGCTCTTTAGAAATGGCCTTAAGAGTTTTTACCGCTAATTCATTGACCAAATGCTGCTCAGAGTGCAAGTTACTCATAACTCAATTATATATTATCTTATGTATGTCTAACATTCAGTCTTTATAACTCAAGTTAAAACAAATCAAATACCAGTATTATAATCCTCCATAAATATTTATCGGTCAAGAGTATCTTCTTTTAAGCTGCCACCGATAGGTGGCTTATCTTGTTAAAAACTTTACTTAACAAGTCTGATGTTAATTTTGCAATTTCTTCAATCCTATCTTTTGGGTAATTTTTATTATCTTCAACATCCAAATTACCTTTTAGGACTTTACCATCGCCGGAAAGATTAAATGAAAGTTTATTGTTAAATAAGTTATTGCCATAAGAAGCAAGTATTGCGATATCAAATAACTCCTTATTTAAATTGAAAGTTTTAGCCAAATTTGAGGCTAGTTCTTCAAAGTGGATTTTGCCTTGAATAAATTTGAAAATGTTTTCTAAATGATTCTTATCAGCTGTTATTGAAACATTCATGTTAGAGTCGATTAAATTATCTGGTACAGTTGCATAGTAATAATCAGCAGCAATGTCATTTAAAAAATCTGTTAGAGGTTGACCTTCCTGAATCATTTCAAAATTTTTACTAGTTAATTGATGAGACCATTTAAAATAGTTGCGAGTTATACTTATACCCTTGGTATTTGCTACCAATTTTAATAGGTACTGATTAGTTTTTTCATCTAATTTTCCTGTAATTTCATAAGAAGCCCCTTTATCTGTCATAAGAGGTAATTGGTCAGCTGATCTTAAAAACTGCTGGGGCGCACTATTAAAGGTAACACGAATATCATTCATATTACCTTGAAAAACAGAACCACTAATTTTGGCAGAAAAAGACGGGTTAGCTATATATATTTCAGTTTCGCCCGTACCAATAGAAATCTTGTCACCGAAAGAAGAAACTGAAATATCTTTAGTTAAAGGATTATAGAATAAAGAAACTCCATCTAGTTTAGTCTGAAAAATATCGGATTTTGGAAAAATGATAACATTTGTTATTGCGACAGCAAATTTATATTTATGAATTTTAATATTATCCAACTCTAATTCAATTGCACCTTTTTCTTTTTGCTCTTGTAAGATCGGTAAGTATACGGTGCGTACTTTATCTTCAAATTTATTTGCAAGTACAAACCACGTTATTCCAAGAACAGTAACAACAGCAAAAAGCCCTATTTTCTTCTTCATGTTTTTAATTATATAAATATTTATTCAATTGAATTTAATTTCCTTCCGTAATTTTATCATTCCGGATACATTTATCAATACAAGAATTCCGCTAAGCAATCCCATTACTACAATAACTTTATCTTGGGAAAAATTGCAGAAAAATATAAAAGCAAATATAGCATATATCAAATATATTATTTTTCCATATTTAGGACTTAAATATTTTGCACATTTTGTTCCGGTTGTTAAATAAGCGATTATTGTTGTAAATCCGGCAAAGAATAGTAATAAAGTTACAAATAAATCGCTATATGGAAAGTAATTAGCTATCGTCTTTGAAACTATTGTGGTTTCATCCAGATGATTAAATTTATACCATGCACCGGTTACCCCAAGCATAGTATTAGTAAGTATGCATATAAAAGTATCGGTAAATAATGCGTATACAGCTAGAGTAGCTTGTTTTTCCGGATTTACTATATTAGTTTCGCTTTGCACTATGGAGTCATAACCGATACCAATATCTCCGGAATAAACGGTTTTGGACATGCCATGGTATGTGGCTAAGATCATACTACTGCCGACAAAACCTCCTATTGGAGCATGTCCAGTAAAAGCAGAAGTAATGACGGTAGCAAAAAATTCTGGCAAAATATGTATATTACTAACAATAATGTATAAAGCTACAAAAACATAAACAAGCATAAATATAGGCATTATTATAGTGCATATGCTAGCTAGCCTTTTTATGCCGCCAATAGAACTATATAAAACTAATGCTAATAGTCCTAAAATTACGGCCATTCTATTTAATTCAAAACTATGCTCAATTCTGTCTACTAGTACTAAAAACTGATAAGTTTCTACACCGTATAAACATATAAGAAAAGCCGCAATACATGGTACATAGTTATTTTTAAAAGCGTCACGCAGGTAATACATAGGACCACCGTCAAATCCTCCATTTTTATTTGGCTGACGATGTTTTACTCCCAAATATATTTCTGAATATTTTATTAACATGCCACAGATTGAAGCTATTATAGTCCAAAAGATACTTCCCGGGCCGCCAATCATGAGGGCAGTACTTATGACGATAATATTTCCAAGTCCTACCATTCCTCCTACAGAGGCAAAGTAAAGTTTTATTGGATGAATGCCAGTATTAGCCTTATTACCACCTTCTTGTAAAATATCCTTTATATTTTTTTTGAAATTGCCAATAGCACGGAATTGGAAGCCTCTAGATATTATAGTAAGATAAAATCCCGCAGCGCAGATTACTGCCCAACCTATATAACTCCAGTATAAAGAACTTAATGCGGCAATGATGTCAAATAAATAGTCCATAATAATTTTGTTTTTAAGTTAATTTTGATGTTTTTTAAGTAATTGGTTTAAAAATTATCAAGGACGTTTTCGTGCCATCAACAACTTAAGAGTAAGGAGGAGATAAGTAAGGAAGGTTATAAAAGGTTGGTACATAATAAAACAATAAAAACAAATTCTAGAAAAATTTAAAAAGCTCAGCTTTGAGCGGCAGATAATTAAACTAAAAATGTTTTCGCTTTATCATAATATTTAATAATCTAGGTATTGCTTTTATTAGTATAGGTATTGTAACATAATTTTTAGAAAAGACCACTCTAAAAATTATTTTTATAGAAAAAACTGCTAAACCAATTGTTACTATCTAGTCTTTCCGTCAAAATTCTAAATTTTTGATGTAGTTTTAATAATTTTAAAAGTCAATCATCGCATTTTTATTTTTTTGGGGTATTTTTTTACCAAAAATATAAAATTTAGGTGCTATGATGGCAAAAATTCACAATTTACTCATGATTCTCTCTTGAGCAATGCTAATTGCTTAAATTATTAAGATTTTCGGAAAATTATTATGCGGTGGATTCTTTGAGAATATTAGTGATTCTACGCAAATTCAAGCCAACGGCAGAGATAAGCGGATTAACGATATCTCCAATTATTCCCTTAAGGTAGTTTCTACCCATACGACCAAAATTCTTTAGATGACCTATTATCGGTTCAATTGCACTTCTCCGCTTTTGCATCTTTTTGTCATCGGTTGATAAAGCTTTCTTGGTCTTGGCGGTAAAAACCTTGCCTTTTTCTTTGAAGTTATGGCCGGTGTAACCAAGATCTACAAAAATTTTGCTAGTCTCCGGACTTAGCTTGCGCAGCTCCGATACCGTTTGATCTAAAGTATGTCCGTCGTAGGGGTTACCGTGAAAAGATTTAACCCCAAGAATAAAGTTGCCTCGGCCGCTTACTGCAATCCCGACTTTGTTACCAAATTCGTAAGGTTTATTCATTTTACCCTTGCCGATACACTCTACCTCCGGAGCATGAAAGCTATAGACTATCTTATGCTCTTTTTTATAAATATCCTTGTCCTTTTTCTTAAGCACAGACTGGGCATGAATATTTTTAACTCTCGTAAAAATGGCGCTATCCTCAGCAGATAGTTCTAATTTTGATTTTTCTATACCTCTCCAGCATATACGGATCAACCTACCTAAGCGGACTTTTAAGCTTATCATTATTTTTCTACGTTGCCTTGCTTTACTATCTTCCTTGTACTTCCAAAGCTTGATCGTCTTATATTTAAAACTCTTGGCGTATGTCTCGTTAAGCGAAATACCAAGTCGTTTACAGAGATCTACTACTTTTGCTCTTGCGGTCTCCATTAAATGTACGTCATGTGGATGTTTGATATTCTTAATCTGTACAGTCGTATCTATAATCGCCGATTCCAAGTCTTTTTTTTTGAGTGCTCCGACCTTCAGTCCTATACGCAAAAGCTCTTTTAGAATCTCTTTATATCCTTCCTCTCCCAGAGCATTGCGGAATCTACGTATAGTCGCCTCCGATACGTCAATATCTTGTTGCATATACTCATAGCCGCAAAAATATTGCCAATATATATTTTCCTTTAATTCTTCCTCCGTAAACGAATCAGAACCGTTATACATAGCTTGCAGCATTGATAGTCCTAGCATTACTCTATGATCCTTCTTATTTCTACCGAATTGCTTGATTTCAACCTTAGCTAATGCCAGCGCTTCAAGTTCAGACCAATTTACCAAATCTCTCAGTTTATATAATTTGTTTTTGCGATTTAGTTGTATAGATAATTTTTCACCAAATAATCTTTCTTGTTTTTGAGAAAAACTAATATTTTCTATAGGCATATACTTTAAAATCCATAAGCTTTATGCGCTAATTATAACATTTTCTTATGGATTTCGTAAGCCATTTATAACATGAAACCCCTTCTAATTCAGGGGTAGAGAGTTTTGACGGAGAGACTTATTAGTTCAGGAGATATGTTCCTATGCGGATCAATTTAGTAACACAACTATTGATCCGCAATTCGTCAAGTGGTTAATTACGAAATACTATTCGCCTGATAAAAAATAAAGTTTCTTTCATTTATATTTCTACTTAAATTTGTCACAAACAGCTATTGTATCAACTACTCTTGGATGGTCCTTAGCAAAATTAGCAATCATTTGATCATAAAAATGCTTTTTCCAAAATTGATTTTTACCTATACAAGCAGCTTTTGATCCTTGCGATAATAAATAAGAAACATCATCCATACGGCTATAATTATTACCGTATGTTCTAAAATAAATAGCTTCCGCTTCATTATAAGCTGTTAAAGATTCATCAAACCGATTTTTCCTAAATAACGCATCTCCTTTAGCTACTAATGCGGTAGCAAATTCGGGGTTAGTAACAGCGGTGATATTATACTTGTCCATTTCTTTTTGAAAAATGTCACAAGCTGTAGTAGCATGTTCTAACGCTTCATCAACCATTCCTAAGCCTAGTTCTGCTCTAGATAATTGCACCAGTATTCTAGCATGTAATTCATGGATAGCCTGGTCATCAGGCATTGTTTCTTTTGCAGCCTGCTTTATAATATCATAACTGTCTTTAAATTTTTCCATATAATTAAGTACCTCTGACTTTACAATATAACAAGGCAAGGTAGCAGTGGCTTCCGGGATAAGCTGTTCTTTGGCAAGCTCTAACACTAATTTAATAGTATTATCTATGGCAGCTAAAGCATCCGGATATTGCCTTTTCGACAATAATACCCTAGTCTTTATATACCAATACGTTGCTTCGTCATCTTTACTGTCTTTATTATCGATATATGGCTTATTTTTTTCTGCCAGAATACTATATTGTTCTAATTCTTTTTCTGTATTAATAATATCACCGCTATAAACCTGAGCCTGCGCAATTTGCAGTAATATTGCAGCTTCTAACAAGCGGGCTTCTTTTATATCTTTTATTATATCCCGAGCTTTTAAGAAATAAGATAATGCACTAACATATTTACTTTTAGCAAAATGTTCATAAACGCCTATATCGTTTAAGTACCAACTGTAACTAATTTTCTGCGGATTAGTCATCTTTCTACTATCTAAAGATTCGGATATTTTTTTATCTTCTAGCCAATTTTTCATCTTTTCCATGTTATAGTAATCCAGCAATGACATATAATATCCGGCAAGATTTTTCCTAAGTTCCAGTACAACGTATATGTTAACCTTATATTTTTCAGCATTATCGAGTAAAATGTCTAAATTGGATTTAATTGTTGCATCACTAGTGATAAAACCATACCTACTCATTTCTCCCTTTTTTTGCATCAAGGAGTTTAATGCCCCTATTACCTTAGTAAGTTCCTCTTCTACTTCTTTTTCTGTGGCAAGTTCTAAGACGCCTTCTTTTATTGCGTCATGCATCTCAAATAGGTTGGTATTATCCTTATTTTCAGTATTTTTTATTAATCCAAATTGAGAAAGATGCTGTAATCCTTCGGCTATATAACCATCGTTACCCAAAAGAATATTGAGTAAATTTTTTGAAAAGTTTTGGTTATTCAATACAGCAATAGTACGTAAAAGTTTTTTATCATTATCATTTAACAGATTTAATACAAGTTCCATATGTTTTTTTACCGGATTAGATGATTTCATTAATATATTTTTATACTCGTCGATAGAGAGGTATTTATGCTCTTTTAGTAAAAGAGCGCCTTGGACAATAGGCCCTGGATATCCTTTAAATATATCTACTAATTTCTCAAGCAGTTCCTGGCTTACCTGATCGTTGCCCAATATTTTTTGTAAAAGCTTCATGCCGTTTTCCTTATCTAATTGATGTATATATATGTTATTCGGTAAAGTAGCAGAATCCTGAGCACATGTTATAATATGCCCGTCATGATTCCAGTTGATTATTGGAGCTATCTTTTTGTTTTGATTTAATCTTAAGTTGTCAAAAACCAATAACCAATTTTTTCTTCCCGTTAAAAAGTCCATGGTTTCTTTCTGGGCCTTATTGGGCTCTTCGGAAAGTTTATTTTTGCTTGTTGCCAATAATGTCTCGTTAATCTTCTTTGCTAATAACACAAATTGTTCATTTAGATCCAGGCTAGCGTCAAAAAACCAGATCAATTCATATTTCTCACGATTAGTTAGCGCATAGTTGCGGGCAATCTCAGTTTTTCCAATACTGGTAACGCCAACTAAACTTACTGTTTTGTGTAATGAGAGACTCTGTAAAATATCTTTTGTAGGTTCTGTGCGGTCAACGAAATAAGCCACCGGATTTAACCTTTTTTCTACCACAATATCAGTTTTTTCAGCAGAAAAAGCACATCCACTTAACCAAATTATATGTAATAAAACTAATGGCTTACTATTTTTTATTAAACTTGATAACACGATTAAACTCCCCTTTTTTAGTTAAATTAAAAATTGTTATTTTATTGTTACCTTGCTGAGGAGCAACTTCATAACTTAATCCGCATTGCTTGATTAACTGAAATATCCTTTTGCAATTGAGTATATAAGGATTACATATGTGATGAGATATATCTTCAGACCATTGGCACATATGCTTTTCACTGGCAGCAAATGAATCGTAAATTATAAACATCCTATCTTCCTGGAAATTAATAGAGAAATTTTTTATATGAGTTCCACCCCTCATAAAGTATAAAATATTCAATAATAAGCTAATAATAATTTGTTTAAACAACGCTGTATTACATGCTATATCGATGGAAGAAACATCAGATATTAGTTGTAGCTCGAATTTATAGAAAACTCGCGTAGTGTAGGCTAGAACAAGGACTCTTATCTCTTCTAGGAGTTCAGTAACATTTAAGTGATCAACAGTTGGTTTTATAACAAAAAACTCAGTCCCCAAAGCATGTTGCTGGTCTAAACCCTTAAAAGCTTTTGCATATCCCAGATAAAGTTCATGCTCTTTCTTTAAAACTGAAATTTTTCTAGTTAACTCATTAAACTGTTGTATTTTATGTATAAAATACATGATTAACGGGATCGCCGCTAAAAATCCTAACACGGAAATTATAACCAAGCCAAAAGTTTGACGATTGAGGTAACTTAAATTAGCTTGTGCAAAAGATGATTCCTGTTTAATGCCCAGTTTAAGCGTGAGGCCATTCTCCCTATTAATTTGATAGGTTTTTATAGAAGAAAATTGCAAATCTTCAATATTTGCCATTAATAGTTTACCATTCAAAGTTAATTGACAATAAAAATTTTCAGTTAAAATAGAACTTAGCAGATAAACCAAGGGTTGTAAATCAAAAATTATTTGTTCTGGGCCGCGGCTAATGTATAAAACATTTCCTGTAATTATTGTATTTTGTTTTTGCGTATTAACTGGTGAATAATTTTTAAGTATAATTAATTTATTAGAATCTGAAACACCATCATAAACCAATTTTAGATCATGCAATATAAGGTTTTTTATAGTGACCTCAGCGCCTTGGAGAAAAGATTCCTCCTTTTCTTTTACTTGGAAAGCAAAATCTCGATAAACCACAATATCTATAACAGCTACAACTAAAAATGTAGTGATTATAGAGACTGTATAATACTGCCAATAATTTTTCTCTGCGTTTTTAACTACCTTGTTTAACCCATAAGCAATAATAGATTTTCTTAGATGAGGCATCGATCTTGCTCTTGTAAAAAATTTTTACAAGAAAAAATAGCAACTATACATTAATTATCGGTTAATTTTTATGAAATTTATTTATTCAGGGTTGTTTTTTATTCCATTAAACAATAGAGTTATTAGCTGCTGCAGTTCATCTATCTCTTCACGAAGCAATTCAATAGAGGTTTTAGTGGACTTTAAATGAGCTGCTACTAATTCGTTAAAATCGATGCTACGGTTTTTCTTTATATAGTTTTCGATCTCGTGCTCCTGTTTTCTTACCTGCTTTTCCATATTCTCCAATTTATCCAAAATAAAAACTAGAGAGTCCTTGAGTTTATCTACTTTCTGTTCCATTAGAATATCCTTTTATATTTCCTTCAGCGATTGTATCTTTTAACAATAATCTGATAAGCTGATTAATAGCATTCTGATGCTCCAAATTATTAAGCCGCATAAAGTTACGGACCACTTGCCTGCAAATTTGCTCTTGGTCTATCGGCAGCTGATATGTGACTTCAGTTTCTAGCCCCTCATAAAAGTAAGATACTCTCTCACCGAGCGCTTTAGAGATTAAAATTAACCTTCCTATTGAAACTCTATTTTTTCCTTTCTCATACTTAGAAAGCTGCTGACCGGTTATACCAACGGCTTCTGAGAGTTGCTTACGTGAAAAACCTTTTGACAACCTTAACGAAGCTATTTTATTACCGATAAATTTGTCTATTTTTGCTATATAATCGTTTTTACGTGCCATTTTGTCCTTTTGGTAAAATATTTACCTTTTTATAGTTATAATTTTAAAACTTTAAGGTATAGCCTGTTTTTTCCCTACCGAATCCTGCACTAAAGGGCTAATTACTACAGTATTTATTACGGTTAAACTATAATTGAATTTCTATATATAATAATAATCCTGGAATTACTAAAAAACATTTGGTATAAAAAATTTTGTACAAAAAATAGACAATCAATTAGGAGGGAAATAGACTATTATGCAATTTCACGTACAAAATTTTTTAGGGAAATACTATACATTAACTACTAGATCGGCAAAAGATTTTATTGGCAAACCATGGTTTTTAATTGCAGTGGTCACTTGCCTTATATTTGCTTCCATTAACCCATCACTAGCTACAGAACATAATATTAAAGAATATGGTATTGTTATATTACCAGAAGAAAAGTGTACAAAAGTGGCAGAAAAATTAAACAAGGACATTACAAAAATATTAAGCCACTTCAAAAATGCTAAAAACCATTGGCATGTTACTTTGTATCATGGAGCATACGACACCAAGGATATAAACGAAATATATAATAAAATTAAAGCTATAGAGCTCAAACCATTTACTTTAAATTTTTCTAAGATTTCATCTACTTCAGATAGATGGATAGATTTAGGCACAGAAAAAACTGAATATCTTCAGGAATTACATAAGACCATTGTTCAGCTTGCTAGCCCTTACCATAAACGCCCTCTAGATCGCTCTAGAGATGTTTATAAAGATATGACAGGTGTACAGCGTGAACAAGTAGACAATTATGGTGTTAGCGGTCTTTTAGAACTATATAATCCCCATATGACATTGTTTTATCAATACCCACCAAGCTCCGAGTTACAACACGCTGCAAAAGAAATAGGAGTTAACTTTAAGGAAAATATGGTATGTAAAGCCTCCAAGATAGTTGTAGGTGAATTAGGATATAATGGCAATATTCAAAAAATAGTTTATAGCATAGATATACCTAAGTAATTATTTAAAATACATGCCCAATACCTTACAAGAAACAAAATCTATAAAGAATAGATTGATCATCAGTTCTAAACAAAATGATCTGAAATCTGAATTTTCGTCTATAACAAATATACCTGGCTTTGTTATCGCTAAAGATATTCATTCAAGATATTCTGTTATTAGCAAAGATTACGCCTTATTACTTGGCTGGAAGAGCCCTGATCAATGTATTGATTTAACAGATTTTGATATACCTTGTGAAGCGGTAAAGGCAGCAGAGCAATTTAGGACTCTTGATCAAAAAGTGGTGGATACTGCAAAAGCCGTACTAAGCGTGTACATTTGCAATTATTCGTCCGGTTGGAAAACCTTAATTAGCAATAAGACTCCTATACAACAGGAAAACGGCACAGTTGCCGGAATATATGGCCAGGTGATGGATGTATCGAATACCAATATGTTTAATTGGTATTTGACCTTAAATCAAAAGGATCAGAAATTCATAAATACCAAAAATAAACCAGCAATTTATATTTTAAATCAGGAACATTCCCCTCTCCCGTTAAGCAAACAACAACAAGCATGCGTGTTTTTATTGCTGCGAGGCAAATCCATGAAAGAAATTGCTAAAATTTTAAATTTGTCGGTACGCACTGTAGAATCCTATTTTATGATAATCAAGTTAAAACTAGGATGTAATAATAAATCTCAAATCATAGAAAAAGCAATTAATAGCGGATTTCTATATTATATTCCAGAAGATATAATTTCTATGGAAATGCATTAGGTATTATGAGAAAAATTATTATCACCTGTATGGTAGGTAACGCATTAGAGTGGTACGATTTTATCTTATACGCTCAATTTGCTTACATACTTAAAGAAAAGTTTTTTCCAGATAGTTATATTAATGAAATACTGACTTTTGCAATATTTGCAGCTGGATTTATTGTTAGACCGATCGGAGGAATTATTTTTGGAAACATCGGAGACCGATTCGGTAGGCGTATTTCTTTAGCTATCGGCATACTAACAATGGTAGTACCTACTACCATAATTGGGTTATTACCAAGTTACGATTCAATCGGTCTAGCTGCTCCTATAATTTTAACCATAGCACGATTGGCACAAGGATTTTCATTAGGTGGAGAATTCAGCGGTTGTGTAATTTACCTTACAGAACATTCCCCAGCAAATAAAAGAGGGTTAGCCGGTAGTATTGTATATATTAGCCAATGTTTAGGTATGTTGTTTGGGTTAATAGTTGCCTACTTACTTAGTTTCCTTTTATCAAAAGAAGATTTATGGTCATTTGGCTGGCGCCTGCCTTTTATTAGTAGTTTTTTTATCGGTATGATAGGGTTGTACATAAGAAATAGCCTATCGGAAACTCCATTATACACTAAAATAAGGGATCGGGGATTAACTGCAGCATCTCCTTTAAAAGAAATACTGCTAAATCATAAAAAGAAGATTTTTCTAGCAGTGGGGCTTTATATTAATGTTACAGCTCCTTTTTACGCCGCAACAATCTTTATTCAAAATTACATGATAACCCTTGGTTACAACCAGAACGAAAGTTCAATATCAGGCGGGCTGACTCTAATAATCATGATGGTCAGCTTCCCAGTGGCAGCATTGATCTCAGATAAAATTGGACGCAAACCTGTAATTTTTTATAGCTGTCTGGCACTTGTAATCCTTACATATCCGATTTTTCTCATGATAAATGCTAAATCTTATTACCTTGCAATAACTGCGCAAGTTTTATTTGCTATTATAGTGGCATTTCATATGGGGGCAATTCCAACAATTCTAGTAGAGCTTTTTCCAACTAGAATTCGTTTTACGGGAGTAGCGTTATCATGTAACCTAAGCGCTGCTATATTTGGAGGTACAGTACCAATGATTGGTACATGGTTATATCAAATCACGGGAGACAGGTTAGTCATGTCTTATTATTTAACTTTTCTAGCTGTTCTAGCTATTAACCCACCAATTAAATACCCGACTTAGGCGGCATATTTTACTTCTTTCGCCTGAAATAATCTTTTGATATGTTCTGGGTTATTTTGCAGAGTCCTTAGGTAAGATTTTAAATTCCCTTGGAGTTCAGATTTTGTAAGAGGTATATGTTTCCTATTTACATTTCTTTTTAAATCGTTGTTTAAATATTCATCCGGATTATGTTGCGGAGTATACGGAGGCAGAAAAAATAAAGAAATTTTCTTTTTATGTTTCCGAGTCCATATTTGTACTTTTTTGCTATGATGAACCTTGAGATTATCTAGGATTAAGAAGATTTTTTTCTTGGAGTATTTTACCAACCTCCGTAAAAATTCTATAAATACATTTGTTTTTAGTGTCTCTTCGTACAGCATAAACCTTAGCTTACCGTTATTTGTAACAGTGGATATCATGTTTATACTAAATCTCTTCGATTTATGAATCACAACAGGGGTTTTTCCTTTTAAAGAATAGCTTTGTAATACCTGACACTCTTGTTTTATCCCTACTTCGTCGCACCAATGTATTTCTGCCTTTTCATATTCTGCTTGCTTGGCTATTGACGGATATTCTTCATCTAACCAAAATTGAACCCTTTTGGGTTGCTGCTCATATGCTAACTTCTTTGGCTTTTGTGCAGTATACCCCCATCTTCTTAAATATTCGCCTATTGTACTTAGGGGAAGAAAAAATCCACAATGTTTTTTGATGAGTGCATTAACTGATTTTCTTGACCATAATGCTGATTTGATATTGTGATCTTCTGGTCTAGAGATATTTACGTACCCTTGTATTATTTTACTTTGATCTTCGGTTATAAGCCTTTTCTCTCCTATCTTTCTACCTCTTAACTTCCCACTAATTGCGTACTTGTCGCCTCTCTTTTCCCTCCTTACCCATTCATTTACTGTCTGGCGACTCACTCCTATTAATTCACCTACCGACGATTGACTCTCTCCTCTTTTTACTAGTTTTAGAGCAATCTTTCTCATCGACGCTTGTGCGCTTATTGATAATTTCCTAAAATCTTCACTTTTTGACATTATTGCATTATACAAATTCCTTCCTTCTTGGCAATAGTTATGTCGGGTATTTAATTGGTGGGTTAATATGTTCATAATGTATTTTTATAAGGAGACATATGATAATATATTATAACTTTATTTAATTATATCCTCCAAAATCAACCCTTATCTTTTGCTTCAAGCGGGTGAAACTCTTTTAATGTCTTTTTCAAATGAGAAGCTTGTACGTGCATGTATATCTGGGTAGTGCTAATATCACTATGCCCGAGTAATTCTTGAATAACTCTTAAATCTGCGCCATTCTCAAGTAAGTGGGTAGCAAAACTATGGCGAAGAATATGAGGGGAAATACTATCATGATCAAGACCTGAGTTCAAACTTGCTTTTTTTAATAACAATGCAAAATTCTGCCTTGTCATATGGCCCTGATTCGAATAGCTGGGAAAAAAATAGCTATTTGATTTCGAATTTTTACTAACACAAAAACTAGTGCGAATTTTCAAATATTTTTCTAAAGCGCTCTGTGCTTGATCATTAATAATTATAACTCTTTCCTTCGAACCTTTCCCTTTAATTAAAAAGTTCTTTCTAATTATAGAGCAATTACTTCCACTAGTAATATCACTCATTTTTAAACTGACAAGTTCACTAACACGCATACCGCTAGCATATAATAAATGGATCATCGCGTTTAATCTGATCCCGTCAGGAGTACTGTCCTGCTTACAATATTCAAGTAATGTCTTTATATCTTCAATCGATAAAAATTTAGGTAATTTAGAATTATAACGGGGTAAATCCACCACCAAAACAGGGTTGTAATCTGTGTGATTCTCACTTACTAAAAATATAAAATAGCTTTTTAAAGTTGAAATTTTACGATTTATCGACCTAGGGGATATTCCAGATTTAGCCAGTTCTGAAATGAACTTACTAATATCAGAATCTTTTACTTCCAGTTCCGTTAATCGGTTTTTAATTAAAAACTCCCAGAAGTCTTTTAAATCACGTTTGTAACTGAGTACCGAATTTTTGGCAATCCCCCTCTCCGCAAGCATCATCTCTAAAAACTGCTCGATAAAGTTCATATGTTAGAATTTTTTGGAGGCCAAGGCCGGAATCGAACCGGCGAATAGAGGATTTGCAGTCCACGGCATTACCACTTTGCTACTTGGCCATTTTTTAAAGATATGTTAGCGCTGCTTCCAAGTTCTAGCTAATTTCGGCATAAAAAGCAATAATATTTTCAAGGATAGGGTTAGCTAATCTTGTTTACGCGTTGTGCATGCCGTCCGCTTTCAAATTCCGTAGTTAAAAATTTGTTTATAATACGAAAAACAACTGGTTCTTCCGTGATTTTACTAGCAAGAACTAGCACATTTGCATTATTGTGTAATCGTGACCTCTCTGCCATAAATTCATTTAAGCATAAAGCTGCTCTTACCGAAGAACTACGATTGGCTGCAATTGACATACCAATGCCCGTGCCACAAATCAATATTCCTTGCTTTATATTACCCTCAATAATTTCCTCAACAACTTTTTTTGCGTAATCGGGATAATCCACCCTATCCGTATTATAAGATCCCAGATCAATAATACTTTTTTTCTTATTCTGATAAGTTATTAAATGGCGGTTTGCTGGATTATTCGAATATATCTCATAGCCAATATGAGTTAAGAATTCAAGAATTTTTAACTTTAAATCAAATCCCGCATGATCATTTGCAATGGCTAAATCATAATTTCGCATAAAAATATCCTTTTTATAGAAAATAATTAGTATTTATTATATAATACGGTCGAGTTAATAAATAATAAATTTTAAACCGTAGGCATAAGTTAAATGAAAAATTATAGTTTTTGTATATTACTATATTTAGCTGTTAGCACTTTATCCGGTTGTGCGGTAACAAAGCAACAAGCTCCCATAGAATACCACCATGGTAACTCAAACCTAGGAGATTCGAGGAGTTTAAATGAAAACACAGTAACTGTCATTAGCAATGATGGAGAAATAATATCGAGCAAGCCGGAAATTGAAGAGCTGCCAGAAGTTATCAAACCTAATCTTGATAACGAAAACTATATAGTACCAGAAAGCAAACCTACCGACATTAATTATAAAATAGTTGAGCATTACGTAGTAGAAAATGAAACAATCCACGAAATAGCTGCCAATTATAAGCAAAATGTAAATGCAATTGCAGAAATCAACGATTTAACCCCTCCTTATCATTTAGAAGAATCTCAGATCCTAAAAATAAAAGTACCAAAAGATTTTATTCAAAAACCTATAGTAACCACTAAGGCAAAGGAAACCACGGTGAAACCACTAGAGGAAGTTACGGATTACATCTCTCCTGTTGTAGGTACTGTTATAGCAAAATTTGGACAAAAAACAGAATATGGAACAAATAAGGGTATCAATATTTCTGCCGATGAAGGAACAAAAGTTGTAGCATCAGCATCTGGTAAGGTAATTTACGCAGATTATGATGCTACTTTCGGTAATTTAGTTATCATAAAACTAGATAATAAAAATATAGTACTTTCTTATGCTCATCTCGCAAATTTAATAGTAGCTAAAGGGGCTAGCCTCAACCAAGGTGATATAGTAGGTTATGTGGGCCATACCGGCAAAGTAAAACAACCACAACTGCATTTTGCGATAAGGGAAGGAAAGAACGCAGTTGATCCATTAAAATTTGTGAGTTATTAGTGCAAAATAAGACTTGTGTATCAAGTAGCAGCTGTGAAACTTTTAACATAAAGCCACTCTGAAAACTAATTTAGCATTAGCTAATCTTAAAGTAATTTCTTTTAGCTGCAGATGTGCTGTATAACAGTAAAAACTGTATTTCCCTTACCTAAGAAAATAACATGATTCAATTCTTAGCAAGCAACTTGAAATCTAAAAATGAATTAAGTGCTCTTACAAGACAAGAGCAAATTATTAACAAAGGGGAATATGTTTATCGACCTTCTGGCAATTGGACTAAAGATGTACATAAATTCCTAGCTTATCTACATAATAAAGGTTTTGATGCTACGCCAAAACCTTTAGGATTTGATAAAACAGGCAGAGAAATAGTAAGTTTTATAAAAGGAGAAGTAAGTAACTACCCACTCACTAAAAATGCCTCATCTATTGGAGTCCTTACCTCGGCTGCTATTTTACTACGTAAGTATCATGATATCTCCCTGGGGTTTTTAGAAGATAATAATGTTGAAGAGAAATGCTGGCAGTTACCATGCCGTTATCCAATAGAAGTTATATGTCATGGAGATTATGCACCTTATAATGTTGTTTTAAATGGAAAACAAGCAGTTGGAATAATAGATTTTGATACTGCTCATCCCGGACCTCGTACATGGGATATTGCATATGCCTTATATAGATGGGCTCCTTTAACAAATCCTAACAACCATGATGGATTTGGCCACTTAAAAAGCCAAGTTGCAAGAGCTGCTTTATTCTGTGATTCATATGGCTTACCTATAGAAAAAAGAATTAATATGGCAGCTTTGATTATTGAAAGATTACAATCATTAGTAAATTTCATGTATAAAGAAGCAAAAGAAGGCAAAGAAACCATGAAAACTAACATAGCAGACGGACACCATCTACTGTATATTGAAGATATAGAATATATTAAAACTCACTCGCCTTATATCAATGACAAATTATGCGGTTATGAACCTAATTAAAACAGCAAATTATATGCATGTAGTAAATATTACTTAGAACATAGAGCACACACCTATTATCTAAATGTTAGATTTCATATAATAAATTATTAGGCAAGATAAGCCACCTATCGGTGGCAGCTTAAAAGAAGATACCCTTGACCGATAAATATTTATGGAGGATTATAATACTGGTATTTGATTTGTTTTAACTTGAGTTATAAAGACTGAATGTTAGACATACATAAGATAATATATAATTGAGTTATGAGTAACTTGCACTCTGAGCAGCATTTGGTCAATGAATTAGCGGTAAAAACTCTTAAGGCCATTTCTAAAGAGCAAGCAATTCCTTACAGCAGGATCAAAAGAAGATTTTTTCCGAAGGAGATAAGGAAATAGCCAAGGCTTTCTGGATAATGTTGCGAAAAATATCTCCCAATCATAAGTATAATTCTGTTTACTATTGCCCTGATTGTAAAGAATTTGATTTAGAACGCAAAGGAAGAAAGATTCCTTGGTAAGAAAACATTAACTATAAGTAATTTATGGAAATAGTCGGTAAAGGAATATCTATAAAACATATTTTTCTAGACCGTGGTAATTGGTCTCGATTTCGCTAAAAAATACGGCAAGCTAAGATACGGCATTATTTTCAACGTCACTAAAGTTATATCGTGTGGAACGAAATATTTAGGATTTAAACGTTATAGCTGCCGTGATTGTAACCGCAATAAATCGGTAGCATTCAGCTGTAAAGGTAGGTTTTGTTCTCGTTGTGGTAAGAAACAAACGGATCAATGGGTGAGTAAGGCTAGCAATGTTCTACCAAAAACACGATGGCAGCACATTACATTTACAATGCCGGACTCTTTATGGCCGATATTTTGGCTCAATCGTGATCTGTTTGGATTGATTTCCGGTATTGCAGCAGGAATTATTAAGGAGATAGCTACAAAGAAAAATCTTGTGGTTGGTATATTTACTGCCTTACACACTTTCGGTAGAGATTTAAAACGCAATGTTCATATCCATTTATCGGTTACTTGCGGCGGTATAAATAGCAAAGGCAAGTGGCAAAAATTATTTTTTCCTGCCGAACCTATTAAAAAAATGTGGAGACATAGAGTCCTTGAGTTATTTCGCTTTCAATATATCTCAAGTAATTTGAAGTTGCCGTCCGCATATCAAAATGCTGAGAATTTTAATAACTGGATGAGTAGTTTATACGAAATCAGTTGGTATGTTTATTTACAAAAACCATCGGATGATCATAAACGCAACATAGAATATTTAGGGCGGTATATAAAACGCCCCCTATTTCCGAGACAAGAATAGAAAATTACGACGGAAAGCAGGTAACGTTTAAATTTCTTGATCACTATAATAATACAATTGATCGCATAACTATGCCCGTGATGCAGTTCATAGCTAGTCTGATTATGCATATACCAGATCGTTATTTTCGAATGATTAGGTATTACGGTTTTTTATCTAATAGAACTAGGGGCGTACAATTACCTATCGTATATAAGGCAATTAATCAAATCGTTCATAAGAAAACTAAGCTCATTAGTTGGAGATTAATGATTTGGTTGAATTTTAAAATAGATCCTCTGTTTTGCTATAATTGCAATAAATGTATGAATCTGCGGCAAGTTTATTACGGTTTATCTCCGCCATTGTTATTAATAAGAACCAATGAATTATTATCAACGCCTAGATAACATCATTATGGCGAACACTTCTTTCACGTCTTGGCCACATAATTTGTAAAACTGAACCTATTTTTAGATAGATTCTGGCAGAGATTTTTGTAAAAGTGTTGATAATTTCTAATATTGTGGCTGGTAACTACATATTTATTAAACGAATTTTTAAAAAGCTGATTGATGATTTTTCTGGTTGCAAATTTTGAATTTCCTATACTATAAAATGGAATAAGGGTCTTTAATTCTACAGGAAATGTCTGTTGTTATACCGAGTGCTTGTAATTGATTGCAAATTAAGTTAATTGCTTGGTTATACGAAAAGTCTTTTGATTTATTCTCCATTTTAAGCTTATTCGGCTAGGTTTAACTAGGAGCCCAAGTCTACCAAAGGTGGTTAAGCCTGTCAACGCCCCTGTAAATGGGATATATGATTAAGTTACATACCGTGAACGCTACGTCTCTGTAGCAAATAATATCTTACCTATGTAAAGCCCGTAAACTTATCTTTTATACGATACCCTACTTTACCTATGGAAATCATCGTTGTAAGTATTGTCCTAATTAAAATTATATTAATACTTAATTTGTAACATTTAAGGAAATAATTTAATAAATATTCATAATTTGCTTATATTTCAACTAGTAAAGAGTTATTATATAGTTATGTGATTAATTAATTCTTAAATTATGGATTATTCAACACCCTGTAAGTATTCAATAAGACTGCTAGAGAAACTAAAGTCGTTAGATACTCAAAATGTGCTTGATTTTGAGTTAATTAATAAAGCTATTTATTGGGCTAAGAAGTATCACGGCAATCAGAAAAGAAAGAGTGGTGAGGCGTATTACACCCATCCCTTAGAAGTTGCTTATATGATTTCTGATTATAAGCTAAAAACTGATGTAATAGTTGCTAGCATATTACACGACACTGTTGAAGATACCGAAGTTACTGTAGAGATGATACAGGGCACTTTTGGACAGAGAATAGCTCAGATGGTTGATAGGCTTACCCGTGATAGACCAGATGGTAGCAAGTTAAGTGTAGAACATATAATAAACAATGCCTACCACCTAAAAGATAAGGAAGTATTAATAATAAAGCTATTTGATAGGTTTCATAATATACAAACCTTAAATAACATGAGCTTAGAAAAAATAGAGAAGAAGATAAAAGAAAGCTTGAAATATTTTTTAATTGCAGCCATGGATATTGAGTTATCTTCAAAGTATATCAAAGAACTAGTGGATTTATGTGCACAAAACTTACCAACTCAAAAGAATGTAATACCTGTTACTGACTCAGACTCATCGATTCTCTATCCAGTTTTTCAAAAGTACATACATACTCAGGTACCTGCATGATGAAAAATTACGCTATGCGGTAAGACAACAATTAAATCGTGGGGAATCCAGGCATGCACTCGCAAGGTATGTATTTTTTGCGGATCAGGGATCATTTAAGACAAATGATTACGAAGAAATGATGAACAAAGCCAGTTGTCTTAGTTTTGTGTCAAATGCAATGGTACTATGGAATACGGAGCAAATGCAAAAGGTATATGAAATGTTAAATCAGAAAGGTTTTAAAGTAGATGAAGAAGATATGGCAAGGGTTTTACCCCTATCAACAAAAAATACATTGGTGCATGGCCAATATTCTTTTTAGGAAAGTAGAAGTTTTTAATCTCTTTTGGGTATATTCCCCGCCGCTTGCGGCGTAAGATGTGGGGATGAGCAAATATATACACAAGAGTCACAATGTTACTGTTTTACTGTATCACCTGGTATTTCCAGCAAAATATCGCCGAGCGGTGTTTGATGTATCGGTTGATCAAGTGCTAAGGGAAGTATGTTTAGGGATAGAAAAGAGATATCAAATAAAATTTTTAGAAATAGGAACTGATGAAGACCATGTACATTTTTTAGTACAATCTGTACCGACTTATAGCGTAACAAAAATAGTAACGATAATTAAAAGTGTTACGGCTCGTCAAATATTCAGATTATGTCCACAGGTTAAGAAACAATTATGGGGCGGAGAATTTTGGACTGATGGATATTTCACAAGTACGGTAGGTAAGCATGGAAATGAGAATATGATAGGAAAATACGTAAAAAATCAAGGCAAGGAATATAAGAAACTGCATGACGACCATCAGTTAGCTTTTTTCTAAAATTCTAAAATACCCCGCTGCTTGCGGCGGGGATTTCTTTTATTGAACTCCAACAGATAACCTGCTTTGCAGGTTACTTTAGAAAAAAGTAACTGTCAAGATAATATTAATGGGCTATTGTTCGTATAATACGCTATAGGTCTTTTTAGCAGCTATGTTGCCGATAGCCCTATAATTGCAATAAATGTATGAATCTGCGGCAAGTTTATTACGGTTTATCTCCGCCATTGTTATTAATAAGAATCAATGAATTATTATCAACGCCTAGATAACATCATTATGGCGAACACTTCTTTCACGTCTTAGCCACATAATTTGTAAAACTGAACCTATTTTTAGATAGATTCTGGCAGAGATTTTTATAAAAGTGTTGATAATTTCTAATATTGTGGCTTGTAACTACATTTTATTAAACGAATTTTCAAAGTTTTGATTAACAATTTTTCTGGTTACAAATTTTGAAATTCCTATACTATAAAATATTTAAAGGTAACATATATGAAATGCAGATACACCAAATATTTATTGTGGTTCATGCTCGGTGCACTAATAAGTTTAGTTGAATATACAAGATTCTTTTCAGAAAATATCGCCGATAACTGTCAGCACTTACATCATCAAGCCCATATAGCTTTACATAATGAAAAATACGAACACGTTATAGAAATATGCGATCAAGCAATAAAGGCTGATACCTCCCCTGATAATAGATACCTAATATACGTTAAGAAAGCAAAAGCATTAAATAAATTGCATCGTTATGAAGAAGCACTTAAAAGTGCAGACTTAGCAGTTACCATTTATCCTAAAAAGGAAGAGGCATATTTAGTTAAGGTAGATGCTTTATTTACTTTAGGAGCAGAAGAAGAACTTACCACTATTCTAGAAGAAATTGAATCAATAAACTCACATACACCTCTTAAGCCCTTATTAAATTCTTTAAGACTAGAGCGCGGTAAAGTACAATACCCATAATGGGTTTCAGCATATTATATTAAGGAGTATAATGTTGTATAGACCTTACTTTTTTTATCAAATATCGTTCTATTTTGAGTATATTCTTAAAAAAACCATTCCAAAACTGGTATCAATTGAAAAAGCAAAAGAATAGGTTTGGATTTTGGTTTTTGGAATAAGAAAATCTTTCATAATCATTAAGCTTTAATTTTAGATTCTAAGTTTTTAATTTCTTTTCTAGATAGACCCGTAAAATCCATGATTTCTTCAATATCCTTACCTTTACTTAGCATTTTAGCGGCCATTGCAATTTTTTCTTCAGCTTTACCTTCAGCTTTACCGATTTCTATACCTTTTTCTTCAGCTGAAACTATATAATCTCTTTCTTTTAGTGATTCATTACGGTAAGCGGTGTATTCTTTTCTTTCGGAAGGAGTCATTTTAAAGATGTTCAATCTATCTGCTACCTTTTTCATATAAGGAGATTTAAAATCTTCTTTTACTTCAGAATGTTTCATCATGTAGAGCTATTCGTCTAATTCATTTTTAATGACATCATTAAATAGCGGAACCAATATTACAAAATATTCGGGCAAGATATTATGAGCATCAAAAAACCTCATGCCAAGATCCGCAATATGTAGGTTTTGGGGATGAGATTTATCTATTTCATGGAAAACGGTTTTACCGTAATGTAGAGGAGCTTTTATATTACCGAACGGAAAATACAGTAGGTTAATATGTATTATCTTTTTAATTGTAGAATAATCATCGTTACTGGAGATATAGTCTACTATTAATCTAGAACTGTTAAAACAAGCCTTATGTAGAAACAGGCTCGTGTAAGAACGATCTATTTCTACGATATATTTATTACCCGTATCGTCTTCTACTACAAGATCGGCTATACTTGACTTTAACTCTTTAAGATTCTTTGTTACTGGCAGATTCAAGTAATGCTTTAATCTTTATAGGCTTATAACCGCATGAACTTATTAATGCAGAGATAAAGGCCTCTACGATATCGTAATCTCCTTTGTCTTTGATGGCATAATCAAAGGAAACTAAATCGCTCATGGGTTTTAATTCGGTATATTGTTAATTATGAATTACTGAAGTCTATTATAGCATAAAATCTCTACAGCTACAAATCATAAGCAATATTTTAGTGTCTTAATAAACGTTGGTTTATTATAATAGCTTTCAATTATATTCATCGAAAATACACCGGCACCAATCCAAGTAGCTAGAAATGGCAAGTATAGCTAAAACATTTTTTATTACCGCCTCTACTTTTGGCACAATGAGCGCATATACGGTCATACTACCAGAAAGGATTTAAGCAGTTTGGCCTCATTTGCTTATATGGGATTGATAGGTCTGGTTATTGCTAGTCTGATTAATTTCTTTCTTCGCTCTGCTGCACTGGATTTTGCTATCTCTTTATTATACTGCTTCATTTCTTTGGGATCAGAAGAAGTAATGATTAAATCTGATTATGGCAACAGATTACATGATTGATGATTTTACTTAAATTTAAAGAGCTGAAACGATACTATCATCTTTACCAACAAAATAACATATTTGGTGTTATTACTCTTATCTGCGTGTGTGGTGCTTTTGATAGTAAAAGAGGAGGATACAAATTTATTGCTTGTAAAAATCAGTTAAAACTATACTATATTGACTCGGCAAAATAACAAAAATCAGACTAAGCAGAAAATATTGTCTGTATTAACTGTCAAAATATTTGTGAACATTCCAATAAATTAAATATGGAGAAAAAATTGTATAACCCAATAATGGAGTGGGCTTGGACAAATGAACTATGCGTTGCCGAATTAATAGGCTATGCTGCTGCATTTTGCGGCACTGTATCGCTTATTCCTCAAATAGTAAAATTATGGAAAGAACGCTCAGCAAAGGCTATATCTGCTACTATGTATTTAATTTATACCCTTGGAGTGGTGCTATGGTTAATTTACGGCATCATGATTAATTCAATTCCATTAATCATTGCAGAAATAATCACTCTTGTTTTATCTATTGCTATTCTGATAATGAAATATTTATGGAAATGATAATAAAAAATCTTTATTAATAACAAGACTTACTATCTAATCTTAAAGATTAGATTTAATAATAAATCTACCGTAAAATAATTAAAATCTATAAGTATGAACAAGGAAAGTTCGACATTACCTAAAAACATTATTTTAAACTGGTTGTATTCTACCGATATGCACGTATCATTGGATAAATTAGGAAAATGGCTTGAGCAGAATACAAACGGCAAATAAAGCTAGTTGATACAGATGCTCAGGATAAGGTAGTGCAAAACAGTAATAATCCACTCTATAAGGAGTGTACATAAGTGAAAGTAATGAAAGATACTGATTAAAATTCTAACTATTATAATTTTAACAAATAAAAACAATAACTTGGGGCTACTCTTATGAAAACGTTTATATTTATTTTATTTTGTACAATCTCTTCATCAGCTTTGGCTGCTAGGATTGCGGTTGTATATCATAGCGGTTATGGTCATACCGAAGTAATTGCTAAAGCTGTTTACAAAGGTACGCTTGAGATAAAAGGAACTGAATCAAAGTTAATTAAAGTTAACCCTGAGGGTAAGATACCAGAAGAAGCTTGGCATATTCTTGAAAAATCTGATGCTATTATTTTTGGGGCTCCAACTTATATGGGTTCTCTATCAGGACCATTTAAAATGTTTATTGATACAACTTCAAAAATATTTTTTGAACAAAAATGGAAAAATAAGGTTGCTGGAGGTTTTACTAATAGTGGAGGCTTAAGCGGTGACAAACTATCATCAATACTGGAATTGGTAGTTTTAGCTGGTCAACATGGAATGATTTGGGTTAGTCCAGGTATATTACCGGAATCACCATATGCTCCTGAAAATATTAATCGTTTAGGTAGCTATCTTGGTGTTATGGCACAATCAAATCAAGGAGCCCCAGAAACAACAACAGCTTCGGGAGATATTAAAACCGCAGAGCTTTATGGGAGACATATTGCAGAAATCACAGAAAAATTGGTTAAGTGATTTAATGAATTTAATAATTAAAAAGATAAAAGTTAAAATTGTACAATGAAGTTATACATTTTTGGTTTAATGAATTAACGCCAAGCGATTGGTTTATTGATAGTATTCATATTGATCAAATTATTATTGAGCGTTTTGGTAGCTTACATAAGCAAGCTGTACAAGGAGAATTATATGACTGGAGATTTTCTCCCCAAGGGGGTTTAGCAGAAATTATAATTTTAGATCAATTTTCCAGAAACATACATAGAGGTCACGCAAAATCATTTGATAATGATGGTATGGCTTTGGTATTAGCCCAAAATATGATAGAAAAACAACAAGACAAACAATTAATTCCAAATATGAAAGCTTTTTGTTATTTACCGTTTATGCATAGTGAATCACAAATAATTCATAAAAATGCCTTAGAGTTATACAATCAAGTTGGTTTAGAGCAACACCTTAAATATGAATTAAAGCATAAAGTAATCATTGATAAATTTGGAAGATATCCACATCGTAATCCTATTTTAGGTCGTTTTTCCACACAAGAAGAATTAGATTTTTTAAAAACATCTTTTTAAAAATTTTATAGATAAACTTAAAAATTTAAATTAATTAATTAAAGACTTATTATGAACAAAGCAGAATTTATAGACCATATCGCAAATCAACAGGGATGCACAAAAAGAGAAGCTGAAAAGGATATTGATATAAGTAAGATTTAATAAGTTATACTATTATGCAAATCGGTACTCTCAAATGGTTCAATTTTACTAAAGGGTATGGTTTTATAGAACCTAGCGACAGATCAAGAGGCATATTCCTCCATATCTCAGCTTTAGAACAAGCTGGTATCAAGAATATTGACTCAGGACAGAAACTCAGTTTTGAGACTGTAACACAAAAAGGCAAGTTATCGGCTACTAATATTAAGTTACTATAGTAGTGGAAGATTAAGTATTTAAGCTCTTATGGATAACATTAACTAAACAAGAATTGATGATTTTAAATAAAGCTGTAGTTTCCTTGATCAAAAGTCATCAAAATGTGGATTTTAAAAAAGCAGCTACTGGAACAGCTGATTATAGATAATTTACCAAAGGAAGAGGCAAGTAATATCATGAGAACCATTGCAGATTCATATATCGAAGAAGGGTTTAACAAGGGTATCTTACAGGGTATTGAGAAAGAAGAAAACAAAAAAGCCATAGAAATCGCCAAAGCTATGCTACTAGACGGATATGCCATTGAAAAAATATCTAAAATTACAACAGGTTTAACTGTTGAAGGAATAGAAAAGTTAAAATGATCATGAGTAATAATATTAAAACAAATACAGATTTTATTTTGGAAAAAACAGCTCTTAACATGTTAAAACAACAGCTGGGCGATAAGTTAATTTCTTCCGTAACAGGACTTAGTTTAGAGGAAATAGCAAAGCTAAAAGTAAGGCTTAAAAGATATGAATAGAACAATCTTACGTGATCTTGAGTATCTTAAGCAAAACTATGAACCGGCTGAAATACAGAAACTTTTAAATAGTAGTAAAATTAAAAGAGAAGTGTATCAAGAATTGAAGGTATCTGAGTATGTTTTGAATAATTATATAAAGCATTATAAACTTTCTGGTATAAACAAAAAGGGACAAAGACCATTAGATAAAAACAGTATAGAAAACAAGAAACCACGAAAGGTATCGGTTGATAATTCTGTCTTTCGAGAAATGGAAGATCCTGTAGAGAGTTTTCAAGAAAAACTGGCTAGAAAGAAAGAGGCAAGGACATTAAAGGAGTTAAGAGATCCCTATTATTGACCACAGAAATATATTGTAAGAAAGTATACAATTGTCGCTAACTGTGCCCAATACTATATGCCATAATCACTAATTAAGGGCTTAAAATCCATAAACAAAAAAGAAATTATCACCTGTATTAAACAATACAAATTAAAATAACAGGTAATCTCAACAATTATTTAATAAACAGTTGAAAAGTAGAACAAATAGCTGTTTTAATTAGGAAATGTTTATAAAATAACCATTACTCTTAATGAAAGTATCAGAACAGAAAAGCCTTACAAGAGAACAGAAAGAAGCTGTAGGATTATTATCTATAGGGACTTTTCTTGAATATTTGTGCGTCCAGTTAAGGCGCTTATGTTGAGTGAGAGATAAACTCACCACGGTAAAAGTTAGAGCCGTGTAACTAGGATAGCAATATAATGCGAAATCATTATATTGAAGCCTATCGACAAACCAATTTAAAGAATTGGTGTGACTGTTCAGGTCGTAATGCAAATGAACACATTGGTAGCCTCGTAAAAGAATTAAGTCTGAAGGTTGAGCCTCTAAGTATTAGGTGAAAACAGTAAAACAAAATGAAATCTAACTGACACGTTTTGTTTCTTCAGCGGGGTAATAGTGACGACATGAACAGATATTAACCCACCAACTAAATACCCGACTTAGGCGGCATATTTTACTTCTTTCGCCTGAAATAATCTTTTGATATGTTCTGGGTTATTTTGCAGAGTCCTTAGGTAAGATTTTAAATTCCCTTGGAGTTCAGATTTTGTAAGAGGTATATGTTTCCTATTTACATTTCTTTTTAAATCGTTGTTTAAATATTCATCCGGATTATGTTGCGGAGTATACGGAGGCAGAAAAAATAAAGAAATTTTCTTTTTATGTTTCCGAGTCCATATTTGTACTTTTTTGCTATGATGAACCTTGAGATTATCTAGGATTAAGAAGATTTTTTTCTTGGAGTATTTTACCAACCTCCGTAAAAATTCTATAAATACATTTGTTTTTAGTGTCTCTTCGTACAGCATAAACCTTAGCTTACCGTTATTTGTAACAGTGGATATCATGTTTATACTAAATCTCTTCGATTTATGAATCACAACAGGGGTTTTTCCTTTTAAAGAATAGCTTTGTAATACCTGACACTCTTGTTTTATCCCTACTTCGTCGCACCAATGTATTTCTGCCTTTTCATATTCTGCTTGCTTGGCTATTGACGGATATTCTTCATCTAACCAAAATTGAACCCTTTTGGGTTGCTGCTCATATGCTAACTTCTTTGGCTTTTGTGCAGTATACCCCCATCTTCTTAAATATTCGCCTATTGTACTTAGGGGAAGAAAAAATCCACAATGTTTTTTGATGAGTGCATTAACTGATTTTCTTGACCATAATGCTGATTTGATATTGTGATCTTCTGGTCTAGAGATATTTACGTACCCTTGTATTATTTTACTTTGATCTTCGGTTATAAGCCTTTTCTCTCCTATCTTTCTACCTCTTAACTTCCCACTAATTGCGTACTTGTCGCCTCTCTTTTCCCTCCTTACCCATTCATTTACTGTCTGGCGACTCACTCCTATTAATTCACCTACCGACGATTGACTCTCTCCTCTTTTTACTAGTTTTAGAGCAATCTTTCTCATCGACGCTTGTGCGCTTATTGATAATTTCCTAAAATCTTCACTTTTTGACATTATTGCATTATACAAATTCCTTCCTTCTTGGCAATAGTTATGTCGGGTATTTAATTGGTGGGTTAATAGGACATAGGTAGCAACTGGAGTTATCAAAAGGAATTTCATCCCTAGAGAAATACTAGGAGCAAGATCTTTTCTATAACGAGATATATCTCGGAAAAGAAGAGAAGATGAAGGGAGTCGGATAGGGGCATTTAGTGATGAAGCAAGGTAATGCTTGTGGAGCGAAGGCCTCTTATTAGAAAACATCTTCTAACAAAACGAGAGGTAAAGGAGAATGATAAAAACTCCAATTTTATTACAAGATCTGAGGAAGAAGATATACATTCAAGCGAAGTCTGAAAAGACTTGGCGATTCTGGGGCATTTATGTACATATGTGTAAAATTGAAACCTTAAGAGAATCGTATCGTCTGGCACGAAAGAACAATGGAAACCAGGCATTGACAAGATGACCTTTGAGGATATAGAAAGAAACGGTGTTGAATCGTTTCTTCACCAGATACACAATGAACTTAAATCAGAGACTTACTACCCTTTACGAAACCGTCTAAAAGAAATACCAAAAGCAAGGAAAAGGTATGCGCAAGCTTTTAATTCCTTCCATACGGGATCGTGTGGTTCAGGTGCTTTAAAACTCATTCTTGAACCTATTTTTGAAGCAGACTTTCAACAAGGATCTTATGGATACGACCTAGTAAAAATGCACAAGAAGCAGTGCAAAGAATAGCAGATGATCTCGTTAAGAAGAAAGGAAACGTCATTGATGCCGATCTTAAGGATTATTATGGCAGCATCAGACATGATATTCTTCTTACCAAATTAGCTAAAAGAGTTAAAGATTCATCTGTTATGAGGCTTCTTGAAGCTAATAATTAAGGCGGGAGGTAAAATGGAATTTTTCAAGGAGGCCCTTTATCACCTCTGTTAAGCAACATCTATCTGACTTCAGTGGATGAGATGCTTGAAAGAGCAAAAGAGGCTACAAAGATTGTAATTCAAGGCAAAAGCTACACTAACCTAGAATATTATAGATGGGCCGATGACATTGTGATTTTAGTTGATAGTTATCAAAAATGGGAATGGCTCTTTAAAGCTGCTTATAAAAGGCTTCGAGAAGAACTTAGTAAGATTGGAGTTACGCTGAACACTGATAAAACTAGACTTGTATATGCAGAAAAAGGTAACACTTTCTCTTTCCTTGGTTTCCGCTTCAAACGAATACGGACAAGGCAATTAAAAGAAGGAGTACTGCGCCTCCCTAAAATAGAAAGTCGTACAAAACTGTTGAGAAAGCTCAAAGAAGTATTCCGACAACATCGATCACATCATGTAAGACAAGTTATCGATGAGATCAACCCAATTCTAAGAGGTTTATCCTATTTGACGAGGATCGGGAATTCAAGTGAATGCTTTGCATTTATCAAAGACTGGGTAGAAAAGAAGCTGAGAAGACATCTTATGTATGCCCAAAAGCGTCAAGGATTTGGATGGAAGAGATGGAGTAAAGAGACACTTTATAAAACCTTAGGGTTATATAATGGATACCACCTCTTGAAAGTAACTCCTGTTCAATTAGGTCTCATAAACTTGGATACGAAATTCTAAGGGAAAACGGGAAACCGCACGGCGGGTTTGATTGGCGGGGGCAGGAAACGTGGCTCTTGAGTTTGGAGTATGCGCGCCTGACCTCGACCCTACTGATTTGATGCTCTACGTTCATATGGCAGTACTGCTTAATGAATTATTTTTTCCAAAAACTGATCCTTTTACTGCTTCTTTATTATCGGCTTTCAATTTTTTGTTCCATCTTTGTTTTTAGACCGTTTGGGGCTTTGATATTTGGCTATATTGGTGATAATGTAGGTCGCAAGGCCACAGTTATAATAACCACTTTTTTGATGTCTATATCATACGTAGTAATGGCTACTTTGCCTACTTATGCACAAGTAGGCATAACAGCATCTTGGGTTGTTACTATTTTCGGATGATTCAAGGCATGTCTTCTATGGGAGAGATAGTAGGGGCAGAAATATATCTAACCGAGGTTGTAAAACCGCCACTGCAATATCCAGTTGTAATGATGATCGCTGTTGCTTCTATTCTAGGAGGCGTATTTGCTTTAGCACTGGCTTCTCTTTTTACGAGTTACGGATTCAATTGGCGATATGCTTTTTGGGTAGGTACTGTAATAGCTTTAGTGGGCGCATTAGCAAGAACTATTAACCCACCAATTAAATACCCGACATAACTATTGCCAAGAAGGAAGGAATTTGTATAATGCAATAATGTCAAAAAGTGAAGATTTTAGGAAATTATCAATAAGCGCACAAGCGTCGATGAGAAAGATTGCTCTAAAACTAGTAAAAAGAGGAGAGAGTCAATCGTCGGTAGGTGAATTAATAGGAGTGAGTCGCCAGACAGTAAATGAATGGGTAAGGAGGGAAAAGAGAGGCGACAAGTACGCAATTAGTGGGAAGTTAAGAGGTAGAAAGATAGGAGAGAAAAGGCTTATAACCGAAGATCAAAGTAAAATAATACAAGGGTACGTAAATATCTCTAGACCAGAAGATCACAATATCAAATCAGCATTATGGTCAAGAAAATCAGTTAATGCACTCATCAAAAAACATTGTGGATTTTTTCTTCCCCTAAGTACAATAGGCGAATATTTAAGAAGATGGGGGTATACTGCACAAAAGCCAAAGAAGTTAGCATATGAGCAGCAACCCAAAAGGGTTCAATTTTGGTTAGATGAAGAATATCCGTCAATAGCCAAGCAAGCAGAATATGAAAAGGCAGAAATACATTGGTGCGACGAAGTAGGGATAAAACAAGAGTGTCAGGTATTACAAAGCTATTCTTTAAAAGGAAAAACCCCTGTTGTGATTCATAAATCGAAGAGATTTAGTATAAACATGATATCCACTGTTACAAATAACGGTAAGCTAAGGTTTATGCTGTACGAAGAGACACTAAAAACAAATGTATTTATAGAATTTTTACGGAGGTTGGTAAAATACTCCAAGAAAAAAATCTTCTTAATCCTAGATAATCTCAAGGTTCATCATAGCAAAAAAGTACAAATATGGACTCGGAAACATAAAAAGAAAATTTCTTTATTTTTTCTGCCTCCGTATACTCCGCAACATAATCCGGATGAATATTTAAACAACGATTTAAAAAGAAATGTAAATAGGAAACATATACCTCTTACAAAATCTGAACTCCAAGGGAATTTAAAATCTTACCTAAGGACTCTGCAAAATAACCCAGAACATATCAAAAGATTATTTCAGGCGAAAGAAGTAAAATATGCCGCCTAAGTCGGGTATTTAGTTGGTGGGTTAATACATTAAAAGAAACCGTAGATTTTGCCGATGCTAAACGTAGAATGGAAATAACTTTACAAAAAGATTTAACAAACGAAATATTAAAGAACAATTATCTTTACCAACAAAAGGGCAACAAGATAAGCCACCTATCGGTGGCAGCTTAAAAGAAGATACTCTTGACCGATAAATATTTATGGAGGATTATAATACTGGTATTTGATTTGTTTTAACTTGAGTTATAAAGACTGAATGTTAGACATACATAAGATAATATATAATTGAGTTATGAGTAACTTGCACTCTGAGCAGCATTTGGTCAATGAATTAGCGGTAAAAACTCTTAAGGCCATTTCTAAAGAGCAAGCAATTCCTTACAGCAGGATCAAAAAGATTTTTTCCGAAGGAGATAAGGAAATAGCCAAGGCTTTCTGGATAATGTTGCGAAAAATATCTCCCAATCATAAGTATAATTCTGTTTACTATTGCCCTGATTGTAAAGAATTTGATTTAGAACGCAAAGGAAGAAAGATTCCTTGGTAAGAAAACATTAACTATAAGTAATTTATGGAAATAGTCGGTAAAGGAATATCTATAAAACATATTTTTCTAGACCGTGGTAATTGGTCTCGATTTCGCTAAAAAATACGGCAAGCTAAGATACGGCATTATTTTCAACGTCACTAAAGTTATATCGTGTGGAACGAAATATTTAGGATTTAAACGTTATAGCTGCCGTGATTGTAACCGCAATAAATCGGTAGCATTCAGCTGTAAAGGTAGGTTTTGTTCTCGTTGTGGTAAGAAACAAACGGATCAATGGGTGAGTAAGGCTAGCAATGTTCTACCAAAAACACGATGGCAGCACATTACATTTACAATGCCGGACTCTTTATGGCCGATATTTTGGCTCAATCGTGATCTGTTTGGATTGATTTCCGGTATTGCAGCAGGAATTATTAAGGAGATAGCTACAAAGAAAAATCTTGTGGTTGGTATATTTACTGCCTTACACACTTTCGGTAGAGATTTAAAACGCAATGTTCATATCCATTTATCGGTTACTTGCGGCGGTATAAATAGCAAAGGCAAGTGGCAAAAATTATTTTTTCCTGCCGAACCTATTAAAAAATGTGGAGACATAGAGTCCTTGAGTTATTTCGCTTTCAATATATCTCAAGTAATTTGAAGTTGCCGTCCGCATATCAAAATGCTGAGAATTTTAATAACTGGATGAGTAGTTTATACGAAATCAGTTGGTATGTTTATTTACAAAAACCATCGGATGATCATAAACGCAACATAGAATATTTAGGGCGGTATATAAAACGCCCCCTATTTCCGAGACAAGAATAGAAAATTACGACGGAAAGCAGGTAACGTTTAAATTTCTTGATCACTATAATAATACAATTGATCGCATAACTATGCCCGTGATGCAGTTCATAGCTAGTCTGATTATGCATATACCAGATCGTTATTTTCGAATGATTAGGTATTACGGTTTTTTATCTAATAGAACTAGGGGCGTACAATTACCTATCGTATATAAGGCAATTAATCAAATCGTTCATAAGAAAACTAAGCTCATTAGTTGGAGATTAATGATTTGGTTGAATTTTAAAATAGATCCTCTGTTTTGCTATAATTGCAATAAATGTATGAATCTGCGGCAAGTTTATTACGGTTTATCTCCGCCATTGTTATTAATAAGAATCAATGAATTATTATCAACGCCTAGATAACATCATTATGGCGAACACTTCTTTCACGTCTTAGCCACATAATTTGTAAAACTGAACCTATTTTTAGATAGATTCTGGCAGAGATTTTTATAAAAGTGTTGATAATTTCTAATATTGTGGCTTGTAACTACATTTTATTAAACGAATTTTCAAAGTTTTGATTAACAATTTTTCTGGTTACAAATTTTGAAATTCCTATACTACAAGATAAGCCACCTATCGGTGGCAGCTTAAAAGAAGATACCCTTGACCGATAAATATTTATGGAGGATTATAATACTGGTATTTGATTTGTTTTAACTTGAGTTATAAAGACTGAATGTTAGACATACATAAGATAATATATAATTGAGTTATGAGTAACTTGCACTCTGAGCAGCATTTGGTCAATGAATTAGCGGTAAAAACTCTTAAGGCCATTTCTAAAGAGCAAGCAATTCCTTACAGCAGGATCAAAAAGATTTTTTCCGAAGGAGATAAGGAAATAGCCAAGGCTTTCTGGATAATGTTGCGAAAAATATCTCCCAATCATAAGTATAATTCTGTTTACTATTGCCCTGATTGTAAAGAATTTGATTTAGAACGCAAAGGAAGAAAGATTCCTTGGTAAGAAAACATTAACTATAAGTAATTTATGGAAATAGTCGGTAAAGGAATATCTATAAAACATATTTTTCTAGACCGTGGTAATTGGTCTCGATTTCGCTAAAAAATACGGCAAGCTAAGATACGGCATTATTTTCAACGTCACTAAAGTTATATCGTGTGGAACGAAATATTTAGGATTTAAACGTTATAGCTGCCGTGATTGTAACCGCAATAAATCGGTAGCATTCAGCTGTAAAGGTAGGTTTTGTTCTCGTTGTGGTAAGAAACAAACGGATCAATGGGTGAGTAAGGCTAGCAATGTTCTACCAAAAACACGATGGCAGCACATTACATTTACAATGCCGGACTCTTTATGGCCGATATTTTGGCTCAATCGTGATCTGTTTGGATTGATTTCCGGTATTGCAGCAGGAATTATTAAGGAGATAGCTACAAAGAAAAATCTTGTGGTTGGTATATTTACTGCCTTACACACTTTCGGTAGAGATTTAAAACGCAATGTTCATATCCATTTATCGGTTACTTGCGGCGGTATAAATAGCAAAGGCAAGTGGCAAAAATTATTTTTTCCTGCCGAACCTATTAAAAAAATGTGGAGACATAGAGTCCTTGAGTTATTTCGCTTTCAATATATCTCAAGTAATTTGAAGTTGCCGTCCGCATATCAAAATGCTGAGAATTTTAATAACTGGATGAGTAGTTTATACGAAATCAGTTGGTATGTTTATTTACAAAAACCATCGGATGATCATAAACGCAACATAGAATATTTAGGGCGGTATATAAAACGCCCCCTATTTCCGAGACAAGAATAGAAAATTACGACGGAAAGCAGGTAACGTTTAAATTTCTTGATCACTATAATAATACAATTGATCGCATAACTATGCCCGTGATGCAGTTCATAGCTAGTCTGATTATGCATATACCAGATCGTTATTTTCGAATGATTAGGTATTACGGTTTTTTATCTAATAGAACTAGGGGCGTACAATTACCTATCGTATATAAGGCAATTAATCAAATCGTTCATAAGAAAACTAAGCTCATTAGTTGGAGATTAATGATTTGGTTGAATTTTAAAATAGATCCTCTGTTTTGCTATAATTGCAATAAATGTATGAATCTGCGGCAAGTTTATTACGGTTTATCTCCGCCATTGTTATTAATAAGAACCAATGAATTATTATCAACGCCTAGATAACATCATTATGGCGAACACTTCTTTCACGTCTTGGCCACATAATTTGTAAAACTGAACCTATTTTTAGATAGATTCTGGCAGAGATTTTTGTAAAAGTGTTGATAATTTCTAATATTGTGGCTGGTAACTACATATTTATTAAACGAATTTTTAAAAAGCTGATTGATGATTTTTCTGGTTGCAAATTTTGAATTTCCTATACTACAAGATAATTACCTAGGTTGTAGAATATAAAATACAATTTAAATTAAAAATTACCTAAATAATGTCAAATTTACTTAATGTGGTTCTTTTAATTGCGGCGGGTATCGTTTTAGTCTTAATGTATATAAAACTAAAAAAAGAAAAAGAACCAAAACTTAAAAAAGTGGTCGTGGTAGATCCTGAAGCTCAACAGCTATACGCCACTCAAAAACACAAAACCGATGAAGAAAAAACTCTTACTATGCAAGAAAAAATTGAGTTATCATGGCAATTTGTGGTAAATATTAAAAATCAGGTGCTAGAAAAATTTTCAAAAACAGACCAAGAAAAAGTAGTAAGAGCCGGTACTATACTTCTTGAAAATGGTATGAAGTACCAACATGATGTTGAGTTAGAGGTGAGAATTAGCCAAGAATCAAAAGCTAAATCTGTGACCAAATCTAAAGAACAGGAACAATCAATGGCCAGATAATCGGGCTAAGGTAAATTAGTTAAAAATTTTAAGCTACGAAACCTAAAATTATCTGGTTATTACTTAGGCTAGAGATTATAGCTTTGATTTTTTTTTGAAGACAACTTTAGAAAACTAAACCACACCATACTATAGTCAATTCAGTGGTATTTGCTGCTAGAAATGATAGCCCATTACCTGTCAAACAAGTAAAAGACAAACAACAACTCTCCTAAGTACCAATTTAATTAAGTTTAATACAGCCAAGGTAAAAACCCAGGGATATCCATATTATATGATAAAGAGCTAACTCTGGCTAGCTTTAAACATTTTTTGCCTTGTTTTATCCCAGCTATACTGAGTATTAACAGTTTTAACTTCTGTAGTTAGAATATCTCCATTTGGTAATTGCGCTACATCTAGGCCATTCTTAAGGGATTCAACAATAAGAGGTGTTGTTTTACAAATATAGTTAATATCAGAAAAGATATCGTCTTTGTTCTCATCTTCTACATATAAATCATTTTTTTCTAAAATATTAGACATATATAAAATTAATAATTAAGTTAAGTAAAACTAATGGTTTAACTATAACATTTTTTAGAGTAAGCATCAAGAATCCTTTTTAAAGAAACTTATAGAGAAATTGTCCTACCTGAACAATAAAAAACAGAGTATAATCGAAACGTTATAAAACAAGCAATTAATCGCTAGAAAATCAAATTTTTTATGGATAATAATATAAATTCAGTAGTTCCGCTAAGGGAAGTATTTAAAAAAATTTGTTATTTCCTCTTTAGCAAGCACAAATGGAAGGTGGTTTCTTTAATAACAATAATCTTCGTTTCAGGAATAACTACCTCTATTGACAGTATTTTACTCCAAAAACTCACCGATCAAATAGAACAATATTCAAACCATCATATCCATGAATCTAATTTAGCAGTAATACTACTCAAGTGGATAATAATATACGCCTTATGGTGGGAAGCATTAAATATTACTTGGCTTATCTACAACTACATATATCTAAAAACGTTACCTAAAGTCAAAGCCCAGGTTATTAACGAATTATACGATCATGTCCAATACCATAGTTATAGTTTTTTCCAAGGTAAATTAGCTGGAGAAATTACAAATCGAATTACTGAAGGTTCAAGATCATTAGAAATGATTTTTACTCATTTAAATGAAGATATTTTAAGAAAATTCTCAGTCATTACTTTTGCGCTAATAACCATGTATATAGTACATTATGTTATAGCACTTATATTTTTAACTTGGCTCATAATATTTGTTAGTACCAGCTTATATTTTGCCAAAGATATACATAACTATTCAGCCATATACAGCAATAATAAGTCTTTAATCTCGGGGAAAATAGTTGATGCTATAGCTAATATTTCAGTAATAAGAATGTTTACCTCCCACAAATTTGAAAAAAAATATCTTTTTACGCAAACAGAAAAAGCAGCACTTAGCGATCAAAACATGTTATGGTTCATGCTTAAACTTAGATATGGCCTTGGTATATCATGTACAATTATGATCGCTGCCGTTGTTTATTATATTGTTTCTCTAAGAGGACAATATATTATAACAATCGGCCAGTGTGTTCTGGTTATTACTTTATGTATTGCAATTACTGAGGATATATGGGACTTAACAAAGGAATTTGGGGATGTTTTTGAACAGATAGGGGTTTTTAGTCAAACCATAAGTTTAATTCAAAAATATACAATTACCGATGTAGAAAATGCACAAAAATTAATCATAAAACAGCCTTCTATTGAGTTTCAAAACGTCACCTTCTACTACCAAAACCAAGATAATATTTTCAAAAACAAATCTGTAAAAATTGACGCTTATCAAAAAGTTGGTTTAGCCGGTTTTTCTGGTTCTGGCAAAACTACTTTTACTAACCTGATAACAAGACTTTTTGATATTGAAGAAGGAAGAATATTAATTGATGGACAGGATATTAAGTTGATAACACAAGATAGTTTGCGCCGAAATATTTCGATTATCCCGCAAGAGCCTATCCTATTCCACAGATCCATTATTGAAAATATAAAATATGGTACTGAAAGCGCAACATATGAAGAAGTTGTTGCTGCCGCAAAATCAGCTTATATACATGATTTTATAAACAAATTACCAGATGGTTATAACACCCTTTGTGGCGAAAGAGGTAACAACTTATCAGGAGGGCAAAGACAACGTATTATAATTGCTCGAGCTATACTTAAAAATGCTCCTATCCTAATATTAGACGAAGCAACAAGTGCCTTAGATAATCTTACTGAAAATCTAATTCAGAGATCACTTAAAACTCTTATGAAAGGTAAAACAGTTCTCGTTATTGCTCACAGGTTATCTACTTTACTGAATATGGATCGGATTCTGGTGTTTGATAATGGTCATATAGTTGAAGACGGAATTCATAATGAATTGAAAACTAACGGTAAACTATACCAGCAATTATGGAATGCGCAAAAAGGCGGATCAATAGCAGAATTATATTAGGTACACTATTTAATGATAATTAATATTATTTCTGTAGGCAAATTATCTCCAGGGTACAGAGGGCTAGCAGATCATTATTACAAAATGATTAAATGGAAGGTAAAAGAAACAGAATTAAATTATAATAAAAAATTATCAGAAAACCAGGCTAAGACTTACGAAGCTAAATTAATTAACAACCACATAAATATTAATTCATATAAAATTGTTTTGGATGTACAAGGACAACAGCTAAACAGTCAGGAATTTAGCTTGTTATTTAAAAACCAGATGATGATAGGACAAAATATAGATATTATAGTCGGCGGGGCTTTTGGTCTAGACGATTCAATTACTAAAAGTGCTCACATCAGATTAAGTCTCTCGAAGATGACCTTACCCCATCAGCTAGCTAAACTTGTTTTACTTGAACAAATATATAGATCCCAAACTATATTAGCAGCGCACCCTTATCATAAATAATTAGTTTATAGGCCAACTGCAGACCTTCGGTGCTATAAATAATGAAGTAAAGCTAAACCCTAATAGGGGCAAGCAATGAATTACAACATCTCCTCGTGTTACCCAATCTGCTATAATTGCACCAAAAGCAACCAAATTGAATATACCAAAAAAGTTTACTCTAACTTGTGCCTTATCAATATAAGGTACAAGTTAGAGGGGAATTGATTAAGAGCTTTTCTGTCTAGTGGCACTTATATTTAATTAAACCTTTTCTCTTTTACTGAAGATAAGCACTTTTAGGACATATAAAATAAATATAACTACAAACCAGTAGATAATAATTTCTCCTGTTAAAAGCAACGAGCCATCTTTACCAATTATTTGCTTGAATAATAGCCATATCGAGGCAATAAGGGCTGTTGGCGCTATTATAAATACTGCTGGGCACTTAAATGGCCTTTCCACATTTGGCAAACGAAGCCTAAATATCATAACTATGATAGCTACTACCACATAATCAAGCAAAGCTGCCATACTAGAAAGTTGTCCTAGTATGGAATAAGGGCAAACTGCCGCCATAACGGCAAATACACTTGTAAACATTATAATCGTTATGTGAGGGCTATCATATTTATGGTGTAATTTTGCCATAAACTTCGGTAATAACCCATCCCTTGCAATTACATAAAAAATACGTGATTGACCGTAAATATTCATCATTATAACAGTAGTCATACCGGCTATACCGCCTGTAGCAACAAGAGCAGAACCAATATTACTGTTATTAAATTTTAAAGCATGAGCTAGAGGCTGGGCATTATTTAATTCCGCATAAGGAATTATTCCAGTAGCTAGCCCCCCTACAATCATATAAACAACAGTAGCCAAAACTAGTGAACCAATAATACCGATCATAAGATCACGTTTTGGGTTTTTACATTCTTCCGCTGCGCTCGCAAGTACCCCAAATCCGGTAAAAGCAAAAAACAAAATTGACGAACCGATTAATACATCATCAAAACCATTGGGCATAAAATTTTCCCAGTTTGTTGCATCAAAATGAGGAGCGGCAAAAAGCATGAAAGCAAATATTGCTATCATTTTTATAAATACCAAAATGTTATTTAACCTCTTGCTATCTTTAGTACCAAAATATAACATAAATCCAGCAAAAATTATTATAGTAAAGGCCGGAATATTAAATACCCCTCCTTCAAAAGGAGATTTTCCCAGCTGTTCAGGAAGATGATAGCCAGCAGAATCTAGAATTCCCTGTACATAAGCTGACCAGCTACCGGCTACTGCAGAAGAGGCAAAACCAAGTTCTATAATTATTAAACTACCAATTAACCAGGCAAATACTTCCCCAAATGCTACGTAAGAATAAGTATAAATACTACCAGAAGTCGGAAGCATTGTAGCAAGTTCAGTATAAGCTAGGGCTACAAAAATACATGTACATCCGGCAATTAAATAAGAAAGAGTTACAGCGGGGCCGGAGTACTGCGCAGCAACTAACCCTGTGAAAGTAAATACGCCAGTACCTACTATAGCTCCAAGACCTAGGAGCACTAAATCAAAAGCTGATAATGTTTTATCTAGCCCACTTGAACTTCCTGCTTCTCTTACCGATTCAAAGCTTTTTTTCTTCAAAAAATTCATTTTTCCCCGTTTTTAGTTTTTTATAATTATTGAATATCCCTAGTAATCCATCCACCACCCAAAACCCTCGTATTATCATATAATACACATGCCTGCCCTGGGGTAATTGCTCTTTCAGTTCCAAGAATATTAACTTCAATTTTATCATTAGTAATAAAATTGATTTTAGCCTGGATTCCAGGAGTAGTAGACCTAACCTTAGCGACAATATCAATTCCTTCAGTATTTACATCACCAGCAAGCCAATTTACTTCTTTTATAATGAATTTAGTTTTAAATAACGCCGATTCTGGGCCAATATATACTGTATTTGTTTCAGGGTCAATTTTTATAACATAAATCGGTTCTCCGTATGAAATACCAAGCCCTCGTCTTTGACCTACTGTATAATTTATAATTCCTTTATGCTCCCCAAGTTCAAAACCGCCAATATGAACGAACTTACCTGGCTTCTGCGTTGACGGACGCATTCTAGTTACGATCTCACGATAGTCCCCGCCCGGCACAAAACAAATATCCTGACTATCTGGTTTATCTGCTACTTCAAGACCATATTTTAATGCTAATTTTCTTGTTTCTTCTTTACTATATTTACCGAGTGGAAATTCAAGAAAATTCAGCTGCTCATTAGTTGTAGAAAATAAAAAGTAACTCTGATCTTTATAGGGATCTAAACCTCTATGAAGCTCCGAAATATTATGGTTAATAATTTTTTGCACATAGTGGCCAGTAGCAAGTGCATCTCCGCCAAGTTCTTTTGCAAATTTTAATAAATCTTTAAATTTGACAGACTGATTACAGCGTACGCAAGGTAAAGGGGTTTCACCTCTGGCATAACTATCAACAAAATCATCAATAACTTTTTGGCGGAATAGGTTTTCATAGTTTAGAACATAATGAGGGATACCAATCCTATCTGCAACCATTTTGGCATCATAAATATCTTGTCCGGCGCAACATGCACCTTTTTTTTGTAGAACAGCCCCATGGTCATATAATTGCAAAGTAATACCTATAACTCTATGGCCCTGCTCGTGCATCATTGCTGCTACTACCGAGCTATCTACTCCTCCAGACATTGCTACCACAATAGTTTTAGACATAATAAACCGTTTTTCCTCAAGGGACGAATTATATTAAATTTAAGTAAGAATTGCAAGGATCAAACTTAATCTACTATACCACACAATAGGATTGTATGGTCCTAATCTCGCCCTTATCTCCATTTGCACGCTGGATAAAATTACCGCAAGCCGTACTCGATCTGCAAATAGCGATGCAGGTTACTTCCATTTTCTTTTAACCACAATTTAGCAGTTTTATATTCAGGGCAGAGTTTTGCCACCAAATCCCAAAAAGGCTTACTATGGTTCATCTCTACCAGATGGCACATTTCATGTATTATTACATAATTTAGTACTTCCTGCGGCGCAAAAACAAGACGCCAATTAAAGCGCAGGATTAAGTTACTCGAACAACTTCCCCATCTGGTTTTGGCATTTGTAATCTTAATTCTAGAAAACTTTAACTGATACTGCTTACTTAAGCGATTAACAATATCTGTTATTTCTACAAGTAACTTATTCTGTAAAAATTTAACCAAGGTTTTGTTGTGATAAGTCGGTAATGAATCTACATAAATTACATTTTCCTTAATTTGCACCTTGTTGCGAATAGAATCAACATTTAATAGTAAATACTCTTTTCCAAATAAAGGAATATTTTTAGTATTCACATAATCTTCTTTTTCTGAAACTTGTAGTTTTCTTCTAATCCAATACTCTTTCTCTAGCAGAAATTTATAGCCGGCGCTAATATTCTTATTAGGTAAAACTAATTCAACATTTTGGTGCTGTATTTTAATAATAATACGTTTAGCTTTGGAGCTCTGCCTTACTTGAACATCAATAGGATCACCTAGCCTATCTAAGCTAACCAAAATTGGTTCTAGTTTCTTTTTAAATTTCATTTTTAAAGTAAAATTGTTTTTTAAGCTGAATCTTAAACACTTTACGATTCTGCAATAAAATAGCATTATAGTTAAAAATTTTCTATTGAGAACTATAAGTATATTCTGAAGTATGGAAGAACTAAATTCTCTGTTTACTTATCTTAAGTAGATTGGAATTTGACAATTATTTATAGAACCAGTAAGATAGATAGATTTTTACTAGCCACAGTAAATAAACATTTAATTTACTAACACAAGATAGTCAGTTTATGAAGCTTTTATCCAAAGAGCAGGTAGGATCGTTATATGCTATTAGCTCTGGTTTATGTTATGGATTTTTAGGGTATTTCGGTGTTCAACTTTTGAAGTCTAATTTATCTATTGCAAACATGCTATTTTGGAGATTTTTAGTAGCGGCTTTTTTCACATTTATTATATTAATGTTTAAAGGGAAAAATATTTTTCAGCCGTTAACAGAAAACCTTAAAATAATATTTTATGGTATAGCCTTTTATGGCACCTCTTCAATAACATATTTTATCGGTAGTAATTATATCGGCACTGGTCTTACCATGGTTGTATTCTTTATTTATCCAGCAATTGTCATGTTATTTAACTGGATATTATATAATGAAGGCATAAGTAAAACATACTATTTAGCTTTTTCTATGAACTCATTGCTGGTTTCATAGTTTAAAAACGGGTGGGTTTTTATTCTCGTCGATAAGATTTTGGAACTGCAGCTTTTGTATTGGAATTTTTGATGATTTTATAATCAAATTGCTTAATTTTTGGCAATTTGGGCAGTATTCTCCCTTTAGCTTCATCCGCACCTTGTTTAATCCATGCTTAGCCGTTATCCACAAAAATGCCGCAGGTTAACCATGCTGTAGGCTATAGTTTTCAGAGCATAATGGTTTATGCTGTGGAATTCAAATCTCAGTAACAACCGTTTGAATTTATCTTCCCAGGCAAATATTCTCTCTATCGTTCTAAACCTTTCTTTAAAGATTTTCCGGCAAAAAGTTTGCTTTCTTCCTCGCTTAGATTTCTTGCGACTCCTTTTATTCTCTGGCATATTAGGAGTCATGCCAAGATTAAAAATTGCTTTACGATTTTTACGTGAATTATATACACCATCTAAGCTCATGGTACTTTCCTTGAGATCTATACCTATTAGTTTTACAATCTTTTTTAAGTTTGATATTGCAGGAGTAAGCAGGATTCCTTCATTCCTATTACCCGGAGCAGTAACAAAAGGCGCAATAACATTGCAGTTTCTATCACAAAACGGTACAACCTTGTCTCCTTTAGTGTGTTTATGACCATTATACCCTAAGTTGTCACCCCTTTTTTAGCAGAAGTACAAGTACCATCACCATGTAATATATCAGTATCAAGCATTCCAGCTTTAAATAACCTTGCCACCGAAGCTTCGAAAATCTTATCAAAGCATCCGTGCTTAACCCAGAACTTAAAAGCATTATAGATATTAGTATAGTGAATTTCTGGCATGCCGTCTTTATTTTTGTCTATTGGTATCTGTTCCCATTGGCAACCAGTATGCATGAGTTTAAGAATGTAATTAAATAATTTGAAAAATGATATCTTTTTACTTGGACCACGTGTGCCTTTTTTAAGATGCGGTAAGACAAATTCGTTAAATTCATCTTCTCTCAAAACAGTAGGAAGCTTGTTGTATCGTCTAATTCTGCTCATTCTATTTGGTTACTTAAATAAAATTAATGAATACTCAATATATCTACAAACCTTTTAAATACAAGGCTATAATGGTTTTATTTCGTAAAAATTCAAACCCGCAATGAGTTCTAATACTCATAAGGTTGGATCTATAATAGATGGTAGGGAACTTATAACATCTAAAAATTTAAACGAATGTTTCTGCCCTGCCAAAATAGCGGAAAAATTTTCAGATGTTTCTCTAGCGATACCTGAAGAAATTAAATATGCCGTAGACTCTGCGTATAAAGAATTTAACAACTGGAGCAAAATAGCTGTAGAGAGCCGTGCTGCTATTTTAGAAAAGGCCTCTTATGAACTTGAAAATAACAAATTTGAGCTATATGCCCTGCTTATCAAAGAAGGAGGAAAATCTATTCATGATGCAATAAATGAGGTTATTGAGGCAATTGATTTTTGTAGATATTACGCCAATCAAGCAAAAATAATTATGCAAGATAAAGTTCTTCCTGGGCCTACTGGCGAAAGAAATATCCTTTCAATGCATCCGAGAGGAATTTTTGTCTGTATAAGTCCCTGGAATTTCCCGCTTGCGATATTTATAGGTCAAATAGTTGCGGCATTAGTAACTGGTAATACAGTAATAGCCAAACCTGCGGGACAAACTTGTGTTATAGCTAATTTTGCCGTTAAGTTGTTATACAAAGTGGGAATACCTAAATCGGCATTACAATTAATAATTACCTCTCCTAGTAATATCAGTAATTATGTATTAAGAGATGAGAGAATTGCCGGTGTAGCATTTACCGGTTCCTGCGAAACAGCTAAGAACATCAACTTAACACTTGCAGAACGGAACTCCGGTATTGTTCCGTTAATTGCTGAAACAGGCGGTCAGAATGCAATGATTGTTGATAGTTCTGCATTACTTGAACAGGTAACAGATGATGTACTTGTTTCATTAGGTAGACGCCGTGATAATTTCTCTTCCTCTAATTTCCTCTTAATTTGTTAATTAAACGATCATTACCACGACATCCCCCGCAGAACCGTGCTTGCAGTTTTCCCGCACACGGCTCTTCAATGGAACATTTGCTATAAAAGCTAGAATTAATACATTGGATAGCATATCCTCGGTGTCGGTAATGGATTCCATTGTAGATATTTTAGATATTGGTCTAAATTCATACTTTTCTTCTGACTTCTACGATTTATCCATTTAAATACAATCAAAAAGATCTTATTATAAAACTGCTGAAGACAGCGATAATTACCGCTAATTCCAAAGTAATTATAATGTCCCGTTAATTTAGATTTGAGTACTGGCCACCATTCTTTAAGACGCAATTTATTTCGTATTTGCTTTAACCACTCCTTAGTTTCTTTAAGTTTCCGACAGAGATTTTCTTTACTGGTCTTATGACCCATAATGAAATATCCTTGCCTACTCTTACCGCAATAATGCGTAAAACCAAGAAAGTTAAAAGTTTCTACTTTTTCTTTGCCTCTTCGAGCTTGTTTCCATACTTGTCGTCCAAATTTAAGCACTTTTGTCTTTTCTTCTGATACCTCTAGACCAAACTTTTCTAACCTTACGTGAAGTAATTTCAGAAAATTCTTTGCATCTTTTTCACTTTCACAACATACTACAAAGTCATCACAGTAGCGTATTAGCTCCATGTGTCCTTTTGCTTGTGATTTAATTTCTTTCTTAAACCATAAGTCTAGTACATAATGAAGATAGATATTTGCAAGCAATGGACTAATTACTCCTCCTTGAGGAGTTCCTACCTCAGTTGCTAACTGCTTTCCATCCTCAACTACTCCAGCTTTTAAGAATCTCCTTACTAACCATAATAAATTACGATCAATTATTTTCTCCTCTAAACATCGTTGTAGCCAATAATGATTAACATTATCAAAGAACCCTTTGATATCTACTTCTACAATATAGTTAATTGGTTTAGTCATAACCGCTTTGTCTAATGCTTTTACCGCATCATGACAGCTTAATTTATGTCTGAATCCATAAGATACATCCAAAAACTCTGCTTCATAAATCTGTTCTAAGATCTTCTTTAGCATAATTTGAACTAACTTATCTTCAACTGATGGTATACCAAGTCCACGCTTCTCATTCTTACCAGCTTTTGGGATATAAACCCTCTTCACTGGTTTAGGACAATACTGCTTTGACTTCATGGATGCCACTAATTGACCAAGCCTTTCTCTTAAATTCTTGCCATAAGCTTCCACTGTCTCACCATCAATTCCACAAGCTTTATTAGCCTTTAGTTCTTGATAGCATTCTGCAAGATTAGCCTCATTTACATGATGTATTAACGATGTAAATTTTAGTTGTTTATCTTGCCTCGCTCTCCTAGCTATCTGATTAAGTTTAACCTGCATCATTTATTATAACCTCAGTGTATTATTATGACTGGTACTTAACCAGGCTTCCCATTGCTGACCGCTTCCCCATGTACATAGCTTTCCTATGCTCCAAGTACTATCAGTCAGTCTGACTTCTTCTGTATCATTTGCCAGTTCTCGCCTGTTTTGACTTGTCCCGACATACTCTTCCGAGAACACAGAAGATCTCCCAAGTTTACGTAAACTCCATCTCATACCATGCCACGGACTTTGACCCCGATAGAGTGAATGATAACTTACCTTAACGCCACCATTCATACTGCCTTCCGCATAATGCAAAAACGTCGGCCTCTATGATCTTGAATATTTCGGAGCTCAATACCTTCACTTTCGTTGCGGCCTGATATGTCCTTACCATTGGCTTCATTGTGTTTGTCACCTCCCACAATGCAATGGTTAGTTCTATGCTGGTGGTTAGCCTTTGCATAGGTCGGATTCTCACCAACTGATTCTTACGCACTTCCCTTGGCGCACTACATAATTTTCTTCTTACTGTCAAGGTTTTAAAGTTTTTTATCTTACCTGATTTAGAAACAACACTACCTGAATTTTTGTCTAAATTTTTTGTCCGGTATATCTCACAAATCATTATTGAAATTGTAACCAATCTTTTAGCCTGGAATATCTATTAGAGCTTTTTCCATCTTTTACCGCCATGGCAAAAGCTTTTTTCTCTCCGATAATAACTACAAGTTTCTTACCACGTGTAATTGCCGTATAAACAAGATTACGCCTAAGCATCATGTAACTTTGCATGGTAATAGGAATAATAACTGCCGGATACTCTGATCCTTGTGATTTATGTATGGTGGTTGCATAGGCCAGGGTGATTTGATCCAAATCATCATAGTCATATACTACCTTATTGCCGTAAAAATCAATAGTTACCTCTTGTTCTTCCTGATTGATAGCACTAATTACACCGATATCTCCGTTATAAGTATCCTTGTCGTAGTTATTTTCCGTTTGCATTACTTTATCACCGACTGCAAAAATCTGTCCAAATTTTGTAATCCCTTTTTCATAATTTGGGTTTAATACTTTCTGTAATTCAGTATTAAGTGATCTTGCTCCAATGCCACCTCTTTGCATGGGGCATAATAATTGAATATCATTTATGGGATTCAGATTAAATTTCCTAGGTATTCTATCGCATGTGATAGTAATTATCTTATTGATAATATCGTCTCCCGGCTCTGCTTTGATAAAGTAAAAGTCACTATTACCTTTATGGAAGTTTAAATCAGGTAATATACCTTTATTAACCTTATGGGCATTAGTGATTATCGCACTGCTTTCCGATTGGCGAAAAATCTGATTTAATCTCACGGTTGTAATGATACTGGAATTAATAACGTCTTTTAGCACCTGTCCTGCACCAACAGAAGGTAATTGATCCACATCACCGACTAATAAAAGACCAATATGATCGGGTAGAGCTTTTATCAAAGCATAAAATAAAGTGACATCAATCATTGAGCTTTCATCAACTATTAAATAATCACATATAAGTCTATTGTCCTCATTATACTTAAAACCTCCTCCTGAAGAGTTAATTTCTAATAATCTATGTATAGTGGTTGCATCCAGGCCGGTTGTTTCACTTAGACGTTTAGCGGCTCTACCGGTTGGAGCACAAAGTTTGACATTAAGCTTTTTAAGTTCTAATAGTTTAAGCAGAGCTTTTACTAAAGTTGTTTTGCCGGTACCGGGACCGCCGGTAATAACCATAAGTCTTTTTGATAGAGCTTTGATAATAGCTTCTTTCTGGTTATCTGCTAACCGGATACTCAGCTTTTGTTCTATTTCGGGAATTAACTCTTGTGAGTTATTATTCCCCCATGGTACATCTTCTTTATCAATAGATAAGAGCATCTTTGCTATCTGTTTTTCATAGAAGTGATAACTATTAACCCACCAATTAAATACCCGACTTAGGCGGCATATTTTACTTCTTTCGCCTGAAATAATCTTTTGATATGTTCTGGGTTATTTTGCAGAGTCCTTAGGTAAGATTTTAAATTCCCTTGGAGTTCAGATTTTGTAAGAGGTATATGTTTCCTATTTACATTTCTTTTTAAATCGTTGTTTAAATATTCATCCGGATTATGTTGCGGAGTATACGGAGGCAGAAAAAATAAAGAAATTTTCTTTTTATGTTTCCGAGTCCATATTTGTACTTTTTTGCTATGATGAACCTTGAGATTATCTAGGATTAAGAAGATTTTTTTCTTGGAGTATTTTACCAACCTCCGTAAAAATTCTATAAATACATTTGTTTTTAGTGTCTCTTCGTACAGCATAAACCTTAGCTTACCGTTATTTGTAACAGTGGATATCATGTTTATACTAAATCTCTTCGATTTATGAATCACAACAGGGGTTTTTCCTTTTAAAGAATAGCTTTGTAATACCTGACACTCTTGTTTTATCCCTACTTCGTCGCACCAATGTATTTCTGCCTTTTCATATTCTGCTTGCTTGGCTATTGACGGATATTCTTCATCTAACCAAAATTGAACCCTTTTGGGTTGCTGCTCATATGCTAACTTCTTTGGCTTTTGTGCAGTATACCCCCATCTTCTTAAATATTCGCCTATTGTACTTAGGGGAAGAAAAAATCCACAATGTTTTTTGATGAGTGCATTAACTGATTTTCTTGACCATAATGCTGATTTGATATTGTGATCTTCTGGTCTAGAGATATTTACGTACCCTTGTATTATTTTACTTTGATCTTCGGTTATAAGCCTTTTCTCTCCTATCTTTCTACCTCTTAACTTCCCACTAATTGCGTACTTGTCGCCTCTCTTTTCCCTCCTTACCCATTCATTTACTGTCTGGCGACTCACTCCTATTAATTCACCTACCGACGATTGACTCTCTCCTCTTTTTACTAGTTTTAGAGCAATCTTTCTCATCGACGCTTGTGCGCTTATTGATAATTTCCTAAAATCTTCACTTTTTGACATTATTGCATTATACAAATTCCTTCCTTCTTGGCAATAGTTATGTCGGGTATTTAATTGGTGGGTTAATAGCTAGGAATATGCATGGCTTATCTTCTATAAGATCACAAATAATGGTTTTTGATTCAATTTCTTTTTCAATAGCTAGCTTTACTAAACTGGAATCTATACCGAGTAATTTCTGAGTGTTTTCTATTAAGGTCTCTAAGGGTAGGGCGCAATGTCCATTTGAGGTTGCTTCCAATAATGCGTAAGATAAACCGGCTCTAGCACGTATAAGAGAATCTTTTGCAATACCTAAGTTAGAGGCAATCGTATCTGCCGAAACGAATCCAATACCCCTTATGTCTTTAGCTAATTGATATGGATCCTTGGATACTATGGCAATTGCCTCTTCCCCATAGGTTTTAAATATTCTGGTTGCTCTTGTTGTACCGACCCCATGAGATTGAAGAAAGATCATGATTTCCCGTACAATTTTCTGATCCTTCCAGTTATTGCAAATACTATTTGCTCTAATTTTACCTATTCCGTCTAAAGTAGATAATAATTCCGGTTTGTGTTCAATTACATCAAAAACTTGATCACCAAATGCAGTAACCAACTTTTTAGCAAAATGAGCTCCTATTCCTTTGATAAGACCGGAGCCTAAATATTTTTCAATTCCTTCTAAAGTATCCGGTGGAAGAGCTTTCAGAAAATCAGCTTTAAATTGCTTGCCATGATTGCGATCATTGTACCAAATGCCGCTACATTTAATATATTCCCCGGCAGATACGGAAGGGACGCTGCCTGTAACGGTGACTAGATCCTTGTGGTTTTTAACCTTAACCCTTAAAACGCAAAACCCGTTTTCAGGATTATGATAAGTAATGCGCTCGATGTTACCCGATAGATATTCTTTAACATTTTGATTATGTATGCTCATGTGTATCTTTTTAAGAGGTACACAGTTTTTGAAACCATTCCAGCTTATCTCGGTATTTTACATGATTATTGGATTTATTGTTTGTACTTGAGAATCTACTATAAGCATCAAATATTTCTACAGGTATATTAATCGAAGATGTATTGTAGATGTTAGAGCGTAGGTAATTTATTTCCTCGGCTACCTTATCTTCGTTCAGTTCAATAGACCAGGCCCTATATTTATCGTTCTGACTCATGCTCCATCTATAACCTCGTGCTTTTAACAGTTCTTTACTATCATATGGAGAGTTAACTGCATATAGCTTGAACCTGATAGCCTTAGATTGAGTAAGTAACTCTTTTAATACCGGTACCTGTGATTTTGGTAACTGCTGCGCTAAAAGGTGAACACCTGCGAGACAATCATTTATTGCTCTGTGTCCTTCATGGAAAAACCCGAATTTATAAGCAATGTATTCGAGTTTACGACTTGAGATCCCTTCTTTATCCCAGTCAACGTCATACATTAGACAACCCCAAGCTTTTGGTGGAAGCGAAGGGAAGGTGGTTTCAAGGAATGTACGATCAAACTGAGCGTTGTGAGCGATAATCAGGTCAACATCCTGCAAGTAATTAGCAACTGCATTTTCTTGTATTTTCTGGCCTTTTACCATATCATCGTTAATTCCCGTAAGTTCTGTAATATACTCAGTTATCGGGATGCCCGGATCTTGATAGCCGCTAAAATCACCCAGCAAGCGAAAGATGGAGCCGTGCCTGTTATATTCAAACTTGACCATTCCAAGTTCTATCAATTTATCCTGTGTATAGGATAAACCTGTTGTTTCAATATCCAGAAAAACAGCGATCATTTTATTAACCCACCAATTAAATACCCGACTTAGGCGGCATATTTTACTTCTTTCGCCTGAAATAATCTTTTGATATGTTCTGGGTTATTTTGCAGAGTCCTTAGGTAAGATTTTAAATTCCCTTGGAGTTCAGATTTTGTAAGAGGTATATGTTTCCTATTTACATTTCTTTTTAAATCGTTGTTTAAATATTCATCCGGATTATGTTGCGGAGTATACGGAGGCAGAAAAAATAAAGAAATTTTCTTTTTATGTTTCCGAGTCCATATTTGTACTTTTTTGCTATGATGAACCTTGAGATTATCTAGGATTAAGAAGATTTTTTTCTTGGAGTATTTTACCAACCTCCGTAAAAATTCTATAAATACATTTGTTTTTAGTGTCTCTTCGTACAGCATAAACCTTAGCTTACCGTTATTTGTAACAGTGGATATCATGTTTATACTAAATCTCTTCGATTTATGAATCACAACAGGGGTTTTTCCTTTTAAAGAATAGCTTTGTAATACCTGACACTCTTGTTTTATCCCTACTTCGTCGCACCAATGTATTTCTGCCTTTTCATATTCTGCTTGCTTGGCTATTGACGGATATTCTTCATCTAACCAAAATTGAACCCTTTTGGGTTGCTGCTCATATGCTAACTTCTTTGGCTTTTGTGCAGTATACCCCCATCTTCTTAAATATTCGCCTATTGTACTTAGGGGAAGAAAAAATCCACAATGTTTTTTGATGAGTGCATTAACTGATTTTCTTGACCATAATGCTGATTTGATATTGTGATCTTCTGGTCTAGAGATATTTACGTACCCTTGTATTATTTTACTTTGATCTTCGGTTATAAGCCTTTTCTCTCCTATCTTTCTACCTCTTAACTTCCCACTAATTGCGTACTTGTCGCCTCTCTTTTCCCTCCTTACCCATTCATTTACTGTCTGGCGACTCACTCCTATTAATTCACCTACCGACGATTGACTCTCTCCTCTTTTTACTAGTTTTAGAGCAATCTTTCTCATCGACGCTTGTGCGCTTATTGATAATTTCCTAAAATCTTCACTTTTTGACATTATTGCATTATACAAATTCCTTCCTTCTTGGCAATAGTTATGTCGGGTATTTAATTGGTGGGTTAATATCATCTTCATCGCCGGTATTATAATATTCCGGCCTCTGATATTTTTTAGTGACTCTGTAATGGCCTGAATTATTTAAAATAGTAGCTAGATTTTCTATATCCTCGTGTTGCATCTTCTGAAAATAGTTCAATATATTTTATACGTACCGCTTATATGTACAGCAGTACCTAATGAATCCAAACAGGTTATTATAAGTTTTATACTCTTACAACTAAAATTAAATTAGGTATTGCGGATAAGCAATTATACCAGATATCTCGTAGCTCTGCTGCGAGGAGTATCATTTTAGTTAAGTATAATACTGGCATATTACCCATATGTTATTGAACAAGGCTCTTTATTGTGATATCATAAACGTCGCTAGTGATGACTTGAACACATCATTAACAAAACCAACCTTTTGAAACCTGCTGCTTTAGGCCAGGGGTCTGCTGTTATAAGTGTCTCTGGCATGGAACCAGCAGGTAGTTGTTTTGATAATGACTTGTTCAAGCCCCTGGCACCAGTTAAACAGGTTAAAGAGGTTGATATGATAAGTGATAATTACAATTTTGGAGCAATTAATAAACTCCATCCAAGCTATTTACTTCATACTTTAAAGTTATCTTCTATTTCAAAAACGTTTGATGAAATTCGAGCTTCTCTCCTGAAAATTATATTCCTATCTGAATTTAGCAGAGATTCTTTAAAATTTTAAGAGTTTAACAGAAACAAAGCTTTTTACTTTTTGAATCAAGCCGTTTTACAAAAAAAATGTAAATATCTGAGCTTATTGATTTTAAGCATAAAGTAAAAGATTTAGCTAAATGTTCCGGTTTGCCAGGAACTAGTTAGCTCAAATTAATTGTAAATAATCACATAGCTATGACATTATGAGAAGTAAAGATGAAGAAATCAAAAGGTTATTAGGTCATATTTTTAACGAGCTGCAAAAACTGGAGAATAAAATAGAAAAACAGGAAGAGGATATAAGAAGCTTCCTTACCACTAGGGATTCAAATTATGAACCAAGTCACTTGTTAATTGCGCAGCAGAAGGCAACCAGGACTTCATTAGAGTTACTTAGGGAGGAGATAGAGGAGATACATCAGGTTATCAAGATTATATTATCTAATTAATAGAGAGCAAGTTATGATTATTGTGATATTAATTTGTTTGTGCAGTAAATGCGTTGTAATCAGTAAATGTTAGTAGTTTGATTTATCTTCATGCAAGTTAAAAGGATTATGAATTTTACCTAGAATTTTTTATTTACCGTTTTAAAATTCCTTAAATAAAAATTAATTTATTCTCGAATTACCTAGTGAACCTAAAAAAGGTTATTAAAGTTCCATACTCTTACAACTGAAAATTAAATTAGCTATGGAATCAGGAAATCTGATCATGTATAAATAAAATTAACATTAATTTTATTTCAAAGGCAAAAATACGCTAAAGTGACGTTATTACTAAAACCGGTTTACTTTTATAATTTGGGTTATCTAATAACTTATCTGATTATTAGATGTAGAGTTTATCTCGGTGAATATCAGAGAAAAATCAAGGAAGAGTTTAGCATAACTGATATAAAAGGTGATCATTACGTTCTTGTGCAGGGAAAACAGATAATCGGTATAGTTAGAATAATGTATGAAAACGGTATAGCAGATTTAGCCAGAGTAACTGTTATTAAGGAATACAGGAATCAGGGGTACGGAAGGGAACTTATGAAACGGGTTATTAATGAAGTAAGAAATAGCCGAAAGGCAGAAATAATAAGGCTTTCTATAAGTGATAAAGCGATGCTGGATTTTTATCAACAGTTTGGTTTCAAGGAAAACGGAGAAGTCTATTTCCATAATATCCCATCAATCAGTATGATAAAAATTCTTTAACGGATAAGTAGGGGAAAAGGTATGAACTTTAACATCGATTCTGCAATTTTTATTAGTTTTTTAGTATTTAACCTCGCAGTAGGTTTGTTTTATAGTAGAGGAATTAAAAATATCAAGGAATATGCTATCGGTAATAGAGGATTTTCTACCGGTGCTATTTCAGCAACCATTGCAGCGACTTGGATTGGTGGAGGGGTTTTATCTCAAACCATAACAGAAACTTATAAAAACGGTTTATATTTTATCATTCCGGCACTTGGAGATTCATTAGTTCTTTTGGTCATAGGGTATTTTTTGGCTCCCCGAATGGGAGAATTTTTAGGGGACTTATCCATTGCCGAATCTATGAATAAACTGTATGGAAAAACAGTAAAGCTTATAACAGCATTTATTGCTGTAATGAGCTGTATGGGAGCCATCGCGGCCCAGTTTAAGGTTTCTGCAGTAATACTGCAGTTACTTTTTGATGTTTCAAGTTTTTATGGTGTTTTAGCTGCTGCAGTAATTGTAGTTATATATTCTTCTATTGGCGGGATTAAAGCTGTAACTTTTACAGATATAATCCAGATTTTTACGTTTGCGGTGGTAATACCTATAGTATCATTAATAATATGGGGTACTTTAGATGATTCAGAACATGTTTTAGAAAAATTGATTACTAATCCTACTTTTGATTATAAACAGGTTTTTGATATATATAATCCAAGGTTTTTTGATTCCTTGCTTTTATTCTTATTTTTTATAATACCTACCCTAGAACCGGCAATTTTTCAACGAATAAATATGGCTAGGGATACCTCTCAAGTATATAAATCCTTTACCATAGCAGCTTTTATATGTTTACTGATTTCATTAATTATAGCTTGGATAGGTGTACTGCTATGGGCTAAAAATCCAGATTTAAATCCAAATAATCTATTAGCACATATCATCAATGACTATAGCTATCCCGGATTAAAAGGAATAATAGCAATAGGAGTAATGGCTATTATTATGTCTACTGCAGATTCATATATTAACTCAGCTGCAGTTTTGATTGCCAACGATATTTTTTCTTTTAAATTCGGTAACAGTCGAGGAACTGGGTTGGTCTTACCAAGAGTTATTGCAGTTATTGTAGCAATAATGAGTTTTTTTCTAGCTTTTAATACAAAAAGTCTATTGGATTTAACGTTTTTAATATGGGGATCATATATGCCGATTATTACGGTACCCCTTATTTTAGCCATATTAGGTTTTAGAAGCACTCCAAGAGCTGTTTTGATTGGTATGGCAGCAGGTGTTATTACTATGGCGGCATTTAAATTTTTTGATATACAGATTAAGGCGGTAATACCGGCAATGGTATCGAATGCTTTCTGTTTTTTTACTGCTCATTACATACTAGGTGAGCAGGGTGGTTGGGTTGGAATCAAAAAGCTCGAACCTTTGCTGGCCGTAAGAAGTGAGCGTAAGAGAAAAATGCGTAAGTTGATGAAAGCAATACAGGAATTTAACTTTTGGAGCTTTTGTAAAAAAAATACTCCAAAGCACGATTATATTTATCCTTTATTTGGCCTTTTCTGTATTATATCCGTTTTCTCAACAATGTATTCCATGCCTAAAAGTATTCAGCTTGAACATAAAGAAATACTTGAGTTTATTTATCACACGGTTCTTGTATCTTCTTCAATACTCCTTACTTTTCCAATTTGGCCACCGACCTTTAAACAGGAAAAATTTATTGTTATTGCCTGGAATCTCATATTACCGTATGTGCTGATATTTGCTCCAACTTTGTTAATAATAGTAAGTAACTTTGGGCAATTTCAGCTTATGATATTTATACTCAATATTATAATTATTGCTCTGTTACTTAGATGGCAGGTAGCAATATTCATGGTTTGTTCTACAGTATTTTTAAGTGTAGAGACCTATAAGTGGCATATGGGAGTAGATGATTTAAGTGCAGCCATAGAGGTAGGATTACAATTTAAAATAATGTACGTGTTGCTTTTAGTTAGCAGTATTCTAATAGTCTTCTTTAAACCTAAACAACAATATCAGGATTTTACTGAAGAAAAGAACGAACACCTGAGTAAAAGAATAGAAACCAGAGAGAAAGAGGTAGAAGAAGCGTTGGCTCTTAAAACTGAATTTATCCGTAATATGAATCACGAATATCATGCGCCTATGACCGGAGTAATCAGCATGGCTGAGACCCTGCAAGCAGGTTATGATAAGCTAACGGATGACCAGAAAAAGCAGGCTATTGACGTAATCGTAAAAAGTGCCCATAACCTTAAAGTATTTGATGAGAATCTTGCTACTCTCTCTGATTTGAGTAAACCTCGTTATAAACTCCAGAAAGAGAATTTCAATTTTAGTGATCTAGTATATGAGAGGGTAGAGACCTGTCGTAAACTGTATGATGAGAATAAGGAAGACAGAGAATTTATTTTAAATGTTGAAGAAAATATAGGAATCAATGCCGACAGGAATTATATAATTCAGTTACTAGATAATTTGATTATAAATACTATTAGTTATTGTAAAAAAGGCCTGATTAACATTAGCTTGAATCAAGAGAGGAATCACATACGCTTAAGTTTATCCGATGAAGGAATTGGTATACCTAAAGAAGAGCTTTATGAGGTATTTGAGCCGTTTACGGTAAGCTCCATAACTCGTACTCCAGCAGGGGGAAGAGGTGTCGGCCTTGCTGTTTGCAAACGTATTCTGGAAGTTCATGGCGGTACTATTAAAGCTGAAAGTGACGGAAAAAAGGGAGCAACTTTTACGGTGATACTTCTGGTTTAGGATTGACTTAATAGAACTTACCGGTAAGAGATAGTAAATCTGTTAGTACAAAGATCCGATTAGCAAGGAATTATCCATAAGAAGAAAAACGATATCAGGGGTATCAGAAAATCCTTGTTGTTTCTAACCTTATAGTAGGTATTGAAACCCTAACGTGAAGGGTTGACTGCATCCTTTAACTTTTGCCCAACCTTGAACTTTGGTTGATTATAAGCAGGAATATTTAAGGCTGCACCGGTTCTTGGATTACGTCCTGTTCGGGCCGAAATTTTACCGATACTAAAATGACCGAAACCAACTAGTGATATTTCCTTGCCTTGTTCCATTGCATCAATTACCGATGAGGTAAATATATCAATAACGTTGTGAGCATCTTTTTGGGTAATATTATGTAGCTGAGCAATATGTTTACTAAATTCTTCCTTATGCATGATTATCCTCATTAATTAGTTTAAAACCCGGAATCCAGCCATTTTAACATTGCACTTGATTTAGTAAACTAAATTCTGATTTTTTAGCTTTTACCTCATGCAATAAGAATTTAGACATTACTTAACAGCTTCTTTTTGTTTTCTTCTAAATTTCACTATTTAACAGCTTCAATAAAGTTAACTATATTTTTAACAGTTACTATATGGTTAACTTTATACCTATAAGAGCAACAACTCCTTTTACTTTTCTTGCTTTTAACTCCGAGTAAAATTCAGGTTTTCCCTTTAATCTATAATTATGAAGCTCTACATAAGGTTTTAACCCCGGAGCTAATAAATGACTGATATTCAGTTTTACACTATCAACTTTATTTTTAAATTGTTCTGAACCAAAATAAGATAATGTAATTGTTGTAGCATTATATTTATAAGCTGCTCCTGCATTATAATAATGAGTCTTTAAACCTGCTTTATGTAATTCTTTATTGGAAAAACTTTTTTCAAAAGAACCATAACACGCATTATATTTGAAATTATTTACTTTTAGTTCAGCACCTATGTTATAAGTTCCAAGGTTATGGAGCTTATATTCTTCAGGGTTTTTATCATCCTTATTGGCAAATTTCTTAATTTTACCCACAGACTTACCGTACTCACCGGTGGTAGTTAATTTTAATTCCACGTTTTCTGCTAATTTCTGTTCTAATGATAAACCTATAGTAACTGCATCCTTGATAGACCTGTCTATTTCAAATCTATCAACACCGTTTGCATATATTCCGTGTTTTCTGATTCCGTCTGATTTTACTGACGGATTATCTACACCCGTATTAGCTGTATCAGGTGTATAAGATACGCCGAGTTGTATTTTACCGGACTCATTTATGGATAATTTAGGGGTATAATAATTTATTGTGCGTGGCGGTTCACTGCTATAACTAGCTAAATCTAAACCGGCAACTACCGAATCACCTAAAAAACACCCTTCACCCGTTAAAAAAGACGGATTAGCTTTAGTATCCTGTTTTAGATACTCTGTATTTGTTTTTATATATTTTATAGGTATGGAACCGTCACTTATCATCATGTTTTTTGCCACCGGTATTGGAGAACCGGCTTCGATACGACCATAATTATTTTCTAGAAATACATAGGAGCCATTGTAATCTTTATTAACTTTCCTTTTAGTTGTGGGTACTAGTATTATCTTCGCACCATAAGTAATATCATCAGTGGTATTTGATATAGTAGCAAATAGGGCCGTATCGTTATAAAAAGCAAACTTCTCTTTATTTGCCGATATATTCTTTTCAGATTTTTTAAGGTGAGTTTCTTTGCTAAAACCGCTTTCAAAAGCAGCGTAAGCTCCTATTTTCATGTTTAAACCGGAAACTACCGGTATTTTCTCATTAGTAATATTATTAGCTAAAACTGTCACACTTATTAGCGATATTGTAATAAATCCTGTTATTTTTGTTTTCATAAAAATTTAATAATGATTTTATAATATTTACCTAATTAAAACAGGTATATAACGCAAATTGCAATCATTTATTGTATTAGCTATAATAAATTATTGAGTTTAATGGCTATATAAACAAATGAAGGGGAAACTTATCCAAATAAAGAACAACAAGATAAGCCACCTATCGGTGGCAGCTTAAAAGAAGATACTCTTGACCGATAAATATTTATGGAGGATTATAATACTGGTATTTGATTTGTTTTAACTTGAGTTATAAAGACTGAATGTTAGACATACATAAGATAATATATAATTGAGTTATGAGTAACTTGCACTCTGAGCAGCATTTGGTCAATGAATTAGCGGTAAAAACTCTTAAGGCCATTTCTAAAGAGCAAGCAATTCCTTACAGCAGGATCAAAAAGATTTTTTCCGAAGGAGATAAGGAAATAGCCAAGGCTTTCTGGATAATGTTGCGAAAAATATCTCCCAATCATAAGTATAATTCTGTTTACTATTGCCCTGATTGTAAAGAATTTGATTTAGAACGCAAAGGAAGAAAGATTCCTTGGTAAGAAAACATTAACTATAAGTAATTTATGGAAATAGTCGGTAAAGGAATATCTATAAAACATATTTTTCTAGACCGTGGTAATTGGTCTCGATTTCGCTAAAAAATACGGCAAGCTAAGATACGGCATTATTTTCAACGTCACTAAAGTTATATCGTGTGGAACGAAATATTTAGGATTTAAACGTTATAGCTGCCGTGATTGTAACCGCAATAAATCGGTAGCATTCAGCTGTAAAGGTAGGTTTTGTTCTCGTTGTGGTAAGAAACAAACGGATCAATGGGTGAGTAAGGCTAGCAATGTTCTACCAAAAACACGATGGCAGCACATTACATTTACAATGCCGGACTCTTTATGGCCGATATTTTGGCTCAATCGTGATCTGTTTGGATTGATTTCCGGTATTGCAGCAGGAATTATTAAGGAGATAGCTACAAAGAAAAATCTTGTGGTTGGTATATTTACTGCCTTACACACTTTCGGTAGAGATTTAAAACGCAATGTTCATATCCATTTATCGGTTACTTGCGGCGGTATAAATAGCAAAGGCAAGTGGCAAAAATTATTTTTTCCTGCCGAACCTATTAAAAAAATGTGGAGACATAGAGTCCTTGAGTTATTTCGCTTTCAATATATCTCAAGTAATTTGAAGTTGCCGTCCGCATATCAAAATGCTGAGAATTTTAATAACTGGATGAGTAGTTTATACGAAATCAGTTGGTATGTTTATTTACAAAAACCATCGGATGATCATAAACGCAACATAGAATATTTAGGGCGGTATATAAAACGCCCCCTATTTCCGAGACAAGAATAGAAAATTACGACGGAAAGCAGGTAACGTTTAAATTTCTTGATCACTATAATAATACAATTGATCGCATAACTATGCCCGTGATGCAGTTCATAGCTAGTCTGATTATGCATATACCAGATCGTTATTTTCGAATGATTAGGTATTACGGTTTTTTATCTAATAGAACTAGGGGCGTACAATTACCTATCGTATATAAGGCAATTAATCAAATCGTTCATAAGAAAACTAAGCTCATTAGTTGGAGATTAATGATTTGGTTGAATTTTAAAATAGATCCTCTGTTTTGCTATAATTGCAATAAATGTATGAATCTGCGGCAAGTTTATTACGGTTTATCTCCGCCATTGTTATTAATAAGAATCAATGAATTATTATCAACGCCTAGATAACATCATTATGGCGAACACTTCTTTCACGTCTTAGCCACATAATTTGTAAAACTGAACCTATTTTTAGATAGATTCTGGCAGAGATTTTTATAAAAGTGTTGATAATTTCTAATATTGTGGCTTGTAACTACATTTTATTAAACGAATTTTCAAAGTTTTGATTAACAATTTTTCTGGTTACAAATTTTGAAATTCCTATACTATAAAATATTTGAGATATAGAAGCATTATGAGCAAAGTATATAATAACTCTAAAAGTGCCTTGGTTTTGCAAAAATACAACACAGAAGATATACAGAAACTGTTAAATAGCGGAAAATTTAAATCAGAGATAGTCCGTCAGTTAAAAATAAATATACGGGCATTTAATATTTATATAAAAGAACATAATCTTTTTTATACTCCTCCCCCATATAAAGTATGGAAGTCCTTAAAATCTCAAGCTAAAAATAAAAGTGCAGAGAAATTTAAAGAGCCTTTAGAGAAGTTTAAAGAAATGTTTGAAGAAAACAAAAGAAAAAGAACCATAAAAGAACTGGAAGATGCTTATTATTAATGAAGTGTAAATATTGTTTACAAACTAATGTAGTAAGAAACGGTGAATACTACAGGTGCAGGGATTGTAAAAGAAATTTTAGCTATAGTCCAATAGAAGACATAGACCCGGAAGAAACCCGTACATTCATCTTTTATGCGATACTCTACCTTGCCTATAGAAGCCATAGCAGCAAGTATTGTTCTAATTAAATGTTGTTCCATTATTTAATCTGTGAATATTTAATTTTTGTAACATTTAAAAAAATAATTTAATAAAAATTCATAATTTGCTTTATGTTTTAACTAATAAGGAGTTATTATAACTAATAGTTATTAATTAATTCCTAATCATGGATTATTCAACATCCTGTAAATATTCAATAAGATTAATAGAGAAACTTAAATTACTGGATACCCAAAATGTGCTGGATTTTGAGTTAATTAACAAAGCCATTTATTGGGCAAGGAAATATCATGGTGACCAAAAAAGGAAAAGCGGGGAGCCATTTTATAGCCATCCCCTAGAAGTAGCTTATATCATGTCTGAATATAAGCTGAAAACGGACGTAATAGTGTCTAGCATATTACACGATCTTGTTGAAGATACCGAAGTTACCATAGAAATGATTCTTGAAACTTTTGGACAGAGAATATCTGAGATGGTGGATAGACTTACTCGTGATAGACCTGATGGCAGTAAATTGAGTATAAAAGAAATATTGAGTAATGCTTATGAAAGAGAAGATTATGAGGTATTATTAATTAGTCTCTCCGTCAAAACTCTCTACCCCTGAATTAGAAGGGGTTTCATGTTATAAATGGCTTACGAAATCCATAAGAAAATGTTATAATTAGCGCATAAAGCTTATGGATTTTAAAGTATATGCCTATAGAAAATATTAGTTTTTCTCAAAAACAAGAAAGATTATTTGGTGAAAAATTATCTATACAACTAAATCGCAAAAACAAATTATATAAACTGAGAGATTTGGTAAATTGGTCTGAACTTGAAGCGCTGGCATTAGCTAAGGTTGAAATCAAGCAATTCGGTAGAAATAAGAAGGATCATAGAGTAATGCTAGGACTATCAATGCTGCAAGCTATGTATAACGGTTCTGATTCGTTTACGGAGGAAGAATTAAAGGAAAATATATATTGGCAATATTTTTGCGGCTATGAGTATATGCAACAAGATATTGACGTATCGGAGGCGACTATACGTAGATTCCGCAATGCTCTGGGAGAGGAAGGATATAAAGAGATTCTAAAAGAGCTTTTGCGTATAGGACTGAAGGTCGGAGCACTCAAAAAAAAAGACTTGGAATCGGCGATTATAGATACGACTGTACAGATTAAGAATATCAAACATCCACATGACGTACATTTAATGGAGACCGCAAGAGCAAAAGTAGTAGATCTCTGTAAACGACTTGGTATTTCGCTTAACGAGACATACGCCAAGAGTTTTAAATATAAGACGATCAAGCTTTGGAAGTACAAGGAAGATAGTAAAGCAAGGCAACGTAGAAAAATAATGATAAGCTTAAAAGTCCGCTTAGGTAGGTTGATCCGTATATGCTGGAGAGGTATAGAAAAATCAAAATTAGAACTATCTGCTGAGGATAGCGCCATTTTTACGAGAGTTAAAAATATTCATGCCCAGTCTGTGCTTAAGAAAAAGGACAAGGATATTTATAAAAAAGAGCATAAGATAGTCTATAGCTTTCATGCTCCGGAGGTAGAGTGTATCGGCAAGGGTAAAATGAATAAACCTTACGAATTTGGTAACAAAGTCGGGATTGCAGTAAGCGGCCGAGGCAACTTTATTCTTGGGGTTAAATCTTTTCACGGTAACCCCTACGACGGACATACTTTAGATCAAACGGTATCGGAGCTGCGCAAGCTAAGTCCGGAGACTAGCAAAATTTTTGTAGATCTTGGTTACACCGGCCATAACTTCAAAGAAAAAGGCAAGGTTTTTACCGCCAAGACCAAGAAAGCTTTATCAACCGATGACAAAAAGATGCAAAAGCGGAGAAGTGCAATTGAACCGATAATAGGTCATCTAAAGAATTTTGGTCGTATGGGTAGAAACTACCTTAAGGGAATAATTGGAGATATCGTTAATCCGCTTATCTCTGCCGTTGGCTTGAATTTGCGTAGAATCACTAATATTCTCAAAGAATCCACCGCATAATAATTTTCCGAAAATCTTAATAATTTAAGCAATTAGCATTGCTCAAGAGAGAATCATGAGTAAATTGTGAATTTTTGCCATCATAGCACCTAAATTTTATATTTTTGGTAAAAAAATACCCCAAAAAAATAAAAATGCGATGATTGACTTTTAAAATTATTAAAACTACATCAAAAATTTAGAATTTTGACGGAAAGACTAATTAAGTTAGGCGATAGGCTACACAATATTAGAACTGTCGAAGCTAAAAGTAGAGAAAAAATACAAAAAACTTTTGACCAGACAATTGATTTTTTTATAACACTGTCTGTATTTCTTGAAGCACCAGAAATAGAAACTCAAATATTCTCAATTTGCCAAAACTTGTTAAAAAATTATTCTCAGCCCCTGCACTTAGCAGAAAAAGATGTTAACCCTTCATTGTGTTCTGTAAAATCTGAAAATCAGAATCATTTTCTTTCTCGAGTTTATCAAAATAACTCAGACCTATACCGAAGCCTATGCAAACTGGGACTAGTATAAATAACACGCCTATTTGATCAAACCATTCGACTAAATAAATAATTCCAAAAGATGTTACAACATAAATACAAGCATGTGAAACGGCGTGTAATACACAAGCATAAGTAAAACGTTTTAAAACAGGAAAATGTTTATAAAATATAGCTTTAGCAGGGTAACCATCCAAAGCGAATACTATGATAAAAGATTGCAGCAGAAATAAATGAAAAGGAGTTGTGATAGCTTCCAATAATAGTGGGAAAAAAAGTAAAAAAGCAGCAAAAATAAAGAATCTAATTTTTAAAATTTTTAGCGGATTTATCTTTGAACTTAAATAGAGTTGGATGCCGCTACCAGCCAGATACATTAACCCTACATTAAAATTATGGCTTATTACTTGTGCGGAAGTATAAGAAAAGGAATGTTTTAAAAACTGGCCATAATGAATATAAGTCAGATAAAAACAGACTGGCATTGCAAGATTTATTAAAAATAGTGCAATAGCAGTTTCTTTTTTCACTGATTTATTAAATATATTCTGTTGTTCCAGATATTTTTCATCTTTCCCGCTTTCCCTGCTATATGCTCTTAACCTCTTTTTAGCATCAGCAAAATCAGGGGTTTCTCTTAAAGTTGCTCTGGCATAGGCTCCAAAAAGAGCAACACTAGAGCCAATTAAAAAAGCTAACCTCCAGTTAACAGAATAATTAGTAGCAAATACCGCTATTGTTAGAGCTACAACTGATCCCAGACTAGCAAAAAAGTAAACAGAGGATACAATTGGATATTGTATTGGTGGTTTAGTAATTTCTGTTAGATAAATCTGCGCTCCTGTTATTTCACCTACCGAAGATATACCTTGAATCATACGGGTTATTGTTACTATCCAGGATGCTGTAATACCTATTTCTGCATAGGTTGGAAGACTGGCCATAACTATACAGGATAAAGCCATCAATAGCGTAGTGATTATAACGGTATGCTTTCTACCAATGGTATCACCAAGGTAACCAAATATTAAGGCACCGAACGGTCTTAATACATAAGTGGAACAATAAGCAAATGCAGCAAATAAAGCTGCTGTATGTGGATCAGCTTTAGGAAAAAATAACTCGTTAAGTAATACCGCCATGTGTACATACAACATGACATCAAAATATTCAAGGAATGTGCCTATAGATAATAACCCTACTGCTTCTCTCTGCTCTCTTGTAAGGCTTTGCTGTTCTGCTACTTTCATTAGGATTAATAATTATTAAATAAATACTTTTCAATTAAAACAGCTATTTAGGCTACTTTTCAACTGTTTATTGCACTATTTTAATAAATTATTGAGGTCACTTGTTATTTCAGATGATAATTTCTACTTAATCCAATTAAATTCTGGTTAACTAATTTATAGTTCTAAATGATTTTGGTAGAAAATGAATTTATTGTCCCAAATTTGGGAGAAAAACCCCGCACTTGCAGTGCGTTGTTTCAACATACAAGATAAGCCACCTATCGGTGGCAGCTTAAAAGAAGATACTCTTGACCGATAAATATTTATGGAGGATTATAATACTGGTATTTGATTTGTTTTAACTTGAGTTATAAAGACTGAATGTTAGACATACATAAGATAATATATAATTGAGTTATGAGTAACTTGCACTCTGAGCAGCATTTGGTCAATGAATTAGCGGTAAAAACTCTTAAGGCCATTTCTAAAGAGCAAGCAATTCCTTACAGCAGGATCAAAAAGATTTTTTCCGAAGGAGATAAGGAAATAGCCAAGGCTTTCTGGATAATGTTGCGAAAAATATCTCCCAATCATAAGTATAATTCTGTTTACTATTGCCCTGATTGTAAAGAATTTGATTTAGAACGCAAAGGAAGAAAGATTCCTTGGTAAGAAAACATTAACTATAAGTAATTTATGGAAATAGTCGGTAAAGGAATATCTATAAAACATATTTTTCTAGACCGTGGTAATTGGTCTCGATTTCGCTAAAAAATACGGCAAGCTAAGATACGGCATTATTTTCAACGTCACTAAAGTTATATCGTGTGGAACGAAATATTTAGGATTTAAACGTTATAGCTGCCGTGATTGTAACCGCAATAAATCGGTAGCATTCAGCTGTAAAGGTAGGTTTTGTTCTCGTTGTGGTAAGAAACAAACGGATCAATGGGTGAGTAAGGCTAGCAATGTTCTACCACCAAAACACGATGGCAGCACATTACATTTACAATGCCGGACTCTTTATGGCCGATATTTTGGCTCAATCGTGATCTGTTTGGATTGATTTCCGGTATTGCAGCAGGAATTATTAAGGAGATAGCTACAAAGAAAAATCTTGTGGTTGGTATATTTACTGCCTTACACACTTTCGGTAGAGATTTAAAACGCAATGTTCATATCCATTTATCGGTTACTTGCGGCGGTATAAATAGCAAAGGCAAGTGGCAAAAATTATTTTTTCCTGCCGAACCTATTAAAAAAATGTGGAGACATAGAGTCCTTGAGTTATTTCGCTTTCAATATATCTCAAGTAATTTGAAGTTGCCGTCCGCATATCAAAATGCTGAGAATTTTAATAACTGGATGAGTAGTTTATACGAAATCAGTTGGTATGTTTATTTACAAAAACCATCGGATGATCATAAACGCAACATAGAATATTTAGGGCGGTATATAAAACGCCCCCTATTTCCGAGACAAGAATAGAAAATTACGACGGAAAGCAGGTAACGTTTAAATTTCTTGATCACTATAATAATACAATTGATCGCATAACTATGCCCGTGATGCAGTTCATAGCTAGTCTGATTATGCATATACCAGATCGTTATTTTCGAATGATTAGGTATTACGGTTTTTTATCTAATAGAACTAGGGGCGTACAATTACCTATCGTATATAAGGCAATTAATCAAATCGTTCATAAGAAAACTAAGCTCATTATTAACCCACCAACTAAATACCCGACTTAGGCGGCATATTTTACTTCTTTCGCCTGAAATAATCTTTTGATATGTTCTGGGTTATTTTGCAGAGTCCTTAGGTAAGATTTTAAATTCCCTTGGAGTTCAGATTTTGTAAGAGGTATATGTTTCCTATTTACATTTCTTTTTAAATCGTTGTTTAAATATTCATCCGGATTATGTTGCGGAGTATACGGAGGCAGAAAAAATAAAGAAATTTTCTTTTTATGTTTCCGAGTCCATATTTGTACTTTTTTGCTATGATGAACCTTGAGATTATCTAGGATTAAGAAGATTTTTTTCTTGGAGTATTTTACCAACCTCCGTAAAAATTCTATAAATACATTTGTTTTTAGTGTCTCTTCGTACAGCATAAACCTTAGCTTACCGTTATTTGTAACAGTGGATATCATGTTTATACTAAATCTCTTCGATTTATGAATCACAACAGGGGTTTTTCCTTTTAAAGAATAGCTTTGTAATACCTGACACTCTTGTTTTATCCCTACTTCGTCGCACCAATGTATTTCTGCCTTTTCATATTCTGCTTGCTTGGCTATTGACGGATATTCTTCATCTAACCAAAATTGAACCCTTTTGGGTTGCTGCTCATATGCTAACTTCTTTGGCTTTTGTGCAGTATACCCCCATCTTCTTAAATATTCGCCTATTGTACTTAGGGGAAGAAAAAATCCACAATGTTTTTTGATGAGTGCATTAACTGATTTTCTTGACCATAATGCTGATTTGATATTGTGATCTTCTGGTCTAGAGATATTTACGTACCCTTGTATTATTTCTTTGATCTTCGGTTATAAGCCTTTTCTCTCCTATCTTTCTACCTCTTAACTTCCCACTAATTGCGTACTTGTCGCCTCTCTTTTCCCTCCTTACCCATTCATTTACTGTCTGGCGACTCACTCCTATTAATTCACCTACCGACGATTGACTCTCTCCTCTTTTTACTAGTTTTAGAGCAATCTTTCTCATCGACGCTTGTGCGCTTATTGATAATTTCCTAAAATCTTCACTTTTTGACATTATTGCATTATACAAATTCCTTCCTTCTTGGCAATAGTTATGTCGGGTATTTAATTGGTGGGTTAATATTATTAATCCCAAGCGAACAGAGTAGTTTTGCCTCTATCCCCGCCTCTTTGATTGACAAGGCCGTCTCCAGTCCTTCGGCTATGATCGTAATATTTGAACTACCCTCTTTAGATAGGCAAACAAAAGATCCCGATATTTTGCCGAATGATCGCTTAGGAGCAGGAATATCCGCTTTTGCTCCGGTGTTTTTATCTAATAATATTTGCTGGTAACCGGTAATATCCCCGTTGTTATTACGAACAAATACTACTAGCGCAGGCAAGTAATAATTTCTACCGCTAATATGGACCGGTGTTAAGAATGAGGGCATTTGGGACATTGGGATTAAAAATTGTTAGTATTAACCCACCAACTAAATACCCGACTTAGGCGGCATATTTTACTTCTTTCGCCTGAAATAATCTTTTGATATGTTCTGGGTTATTTTGCAGAGTCCTTAGGTAAGATTTTAAATTCCCTTGGAGTTCAGATTTTGTAAGAGGTATATGTTTCCTATTTACATTTCTTTTTAAATCGTTGTTTAAATATTCATCCGGATTATGTTGCGGAGTATACGGAGGCAGAAAAAATAAAGAAATTTTCTTTTTATGTTTCCGAGTCCATATTTGTACTTTTTTGCTATGATGAACCTTGAGATTATCTAGGATTAAGAAGATTTTTTTCTTGGAGTATTTTACCAACCTCCGTAAAAATTCTATAAATACATTTGTTTTTAGTGTCTCTTCGTACAGCATAAACCTTAGCTTACCGTTATTTGTAACAGTGGATATCATGTTTATACTAAATCTCTTCGATTTATGAATCACAACAGGGGTTTTTCCTTTTAAAGAATAGCTTTGTAATACCTGACACTCTTGTTTTATCCCTACTTCGTCGCACCAATGTATTTCTGCCTTTTCATATTCTGCTTGCTTGGCTATTGACGGATATTCTTCATCTAACCAAAATTGAACCCTTTTGGGTTGCTGCTCATATGCTAACTTCTTTGGCTTTTGTGCAGTATACCCCCATCTTCTTAAATATTCGCCTATTGTACTTAGGGGAAGAAAAAATCCACAATGTTTTTTGATGAGTGCATTAACTGATTTTCTTGACCATAATGCTGATTTGATATTGTGATCTTCTGGTCTAGAGATATTTACGTACCCTTGTATTATTTTACTTTGATCTTCGGTTATAAGCCTTTTCTCTCCTATCTTTCTACCTCTTAACTTCCCACTAATTGCGTACTTGTCGCCTCTCTTTTCCCTCCTTACCCATTCATTTACTGTCTGGCGACTCACTCCTATTAATTCACCTACCGACGATTGACTCTCTCCTCTTTTTACTAGTTTTAGAGCAATCTTTCTCATCGACGCTTGTGCGCTTATTGATAATTTCCTAAAATCTTCACTTTTTGACATTATTGCATTATACAAATTCCTTCCTTCTTGGCAATAGTTATGTCGGGTATTTAATTGGTGGGTTAATAGTTGGAGATTAATGATTTGGTTGAATTTTAAAATAGATCCTCTGTTTTGCTATAATTGCAATAAATGTATGAATCTGCGGCAAGTTTATTACGGTTTATCTCCGCCATTGTTATTAATAAGAATCAATGAATTATTATCAACGCCTAGATAACATCATTATGGCGAACACTTCTTTCACGTCTTAGCCACATAATTTGTAAAACTGAACCTATTTTTAGATAGATTCTGGCAGAGATTTTTATAAAAGTGTTGATAATTTCTAATATTGTGGCTTGTAACTACATTTTATTAAACGAATTTTCAAAGTTTTGATTAACAATTTTTCTGGTTACAAATTTTGAAATTCCTATACTATAAAATGGAGGGATGAGATATTATAAGAAAACCAGTCATACAATTTATGACTGTACATACCACATAGTATGGGTAACGAAGTATCGGTACAAGGTGCTAATAGGGGATATCGGTAGAAGAGCTAAAGATCTAGTTCAAGGATATTTGCCAAGATAACGGAGTAGAGATATTAAGGGGTAAGGTAGCTTCAAATCATATACATATCTACGTATCAGTTCCGCCTTATCAGAGTATAAGCAAGGTTGGACAGTATCTAAAAGGAAAAACCTCACGAAAAATACAGCAAGAGTTTACTGAATTGAGAAAGAGATACTGGGGTAAACACTTATGGGCCGTTGGATATTTTGTAAGGACTACGGGTAACGTTACTGACCAAATGATAAAAGATTATATAGATAGTCATGAATCTAGAGATGATAAATTTGGTGACTTTTAAGTTGAAAATTAGCTACAGCTAAGGCATTCATGCTGTTATCTTAAGCTCTGCATTTGCAATGCAGAGTGGTTAACTGCCTATCTTTTTAATTACCAAAATTCCCTAAAGTACAAAGCATATTATAGTTTACCTGGTAAATTAATTCCTTACTCCAAACTGATAGACAATAAATGAGTAAAGATAATTTTTAGTAGCTTCATCTTTTTAAAAATTCAAGTGTACGCTTACCGCCGCTTTGCAAGCGCACTTGAGTTTTTAAAAAGCTTACGCTTTGTGCCTCCTAAAGAAATGAAGGTTTTGGCTTTCATCTGTAGTAGATACTACAGGTTTTATTAACTTATAATTTAAGAGTATATAATATGACTAGATATTTTAATAGTGGGCTTTATGAAGATGCATTTTATACAAAACATCAAATAGACTTGTATAATGACTGCAGTGTTTACGAAAATATAGAATATGACCGCCAGTTACTGGCAGAATATCATAAAGATGATCTTTATTTTTCCTATAGTGATGATAACGATAAGTGGGAACAGGAAATAGACGAGCTGTTCTGGGATGCCTTAAGTCGTTGGACTATATACTTTGAGCCCCTTGTTTTTGATGAGGAAATAGCTTTAAAGTGCGGACTTACTCCCTTTACTTATAAGGGAAAAAATCTCCTTGCTCTATCAGGATGCGGTATGGATCTCTCTCCTAGACTTGATGCTTATCAAGCTTTATCTCATAAAACAATTGACCGAAATAGTAGGCTCTTTTCTACTGCTAATCGACTAGACAAATACTTTGAATATGTAGTAGGTAAAGAATTAGCAGAGGAAGTGTTAAAAGCTATTTCTTAAAGTCCGTTGGGGCGTGTAAGTTAAAAACCTATACGCCCTATATATAGCCGCCATTTTATTTACCGGGTGTTTCAGTCAAAAGCTAAAGACAAGGCTTTTTAATATTCATGGCTTAGGATTAGCAGTTGAGCGTTGGTATCAGATTAATCGTCACTTCTTCTGATACCAAAAAAATGCAGAAGCATAATAAAGAGATTGATAAAGTCCAGATATAAGGTAAGTGCGCCGTATACCGCAATATTACCTGCTCTTGCGGTATTACCGTTCATCGCATAGTAAATGGACTTGAGCTTTTGCGTATCATAAGCGGTAAGTATGGTAAATATACCTACTCCGATAAATGAAACTGCAAAATCAAGAGCAGCAGAGCGAAGGAATAAATTGATCAGGCAAGCAATTACCAGACCTATCAAGCCCATATAAGCAAATGAGCCTGCAGCAGTTAAATCCTTTTTGGTAGTATGACCGTATATGCTCATTGCGCCGAAAGTAGAAGCGGTAATAAAAAATGTTTTAACTATACTTGTGCTAGTATAAACAAGAAATATAGAGCCAAGAGATAAGCCGTTAAGGACGGCAAATATACCAAGATGAAGCATAGCCTGCGCTCTGTCCATGTCCATTAACTTACGACTGAAGAAAAAGATATAAATCAGCGGAGCAAACATCACCACGTAAGCAAGAGGGGTAGAAAACAGCATCATCGCTATTTGACTGCTACTACCGACTATGTACGCTACTAGGGCAGATATGCCAAGTGCCATGGACATATTCTGATAAATGGAGAGCATATAGACCCGCAAGCCCTGGTCATAATAAGTGTTTGTTTCTCTTGTAAAGCTGTAATTGTTGTATTTCATAGTATTTTATTTTTGCTTTGTTACTTAATATATTAATCAGCATACATTATAGCATAAATCCCTCTGACTTACAAATCCTTGTTAATAATCCAACCTGGAAAAAATAGGTTATTCAACCTGAGTCCTCTAGTTAGTTATGCTTAACTGCAAGTTATATTTTACGGAATAATCACCATCTCGGGATATGTTCAAAATAAGCTCTGCAAAATTATTGTATGCCTTGGTCTAAACTTACCGTAAAACCTCTCAAAATTAGGTGATAATAAGTTTCAACTTCTAAAAAACTTTTTATAAATGTTTTTAAGCTCATCAACAGTGATGAATAATGAATCAACTAAAGGTAGTTTCCGAACTCCACATTCTACATATAACTCATGAATTTCGAACTTTTGTTGTTCTGTATAGAGGGGTTCACCATTATTGTTAAATTTAATGTTCTTTAAGCTACTATCCGGTTTTAGGAGCTTATCAAGGTTTTGGTAATTTCCATGTCCTATTTCTTTACAAATAGCAGTTGGTGATGGAGCATCCTTAAAGTCAAGGACGAAGCCAAGAACCAGGAGGCTAATTACTGCTAAACCTACAAACCGGACAAGTATTCCTGTTATATGTTTTTTTAATACGTTCATAGGTTTTTAGAGATCAATATTTAGAGTTTCGATAATCACCTTTGGGCTTAAACCGGTAAAATCCTTACCATCGTTTCGAATAATTCGGCCTCGGATTTTGGTAAGAGCCGGTAAAACCAGAGCAGTTTCTGATTCTTCAATTTTTTTAATTAAGCGATTAATTGAATCTTTCGATTTTTCATCTGTTTTTGTTTTTAGATCATTTTTTAGCGATTGTATTTTCTTTTTGAATACAATCGATACCGGCACTGTTTTTGCTTTGATATTTATTATACGACCGTCTATTTCGTGATTTTCAATAATACCGTTAGCTTTACAGGTAATTTCCTTAAAACTGATTTCAATAGTATCAGGGTTAACAACACTTGGGTGAGCGAATCCCGGGATTATACATAGGTTTTGGAATCCGGTAAGTTCGATAACAACCTTTTCCGGCAAACTACGACCACTTGTTAAAACTGCTAACTCATTCATTAATTTTCCGGAAAAAGGTTAGCCATTAATAAAATTCTCTATCGAAAAATCAGTTTTAGGGAATTCTTGGTTTTGAGGTAAATGCAAGGCTTTGCCGGAAGACGAAAAGATAATATGCTGAGTAAAAAGCAGAATACCTATACCCGAAATCAGACAAAGGGTAGTTATTTTGGTTGCAACACCTTCCATCCCAATAAAGGAGAAAGCATTTTTAATTTTATTTACGTTCATGATATTAAAGTCCATGAATTTATAAACTCTTAAGTAATTGCTCAAATTTGTTTACTTCATTGGACACTGCTGCTTTTTGCATTTCAATAGCAATTCTGGTTATGATATTACGATTTTCAGGTAAGTAATGCTTCTCGGCCAGTTTTAGTAAATCTTCCGCTTCTTTCAGAAAACACCTTGATTTTAAAATGTCGATAAATTGATAAAACAGAGGAGCAAGTGGGTTTTCTAAAAAATCATCGTAACTATTGTTATCTTTCATGTTCATAGACGACCTCTTGGTATAAAAATATCCTTGGTTATTTGTCTTTAAAAAATTCTACCAGTAAATTGCTGATTTTTTCCTTATCAATATTCAAGTTTCCTGAAAATACGATACCGTCTTTTTTCCATGAGCCAATTACTTTTCCGGACGGTAGGGTAATTAGTTCCTGCTTAACTGGTTCTTTGGTATTGATGATTTTATTGACCAGTTTTTCAATATGTACACTACCTGCACCTTTTTTGATATCTTCGGCAATCTCGATGATTGCTTTTTTATGAGCAGGGGATTTTTTGGAAAGAGCCAAGATGGTTTCAGCAGCTCTTGCCGATACCCTTCCCATGTTACTGACTGCGTCCCAGATATCCTGATCTATTTTTGCGAAGGCAAGGTAGTTCTGCATTTTTTTTCTTGAGCAACCAACTATTTCAGCTAACTGTTCCTGGGTAAGTTTACCGTCCCGTTGCAGTTTTGCATAGGATAGTCCTTTTGAATATTCACTTAAGGCCAGCTTTTCATTTTCCTTGATCTGGATAGTTGCAGCTTCTGCATCGGAAGTTTCAACAACTATTGCATCAATAGGGAGGTTAGCGGTTAAACAGGCTTGAAGGCGGCGACTGCCTGCAATAACTTCATATTTGAATTTACTATCGTCTTTAATAGGCCTAACGTAAATAGGGTTAATCTGACCGTTGCGTTTAATATCTTCGGCCAAAAGGTTAATGTCACCGAATTCAAAAGAATTGCGATCGGCATATTTCCATCTGGTACAAAGGCTTGGGTCGATTTTAATGATTTCCATAACACGTAAACTCATATCTTATCTATATCCTTAGTATACATGAAATAACCGGGCAAAACAAGAAAAATATTTGAATATAATATCAAATATCATCACTTATTGTTATCATATTACAGTAATAATACTATTATCATGAATAGTTAAAAAAAGTTAAAAGATTGGATTTGACGGGTAGAGGTAGGGAAAGGGTAAAAAGACGCTGCGAAACAGAGTCGGGCTTGATTGGAGCGGTAAGATGTAATGGAAGTAAGGGTGAGAAGTAAAAGATTAGAGCATGCCATAACAGGGTAGTAAACAGCATTTTATTCTCTTTCCCTGATGAAAACCGTGTAACCCATCAAATCAACCCAAAAAGGTTTAAAGTAGGGAAGGGAAGTTAAAACAGGCCTTAGCTCAAGGGTAAGGCGTGAGACAAAGGTTAAGTAAAAAAGCTCCAGATGGAGCTTTTTTTCCATTTAACCGGCTATTTACCCTTAGGGATAGTTAAAAATAATTGACACTAAAAAAGGGGGGTGTTGTTTAGCTGTGTGTTTTTATAACCGCTATTCTCGCGTGGTAAGAAAATAATACAAAAAAAGATATAAATATTCTTTTTATTGTTGATGTTTTAGAATATTATATATATAATATAAGTATAAGGTAAATAAATAAAGGAGACAAAAAAATGAACACACAAATACAGCAGGAAATAATGAACCCGATTAATCAAATCAGCATCGCTACTACCGATAAGACTAAAAGGGAATATCAAATTACGTTGTTGAGGCAACATTTAACGAGAGGTGTCAAAGAAATTAAAAAGCTTATTGATAATAATTCAGCAGAATAAGGGGGTAAAAGATTATGAGTACAAGAGCAACTTATCAAATAAGATATGCAGATAATTATAGGAATACATCCATTTATATTTACTGCCATCATGATAACTACCCTATTGGGGCAGCTACCAGATTCAAGGATACGTTAGAGTTAAGGAAACGGCTTAAAAAGAAATATTTAAACAATGATTTCCTGGAATGTTTTATTACCGCTAATACTAAGAATACTTTTTTAGAGATAACGACTAATCATGACGACCATTTCGACACGGATTATTCGTACGATATAGTAATTACGGATGGCATATATTTAAAGGCTTATAACCATTACTTTGTTAACGGTCAAGATTTCTACACTAAAAAATTGTTCTACGAGGGATTACTTATAGACTTCATAAAGATGGAGCTATCGGAAGAAAATATAAAAAAAGCAGAAGAACAAGAGGAGCGTATAAGGCAATTAGAGATAATTACCAGTTTAGCAAAGCAGCTATAGGAAGGTATAATTATGCCGAAAATTTGCTAAAAATAGCGGAGAAGTATTATATACAAAAGTAAATAAAAAGTAACTAAACAATTGTAATTACAAACAAAATGGAGGAATAAAATGAGCAAAAAAGAAAAATGGGAAATTGAACCTGATTATCTACACTGTATAGATCAAGAAACGGGATACTTTTATTACATCTATAGAGATCCTGAATGCAAGCATTTATGCGGTTATGTGGAAATACCCAATACACACAAAGCATACTGGCTTTCTTATATGGATGAGTTATTCTACGACATAGACGTTCACGGAGGCGTAGCTTATACCGGAACGTTGGAAAATCCTTACGCAAAGGATATCAGGCATAACTATGTAGTTGGTTTTGATTGTAATTATGCCGGCGATTATGCCCCCGGTAGAAAATATCCTGATTGTTACAAGGTATCGAAAAAAGACTATAAGGATATAAACTTTGTAATATCAGAATGTAAAAAACTAGCTAAACAGTTAAAGGATATGGAGGATTAAAGATAAAGCTATTAGTATAACCCCTTATATATATTAAATAACCGGATAAAACAAAAAATATCCAAATATAATTTTAAAAATAGCTATTTATTATTATCTTATATTAATAGTCCTATTACCTTAAGCAGTTAAAAAAAAGTTAAGAGATTGGATTTAGCGGGAAGGGCAATAAGATGTGCGGCAAAGGAACTCCGCAAAACAGAGCCCGGGCTTGATTGGAGCGGGAAGATGTAATGGAAGCAAGGGGAAAGATATAAGAAGCTTAGAACACGCTGTAACAAGGCGGCAAACAGTGCCGTGGTCTCTTTCCGTGAAGTCATTATGCCCCCCGCCAAATCAACCCAAAAAGGTTTAAAGTAGGGAAGGGAAGTTAAAACAGGACGTAGCTCAAGGGTAAGTTGTGAGACAAAGGTTAAGTAAAAAAGCTCCATCTGGAGCTTTTTTACATTTAACCGGCTATTTACTCTTAAGAAGATAGTTAAGTAATGGACACTAAAAAGAGGGTTGTTGTTTAGCTGTGTGCTTTAACGGCAACTATTCCCGTGTGTTAATAAAATAATATAAAAAAAGATGTAAATATTCTTTTTATTGTTGATATTCTAGAATATTCTAGATATAATATAAGTATAAGGTGAATAAATAAAGGAAACAAAAAAATGAACACACAAATAACACATATACTTGATTATGTTATTCGGGTTTTAGATAAAGAGACTAAGAAAAATACATGGCCTGAAATAATGGATTATATCAATCAAATCATTGAAGATACCGTTTCAGACTACTCCTCTCATGCTGATCAAACTACTGAGCAATATCTAATTGCAAGGTATGTTCCGGAAATTAGAATAGGTGATGCCGGAGCGATAGTATTAGCGGGAATCCTGAAGCATAATACCACATTAAAGCAGCTTGAACTTCAGCATAGCGATCTAACTGATGTCGGAGCGATAGCTCTTGCCGAAGCTATCAAGCACAACACTATATTAAAGTTCCTCAACCTTTCCGGTAATAATTTTCACGATGAAGGGATAATAGCCCTTGCCGAAGCTATTAAGCATAACACTACCATTGAGTTAGTCGTTCTTGAGGATATTGTATTTAGTGAAAAAAGTTCGAAGGCCCTAGAGAATATCAAGAACAGGATTGTTTTGGATGAGGAGAAAAAAGTATATCAAGATATTTTAGAAGAGGAAGAAGAAGAGCCCCATCAAAATTGCGTTGGGTGTGGGTGTTGTGTACCGGATTGGTTATAAGGAAAAGTTAAAATAAAAAACAATAAAAACGGAGTAAAAAAATGATTAAATTAAGACGGGCATTCTCAGGCATACATATTGAACCCTTTTATAAAGACTATTATTTGCCGCAGTTTAATTTGCAAGAAAAACTGGGGGACGGTTACCATGAGGTTATTATACCTGATTTTATAATTCAGGAAGACGCAAGAGAAAATTACGACGTTGCAGACTTTGACAATGATGAAGAAGAGATGCTGGGGACAGTAAGAAACACGATCATTGACGATGCTTTAATGTATAATTTGGTTTACGCTCCTCGTGTTTACAACGAAGAAGTAGCACACTTATGTCATCTAATACCTTTTAGACTCACCACATCAGAAGAAGATTATGAATTGTTATCTTTTGGCGGTTGCGGGATGGATATGACCTACAAACTTGAAGCTTATCAGTTACTAGCGGATGATTCATACGACGCAAATTCAAATTTTGCCAAACAGGGCATTAAGTATTTTGAGTATTATTACGGTAAAGAAAGCGGGATATTACAGGAAATAAAAAAGCGTTCCGATTTAAAAATAGCAGGTTAAAAGATGTTAAAAAGTTCATTTATATCGTTACTGCAGTTTTCAACCTTGTCACTGCAATTCTTCCGATTATAAAATTTCAAAAGCTTCCGGAAGCAAGGATCAATTAAAATCTCTATTGGTCAAACTTCCCGAAGCTTTGCTTCTGATAATCAGCATCTTCAAATACATATTAGACACTTTGTAACCCTGTTTACCGGAATCATTACTTTCACTTTAAAAATTCTTTAGGAGTATTTTTAAATCACGAAAGTGATGAACGTTTTTACAAATATAAAAAACCAGCAGTCTTTTTTTAAGTGTAATGGGGGTGTGTTAAGGGGGCTTTTTGCCCCCTATAAATTACCCCTGCAGGAACATAAAAAGGTAAAAATGATTGACCGTTAGATCAGAGAGTAATAAAGTAAAAATTTGGAATTCATGATAATGCGCAATACGCCATTCAAATAAATTTGAACGGCTGCGCTCTAAAGATAGAGATCGGAAGTGGTTTTTATGGTAGACGAAACTGCTACAGAGGTTAGCTTATTATGGCGATAATGTACGCTCGTCCTTCATCAATATCAAGAGGTAACAATAGAAGTGCCGTATCTGCTGCAGCTTATCGCAGCGGGAGTAGAATGGAGCTATCATTTAGCAATATGAGCGCCAGAGTCAGAGAAAAACTAAGTACCTGTTATCATGAAAAGTATCATCTGTTAAATGAAAATACCCGTGAAGTAATAGGCCTTGTTTTCGATTACAGGCATAAATCAGGTAGCATTATTAGCGGAATAATGGCACCTGATGGCGCACCGGAATGGGTGTTTGATCGGCAACAACTATGGCAGTCAATCGAGAATGCGGGCAGCAGAGTAGATAGCCGTTTAGCCCGTGAATATACAATAGCGTTACCGATAGAATTAACGGCAGAGCAGAACAAGGAGCTGGTAGAGGATTTTATCAGAAGCTCATTAGTAGCAAGAGGAATGGTAGCAGATTATAACATTCATCTGGATAATCCCGAAAATCCACACGTTCACGTCATGACGGTCACACGGGATTTGGAGGTAAATAATGACGGCCGGTTCTGCTGGGGTAAAGTGAATTTAACATGGAAAAATTTATCAGTTTTAAAAGCCGTTCGAGCAGAAGTTGCTACTATTATCAATCATCATCTGGAGATGCACGGTCATGAATCAAGAATATCCCACTTATCCCATGCCGAGCGCGGCCTTGATATTATTCCGGGTGTACATGAAGGTTTTGCCAGATGGAGAGGGAGTACCGAGTTAAAGAAGCAGAATCAGGAAATAGCTCTTGAAAATGCCTCAAGAATAATAGCCGATCCGACTATTGTTATCGACCGGTTATCAATAGATAAGCCGGTATTTTCAGGTGATGATATAGAAAAAGCCTTGCATAAAGCTTTAATTGCAGGAATTAACCCGGACATTGTTAAAGAGAAGGAATCCCTGGAGTTATGGTCTAAAGAGGAATTATTGTCAATGTATAATATAGTTGTTGCCTCTAATAAACTGAACCTAGTTAACCCATGTGATCTAAAAGGTCGGATGTTATTTGCGAGGCTCGATCGGGTAGAACTGGAGAAGAGGTTTGAAGAAAATGTCAGGGAATTAGCTGCAAAAGAAACCCATGTCATAAGTATCAAGGAAAAAGATATTGCAAAAGTAGCTAGAGGAGTTGAGTTTTCCGGAGAGCAGAAGCAGGCAATTATTGATATTCTAGCAGGTAGCAATATCAGTGTTCTTGAAGGATGGCCGGGAAGCGGTAAGACAACAGTAATACGTGAGATAGTCCGTCATTACAGGAAAGCCGGTTATACTGTTATCGGCACTGCGCCGACTAACAAGGCTTCAGCAGAACTCTTGGCCAAGGCCGGGATAGCAGAGGTAGAAAATACGACAAAGCTCCGGCAAATATGGCAGGAAGCCAAAGGCGGTAATAAAGCCGGATTAAATATTAGAACTGATTATTACAAAGAAGAACAGTACAGTAGCGGCCGGGTAATATTACCGCCAAAAACCATACTGATAATTGATGAAGCATCAATGGTAGATCTTCCTACTCTTGATTATTTTACCAATGAAATTAGAGAGTGCGGCGGAAAGGTAATAAAGATCGGTGATAATAATCAGAATCCCGCAATAGGTTATAAAGGCGGTTTGTCAAAAACCGGTGACATAGCCGGTAGAACGGTTTTAATGGAAAATAACCGTCATCAGAACCGGGATGAATATATAAGAGAGATGCATAAGGAAGCAACAAAGGCCATGGGCCGCTACGAGATTGCCAAAGCCATCTCCATATATGAACGGCTTGAGATGTTAAGGATTTTTGATAATGAAGAGCAAAAACAACGGGCCTTAGCGGATGATTACAGCTCTTTTGTAATTAATCTCTCTAAAGAAAAAGGAGATCTGATTGCCTTGAGTAATACGGCAATTGCAGCGTTTACCAACGCAGAAGTAGCCAATTTAAACGGTATGGTACGTAAGTCTCTTAAGAATGCCGGTATAATCAAGGGAGAAGGGCGTTTATATACTTGCGCAGCAACAAGTCTAGAGGATCAGGAAGAACCGGAGTTGCCAAAAAACATGGTTGAGTTATGCCTTGGTGACAAGATCATCTTTAAGAGCAATAAACCGGAGTTTGAAGGTTATGGCGGGGTTAGAAATAATGAACTCGGTATCATAACGGAACTTGGTGAAGTCGATGAGAACGGTGTTGGCCGGTTCAAAGCAAGAATCAGGCAAGGAAAGAATAGTTATAAAGTAGTCGAGATAAAAACCGGTGAAGACATACTACCGGTAAGTTTTAGGCATGGATACGCTTTAACCGGACATGCTGTACAAGGAGCGGACGTTGAGTATTTTTTCTATAGCGCTAGCAGGCATAGCGGCTATGAACCATTTAACGTCGGCGTATCAAGGCATAAGGAAGACTGCTTTATATATCTGGATAAGGAGACGCTGGAAAATGTCGTATACGGTACTCGGGATCTGGATATAAGCAAGGTAAAAGAGGAGTTTGCAGCTTATGCCTATAAGTATCAGAAAGTAGAGGATAAATGGAAACCGGTAGACGTCCCTCTTTGGAAGGTAGGCCTAAGGTTGCTAATCTCAAGAAGGACGGATTTAAACTTTGCAACAGATTACGCCTTTTATGAAAAAGACCATAGACAGAGAGAGGCTTACCGGGAAAATATTGCAGGTAATCAGGCTAAATTAAATAAGTTATATGATGATTTAAATCTTTGGAGAGAAGATAAGGAAACACCGATACTTGAAAAGAATCAGCAAATTGCCGGTGATAGCAAGGGTGCTGAAGAGCTGGCAAAGGAACTGAAAAGTTTGAGTTTACTTGAAATTGCCTTGCAGGAAGATTTTATCTTAAAGCCGGGCGAAGTAATAATTGATCCTTTAGCAATAGCGGGCGTAGTTGATGATTATAGATATTTTAGTGAGAGCACCGGTAAGAAGTTCAAGTCCTCAAAGGATTTAACAAATAAAATCAATAAGCACCTGACATCGTTAAAACTCAATTCAGGCAAAAATAATAAAGAAAAGATAAAATGGGATGCTTTGGATGAGATGGATAAAAATCTGATCATCCGCTCGCTCTTAAGTAAAAAGGATATATCATTTTTAGCTAAAGCAAGAAGCCAGATCAGGAAGTATGAAGAAAAAATTGTTAGCGTTGCTAATAAAATCGCAGTAATTGACGAAAGCCTCAGCAAGCAGGCTGCGGCGGATTGTAGGTTACTTACGGGTAACCTCGGAGGCATGCGCAGGTACCTTGATGCAAGACAAAGGGTAATAGCTGTTCAAAAGGTAATAGAAGAGCTTGATTCGTATTTAAAAAAACCGGCAATAGAAAAACAACTCTCTTATGAAGCATTTGCTAGTTTTGGCATTAAAGTAACAAAATTCAATCTGACAGGTTTTGGAATAATCAGAGCAGAAAAGGCATTTAAAGCAAAGCATTTACATGATAATAGAGACAGAATCAGTCAATTAAAAAACGAACAGGAGAAACCGGAATCGGCAAAGGAGCTAAAAAGGCTTTATAATATCAAGTTACAGAAAGAACGGTATTTTAAAGAGTATGCCGAGGGCAGTAATATTTTAAATGATGATGAGGACAAGCATTTACTTGCCGGCATTATCCTGCAAAAAAGTAAATCAGCAATACTCGGTGGAAAATACAGGGAAATTACTAAGGCCCTGAAAGAGTTAGAGGGAGCAAGGAAGGAAAGACAAAGCAAGGCGAGAGTAATTGTTGATTATTATCATGGATTTATCAGGGATGATCCGGAAGAGAAAATGACTGCCATAACGGGTGCTTTACTGAAAGAGGAGGAGCTAATTAAAGAAGAGTGGATGATATCGCAGAAAAAGCATATTAGCACGAGTCCCGGATCAGAATTCCCGGACGGTTTTAGCGCGGAGCATTATGATACAGCTGTACTTGGCTTATATATCAAGGATTTACCGGTTCTTAAAACACCATTATGCCCGCAAGTAACTAATATAGCTAAAAGCAGACTAGCTATTCTAGATGAAAAACGCCGGATGTTAGAACCGGACCTCGAAGAACTAAGAAAGCAGATTGAAGATAGTAGGCTTGGTAAGAGAGCAGATTACCGGCAGGAAGTTGTTATGGGTAAATTAATAACCCAGTTGCAAATAAATTATGAAACAGTTCGCAAACATGCAGGACTTGAGGAAGTCAAACATTATTTTGCCTCAATTGATAAGAACGGTACCATTATCAATAACCTGTACTTTAGCAGGATAATGGAGGTAGTAGAACTTACCTGTCAGGAGGAGAGTGCAATTGATTCTAATACAGTAGCAATAGTCATGGAAGCCCATGGAGAAATTTTACGTATTTGCGCCGGCCATCAAGAGGAATTGGATGAGAGGAAGTTATTACATGCCGAAATAAAAGCAAAGCATGCTGATGAACTGGAGCAGATGCGGGTAATTGAAAAGTTCAGAAATGAGGAATTGCCGCATTTTCTTGGGAAAATATACAAAAATGAAGGGAAAGACATTTTAGCAAGATTTGAGCAGTTACTAAAAGAAACGGATAAGCCGTTGATGCTGGCAAAAGCCATCGGTGAATCTCCTGAGATGCTAGGTGATATCAAAAGCACGAGTTTATGGGCGGAGTTCATCAGAGGTGACGCAGTAAAAGGCATTAAGGCAAATCTTAAAAAGCTTGGAATGAATTTAACAAAATACATAAATGAGAGTAGCATGAGAGTAGAATTACAGGCAAATCCGGGTAGCGGCGAACTAGCTGCTCAAATCAGGGCGCTGGATCTTGAAATTGCAAACCTTAAGGCTTTATTGCCAAATAGAGCCGAGCAAAAGCTGCTAAATGATATCGGACATTTAAAAGGTAGCAGCAAAGCTGAGCAGAAGGAAATCACTGAAGAAATAAGAAACCTGTTCAAGGGAGATAATGCTTATGATCTATTACTTGATTTTATTGCCCTAAAAGGCGAGCAGATAATTAACCATAGAGAAAGTCAAACCACTCAGGAGGTACAACCGCCTAAGAAGAGCAATAAGGTAAGGGCAGGAAGTAGAGCGCAGAGAGAAGCCGGAGCTTCTACTCCAAAGATTGATTTTCAAAGTTTAAAATCCTCATTAACAAGAGGACATCTTGAGCAAATATTCAGGGATTACGCGCAAAAGATTAATCCGGACGGTAAAATCGTTAAACGAGGTAATAGTATCAGTTGTGGTTCATTGAATATGAATCTTGATAATGGATTATGGCATAGATTCAGCGACGGAAATAAGGGGGATGTATTTGAGTTCATTTGCCGGGTAACCGGTACTTCAAAAAGAGATTCCTTATTAACTGTTGCCGATATCATCGGTATTAATGCCGGGGTAAATAACAGCAATAAATTAGATAACAGGAATGATGCCGGTTATGATGATAAGGATAGCAAACAAACGTTAGTAGTGCGGGATAGTTTTGAAGTATATCCGGTAATACCGGCAACTGCTCCAAGGCTTAATATTGATAAGCATTTTAGCTGGCTAACAAAAACAAATCAAATTGATAACATCTGGACTTATCGCAACCGGAGAGGTGAGCTTATCGGCGGTACTATCAGGGTAGTTGATAAGGTAACAGGTAAAAAGCAGGTAATGCCCGTATGCTACTGCCGTAATGAGAAAACCGGCCTGGATGAATGGAAATTAAAAGGATTTACGGATAACGGTCATAAACCGATATACGGGATAGAGAAAACGGTAAATGAGAAAAAGCCTATATTAATAGTAGAAGGAGAAAAGACAGCTGATTATGCCGGAAGATTATTGCCTCAATATTGTGTAATTTCCTGGATGGGAGGAGCGCAAGGAACGGCTAAAGTTAACTGGCGACAACTGGCGGGAAGAGAGGTAATAATCTGGCCTGATAACGACGCAGCTGGAAAGGAGGCCGCTAAATCAGTATTGCAGGAGCTTAACAAAGCAAATGGTTTTAGCGGGCTTGCTGGTCTAGTCGATACAAAAAACCTAAACTTACCCGAGAAGTGGGATTTAGCCGATAAGATGCCTGAGCATATTACGCTGGAAACAATAAAAGAGGCAATAAATAACTCTCAAAGTAAAAATAGCACAATATCTACCGCGTCAAAATATTTACAGGCTTGATTCTCTTTTTCAAAAACATCTTGACAATTTTTATGTCTTCTTTTTTTATATAATTGATTTTCTGTACCAATATCTTCTGGATCGTTGTCATCGGTTTTAGTTGTGCCTTTTTGCTGAAGATCAAGTATTTTATATACTCCCCTCCTTATAATACTTGCTTTAGCCTTATTCATTCCCTTAATTTCGGAGGCTTGCTGTTTTTTGATTTTTTTAATATCCTTACGACATATTTCTATGGTATTGACCAATCCTATAAGACTTTCGGTTTCGTAGAGAGAGCGAGTTGCAATTAAATCATTTTTTTCCTGAATTAACTCTTCTATATACAATAAATTTTTGTCTATCTCCTCTGTTTTATCTTCTAATTCCGTATTGAGTCGATCTTTATCTAACTTATTATAATGGTACCCAAAAACTGGACTGCTAAAAATGAAGAATGAGATATAATTTCACAACAAGGAAATGGAAATTATATGTCTAAAAAAGCGAAGCAATATAGTGCGACGGAAAAAACAAAAATTGTTATAGAAGCAATAAAAGCTGAAATGACAATAGCACAAATAAGCAGTAAGTACGGGGTTCATGCAACTCAAATACAAGCATGGAAAAAAAGAGGTATAGAAAATTTAGTTTAAGGTGGCCCAATTTGTCTAGACTAAAAATCAGAAATTATGAGATATAATTTGCGTTATAATATTAGCCAATAATTTTTGTTAAATACACCTGTTCTGGAGTTAAATATTCCAAGGATTGGTGCATCCTTTTACTATTATAAAAAGTTATGTAATCTGTTATAGCATTTTTTACCTCCTTGACAGTATTTAAAATTATCAAATATATTTTTTCTTGTTTTAATGAACGCCAAAATCTTTCAATAAATACATTATCTAAAGCCCTACCTTTACCGTCCATGCTAATCTTGATTTCACGTTTAACAAGTTCGTAGATGAAATTTTTTGACGTAAATTGAGAACCTTGATCGGTATTAAAAACCTCAGGTTGACCGTGCTTTTCTAGGGCTTCTTCTAGTGCGTCGATGCAAAAATCACTTTCTAAGCTAATAGAAACCTTCCAGCTCAGAATATAACGGCTAAACCAATCAATAATGGCTACTAGATATACAAATCCTTGTGCCATTCTAATATAAGTTATATCGGTGCTCCATACCTGATTTGTCTTAGTAATTTCAACGCCTTTTAAAAGATAAGGATATACCTTATGAGCTTGGTTGCGCTTGCTTAAATTCATTTTAGGATAAATGGCTTCTATTGACATTATTCCGTAATAACGACTTACCGCTTTGCGACCAATAACAATTCCAAACGGTACAAGATGCTTGGACATTCTTCTGGCCCCGAAATACGGATGCTCTGTATAGATTTCATCAATTACTTTCATTATTTCTAAGTCTCTTGTAGTTATTCCTTTTGCCTTGTAATAATAAGTAGATTTATTAATTAAAAGTAGATCGCATTGCCTAACAATGCTTAGATTTATACAATTATTATCAATCATACTTTTCCTAGTTTCCAAGTCCAAACAATGTAGATTTTTTTCAGCCAGTCACGCTCAACGCTTAACTGTCCTATTTGTTCATATAATTGTTTTATCAAATCTTGATTGTCTGGATCTTTTGTTGCCGGCTTAACTTGAAAACCACTAACTAAATTTTCTATACCTCTTTTTTTCCATGCTTGTATTTGAGTTGCATGAACCCCGTACTTACTGCTTATTTGTGCTATTGTCATTTCAGCTTTTATTGCTTCTATAACAATTTTTGTTTTTTCCGTCGCACTATATTGCTTCGCTTTTTTAGACATATAATTTCCATTTCCTTGTTGTGAAATTATATCTCATTCTTCATTTTTAGCAGTCCAGTTTTTGGGTACCATTATAGTTAGTGGTTTTCAAGTTAAGCCGGCAACAAAAGATCCAGACAATCAAGATTTGATAAAACAATTATATGAACAAATAGGACAGTTAAGCGTTGAGCGTGACTGGCTGAAAAAAAAATCTACATTGTTTGGACTTGGAAACTAGGAAAAGTATGATTGATAATAATTGTATAAATCTAAGCATTGTTAGGCAATGCGATCTACTTTTAATTAATAAATCTACTTATTATTACAAGGCAAAAGGAATAACTACAAGAGACTTAGAAATAATGAAAGTAATTGATGAAATCTATACAGAGCATCCGTATTTCGGGGCCAGAAGAATGTCCAAGCATCTTGTACCGTTTGGAATTGTTATTGGTCGCAAAGCGGTAAGTCGTTATTACGGAATAATGTCAATAGAAGCCATTTATCCTAAAATGAATTTAAGCAAGCGCAACCAAGCTCATAAGGTATATCCTTATCTTTTAAAAGGCGTTGAAATTACTAAGACAAATCAGGTATGGAGCACCGATATAACTTATATTAGAATGGCACAAGGATTTGTATATCTAGTAGCCATTATTGATTGGTTTAGCCGTTATATTCTGAGCTGGAAGGTTTCTATTAGCTTAGAAAGTGATTTTTGCATCGACGCACTAGAAGAAGCCCTAGAAAAGCACGGTCAACCTGAGGTTTTTAATACCGATCAAGGTTCTCAATTTACGTCAAAAAATTTCATCTACGAACTTGTTAAACGTGAAATCAAGATTAGCATGGACGGTAAAGGTAGGGCTTTAGATAATGTATTTATTGAAAGATTTTGGCGTTCATTAAAACAAGAAAAAATATATTTGATAATTTTAAATACTGTCAAGGAGGTAAAAAATGCTATAACAGATTACATAACTTTTTATAATAGTAAAAGGATGCACCAATCCTTGGAATATTTAACTCCAGAACAGGTGTATTTAACAAAAATTATTGGCTAATATTATAACGCAAATTATATCTCATAATTTCTGATTTTTAGTCTAGACAAATTGGGCCACCTTATATTTGCTGCTAATTTTGTGTCTACTGTATTTTTTTCTATTTCTAACCTTTCTTGCAGCATTTGCTGTTTTTCTAAATCTCCAATGTTGGTAACAATCTTTTCATATTGACTATATTTCCATCTGGCTTCAGACAATACAAGTGCTTGATTATATTTATAGATTTCTGTTTCCAATTCATTAATTTCTTCTCTCTTTTCTGCAATATAAGGTGGCCCAATTTGTCTAGACTAAAAATCAGAAATTATGAGATATAATTTGCGTTATAATATTAGCCAATAATTTTTGTTAAATACACCTGTTCTGGAGTTAAATATTCCAAGGATTGGTGCATCCTTTTACTATTATAAAAAGTTATGTAATCTGTTATAGCATTTTTTACCTCCTTGACAGTATTTAAAATTATCAAATATATTTTTTCTTGTTTTAATGAACGCCAAAATCTTTCAATAAATACATTATCTAAAGCCCTACCTTTACCGTCCATGCTAATCTTGATTTCACGTTTAACAAGTTCGTAGATGAAATTTTTTGACGTAAATTGAGAACCTTGATCGGTATTAAAAACCTCAGGTTGACCGTGCTTTTCTAGGGCTTCTTCTAGTGCGTCGATGCAAAAATCACTTTCTAAGCTAATAGAAACCTTCCAGCTCAGAATATAACGGCTAAACCAATCAATAATGGCTACTAGATATACAAATCCTTGTGCCATTCTAATATAAGTTATATCGGTGCTCCATACCTGATTTGTCTTAGTAATTTCAACGCCTTTTAAAAGATAAGGATATACCTTATGAGCTTGGTTGCGCTTGCTTAAATTCATTTTAGGATAAATGGCTTCTATTGACATTATTCCGTAATAACGACTTACCGCTTTGCGACCAATAACAATTCCAAACGGTACAAGATGCTTGGACATTCTTCTGGCCCCGAAATACGGATGCTCTGTATAGATTTCATCAATTACTTTCATTATTTCTAAGTCTCTTGTAGTTATTCCTTTTGCCTTGTAATAATAAGTAGATTTATTAATTAAAAGTAGATCGCATTGCCTAACAATGCTTAGATTTATACAATTATTATCAATCATACTTTTCCTAGTTTCCAAGTCCAAACAATGTAGATTTTTTTTTCAGCCAGTCACGCTCAACGCTTAACTGTCCTATTTGTTCATATAATTGTTTTATCAAATCTTGATTGTCTGGATCTTTTGTTGCCGGCTTAACTTGAAAACCACTAACTAAATTTTCTATACCTCTTTTTTTCCATGCTTGTATTTGAGTTGCATGAACCCCGTACTTACTGCTTATTTGTGCTATTGTCATTTCAGCTTTTATTGCTTCTATAACAATTTTTGTTTTTTCCGTCGCACTATATTGCTTCGCTTTTTTAGACATATAATTTCCATTTCCTTGTTGTGAAATTATATCTCATTCTTCATTTTTAGCAGTCCAGTTTTTGGGTACCATTATAATATTAAGAACAAGTTCACTTATTTCTTCTTCTTTATTAGCTATTTCTCCATTAATAAATGACTGCTGATCTGTTAATACATCTTTACTATCAGTTATAAAATTCACTTGGGGATCACTATCTCCTTGAAGAGTAATGCGGTCTTTTTCTCTCTCTGTAGCGCTAAGGATAATATTGTTATCATTAAGTACATTCTCCTTTCTTATAATTTCTGCTCTTAAGTTATTCCTTTCTATTTCTTTACGCTGTTGCGTACTTTCATTTTGTGTAATTTGATGTTGATATTCTTCTTCTCGTTGCCTAATTTTATTTTGTAGCTCCGTATAACTATCATATACATGTCTAGGTATCATCAGCAAATCAGCTTGGTGTACAGCATCACCTACCGCAGAGTGTTTATATGCTGATAAATGATTTAAAAGTTCATCTTCAGAAGCAAGTGAGGGAAATTTGTTGATAGAGAAACTTACTGCATCTTTTACTGCATTTTTATACTGACATTTGGTTTCCCCTGGTAAAGTTGCAGGACAAGATTTATGATTACAATAACCATCTGGGCTATAATTATCAGACCTTTGTCCTCCCACTTGAACAAAGATTCTTTCTTTAAATGCGCTTTCTTCCTCTCCTCTTACTGCAGCTTTTGCAGTTTTTAATCTCTTAATTTCTACTTTTAACCGTTCGATTTCTGTAAGCAAATTGCTTAATGTTTGATAATAACCCTTTATTGTAATCTCATCGCGACCATTATCTGCTTCTATTCTAGTAATATCTCTTTGTGTTTGCCTTTCTAAAAGATCAAAATCTTTAGTTAGCTCATTTAATCCCTTTAATTTATTATCCAGTCCTGTTACAATAATCGGCAATAAATCTCGTTCCTCTTCTAAAGTTGGTATTCTATCTTCTCTTAAATCTACTACTTCCTGCCTTTTATTCTCTATATATTCTTCCTTAGCCTTAATTCTTAACTGTTCTTTGTCGATGGTTTGCGTGATATCTATTACATCTCTTTCTTCAGATACTAGATCATATTTAGGATGTCTTATCCCGTATTTAAACTTAACTTCTTCAGATTTATTTTTAGACGTTGAATCTGACATTACTTCATCCAGTTCTCTTTTAGGATGAGTTAGATTTCTAAGCTCTTGTTTAACTATCAGTAAGGTAAATTGTAATAACTTTTGTATTTGCTCTATTTCTAAATCATCTTGAATATTAGGATCACCATCTTGTTCAGCTAGTACTACTCTTCCTTCTGCATCAGTTTTGATTAATTCTCCTAACTCATCAAGCCTAAAAATAAATTTCCTAAGTATAGTATGATCTAATTTGTGTTTTCTTAATGTGGTAAGAACACCCTTTACCCAAGAATCATTTTTTGTTAGTTTCTTAATGTCTTTATCTATTAAGTTTAATGTGTCCTGCAATTCAACTAATTGTTCTTGATTGAATGTTTTTAGTTCTTCGCGTATCTGTGTTTTTTTATCTTGCAATGTTAATGTTCTTAGTCGTGATCCTTGCTCCGCATTACTTTTGCACTCATACGCACTCAGTAAATCCGGATTACCAAATTTTTGCCAATTAAAAGGTTGTATTTCATTAACAATTTGTAAATCTTCGGCTCTTAAATCCTCATCTTTTAAGTCTCTGCAATTCCAGATATCAATATTAGCATATACTGGTTGCTTTGATATCACTAGATTACTAATTAATCGGGCTGTATACCCTCCACAATATACGTTACCTTTCTGGATTGTAGGAGTTTTAGCTTCGCCTACTGCAATAACTTTTTCTGGTAATCTCGTCCTCAATAAATCACAAAGTACAACCATTTCTTGCTCGTATCGATTTCCTATGGAATCATAACATCTCAAGCGTATTGTATCATCCCTGTGGCTTCTAATTTGTAATGTTACCCAATGTTGTTGACTTGGAATAATAACTGGTATTAATATCTGTTGACTAGGTTGTATCTTTAAAATTTCTGAAGCTATATCACCAACTTCTGCTTCACTGACGTTTCCTAATTCCAGTACTGTCCGTTTTGGTGCTAATATCTGACTACTCTCATCAATTCGGCCATCTTTATCTCTTCTTAATTCTGCCCTAGCTAATAAAGCTTCTATCAAAACCATAACATCAGTTTCTGAGTAAAAGCCTCTTACTTCTTGTGATTTCATTTTTTCATTTATAGAAGACTTAACAGGCTTGGTAGTTTCCCCACCAATTCTTACTTTTCCTGATGGAGCATCATGCTCTCTCTTAACATCACTTATCTTTGGTTCTTTACGCTGTAGGTTAACCACCTCCTCTAGAGTAGATTCCAATAAATCTTGTATTTGCTCTATTTCTAAATCATCTTGAATATTAGGATCACCATCTTGTTCAGCTAGTACTACTCTTCCTTCTGCATCAGTTCTGATTAATTCTCCTAACTCATCAAGCCTAAAAATAAATTTCCTAAGTATAGTATGATCTAATTTGTGTTTTCTTAATGTGGTAAGAACACCCTTTACCCAAGAATCATTTTTTGTTAGTTTCTTAATGTCTTTATCTATTAAGTTTAATGTGTCCTGCAATTCAACTAATTGTTCTTGATTGAATATAATGGTTATAATGGTACCCAAAAACTGGACTGCTAAAAATGAAGAATGAGATATAATTTCACAACAAGGAAATGGAAATTATATGTCTAAAAAAGCGAAGCAATATAGTGCGACGGAAAAAACAAAAATTGTTATAGAAGCAATAAAAGCTGAAATGACAATAGCACAAATAAGCAGTAAGTACGGGGTTCATGCAACTCAAATACAAGCATGAAAAAAAGAGGTATAGAAAATTTAGTTAGTGGTTTTCAAGTTAAGCCGGCAACAAAAGATCCAGACAATCAAGATTTGATAAAACAATTATATGAACAAATAGGACAGTTAAGCGTTGAGCGTGACTGGCTGAAAAAAAAAATCTACATTGTTTGGACTTGGAAACTAGGAAAAGTATGATTGATAATAATTGTATAAATCTAAGCATTGTTAGGCAATGCGATCTACTTTTAATTAATAAATCTACTTATTATTACAAGGCAAAAGGAATAACTACAAGAGACTTAGAAATAATGAAAGTAATTGATGAAATCTATACAGAGCATCCGTATTTCGGGCCAGAAGAATGTCCAAGCATCTTGTACCGTTTGGAATTGTTATTGGTCGCAAAGCGGTAAGTCGTTATTACGGAATAATGTCAATAGAAGCCATTTATCCTAAAATGAATTTAAGCAAGCGCAACCAAGCTCATAAGGTATATCCTTATCTTTTAAAAGGCGTTGAAATTACTAAGACAAATCAGGTATGGAGCACCGATATAACTTATATTAGAATGGCACAAGGATTTGTATATCTAGTAGCCATTATTGATTGGTTTAGCCGTTATATTCTGAGCTGGAAGGTTTCTATTAGCTTAGAAAGTGATTTTTGCATCGACGCACTAGAAGAAGCCCTAGAAAAGCACGGTCAACCTGAGGTTTTTAATACCGATCAAGGTTCTCAATTTACGTCAAAAAATTTCATCTACGAACTTGTTAAACGTGAAATCAAGATTAGCATGGACGGTAAAGGTAGGGCTTTAGATAATGTATTTATTGAAAGATTTTGGCGTTCATTAAAACAAGAAAAAATATATTTGATAATTTTAAATACTGTCAAGGAGGTAAAAAATGCTATAACAGATTACATAACTTTTTATAATAGTAAAAGGATGCACCAATCCTTGGAATATTTAACTCCAGAACAGGTGTATTTAACAAAAATTATTGGCTAATATTATAACGCAAATTATATCTCATAATTTCTGATTTTTAGTCTAGACAAATTGGGCCACCTTAGAATGTTTTTAGTTCTTCGCGTATCTGTGTTTTTTTATCTTGCAATGTTAATGTTCTTAGTCGTGATCCTTGCTCCGCATTACTTTTGCACTCATACGCACTCAGTAAATCCGGATTACCAAATTTTTGCCAATTAAAAGGTTGTATTTCATTAACAATTTGTAAATCTTCGGCTCTTAAATCCTCATCTTTTAAGTCTCTGCAATTCCAGATATCAATATTAGCATATACTGGTTGCTTTGATATCACTAGATTACTAATTAATCGGGCTGTATACCCTCCACAATATACGTTACCTTTCTGGATTATAGGAGTTTTAGCTTCGCCTACTGCAATAACTTTTTCTGGTAATTTCATCCTCAATAAATCACAAAGTACAACCATTTCTTGCTCGTATCGATTTCCTATGGAATCATAACATAGCAAGTGTATTGTACCATCCCTGTGGCTTCTAATTTGTAATGTTACCCAATGTACTCTACTTGGAATAATAACTGGTATTAATATCTGTTGACTAGGTTGTATCTTTAAAATTTCTGAAGCTATATCACCAACTTCTGCTTCACTGACGTTTCCTAATTCCAGTATTGTCCGTTTTGGTACTAATATCTGAATACTCTCATCAATTCGGCCATCTTTATCTCTTCTTAATCCTGCCCTAGCTAATAAAGCTTCTATCAAAACCATAACATCAGTTTCTGAGTAAAAGCCTCTTACTTCTTGTGATTTCATTTTTTCATTACCAATTGTTGCTTTTTCTGGTTTTAAGTCTTGGTTTGTTTTAACAAGTACTTGTTTTATTCTATCTACTGCTTCTAATAACTTACCATCTTGAGTACATTTTCTAGTTTCCACTTGAATTGGATGGTTAATACAATCATTTTCTAAGAATTCATTTTGCTTTTCTAAGCTTAAACCTACAATAAAAAGGTCTTCTGTTAGAATCTTTAAGTGTTGTTTTCTAATTTCTTCTACTGCAAACTGATAATGAATTAAATCTGTGGTTTCTAATGTATTTAACGATTCAGGTAATAAAGCTTTTATATTCAGTTCTTTATATTCTAATTCGTATTTGTGTTGTTCTGTAACATTTGTAGATAATGCTAAAAAAGACAAAATATCTTTTTCAGAAAGTAAAGATATGTGCCTTATTAATTCCACACATATTGGACCACAAGAAACTATTCCTTTATTATCTAAACTTGCATCTTTTTGGATAATTGTATTACTTAAATAGACATCTAAATTACAATGTTTTTTTATTATTGATGCTATTTTATAAAAATCTTTGTGAGCAGTTTCGCCCATAGGATTAACAATAATAAGTTTATTTTGAACCAATATCCCAAATATAAAGTAATTCTGTCCAACTCCAGGTTCTTTACAGATAAAACTGAATCCTTGTCCTAAAGCATTTTTAAGCATATTTATGCTTAAAAACTGTTCTTTAAAATCTCCATCAAAAAACGTATACTTTAATAATTCACCTTGTTTATTCAGGTATGTTAAATAAGTAATTACATCTGAAGTATACCAAGAATCAAAATTAGTTAAGTTGTTACTTTCAAATTCTATTATAGCTTTATTTTTCATAATTTCCCCACAAGCATCATATAATGATTTGATAATACTTAGCCTATCAAGCGATTGTAAAATTAATAACTATTTTTGATATTAAGTTATGACTATTTATTTAGCTAAGAGTTGAAAATACAACACAAACAAAATTTATATACCTGTTAATTTGTTTTATAAATTAAATAATTTGACCAAGAATTTTAGGAAATAAATAGCAAACTAGATAATAAATACGGGTTAATTGAGGAACCGGGAGAGTTGAATGCACTAGGTCGTGTGTATTTAGATAATGAACAATATTCTGAAGCTTTAGATTGTTTTGATTATATTATAGATAAACATTCATCATTTGCTAGTATAGCTCTTTATTATAAAGCATTTTGTATCATTCATAAAGAAGGAGGGGGATTTGATGCAAAAGTAAAAGCTAAAGTGGCACTAAAGAAATCATTAATGATGCTTGAAGACGATAGAAGTAGGATTCTATCGAGAAATCAGATATTAAAATCAATTAATGAAGTTGCAAGATCTAGGGGTAAAGGACTTGAATCTAACTGTTTTGCTAAACAAAACGAAGGTGAAGCACAACTACTATCCGTGCATATAAACGCAATTAACTCAGCTATAGGTTCAGAAATATCCCCTGACTGCTTTAATGCTCCAGGTATAATAGGTGACCAATCACAAAAGCTGTTTGATGAGTTATTAAAGGATCAATATGGTATTATAAAAGATTTTAGAATTAGCAAAAAATGTGTGATTGCCAGTAAAGTACTCATTCAAGATCATGCAGAGCAAGAAAGAATAAGGTGGCCCAATTTGTCTAGACTAAAAATCAGAAATTATGAGATATAATTTGCGTTATAATATTAGCCAATAATTTTTGTTAAATACACCTGTTCTGGAGTTAAATATTCCAAGGATTGGTGCATCCTTTTACTATTATAAAAAGTTATGTAATCTGTTATAGCATTTTTTACCTCCTTGACAGTATTTAAAATTATCAAATATATTTTTTCTTGTTTTAATGAACGCCAAAATCTTTCAATAAATACATTATCTAAAGCCCTACCTTTACCGTCCATGCTAATCTTGATTTCACGTTTAACAAGTTCGTAGATGAAATTTTTTGACGTAAATTGAGAACCTTGATCGGTATTAAAAACCTCAGGTTGACCGTGCTTTTCTAGGGCTTCTTCTAGTGCGTCGATGCAAAAATCACTTTCTAAGCTAATAGAAACCTTCCAGCTCAGAATATAACGGCTAAACCAATCAATAATGGCTACTAGATATACAAATCCTTGTGCCATTCTAATATAAGTTATATCGGTGCTCCATACCTGATTTGTCTTAGTAATTTCAACGCCTTTTAAAAGATAAGGATATACCTTATGAGCTTGGTTGCGCTTGCTTAAATTCATTTTAGGATAAATGGCTTCTATTGACATTATTCCGTAATAACGACTTACCGCTTTGCGACCAATAACAATTCCAAACGGTACAAGATGCTTGGACATTCTTCTGGCCCCGAAATACGGATGCTCTGTATAGATTTCATCAATTACTTTCATTATTTCTAAGTCTCTTGTAGTTATTCCTTTTGCCTTGTAATAATAAGTAGATTTATTAATTAAAAGTAGATCGCATTGCCTAACAATGCTTAGATTTATACAATTATTATCAATCATACTTTTCCTAGTTTCCAAGTCCAAACAATGTAGATTTTTTTTTCAGCCAGTCACGCTCAACGCTTAACTGTCCTATTTGTTCATATAATTGTTTTATCAAATCTTGATTGTCTGGATCTTTTGTTGCCGGCTTAACTTGAAAACCACTAACTAAATTTTCTATACCTCTTTTTTTCCATGCTTGTATTTGAGTTGCATGAACCCCGTACTTACTGCTTATTTGTGCTATTGTCATTTCAGCTTTTATTGCTTCTATAACAATTTTTGTTTTTTCCGTCGCACTATATTGCTTCGCTTTTTTAGACATATAATTTCCATTTCCTTGTTGTGAAATTATATCTCATTCTTCATTTTTAGCAGTCCAGTTTTTGGGTACCATTATAGAATACTACAACAAAAGAAACTGAACTTTGAACAATGGCTTGAAGATTATAAAGCGCTCCCTAAACTGCCAGAAACATATCTTTTACAAAAACCATCTTTAGAATTGGCAAATTATGATAATGCTATTAAATTTATTACGACCCATGATGATAGCTATATTACATATAAAAATGAAGAATATGAAACATATCAAAAAATACTACAAATTTTAGAAAGCACAAAAATTATTTCAGAAAGGCAACTTTTTAAAAAAACAGATAATTTAGGTGAGAGAGTAACAGATACTGAGCTTATAGCATTTCCTGATGTATTCCGATATTGTAAAGAACAAGTTTTAGATGATTTAATGCGTTCATTAACTAATTCTCAAAAACAGTCTTGGGGCTATAAACATAGGGAAATACAGTCCTCTTCTTTTGAAACTGCAATTTATACCAAAAAGAAGTTTATAGAAGATACAGCCACTCTGATTAAAGTAGAAGAAGTAATTAAAATAGCTGGTGATATTTCACAAAAACTATTAGGACAACTAGACCATCCAGTGTTTTGTGATCATGGAGATATGATCAAAGATATACTTACTAGTGAATTATTAACTATAGATCATGCATTTTTAGAGCAAAGACTCAAAGACGTTAAAAATGAAGCAATGTTTTTTGGTAAGAAAGCTGAAATACAGGAATTTTGCTTGGGACTTAGAAAAATTGTATTAGGGAATGATAAAACTATAGAATTACTAGATAATCAATCTTTTGCAAAAGATGAAGTAATAGCAGCTCTTAAGAAGATAATTGATATAGCTGAAGAGTCTTATAATACAGAGCAAAATAATTTTAATTCTTTACTGATGCAATTAGGCTTTAATGTTGGTGGTAATATTTTTGCTAAGCATCAGTTAGTACAGGTGATAAGAGATAAAACATTACTTAAAGAAGAACAGATAAACTATATACTAACTCACCTTGAAGTATATGAGAAATTAAGCGTAGATCATGCATTTTTAGAGCAAAGATTCAAAGACGTTAAAAATGAAGCAATATTTTTTGGCAAAAAAGCTGAAATACAGGAATTCTGCTTGGGGCGTAGAAAAATTGTATTAAGTGGTGATAAAATCATAGAATTACTAGATAATCAATCTTTTGCGAAAGATGAAATAGTAGCGGCTCTTAAGAAGATAGTTCAGATATCAGATAGCCCATCTTTAGCAGATAAAACTAGTTTTGATGCTTTACTAATAAGGTGGCCCAATTTGTCTAGACTAAAAATCAGAAATTATGAGATATAATTTGCGTTATAATATTAGCCAATAATTTTTGTTAAATACACCTGTTCTGGAGTTAAATATTCCAAGGATTGGTGCATCCTTTTACTATTATAAAAAGTTATGTAATCTGTTATAGCATTTTTTACCTCCTTGACAGTATTTAAAATTATCAAATATATTTTTTCTTGTTTTAATGAACGCCAAAATCTTTCAATAAATACATTATCTAAAGCCCTACCTTTACCGTCCATGCTAATCTTGATTTCACGTTTAACAAGTTCGTAGATGAAATTTTTTGACGTAAATTGAGAACCTTGATCGGTATTAAAAACCTCAGGTTGACCGTGCTTTTCTAGGGCTTCTTCTAGTGCGTCGATGCAAAAATCACTTTCTAAGCTAATAGAAACCTTCCAGCTCAGAATATAACGGCTAAACCAATCAATAATGGCTACTAGATATACAAATCCTTGTGCCATTCTAATATAAGTTATATCGGTGCTCCATACCTGATTTGTCTTAGTAATTTCAACGCCTTTTAAAAGATAAGGATATACCTTATGAGCTTGGTTGCGCTTGCTTAAATTCATTTTAGGATAAATGGCTTCTATTGACATTATTCCGTAATAACGACTTACCGCTTTGCGACCAATAACAATTCCAAACGGTACAAGATGCTTGGACATTCTTCTGGCCCCGAAATACGGATGCTCTGTATAGATTTCATCAATTACTTTCATTATTTCTAAGTCTCTTGTAGTTATTCCTTTTGCCTTGTAATAATAAGTAGATTTATTAATTAAAAGTAGATCGCATTGCCTAACAATGCTTAGATTTATACAATTATTATCAATCATACTTTTCCTAGTTTCCAAGTCCAAACAATGTAGATTTTTTTTTCAGCCAGTCACGCTCAACGCTTAACTGTCCTATTTGTTCATATAATTGTTTTATCAAATCTTGATTGTCTGGATCTTTTGTTGCCGGCTTAACTTGAAAACCACTAACTAAATTTTCTATACCTCTTTTTTTCCATGCTTGTATTTGAGTTGCATGAACCCTAAGGTGGCCCAATTTGTCTAGACTAAAAATCAGAAATTATGAGATATAATTTGCGTTATAATATTAGCCAATAATTTTTGTTAAATACACCTGTTCTGGAGTTAAATATTCCAAGGATTGGTGCATCCTTTTACTATTATAAAAAGTTATGTAATCTGTTATAGCATTTTTTACCTCCTTGACAGTATTTAAAATTATCAAATATATTTTTTCTTGTTTTAATGAACGCCAAAATCTTTCAATAAATACATTATCTAAAGCCCTACCTTTACCGTCCATGCTAATCTTGATTTCACGTTTAACAAGTTCGTAGATGAAATTTTTTGACGTAAATTGAGAACCTTGATCGGTATTAAAAACCTCAGGTTGACCGTGCTTTTCTAGGGCTTCTTCTAGTGCGTCGATGCAAAAATCACTTTCTAAGCTAATAGAAACCTTCCAGCTCAGAATATAACGGCTAAACCAATCAATAATGGCTACTAGATATACAAATCCTTGTGCCATTCTAATATAAGTTATATCGGTGCTCCATACCTGATTTGTCTTAGTAATTTCAACGCCTTTTAAAAGATAAGGATATACCTTATGAGCTTGGTTGCGCTTGCTTAAATTCATTTTAGGATAAATGGCTTCTATTGACATTATTCCGTAATAACGACTTACCGCTTTGCGACCAATAACAATTCCAAACGGTACAAGATGCTTGGACATTCTTCTGGCCCCGAAATACGGATGCTCTGTATAGATTTCATCAATTACTTTCATTATTTCTAAGTCTCTTGTAGTTATTCCTTTTGCCTTGTAATAATAAGTAGATTTATTAATTAAAAGTAGATCGCATTGCCTAACAATGCTTAGATTTATACAATTATTATCAATCATACTTTTCCTAGTTTCCAAGTCCAAACAATGTAGATTTTTTTCAGCCAGTCACGCTCAACGCTTAACTGTCCTATTTGTTCATATAATTGTTTTATCAAATCTTGATTGTCTGGATCTTTTGTTGCCGGCTTAACTTGAAAACCACTAACTAAATTTTCTATACCTCTTTTTTTCCATGCTTGTATTTGAGTTGCATGAACCCCGTACTTACTGCTTATTTGTGCTATTGTCATTTCAGCTTTTATTGCTTCTATAACAATTTTTGTTTTTTCCGTCGCACTATATTGCTTCGCTTTTTTAGACATATAATTTCCATTTCCTTGTTGTGAAATTATATCTCATTCTTCATTTTTAGCAGTCCAGTTTTTGGGTACCATTATATGCTGCCATCGTGTTTTTGGTAGAACATTGCTAGCCTTACTCACCCATTGATCCGTTTGTTTCTTACCACAACGAGAACAAAACCTACCTTTACAGCTGAATGCTACCGATTTATTGCGGTTACAATCACGGCAGCTATAACGTTTAAATCCTAAATATTTCGTTCCACACGATATAACTTTAGTGACGTTGAAAATAATGCCGTATCTTAGCTTGCCGTATTTTTTAGCGAAATCGAGACCAATTACCACGGTCTAGAAAAATATGTTTTATAGATATTCCTTTACCGACTATTTCCATAAATTACTTATAGTTAATGTTTTCTTACCAAGGAATCTTTCTTCCTTTGCGTTCTAAATCAAATTCTTTACAATCAGGGCAATAGTAAACAGAATTATACTTATGATTGGGAGATATTTTTCGCAACATTATCCAGAAAGCCTTGGCTATTTCCTTATCTCCTTCGGAAAAAATCTTTTTGATCCTGCTGTAAGGAATTGCTTGCTCTTTAGAAATGGCCTTAAGAGTTTTTACCGCTAATTCATTGACCAAATGCTGCTCAGAGTGCAAGTTACTCATAACTCAATTATATATTATCTTATGTATGTCTAACATTCAGTCTTTATAACTCAAGTTAAAACAAATCAAATACCAGTATTATAATCCTCCATAAATATTTATCGGTCAAGAGTATCTTCTTTTAAGCTGCCACCGATAGGTGGCTTATCTTGTCCTAGAAGATTTAAGGCTACAGTGGGCCTTGGCATTTGATGAGCGAGATCCTGTTAAGATTAGGCAAGTATTTGATAGGTTAAGGGAGGCAGCAGCTAGTGTTAAAGATTATGAGCATCAGTTTTTTAACCCATATTTTGCAACTAGATATATTGATTCTATTTTATCAATAGAAGAAATAGGATACAAACTATATGACAGAGCAAAAGGTGTTTTAAATCAGGAGTGCATAAATGATGACCCTGGATTACTTGCAAGCATGAAACATTTTGAAATCATGATTAGCAGCTGGCAAAGAAACAGACTAGAGCAATTGGCGAATGGTATCATAGATAGCAAAGATTATGATAATGGATATAAAGAAAAGGCCAAAGAATATCTTGAGGATACCCAAAGAGTATTAAATCAAAGAATAAAATTCTTGGAAAGCATAATTGATTCAGAAGATTTCCATCAAATATTGTTACTTAAAAAAGACTTAAATAACAACGGCAAGAATTGTATGTTAAAGCATATGGAATCACAATATGCCGTATTACAATTACAATTGCACCATGTAAATGGTTTAATTGAATTTATCAATAATACCAGGAATGCAGATATATGCATAAGCAGCAAGGGTAATTTAAGTGAATTAACAAAAGGAGTTAATAGCTCGGGATTCAAAATCCATGATGAGGAACTAGCTCAAATAAGGAATTTAGGTGAAGATTCTTTTTACAGATTAGATGAATTACCTATTGTTAGTGTAAATAGTCCAACAACTAGATCGGCAATAGGCCAAGTTGCCGGTTTATTTGCTAGCAGTGCCTTAAAATTCAGTTTTACCAAGAAGTCAGTTCCTACTTCAAATGATTTAATAGATACTGGTATTTTTGATATTACGAAGGTTGTTTTATCGCAGCAGGAAGAATCTGATCATTTATTGGATATACTTTCATTTGGATTTGGAAGTACGACAAAGAGTTTAAAAATCCTGCGCAAAGTGGCTCAGTACGTATCTGAAAGTATTAGTGGGAAAGTAAGTAAGAGCGGATTATTTGAATCACCTACTATGCAGATTACCAATGATGTTAAAGTTTTTGCAGAAAAGCTTGGAAATATTATGCCCAAGGGAATACTAAAGAGTGTTACTGATGAACCTGCTCTAGCCGGTAATGATATAAACGGACATGAGAATATCAACGGAATACACCACTATTTTGGTAAATATACACTAGATGCTATTAATTCCATATTAAAATTGCGGATAAAGGATGCCGGAATAGCCGATGTCAAGGTAGTAAGTAATAATTATTCATTTATAGATAGTAGTAATAATAATATGGATAAGTTATTAGTAGAATTAAGTGCAATAAATGCACCGGTGATACTTGCTCCTTTGAACTTATTTAACAAGCATGCTGCCGGGTTAATGTTTACAAAGCAGGAAAGCGGTACTATGCTTTACTATATTGATCCAGAAAACCAGCAGATACCATCTGCCTTAGCACAGATATTCAGAGAATATCGATTAGATACCAAGCAATTAACATTAGAAACTCAAAAGTATGCTAACTGCGGTCCTGAGGTAATAGAAGACTTCATGTTTTGTTTGACAGGACAAAGGCTATCTCAGGAGGAGGCTATTTCATACCATTCATTATTGGTAGAGCGTGAATTACTTAACAGTGACGCTCTAGAAAATCAATATAGTAATCTGGTAATAAATCCGGTAAGCAAGGATTTAATACCGGAAGATATGGGTATTATGGAATTTATTTGCAGTTCTTCTGATTATATGGACAATATAGGTTATATAGGGACAGAAGAATCATCTGGATCAGATTTACTGGTTGATTTTGCAATAGATATCATAGTCTAGTTTAGCACTAAGTTAGATCAAAATAAAATATTTAAAAACTACAGTAAGTATACCATTATTCCATAAAATATGTAATAAAGGTAGAGTATAATAAATAAGAAACAATTAGAGATTTATGAAAAACATGTTAAAGCAAGTAATATTCCAATTGATATTGATTATTACTTTATTACTTGGAACAATATTTGCTACATCAAATATAAATAGCGAAGCTTTACAATTTAGAGCCATTATAGGACAAAAACTGAAAACTAAGGTTGATGAGATATTTACAAGTACCCCAAAACTTCTGGAAACATATAATAGAACACAAAACACTGAATTATCAACGATAAGTAATTTACCTGAGTATCAGAATTTGCTAAATAGCAAAGAGCTTAAAGTATTAAATCATTCTCCAGAGATGCAGGAAGCCCTAAAAGAAGTAATAAACGAGATAAGTACGTTAATAGTTAGTACAAATCAGCAAATAGCTGGGATAAATTCACAAATAAGCAAACTTGAGAAAGAACTACAAGGAGGGAATCAAACAAATATATCAGTAAGTGAGATTAAAAGGAATATTTATGCTCAAGAAGCTGTAGTAAGAGGATTAAAGGTAGGAATCAATAATGCCATACAATCACTAAATCAACAAAAGCAGTTGTATTTTACCGATCCGGAAATTGCAAAAAATGTAGGTGATTTTACGCCAATACAAAAACCGGATACATTAACAACTGATACCATATTAACCGATCTGATAAGTCTCGATCAGATAATTGATACAAGAATGACATCAGTTAACTTAGATGGTTATTCAGTTTCAGCTGGTGATGAAATTACGGCAGAAGATGAAGTATGGATTAAAGGCTTAAAATCACATGCAAAACAAAGTCAATATAAGTTAGTACAAGCTTATAAATCAGATCAGCAAGGTGTAGTTGTAGGCCTGGATCTTATGGGTAATTCGGTAGGGCTTGCCTATGCATTTATTCAGGATAATGTAAAAAGCAATGATGCAAAAGAAAAGATAAATAACCATATTGCAACTGTTTATGGGTTTTATGAATTGAATAAAAATATATTTATAGATACGCAAGCTAGATATGGAAAAAGTTATGTTAATAAATCAAGGCATAATATGAACTTAAGTGGAGATATTTCGTATGCAAGAACTGAGGGGGATCTATATGGTGGTAAACTGGAATTATATTATGATCATATAACCCAAGGAAAGATTCACGTAATACCAAGCATAGGTATTACATATGATGAGTTACATATAAGGAAGTATCAAGAAAAAGGAGCTGGTTTTAACAGAGGAGTAGCAGCAAGAAAGGTAGATAAAACCACTGGGTTACTTGGCATAAAGGTAAGCAAAGCAATTGAACTGGATTCATATTTAATAATACCTGAAATACATGTGAAATATATGAATACGCTTAGTTCCAATAACGATAACACTACAATAACAATTTTAGATGGTACAGAGCCACTTATTACCCCATCAAGTAAATTACAGAAAACACTTTACAAAGTAGGTGGTTCATTAAAAATAAAAAGATCAAGGCATGTAAATATAGAAATAGGATATGATTTTGGTAAAAGTAAAAAATACTATTCACATACCGGATATATTAGCGCTATACTTCCTTTTTAGTAAAGGTGGATATTGATAATCTCGAGAGTCTTTTGAATTCATTGTGTAAATTCAGCCATAAGTACCTTAAATTCTATCCTCAAATTTTATCAAAAAATGAGCCATGGCTTCATTCCAATTTTGGATGGGCATACTCCATTTTCGCGTAATGTAATCTATAGTCAAGTACAAAGTCTTAAAAACCGATTCATCACTTGGAAAAACCCGCTTATTTTTTGTTACTTTTCTTAGCTGGTTATTCAAGGATTCTATGGTATTGGTAGTATAAATAATTTTACGGATTGCTTCAGGATATTGTAAAAATATCATTAAATTATCCCAATTATTATACCAGGATTTGGCTATCTGAGGATAATTTTTACCCCATTTAACTTCAAAACTTTCAAGAGCTTCTTGTGCCTCCTCCTCAGTAATAGCCTGATATATAGGCTTTAGATCAGCTGCCAATTTTTTACGATCTTTATATGAGACAAATTTTAAACTATTTCTGATTTGGTGCACAATACAGAGTTGATGCTCACACTTTGGATATACTGCCGATATAGCTTCCGACATACCAGTCAAATTATCGCTGCAGGCAATGAGAATGTCTAATAAGCCTCTGTTCTTCATTTCGGTTAAATTATTTAACCAGAACTTAGCTCCTTCATTATCGCTGATCCATAACCCAAGAATATCCTTATGACCCGATAAATCAATTCCTAACGCTATATATACAGCCTTATTGATAATTCGCTTATCCTGTCTTACCTTAACTACTAAACAATCAAAAAATACTATTGGGTATACAGACTCTAAAGCTCTACCTTGCCAAGATTTAACTTCATCAATTACATCGTCAGTTACTCTACTAATTAGAGATTCACTTACTTCAGCTCCGTATAATTCCTCTAATTGAATCTTGATATCTGATATACTCATACCTTTAGCATACAAGGATATTATTTTTTCATCTAAACCGTCTATTCGGCTTTGCTTCTTTTTGACAATTATAGGTTCAAATTGTCCCTTCCTGTCTCTTGGAACATTAAGTTCTATCTGACCGTTATTGGTTATTAAATTCTTTTGATAACTACCATTTCGTGCATTTTCTACCTCAGATCTACTATAGCGTTCGTAGCCTAAATGGCTTTGCATTTCTGCTTCTAAAGCATGTTCTAAAATACGTTTGCTAAGTTGTTTAATTAAACCTTCTTTCCCAAGTACATTTGATAAATCCGCATCACTTTCTATTAGCATATCTATTGCTGCATTTAGTTTGTCAGTTTGTATATTTTTAGTCATTTATCTCTCCTTAAATTATAATTTATAATGGTACCCAAAAACTGGACTGCTAAAAATGAAGAATGAGATATAATTTCACAACAAGGAAATGGAAATTATATGTCTAAAAAAGCGAAGCAATATAGTGCGACGGAAAAAACAAAAATTGTTATAGAAGCAATAAAAGCTGAAATGACAATAGCACAAATAAGCAGTAAGTACGGGGTTCATGCAACTCAAATACAAGCATGGAAAAAAAGAGGTATAGAAAATTTAGTTAGTGGTTTTCAAGTTAAGCCGGCAACAAAAGATCCAGACAATCAAGATTTGATAAAACAATTATATGAACAAATAGGACAGTTAAGCGTTGAGCGTGACTGGCTGAAAAAAAAATCTACATTGTTTGGACTTGGAAACTAGGAAAAGTATGATTGATAATAATTGTATAAATCTAAGCATTGTTAGGCAATGCGATCTACTTTTAATTAATAAATCTACTTATTATTACAAGGCAAAAGGAATAACTACAAGAGACTTAGAAATAATGAAAGTAATTGATGAAATCTATACAGAGCATCCGTATTTCGGGGCCAGAAGAATGTCCAAGCATCTTGTACCGTTTGGAATTGTTATTGGTCGCAAAGCGGTAAGTCGTTATTACGGAATAATGTCAATAGAAGCCATTTATCCTAAAATGAATTTAAGCAAGCGCAACCAAGCTCATAAGGTATATCCTTATCTTTTAAAAGGCGTTGAAATTACTAAGACAAATCAGGTATGGAGCACCGATATAACTTATATTAGAATGGCACAAGGATTTGTATATCTAGTAGCCATTATTGATTGGTTTAGCCGTTATATTCTGAGCTGGAAGGTTTCTATTAGCTTAGAAAGTGATTTTTGCATCGACGCACTAGAAGAAGCCCTAGAAAAGCACGGTCAACCTGAGGTTTTTAATACCGATCAAGGTTCTCAATTTACGTCAAAAAATTTCATCTACGAACTTGTTAAACGTGAAATCAAGATTAGCATGGACGGTAAAGGTAGGGCTTTAGATAATGTATTTATTGAAAGATTTTGGCGTTCATTAAAACAAGAAAAAATATATTTGATAATTTTAAATACTGTCAAGGAGGTAAAAAATGCTATAACAGATTACATAACTTTTTATAATAGTAAAAGGATGCACCAATCCTTGGAATATTTAACTCCAGAACAGGTGTATTTAACAAAAATTATTGGCTAATATTATAACGCAAATTATATCTCATAATTTCTGATTTTTAGTCTAGACAAATTGGGCCACCTTAATTTTTTTATTATAACTTATGAGAATTTACACAATCAATTGCACAGAACCAATCTCGAGCCTATGGTTCCGGTTTAAGGTTCGCAACGTGTTCCATATTCCCCGCCAGATTTGTTTGATTTATTTTTGATAGATTAATATACCAAATCAAGACGTAATTTCTTTACGCATTAAGATCTATTTATCGCTTCTTAGCGATTTAAGAGAAGTGTTTTATGGAAACAAAGCTTCAGCTATTTCGTATGAATCATGACCTTTCCAATGATTCTTTTAAAACAATCAATAACGTATGTACTCCGGAATTATGCATTCAAAATTTTAAAAATGGTATCGAGACTACAATATTTTTAGATACAAATATTATTTCAAATATTAGAAAATTTACTTTTAAAGAACCATCTCTCGATAGCAGAGTTTGTTTTATAATAGAGCAAATAATAGAAATTTTTAGCAAGCTCTTAAATGTCTATATCTCACCAGGCTTAGCATTTTATGAGTCATGTGACGCTCTAAAAGAGAAAAATATTATGGCTTTCAATATATTTCTTGAGCAATATCTTCCTAAATATGTAGATGCCTATAATTCCTTGGATTACCAACCATTGCAAAAGCAAGAAAGCTTTTATTTACTACATGATTGGGCTTCAATATTTCTTATACAATATGTAAGAAATAAATATTCACATTTATCGCCTTTGGAAAAGTTTAAGAAATTTTTAGATTTAGTACAAGAGCATTTAAGTTTTATAGACGGATTAATATGTGAAATAGCTAAATACTCATTTGCGGATACAAATAAGCTTTCTGAAACTCATAAAAAAATTATAAGAAATTTTATAAAAAGTGGCGATATGAAGAAACAATCTTTGAATGCTGCATATGATTTAATTTTTATACAAGTAATAGCAATGTCCAATAACAAGAAGTTATCTGATGCTTATTTTGGTAAGATAGATAGCTGGGGATTAACAGCTGATCAAGGAATAATAGAGCTTGCTAAACTTATATCTTTTAGTAATAAGGGGCTATTTATATGCGCTGATTTAAATGAATCTGAAAAACTTAGAGATTATCTTGACGAATGTTATATTCATTATAATCTAGTTATGCTACAGCGCTATTCTAATACAATAACTCAACAAAAAAATTTTGATATTGATAATATAATAAATAAATCAGAGAATCTTATTCTAAAACTTGAAAATGCAGCAATATAATAGTATTTAAAGAAATTTGTGAACCTGAATAATATAGCCTTCAAAATCATTAAGCATAGCTCTCCTGAATTTAAGAAAGCTGTAAAATTACGTGAGGAGATCTTGCGTAAACCTTTGGGACTAACTTTTTTGCCTGAAGAATTAGAAGCAGAAAAAGATCATGTTCAAATTGAGGGATTTCAAGATGATGAAGTCGTTAGCACTGCGGTTCTGATTCCTGAAGGTAAAACCTATAAGATTCAGAGGGTCGTTGAAAAAAAAGGCCTGCAAGATTCTGGTATAGGATCGTAAATGATGGAATTCTGCGAATCTTATGCAAGAGACAAAGGATTCATTCTATCTATTGTCATGTAGGAGATTCGGCTGTTAACCTTTATCTCAAAAACAATTACGCTTCTGAAGGTGATTATTTCGATAAGGACACAATCCCGCATCTTAAAATGAGGAAAGTTTTATGAATCTATATTTTATGGCTGGAGCAAGTGGTAGTGGTAAAACAGCTATCATGCCTCATTTAAAAGAACTTTGGGGCAAGAGGATTGCCGTATATGATTTTGATGAGATTGGAGTACCAAAAGATGCTGATACAAAATGGCGTCAAGAATCTACTGAAAAATGGCTGCAGAAACTGTTAAGCGATAACCAAGATGCCTGCCTACTTGGCCAAATGGTACTTGGCGAAATATTTGCCTGCCCGTCTGCTACGCAGCTTAGCAAGATCAATTTTTGCTTTTTGGACGTAAGTGACATAGAACGTATCAAGCGTCTAAGGAAACGAGGTACATATGGAGCTGATCAAAATATGCTAAGCTGGGCTGCATGGCTTCGTATGCATCTTTTCGATCCGCATTGGCATCTACAGGCCATAAAAGAGAATTCCTGGAGCGCTTTAAACTGGAGTGCTTTAGATGACCTTAGTTCCTGGACTCAGAAGGCTAATATCAAGATCATTGATACCAGCAAAGACGATGTAGCTAAAACAGCAAAGAAGATTGCAGGCTGGGTGCAAAGTAGATTAAAATAATAACTCACGAAAAAGGCTATACCACCAATAGCCGGCGAAAAAGCAGCAGCACTAATTGGAAGCTTTTGCATCAGACTTATAAATTTCTCCGCCACAAGGTCAGGATCAAAATTTTGCGCCTTACCCTCAGGGGATTTAAAACCAGAAACTACAAAATTGAATTTTGCAACTTCCATAATCTGCTTAACATTGGGTAGTAGTACTTTAGCCTTTGAGGTTTCGTCGCTCGGGTCTTTAGAGCCGGTTATCGTACCGTCATTGTCTCAAATAATTATTTTATTATCCATATCAATACCGCCTATATTTAATGCCATAGCTTGAGTTGTGAATAATATGATTGTTAAAAAAATTATTAAAAGTCAGTAATTCTGCTTAAATTTACTACATTTTATTATAAGTAAGAGAAATGTAATAAGGTTGGAAGCATAAATATTTATGCTTCCAACCACTGTACCTAAAATTTCTCTTAGCCTCCCTCTGTTTCGTCATAGTAATGACTAACTAGCTTGACGTATACATCTAGCTATTGTAAATTATGAAAAAAAATTACATTTGGTATTACAAAATTTGAGCTCACTATTGATAAATAAGATTACGGCAGATAAGGGTTGCACTAAAAAAAGCTTATTAAAACAAGCTAATTGGTCGGAAATTAAAATGTACCAGGGTAATAAGTTATGTAGTCTTATTAAGACTTTTTCTTTTCTAGCTGGGGTTCAAGAAGAGAAACTGAAATTACTATTAGAAAATGCCCAAGTAAAAAAATATAAAAAAGGTACAGTGCTTTTGCTTGAAGGTGATTATCCTTCAGCTTTTTACCTTATTTTAAACGGGTGGATAAAACTGTCAAAGATATCCTTTGAAGGGGAAGAATCTGTTGTTCAACTGTTTAGCTCCGGTAATACTTTGATAGAATCTTCCATGATTCTTAATACTCCGTCCCAGGTCAATATTCAAACAATGTCATCTACTACTTTAATAAGTATTCCGGTTGCAGCTCTTAAAAAACTAGCAGAAAATTGCCAATTTTTTGCTCTAAATATATTAAATTTATTATCTAAGCAGTTAGAAACACTTACCTCTCAAATCGGCAATATACGGCTTAAAGCTGCAGAAGAGAGAGTTGGTTGGTTTCTTTTAAATCTATTTTCTAATAATTATGCTCTCTCAAATGTATTACAGTTGCCATATAATAAGGGGATTATAGCATCTTATCTTGGGATGAAAGCTGAAACTTTCTCTAGAGCATTGAATGATCTAAAGAAAAAGGGTTTTCAAATAAAAAGTGACGTGGTAATAATGCCTAATATAAAGTCTTTATGTAGCTTTTGTGATGTTAGTATATATCCTCGCTGTCCTCGTTATAATAAGAGTGAATGCCCGTTATTACAGTAGCTCGGATTATTAACTTTATTAATGTTAAATTTTAATTATAAGGCAATTTAGGTGATGACTCTAAAAATCCTCGAGCTTTTATAATAAATTCTCTAGGCTGGTGTAATAAATTAAAATCCAGTTCCCTTTTTTGATCTGGCAAAGGAAACAATGTCTTACACTGAGTAAAGTTTTGTAAATAATAAGTACCTAGGAAATTGCGTGCCTCTAGGTCAATTATTATTTGATTAATATCATCCTCATTTAAGATACTTGTATGTACAGTAGTTCTTACCTCAAAAGGTGTATTACTGCTACATAAATAATCCAGGGTTTGGAAAACAGCTTTTTGATTTTTACATTTTGTTATTTGCAAAAATTTACCTGCTGGAGCTTTATAATCTAGGGCTATATAATCTATCAGCTTTTGCTCGCATAAACTTTTTATCATAGTTGGATTTGTCCCGTTAGTATCTAATTTGATTTTAAAGTTTAAAAACCTAACCTTTTCCAAGAATAATTTTAACCCGGGATATAGAGTACATTCTCCTCCTGATACTACCACTCCTTCTAATAGTTTTTGTCTACTCTGGAGAAAGTGCCATATTTCGTTTACATGTTTCTTCCCTTTATTTGTTAAAACGATGTCCGGATTATGACAATAAAGGCATCGAAAATTACATCCGATAAACCACAAAATACATGCACTAAGATTTGGAAAATCTTGAAGCGTAAAAGGGGTAATATCATAAATCGGCGGTTTTTTATAATAAGTAGTTTCTATTGGCATTGATGTGGGTTATCTCCTGAATTTAATTAGAGAAGCTTTGCTTAAAATAGACTCTTTGTTCGTGTTCCCCTTTTTTGCCCACATTAAAACTATCTACAGGGCGGTAGTATCCCATAACCCTTGTCCAAGTAAGGACTTTCTGACCGCAATAAGGACATTCCAATTGATTACCGGAGAGATAACCGTGTTTGTTACATGTAGAAAAAGTGGGAGAAACAGTAATATATGGTAATTTATAATTCTCAATTACAGTTTTTACAAAATTTTTACAGGCAATAGGAGACGTAAAATTTTCATTCGTATAAAGATGTAAAACAGTACCGCCGGTATACTTACATTGTAATTTATCCTGTTTTTCTAAAGCCTTAAATGGATCATCTGTAAAATGAACAGGAAGTTGGCTACTATTTGTGTAATAAATATTTTCGGAATAACCGGACTGGATAATATCAGGGAAGTATTTTTTATCTTCTTTAGCAAACCGGTAAGTAGCTCCTTCTGCGGGAGTTGCTTCAAGGTTGTAGAGGTTACCGGTTTCTTCTTGATATTTTTTTAGTTCCTTACGCATAAATTCCAGAATTTCTAAACACAACTCTATACCTTGCTCAGAAGCAATATCATAAGCGCTATCACTGAAATTTATTAACATCTCATTCATACCATTAACACCTATAGTACTAAAATGGTTTCTAAAATCTTTTAAGTATCGAGCTGTGTAAGGATATAATCCACGATTGTACATTTCCTGAACAAATTTACGTCTTTTTTCCAATACGGATTTACATAAATTCATTAAATACTTTAATTGATCAAAAAGTCCCTTTTTATCCTTTTTAAACTTATACCCTAGTCTTGCCATATTAATGGTGGTTACACCGATTGAACCTGTCATTTCTGCTGAGCCAAATAATCCGTTTCCACGTTTTACTAATTCCCTTAAATCCAGTTGAAGGCGACAGCACATACTTCTTACAGAGTCAGGGGAATAAGCTTCCGGATTAGGAATTTTGTTCCCTTTATCATCTAAAACGTATTGACTGCCGATAAAATTCTGAAAATAAGAACTACCCATTTTAGCAGTATTATCAAACAGAGCTTTAGCGGCTTTCGAATCCCAATCAAAATCTTCGGTAATATTTACTGTAGGTATAGGAAACGTAAAAGGCTGTTTATTACTATCCCCTTCCGTCATTATTTCGTAGAAAGCCTGATCTATAATTTCTATTTCAGGCTGAAAGTTTTTATAAGTTAAGTCCTTCAGAGAGTTTACATTTCTTGCATTGGCTCTTGTTAATACTTCTTTATCATCTTGTAAGTTTTCAAACAAATGCTCGTTATTAATGCAGGGAATTTGCTCCTGAAGGTCTTTTGGAATCTTGAAATCCAAGGTAATATTAGTAAATGGGCTTTGTCCCCATCGGGTAGGCATATTTAAGTCATAAATAAATTTCCTTAATAACCTTTTTACCTGATAAAAATTAAGATTATCTTTAAATACATATGGGGCAAGATAAGTATCAAAAGAACTAAGCGCTTGGGCACCTGCCCATTCAGACTGTACAACGCCTAAGAAATTTGCTATTTGACCTAATGCTTCATTAAAATGCTTTGGCGGACGACTTGAAACCCTACCTAAAACACCATTAAATCCCTCATTTAAAAGAACCCTTAAACTCCAACCAGCGCAATATCCCGTAAGGCTGTCAAGGTCATGAATATGAATATCTGCCATGCGATGTGATAACATTTCTTCTTCTGAATAAACATTATCTAACCAAAAATTTGCTATTATTTTTCCGGCCGTTTGATTAATTAATGACGCATTAGAATAACTTACGTTCGCATTAGCTTTGATTCTCCAATCTTCTTTATTGATATATTCTTCTATGGTTTCCTTACAGCTAATTTTAGTATCCGTTGCTGTCATATTAATTAGATTTTGCTCGTTTTGAAAATGAATAAAATATTCCAAAACTTTAAACAACTTCGCTTTAACTAAATTGTGGTAAATTAATGTTATATTATTTTCTGTTTCTTTTTGCTTTTTTAAGCTTGAAATTAAACTAATAAAGAACTTCTTGGGTATCCTGGTTTTAGCACTATAAAATGCTTCCTGTAAGCTATTGTATATTGAAATCGGTAAATGATTAATTAGAGATTCTTTGGTTATTTTCTTATTATCAAAGACATTCATTACGGCCTCATTAAATTACTTTCAAATTCTATTGAATACCCATCTATTAAATTCCGAACCAATTTAGCAACTATGTAAAAACAAAAAATTGATTTAGATCAAAGATTAAATAAATCTAATCCTATATTTTTATTAATAACTAAGTTGTATTAATTATTTTTATGAAAACGTTAAAACCATTAACTCTTTCTGGCCAACAAGTATTACCGTTAATTGAGGGAGGTAAAGGAATCTCAGTTAGTAACGGTCAAAGTGCCGGAGCTTGGGCATCCAGCGGAGCGGTGGGAACTTTTTCCGGCGTATACGGAGATTATTATGATGAAACGGGGAAGTTTATACCATTGATTTTTAGAGGAAAAACTAGGAGTGAACGAAGTATAGAGCTAACTAATCATGCTATAAAAGCAGCTATATCCCAAGCTAAGATAGCGTACGATCTGTCAGGAGGAGCAGGACGTATCCATATGAATGTATTATGGGGGATAAGCTCAGTTGAGTATTTTCTTCAGGAAGTGTTAAAAAATACAAAAAATTTAATTCATGGAGTAGTGTGCGGAGCTGGTCTGCCGTTTAAGTTGGCTGAAATAGCTTCTCAACACAAAGTTTTCTATTACCCTATAGTTTCTTCGGCGAGAGCTTTTAACCTATTATGGAAACGATCATATATAAATTTTAGGGAATGGCTTGGCGGAGTAGTATATGAAGATCCTTGGAAGGCTGGAGGGCATAATGGAATAAGTAATAACGAAGATTGTGACCTTCCTGAAAATCCTTACCAAAGAGTTGTAGCTATTAGGCAAATTATGAGGGAATGTGGTTTGCACGATATTCCGATTATAATGGCTGGTGGGGTGTGGTTTTTGAGGGATTGGGAAAATTGGATTAATAACACCGAAATTGGACCAATTGCTTTTCAATTCGGAACTAGAGCTTTACTAACGGTGGAAAGCCCTATTTCTGATAGTTGGAAACAGAAACTTTTAGACTTAGATCCTGCTGAAATTAAGTCTAATCACTTTAGTCCGACAGGATTTCATTCATTGGCTGTAGTAAATAACTTTATAAAAGAACTTCAAGACAGGTCGCTTAGGCAAGTATATTATTCCCTTACGCCTACCGAGGAACGAAAAATGGCTGTTGTGATTAACAAAATTAAGAATAAGGCTATTTATTTAACTGAGGAAGATAATCAAAAAGCTAATTGCTGGATAAAAGCAGGGTTTAACAAAACTATGGTTACTCCGGATTCAAGCCTAATTTTTATTACTCAGGAAAAATATGATGAAATAAGAGAGACCCAAATAAATTGTACTGGCTGCCTAGCTTATTGCCGTTTTAGCAATTGGTCTGAGAAAAAAGAACTGGCAGAAGGTAAAATTCCTGACCCACGTTCTTATTGTATCAGGAGAACTTTATACAATATTTCCCATGGAGGAGATATACAAGAAAATCTGATGTTTTCTGGAAAGTTAGCCTATTTATTTGCGCAAGATCCTTTTTACAAAAATGGTTTTATTCCTACTGTTAAAGAGCTAATTAATCGAATATTAACGGGTAATTAACGTTATAGTATATCTTAAAAGTCAGCAAATATTCTAAAATTACATATAATAACTATACTTAAATTTAATAGACTACTAAGTAAAATGTTCAATTTTGTTAAATTCTTAAAAACTATACCTCCATACTCCTATGGAATATGTTTATTAGGTATGATTTCAGGTATGACCTTTAATTTAATTTCTTTTACTATACCTTATAACTTGGCTGAAGCTAAATACTCTTCTACTTTTGTAGGGTTAATATTCTTGACCTCCTTACCATACTGTTTAAAACCGATTTTAGCCCCATTTATTGACACATATTCAATACCTTTTTTGTGTAAGAGACTTGGTCATAGGAGAGGGTGGGCTCTTGCAATTCAAGCATGCCTATTAATTTCTATATCAGTATTTTTAATAATTGAGCCTACCTATAATCCCCTTATAACTATTATTGTTATGCCAGTTATATCTCTTTGTGCGGCTCTCCAGGATATTGTTTTAGACGCTTATCGGATAGAACATGCCAAAACTGAACAGGAGCTCTCCCTTATAAGCACCTTTAGCATTACAGGATTCCGTATAGGGATGTTAATAGGGAGTGCAGGAGGATTATATATTTCCAGTATATTAAATTGGCATTATGTTTATTTATGTGCTTTCGTAGTTATTCTACTTGGGCCAATAATCATTTTACAGGTTACAGAACCTGGTATATTAAAACGTAAAACCGCAACCAGTTTATTATCTTCTACAGAATATCTCCAAGTAATTAAGGATAGTTTTAGATTATTAAAAATAAAAAATCCAAAATGGTTTTTAATAATTTTATTTATATTATTGTATAAATCGAGCGATACAGTGCCGGCTGCTATGAGTTCACTAGTACTTATAGATTTGTCTTTTACCACTACCGAGATAGCGGGCATATCTAAAGCATACGGCCTTTTATTAATGATCATGGGCGGTGCTATAGCGGGTATAATAACAGCTAAAGTAGGAATTGTGAAAAGCGTTTTTATATGTGGTATTTTTCAGTTGATGTCACCACTTATGTTTGCAATATTATCCATAATGGGTAATAATATCTTAATAATGTTTCTAACTATTACTCTGCAGAACTTTACTTCAGGCTTAGGAGGTACTGCGTTAGTAATATATTTTTCCATTCTTTGTGATAAGCAGTTGGTAGCTACACAATTTTCTATCATTTCTTCTTTCAGCTCATTTTCACGTATACTCCTTTCTTTCTTATCTGGAGTGGCTGCGTCATACTTGGATTGGACTACTTTTTTTATTTTCAACATTTTAATAAGTGCAATGTTTATACCTATATTTTTATTAATCTATAACTTAACTGTGTGTAAGAAAGTGGAAAATAGCTGATTACAATTTACATCTATGCAGGATTTAGAAGTAACAAGCAATGATATTACACTTAAAGACGTTAATCTTAATAATATAGTTATCAACGATAATAATGGTAAGAAGCAGGTTTTACATTTAAAAGGAAAAAGTTTAGTAAAAAGAAATATTAATTTTATATCTGAAAAAGGTGTTATCGTAAAAGGATCAAATGTCCAAATTAAAGGAGATATAACAGGTGCAATTATAAAAAATAATAAAGGTTATCTAAATAGCACTATCTGATATAAGGGACAGATAATATTTTTAGAACAAATAGTTATATTTCCTAGTATACTATCTTACCAGTTTTATTAGTAATAATATATATATAATAAATCTGGGGTAGGCTTATTCTTAAGAGCACTCCAATATGCCAGAGGAAATACTAAAAAAATTTAGGACTTCTCTAAATTTTTTGCTCAGATTTTTCGAAAAAACCACAACTTAGATTGAATGGCGGAGAGGAAGGGATTCGAACCCTCGACACATTGCTGTGAACACGCTTTCCAGGCGAGCGCCTTAAACCACTCGGCCACCTCTCCGAAGGGGGTTGTTTTTAGATCTTATGCAGAAAAATACACTAAAGACAAATTTTAATCAAGTAATACAATTCAAAAAGAAGCAAGAAGAAGTTGAAAGTTTAACCTTCTCAAGATTTTAGGTATGTTTGTTGAGATAAGTAAAACATTAATATAAAAAACAAGGTATTGAATAGGTATAAAAAATAATAAAATTTTTTATATGTAATCTGGTAATGATTGATATAAATAAAAGATGAGTTGTAGAGTCTTTTGAATCAATTGTGTAAATTCAGCCCTAAGAGCCCTGTTGTAAATAGAGAGGTAAGGGGATAAAATCATTGTTCCTAAGTAAAGATAGAATACTAGATTTATGAACCTATTTAAGCATCCACATTTCAAATATGAGATATAATCATCTGGGCGGTAAGATGGTACTGTAAGTATGGTATAAGTTATTGCGATTTAGAGGAAATGCGAATGTTTAAAAAAGGAAAATTCGACTTCTGGAAATATGGGCAGGGTATTTTCGGTGAAATTAGTATTATTACTGACAATTTACTTGCATAAATAAGCTTTAGGTTTTAGAGTTGTTTGTTAGGTATAGGAAAAAGATACTCATTAGCTGCCTATTAAATACTTTAACATTTTAATTCTCTATAACAAAAAATGCTTTATAGTTTCATCCATAAATTTATAAATATTTTTTCCGAGCTTACTCCTAATAAAGCAGTGTGTGAAGAATTTATAAACAAAGATGACTTACATAGAGAACCTACACGTGATTTTTATGAAGATTTAGGTAGGCCGTACTAAGAACGTATCCACAAATGGAGTTAATAGGATGACAGGGGAAGTAAGACCACTAAAGTTATTACCATTGTCATTATAAGGCTACTTCATCTTTGAAGTCCTCAGAAATAATAACCCTACCTCTGTAAAAACCTGTAAACTCATCTTTTATACGATCCCCCGCCTTATTTGTGGAAGTTATAGGTTGTTCCATTTTTTAAGCTGTTAATATTTAATTTGTAACATTAAAGAAAATAATTTAATAAATATTTATAATTTGCTTATATTCCAACTAATAAGGGGTTATTATATAATGGCGTCATTGACTGATTTTTAAATTATGGATTATTCAACATCCTGTAAATACTCACTAAGATTAACAGAAAAACTTAAATCATTAGATATTCAAAATGTGCTAGATTTCGAGTTAATTAATAAAGCTATTTACTTCGCTAGGAAATATCATGGTGACCAAAAAAGGAAATCAAGGCGAGTTATATTACACCCACCCTTTAGAAGTAGCTTATATGATATCCGACTACAATTTAAAAACGGATGTAATAGTAGCTAGTATATTGCACGACACCGTTGAAGATACAGAAGTTAGTGTAGAGATGATACAAGGTACTTTTGGCGAAAGGATAGCAGAAATGGTTGATAGGCTTACCCGTGATAGACCAGATGGAACAAAGTTAACTGTAGAGGAGGTTTTAAATAACTCTTATAAAGTAAAGGAGAGGGAAGTGCTGCTAATAAAACTATTTGATAGGTTACATAATATGCAGACTTTAGGATGTATATTGCCAGAAAAAGCAAAAAAAGTAACAGAGGAAACGCTTAATTTTTTTATTATAACTGCTATGTATATGGGCTACAAAGACTTAGAAAAAGTAATTTATGAACTTTGCTGTAATAATTTATCTATTGATTCTTCTTTTGATAAGGATTTTCAATTCAGTGAATGTAAGTCTTATTTAGATTCCTTAGAAGTATCGCATAGTCACCAGACTGTTTCTCAAGTTTTTCAAAATGTAATAAACCAAGTAAAAAACAGAAAGTAATAGGCAGGGAGATCAAAAGTATACCATACACATCAAAAAAGTTGGTTGTATAAACTAGCCCAAACGATGTTATGATATAGAGCGTTATATGTGCAAGTGCTGTAATCATGCTAGCATAACGGAATCTTTTAAAAATTGGAAAGTGCATTAAAAATATAGCTTTTGCAGGTATTGTAGAATGTCCAAAAACAACCCCAATTATTTGAATAATTAAAATTATTGAAGGCGATTCTGCTTTTGTTAGTAAAAAAGGAACTAGACAGAGAAATGGAATATAAATTATTAATTTCACTTTTAATAAAAATAAAGGATGTATTTTCTCTGTAAGTCGAATAAATATGAATAAACCAACTAAATTAAATATTGATACGAGGAAATTATGATTAATTAGTTCTGCGCTTGTATAATGAAACTGGTTTTTTAGTATTGTGGTACAATAAACATAAGAAAAATAAAAACAAAATGGCCACCCACAGAAAATTAAGAAGTAAGCTAGAGAAGTTTTAAAAGATACTTTTTCTAAGTATGCCGCATTAGTTTGTAGTGCTGAGCCATTTTCAATCGTTCTTTCAAGCATGTTACGTAACTTACGTGTTGCATCACTAAATTCCGGGGATTCACGTAATGTTACTCTTGCAGCAGAACCAATTAAGGCAATTGTTGCTCCGATCCAAAAAATAACTCTCCAGTTTATATCAAGAGATAGTACAACTTGTGCTACCATTAATGAGACAGACATTCCAACAACTCCGGCAAAACCTATATATCCCACTGCTTTGTACCTTAAAGGTGGATCTATCAACTCTGCAGTATAGAGTTCAGCGCCTATAGATTCTCCTATGGAAGACATTCCCTGTAAAGCTCTACAAATTGTAATAACCCATGAAGCAGCTATTCCTATTTGAGCATACGTTGGCACATTTGCCATAATTATACACGAGATTGCCATAACCATCGTTGTTATAATAACGGTATGCTTTCTTCCCACTTTATCACCAATATATCCAAACAGTAATGCTCCTATCGGCTTTAGAGCAAAAGTAGAACAAAATGTGAAAGCAGATAAAAGAGAATTAGTAAACGGATCAAATTTTGGAAAAAATATTTCGTTTAGTACAACAGCCATATGGACAAATAACATAAGGTCAAAATATTCCAAAAACGTACCTATTTGTAAAAGAAATATAGCTCCTTTTTGTTCTTTATTTAATCTTCTCATATAATAATCCCCAAGTTAATTATATATTAAAAAATGCAAGTAAACCCTGACGGTTCTTTGTAAGACCTCGTTGTTTTGTGAAGTGCGTTAAAACCTATATTATTTTATAAACATTTCCTAGTTAAACCAGCTATTAGAGCTATTTTTCAACTCTTTATTGTACTAGTCATGATAAATTATTGGGATTACTTGTTATTTTAATTTAGAATGTTTTAACATAGGCGATAATTTCTAGTTAATCTGATTTTAGAAATTCTAGATAATTGAGCATATAGGACAGATTTAAGATTCACTTACTGAATCTTAATACCTGATTACTCATGCCTTTAACATCCAAAGATATTACTTTTTCATCTAAACTATCTATTCGGCTTTGTTTCTTTGTAACAATTACAGGCTCCAATTTTTCTTTCCTGTTTCTTGAAACATTAAGTTCTATATGGCCTTTATTGGTTGTTAAATTCTTTTGATAACTACCTTTCCTATATCAGACCTATTATAGTGTTCGTAACCCTAAATGGCTTTGCATTTTTGCTTCTAAAGTACGCTCTAAAATACGTTTGCTAGGTTGTTTAACTAAACCTTCTTTCCCAAGTACATTTGATAAATATACATCACTTTTTATGAGAATATCTATTGCTGCATTTAGTTTTTCGGTTTGTATATTTTTAGCCATTTATTTCTTCATAAATTATAATTTATAAGAATTTACACAATCATTTGGGCAGAGCCGAATGGCATAAGTTTTTTGTTATAAGTTAGAGCCTTCATCTGAGCTTTTGGGTGAATTAAGTTTTAAATAATTAGTGCTCTAACGCTAGAAGAAGCAACTTATTAGTAGGGTTGTTTATTAACATCTCCTAATTTTTCCAACAGGGAGTTTTGTTTAAGCCTTTTCGCAAGAAGCTTAGGCTCAAATTTTTTAATATCATATTCTTGGGAAGCACAGGAAAAAATATATCCTTTATCATTATCAACTTTTTGTATACATTGTCCGCATATACCTTTCATCATACATTGCATCGGGGCTAATATACCACAAACAAACTCACTATCTTTAAATAACTGCTGCTCATATCTTTTTATTTCTTCTAGCATTTTGTTTGTAACATAAGCTATAATGTAAGCATTTTTTGACATTTTTGCTTCGTTGATCTTATTCATTAAATTGTTAATATTTTTATTACCATTGCTATTATTAGATAGTATGAACGTATAAGCCTCATCTGCTGCAGCCTTTATTTTCTCTATATAAAAAATGTCATTTTGCTGGTTATAGACAGCAAAAAATGTTACTTTTGACCCTTGATTCTTGATTTCCTGAGCAATTGGTAAGAGGGCTATATTTCTGATTCCTTCACCTATTAAAATAACATTTTGGGATGTTGGAATATAAGTTTTAGAACCAGTTGGTCCCATAAGTACGATTTCTTCTTCTGCCTTAAAATTACTGCATAACCCCGTTGATTTACCTGTTTTTAATATAACAAAGTAAATTAATCCTTGGTTTTTATCTACTTTATAAGGGCTCAAGGCAAGTGGCTTGGTAAGTTTATCCAGTGTCTCTGCAACATTTTGTAGCCTAAAAATCTGGCCTGGTTGATAGTTTTTAGCGGCTAGAGGGGATTTTACTGTTATATCTAACATGTTTAGGGCAATTTCCTTTACAGAGTAAATTTTGGATTTTAATTGCTGATCTAAAACTTTGGCGAACCGTTGAAAAGAAAAATTTGTACTCGGGTTAGATTTATTTAGCTGTTTTGTTATTTCCTTATAGCCATTTTTAGCGCTCGCAAGAGCTTTAACAACACTTCCTGAGTATTTCTGATTGCAATCACCGAAGTGGCTAAATCTACGATCATCGCTAGTAAATCCATTTATATCTAGGAATTCATTATCTTCTGTGCCAATTGCAACCAATACCGTTTTTGCATTTAAAGTAACAATATTTTTTCCCTGATCCAAAAATTCTATCTGCTTTACATAATCATATTGGTCTGCTTTAATTTCCATGGGAGATAAATTTAGCAGAAATTTTACGCCTATAGCTTTAGCATGTTCTATTTCTTCATGATTCCTTTCGTAGGCTGGAGACTCTTTGATGTCTTTTCTATAACAAATTGTTACTCCTCCAAGTTGCTGAATAATATCAAGTTTCTCTCCTATAGATTTAGCTTTTTGAAATAATTTTGCATGATTAACAAATTCTTCTGCAATTATTTTTTCCTCTTCAGATAGTTTACCTGGATTTACCGGTTTATCCTTATATGAATTTAAGAATTTTTCTACTTGGGCTTGGTAGTAATGAATTGCTTCTACAGCACTATCAATAGCGGTCAGGCCGCAACCTATTATTACTACTGGCATCCTAAGAAGTAAATTACTATTGCTTTGCGCTAGATAGCTACCGCCTTGTTGCAAATTCATTAGAAAATCAGCAGCACTTTTTACTCCTTTAATAAAGTAAGAAGCTGAATTTACATATTTTGGTTTTCCTGCTCCAAGGCATAATGCTATATGATCAAACCCAAAATCAAAAGCTTGCTTTGTAGTAATGTTACTGCCAAGCCTTACACCACCAAGTAGTTTAAAATTATCTATTCTTCTTTCCAAAATTAATCTGATCAAAGTGAGGTTATTTTTATCCCATCTATTGGTAATACCATATTCTACAACCCCTCCAAAACCTTGAGGAGACCTTTGGGATAAAGGCATTTTTATTTGTTTGTAATCTTTTACCGGTTTTGTTAAATCAATTTCTAGATCTGTGATTTTTAAGCCGTCAATTGCAGTAACGTTATGTCCTTCGTTCAACAAATAATGAGAAAGAGCAAAGCCTGCAGGCCCTAAACCTGTGACCAAAACATTATAATTAGTAGGTTTTTTAGGCAAAGGGGATTCAATATTTAATGGATTCCATTTTGTTAGTAAAATATATATTTCGACTCCATAAGGAAGATTTAAAACATTATCTAAAATCTTTGATTCGATAAGAGGAATATTAACAGAGTCCTGTTTTTGGAAAATACAGGATTTTATGCAATCATTACAAATCCTATGCCCAGTTGCAGCCACGAGCGGGTTATCAATTAAAATGACGCTAAGTGCTCCAATATTAAATCCTGCTGCCATTAACTCATTCATTTCAGAAATTTTTTGATCTAATGGGCAGCCATCTGCTTGCTGGCTTTCTTGTTTTGCGTTTTTTATACCAAAACGGCAGGAATCTTTTTGTTGATGATGACAATATATACAATATTTTGCGTTAGAAAGGGCATTCTCTAAATTAATCTCATTATCTCTATAATCAAAGCCAAGATAAATATCCTTAGCTAGCATTTGGATTCTATTTTCACGAATTAGATTCTCCGGATCTGTGGGCCTTGGGATAGTAAATAAAGGTAGGCCACTATTATTTAATATCATATAAATGGCATAATCTGCTGCAACCTTTAACTCCGATTCAAATTTTTCAGATGTGCTTAGCCACTTTATTACGTTTTCTGCAAAACTTTCCTGAGTGATTCTGCCAATTAATCCTGTTAATTTCTGTGATATTTCTGAAAAATTTATTTCCTTATTATTATGGGTATAATAATTTTTAAACACCCGTTGGACAAATTTTCTCTTACATTCATAAATTATATTAAAATCCTTCTGACTCTGTTTGAGAGTAAGATTTTCTGTTTCTATAGAAAATAATTCAGCTACGAAATCATCGAGGTATGGGGCTAACTCTAGCAAAAATTTAGAGTATTCAGTAGAGGAACTAGGTAGAGCAGGGGAGTTTCTGTACTCAGTTAATTTTTTATGTAAAATTAGGTTTTTTTGCTCTAAATAAGAGAGAAAAATTTTGTCGATTTTTTTTAAACCTTTTAGAGAATTTAAATCGCTAAAATTTACTGCAAAATTCAATTTCATATTAAGTATAGTATAACTTTTAGGATATGAATTAGCTAAACCGTTATCGTTTATTTATAGTTTATAATATTTTTGGTATGCTTGATGTTTAGCGTGCTTTATCCAATTTGATCTAAAGGATAATACAGAAGGGTAATTACAATCTATGGGCAAAGACTGGTTATCAGTTTAGCAAAACAGCTAGCTAGAGGAAGTAGAAAAACTAAACATATCATTTTAGCCTACCAAAATTTTAAAACAAATGCATAACACACAGCTATTTTTTACAACATCCAGGTAAACTGTAAGATAAACTAGGCTATAGACTAGAATTTATCCATTCCTGAAGCGCATTTTTGGGCTGTACCCCAACCTTGGTGGCGATTTGTTTACCTTCTTTAAAGAGTAACATCGTCGGAATTCCTCTTACACCAAATTTAGATGGTGTTTCCGGGTTTTCATCGATATTCATCTTAACTATCTTTACCTTACAATCCATCTCTTCCGATAATTGATCAAGAATAGGCGAAAGCATACGACATGGACCGCACCATTCTGCCCAAAAATCAATTAGTACGGGTAATTTCGAGTTGATTACTTCAGATTCAAATTCATTATCTTTAATTTGTTTGGTCATAATAATTATATAATAGTTCTATTAATTGTTTTTTGACAATTTTTCTTTTAAATTACTAATTAAAGCATCAATTCCATTATTAGAAATAACATTATCAAACTCAGTTTGCTGAGAGTTTAATATGCTAACACCTTCGGTTATTATATCCCCTACTTTATAAGGGTTTTGTTTAGCATTTGCAAGTTTATGAACTAAGTAGTCAACTGCTACCGGTGAGTCAGAGTCTTTTTTAAAAATCTCCATACTGACTAAAAATACATTATCATCAACTTTGTTTACTTTTTTAACAACTGCTTTTACGTCGCTGTAGTTTTTTGAAAGATCAGCATATGCTTGGACAATAAATTTCGAATAAACTTCTGTAAATTCCTTTATTTTTGCATCAGAAAGGCTTTTTTTATGCCGCCCTAAAGTATATTTAGCCATCCAGTCAAGGTGTAAATTAGTGCGTATTAACGTACTTGAACGTTTGACTTTCTCGTCTGCTGGTAAATTTGCGTCATTTACAATATTATATCCATCAGTAATTAAGTTATTAACATAAACTTTTAGTTTTTCTGCATCTTCATCAGCATATGCCAGCGGATTGTAAACTAAAATAGATATACATAGCAAAATTCTATTAATGACTTTCATAACTACACCTAAATTTATGTAAAACTATATTATCCCTTTTAATTTTTAATGTACATCTTTATTTAAAGGTCTGGCATTTATACCCTGCAGGGTATATTATTTTCGCTTCTCTTTGATTAAAAATGGCTTCCCTAACTGCAATATATGGATCTGAAGAATTTTTCGAAACATAATCTGTAAGAGGCATAAGTTTATAACGCATATCTATAATTGATACACCGGTTACGGTAAGCATAAAATTCTTATCTAGTGAATAAGTAAGAGGATTTAGCAAAAAATCTGAAATTAAAGGGTCTGATACATCTCTAGCATTAATTCCGCCATAGAAAGGCAGTACTATATATGGCCCGGGGCCTGTACCGTAATATGCTAAAGTGCTACCTAGAGTTTGTTGTGGAGGTTTTAGGCCAAATTTGCTTGCTACATCAAACATTCCGGCTATGCCAAAAGTTGAATTTATTGTAAAACGCCAAAAACTCTTGAGTATACCTTCAGAATTTCCTTGAAGGGTATAGTTTACTGTAGATAAAGGTTCTGATATATTATCAACAAAACTTCCTACACGATTTTTTGTATAGTCATTTGTAAATCTACCATATATTTTAGCAACTGGTCTTAATAAAAACGTATCGACCACACTATTAAAAGCAAAAATTTTACGATTTAATTTTTCGTAAGGGTCGTAAACACTGCACTTACCGTTAAATTGATTGTAATTGTATTTATACTCGCTATCCTCACTTTCCTTGGCGAAGACTTCTCCTAGTGCAAAGTTCAGGATTAATGCTGTTTGCAGAAAATATTTTATAAACCGCTTAGCTGTAATTGAACCAATACTCAATTTTATGAAACTCATATAGCTTTTAATTTTAGTTTGGTGCGGATTATAACAGTAGTTTTTCAATAATTATATTATTTTTTTTATTTAGTTTAGTTTTTTACCAACGAATATAACATAGCTATTTTTAATTAGTGGTTCTGAATTTGGTTCATCGATGATAGTAAAACCACATTTTTTTAATAGTTTGGTAATATAATGCTCCTCATAAACAAACTCTAAATATTTATCTGAGAAGTCTTTCTTATCACTTAATCTGCACGCAAAAGCAAAATACCCTCCCGAAGATAGAGAATTATAGAGTTGACCAAATAGATCGCTTAATTCTGAATTGTTGGAGAACCCGTCAAGGCTTAAGATAATGTCATATTTTTCGTCCTTGTGGTCTATTAAATAATTTTCAACAGGTAAGTTAATTATTTTATCATATACCTTATCACGTTTAGATTGTTTTTGGAGTTTGATCATCTCGGCTGAACTTTCAATACCGGTAATAGAAAACCCTTCTTGCATTCTTTTTTCGATTTCTTCACCAACGAAACCTATATTACTGCCAATTTCAAGTATAGAATATTTTTCCGGTAATTTATCAATTGCGCCTATTAGTTTTATAATTAGTTCTCTTGGTAGGTTAAGATTTTTATTGAAAAATTTATCAACAATATCTTTAGTAATTATGCCCCGATATACGGAGTATATTTCACTTGGAACTTCGGAAATATGGTCAATTTCTTTGATAAATTTTAACAACCCGATTTTATCTTCGCTTTCTCCTTTTTCTAAATAAAAAATTGCTTTCTTATATTTTTTTTTCAAAAAATAGGCCCATCCGGTCCAGTAATTTACAAAAGGATCATTTGGACGCAGAAATTTATCAACTAATATAAATCTGAATATAGCATCATTGTAATTTTGGTTGTTGAGGTGATATATACCAAGGTTTATATTTGTTTCTGTGAAATTTTTTAGGTTATATCTTAACCTTGCTGCGTTCTCTCTAATTGCAAAAAATTGATCTTTTAGCAGATTGGGAATTCCAAGTACGAACGCAAATCCTGATTTTATATAATCTACTAATTTAGAAAAAATACCCTGTGCCATCATAAATATTAAGTATTTTGATTATTGATCTTTGATTTGATTTTCAATTTATGTTCTCATATAATTCTGCACAGTTCAAACTAATAAAGCATATTGGGTGTTACTTATAAAATTAACAAAAAAATTAGTTACAAAATTATGTCATTAATCGCTACAAGATTAGGTTTTATTAAACCATCTCCGACGCTAGCCGTATCTGCAAAAGCCGCAGAATTAAAACGGAGTGGAGTAGATGTAATTTCTCTTGGTGCTGGCGAGCCGGATTTTGACACACCAGAAAATATCAAACTTGCTGCTATTGCTGCTATAAAAGCCGGTGCAACAAAGTATACTAATGTTGATGGCATGCCTGAGTTAAAGAAAGCGGTATGTAAAAAATTTAAACGGGAAAATGGCCTTGAATATTTACCGGAGCAAATAATCATTGGAACTGGTGGAAAACAAGTCATCTATAATTTGTTCATGGCTACCCTTAACAAAGGAGATGAGGTAATAATACCCGCACCTTACTGGGTATCTTACCCTGATATTGTACTACTTGCCGAGGGCAAACCAGTAATAATTGAGGCTCATCTGGAAACCGGGTTTAAAATAATGCCAGAATCTCTAGATGCAGCAATTACCGACAAAACTAAGTGGTTTGTTTTAAATTCCCCAAGCAACCCCTCGGGAGCAGCCTATTCAAAGCAGGACTTGCTACTACTTGCTAATATTTTACGAAAATACCCTCATGTCCAGATAATGTCGGATGACATATATGAGCATATTACTTTTGACAGGTTTAAATTTTATAACCTAGTAGCAGTTGCGCCGGATTTAAAAGAGAGAATATTTATAGTTAATGGAGTTTCAAAAGCTTATTCAATGACTGGATGGAGAATAGGCTATGGTGCTGGCAATAAGGATATAATAAAAGCTATGGCGTTAATCCAGTCGCAAAGTACTTCTAATCCATCGTCAATAAGCCAGATGGCAGCTATTGAAGCTCTTATCGGTATCCAAAACTATATCCCGAAAAATGCGCTTAGTTTTGAAAAAAAACGGGATTTAGTTTTTAGCTTGCTCTCTAGAATCAAAAATCTTGAGTGTTATAAGCCTGAAGGAGCTTTTTATTTGTTCATTAGATGTATGAAATTATTTGGGAAAAAGACGCCTTCCGGGAAGTTACTAAAAAATGATAATGATGTAGCAACTTATTTGTTAGAAAATGGAAATGTAGCGGTAGTGCCAGGTATTGCATTTGGCCTAGAAGGGTATTTCCGCATTTCTTATGCAACTAGTGAAGAATTACTTGTTAAAGCATGTCAGAGAATTGAGATGTGTATAAACCAATTAACTCAATGAAGAAAATAATAAAGCATTATCTAAAAAATAGTAAAATACTATTTAATGTAGTAGCCACTGCAATTTTTCTATATCTTAAAATTGCTTATTTTACTAGTAGCTGGCGTTTTATTATGCCGGAAAATCTTGACGAAGACGAGCTTGATAATGAAAAAGGGCTATTTTTTGCAATATGGCATAATAGATTAGCTTATAGCATGTATATTTTCGGTAATTATAAAAATGCTTTTGGTCTAACAAGCCCGCATTCTGACGGTAAAATTATCGGTAAATTGGTTTTAATGATGGGACACCGAATAATTGAAGGCTCAACAAATAAAAATTCTGCTGCTGCTGTCAAAGAAATTATAAAACAAATTTCCAACGGTGGTAAGATAGTGGTAACTCCTGACGGACCAAGAGGACCTGTATATAAAAATAATAGCGTAATTACAAAGATTGCTAGTAAATATGACAAAAAAGTAATACCTGTTTCATGCCATGCTTCAAAATATTTTGAACTCAAAAGTTGGGATAGAATGATGTTACCAAAATTTTTTAGTAAAATATTAGTGGTTATAGGACAGCCTTTAATCCTCAGCGGAGATGAGGAGCAGGATAAGATGCTTTTGGAGAACACATTAAATAGCTTAACTGATCAAGCACAAAATCTATTAAAATCAGCTTAATTAATATATTTTAATTATCGAGGTCGGTAAGAAGAGCTATTTTCATTCTGCAAGGCGCAATGATATATAAAAAGATACTTCGTCTTGTAAATTTGCTCCATTAGAGTCAAAAACTTCTAAGTTAGTATTTTCTTCTTCCGGTGACTTAGTTATGGTGCTTCTCATATAAAATAAATTATTTATTTTAGCGTATTCTTCGAAAGTTTCTTCTGATGGGGTATTTAGTGTATTTTTAAACTCAAAGGATACTATTTCATATTTCTTTTGGCCTATTAATACTATTGATTTGGCTATTTTTGAATTATCAGGATCAGACTGTTTGCTATTTGCAAGCATTCTGTGCGCAAGTAATAACTCACGAAGTAAAATAGAACCTTTATCTGATTTACTATCATTTTGTGTTTCGGTAGCCGATGATAAGGCTGTAATATTTACACTTAGAATAACATAGAAAATAACTGCAAAATTAATTAATAGCTTTTTTATCATAACTTACCTATTTCATTTTTATGACCATAAATTTTTCATTTTAGAGAAAAAACCGCTTTCTGAATAGTTTTGGTTAATATGGCCTAGTTCTTTATCTAACTCCTCGAGTAAGTCTTTTTGCTTTTTTGTCAAATGCTTAGGAATTTGGATGTAAATATGCGCATAAAGATCACCCCTTAAGCTAGTGCGAACTTTTGACATACCCTGGCCTTTTATACGTAATTGATCCCCTGTTTCCGATCCGGCTGGAATTGTTAACTTTACTTTTAAGCCGTCAATTGTTGGTACTTCAATTTCCCCTCCAAGAACTGCTTTTGTAAAACTTATTGGTAGCTTGAAATGAAGATTGGAATTTTCGACTTTATATATATCGTGAGGTTTTATGGAAACAAAAACATATAAATCCCCATTCGCCCCGCCTCTAATTCCCGCTTCACCTTCGGAAGCAATACGAATTCGTGTATTGTCTTCTATTCCAGAAGGGACGTTAATAATTAAGCTTTTTTGTTTTGAAATTCTGCCATTACCATGACACGTAGAGCAAGGATTCTTAATAACCTGCCCAGCTCCTCCACATTTACTACAGGTTTGTTCTATTGCAAAAAAACCTTGCTGCATCCTAACTACACCGGCTCCTCCGCACTGACTACAATTAGCAGTTGCACTTGCATCCTGTGAACCCTTGCCATTACATGGGCTGCATTTTACTTCTGTTCTAAAATTAATGTTTTTATCAGTTCCTCTAAACGCTTCTTCAAGACTAATAGTAAGTTCATACTTTAAGTCAGAACCTTTAATACTTGTCGATGTTCTGGTTCTTCTTGTGCTTCCTCCCATAAAGTCACCAAAAAAATCACCAAAAATGTCGTTGATATCATGGGTATTAAAGCCTGCTGTTCTACCGCCGCCAAATCCACTTGAGGCGCTGTTACCGTGAGCAAAGGCTGCATGGCCAAACCTGTCATAAGCTGCGCGTTTTTGTTCGTCTTTTAGAGTGTCGTACGCTTCGCTAATTTCCTTAAATTTCTTTTCAGCATCAGGATTGTTGGCATTTTGATCTGGGTGATATTTCTTGGCTAATTTTAAGTATGCCTTTTTTATTTCAGCGGTGTCTGCAGATTTTTGTACTTCCAGAACTTCATAATAATCTTTTTTCGACATAATAATTTACAGATATCTTGAGGGTAAAAAGCTTAAGTTAAATTTTTTATAATAATAATCGGCTAGTATTAAATTAAAATGTTTTTTTTAGCCGATTATTATTATTTATCTAGTGGTTTAGTAAATTAGTTATTTATTATCGGTCACATCCTTAAATTGACCGTCTACTACTTTTTCCTCCCCAGAATCTTTATGTTCATTATGAGCAGCGCCTGGTTCACCCATTCCACCACTTCCATCTGTTTTATACATGGCTTCGCCTATTTTCATACTTGCAGCAGCTAAAACATCTGTTTTTTCGTTAATTTTTTCAAGATTATCTTCCTCAAGTGCTGATTTTAATTCCGCTATTGCATCTTCAATAGATTTTTTATCATCGCTTGAAATTTTATCTCCATGTTCTTTTAACGATTTCTCGGAGGAATAAATAAGTGCATCCGCCCTGTTCCTTACTTCTATTGATTCTTTACGTTTTTTGTCTTCCGCAGCATTTTGCTCTGCATCTTTAACCATTGCTTCAATTTCTTCTTCTTTAAGACCGCCAGAAGCCTGAATAGTAACTTTTTGTTCTTTGCCGCTAGCTTTATCCTTAGCGGACACATGCACTATACCGTTAACGTCAATATCAAATGTTACTTCGATTTGAGGCAAGCCTCTTGGTGCGGGTGGGATACCTTCTAAGTTAAATTGACCAAGTAATTTGTTATGTACGGCAAGTTCTCGCTCTCCCTGAAACACTCTTATCGTTACTGCATGTTGATTATCGTCTGCAGTTGAAAAAACCTGGCTTTTTTTGGTAGGAATAGTAGTGTTCCTATCAATTAGCCTTGTAAATACTCCACCAAGAGTTTCGATTCCAAGTGACAACGGAGTAACATCAAGTAATAAAACATCTTTAACGTCGCCTTGTAGAACTCCTCCTTGAATTGCTGCTCCGAGTGCTACTACTTCATCAGGATTTACCCCCCTATGAGGTTCACGGCTAAAAAATTCTTTTACTTTTTCGATCACCTTTGGCATTCTTGTCATACCACCGACAAGGACTACTTCCTGGATATCACTGGTTTTAACACCCGCATCTTTTAAAGCCTTTTTACAAGGTTCCATAGTAGAATTAATCAAATCTTCAACTAATGACTCAAGTTTTGCTCTAGTAAGCTTGATGTTCATATGTTTTGGACCACTACTATCTGCGGTAATATAAGGCAGATTGATATCAGTTTGTTGAGTGGAAGAAAGCTCTTTTTTGGCTTTTTCTGCAGCTTCTTTAAGTCTTTGTAGGGCAAGAGGATCTTTTTTTAAGTCAATACCGTTATCTTTTTTGAATTCATCCACTAGGAAATTAAGAATTCGCATATCGAAATCTTCCCCACCGAGAAAAGTATCACCATTAGTTGCCTTAACTTCGAAAACACCGTCGCCAATTTCAAGAATGGAAACGTCAAAAGTACCACCGCCTAAATCATAAACAACTATGGTTTTGTTTTCTGTTTTATCAAATCCATAGGCAAGAGCTGCAGCTGTTGGTTCATTTATAATGCGTAGTACTTCTAGTCCGGCAATTTTACCGGCATCTTTCGTCGCTTGCCGTTGAGCGTCATTGAAATAGGCTGGTACTGTAATTACGGCTTGAGTAACAGCTTCGCCAAGATAATTTTCGGCGGTTTCTTTCATTTTTTGCAGTATATAAGCACTAATTTGGCTCGGTGAATATTTTTTACCGTCTACCTCTACCCAAGCATCGTTATTATCAGATTTAACAATTTTATAAGGTACAAGTTCCTGATCTTTTTTTACAGTTGGATCGTCCATGTTACGACCAATTAAACGTTTGATAGCAAATAAAGTATTAGCTGCATTCGTAACAGCTTGCCTTTTGGCTGGTTCTCCTACCAATACTTCTCCGTTTGCAAATGCTACCATGGAAGGAGTAGTTCTTGAACCTTCCGCATTTTCTATTACTTTAGGCTCTTTACCCTCCATAACTGCTACACAAGAGTTTGTTGTACCCAGATCGATACCAATAATTTTTCCCATAGTTATTCCCCATTGAATATAAATTGTTTGACTTAAAAGCTCTTATCTGCTTTTTTTGTTTAGTCAAATATATCTGTTGATATAGTGCAGGATAAAATTTTTACAAGATTGATAAGGTAAAAAAATGTTAAAAATAATAAAAATTTTCCTAATTGTTTTGGTCTCAACTAATGTTATAGCCGAGGCTTCAGGGACAGTAAAAATTAAAGATATAGAAAAAATAAAAAAAGCAATAGTAACAATTAATAGCCGAGTGTCTGTTTCCGCCTATCAAAATACCGGCAGTTGGTCCGGAACCGGCTTTATTGCTGATCTTGAAAAGGGTTTTATCGTGACAAATAATCATGTAGTTGGGAGGGCTGCAGTAGGTACATATTTTATTACTTTCCATAACGGTCAGCAAGCGGAAGCAAAGGTTGCTTATTATGATCAATATGCTGATTTTGCAATTTTGAAAATAAACCCTCAGGAACTACCTGGACAAGTAGAAAAAATAGAATTTAGCAATAAGGAACCAAGCTTAGGTGATGAAGTTTTTATTGTAGGCAACACGGAAGACCAGGGATTTTCATTCCATAATGGTTATTTATCGGATCTTTTTGATATTAATGGTCAAATGCCTCAAGGGTCTTATGTAATAAATATGAATACCACCGGTGGAGCAAGCGGTTCACCTGTTATAAATTCTGAGAGTAAAGCAATTGGAATTTTATATGGTGGCGGTAAAACCCATGCTCTTGCTTTAAAGAAATCATATGTAACAGACGTATTAAATGCTTTAGAAAACAATAAACCAGTACAAAGAAAGCATATAGGTCTTATCTCGGTTTTGTATTCGCTTGATAAAGCGGTAAAACACCGTAATTTTCCAGTCTCTGAAATGAAAGATTACATCAAAAAATTTCCTGATGCCCGCAATAGAGTCATTGTAGCCCGTACCATTATTGCCGGTTCTACTGCTCAAAATGTAATAATGCCAGGAGATATTATTTGGGCAGTAAATAATAAAGAATTAGGTGGTGACCTTACTATACTTGATCAAATAATGAATAACGCCCCAGAAAATATTACCCTGACAATTTTTCGAAACGGCCAAAAATTGGATAAGGAAGTTAAATTATATGATCTAGAAAAAAATAAAACTCGTAAGATGTTTGATTTTGCTGGGGCAATATTCTTTGAAGCTGACGATTATGCAGCGGCCAAGTCAGGAGTACCCATCGGTAGTGTGGCAATTGCCAACGTTCAAACTGGCGGTAGTTTTAGCAGTATTCCCGAAATGTTTGTTCAAAATTATAAAAGCGTTTATAGGTTAGTAATAGAATCTATAAATAACCAGAAGGTTGAAACATTAGATGATTTAATTAAAGCTGCGAATGAGGTAATAAAACAAAAGTTTATAAATATTACTTATAAAAATTACCAACCATATTTTACTTTTTTTGACCAAGAAAGTGGTTTTATATCGAGCCAGGAACAGTTAATGCAAGACATTACTTTCGATAGCATCGATACTAAACCAAGGATATTAAAGTATGATAATAATTTAAGTGAGTGGATATCAGAAGAGATTTAGGCCTTTACCAAATCTAATTTTTAGAATAACTGCTTAATGGTTTTAGTGGTGCCGCTAGAGAGAATCGGACTCTCGACCTCATCATTACCAATGATGCGCTCCACCACTGAGCTATAGCGGCATTTGCGTAATGCAGTCAATTAATTGACATATAATAGCTAATAGGTCAAGAGAAATTTGGAATTTTAGTAAACTTCTTTTCTTGTTTAATTTTTTGCTGCAATTTTTACTTATAAACTTCTTATCTGTGCCAAATTATTACCATTCTGTTGCTTAATAAAATTTAGAAACTGGCTTATAGAGTCTACTATATCGTCGTGTTTACCATTTGGAAAATTAGTAATCTCGGAAGTTATGACTCTACTAAAAGCTGCTTTTGCCGGTAATAATACTATCCCACTTTCAAAAAGGTGGGTAACTGATGCAAATCTTGTAATCTTATCAAGAGAAGGCTTTATGGCCTTAATATTATTAAAACCAGAAATTTTTAGGTCTTGAATCAATGATTGCCCGCTTGCCTTGTCTTCAATTAAGACAAATCGTGGTTTATACTTATGAATCTGCTTGTGGATTTCATTTTTTAAATCTGAATAAATTAGTTTTTTCCGAATCATTTGAACCAGGTAATATTTGTTTTGGATGATTCCCCAAACTGTTCCAACTGTATAATCAGATGTTTCTGATGTTTTGATTGCGGTATCCCAGCTATGAACAAAAAAATCGAACCTGTCAGGTAGGTTTTCAAAATAGTGGATATTGTGGGGGGAAAGTAAATGATAATTAGCAGGTAAAGGTTCTTGTAAAAACTGAGCGGTATAATTTCTGCTGCCGATTTCACGTTCCAAATTTTCAAGAAATTCCCTTGTATCACGGGTATTGTCTAAAATCTCGCCCTCTTTGTAAATTTTATAGAATTTGCCAAAATTATATTTAATATTTTCTGAGGCTAAAGCGGGGATTTTTAGAATTTCCCACCCTCTTGAAGATTGTAAATGAGCGGATAAATCTTCTTGATGTAACCTTTGCATAACAAGAACAATTGCTCCGTTTTTTTTATCATTAAGGCGAGTGATAAACGTCTGTTCAAACCACTCTATAACTTTATTGCGCATTTTTAGTGAATTGATCTGGGTAGGGTTGTGTGGATCGTCGATAATCAGGAAATCTCCCCCTTCGCCGGTGGCTGAGCCGCCGACGCTTGTAGCAAAACGAAAGCCGTTTTTAGTAGTCAGAAATTTACTTTTCTGGTTATGGCTTTTTGACAATTTAGTTTTAGGGAAAAGTTTTTTATACCAGCTGGAAGATACCACTAACCTTGTATCCATTGAATGCTTAATACTTAAAATCGAAGAATAACTAGCAACCATTATTCTTGTCCCAGGGTTGAGAGACAAAAGCCAAGCGGGCCAGGCAACGCTTACGCATACTGATTTTAAGGCTCTTGGGGGCATATTAATTATAAGGCGTTTAATTTACCCAAGACGCACCCCCTCTAAATATTCTGCTAGTAAGTCTATATGCCAATTAGCGTGATATTTAGCTCCTGGATTTATCGTGCTAAAAACTTTGCCGATAAAGCTTGAAAAATCCTGACGCAAAATTATTTCAAGAAATTCTTCGGTATCTTCCACTGTTTTTTATTCCTTATGTTTTGTTCTGGAGATTATACTTTTCAACGAAGCGCTTTATAATGTCCTGGTCCTCTTTATTAATTATACAATCCTCGTCTATTTCTTCCTTACTTAGCTTGTTTAATTGGATGATCAGCGCAACTAGCTTATTTAGCGTGTCGGTAATATTCTTTTTAATATTTAATGCGTTTTTTGATTTATGTGAGCTTATTTCATTGAGTTCATCTTCTAGTAATGAAACAAGCTTTGCTATAAAGCCGTATAATTTATTGACTGTATTTTTCATAGGTGTCTTTTTCTGCTTGCTTTTCTAAGTTATTACCAAAAATTTTGTCTCCTCCTTTTATGGCCTCTAGTCCTACAAATGCTCGTTTTTCATTCAAAGTCATAAAAGAGGCAGCAGTTATTTTAGACCAAAGATTTTCTCTCCGTTCTGTGAGGGCTGATATTGAATCACGATCAAAATCAATTAATAAATCCTCTTTTAGCCAGTAAGATAACCAATTACTTAGTCCATCAGCTATTTTATAGTATAGGAAATTCAAAATTTGCAACCAGAAAAATCATCAATCAGCTTTTTAAAAATTCGTTTAATAAATATGTAGTTACCAGCCACAATATTAGAAATTATCAACACTTTTACAAAAATCTCTGCCAGAATCTATCTAAAAATAGGTTCAGTTTTACAAATTATGTGGCCAAGACGTGAAAGAAGTGTTCGCCATAATGATGTTATCTAGGCGTTGATAATAATTCATTGGTTCTTATTAATAACAATGGCGGAGATAAACCGTAATAAACTTGCCGCAGATTCATACATTTATTGCAATTATAGCAAAACAGAGGATCTATTTTAAAATTCAACCAAATCATTAATCTCCAACTAATGAGCTTAGTTTTCTTATGAACGATTTGATTAATTGCCTTATATACGATAGGTAATTGTACGCCCCTAGTTCTATTAGATAAAAAACCGTAATACCTAATCATTCGAAAATAACGATCTGGTATATGCATAATCAGACTAGCTATGAACTGCATCACGGGCATAGTTATGCGATCAATTGTATTATTATAGTGATCAAGAAATTTAAACGTTACCTGCTTTCCGTCGTAATTTTCTATTCTTGTCTCGGAAATAGGGGGCGTTTTATATACCGCCCTAAATATTCTATGTTGCGTTTATGATCATCCGATGGTTTTTGTAAATAAACATACCAACTGATTTCGTATAAACTACTCATCCAGTTATTAAAATTCTCAGCATTTTGATATGCGGACGGCAACTTCAAATTACTTGAGATATATTGAAAGCGAAATAACTCAAGGACTCTATGTCTCCACATTTTTTTAATAGGTTCGGCAGGAAAAAATAATTTTTGCCACTTGCCTTTGCTATTTATACCGCCGCAAGTAACCGATAAATGGATATGAACATTGCGTTTTAAATCTCTACCGAAAGTGTGTAAGGCAGTAAATATACCAACCACAAGATTTTTCTTTGTAGCTATCTCCTTAATAATTCCTGCTGCAATACCGGAAATCAATCCAAACAGATCACGATTGAGCCAAAATATCGGCCATAAAGAGTCCGGCATTGTAAATGTAATGTGCTGCCATCGTGTTTTTGGTAGAACATTGCTAGCCTTACTCACCCATTGATCCGTTTGTTTCTTACCACAACGAGAACAAAACCTACCTTTACAGCTGAATGCTACCGATTTATTGCGGTTACAATCACGGCAGCTATAACGTTTAAATCCTAAATATTTCGTTCCACACGATATAACTTTAGTGACGTTGAAAATAATGCCGTATCTTAGCTTGCCGTATTTTTTAGCGAAATCGAGACCAATTACCACGGTCTAGAAAAATATGTTTTATAGATATTCCTTTACCGACTATTTCCATAAATTACTTATAGTTAATGTTTTCTTACCAAGGAATCTTTCTTCCTTTGCGTTCTAAATCAAATTCTTTACAATCAGGGCAATAGTAAACAGAATTATACTTATGATTGGGAGATATTTTTCGCAACATTATCCAGAAAGCCTTGGCTATTTCCTTATCTCCTTCGGAAAAAATCTTTTTGATCCTGCTGTAAGGAATTGCTTGCTCTTTAGAAATGGCCTTAAGAGTTTTTACCGCTAATTCATTGACCAAATGCTGCTCAGAGTGCAAGTTACTCATAACTCAATTATATATTATCTTATGTATGTCTAACATTCAGTCTTTATAACTCAAGTTAAAACAAATCAAATACCAGTATTATAATCCTCCATAAATATTTATCGGTCAAGGGTATCTTCTTTTAAGCTGCCACCGATAGGTGGCTTATCTTGTCCAGTAATGGAATGATATTCTCCTCCCATAGGGCAAGTCTTGCTTCCTGCATGTTGCTATAAGTATTATCACCGTTAATACCAAGAAGTTGCGGTGGAATATTAAAGGCTATTGCTATGTCTCTTGCACTTGAATCTTTTAGTTCAAGGAACTTCTCAAATTTTTCTGCATTATTAGTTTCTTGCCATTTTAAACCTCCCTCCAGAACCAGTGGTTTTCCTGAATTAGATGAACCGCTGAAATTATCATAAAATTGTTGCTGTAACCTTTCAAATTGTTCGTCAGTTAAGTAACCGTTACCGTCTTGAAAAACCAACGCACCGCTAGGTTTTACGGCATTTTTAAGAAGGGCTTTATTCCAATCCAAAGTTTTTGAGTATAAATTTATGGATTTAGCTGCCGCAGCTAGAGATGATAAACCGTATAAATGATTAGAAGGATGATAATTTTTAAAATGTAGAATACGGCTTACTCTGCTTATCCTATCGATAGGATAAAGTTTTGATCCTCCAAAGCTTTTATGTTTATATGCGGTAGGTCTATTGCTTTCGGTAACTATTTCAACTGCTTGAGGGTGTAAATTATATATTCCTGAAGCAGACGAGCCATCATAACCAGCTAAAAAAACATAGCTATTGCCATAGAGCAATAAACTAGAAATTGCTTCAGTAAAGAAATCTGCTCCTGAAGTTTCTGGGTTAGGTTTTTTAAGTAGCTTGGCAGCAATATGGTTGTCGGTAAAAACCTTTTTACTCCCTTGTTTTTTATACACTAACCAAGGTACGTGGCTTGCAGAAGAGGCTATCAGGCTTACACATCTGTGGACGATAACATTATCGAAATATTGCTCAGACCCAACAGTTTCTTCTGAAGGGAAAATAGCCTCCGGAATATCGAGTATGTTGACAGTTTTTTTTTGTCGGTAAGTACGTAATTTTTTTATATAATCTTTTAGCATAAATCTATTTTTTTATTTTTCGGTAAGCTATTTATACTTTATTAATCTCTTTCCACTAATAGTTAAAATTAATATTATTTGGATTAAAATTTGTATATTTGGGCAAGCCTTCTTTAAGTTGATTTAAATAAATATTATCTATATTATCTGGTTGTTAAGTTTATAAATTTATAAGGAGAGCTAAAATGACAGTATATATAGGTAAATTGGCGCCTGATTTTACAGCAAAAGCAGTGATGCCTGACGATTCAATAGATAACAATTTTAATTTAAAAACTTATTTAAAAGGCTATAAAGGCATTTTGTTTTTCTACCCACTGGATTTTACTTTTGTTTGCCCTTCGGAAATTATTGCTTTTAATAATAGGTTAGGAGAATTTAACTCAAGAAACACTAAGGTAGTAGCTGTAAGTGTTGACTCCCATTTTTCACACCATGCTTGGAAATCAATGTCGGTAAATAAAGGCGGAATAGGAAATGTTCAATTTCCGCTAGTGTCAGATTTGAGCAAAGAAATTTCTAAAGCTTATAACGTACTTAGTGACGAAAGTATATCGTTTAGAGGTACATTTTTAATAGATGATGATTTTAAAGTAAGGCATTATCTTGTAAATGATTTACCTCTCGGTAGAAATGTTGATGAAACACTAAGAATGGTTGATGCTTTAGACTATCATAATGCCCATGGCGAAGTTTGTCCGGCAGGATGGAAAAAAGGTGATCAAGGGATGAGTGCTACAAAACAAGGGGTTTCTGACTACTTAACCTCGCACGCTGAAGGGTTATAAAGGAGTACTTGTAGGGGTTTTAACACATGCTAGAAAATCTTTTTGTAAATAATAAAGCTCCTGCCTATTCTGATGAAACTATCGATATATTAAGGCTTATCAGAAGTGAAAATGTTGGCCCGAAGACTTTTTTTAACCTGGTAAAGTTTTTTGGTTCTGCATCTTGTGCCCTAGAAAATGTACAGGATTTTTCAGTTAAAGGAGGAAGGTCGAAGCCAATTAAGCTTTATTCTAAAGATTCTGCTTTGAAAGAACTTAGAGAACTAGAAAAAAATAATAGCTACTTAATAACTTATAAAGACCCGAATTACTCTGAATTATTATTGCAAACTCCTGATTTTCCTCCTGTTTTATCTTATAAAGGAAATATCTCATTGTTAAATCATGAGAAAATTATTGCTATAGTAGGAGCTAGGAATAGTTCAGTTAATGGTAAAGCTTTTGCAGCAAAATTATCTAAAGATCTAGTAAAAGCTGGTTACATAACGGTTTCGGGACTTGCAAGGGGTATCGATTCATCCGTTCATTCCAGTAGTTTAGACTATACGATTGCAGTAATAGCTGGCGGCATAGATCACATATATCCGCCGGAAAATAAAACTTTGTATGAAGAAATAGCAAAAAATGGTTTGATTTTAGCAGAGTTGCCTATAGGATCTAAACCGCTTAGTCAGCATTTTCCTCAACGTAATAGGATTATATCAGGACTTGCTCTGGCAACGATAGTAATTGAAGCTGGTATCAAATCCGGATCATTAATCACCGCAAATTTTGCTCTCGAACAAAATAGGGATGTTTTTGCCGTTCCGGGGTTTCCGCTGGATCCAAGATGCATAGGCAGTAATCAGTTAATAAAAAATGGTGCATATCTGCTTGAATCTGTTGATGATATCGTGACAAACGTAGTATCTAAAGATAGATTTCAAAAAGAGCTTGAAGAGAAAGCAAGTTGTTTTAATAATATAGGTCTTTATATGGGAAATAAAGGTAATATTCAAGTGACTGACAGAAATCGTACTGCAGTAGTAGAATTACTTTCAGCGTCTGAAGTAACTTTTGAAGTAGTAGCGGAGCAGTTGCAACTAGAGCTACCGATATTGTACACAATATTTCTAGAACTCGAACTTGCCGGAAAAATTACAAGAACTGCCGGTAATAAAATTTCATTAATATATTAATTTAGGTTTAAATGAAACTAGTAATTGTTGAATCTCCTGCGAAAGCAAAAACTATCAATAAATATTTAGGTAACGACTATAAAGTTATAGCCTCTTTTGGTCATATCAGAGATTTGCCTTCCAAAAATGGATCTGTATTACCGGAAAAAGATTTTGCTATGAAATACGAGATTTCAGATAAATCCTCTAAATATGTTAATGAAATTATAAAATCGGCAAAAAATGCTAGTGAAATTTATCTGGCAACCGATCCTGATCGTGAAGGTGAATCTATTTCTTGGCATGTAATGGAAGTGTTAAAATCTAAGAAAGTGATTGAGGATGATAATAAATTTAAGCGTATTGCTTTTAATGAAATTACTAAAAAAGCTGTTCTTAATTCAATTGCTCATCCAAGAGCCGTTGATGGCAATTTAGTTAATGCCCAACAAGCAAGAAGAGCCTTAGATTACCTAGTTGGTTTTACCTTGTCGCCGATTTTGTGGCGTAAATTACCTGGGTGTAGGTCAGCAGGGCGTGTCCAATCAGTTGCCCTACGATTAATTTGCGAAAGAGAGGATGAAATTGAGCGTTTTATCTCCAAAGAATTTTGGGATATTAAACTTGATATGGTTGGAAGCAAGGGGGATCTTTTTGCCGCACGGTTAACCCATGTAAATGGCAATAAACTGGAAAAATTCTCTATTACTAATCAGGTGCAAGCAGATGAAATAGTTGAGAAATTGAGTTCCCGTAAATTTCAAGTTCTAGAAGTTGAAAAAAAACAACAAAAGAGGAATCCATCTGCTCCTTTTATTACATCTTCTTTGCAGCAAGAAGCTTCAAGAAAACTTGGATTTAGTGCTAAAAAAACAATGCAAGTAGCACAGAAATTATACGAAGGAATCGATATTGGGGGCGAAACTCTAGGGCTAATTACTTATATGAGAACAGATGGTATCACGCTCGCTACTGATTCGGTAGATAGTATAAGGAAACTTATTGGGGAAAAGTACGGAGCTAAGTACTTGCCAGCCAAACCAATTATTTATAAATCTAAATCTAAAAATGCTCAAGAGGCTCATGAAGCAATCAGACCTACAGATATAAATCTATTACCTGAAAAATTAGCTAAAAATTTAGATGCTGATCAATTAAAACTTTATGATTTAATTTGGAAAAGAACTGCAGCATGCCAAATGGAAGCAGTAGTGATAGATATGGTGGGGGTTGATCTTGTTTCTGACGATAAAAGTTTTATGGCAAGAGCTACCGGTTCAACAATTGCTTTTGATGGTTTCTATAAAATCTATCAGGAAGGGGTGGATGACAACAAGGAGGAAAGCTCTAAAACCTTGCCTCCTTTAACTGAAGGAGAGGATATTGTTACTAAAAAAATTAATCCAGAACAACATTTTACGGAAGCCCCCCCAAGGTATTCCGAAGCTACTTTAGTAAAAAAACTAGAAGAACTCGGTATTGGCAGACCTTCTACTTATGCAACAATAATTTCCGTATTGCAAGACAGGCAGTATGTTACTATGGATAAAAAGAGGTTTACCCCAAGTGAACTTGGAAGATTGGTAACGGCATTTTTAGTGGGTTTTTTTGAGAAATATGTACAATATGATTTTACTGCTGAGCTAGAAACAGACCTTGATAAAATCGCCGAAGGTAGAATTGGTTGGCAATCCTTACTTTCTGAGTTTTGGAAAGGATTTAATGATAATGTTGGCAAAGTTAGTGATCGCAAAATTGGTGAAGTAATAGAATATGTTGAGAAAGCCCTTGAATACCATTTATTTGGAGATAAACATGGGAATAAAGAAATTATCGAAAAAAATAAAAAATGCCCATCATGCCTCGATGGTTTACTCAATTTGAAACTTGGTAAATTTGGCGCATTTTTGGCCTGTAATAATTACCCTACTTGCCAGTATAAAAAACAGATTTCAAAGGGTATGGATAAAACTTCTCCTGAAGACGTTCTGGTAACTGAGTCCACCAATAATAAGCAATTAGGAGCTGATAAGGATGGTAATATAGTAACGCTTCGGAAAGGTCCATACGGATGGTACGTGCAGCTTGGAGAAGCAGCTTCGCCTAAAGATAAGCCAAAAAGATCTGCTCTGCCACCAAGTATAAACCCAGATAGTTTGACTTTAGAAACTGCGCTAAAATTGCTTAATTTACCTATCTCGATTGCTCCTCATTTACCTGCCGGGGAAGAAATTTTAATGGGTATAGGCCGTTTTGGGCCATACTTAAAATATCAAAATAAGTTTATCTCTATACCTAAAAATATCGACCCTTTCAATATTGATATCAACCAGGCAAGGTCGTTAATTGAGCAAAAAAATCAAAAAGCCGATCCAGCTACCAAAAATAAGTCGAAAAGAAAAAATAATAGCTAAAAAGGTTTGCCTTAAAGCATTTCAAGGGACAAACCTATTTTAAGCAATAATGCTTGCTTATCTTGTAGTATAGGAATTTCAAAATTTGTAACCAGAAAAATTGTTAATCAAAACTTTGAAAATTCATTTAATAAATATGTAGTTACAAGCCACAATATTAGAAATTATCAACACTTTTACAAAAATCTCTGCCAGAATCCATCTAAAAATAGGTTCAGTTTTACAAATTATGTGGCCAAGACGTGAAAGAAGTGTTCGCCATAATGATGTTATCTAGGCGTTGATAATAATTCATTGATTCTTATTAATAACAATGGCGGAGATAAACCGTAATAAACTTGCCGCAGATTCATACATTTATTGCAATTATAGCAAAACAGAGGATCTATTTTAAAATTCAACCAAATCATTAATCTCCAACTAATGAGCTTGGTTTTCTTATGAACGATTTGATTAATTGCCTTATATACGATAGGTAATTGTACACCCCTAGTTCTATTAGATAAAAAACCGTAATACCTAATCATTCGAAAATAACGATCTGGTATATGCATAATCAGACTAGCTATGAACTGCATCACGGGCATAGTTATGCGATCAATTGTATTATTATAGTGATCAAGAAATTTAAACGTTACCTGCTTTCCGTCGTAATTTTCTATTCTTGTCTCGGAAATAGGGGGTCGTTTTATATACCGCCCTAAATATTCTATGTTGCGTTTATGATCATCCGATGGTTTTTGTAAATAAACATACCAACTGATTTCGTATAAACTACTCATCCAGTTATTAAAATTCTCAGCATTTTGATATGCGGACGGCAACTTCAAATTACTTGAGATATATTGAAAGCGAAATAACTCAAGGACTCTATGTCTCCACATTTTTTTAATAGGTTCGGCAGGAAAAAATAATTTTTGCCACTTGCCTTTGCTATTTATACCGCCGCAAGTAACCGATAAATGGATATGAACATTACGTTTTAAATCTCTACCGAAAGTGTGTAAGGCAGTAAATATACCAACCACAAGATTTTTCTTTGTAGCTATCTCCTTAATAATTCCTGCTGCAATACTGGAAATCAATCCAAACAGATCACGATTGAGCCAAAATATCGGCCATAAAGAGTCCGGCATTGTAAATGTAATGTGCTGCCATCGTGTTTTTGGTAGAACATTGCTAGCCTTACTCACCCATTGATCCGTTTGTTTCTTACCACAACGAGAACAAAACCTACCTTTACAGCTGAATGCTAACGATTTATTGCGGTTACAATCACGGCAGCTATAACGTTTAAATCCTAAATATTTCGTTCCACACGATATAACTTTAGTGACGTTGAAAATAATGCCGTATCTTAGCTTGCCGTATTTTTTAGCGAAATCGAGACCAATTACCACGGTCTAGAAAAATATGTTTTATAGATATTCCTTTACCGACTATTTCCATAAATTACTTATAGTTAATGTTTTCTTACCAAGGAATCTTTCTTCCTTTGCGTTCTAAATCAAATTCTTTACAATCAGGGCAATAGTAAACAGGAATTATACTTATGATTGGGAGATATTTTTCGCAACATTATCCAGAAAGCCTTGGCTATTTCCTTATCTCCTTCGGAAAAAATCTTTTTGATCCTGCTGTAAGGAATTGCTTGCTCTTTAGAAATGGCCTTAAGAGTTTTTACCGCTAATTCATTGACCAAATGCTGCTCAGAGTGCAAGTTACTCATAACTCAATTATATATTATCTTATGTATGTCTAACATTCAGTCTTTATAACTCAAGTTAAAACAAATCAAATACCAGTATTATAATCCTCCATAAATATTTATCGGTCAAGTATCTTCTTTTAAGCTGCCACCGATAGGTGGCTTATCTTGTAGTATAGGAATTTCAAAATTTGTAACCAGAAAAATTGTTAATCAAAACTTTGAAAATTCGTTTAATAAAATGTAGTTACAAGCCACAATATTAGAAATTATCAACACTTTTATAAAAATCTCTGCCAGAATCTATCTAAAAATAGGTTCAGTTTTACAAATTATGTGGCTAAGACGTGAAAGAAGTGTTCGCCATAATGATGTTATCTAGGCGTTGATAATAATTCATTGATTCTTATTAATAACAATGGCGGAGATAAACCGTAATAAACTTGCCGCAGATTCATACATTTATTGCAATTATAGCAAAACAGAGGATCTATTTTAAAATTCAACCAAATCATTAATCTCCAACTAATGAGCTTAGTTTTCTTATGAACGATTTGATTAATTGCCTTATATACGATAGGTAATTGTACGCCCCTAGTTCTATTAGATAAAAAACCGTAATACCTAATCATTCGAAAATAACGATCTGGTATATGCATAATCAGACTAGCTATGAACTGCATCACGGGCATAGTTATGCGATCAATTGTATTATTATAGTGATCAAGAAATTTAAACGTTACCTGCTTTCCGTCGTAATTTTCTATTCTTGTCTCGGAAATAGGGGTCGTTTTATATACCGCCCTAAATATTCTATGTTGCGTTTATGATCATCCGATGGTTTTTGTAAATAAACATACCAACTGATTTCGTATAAACTACTCATCCAGTTATTAAAATTCTCAGCATTTTGATATGCGGACGGCAACTTCAAATTACTTGAGATATATTGAAAGCGAAATAACTCAAGGACTCTATGTCTCCACATTTTTTTAATAGGTTCGGCAGGAAAAAATAATTTTTGCCACTTGCCTTTGCTATTTATACCGCCGCAAGTAACCGATAAATGGATATGAACATTGCGTTTTAAATCTCTACCGAAAGTGTGTAAGGCAGTAAATATACCAACCACAAGATTTTTCTTTGTAGCTATCTCCTTAATAATTCCTGCTGCAATACCGGAAATCAATCCAAACAGATCACGATTGAGCCAAAATATCGGCCATAAAGAGTCCGGCATTGTAAATGTAATGTGCTGCCATCGTGTTTTTGGTAGAACATTGCTAGCCTTACTCACCCATTGATCCGTTTGTTTCTTACCACAACGAGAACAAAACCTACCTTTACAGCTGAATGCTACCGATTTATTGCGGTTACAATCACGGCAGCTATAACGTTTAAATCCTAAATATTTCGTTCCACACGATATAACTTTAGTGACGTTGAAAATAATGCCGTATCTTAGCTTGCCGTATTTTTTAGCGAAATCGAGACCAATTACCACGGTCTAGAAAAATATGTTTTATAGATATTCCTTTACCGACTATTTCCATAAATTACTTATAGTTAATGTTTTCTTACCAAGGAATCTTTCTTCCTTTGCGTTCTAAATCAAATTCTTTACAATCAGGGCAATAGTAAACAGAATTATACTTATGATTGGGAGATATTTTTCGCAACATTATCCAGAAAGCCTTGGCTATTTCCTTATCTCCTTCGGAAAAAATCTTTTTGATCCTGCTGTAAGGAATTGCTTGCTCTTTAGAAATGGCCTTAAGAGTTTTTACCGCTAATTCATTGACCAAATGCTGCTCAGAGTGCAAGTTACTCATAACTCAATTATATATTATCTTATGTATGTCTAACATTCAGTCTTTATAACTCAAGTTAAAACAAATCAAATACCAGTATTATAATCCTCCATAAATATTTATCGGTCAAGAGTATCTTCTTTTAAGCTGCCACCGATAGGTGGCTTATCTTGTGCAATACTATAGAGAGGTATTGGTTTGATGTAACAAGAGCCAGAAATTCAGAAGCAGCTCTAAGGTTGGCATATGTAAATACGCCAAATGCCGTTATAATTAGTTCTAGACTACAGGATGTTTCAGCAATTGAAATGGCTGGTCGGTTAAAAAAAATAGAAGGCTTGCAAAGACTGCCAATAATTTTTTTGGTTAATCAAGGAGAATCGGTCCAGCATTATAATATCAATGGTGATAATTCTCATAAAATTTTATTTAGGCCCTTCACCCCCAATGAGCTTATGATTACTGTTAAATCTCTCCTTAGAAAATCTAATCCTGTATTTCAAAATAAATTTGTTAAAAATAAAAATATTACCATGGATTTAGCTGTTTATAAAGTTTTTCACGGTCAAAAACAGGTCCATTTTGGACCTACTGAGTTTAAGCTGTTGCAGCTGTTTATAACAAATCCAGATAATGTTTATTCCCGTAGACAAATAATTGATTATGTATGGGGCGTAGATAAAGAGATATCTTTTAGAACTGTTGATGTGCATATTAACCGTATTAGAAAAATGATGAATTTAAATGATGGTAATCAAGTAATTAGAACTATAAGAGGAGCTGGTTATTGTCTGGAGTAGACTTGATAGCCTTATAAGCTTAAAACTATTAGGGGATAAAATATGAGGATGCTTAATATTTTATTTATTGCCTTATTGAAGAAATAGTTATAATTAATAAAACGCTCTTTATCCATCAAACATATTTAATAATGTTGCAGCAAAATCTTAAATCATCAGCGGTAATAAAAAGACTTTTGGTTAACCATGTTAAACCTTATAAATCTGAAATATTTATCGCTATTTTTTTCATGGTTGTAGTAGCTACGTGCTCTGCGGCAGTGGTTTGGTTAACTAAACCGGCAATTGATAAAATATTAGTTGCTCGCAATATGCGCATGCTTGTTATCATCCCGCTTTTAATGCTTGGAGTATATGTAATAAAGGGCATAGCTGAGTATTATCAGGGTTATCTAATAAAATATGTCGGTCAGAAGATATTGACTGACATGCAAATACAAATGTATGAACATCTATTATATGCTGATCTTGCCTATGTTCAGCTGGTTGATTTGCTTATTATAGAAATAAAGAGTAACTGCAAGCTTTTTTTTATAAAACTTACTTGTAAGTTTTATTTTTGAGTTTGACTTTTTTAAATAGTATTTATATAATCAGCAAAAAGTTAATTTTAAATGCTAATTAGGTATAGATAGAGTGACTAAAATCATTAAGGCAAAGTATAAGGCAAGTAGAAGACTAGGTAAAACTGTATGGGGAGACGCAAAAGATCCTTTTAATACAAAAAATTACCGCCCAGGTCAGCATGGTCCTAATGGACGCCCTAAAACTTCAGATTATGGCACTCACTTACAAGCAAAACAACTTGTTAAAGCTCATTACGGTAGAATAACTGAAAAACAGTTTAGAAATACTTTTACTCTCGCCAATAAAATGAAAGGTAATACGGCAGAAAATTTTGCAGGGTTACTTGAAAAAAGAATAGACATGGTAGTTTACAGGTTAAATCTTGCACCTTCGATATTCACTGCTAGGCAGTTGGTATCACATAAGCATGTTAAATTAAATGGTAAAAAAGTCAATATACCAAGTTTAAGAGTAAAGGAAGGTGACGTAATTGAACTTAAGGATTCTTCAAAACAAATAGTAATTTGTGCAGAATCTGCCCAGAAGCTGGATCGGTCAGTTCCTACTTACTTGTCTTTAGATGCTGATTCTATGTCCGGTACTTTTGTAAGAACACCTTCAATTTGTGATATTCCTTATCCATTTGAAGCTGACTTTAACAAGATAGTTGAGCTTTATTCTCGCTAGGAAATTTTTAGGTCTGTTTTATATCTTGTTGTTCCAAAAAATCTTAGTTTTTGGAACAACTTGGTCATTAGTAGATCTAAATGGTTATAAATTAACCATTTAGATCTCGCTCTCTAAGGATAATTTCTCTTGTATAAGTCCGGCCATTTGAGCGCATATATCTTCTTCTCCCAGATATTCCAAAGTAAGATTAACTATAGTATCGTAATCACTAGAGAGATATTCTAATATTAGTTCACATGGTCGGGTATCTGTGAGTTCCTTAAGTAATTTTTTTATGCTCGGTTTTTCACTAAAAGACTCTTCTAATAATTCTACTCTAGAACCTAATATAGTGCTACTATCATCTAAGCTTTCATCTACTTCATAGGATGGTAAACATTGTTTAGTTTTAATGTATGAGTAAGTATTTAGTAAATCCCAATAATCATGGCTAATTTGTAGTTTTATGGATAATAATTCTTGGCTTGCTTCCTCTGTTACTTGGCTGTAAAGCTTGGCCAATCGATTGAGCATTAAGACCGCTGTATTTATATTTGTAATGCTTTTCCAGGCATTAGTAACAGGAATAGATTGGCTAAGGAGGTACTTTGCATATTTTAAGCATGAATCTGGAAGTTGTTCATATATCATTTGATATGTGTTTTTCCTACCTACCAAGCTCTCAAATTCATCCATGGGGTCACTAGTGTGGCAAAGCTCAATAAAATATTCTGTAATATTATTTTTTATTGCTTTATCGATCAGTAAGGTGTTTTTACTGGATTTAATTGCCAGTTGTAATGCCTGATCATAATAATTATGACCTTCCTTAAAGTGTTTTTGAAGATTTTCTACATATCCCATATTGTATAGAGCATCCACACTTTGACCTAGTGCGTTAGATATACTTAAGTTCTTAAGGGCGTTTGGAAAATCTCTTTCGGCTATGTACACCAGCGCCAGGTTATAACATAGATCTTTTTGTGTATGTAGTAGTATTGATAAATCAATATATTGCACATCTCTCAACAGAATATATGTATTAAGAGCCTCTAATGCCTCTCCGTACTTTCTATTATAGTATAGCGTAGTAACCCAATTGCAGATAGCATTTGTGTAATTACTCTTACTTATGGATACTCCTCCATGTATTGCTATCTCAAAATAGTCTACAGCTTGTTTATAAACCTCCGCAGCTTCTGCGTAATCTCCTAATTCAAACTTCTTATTAGCCTCCCTTAAATAGCGAGTAGCTAATACATTATTAGGAGGCATTGCCTGAAGAGTTTTAGCACTAACTTGTTTCTCCTTTCCCTTTTCATCATCTCGTTTCATATAGAAAAATCTCTCTAATGTAGCAGTGCTATAATAATGGCTAGTTAAAAATAGAACAATATAATATTACTATTATAAATTATATAGAAAAGATGTAGTAAAACTCTTATTTTCAACTGTGCGACCAACACCATAGCTTGCCTGAATTTTGAAATGCATAACTTTTTCTTGTACGATACTTAAACTTACACCTAGTTTAAACTTAGGGTTTTTACGCAGTAAATATTGATTTTCTATGCAACCGTAATTATCCTGTGTAATTACTATACTATTAGACAAATATTTTCTATTGACTAAATTTTCTATTTTTACATAAAAAATCGGTTTTATAATGATTCCTTGGTATGTTAAAAATTTTTTAAAACTAAATTTAGAGCTATTAGACAAGAACTGAGCTCTTCTTCCTGGTATAAACACTTCAATTTCTTTATTTTTTTTATAAAATTTATAAATATCGAAATGTGAATATGTAGTACGAAAGGATGCCTTAATTATTACATCGTTACCCAATCTAAGCATATTAGCACTTTCTATACCCGCTTTGAATATTTTACCACGTGATCGAGTTTTAATAGAGGGCTGATAATCTATTGTATGCTGTAGCAATAATTCTCCATATTGCACGTTACTATTAACCATAACCTTATCTGTCAGGGTAAGGGAGTTGTATAATATCAGAGAATTTATTTGTGAATTCTGTATAGTTTTCGTTTGATCATAAAAATTGGTGTGCGAAATTCCTTTAAAAAGTGCTAACCCTAATGTCACCTTTTCATTTAATTTTGTATCAAATCCATTAATGTAGCCCTGTTGTTTATTACTAAAAATAGTAATATTACTTAAACCTTTTTGCTTTGTTTTGCCCTTTAAAAATCTACGCCAAAACTTTTTTCGGTCTAACATTTCGATTTCTGCTTTTTTCTCAAATAAATTACTAAGTCTATTGCTAACTGCAATTGAGATTATATCAAAGTCCTCTATGAGGCAGTTCATAACTGCAGTTGGTTTTTGAATGGTACTATTAGCATAATTACTATCTACCTGAGTTTCCGGAGGAGGCTGCGGAGGGGAGAGCGCAATAGGTGGTACTTGGACAGGAGCTGGAACGTGAGCGCAAATCTCCTGTACCTCTGCATGTTCCAGCTCATGTACCTCTGCATGTTCCAGCTCATGTACCTCTGCATGTTCCAGCTCATGTACCTCTGCATGTTCCAGCTCATGTACCTCTGCATGTTCCAGCTCATGTACCTCTGCATGTTCCAGCTCATGTACCTCTGCATGTTCTACCTCATGTACCTCTGCATGTTCCAGCTCATGTACCTCTGCATGTTCCAGCTCATGTACCTCTGCATGTTCTACCTCCTGTACCTCTGCATGTTCTACCTCATGTACCTCTGCATGTTCCAGCTCCTGTACCTCTGCATGTTCCAGCTCATGTACCTCTGCATGTTCCAGCTCATGTACCTCTGCATGTTCCAGCTCATGTACCTCTGCATGTTCTACCTCATGTACCTCTGCATGTTCCAGCTCATGTACCTCTGCATGTTCTACCTCATGTACCTCTGCATGTTCCAGCTCATGTACCTCTGCATGTTCCAGCTCATGTACCTCTGCATGTTCCAGCTCATGTACCTCTGCATGTTCTACCTCATGTACCAGTCCATGCTGAACATAAGGCATTGGGGATATTTCCCCTAGAGCATTTTCGCCGTCAATAGGGAGGGTGGGTTGAACCTCAGTTCTAATGTTCATCGGTCTTGACGGTATTGGTGCTATTTCCTCTAGAGCGTTTTCTCCGTCAGTAGGGAGGATGGGTTCGACCTTAGTTCGAATGCTCATCGGTCTTGGCGGCATTGGTGCTATTTCCTCCAGAGCATTTTGGCCGTCAGTAGGGAGGATGGGTTCGACCTTAGTTCGAATGCTCATCGGTCTTGGCGGCATTGGTGCTATTTCCTCCAGAGCATTTTGGCCGTCAGTAGGGAGGATGGGCTCGACCTCAGTTCTAATGTTCATCGGTCTTGGCGGTATTGGGGATATTTCCTCTAGAGCATTTTGGCCGTCAGTAGGGAGGATGGGCTCGACCTCAGTTCTAATGTTCATCGGTCTTGGCGGTATTGGGGATATTTCCTCTAGAGCATTTTGGCCGTCAGTAGGGAGGATGGGCTGAACGCCGGTTCTAACATGCATAGGTCTTGACGGCATTGGTGCTATTTCCTCTAGTGCATTTTGGCCGTCAGTAGGGAGGATGGGTTCGACCTTAGTTCTAATGTTCATCGGTCTTGGCGGCATTGGGGATATTTCCTCTAGAGCATTTTGGCCGTCAGTAGGGAGGGTAGGCTCAACTCCGGTCCTAATATGCATAGGCCTTGACGGTATTGGTGCTATTTCCTCCAGAGCATTTTGGCCGTCAGTAGGGAGGATGGGCTCGACCTCAGTTCTAATGTTCATCGGTCTTGGCGGTATTGGGGATATTTCCTCTAGAGCATTTTGGCCGTCAGTAGGGAGGGTGGGCTCAACTCCGGTCCTAATATGCATAGGCCTTGACGGTATTGGTGCTATTTCCTCCAGAGCATTTTGGCCGTCAGTAGGGAGGATGGGTTCGACCTTAGTTCGAATGCTCATCGGTCTTGGCGGTATTGGGGATATTTCCTCTAGAGCATTTTGGCCGTCAGTAGGGAGGATGGGCTCGACCTCAGTTCTAATGTTCATCGGTCTTGGCGGTATTGGGGATATTTCCTCTAGAGCATTTTGGCCGTCAGTAGGGAGGATGGGCTCGACCTCAGTTCTAATGTTCATCGGTCTTGGCGGTATTGGGGATATTTCCTCTAGAGCATTTTGGCCGTCAGTAGGGAGGATGGGCTGAACGCCGGTTCTAACATGCATAGGTCTTGACGGCATTGGTGCTATTTCCTCTAGTGCATTTTGGCCGTCAGTAGGGAGGATGGGTTCGACCTTAGTTCGAATGCTCATCGGTCTTGGCGGCATTGGTGCTATTTCCTCTAGAGCATTTTGGCCGTCAGTAGGGAGGATGGGCTGAACGCCGGTTCTAACATGCATAGGTCTTGACGGCATTGGTGCTATTTCCTTTCGTGCGTTTTCTCCGTCAATAGGGAGAGTGGGTTGAACCTCAGTTCTAATGCTCATCGGTTTTGGCGGCATGGGGGATATATAGTATATATAAGGTACATTTCCAATTCCAGAAGCTGAACATAAATTAGTATAACACCAAAATAATATTATTAATAAAAAGACCTTGTTAGGCTTAAAAGTTTTAAAAGAGTGGACTTTAAAATCGACCATTAAATAATTTTTAATCTTTTTAATTAACAGTTGATAAAATAGTAGTATTTTTTTCTAGCTCAAGAGATATGTTATTTTTGTTATTTAATATAGGAATTTAAAGAAACTGATCCTGTATTAGTTTTCTGGACACATTTTGTGTTAAAATAAAGAGAGAGCTAATATGAAAAAGAAAATCGAAAAACACACCTCTGACTTCAGGAAAGAAGCAGTTAGACTAGTATTACAAACTGATCAGCCAAAAGCTGTTATAGCAGATGAACTCGGTATAAACAGGAATACTTTATATACTTGAATACAAAAAGCAATGCAAGAAAGAGCAGATTTATCAGAAACTAAAAACCATGTTAAATATCAAAACCTTGAAGAAGAGAATCGAGCTCTACGAGCTAAAATAAAAAGGATAGAGCAGGAGCGCAATATATTAAAAAAAGCCGCAGCGTATTTTGCAAGCCAAGATCTGTAAGATACACTCTTCGGAATAATTATCGTAATCAAATTTTACTTGAGAACTGTCTTAAAATATTTTAATAAGCATATTGCAAATGACTTAAAAATGATGTTATATATGAAATTTGGTACGCATTTTGTTTGCGTTCTAATTAAACCTAAAAGTTAAGGAGTTTATTATGTTAAAAAATTTGTTGTTGGAACGACAATCATTGGTAATTAATGGCAGTAATGCTGCAAATAAAACATTCAACCTTACTACCACCTCCATGTTTCCCTTTATTATGCTCTGGTCATATCATCCGGCACGCTAATACCTTTCGTTACTTTTAAAATTTTTACTACTATTTAATTTTTACTTATACTTGTTTTAGTTTTGCAGTAAGTCATAGCAAGCGGTTAAACATTGCTTATTAGCTTTCGTAATGCTTATATTTTGGTAAATCAGCGTTGCGTTTTATAGCTTTATAAAAATGCTATATCATATGTTACTCTTCTACCATTAGTGGTTGGGCGGGCTAAACCCAGTATTTAAGTAAAATCCATTTTATATTATTATGAGGTATTCATTATGAGTAATTCTGCAAACCTATCTAACGTAATTAGTATAGGTAAAGACGACCGGGAGGTCATAAGATATCCAAAATTTTTAAAACTTATATTTTTTGTGGAGATGTGGGAGCGTTTTAGTTATTATGGTATGAGAGCGTTACTTGTATTATTTCTTACATCACATCTCGGTTTTAGCGACGCTAAAGCTTATGCCATATATTCTTTATTTGCTGCTATTGGTTATACTGTCCCTGTAATTGGGGGAATCATGGCTGATAAATTGATGGGATTCCGTAATATGATTCTCATTGGTGGTATTGTGATAATAATGGGCCATATTTGTATGACTTTTGTAGGGTGGAATACATTTTTGGTATATTTAGGCTTGGCATTGATAGCTATAGGAACAGGACTATTTAAAGGTAATATAACAAATTTACTAGGTTCGTGTTATAAGGATAATGACCCTAATAGGGAAAGAGGGTTTACCTTATTTTATGTTGGAATAAATTTAGGCTCATTTTTTGCGTCTATCTTGTGTGCTATCGTTGCAAGTAATTATGGGTGGGATTATGGTTTTGGCCTAGCCGGTATTGGTATGTTTATTGGCCTTGTTGTATTTACTAAATTTCAGCATATTTTAGGATCAAGTGGAACATCACCAAAGCCGAACCTTATAAATAAGAAGTTATTTTTTGGTATGAATTTAATTACCATAACAATAGCAGTTAGTTTTGGCTTGGCTTTTCTTGTGTCTAAAATGTTAGAATCCGCTGAGTTTTTTGCCAATATACTTAGTATCGTAGGGTTGGTAGTTTTCGGGATATTTGCTTATATCGTAGTGAAATCTCCTTCTATTCAGAGGCGCAACTTAATTGCTTTGGCTATCATGGTATTTTTCTTAATGTGTTTTTTCGGTTTAGAAATGCAGCTTGGCTCTCTTATCAACTTATTTACAGCAAGAAATATAGATAACAAGATAAGCCACCTATCGGTGGCAGCTTAAAAGAAGATACTCTTGACCGATAAATATTTATGGAGGATTATAATACTGGTATTTGATTTGTTTTAACTTGAGTTATAAAGACTGAATGTTAGACATACATAAGATAATATATAATTGAGTTATGAGTAACTTGCACTCTGAGCAGCATTTGGTCAATGAATTAGCGGTAAAAACTCTTAAGGCCATTTCTAAAGAGCAAGCAATTCCTTACAGCAGGATCAAAAAGATTTTTTCCGAAGGAGATAAGGAAATAGCCAAGGCTTATAATGGTACCCAAAAACTGGACTGCTAAAAATGAAGAATGAGATATAATTTCACAACAAGGAAATGGAAATTATATGTCTAAAAAAGCGAAGCAATATAGTGCGACGGAAAAAACAAAAATTGTTATAGAAGCAATAAAAGCTGAAATGACAATAGCACAAATAAGCAGTAAGTACGGGGTTCATGCAACTCAAATACAAGCATGGAAAAAAAGAGGTATAGAAAATTTAGTTAGTGGTTTTCAAGTTAAGCCGGCAACAAAAGATCCAGACAATCAAGATTTGATAAAACAATTATATGAACAAATAGGACAGTTAAGCGTTGAGCGTGACTGGCTGAAAAAAAAATCTACATTGTTTGGACTTGGAAACTAGGAAAAGTATGATTGATAATAATTGTATAAATCTAAGCATTGTTAGGCAATGCGATCTACTTTTAATTAATAAATCTACTTATTATTACAAGGCAAAAGGAATAACTACAAGAGACTTAGAAATAATGAAAGTAATTGATGAAATCTATACAGAGCATCCGTATTTCGGGGCCAGAAGAATGTCCAAGCATCTTGTACCGTTTGGAATTGTTATTGGTCGCAAAGCGGTAAGTCGTTATTACGGAATAATGTCAATAGAAGCCATTTATCCTAAAATGAATTTAAGCAAGCGCAACCAAGCTCATAAGGTATATCCTTATCTTTTAAAAGGCGTTGAAATTACTAAGACAAATCAGGTATGGAGCACCGATATAACTTATATTAGAATGGCACAAGGATTTGTATATCTAGTAGCCATTATTGATTGGTTTAGCCGTTATATTCTGAGCTGGAAGGTTTCTATTAGCTTAGAAAGTGATTTTTGCATCGACGCACTAGAAGAAGCCCTAGAAAAGCACGGTCAACCTGAGGTTTTTAATACCGATCAAGGTTCTCAATTTACGTCAAAAAATTTCATCTACGAACTTGTTAAACGTGAAATCAAGATTAGCATGGACGGTAAAGGTAGGGCTTTAGATAATGTATTTATTGAAAGATTTTGGCGTTCATTAAAACAAGAAAAAATATATTTGATAATTTTAAATACTGTCAAGGAGGTAAAAAATGCTATAACAGATTACATAACTTTTTATAATAGTAAAAGGATGCACCAATCCTTGGAATATTTAACTCCAGAACAGGTGTATTTAACAAAAATTATTGGCTAATATTATAACGCAAATTATATCTCATAATTTCTGATTTTTAGTCTAGACAAATTGGGCCACCTTAGCTTTCTGGATAATGTTGCGAAAAATATCTCCCAATCATAAGTATAATTCTGTTTACTATTGCCCTGATTGTAAAGAATTTGATTTAGAACGCAAAGGAAGAAAGATTCCTTGGTAAGAAAACATTAACTATAAGTAATTTATGGAAATAGTCGGTAAAGGAATATCTATAAAACATATTTTTCTAGACCGTGGTAATTGGTCTCGATTTCGCTAAAAAATACGGCAAGCTAAGATACGGCATTATTTTCAACGTCACTAAAGTTATATCGTGTGGAACGAAATATTTAGGATTTAAACGTTATAGCTGCCGTGATTGTAACCGCAATAAATCGGTAGCATTCAGCTGTAAAGGTAGGTTTTGTTCTCGTTGTGGTAAGAAACAAACGGATCAATGGGTGAGTAAGGCTAGCAATGTTCTACCAAAAACACGATGGCAGCACATTACATTTACAATGCCGGACTCTTTATGGCCGATATTTTGGCTCAATCGTGATCTGTTTGGATTGATTTCCGGTATTGCAGCAGGAATTATTAAGGAGATAGCTACAAAGAAAAATCTTGTGGTTGGTATATTTACTGCCTTACACACTTTCGGTAGAGATTTAAAACGCAATGTTCATATCCATTTATCGGTTACTTGCGGCGGTATAAATAGCAAAGGCAAGTGGCAAAAATTATTTTTTCCTGCCGAACCTATTAAAAAAATGTGGAGACATAGAGTCCTTGAGTTATTTCGCTTTCAATATATCTCAAGTAATTTGAAGTTGCCGTCCGCATATCAAAATGCTGAGAATTTTAATAACTGGATGAGTAGTTTATACGAAATCAGTTGGTATGTTTATTTACAAAAACCATCGGATGATCATAAACGCAACATAGAATATTTAGGGCGGTATATAAAACGACCCCCTATTTCCGAGACAAGAATAGAAAATTACGACGGAAAGCAGGTAACGTTTAAATTTCTTGATCACTATAATAATACAATTGATCGCATAACTATGCCCGTGATGCAGTTCATAGCTAGTCTGATTATGCATATACCAGATCGTTATTTTCGAATGATTAGGTATTACGGTTTTTTATCTAATAGAACTAGGGGCGTACAATTACCTATCGTATATAAGGCAATTAATCAAATCGTTCATAAGAAAACTAAGCTCATTAGTTGGAGATTAATGATTTGGTTGAATTTTAAAATAGATCCTCTGTTTTGCTATAATTGCAATAAATGTATGAATCTGCGGCAAGTTTATTACGGTTTATCTCCGCCATTGTTATTAATAAGAATCAATGAATTATTATCAACGCCTAGATATTAACCCACCAATTAAATACCCGACATAACTATTGCCAAGAAGGAAGGAATTTGTATAATGCAATAATGTCAAAAAGTGAAGATTTTAGGAAATTATCAATAAGCGCACAAGCGTCGATGAGAAAGATTGCTCTAAAACTAGTAAAAAGAGGAGAGAGTCAATCGTCGGTAGGTGAATTAATAGGAGTGAGTCGCCAGACAGTAAATGAATGGGTAAGGAGGGAAAAGAGAGGCGACAAGTACGCAATTAGTGGGAAGTTAAGAGGTAGAAAGATAGGAGAGAAAAGGCTTATAACCGAAGATCAAAGTAAAATAATACAAGGGTACGTAAATATCTCTAGACCAGAAGATCACAATATCAAATCAGCATTATGGTCAAGAAAATCAGTTAATGCACTCATCAAAAAACATTGTGGATTTTTTCTTCCCCTAAGTACAATAGGCGAATATTTAAGAAGATGGGGGTATACTGCACAAAAGCCAAAGAAGTTAGCATATGAGCAGCAACCCAAAAGGGTTCAATTTTGGTTAGATGAAGAATATCCGTCAATAGCCAAGCAAGCAGAATATGAAAAGGCAGAAATACATTGGTGCGACGAAGTAGGGATAAAACAAGAGTGTCAGGTATTACAAAGCTATTCTTTAAAAGGAAAAACCCCTGTTGTGATTCATAAATCGAAGAGATTTAGTATAAACATGATATCCACTGTTACAAATAACGGTAAGCTAAGGTTTATGCTGTACGAAGAGACACTAAAAACAAATGTATTTATAGAATTTTTACGGAGGTTGGTAAAATACTCCAAGAAAAAAATCTTCTTAATCCTAGATAATCTCAAGGTTCATCATAGCAAAAAAGTACAAATATGGACTCGGAAACATAAAAAGAAAATTTCTTTATTTTTTCTGCCTCCGTATACTCCGCAACATAATCCGGATGAATATTTAAACAACGATTTAAAAAGAAATGTAAATAGGAAACATATACCTCTTACAAAATCTGAACTCCAAGGGAATTTAAAATCTTACCTAAGGACTCTGCAAAATAACCCAGAACATATCAAAAGATTATTTCAGGCGAAAGAAGTAAAATATGCCGCCTAAGTCGGGTATTTAATTGGTGGGTTAATAACATCATTATGGCGAACACTTCTTTCACGTCTTAGCCACATAATTTGTAAAACTGAACCTATTTTTAGATAGATTCTGGCAGAGATTTTTATAAAAGTGTTGATAATTTCTAATATTGTGGCTTGTAACTACATTTTATTAAACGAATTTTCAAAGTTTTGATTAACAATTTTTCTGGTTACAAATTTTGAAATTCCTATACTATGAAATATTTGGTATTATAATACCGCCTTCAGTATCTCAAGCAATAAACCCTATATCAATAGTTTTAATTGGCTCATTACTTGGTACTTATATGACATTTGATAGAAAATACTCAACGTTAATGCTAGGCCTTGGTTTAGTAACGTTAGTTGTATGCTTTGTTGTGCTTTATGTAGGATGCATAAATGCCGATAATAATGGTAAAGTAGGGTACTTATACTTAGTTGTTGCCATAGCTTTTATGAGCTTAGGCGAGCTTTGTATAGCCCCTTTGGTTCAATCACAAGCTACTATGCTAGCTCCCGCAAATCTACGTGGATTTATTATGGGCATAGTAATGTTGTCATTGGCATTTTCTAACTTAGCTGGTGTTATTTTATCAAAATTTATGTCAGTACCTTCTGTGGGAGGAAAAGTAGATATAGTTGAATCTCTTGCCATATACAAATCTGGTTTTCTAAATATAACTTTCTTCAATTTAGGTATAGTGGTCGTATTTTTAGTGTGTTCAATTTTCTTACACAGAATTTTATCAAGGCAAAATACTTGATGGGATAATAGCTAGAGGTCTAATAAGATCGGTATTCAGAATACAGAATAATAAAATTACAGATGTGTTGTAAAGTCAGTTTTATTGACATGTCCCTTTTTGATTAGCCTAGCCTATGATATTTTCCGAGTTCTCGTGTAACGACTATAATCTTAAATTTTAGTTCAAGATTCATAGCTATTTATAGTATCCATATGATACTATAAATAGCACATATTAAGGGTACGTTATTTACGCTTGCAGTTTTACATGGTTGTAAAATTACCTAAAAATGAAGAATGGCGCGCCCTAGAGGATTCGAACCTCTGACCTACGGATTAGAAATCCGTTGCTCTATCCAGCTGAGCTAAGGGCGCTTTTTAGGGTAAAATAAAAAAGATACGAGTCTTATACCAGTAATTAATTAAAACTTCAAGTATTTATAGCGCACATTAAGTCGGATTATCCAAGCTGAATAATTGTTTATTATCATCGTAGGAAAATAGTTCAGCATACCTGCCAGCTACTATTATCGCTTTTAAAGCTGTGGAGGCTTCGCTAGCTGATAATTGGTCTTCCAGATGGGTTAAGAAACGGGATTTAGGTGCTTTGTTGTCTGCTCTGCCATTTAAGACATTAACTATATATGACGCAAGGGGCACGTTTTTGAGTAGTTGCTCGGCAAAGATTCGTTTTCGTTCTTCTAATTCTGTAGTTGCAAAAAGTTTTCCGGTTTTTGTCAGTTTGATGTTACCTTCGTTAACTGTTGCAAATTTAAGTATAGATAGAGCTTCGGAAATATGAATTACGTCAAATGTTTTAATCTGTAGAGCTTTAACGAGATCTGCTAGATCGCCTGAGCCGTTATAAGGCGGGGTAGCCAGGGTTCCTGTTATAGCAGCAAGTTGATTTGGAGAGGTGTAGATCAAATTTTGAGTTATATCATGTTCACGTACTTTCTTGGCCTTATCTTCAAAAATTTGTTTACCGGCTTCTGACATTTTGCTATAAATTTGGTCAACTAACTCTTGAAATTCCGGGGTATGAGCATGCCTTGGTCTGCTTAAATTAATCTTCAATTCAGAGACTACCCGCCCTGGATTTGAAGCTAAAATCAAAACCCGATCAGCCATCATCACTGCTTCTTCAATACTGTGCGTAACTATTATTACCGATTTTAGATTCGTTTTCTTAGCAACCCAAAGATCAAGAAAATCATTTTTTAAAGTATCTGAAGTAAGTATATCGAGAGCAGAAAATGGTTCATCCATAAGCATTACCTGCGGTTCTACTACTAAAGCTCTAGCAAATCCTACTCTTTGTTTCATACCGCCCGATAGTTCTCTTGGCATGGCTGATTCAAATCCATCAAGACCTATTAAATCTATGGCTTCCAACGCTTTTTTGCGCCGCTCCATCCTTGGAATATCCATCGCCTCTAAACCGAGTTCTACATTTTCAAGAACAGTAAGCCAGGGAAACAGAGCAAAGCTCTGGAAAATCATACTAATACCGAAAGTTTTATCTGTTGTTTCATTATTGTATTTTACTTTCCCTCTGCTGGGTTTGACTAATCCTGCAATAATCCTTAGCAGTGTTGATTTACCGCAACCGGATTTACCAAGTATTGCCAGTATTTCTCTTTCCTTAACATTAAAACTGATCTGATCTAATATTTTTTGGATATTGCCATCAGGTTTTGTAAAACTTTGGGTAATTGATGAGAGTTCAATTAAATTATTATTCATAAATTCTGTACTGAAAACTATTAAAACTTATATTTTTTTGCGGAGTAATTATATAGCGGCTGCCAAAAAAAATGGTTAATTAATGCTATGCAGAGAGACATAACCCCTATTCCTAGAACTATCCGATGGAAATCTGCCTCTATGGTCATCTGCGTTATATAACTACCGATACCTTTTAGCACTATTTTTTTATCTCCCCAGCTAACCACTTCTGCTACTATACTAGCGTTCCAAGCCCCTCCAGAGGCTGTAATTGCTCCTGTGATAAAATAAGGCACAATTCCTGGTAACATAACCTTACGCCACCACAGAAGGCCTTTTATATTAAAATTTTTAGACGCTTCTCTAAGCTCGGTAGGGAAAGAGGAACTTCCTGTAATCACATTGAATAAAATGTACCACTGCGCCCCTACAATCATTAAGGGGCTTAACCAAATATTGGGGTTAAGGTCGTATTTACTGATTCCAATTACTGCCAGCGGAAAAAGTAAATTGGCGGGAAAAGCAGCAAGAAATTGAGTTATTGGTTGCATAACTGCTGCGAGTTTTGGGTGTAAACCGATATATATACCAATTGGTATCCAAATAATAGAAGCAATAATTACTAACGTAAAAACTCGTAGCATAGTAATTAAAACTAGTTGTAGCACTTCGAGCAATTCACTTAATTTTATTTGATTCTGTAAAAAGTTAAATAAATAGTAACTTGCTAGGGCAAATATAACGAATAATGCAAAATACCATAAATATTTAGAGGTTCTGTTGTAGTGGTAGCTAACAAATTCTTGTTTTTGTTCCAGGTTTTTGTCCTGATTTGAGTGGTTAAATAATGGAAAATATACTATAAATCTGAAAAAATAAATTATAGGCAGGAATAATTTATTTATAAAAAGGTTTCTGGTAAACAAGGTTAAAACCCACGATTTTGGATCATTACTACTTCCGGTGCTTTCGTAGTGAAATTTATCAGACCAGGCAACAAGCGTCCTCAATATTAATTGGTCATAAATTATTATTATTAATATCATAGCTGTTAGAGCATATATAATAGATGGTATGTTTTCTTGTTCAAGAGCTAGTGATATATACGATCCAATGCCAGGCAAGCTTATTTTATTATTACCGACGCTAATTACTTCAGCAGCCACGACAAAAAACCATCCACCGGACATGGATACTACAACGTTTCCAACTAAACTTGGTATACCAAAAGGCAGCTCCACCCGCCAGAACCTTTGCCATTTCGACATTTTAAATATGGAACTTGCTTCTATTAATTCCTTGGGGATGGTTTTTAAGGATTGATAAAAGCTGAAAGTAAGATTCCATGCTTGAGAGGTGAAAATGGCAAAAATAGCGGCGCATTCAGCCCCCATAATGCTATTAGGGAATAATAGCAAGAATCCCGTAACGGTGAATGAAATATAACCAAGAATCGGAACTGATTGTAAAATATCAAGTAAAGGTACTAAAATTTCTTCTGCATAGCTATTTTTAGCAGCAATAGTGGCATATAATAAAGAAAAAATTAAAGAGAAGACCAAAGCAATAAACATCCGAAGAGTGGTGCGCAAGGAATATTCAAATAAATTTACCGGATCTAAAGATATTTGTTCTGATTTTAATATGCTTATTGGGGCAGACATTTCTGTAAATCCTACCCCAATTAATGCAAGACCTGCAGTTATTAGCAGAAAAGCTAAAATGTTAAACAACAAATTGCTTGTTCTATTTTTAGCGGTTTTGTGATGACCACTCGCATTAAAACGAGCCGGTATATAAGTTAACCTCATAAATAATCAACTTGATTCTTTAATTCTTTAAAAAATAATGGAGTAAAATTTTTAAAGAGGACAGAAAATTAAAGAAAACTTATAAGATTTATCAATTGATGACACGTTTTTACAATAGGTTGATTCTGTTTCTTATTTTAAGTTAAAACTATTTCACAAGTAGCCATTTATCTTCATCATAATTGAACTTTAATAAATAGATATTGCCATCCCTGCATTTAGCTACGTAACTTTCGGTTTCGCTGGTGTATTTAGGCCCTTCCGTTATTCTATCACAAACTGCTCCTTTATTTTTGAGGAATTGCACAAAACCTAGTTTTTCAAGCTGGTAAACGTAATTATTAGTATAAAAATGGTGCTTTAGTAGCTCTGGTTTGATCTTTTTGTTGTTAAGTTTAAGTAGGCATTTGCTTTTTTCCTGGGAAGATAAAGCATAGCATTGCAGGTAATCAAGGCGGGTTTGTGTATCTGTAAATTCAGCATCAATAAGTGCCTGGTCTTTTTCTTCCTCCCATTTTTCGATTTCATCTTTTCCGCAGGAAGATAGAATACCGGAAGAAAGGATTACTGATAGGGCTGTGATCTGGATTTTTTTCATAATGATAACTCCTTTAAACTTAAAAAATGAAATTAAGTTCGACCACCAAAGAACTTGGCTGTTTGGTGATCGGGGAGCTGAAAAAACCGTACAAACGAGCAGCTACAATGGTCTTTAAGTTTTGGAAGTACAAAACTCTGGACATAACCATTATCACCCCGATCTTAAATAAGGAAACGAGGATTAGTTGTTAACGGTGCAGCCAAAACTACACCGCGTTTGAAAGAGGTTTTCAGACCCCGGAAAGGTTTTAACCGTTCGGGCAGCGATTCTAACCAAATTTATTTTGGTGGTCAATTCTTAAAATAAACTAAAAATTGTAATTAAGTTCGACCACCAAAAGAACTTGGTTATTGGTGATCGGGGAGCTGAAAAAACTGTCCAGTAGAGCAGTCATAATGGTTTTTAAACGTAGAAAAAACTACATTCTGAACATGACCATTATCACCCCGATCTAAAGATACAAGGATATGTTACGGTGCAGAATTCTACACTGCGATTTAAGATAGTTCGCTATTTTCTGCGACTGCTTTATCTTAAAGAGAAATTCCTTTCGGTCTTGTTTGATTTTCTAGTTTTTCTCATTTAACAAATTTATTACTAATCTAATTATTACTTTTTTATGTTTTGGGTCACTTTCGGCTATCAATAAAGCAAGAGCCGTTAAACTCTCTGGACTCACAGATGTTAATTTAAATTCATTAATACTCAAAAATAACAAAAATAATAGGCATCCAATTCTTTTATTACCATCATTAAACGGATGATCTTTAATGATAAAATAAATAAGATGAGCGGCTTTCTCTTCAATTGACGGATACAAATCATCTCCTCCAAAAGTCTGATACAGACTACCTATTATACCATCTAAAGCTTTTCCTCTTTCTTGTCCAAACAAGTTACTTGCTTCCGATTTTTGCAGTAATTCTGTTTTTAGGTTAATAATCGCCAATTTTGCTTCTTTATATTTAAGCTCTCTACTGATACCGGATTTTCCAGATTTTGGTAATTCCAGTCTGTTTTCGTCATATTTAAGAAGGATATCCCAGGTTTTAGTATAAGTTCTAATTAAGTTTAAAAGCTCTGAACCGGTTTCATTAACTAAATTTTGATTTAATAAGGTATTTGAGAGTAATAAAACAGTCTGCTTTAATTCCTCAAGCTCTTTCCTCATAATTTTTTTATAGTTAACACTATAACCTTTGATTAAATAATCTTTTAAAATATTGCTTGCCCATTTTCTAAACTCTACGGCTTTTCTTGAGTTAACTCGGTATCCTACCGAGATGATCATATCCAGATTATAATATTCTAATTGTCTAGTAACGCTTTTATCTCCTTCGGCTTGAACTGTTGCAAATTTTGCAACAGTTGATACCTCGGATAATTCTTGCTCTTTTAATATATTTTTTATATGCCGTGAAATTACAGATTTATCTCTGACAAATAACTCTGATAGTTGAGTTAAATTTAACCAAACCATTTCATCACGTAATACTACATCAACTGAAATTTGTCCGTTTTTATCTTCGTAGATAATTATCTGATCACTATTAAACATTTTCTACTCCAAAAGGATTCGGGCATTTAGTACAAAACATTTTTAAATGCTTAATGTTTCTGGTAACTAATACCATATTATTTGTAAACGCTTGAGCTAATAACAAACTATCAATAGCATTAGCACTATCAATAGTTAAAAGCTCTGCCCATTTCTTGCAAATTTCCAGGTCAATTAATACTATCTGGTCTTCATAAGAATTAATCAGTTCATCTATCCATTTGATTAACAATTTCCCAGCTATCTTGTCCTGTTTAGCTTTCTTTAAAGCTTCTGACCTAAGATCGCCAATTGCTATACAACTCAAATATACTTGATCAGAAGGAACATCTTCCATCCACTTTACTACTCTAGGATCAGGTAGCTTTTTCCTTAATTCCGAAACTATATTGGTATCTAGCAAGTACTTCATACATCCAATTTTCTAACTTTACCGATTCCCCTTTCTACTACAAAATCATCAATCTTAGCGCCCTTAAGCAGAAATTTGTTTAAACCGAGCTTTGGTTTAGTCATTTTTTTATATTCTTCTATTGATATGACCACCACCGCTTCTGCTCCTCTTTTAGTATTACATTGAGGCTTTCCTTCCATTGTTACGTCAATCAAATGACTCAATTTATTTTTTGCTTCGTGTAATTGCTATTTATACATGGTTACCTCTTAATTAACCTAGATTATCTAGATTAATTATAACATAATAAATAGTTATTTTTTTTGCCTAAAGCAAATCCTTGAATCATTAACAGCTTGCTCTCCTGATAGACTACAACCGTTATTTTCCATATCTAAAAGCAGTTAAGGGTGGGTTACCGGCCTAGAATTCTACATGGCTAATGAGAGAAACTGACACTCCGGAAAAGTTTTACCCATTCCGGCAGCGATTCTAACCAAATTTATGCTACCAGTCAAATTAAAAACCCAAGGTTGTTTTATATCCCTATCAATAATTAGTGCTGATGGATTTTTCTGCTAATTATGTTTCTAGCAAAAAAATAATAAGGAAATAATATGCTTGGATCATTTTTTTCTGCTATCGGCGGTAGTATCGGTAAATATATGGGCAGCGGAATATTATCATCAATAGGGAGGTATGCAGGTAAGTATATTGGTGATTTCCTAGAAAGGAAGTGGTTTTATAAAAAAGAAGTTTTTCTGAAATATGCAAGTCTTAAGGAAAGTTTTACTCTTTCGATAGCTACTTTAGGAGCTCCAATACCCCTTGTGTTCGGTAAAACCAGAGTTTTTGGTAAAATTATCTGGGTTGATGAAATAAAGAATGTAGCTAAAACTAGTTCAACTTCAAGATATTTTGCGCAGCCAAAATTTTTTAGGCTACCTAAGCAGGCTAAATCCACAACTTATTATACTGAATATGAATATTTTCTATCTTTTGCTGTGGCTATTTGCCAAGGGGAAATTAGAGAAATTACTAAAGTATGGAACGGCAACGAAATTATAGATATTAGCCATTATAAATTTCGGCTCTATAAAGGGTCACAAGGTCAAATGCCAGATCCGTATATACAAGCTAAAATGAACGGTTGTGCGCCGGCTTTCCGAGATCTTGCTTATATTGTGTTTGAGGATTTGCCGCTGGCAGATTTTGAAGATGTCATCCCTAATTTATCATTTGAAGTTACCAGAAAAGCTAACGTTCCTACCACTTACACAGTTGAAGATATGGTAAAATCGATTGTGATGATCCCGGGTTCTGGAGAGTATGTTTATGATACTGTTATCCAGAAAAAACAAATAATTGCTCGGAACGGTTCTGTTAAATGTGAAAAAGTAATTAATTCACATAATTTTTACAATATAGCAAATTCCATTCATAGCTTAAATCAACTCAAAAACACTTGTGAAAATATAGAATGGGTAGCACCGGTTATCTGCTGGTTTGGAAACAGTCTCGATTTATCAGAATGCTTAATTAGGCCTGCAGTTGAATTTAAAGATCCGTTAATTAGGTTTAGTGAAGAATGGAGGGTAGGGGAGTATAACAGGGAAAATGCTCACGAAATAGCAAAAGATATTAATGGCAATCCCAGATATGGCGGTAGTGTAAACGACCAAAGTGTAATTCGTTATTTACAGGAATTAAGATCCCGTGGCCTTAAGGTCATGTTTTATCCTATGTTTTTTATGGATGTAGACCAAAAACCTTGGCGTGGGCATTTAACGGGTGCTGCCGGTGAGGTAGAGCGGTTTTTTCGCAAAAGAGGAGGCTATAATGAATTTATTTTGCACTACGCTAATTTGGTTAAAGACTACGTGGATGCTTTTATTATCGGCAGTGAATTAATTGGTCTTACCAAAATAAAGGACTCAGGAAATAATTTTCCTGCAGTTAATGAACTAGTTAATCTTGCTGGCTTGGTAAAGGCAATAGTCGGGCAGAGAGTTCTGGTTTCCTATGCAGCTGACTGGTCGGAATATCATCATACGGAAGGTGGTTGGTATAATCTAGACCCTTTATGGTCTTCTCACGCTATAGATTTTATCGGTATGGATGCCTATTTTCCGCTAACTAATAGCGAAGGATCATTAATTACTGATAAGGAGATTAAAGATGGATTTTCACAAGGAGAAGGATATGACTTTTACGTATGTTATGAGCGAAATCAAAAAATACCACTAGCGCCTGCTTTTGCCTGGAAAAATCTTAAATATTGGTGGGAGAATACCCATAGAAATCCAGATGGAATAATTACAGCATGGCAACCACGATCAAAAAAAATCTGGTTTACCGAATATGGTTTTCCCTCGATTGATAAGGCTTCTAATCAGCCAAACGTTTTTTTCGATCCTTTATGTAAGGATGGCGGAATCCCAAAATATTCAAACGGTGAGATAGATTTTTCTATTCAAAGGAGATGTATTAGAGCCTTTATAGAATTCTGGGGTAAAGAGGAATATATTGAAAACATGTTTCTGTGGACCTGGGATGCAAGGCCTTATCCTGCTTGGCCTCATATGGATATATGGCGGGACGGTTATTTATGGGAAAAAGGCCACTGGGTTAACGACAAATTCGGAATGGCAAGTGTTGCCTCAATAATTCTTGAGATATCAAATAGGTGTAAAATAGACTTAAAAAACGTAGAAGCATACGGGGTAGATGAAGTTCTATCCGGAGTTATTTTTAACCATCAGCTTTCTGCTAAGGATGCTATTAGTATTTTAAGAAGCAGTTATTTTTTTGATATTAATGCAAGCGACTGCCAGAAAATATCTTTTATTAAAAGAGGGCAAAGCTTACCTGCCGGAATTGAGTCAGGAGATTTAATAAAACTTACAGAAAATAGTTATATAAATGAGGTTATTATTGCTAGAGAACAAATGCTTGCAAAAGCTAATATATATTTCCAAAATCAGCTGCAGGATTATGAAACTGGTTATTTGCATGTTAATAATGAGCAGTTTTCACATCTAAAAAACGCTACTTTACGATTGCCGTTTGTAATAACAATATCCGAGGTTGCGCAGATAGGTAAATTATTGCTAAAAAATGCAGCAGCTGAGAGTAAGATACTGGAATTTAATCTCCCGATTTCATATATTGACCTAGAGCCAGCCGATTTTATCTCCTTGGAATATAAGGAAGTAAAATATTACCTACGTGTAATAAAAATTAGCTTTACCGGTTTAATGATAAATGTTATTGCCGTAGTAGATGATATCAATAGCTACCATAGCATAACCAGTTTTAAAAATAGGATTGAGCTGTTCCATGAGAAAAATATAGAAACCGAGTTCAGGGTCATTGAGCTGCCGTTTAAATTATACGGTTATGATTTCCCTTATCTAACCGTTCATTTGAACAATAAAATCAAGTTACCTCTTTACGTTCGAACTAAACAAAGTCTAAATCCGAATTGGAATAAAATAGCACTAATAGAGCCAACTAATTCTATTGCTAGAATCGTTAATTTTCATGTGGTAGATGAGGCAAATCCATTTCTTATCGACGATCTTAGTACAATCGAAGTTAAAGGAATAGAGCTTGAGAAATTAAATGATAATAATTGGAAATTACTAGAGATAAATAGTGAATTAATTGCTTTTAAAAATATTAAGAAAATCCCTTCTGAAGAAGAAATGTACTCTATTTCTTATCTAATAAGGGGAACATATGGAACTCAAGGATATATTAAAAAACATGAGGCTGGATCGGTTGCAGCTATTTTTACCCATGATGTAAACATATTACCTATTTCCGAAGATGCGGTAGGTCAAACTCTTGAATTTAAAATTGGCTCTATTGCGGAGGAAGTAAATTTTACAAATTGCGCTTGCCATCATTCTATACCATTAACGGTTTCAAATTATGTTGAGGGTTCAAAAATGTATCTCCACTGGATAAACAGAAACTTTAAATCAGATAGCTGGATTCGAGGAATCGTTAGATTAAAGGATTTTTCCATTAAGCTTACTGCTAACAGCCGAGTACACAATTTTATTGCTGCCTCCGATGCGCATCAAATTGAAATAAATATTAGCGATGTAGATATTAGTGAGGGCTATAAAATCGATATAATTTAGTCACTAACGGTATAAGAGAATATGTTATGAAAACTACGAATTACCAATTTGATCTTATGTATCAAGGGCAGGAGCATAAAGATATAGTATATAATGAGTCCATACTAAAACTTGATGCAAATTTGAATTTAAGTGTAGATAATTTTGTTGAAAAGCCTCCTGAGACTATCACCTATGGTCAGCGTTTCATTCTTACTTCTGGTGAAAATAAAAACAAAATTTGTTACTTTGCCCATTCTACCAAAGGGATTCAATATATATCCCCTTATAATAATATGTTTGTTTATATGATAAAGGATGGTTGTTTTGCCATATTCTCGGATAATAGCTGGCAGAAAGTAACAACTGGTTTTGAAGAACAGGCCTCTTCTTCCTCGCTTAAATTTATAGGCATCAAAGATGAATATCTTCTGCCAAGTAAGGTTGATTGCCATTATCTGTACCTTGAGGGGAAGTGTGCTTTTAATTTTGATGAAGTTAAGAATTCCTCTTTTGTGATAATGATTAAGCAAAATTATGAAGAGGTTTTTAATATTAAGTGGCCTGAAAATATTTTGTGGCCTGGAAAAGAGTCTGTTCAAGTCACTGCTACAGCTAATGCGATTGATTTTTTTAGATTCCAGAAAATAGCTGAATCTAAACATTTCCTAGCTGAGACAATCAAAAAAAACTATCAATATTAATCACCAAAAATTTGAGGAAAAATTATGATTACTTTACTTGCTTCAATTGCCGGTTTTATCAGCTCAATAATTCCTGAAATAGTCAAATATTTTAAAGATGCAAACGATAAAAAGCATGAACTAGCTATTTTATAGTATAGGAAATTCAAAATTTGCAACCAGAAAAATCATCAATCAGCTTTTTAAAAATTCGTTTAATAAATATGTAGTTACCAGCCACAATATTAGAAATTATCAACACTTTTACAAAAATCTCTGCCAGAATCTATCTAAAAATAGGTTCAGTTTTACAAATTATGTGGCCAAGACGTGAAAGAAGTGTTCGCCATAATGATGTTATCTAGGCGTTGATAATAATTCATTGGTTCTTATTAATAACAATGGCGGAGATAAACCGTAATAAACTTGCCGCAGATTCATACATTTATTGCAATTATAGCAAAACAGAGGATCTATTTTAAAATTCAACCAAATCATTAATCTCCAACTAATGAGCTTAGTTTTCTTATGAACGATTTGATTAATTGCCTTATATACGATAGGTAATTGTACGCCCCTAGTTCTATTAGATAAAAAACCGTAATACCTAATCATTCGAAAATAACGATCTGGTATATGCATAATCAGACTAGCTATGAACTGCATCACGGGCATAGTTATGCGATCAATTGTATTATTATAGTGATCAAGAAATTTAAACGTTACCTGCTTTCCGTCGTAATTTTCTATTCTTGTCTCGGAAATAGGGGGCGTTTTATATACCGCCCTAAATATTCTATGTTGCGTTTATGATCATCCGATGGTTTTTGTAAATAAACATACCAACTGATTTCGTATAAACTACTCATCCAGTTATTAAAATTCTCAGCATTTTGATATGCGGACGGCAACTTCAAATTACTTGAGATATATTGAAAGCGAAATAACTCAAGGACTCTATGTCTCCACATTTTTTTAATAGGTTCGGCAGGAAAAAATAATTTTTGCCACTTGCCTTTGCTATTTATACCGCCGCAAGTAACCGATAAATGGATATGAACATTGCGTTTTAAATCTCTACCGAAAGTGTGTAAGGCAGTAAATATACCAACCACAAGATTTTTCTTTGTAGCTATCTCCTTAATAATTCCTGCTGCAATACCGGAAATCAATCCAAACAGATCACGATTGAGCCAAAATATCGGCCATAAAGAGTCCGGCATTGTAAATGTAATGTGCTGCCATCGTGTTTTTGGTAGAACATTGCTAGCCTTACTCACCCATTGATCCGTTTGTTTCTTACCACAACGAGAACAAAACCTACCTTTACAGCTGAATGCTACCGATTTATTGCGGTTACAATCACGGCAGCTATAACGTTTAAATCCTAAATATTTCGTTCCACACGATATAACTTTAGTGACGTTGAAAATAATGCCGTATCTTAGCTTGCCGTATTTTTTAGCGAAATCGAGACCAATTACCACGGTCTAGAAAAATATGTTTTATAGATATTCCTTTACCGACTATTTCCATAAATTACTTATAGTTAATGTTTTCTTACCAAGGAATCTTTCTTCCTTTGCGTTCTAAATCAAATTCTTTACAATCAGGGCAATAGTAAACAGAATTATACTTATGATTGGGAGATATTTTTCGCAACATTATCCAGAAAGCCTTGGCTATTTCCTTATCTCCTTCGGAAAAAATCTTTTTGATCCTGCTGTAAGGAATTGCTTGCTCTTTAGAAATGGCCTTAAGAGTTTTTACCGCTAATTCATTGACCAAATGCTGCTCAGAGTGCAAGTTACTCATAACTCAATTATATATTATCTTATGTATGTCTAACATTCAGTCTTTATAACTCAAGTTAAAACAAATCAAATACCAGTATTATAATCCTCCATAAATATTTATCGGTCAAGGGTATCTTCTTTTAAGCTGCCACCGATAGGTGGCTTATCTTGGAAAAGCAAATTCAATATAACCAGACAGCCGCAAGCCGATCTTTAGAAGAGATTCATATATCACGAGATATCCAGGAACAAGCATCGTTATATGCAACGTATAAAACTGAGATTACATGGGTAGATGCAGTTAACGGTCTAGTTAGGCCTGTTCTTGCTTACAGCTTTTTCATTATGTATATGGTTGTAAAATACCTCCAATATGCTGCGATTTCTAGAACTAGCCATGTAATCGAGTATATTGAAATTATTTGGAGTACTGACGATCAGGCGATTTTTGCTGGTATTATCAGTTTTTATTATGGACAGCGTACTTTTCAAAAATTATGGAAAAATAAAATATAGTGCAAAATTAGAAAATCGATGCACCGATTTACCAACCCAAAAGGAATTCAGTTAATTAAATCCTTAGAAGGCTTTAAAGCCGAACCGTATATTTGTAGTGGCGGCTATCTTACCATAGGTTATGGACACAGGATACTCCCTAGTGATCCTTATAAAATAGTTACCCAGGAAAAAGCCAGTCAAATATTAGAAAATGACTTGCGCAAAATAGAAAGGTCAGTCCTGAAATATATTGATGTAGAAATAAATGATGATCAGTTTGCTGCACTGGTCTCTTTTACATTTAATGTGGGTACTGCTGCTCTTCAAAGATCAGTTTTAAGACAGAAAATCAATTACGGTCATTATGAGGAAGGGGCAAAAGAGTTTTTAAAATGGATATATGCAGGAGGTAGAAAAATTATAGGGTTAATGCGTAGGAGAAAACTTGAGAGCGATTTGTTTAGTAGTTATAGGATTTTAGATAAGAGTTTACTTTAAGGTAAAAAACTAAAAATAATAATAACTTATAGTTATTGTTGACGAAACGTATGAAATCTTATAAAGTCACCGGCGGAGTAAGTAGGTATATGTATGTTTTTTTTAATCAAAATCATGCAGATGCGTCATGCTTTGGGGTCTAGAAAACCTCTTTAGAAATGGTTTGTATTAGCCTAATTGGTACACCCTCAATCAAGATTGGGGAGATGATAACTATGTACAAGGTCCTAAGGTGTAAAATAAAGTGATTCTTTAGGTCCTAAAAGTTATTGTAACTGAATTTCTACGGTTTTTTCTACTCCCCGATCGCCATTGATACAAATAATGTTATTTTATGCCAGGGTATGGCGGTCACATCTATTATGGTAAGTTTTATTTAAGGGATATAAATGGGTTTAGCAACTAGTACTATAGGTGATTTAGAACAACGGATTAGGGAAGAAGAACTGCTTACAAAATTATTTTCTTTTTACTATAAAGAGGTTGTAGAAGCAAATTATAGTTGCCAAGACATTATTGGAGCGATTTGGAGATCTAGGGGAGATATTTTACACCGACAAATATAAATTATCGGTTATGATGCCCGAAGAGAAGCGCGTACTAGAGGTCTTAGAATTATTAAAACAATTAATTAGCGATATCTTGCGTACCAGAATAAAAAATACAAATGTGATTAGTAATCGAAAGGAACTTCTAGATTATTTGAAATTTACAATGGGTGGTTTAGATGTGGAGCAGTGCAGGCTCTTACTTTTAAACAAGAAAAATATTGTTTTGGTAGATGAGGTCGTTTCCGAAGGTAGTTTGGATGTAGCTCCGTTATATTTACGGGAAATAATTAAAAAAGTTTTGTTTTACGGAGCGGCAGCTATTATTGTTGTACATAACCACCCTAGTGGTAGTCCAGTACCTTCCGAGAATGATTGGATAATTACCGATAAAATAATTAAGGCATGTAAAGTTTTTGATGTATCAGTGCATGACCATATAATAGTAACTAAAGACAGTTATTTCAGTATTTTAACTTGATGTTTGGATTATCACGAGATATTTTAGTCTGCGACCATTTCAGTTCTGGTCTTTACTGAAGTATATTTTATATTGTACTCAAATAACGCCAGGCTGGAGATTGGATAAATTTATAATTTAAGAATAAATATTTAACCCAGGCATGACTGTAGTTACAAGATTTGCACCTTCTCCCACAGGATTTCTACATATTGGATCAGCTAGAACTGCTTTGTTTAATTATCTGTTTGCCAGAAAAAATAACGGCAAATTCCTGCTTAGGATTGAAGATACAGATAAAGAAAGATCAACACAAGAAGCGATGCAGGCTATTCTTGAGTCGCTGAAGTGGTTAGGCTTAGATTATGATGATGAGGTAGTATACCAATCAGCAAGAGAAGCAAGGCATCAGGAAGTAGCTTACAGTTTGGTTGAAGCTGGAAAAGCTTATTTCTGTTTCTCATCGCAAGAAGAGATAGCAGTTTTGCGGGCAGAAGCTATGGCTAAAAAACAGCATTTTATTTTTAATAGCCCTTGGAGGAATGCTGATGTTGCTCAGTATCCAACAGGTGTAAAACCGGTGGTGCGGTTAAAAGCTCCACGGGAAGGTGTAACCGTAGTTAAGGACCTTTTACAAGGCGACGTAGTAGTTCAGAATTGTCAGCTCGATGATATGGTAATGCTCCGTAGCGACGGTAGTCCCACCTATATGTTAGCAGTTGTTGTTGATGATCATGACATGGGTATTACGCATATCATTAGGGGTGATGATCACCTAAGCAATGCTCATCGCCAGCAAATTTTATATGAAGCTCTTGGGTATAAAGTACCAGCTATGGTACATATCCCTTTGATTCATGGTCCAGATGGTGCAAAATTATCGAAAAGGCACGGAGCTCTCGGTACGGAAAGTTATAAAGAAATGGGTTATTTACCGGAAGCCTTATGTAATTATTTGCTGAGGCTTGGTTGGAGTCATGGTGACGATGAAATAATTTCAAGAGACCAAGCAATAAAGTGGTTTAGTATTGATGGCCTTGGCAAATCAGCAGCCAGGCTTGATTTCCATAAAATGAAAAGTTTAAATGCCCATTACCTAAGGCAGAAAAATGATTCGGAACTTGCTGAAATAGTAATAAATATGATTGAGGAAGATCGCAAAATATCGGCTGTTTCAAAAGGTAATATCTTAAAAGCAATGGCTAGCTTAAAACCCAGAACTGAATTACTGATTGATCTTAAACAAATGGCTCTTATGTACGTAGTAGATTTCCCGCTTTCCATTACTGCGGAAGCAAGGCAGATAATTTTAAACACTGATGACAATCTTTTAATGCAAGTAAGAGAAACCCTTACCGGTCTTGGAAATTTCTCTAAAGATGTAATTCAAGAAAAATTAAAAGAGCTTGCGGAATTAGCTAATATGAAACTTGGTGAATTAATGCATTTTATCCGAGCTTTTATAGCTGGGGACGTTAAATCACCAAGCGTATTTGAAATGATTGAAATTTTAGGATTGGAACACTCGCTTAATAGGTTAAAAAAATAACCCTACATTTATAGGCATGATCAAAAAATATCTGGCTCAAGCTCTAGACTTTAATAAGCTATATAACTCTTACCTGGTGGGTGTAGATGATGTAGAAGCTGCAATGAATGAAATTGTAGAATTTATTGGTAAAGCTTTTTATCAGGAGCAGAACGCTTTACGTCATCCTGACTTTATGCTGGTGAGAAAAATTGGGGATAGCGCAAAAAACATTTCGATGCAGCAAATTAGGGAATTACAGAATTTTCTGAATAAAACTTCCATTATTTCTGGTTATAAAACTGCTATTATTTACGGCGCAGACCAAATGAATTTAAATGCAGCGAATTCCTGTTTAAAGCTACTTGAAGATACTCCCAAAAACACTTATATTTTCCTTATAACAACTAATGCAGCTGCGATTTTATCGACTATTCGCTCAAGATGCAGAAAAATTACATATAATTATAATTCCACTGTACCTGATAGTTGCATAAGCAAACAGGTGGATGATTATTATGTAAGGCCGTTTCTTAAAACAACTAAAATTGATGAGCATTTAGCTTATCTTAAAGATTTTAGCTCAAAAGATAGGGAATTATGGGTTAAGTTTACAAGCAATGCTCAAAATTTAATTGTACGAGTCTGTAAAAAACTATCCGGCCATGAAGTTGCATTATCGCCTTTAGAAAAGAAATTTTTAGATCAATTAATGCCAGTATCGATTAGTTACCTTACTAAACAATATGATAAACTGGTAAAATTAACTGATGATACAATTAATTTTGATCTTGAGCTAAGAGCTAGTTATATTTTACTAATAAATATAATAAACTAAATCGGTTTTACATAAAATTAATTGCAATATAAAATAGCGTTTTGTAGATTATATACTGCATATATTATATAATATTGCAATTCCTTGATAAAACGCTTTTTTAGAAATTAAATTTTTTGAGGGAAATATGGCAGAGTTAAGATTACCACCCAATTCCAGAATTTCTGAAGGAAAAGTGCATGAAAACCTAGAAGCCGCAGGTTCTCCCAAAAAAATTATTATATATCGTTATGATCCTGATTCTGGAGAGAATCCAAGAAGAGATACATTTTACATAGATTTAAATAAATGCGGACCAATGGTCTTGGATGCTTTAATTAAGATTAAAAATGAGGTTGATTCTACACTAACTTTTAGGAGATCTTGCCGTGAAGGGATTTGCGGTAGTTGTGCGATGAATATAGATGGAACTAATACCCTTGCTTGTACTAAATCTATAGACGAAGTTTCTGGTGATATTAAAATATATCCTCTCCCTCATATGAGTGTAATTAAAGATTTAGTTCCTGATTTAACCCATTTTTATGCTCAGTATGCTTCCATAGAACCATGGCTAAAAACTGATACTCCGGTAGAACAAGGACAGGAACGTTTGCAATCTGTAGAAGATCGAGAAAAACTGGACGGGTTATACGAATGTATATTATGTGCCTGTTGTTCTACCTCTTGCCCAAGTTATTGGTGGAACGGCGAAAAATATCTGGGCCCTGCTATATTGCTCCAGGCTTATAGATGGCTTGCTGATTCAAGAGATGAAGCAAGCGGTAAAAGGCTTGATGCCTTAGAAGACCCTTTTAAGCTTTATAGGTGTCATACAATCATGAATTGTACAAAAACTTGTCCAAAAGGTTTAAATCCTGCTAAAGCGATTGCCGAAACTAAGAAAAAAATGCTTGAAAGGCAAGGTTTGTAATTTTACTAATGGAATCTGTATGAGTTTTAATAAGAATTTTATATATACTTTTTTAATTATTTTATATCAATTACCTGTATATAGTGCCTTTGCTTATACTACTGACCGTAGTTTAATTAGTTATTTTAGCAACAATATTCTTTGGCGGCTGTTAGTATATGGCGGTTATTATAGCTTAGGGGCTATAGCAGTAAGTGCTTTATTAGCGTTAGTTTTTAAATCTTTTAGAGTATATATTGCCAGTTTAGGCATGGCTATTTTTGCAATATATTTATTGATATTAATGTACGAAGTAGCAGAAGACCTCTCGTGGTTACCTGAGTAAGTAAGCGTGGCCGAAATTTCATCTCTTTTTCCTCTAGAAAAAAAGCTCACCTTTAATATGAATAATATTTTAGGTGCAAATAGTATTAGCAGATTAGCAGTTGCAGTTTCTGGAGGAGCTGATTCAATAGCTTTGTTGTATCTAATAGCAGAATGGGCTAAAGCAAGGAAAGTTGATATTACAATTTTTACTGTTAATCATAATTTGCGGCCAGAATCAAAACTAGAAATTAACTATGTTGAAAAATTAGCAGGCAGATTCAAATTCAAATTTGTGCCATTATCCTGGAATTCAGGTGATAAAATAACAGCAATACAAGAGAGAGCAAGGAAAGCCCGTTACGATTTAATGAGCGAAAATTGCAAAAAGCTTGGAATTTCTTTATTGCTTACGGCCCATCATTTTGATGATATGCTGGAGACTTATTTAATAAGAAAATCCAAAAAATCTAGTCTTCTTGCTCATTTTCCTAATATTACTTATTTTTGGAACAATGTATGGATAGTACGCCCCTTATTTAATATAGAAAAGAAAGAACTTATAGAGTATTTGTATAAGAATAATATTACTTGGTTTGAAGATCAATCCAATCAAGCTGATAAATACGAAAGGAATAGAATAAGGAAAAAACTTGCCACTCTTGCTAAAGCAGAAAAGGCCAACTTACTAGCTAACTATAATTTATCTAGTGAAAAAGCTAAATTGCTAAACCAGAGCTTAATACAATCTCTTGCGGAGGTAGTATCAATATATGAATACGGTTTTGCAAAAATTAATATTGTTAAATTTAATGGATTAGGAGATGAAATAAAAATTCATATAATTAATTACGTTTTAACAGTAATTAGTGGTAAAACTCTTATCCCTCGATACAGAAACGTAATTAACATAATATCTTTGCTTTCATCTAAAAGGTTTGTAACCTCTACTTTGAATCATTGTAAGCTAATTGTTAAAAATGAGGAGATAATAATTTATAAAGAAAAGGTATTTGTCGAGAACAGCTGCGATGGGAAGCAAGCATATCAATATATCCAGCCAGGACCACTCACTAAACACGATTATCGGTTTCAACCTCCTTATTATGTTTATTATTGGGATAATAGATTCGAAATTGTTCTTAATAAACCAGGCTATATTATTTCAAATCTAAAAATGGAAGAGTATATAACGCTAATACCCCAGTTAAATTTGGAAAATTTAGCTAAAGATAGTGATAATAACCATAAATCTATATTATTTACCCTACCAGTAATTAAAAATCTTGAAAAAGTGGTGGCTATTCCTCATATATCTTATTATGATGGTGGGGTGTTAAGTGGTGCTATAAAAGTGATTTTTAAACCTAACTTTATTTCACGTTTTACTCATTTTTTCTAGGAATTTTCAATGAACAATCAGAACAGAAATATTTTTATTTGGATATTTATTTTTATATTAATGATCGTAACTTTTAACGCTCTTCAGGGCGAAGGTTTTGGCTCGAGTAAGGAGAAGTTAGCCTTCTCTGATTTTTTGAATAAAGTTGATGCAAAACAAGTTTCCTCAGTTAAAATTCAAGGAAGAACATTAGACGGTACTTTTACCGATGGCACAAGCTTTTCTACTTATGCTGCTGACTATCCAGGATTGATTGATAAGCTTACTATGCATGGAGTATATGTTGATGTTATTCCGCCTGACACTAAAATGAATTCCATATTCAGTATTTTTATTTCCTGGTTTCCAATGTTGCTTCTAATAGGGGTATGGGTTTTCTTTATGCGCCAGATGCAAGGCGGTAGCAAAGGAATGGGTTTTGGTAAATCCAAAGCCAAACTCTTATCTGATAAAGGACCAAAGATAACTTTCGCAGATGTAGCTGGTATTGATGAAGCGAAAGAAGAATTGTCTGAAATAGTAGATTTTCTGAGAAACCCTAGTAAATTCCAGAAACTAGGAGGTCAAATACCAAAAGGTTGTTTGTTGATAGGACCTCCTGGAACCGGTAAAACTTTGCTTGCAAAAGCTATAGCAGGCGAAGCGAATGTCCCATTTTTTAGTATATCTGGTTCTGATTTTGTCGAAATGTTTGTTGGTGTTGGTGCTAGCAGAGTAAGAGACATGTTTGAGCAGGGAAAAAGAAATGCTCCATGTATTATATTTATTGATGAAATAGATGCAGTAGGCCGTCATAGAGGAATAGGTCTTGGGGGTGGTAATGACGAGAGGGAACAAACTCTTAACCAGATGCTTGTGGAAATGGATGGTTTTGAAGCAAATGAAGGAGTGGTAATTATTGCCGCAACCAATAGGCCAGACGTCCTTGATCCTGCCCTTCTTCGCCCTGGAAGGTTTGACAGACAGATTACGGTGTCAAATCCTGATATTAATGGTAGGGAGCAAATTTTAAAGGTGCATTTGAAGAAAATCAAACATTCTGATAAAGTAGATCCAAGAATTATTGCTAGGGGAACTCCAGGTTTTTCTGGGGCTGAACTGCAAAACCTTGTCAATGAAGCTGCCCTGCTTGCGGCAAGAGCTGGTAAGAAAATTGTGGAAATGGAAGATCTTGAAAACGCTAAAGATAAAGTATTAATGGGTGTGGAAAGAAGGTCGCTAGCCATGTCTGATGCAGAAAAAAAGCTGACTGCTTATCACGAAGGTGGCCACGCTTTAGTCGGTCTTTATTGTAGTGCTTCTGATCCGATTCATAAAGCAACTATTATCCCTAGGGGTAGAGCTCTTGGTATGGTTATGCGCCTACCTGAAGGTGATAGACTTTCAATGACTTTCGAAAAAATGAAAGCAGATATCGCCGTTGCCATGGCTGGAAGGGTTGCAGAAGAAATAATTTTTGGTGCTGAAAAGGTTACATCCGGTGCGTCCTCTGATATAAAAATGGCTACTAATATGGCTCAAGCAATGGTAACAGAATGGGGACTTAGTGAAAAGTTAGGGCCAATTTTCCATGGTAGAACTAACGAGGATATTTATGCTTCAGGTGGCGGAGGTGATAAGGGGAGATCAGAAAAAACTTCAGAAATTATTGATGATGAAGTAAAAAGAATAATAAAAGAAGGATATGATTTTGCTAAAAATATTCTTACAACTCACTTAGATCAATTACATATTCTAGCTAAAGCTTTAATAGAGCGTGAAACTATGTCAGGGAAAGAGATCAAGAATCTTCTTTCAGGGCGTGATATAGAGAGTGAAGAAGAGAATGATTTTCCTTTTGGAAAGGACCAAAAAATTATTTCCAAGACTGTAAAGAAAACAGAACCAAAAGGAAGAGGTGTCAAAACAGCCGCAATTAAAAAAGTTAAGGAATCTAAGCCATCTTAAGTAAGGACAATTTCCAAAGGAATTTAAAGGTATGACAAAAACAAAAGTTCTAATTATTGGTTCTGGTCCTGCAGGATTTACCGCTGCTATATACGCGGCCCGTGCGGCTCTAGAACCGATATTAATCTGCGGTATGCAACCTGGTGGACAGTTAACTATTACTACTGACGTTGAAAATTACCCGGGTTTTGCAAAACCGATACAAGGTCCGCAGTTGATGCAAGCAATGGAAGCCCAGGCAGTGCATGTGGGGGCAAAACTCGTTTATGATTATGTTGAAAGGGTTGAGATAGCTAATAAACCTTTTCGAGCCTTTACTTCCTCAGGTGATGTATACGAAGCTGATACAGTTATTATTTGCACCGGTGCGGAAGCAAAATGGCTGGGGCTAAAATCTGAGCAGGAATTTCAAGGGTTTGGGGTATCAGGTTGTGCTACCTGTGATGGTTTTTTCTTTAAAAACAAAGAGGTCGTAGTAGTGGGGGGCGGTAATACGGCAGTAGAAGAAGCCTTATTTTTAACAAATCATGTGAGTAAAGTTTACTTGGTTCATAGAAGGAATGAGCTCCGAGCAGAGAAGATTTTGCAGGATAGATTATTTGCGAACAAAAAGGTAATTCCTATATGGAATCATGTATTAAATGAAGTTGTAGGTACTAAAGACCCAAAATCAGTGACTGGAGTTCATCTTAAAGATGTAACTTCTGGCCAGATCAAAGAAATTGCTTGTGAAGGTGTATTTATAGCAATAGGTCATAAGCCTAATACTGATATCTTTAAAGGCGTTGTTGATATGGATAGCGAAGGTTATATAATAACATCACCAGGTTCTACAAAAACTAGTGTTGAAGGAGTGTTTGCAGCTGGTGACGTTCAGGATAAAATATATCGTCAGGCGATAACTGCTGCCGGAACGGGCTGTATGGCCGCCCTGGAAGCTGATAAATATTTAAGAGGTTTATAGTTAGTAGGAATGATGGACACAACCATAGAGAGGGTACTGCCTGCAAATATTAAAGCAGAGCAGATGCTGCTTGGGGCTGTTTTAATTAATCATACCTTGATTGAACAAGTAAATGAGTTCTTAAGAGCTGAACATTTTTTTGAACCTTTGCACCAAAAAATTTATAATTCGATTGAGGTTGTTGCTGATAAAGGCCTTACACCTTCAGTAATAGCCTTAAAGTCAATGCTTGATAAAGAGCCGTTATTTATTGAGTTAAACGGAGAGGAATATCTGATAAAATTAACGACCATGGCTATGGTTGTGATTAATCCTCATGATTACGGCAAAATAATATTTGATCTTGCAATTAAGCGTAATCTAATACAAATAGGCGAAAATATTGTAAATACAGCTTATGATTCCACTTTGGAAAATACTGGAGCTGAGCAACTTGAAATGGCTGAAAGTAAGTTATACCAACTTGCTAGTGAAGGAATTAATGAAAAAAGTTTTGTATCAATCAAGGACCACGTAGCTTCTTCCCTCAATAGCATTAACAGAGCGATGAAGAATTCTGATCATGTAACTGGAATCTCTACGGGTCTTACCGATCTTGATACAAAACTTTCAGGATTCCATAATTCGGATCTTGTCATTATTGCAGGTCGTCCAGGCATGGGTAAAACTGCTTTTGCCATTAATTTTGCTTTTAATGCGTGTAGGTCTCTGCTTAAAAAAACTGCCCCCGATTCCCCCCCGCCTTCAGTTGGTTTTTTTTCTTTGGAAATGTCGTCTGAGCAGCTTTCTACTAGATTACTCTCAATGTTGACTAAAGTTGATTCTACCTTGCTGAGAAGTGGAAAAGTTAATGAAGAGCATTACAACGATTTAAGGAAAGCGGCAGCAGAACTTGCCCAGATACCATTCTTTATTGATGATACTCCCGCACTGACAATATCAGCAGTTAGAACGAGAGCCCGTAAATTAAAAAGAAAGCATAATTTAGGAATTTTGTTTATAGATTATCTCCAACTCCTCCGTGGTTCTAATAAATCCGAAAATAGGGTTATTGAAGTCGCAGAAATTACCCAAGGGTTAAAAGCGCTTGCTAAGGAATTGAACATACCGGTTATAGCTTTAGCGCAGCTTTCAAGAGCAGTAGAACAAAGGGAAGATAAAAGGCCTATGCTATCTGATTTGCGCGAATCCGGCTCGATAGAACAGGATGCTGACGTGGTGATGTTTTTATACAGGGAAGAGTATTACTTAAGGAGGCAAGAACCCAAGCAAGATGACGTTAAATATTCTGAGTGGGTGGATAAATTAAGTAAAGTCCATAATTTTGCCGAAATTGTAGTTGCAAAACATCGTAACGGTGCTATCGGTAACGTGTCAGTGTACTATGAGGATAGGTATTCGACTGTTAGCAATCTAGAAAAAATTCATTAAATTAATAAATTTTTTTATGAAAACTCAAACCAGTAATATTATTTTTGGCTTAGCAGGAACGAAACTAGATGGTAAAGAAAAGGAGTTTTTTTTGAAAGCTAAACCATTAGGGTTTATTCTATTTTCTAGAAATGTTGAATCTAGAGAGCAGCTAATAGCTCTTACAAAATCACTGAAAGAGTTGTTTCCTGGAAGAAAAACTTTTATTTTTGTCGATCAAGAAGGGGGAAAAGTTGCAAGAATTAAACCGCCTGTTGTAGACAAATTATATCCAGCTGCAAAAATTTTTGCCGATATGTATTTGGATGACCAAATCAAGGCTAAAAGGGCAGTTAAGGAAAACTATTTGCAAATTATGGCAGACCTTAACAGCTTAGGGATTGATTCTCCATGTGCTCCAGTTTGTGATATCTATTACAAAGAAGCCGATCCTATTATTGGCGATCGCGGTTTCGGTTCTACTCCAGAACAAGCTATTGATTTATGCAAGGAAGCTATAGCTGGCATTAATGAACAAGGAGGAATAGCATTTATTAAACACGTTCCCGGGCATGGGCGAGCAGAAATTGATAGTCATCTTGCTTTACCGATAATTAATACGGACTTAAAAACTCTTGAAGAAACAGATTTTAAAGTATTTAAAGAGCTCTCAAGCCAAGAAGTATGGGGGATGAGTGCTCATATAGTGTATAAAGCACTTGATTCTAAGAAACCTGCGACTTTATCAGATAAAGTTGTTGATTATATAAGAAATAAAATCGGCTTTAAAGGTATTCTAGTAACGGATGATATTTGTATGTATGCTTTGCATGGTAAAGTGGGGCAACAAAAATCCTTGCTTACAAAGATTTCTCTTGCGCTTCAGAATAAGGAATGGAAGAATGAATATCAGGAAGATTTAAAAAAATTATTTGCAGTTGATGTAACTGATAAAGAGGGGCAAGAAATAATAGACATTTGCCAAAAGCAGCAGGAGCTTATAAAGCCGTTATTTTGTAAGAGCCTTGCTACTGTTACCAAAGAAGCTATTGTTGCTGGGTGCGATATAGTTTTGCACTGTAGTTCTGATTTACAAGAAATGAAAGCTGTTTATGAAGCTACAGAAAATATATCAACTCATTAATAATATGGAGAATAGAAATGACTTACTGTAACCATTCAAATCAAAAAAAATATCCTTTTGTTTTACCAGAATTGCCATATAGTAAAGATGAATTTAAACCTCATTTTACTGCTGAAACTTTCGATTATCATTATAACAAGCATCATAATGCTTATGTTACTAATTTAAATAATTTACTCCAAGATAATAAGGAAATGATAGATATGGATCTAGAATCCATAATTTTAGCTTCTAATAATTCAAACGCTGCTATTTTCAATAATGCAGCACAAGTATGGAATCATAGTTTTTTTTGGCACTCTATTAAACCAAACGGTGGAGGGAAGCCAACAGGAGAAATTCTTAGCCAGATTGAAAAAGATTTTGGTTCTTATGAAAAATTTGTGGCTGATTTTAAAGGAGCAGCGGTAAGCCAATTTGGTAGTGGCTGGGCTTGGCTTGTCTATAAAAGTGATAAACTCCATATTATAAAAACTGCTAATGCTGAAACTCCTATTACAGAAGGTTATGAACCTATAATTGCCTGCGATGTTTGGGAACATGCTTATTACATAGATTATCGTAATAGAAGACCTGATTATGTCAGCAGTTTTATTGATCATATGATTAACTGGGAATTTGCCGGTTTGCACTTAAAAAAGGCCAAAAAGCAAGTCTGAAAAAGGCTATTAGAAAGGTAGGAGCGGCAGATTATTAGATTGTAAAGATTTTAGCAATTTTGCTTCCTAGGAAAAAACAGCAAATGCTTATTCCAAAGCTAAGTATAGCATACGAAACAGCTATGCTATACTCATTCTTTGCTATAAGAGACCCAAAATCTAAGGCGAATCCTGAAAAAGTAGTTAAGCCTCCTAATATACCTGGCATCAAAAAATATTTTATATTATCCGATGTAATCCAACATGAAAGAGCTAGTTGAGCTAGGATTCCCATGGCAAGACACCCTAGACTGTTAATGATTAAAAGCTGGAAAGGTATGCCGATTATTGTTGAAGGGAGAATTCTAGAAATCGCTATGCGCATTACAGCACCGATAGCTCCTCCTAAACCAACTGCTATATATTGTGATACCATATTCTCCTTAGCTTTACCTAATAATTAGTATAAAATTATGAACTCGACGACTTATAGAAATAAAATTTCAGCAGAGCTTTTTTTTATTATTTCTTCTACAGTTACATCATCAGCTTTTTTTATTAAATATGTTTTGGAGTCTTTGATATCAAAAACCCCAAGGTCTGTAATTACTCTATCAACTACATTTACTCCTGTTAAAGGTAAGCTACATTTATTTACTAATTTTGGAGCGCCATCTTTGGAATTATGAGCCATTAGAACTACCACCCTTTTTATATTAGCAACCAAATCCATGGCGCCCCCCATGCCTTTTATCATTTTACCTGGTATTGCCCAATTAGCTAAATCACCGGTTTCTGATACTTCCAAAGCTCCAAGAATAGTTAAATCCACGTGACTGCCACGAATCATAGCAAAAGATGCAGCACTATCAAAATAACTACTTTCTGGCAGAGCGGTAATAGTCTGCTTGCCGGCGTTGATTAGGTCCGCATCTTCTTCCCCTGGATAAGGGAAAGAGCCCATGCCAAGCATGCCGTTTTCACTTTGGAAGCATACTTTTATATGTTTTGGTATGTAATTCGGTATATTTGTAGGCATGCCAATACCGAGATTAACAAATAGGCCGTCTCTGATCTCCATTTCTGCAGCTATTCTGCACATTTCATCATTTGTCCAAGCCATCAGGTAGCCTCTCTGTTTCTAGTAGTTACTTTTTCTATCCTTTTTTCATATTTATCCCCTTGTATTAACCTATCAACAAAAATACCAGGTGTATGAATGTTGTCGCTGTTAAGCTCCCCTATTTCAACGATTTCTTCAACTTCGCAAATAGTTGTTTTTGCTGCTGTTGCCATTATAGGATTGAAATTTCTGGCAGTTTTATGGTAAATAACATTGCCAAATTTATCAGCTTTATATCCTTTAATTATTGCAACGTCGGCAAATATTGCCCGTTCCATTAGGTATTTTTTTCCATTGAATTCACGTACTTCTTTTCCTTCGGCAACAATTGTTCCAACGCCGGTTTTAGTATAGAATGCCGGAATGCCTGCGCCGCCTGCTCTTATTCTCTCAGCTAGAGTGCCTTGGGGATTAAGTTCGAGTTCAAGCGACCCATCTAGATATTTTTGCTCAAATAACTTATTTTCCCCAACATAAGATGAAATCATTTTTCTGATTTGGCCATTTTTTAATAATAATCCAAGACCGAAATCATCTACACCGCAATTATTACTGACAATTGTTAAGTTTTTTACACCGGATTCGGCAATGGCTGCAATGATATTTTCCGGAATTCCGCAGAGGCCGAAACCACCGGCCAGAATTGTCATCCCACTTTTAATTACATCTTTTATTGCTTGACTTGCTGTATTATATATTTTTACCATTGCTAGTTGTATTATATAGTTTATAAACCATTAATCTATTACTAAATCCTTGCTTCTTGCAAGTTATTAGTTGGTTTTTAACAAAAATTATATTAAGAATTCTAAGGAGTAGCTAAAATTATACTATAATAGAATAATTTTGCCCTCAAATATGAAGTATTGATAAAAGCCAGATGCGAATTGATAAAAACATACCGAATTATTTAACAATTCTTAGAATAATTGCAATTCCGCTTATTGTAATGTCGTTTTATTTTGAGGATTCAAAATTTGCTCATAGATTTGGAGGAATAATTTTTGCTGCAGCCAGCCTAACTGATTTCTTTGACGGCTACTTAGCGAGGAGATACGATATAGTTTCGAATCTTGGTAAGATGCTTGATCCCATAGCAGATAAAGTACTGGTAGGATGTGTTCTGGTATTGCTTGTTAAAGCAGGAAGAGCTGATGAGATTCCTTGTCTTCTAATTCTGGCCAGGGAATTCGTTGTAGCTGGTCTACGAGAGTTTCTAGCCCAGGTAAGTGTTAGCGTACCGGTAACAAGGTTGGCCAAGGTTAAAACGGCTATACAAATGATTTCCATGACGATGCTTATCATCGGCTCGGTCGGTTCAGGTATTAAGTGGCTGGACCTGGTAGGTCACGTTTTTCTATGGATTTCAGCTTTTCTGACGCTCGTAACAGGTTATTCTTATCTGCACGCCTGTAGCAAGTATTTCTAATTATCATAAGTAGTTTAGTTTTAAAAAATACTTATGATAATTAAGGGGAGAATAGGTTATTAATCCGGATGATAAAGCTCTATAGAACTTTCTTCTCCTGATAATGAGCTACTGGTACTGTAGCTTTCTGAAGAGGAACTGCTAGACGAAGATGAAGATAATGAAGAAGAGAAAGAATAAGAGCTTTCCGAAGAACAAGAAGAGGATGAAGAAGTAGAAGAATTATTTTCCTCCCTAACTTCAAAAAGCGGCAAATAATCTATTATGATTTTATAAACATCTTCAGGAAAGCCCGTGGAACTGTAAACAGTTTTGGCGATTTTGTTTAGATGCTCTTGGAAAATACCTAAATGGCTAGTTAGTTTTCCAATTTCAGTTTTTTTAGATATCTTTCCTCCTTTTTCTAAAAAGAAACTTATAATTTTTTCTTGCAGCTTCGGAGCTTCTATTGTTTCTGATCTGTTTAAAACAATATCTAATGGATTGCCTATTTTAGAAGCATGCTCTAATTGCTGAGGAACAAATTCATATAGCTTTTTCAACAATTCAAGATTTTTATTATCAGATTTATTAGTTACGGTATTGAGGGCTAGTCTATGGAGTAGCGGTAACCCGTGGTTTTGTATTTTACTTAAATCAAAACTGCTTTTGCTTTTTTCATAGTATGATAAAACACCTTCTAGACTTAATTCATTTATTGGCATATTCAAATAGGATAGTATTATGTCCAAAACTGCCTCTGTTATATAAGCATTAAAGGTTTCTTTCATAGGGGAACTTATTTTATTTCTGACAAAGCTGCATAAACTATTGTAATCATATATGTCCGGTAAGCTTTTTTCTGCTGATAAATGAAAGTATTTTGACCCTAGTAAGAACATATATCTTACATCTTGCCCGTTATGATTTATTAAACTGAAAGCTCCTTCTTCCTCGCCTTGAGGAGTTGTTAATTTATCAAAGAAGCTGCTAGCTAGTGTGGTTATGAATGTATGGGAGATAGGAGTCAGTAACGACTTTCTACCCCATATATGTAAGACATTGTTACCGAACTTATCTATAATATTTACATCTGCTCCTTGACCGAGCAGCATTGCTATAGCGTGTAGACTATTCGCATAAAATAGAGCAGAACGGCCATATTCATCTTTAATATTTACATCTACCCCAGTTTTTTTTATTAAATTTTTTGTACCAATTACCATATTTGATTCTACATACCTTATTAGTAAAGGCTGCTCTGTTAGAGCTTCATCCCCTTCATCATCCTCAACATCACTCGTATAATAACCTGTATCAGTATCAATATCTGTATAATAACTAATAGGGGGCATCGTGGACTTGGATACAATAATTTCTTGTATTTTTTGAGGTAACAGTTCTTTATTATATGAACTATCCTCTTGTGATCTCCTATATTTATAACTAGCAACTAAGGTGCGATATATTCCTTGGGAATATGCAAATACTATTTCATCAAGCTCAGCCTGGATTTTAGAAGATAGAAGAATCCTAGGTAATGTATTTGTAAGAGTAAGTTCTGGATCGTAATGCGGCTTCCATAAAGCTCTTTCTATAAAAGCAAGTCCTGTTTCGGGAATTTGTTGAGCATATTCGTCTTTAACAGCTTTGGCAATAATTTCGTATATTTTTTCAATATCTATCAAGCTTTTATCTGTTAATGGGATATCTTCTGTTTCAAATTTATATATTAGAAAGTTATAGATTTTTTTGGAATATTCAAAAACCATTTCATCAAATGCACTAATTAGTTCTTGTGGAATTCTGGATGCAGACTTCCCCTTGTCAATGTAATGTTTTTTCATAGTTATTTGAAAATGTTTTTTTAACTTAAAATTGCAGTATTGTAAAATACACAACCTTAAGTGTCAATAATTATCATATTATCTGCTATTGGGAGCAACGAAAAAGCATTGTGTTTTTTAGATAGAGTTCTAAAATATGGTCTGTTAGACAAATAGTTAAATAAAGTGAAATTTTTATTACGGTCTTTATTATTTTTAACCATCATATTTACAATATCGCTATTATCGATTCTTTTATGGCTTAAGACCGAGAGCGTTATTGCGATGGTCACTAACTTTGTTAGTAGATCTGTAGAAGAAGCCACAGATTATAATTATAAAGTAAAAATTGTAAATCTACGGTTTTCTTTGCCTTTAGGCGTGAAAACTCAGAAAATTATTTTTAGTGATAAAGAAGCTGAATTTCTTATTATTGAAAATTTTGGTATTAACATAACACCTTCTTTACTATTGCTCGGGGAAGTTAATGTAAAGGATATAACCGCTGAGCATTTAATTTTAACAAGGTTACCAAATTCCCACTTAAATTCTGAAAAACAGGATTTAACAAATAAAAAGCAATTAGGGTTTGTACCTAATATTAAAGTTACAAATATTACTATTAGTAATTTTATTTTATCTCCCGAACTTACTGAGCTTTCAGAGGATATTGGTTTCAGTTTTGCTGCTAATCTAAATTTTTATTCTCAAAACCAAACAATTCATTTTCGGACAAAGTTAAAAGCTAATACGGGAGGTAATGGATTAACTGATAAGAAAGTATCATTGATAAATGATACTGTTTTGCATACTGAAGGCCAGTTTGATTTTGCCAATAATACTCTAATTATGGAGGAATTTAATCTTTCCTCCGATTATTTTAATCTTGAGGGAAATTTTAATATTAATTTGTTAGAGAATTCTTTAGCTGGAAGTGCAAACTATAAGAGTTCTATATTAGAATACTTGCTTTCCGAGCGTAAGTCTTTAAAAAGTTTGTTTAAAGGGAAAATAGATTTTTCCGGGTTGTTATCTGCCCCTCATATTATTACCAATGGAGAAGTATTTTTTGAAGATGAAAGCCAGAACTATTTTCGATTACCGAAATTAAATTGGCAATCAGATTTAATAGTTAATAAAGAGGGTATAAATGGCCAAATTTCATTTGATACGGCTTCTATCAAGGCTAGAGGAGAAATAGGTAAAAACGCTGCGCAAATGTATTTGAAAGACTTTACTGTTAAAGGGCGCAATTTAAGTGGTAAGGGAAATTTATCTTTGGATAATAAAGGGAAAAGTGCAATAGGCGAATTTACTGTAAATAGTAATAATATTTATGAGTTAAAAGATTTCTTTCCTTTATTAGAAAAAGGGCAGGTGGATATTAAGGCAGGATATAAAAGAACTGATGCCGGAAAAGGACAATTAGATATTTTAGGTAAGGGTAAGCACCTTTCTACATCCCTTGTTAATTGTGATTTTATCGATTTTTCCTTATCTCTAAAGGATTTCGAAAAACTTATAATTAGTCATGCCGATATAAAGCTGCGTTCATTAGCCAGTAATTACGGGACAGTTAAATCGTTTATCTTCCAAGCTAAGGAAAATGTCTTAGGTATTGATTTTACTACGCATTTGGAATCGGTAGAACCTTATCTAATTAACTTAAAGGCTAATGGCCAGATAACCGGTAATTATTTGCAGAAACCCGGGGCAGGTGCTGTGAATCTTGAAATTATCAATAATATTAGCGGTACAATCGGTAAAATTAAAATTGCTACTCCAGAAGCTATTAAACTTAAGTTAGGGGAAGATTTCTCAGTTGTGATTCCAAGTCTTATAGCAAATGATGGTAAATTAAATTTGGATTTAAAAGGTAAGGGTTCTAACATAAATGGAACATTAAAAGTTACAAAATTTCCGTTAGCTATTGCTTCCAATTTTTTACCTGCAGTTTTTGATCAGTCACTTATTTCCGGAAGTGTAAGTTTAAGCGGTAATTCTCGATCCCCACTCCTTGATTCCAAATTAGAAATATATAATGCTAATCTTGCTGCTAAAGGTAGTATTCCTTCGATTTTAGCATTATCTTCGCATGTTGAAAATAATAAACTGCTCCTTAACGCTAATATAAAGCAGGAAAAGAGAGAGTTGGCAAGTTTTAAGCTCCAAGTTCCTTGTAACTTTTCTTTGTCTCCGTTGGAATTTTCAATATTGAAAAAGGGTAATCTCAAAGCAAATCTTACTCTGAATAAAGAAATTAACATTTTGTCTTTGATACCTTTACCTTTAGGTCATAAATTACAAGGATATCTGGACGGGGAAATAACAGCGTCTGGTAATATTGAATCATTAATAGTTAACGGTGGGATGAGCCTAGAAAAAGGTGAATATAGATATCAGGACTACGGAGTTAAACTAAAGGATGTTTCTGGTAAAATACTGGCCAAAAATAATAATATTTCAATATTAGACTTTATTGCCTATGATAATTACTCTAATTCTTTAGAAGCAAAAGGCGATTTATTTCTTAGCAAAGAGTTGCCGTTTAAATTATTAGTAAATACTAAAAAATTTAGTTTGATAAATAGCCCTTATCTTCAGGGCGAAATGGCTGGAAATCTTTCAGTCTTTGGTAATAATAAAAAAGCCTTGGTTAAAGGAAACTTTGACCTTGGACCTATGGAAATTAAAGTTCCAGAGCATTTTTCGGAAGATATACCTGCTATAAATGTTATTAGAACTATTAATAGCGGTAAAATTATTTACGAAACTGAAAATAAACCATCACCTTATGTATTAGATCTAGATGTTGGTCTAAATGCAAAACAGCAGGTTTATGTAAGGGGAAGAGGAGTAAATACTCTTCTTGCAGGAAATTTAACAATTGCCGGTAATGTTAGTAATCCAAACATTTTTGGTGAGCTTAGATCGATAAGAGGTAGATATCAAGAATTTGGTAAGCTTTTAACCGTTAAAGAAGGTATATTAACCTTTAATGGACCAATTTCTCCTTCTCCTTACTTAAATATAGTGGGTGCAACAGTAGTAGGAGATACAGAAATAAGGTTGATATTAGGAGGGTCTATTTTTACACCTGATATAAGAATTGAATCTACCCCATCGCTTAGCCAGCAAGACGCTCTATCGCTGCTCTTATTTGGAAAGAATCCGGATAGTATTTCTCCAGGGCAAGCTATTGGTCTTGCTAACGGAATGCGAAAATTATCTGGTAATGGAGGGGGATTTGACCCTGTTGGTTTGGGCAGGAAAATTTTAGGAGTTGATGATATTAGCATTAAGGAAGATGATAATACGGAAAGCTCTTATGTAGGAGTTGGTAAATATCTTACAGATAAAGTGTATCTAGAAATAGAGCAGGGCAATGAGGCTTTTGGCACAAAAACTAAAATAGAAGTAGAATTAACGCCTAAAATATCTCTTGAGGCAATAACAGGAGAAAAAGGTAATAGCTCTTTTGGAATTAATTGGCGTGTTAATTATTAGTAAAACATAAGGCTAATTTAATTAATAATATTAATAAAAAATAATGGTTAGATTTACATAAAGTACTTTTTGTGCTAACTTGAATCTGATAAATACTAAAAAGATAATTATGAAAATCCCGTACTACCTATATAAACAGTTTTGTTATAAAAAGAAGTTAAGAAAAGCAATTTTTAGGTAGATGATGTCAGGTTTTTTTAATAAGTTAAAGTCTGCCCTTAGTAAAACTTCCAACAAATTAAGTGTTGGGATAGAAAGTATCTTTAATAAGAAAAAGCTTGATTTAAACAGCTTAAACGAGTTGGAAGAGCTTCTTATATCCTCTGATACTGGTGTAAAGGTCGCAGAACAGATTGTTAATCTTTTAAAGAAGAAAAAATTTAACAAAGAAGTAACAGCTGATGAAGTTAAACTTGAACTTGCTTTGACTATCGCTGAACTTATGGAAAAGCATGACCGTAAATTTCAGCTAAATAGTGGCCTAAACATTATTTTAGTATGCGGTGTCAATGGTAATGGTAAAAGCACTTCTATAGGTAAATTGGCATCATTTTATGCTCGGGAGGGTAAGAAAGTGGCGATTGCTGCTTGTGATACTTTTAGAGCAGCAGCTACCGATCAAATAGCTAAGTGGGCAGAAAAAACTGGCGCTATTTTATTTATGGGAGAAGAAAAATCTGATCCTGCAAGTGTTGCTTATAAAGCTGTTACTGAGTCATATGATCGTAATATAGATGTGCTGTTTATAGATACTGCAGGTAGGTTGCATAACCAAAAGAACTTAATGGATGAATTAGCGAAAATAGTGAGGGTTATACAAAAAGTCGATCAATCAGCTCCTCACCATATTTTATTAGTTATAGATGCTACTACCGGTCAGAACGCTTTTGTGCAGACAGAAGAATTTAAGCGACTTGTTTCAATTTCAGGTCTAGTTGTTACAAAATTAGACGGCACGGCAAAAGCCGGTGTAATTATAGGCATATCAGAAAAATATTCCTTACCAGTATATTTTATAGGAGTGGGGGAAGGGGTAGAAGATTTAAAACCGTTTAACTATATAGATTTTTCTAAAGCCTTAGTTGGCATCAAATAAGCAATTGCTATTTGCTTATTGCAGTTTTTATTTCTGCATGAAGCTTTTAGCTGGGTTAACTTATTACAATATAATTATTTATAGTTACTACTTTTTGTGCCTAGTAGTAACCAAGCTAATCTAGATAAGATCTAGCATTACGTAACATTATGGCACTTTCTGTGGTTATATTAGCTTAACCTGGTATGCCATTCGGTAGCAGGGAAAATTAACCAATACTACCGACACGCCTTAAATAACTTAATTTAAATATCTTTTAATTAGTCTTTCCGTCAAAATTCTAAATTTTTGATGTAGTTTTAATAATTTTAAAAGTCAATCATCGCATTTTTATTTTTTTGGGGTATTTTTTTACCAAAAATATAAAATTTAGGTGCTATGATGGCAAAAATTCACAATTTACTCATGATTCTCTCTTGAGCAATGCTAATTGCTTAAATTATTAAGATTTTCGGAAAATTATTATGCGGTGGATTCTTTGAGAATATTAGTGATTCTACGCAAATTCAAGCCAACGGCAGAGATAAGCGGATTAACGATATCTCCAATTATTCCCTTAAGGTAGTTTCTACCCATACGACCAAAATTCTTTAGATGACCTATTATCGGTTCAATTGCACTTCTCCGCTTTTGCATCTTTTTGTCATCGGTTGATAAAGCTTTCTTGGTCTTGGCGGTAAAAACCTTGCCTTTTTCTTTGAAGTTATGGCCGGTGTAACCAAGATCTACAAAAATTTTGCTAGTCTCCGGACTTAGCTTGCGCAGCTCCGATACCGTTTGATCTAAAGTATGTCCGTCGTAGGGGTTACCGTGAAAAGATTTAACCCCAAGAATAAAGTTGCCTCGGCCGCTTACTGCAATCCCGACTTTGTTACCAAATTCGTAAGGTTTATTCATTTTACCCTTGCCGATACACTCTACCTCCGGAGCATGAAAGCTATAGACTATCTTATGCTCTTTTTTATAAATATCCTTGTCCTTTTTCTTAAGCACAGACTGGGCATGAATATTTTTAACTCTCGTAAAAATGGCGCTATCCTCAGCAGATAGTTCTAATTTTGATTTTTCTATACCTCTCCAGCATATACGGATCAACCTACCTAAGCGGACTTTTAAGCTTATCATTATTTTTCTACGTTGCCTTGCTTTACTATCTTCCTTGTACTTCCAAAGCTTGATCGTCTTATATTTAAAACTCTTGGCGTATGTCTCGTTAAGCGAAATACCAAGTCGTTTACAGAGATCTACTACTTTTGCTCTTGCGGTCTCCATTAAATGTACGTCATGTGGATGTTTGATATTCTTAATCTGTACAGTCGTATCTATAATCGCCGATTCCAAGTCTTTTTTTTTGAGTGCTCCGACCTTCAGTCCTATACGCAAAAGCTCTTTTAGAATCTCTTTATATCCTTCCTCTCCCAGAGCATTGCGGAATCTACGTATAGTCGCCTCCGATACGTCAATATCTTGTTGCATATACTCATAGCCGCAAAAATATTGCCAATATATATTTTCCTTTAATTCTTCCTCCGTAAACGAATCAGAACCGTTATACATAGCTTGCAGCATTGATAGTCCTAGCATTACTCTATGATCCTTCTTATTTCTACCGAATTGCTTGATTTCAACCTTAGCTAATGCCAGCGCTTCAAGTTCAGACCAATTTACCAAATCTCTCAGTTTATATAATTTGTTTTTGCGATTTAGTTGTATAGATAATTTTTCACCAAATAATCTTTCTTGTTTTTGAGAAAAACTAATATTTTCTATAGGCATATACTTTAAAATCCATAAGCTTTATGCGCTAATTATAACATTTTCTTATGGATTTCGTAAGCCATTTATAACATGAAACCCCTTCTAATTCAGGGGTAGAGAGTTTTGACGGAGAGACTAATTATGCTTAGTTTTTGCAGCAAAAGGTTTATTCATTTTTTCAGTAAAGTTTTTGCCCATAACTTCTAGCACTTCTATTGAAGATTTAGATGCTGTGTCTAAAATTTCTTTAGCGCTATTGATGTTGTGTTCTACTGTTGATTTCCAGTAATTTTGCTGGCAATTGGCAATTTGTTCAACATCCCCGGCTGAGGCAGCTTCTTTCATTGTATTAAACATTTCAGAAGTATTTTTTTGAAAAGAGTCAGCTCCCCTTTTTGCAATCGATTGAACAGTATCTGAAATGAGTTGGTTGGTAGATGTAATAGCTTCAGCAGTGTCCTTCATTATATTCCCAAGGGATGACATATCCATATTTGGCATCCATTTCATTGATTTTGCCAAGTTTTCTTGGTTCATAAATGATTGAAAAAACTCAAAAGGGTTATTGTTATTCATTATCTCTTCTCCATATTACTTAGTTAAATGCGCAATCAGCAACACGAACTTCAGGTTAGCATGCTTAAGCATTATTATATCAAAATTTTGATTTGCTACCAAAAAATAAATTAAAAGTTGATGTAAAGTAATTACTATATAAGCAGTTAATGAAGCTTTTTTTCTATAGTTTTAATTTCTTCTGATAATTTCAGCACAAGCTGGCGAAGTTGATTATACTCTTCACGAGTAACAAATTCATTTTGTAAAATTTTTTCTTTAATATACTCTGAGCTTTTCTCCTTTAAACTTTCAGAAGTTTTTTTAGCTACCATAGTAGCCCCAGCCAGAACCTTTATTATACTTTCTTGATTCATAAAGAGGTATACCTAATATTTATTTTATCATTTGACTATTATAATTGATAAAGCATGAAGACCTCTACTAAATTCTTCTTTTAATAAGTTTTTAATAATCTTATGTTGATCAAGTAGTGGGTGAGGGAAGAGGGAATCTGCTAAAATCTTGATAGTGAAATGGGATTCACCATTGGCAGGGCTGGAATTGTGACTGTTATGAAGGTAACTGTTGTTGATAATTTCTAAATATTGTGGCTTTAACACACTTAATTTTTGTTCAATTGTTTCTTGTCTCTTCATGCTTTTTTAAAAATTGTGAATGTATTATAGTTTTGCTACGATAATATCGCTGATTAATGAGAATGGCAAGTTGTTCTTGATCGGTAATTTTCATTTGGTGTTAGAGGATATGAACTACAAAAATGAGGCAACTACAGATTTGCAACAGGAAATAGAAAGGTGCAAGCAAGGTACTATGATGGTAGTTTGTTTGGTCAATAAAAATGAACTCAGCATATTATTTGATCACCCAAGCAAGATCGTTGAAAAATTTTATGTTGTTGTAGATATTGCGTGCCAAAAAGTAGATGGGTGTAAAATTATAAAAGATACAGATGCCACCAAATTATATATTTTGATTCCAAATGATAATAAAATAGCGGAGGAACTAGCTTATTCTATTTATTCTCAGGTGCAGCTATACGTTGATAAAGAATCTCCGGAAAGTTACCTAAAATGTTCAATAGGAAGCATAAGTTTCCCTCAAGATGTAGGTAATAAAGCAACAAAATTGCTTGCTTTGTTGAATTATGGAAATTTTACTTCAAGTGATAAATCCTATTATTTTAATTACGATGATGACCCAGTTGATATTAATGAATTAAGAGCGAGAAACGTACAACTTAACCTATTAAGAAGTGCTTTACTTGAGCAAACTGCTAAATTTATGTATCAGCCTGTGGTCGATCGTGAAACAGGAAATATTATTTACTATGAATGCTTATTAAGGGTTAAAAACAAAGAAAATAAATGGATATCAGTCGGGCCAATGATATGCGATGCTGAAAGTAAGGGGTTAATTAGTATTGTTGATTTTACAGTAATAGAGATGGCAATATCAGAGCTTGCTAGGGATAAAAAGATCAGCCTTTCAGTAAATATTTCTAATGTTGGTGTGCTAAATCACAGATTACTAAAGAGATTAAAAATATTGCTTAAAAAGTACGATGTGGCAACAAGGTTAATCATTGAAATCACGGAAACATCTTTAAACGATGATTTCGAAGCTATTAAAAGTTTTATTGATACTTTGCATAAGTATGGTTGTAAATTTGCTTTGGATGATTTTGGCTCTGGTTTTACTTCTTTTCAACAGCTTTTAAATTTACCAATCGATATTATAAAAATTGATGGTAGTTATATAAGGGACATATTAAGAAACGATCACAGTCGGTTTTTTGTTGAAACTCTTATTAAACTGGCAGCTGATCTGGGCATAAAAACCGTTGCTGAATTTGTGGAAAATGGTGAGATTGCTAAATTTCTGATTGATATAAAAATAGGTGGAATGCAAGGGAATTTCTTTTTACCAGCCTCGGAAGAAAGGATAACTTAATATAATGCTTTTTTTCTATTATTGTTATTAGTGTTAAACTTAAATTGCGTTTTAATTCTAATTATTAGTATTTTATGCCGGAAATAGCAGGGTATTTTACAAGATTAAGTAAGTAAGCAGTAGAAAAGCTACTTATTAATAAAAACTGAAGTTATACTTGAAGTTCATATTGGGTTAAAACCTAAGTAAAAATAAAGCAGTATATATGCGTGGGTTATATTATTTAATTTCTGTAAGTGGGTTAGTTACTACTTTTATTGCTTATCAATTCTCAGAAGCTGCGCTATATATTCTTTATTTTCTAATTCCCTATATTGTAATAGGGCTATGGGATATTTTTTCGACTAAGCATACTATTCTGCGTAATTACCCAGTGATTGGTCACTTGCGGTACATGTTTGAGTTTATTAGACCAGAAATTCAACAGTATTTTGTTGAATCAGACAAAGATGGTACACCTTTTAGCAGGGAAATAAGATCACTTGTATACCAAAAAGCTAAAGGAGTTAGGGATACGATAGCTTTTGGTACTAAGAATGATATAACAGCTATAGGTTATGAATTCTCTTATCATTCTCTTGCGCCTAAACATGTTAGGGAGGACGAAAATAAAGTGATTTTTGGTGGCGATTGTACAAAACCCTACAGTGCATCAAGGCTAAATATTTCTGGTATAAGTTTTGGAGCAATTAGTCCAAATGCTATTAGGGCTTTAAACAAAGGAGCAAAAATTGGTAATTTCGCTCATAATACCGGAGAAGGAGCAATTAGCCCTTATCATCTTGAGAATGGCGGAGATATTATTTGGCAGATCGGTACCGGTTATTTCGGTTGCCGTTATAAAAACGGCAGGTTCAATCCCGAAGCTTTTGCAGAAAATTCTAGTGATGACATAGTCAAGATGGTTGAGTTAAAGTTATCTCAAGGAGCCAAACCTGCTCATGGGGGCATTTTACCTGGAGTAAAAGTTACTGAAGAAATTGCTAGAATCCCGATGCTTGAGGCAGGAGTTGACGCAATATCTCCTCCTATGCATCCTGAATTTTCTACACCTATAGGGTTACTTGAATTTCTTGCTAAGCTTAAAAATTTATGCGGGGGGAAACCAGTCGGTATTAAATTATGCATAGGGCATAGAGGCGAGTTTATGGCTCTGTGTAAGGCAATGATTGCCACGGGTATAATCCCTGATTTTATTACAGTTGACGGAGCAGAAGGAGGCACTGGTGCAGCCCCTTTGATTTTTGCCGATAAGGTGGGGACTCCTATTAATGAGGCAATAATTTTTGTTCATAATGTTCTAGTAGGCGCAGGTTTACGAAATAGGATGCGTTTAATTGCCAGTGGTAAAGTAGCAACTGGTTATGATATGCTAACAAAAATTGCTCTAGGGGCTGATACTTGTAATGCCGCAAGAGCTATGATGTTTGCTCTTGGTTGTATACAATCTCTTCAATGTAATACCGATAAGTGCCCAACGGGGATTGCGACGCAAAATAAGCATAGATGGAAATCACTAGATGTACCAGATAAATCACTACGTGTAAGCAATTTTCATCGCCGTGTATTATCTGATTTTTCCGAAATTGTGGGGGGCCTTGGGTTAAGTAGTCCAGAGGAGCTGGACGCTTCGCATGTTAGAAAATATACGGATATAGGAGTTAGCAAAAGCTTTGCCGAAATCTATCCAATGGCGAAAACTGGGGAGCTTTTAGACCCAGCTGCTCAAGGGGTGTATGCGGATTTATGGAAAAGTGCCAAAGCTGAAAGTTTTAATTAACTTTATGAACTTAGAGAGTTCTGACTAAATAGCGCATTCGCAATAAAACTACCTATTGGTTGTATAATTATATTTTGTAGGGAATCAACTAGTTTATTACTACAAAAAATTAGAAGGTAAACTATAAAAATACTGTAAATTATATCGGCCGGATAATGCATTGCGAGGGTAATTCTAGAGATTGGTACAAGGGTTACTAACAATAACATTCCTGCTTTCTGGTATTTTGTAAGGTGTGGACATAAATAATAAGCTATAAGGATAGCAAGTCCAGTGTGGGCGCTTGGGAATGAGGATAAGCAGCGTTCTTTCGTTACGTCAAGGATGGTGGTAAATTCCGAAGGAAAAAGAGAGCAAAAGGGCCTTGGTAGGTTAATACCAAACTTAAAAGCAGCATAGGCAAAACCAAATAAAGCATAACATGTTCCGGCTTTTACTAGTGTATTGTAAATAGGAACGAATTCCATTTTTGGATTTGAAAGTTTTTTTAATTTGAAATAGCAATATAAGCATATTATAAGATAGTATGCTGCAAAATTCCCGATAAAGAAAAATTGTGAAATTATTTTAAGGATATTAGGAACTATGCTGACGTTAGTAATTTTATTAACAAAGATAAATATTTCTTTATTAAGGCCAAAAAAATTATAAATAACGTTATACATACTATTCATAGAGTAAAATACATGTTAGAAGTTAATATTTTAGGATGCGGATCATCTCTAGGTGTTCCTGTTATAGGTTGTAGCTGTTTAGTTTGTAAATCTGATTCACCATATAATAAAAGACTTAGATCTTCAATAATAATTAGCCAGAATGAGACAAGAGTCCTGGTAGATTTCGGTTTTAATATTAAGGAGCAATTGATTAATTCAGGTATTTATCATCTAGATGCTGCAATTTTAACTCATGAGCATGCTGACCACCTTAGCGGTATAGATGAATTAAGAGTGTTTTTTTATATTCACGGAAAACCTCTTAATGTTTTTATTCTTGAATCTATCGCACCCTTGATTTTTGAAAGGTATAAATATTTATTTGATAGTGGGTTGCTTAAAATGAATATTGTTAATGAGTTTCAGGAAATTAAAGTTAATAATACTGTTTTTCAGTTATTCCCTCAAATTCACGGAGCAATTAAGAGCCTCGGTATTAGGATAGAAGAGTTTGTTTATTCTTGTGATGTTTCCTCTATCTCTGTTGAATCAGAAAAATATTTATATAATACCAAAGTATGGATAGTAGATTGTGTGGATTATAAATCCACTATTAAACATGCGGGGCTTGAAAGAGTTTTTGAATGGGTTAAAAAATATGTACCCGAAAAGGTTTATTTAACTAATATGAGTCATAATATTGATTACCATGAAATTATTACCAAGATGCCGCCTCATATTGCGCCCCTTTATGATGGATTTAAAATAAAACTTTAATTATATAGTATTTGTGTATATAAAATTCTTGCTATTGATTTAAAAGTTAGATATAGTTCTTCAGAAATTTTAATTAAATATTAGATTACTGATGGACATTAGTATTCCATTTGTAGTTGTTTTTTTAACTTCAGTTTAGAGTGTATTTAGTAGATGCCAACAAATAATCAGCTTGTTAGAAAGGGACGCCAACCAAAAATTAAGAAAACAAAGTCACCCGCTCTTAGAGGAAATCCGTTTTTAAAAGGTGTGTGTGTTATTGTAAAAACAGTTACTCCAAAAAAACCGAATTCAGCTCTTCGTAAGATGGCTAGGGTTCGTTTAAGTAATGGTGAATATGTAAATGCTTATATTCCCGGGGAGGGGCATAATCTTCAAGAACACTCTGCGGTTCTTGTGAGGGGTGGTAGAGTCCCAGATCTTCCTGGTGTAAAATATCATATAGTTCGCGGTGCACTTGATACGCAGGGTGTTAAGGGGCGTAAGCAGGGTCGTTCTCGCTATGGTACTTCTTCTAAGGGTAATAAATAGTTATTTAATGTAAATTGTATAGTTAAGGTATAAAATGTCGCGTCGTCATGCAGCAGTAAAAAAGGTAATAAAGCCGGATACTAAGTATAATAGTGTGTTGTTATCTAGGTTTATCAACAACGTTATGAAAGATGGGAAAAAGTCTCTCGCAGAAAAAATTGTTTATGGAGCTTTAAATAGAGTGGAAAAAAAGCATAATGCTGATGCTTTTAAAACTTTTACCGATGGTATAAATAACGTAAAACCTTTTGTCGAGGTTACTTCTGTAAGGGTTGGTGGTGCTAATTACCAAGTGCCATCGTCTGTTGATGAAAGGAGAGGTTATGCTTTGGCGACAAGATGGCTTATTAATGCGGCTCTAAAACGTTCTGGCCTTAGTATGGTTGAGAAATTAGCTGAAGAGTTATTCGATGCTGCTAATAACCGTGGGGTTGCAATTAAAAAGAAAGAAGATACTCATAAAATGGCTGAGTCTAATAAGGCTTTCGCACATTTTGCCCAAAGAACTTCCTAGAGGTAACGTATCATGTCTAAGTATAAATTATCTGAAGTTCGTAATATTGGTATATGCGCTCATATAGATGCGGGTAAAACAACAACTACCGAGCGTATTCTATATTATACTGGTAAATCTCACAACATAGGAGAGGTCCATGATGGTGGTGCAACCATGGATTGGATGGAGCAGGAGCAGGAGCGAGGTATTACTATTACCTCTGCGGCCACTACTTGTTTTTGGAATGAAAAAAGAATTAACATCATAGATACTCCTGGACACGTTGATTTTACTATTGAGGTAGAACGGTCTCTTAGAGTTCTCGATGGTGCTGTTACTGTATTTGATGGGGTAGCAGGTGTTGAACCTCAGTCTGAAACTGTTTGGCGGCAAGCTGATAAATACTCTGTGCCGAGAATGTGTTTTGTTAATAAACTAGATAGAATGGGTGCCGATTTCTTTAGATGTGTCGGTATGATAAAAGATAGATTAGGTGCTTTGCCTTTGGTTTTACAATTGCCTATAGGTAACGAAGAAACATTTGTGGGTGTTGTTGATCTGGTAAAAATGCAGTCCGTGATTTGGAAAGATGGTTCACTGGGAGCTGAGTATGTTTATGGTGAAATTCCGGCTGATCTAAAGGCGCAAGCGGATGAATACAGAGCTAGTATGTTAGATATTGTAGCAGAAATAGACGATGCAATAATGGAAAAATACCTAGAAGGCACGGAGCTTTCGGAAGCAGAAATTAAGTCTTGTATTAGAAAAGGTACTATTTCAAGTAAGTTTGTGCCGGTAGTTTGTGGTTCAGCTTTTAAAAACAAAGGCGTGCAGCCATTGCTTGATGCGGTCGTGGATTATTTACCTTCGCCTTTAGATATACCAGATACTAAGGCAATTGATGCCAAGACCGGTGAAGAGAAATCTATAAAGAATTCTGTTGATGGTTCTTTTGCTGCTCTGGCTTTCAAGATTATGAATGATCCTTTTGTGGGTTCTTTAACCTTTATTAGAATTTATGCTGGTAAGCTCTCCGCCGGTAGTACTGTACTTAACACAGTAAAAGGTGAAAAAGAAAGAGTAGGGCGTATGCTCCTTATGCATGCTAATAATCGTGAAGATGTTAAAGAAGCGGTGGCGGGAGATATTGTTGCTCTTGCGGGTCTAAAGAATACTACCACTGGTGATACTTTATGTTCACTTGAAGGTAATGTCATTTTAGAAAAAATGGATTTTCCAGAGCCTGTTATCCAGCTCGCTGTAGAGCCAAAATCTACAGCTGATCAAGAAAAAATGTCTTTTGCATTACAAAAATTAGCTGCTGAAGATCCATCTTTTAGAGTTTTTACCGATGATAGTGGTAGAACTAATATTAGTGGTATGGGTGAACTCCATCTGGAAATTCTTGTCGACCGTATGAAAAGGGAATTCAAGGTAGAAGCGAATGTTGGAGCTCCGGAAGTAGCTTATTGTGAAACTATTACCAAACCTTATGAAATTGATTACACTCATAAGAAACAATCAGGTGGTGCTGGTCAGTTTGCAAAAGTCAAAATCTTATTTGAACCAGCCGCTCTTGGAGAAGGTTTTGTTTTTGAAAGTAAAATTGTTGGCGGTGCAATACCTAAGGAGTATATACCGGGTGTAGAGAAAGGTTTAAATGCGATAAAGAATTCTGGTATTATTGCGGGCTACCCGATGATTAATTTTAAAGCTACATTGCTTGACGGTTCTTATCATGATGTTGATTCTAGTGTGCTTGCTTTTGAAATAGCTGCTAAAGCTGCTTTTAGAGAAGGTATGCCGCTTGCTGGGCCAAAATTACTTGAGCCGATTATGAAAGTTGAGGTTGTTACGCCTGAGGAATATATGGGTGATATTATTGGAGACCTAAATTCTAGAAGGGGGCAGGTAACTAGTATGGACAATAGAGGAAATGCAAAAGTTATTTCAGCTAATGTGCCTCTTGCAGAGATGTTTGGTTATGTGAATACTTTAAGATCCCAATCTCAGGGTAGAGCTAGTTTTTCCATGGATTTAGATAGTTATGCTCAAGTGCCTCAGCATGTAGTGGATGCTATTTTATTAAAACAACAAGGTAAAAACAAACCTTAATTATTAGAAATATTTCTCTTTTAAGAGAAGTAAATAACTAATCGCTATTCTCTAATAATTAAATATGTTGATTTATTGGGAGAACTGTGATAGGAGTGTAGCTCAACTGGTAGAGCGCCGGTCTCCAAAACCGGAGGTTGCGGGTTCGATTCCTGTCGCTCCTGCCAAATAAAATAAGGCAGATGTTGGGATTGTAATGAAACAAACAAAAGTATATAAATTTTTTGATCAAGTTCGGCAGGAAGCAAAAAAAGTTGTTTGGCCAGAAAGAAAAGAGTTAATTACTTCGGTAGTAGTTGTAATTATCGCTGTATTTTTGTTTAGCTTGGCAAGCTTGATTTTAGATTATGGTATTCACAATATGATAAGATTTTTCTTGAATATTGGAAAATAAAGCAGGGATTAATAGAAGTAAAATAATATGGTTGCTAAGTGGTATATACTACATACTGTTTCTGGTTCTGAGAAAAGGGTAAAACAAATGATACAGGATCAGATTGCCAAAAAAGGTATGTCTGACCAGTTTGAAGAGATAGTTGTACCGGTAATAGAAGTTCCCGAGATAAAAAGAGGAAAGCAGGTTATTACTGAGAAAAAGTTTATGCCTGGTTACATTTTGATTAAGATGAAAATGACGGATGAGTCTTGGCATTTAGTTAAAGGTGTTCCTAAAATAACCGGCTTTTTGGGTACTAAAACCAAACCGAATCCTATGAGTGATGAAGAAGTAGGAAGGATATTTAAGCAACTAGAATCTGAAAATAAAAATGCTACTGCTTCAAGTTTATATAATGTTGGAGACAAAATACAGGTTATAGATGGTCCTTTTGATAGTTTTTCAGGTTTTGTTGAGGAAGTTGATATTGAAGGTCAAAAGCTAAAAATTTCTGTTTCTATTTTTGGTAAGGCAACACCTATTGAGCTTAATTTTAGTCAGGTAAAGAAAAATTAATAAAAGTTGAATGTGGCTAACTTTTAGACAGGTTTGTATATAATATTTAAACAATAATTTGATTAATTTTAAGATAAGGGCTATAAGTATTAAACTGATTGTAAATTTTAGAATTAGTGTTGTTAATTAGAGGATATAAGTTTTTAAGGTAATAGTAAAAATGGCAAAAAAAATTGATGGGTATATTAAATTAACAGTCCCAGCGGGTAAGGCAAACCCTGCGCCGCCGATAGGTCCTGCTCTTGGCCAGAAAGGGGTGAATATTATGGAATTCTGTAAGGCTTTTAATGCTGCAACCAGCTCTATAGAGCCTGGTACTCCCTTGCCTGTAGTAATTACTGTTTATGCTGATAAAAGTTTTGATTTTGTTACTAAAACCCCACCCGCTTCTTTCTTTTTAAAGAAATTTGCCAAAATTGGAAAAGGTTCTTCTGCTACTAAAAAAGATGCAGTGGTAGGTACTGTTACTATGTCTGATTGTGAAGAGATTGCTAAAATTAAAATGCAAGATCTAAATGCTAATGATATTGCAGCTGGTGCAAAAATTATAGCAGGAACAGCAGAGTCTATGGGGATCAAAGTAATAAAAGGTTAAATGATATAATTTAAAGATTGAGAATAAAATCTTATGGGTAAAAAAATAGCAGCAGCAAAAAAAGCCATTGAAAGAACAAAAGAATATTCTTTACAAGAAGCTATATCTTTAGTGAAGAGTTCTTGCTTTGCTAAATTTGATGAAACATTAGACATCGCAATTAATCTCGGTGTTGATCCGAGACATTCTGATCAAATGGTAAGGGGTATGGTTTCTTTGCCAGCTGGTACCGGTAAGGATGTAAGAGTTGCTGTAATTTGTAAAGAGGATAAGGTTGCAGATGCAAAGGCTGCTGGTGCTGATATTGCTGGTTCTACTGAAATTATCGATAATATTAAGGCTGGTAAAATAGATTTTGATGTATGTATCAGTACACCCGATATGATGGGTGTAGTAGGACAGGTAGCAAGGATTCTAGGTCCAAAGGGACTCATGCCCAATCCAAAGCTTGGAACTGTAACTGCAGATATTACAACAGCAGTAAAAAATGCTAAGAGTGGTCAAGTAGAGTATAGGGTTGAAAAAGCGGGGATAGTTCATGCTGGTATTGGCAAAATATCTTTTGCGGATGCTGATTTATTAAAGAACGCTGTAACTTTTATAGAATCTGTTGTTAAGGCAAAACCAGCTGGTGCAAAAGGAACTTATTTAAAAAGGATTCATGTGTCTTCTACTATGAGTCCATCTCTTAGGGTTGATTTGTCAACAGTTTTACAGTAGAAGTTTTTTGGAGAGTATAAGGTGTTAAGATCAGAAAAAAAGACTTTCGTTTCAGAGTTAGAAAAAATTTATCAAGATGCTAATTCAGTAATTATTACACATTATCACGGTCTCACAGTTTCGCAGATTACAAATTTGCGTAAAACTTTAAGGGAGAATGGCGCGTCTTTTAAGATAGTAAAAAATACACTTTCCAAGATAGCTGCTACTAATGTTAAGTTAACATATGATCCAGAAGTTTTTTCTGGACCAACTGCAATAGCTTATTCTAAAGATCCCGTGGCAGCTGCAAAAGGAGTAGTTGAATTTGCTAAGGCTAATGACAATTTAAAAGTTATTGGTGGGATAGTGAATGATAAAATTCTGAACGTAGGTGAAGTGCAACAATTAGCTAAGTTACCATCACTTGATCAATTAAGAGGAAAAATAGTTGGTATACTACAAGCTCCAGCTGCGAATTTGGTTAGAATTGTTCAAGCTCCGGCTGGTTCTCTTGCTAGAGTTGTTCAAGCTTATTCAGAAAAGAACAGTTAATTTTTAATTTTTAAAGTCAATAGAGGTAATTTATTATGGCGAATATAACAAAAATAGCAGACGAACTTTCTGCTCTAACAGTAATGGAAGCTGCTGAGCTTTCAAAACTTTTGGAAGAAAAATGGGGTGTATCAGCAGCAGCTCCAGTAGCAGCAGCTCCGGTGGCAGCAGCAGCAGGTGAGGCGGTAGCTGAAAAAACTGAATTTGATGTAATTTTAGCAAGCTCTGGTGACAAAAAAATTGAAGTCATTAAGGTTGTTAGAGCTCTTACTAATCTTGGTTTGAAAGAAGCCAAAGATTTGGTCGATGCTGCTCCATCATCTTTGAAACAAGGAGTGTCTAAAGCAGAAGCTGATGACATAAAAGCAAAACTTGAAGCTGCTGGTGCTAAAGTAGAAGTAAAGTAATTAGTTAAAGCCGATTTATGGAGGTAACTTAATAAAACCTCTGTGATCGGCTTATTTTGTAGGAAGGGGTAAGTGTCTTTATTTGTAAAATTAGTTAATTATTACGTATAAAAAAGTTCATAAAAATCTTTTTTGAGCTCTTTTAAAGTATCTGTAAATTAACAGATTTGCCTAGTTTTATTATATAAGTTGTAACTTTTATAAAATTCCTTTTCTAGACAACAAATATAAAGAGGTGCAAATTCTTTTCTTATTTTAATTAATCTTTGTAAAAAGTAGGCATCTGTCACGCTGTTATTTGACTAAAAATAAAGAAAGACAGTTTTAAATTAGAGTATAAGGGGTTTATATTTGTTAAGCATACACTTAACATAGAGCAACGCTAAGTTTACGAATAGTTTGTTTTCTAAAAAAATAACCATAGTGTAGATTTTATGAAGGTGTAGTATTAATTTAGGTTTAAGCAAGTTTTACTTTTAATTAAAAATAATTAGCTTTACAGTTGTTTCTTTCGATGGTGTTTGTTGCATTAGTAACTAATTTAATATACAAAAAAATATAAAAATATCTGGAGATCATATGGCGCAATCCTTACAAACAAGTAAGCGTGTTAGAAAAAACTTCGGTAAAATCAAGTTGGTAGCTTCAATGCCTAATTTGATTGAAATACAAAAAAATTCTTATGAAGCAAATTTTTTACAGCTGGAAATTCCTGAATCTGAAAGAAAAGATAAGGGGTTGCAAGCTGTTTTACGTTCGATTTTCCCAATTAAGGATTCATCTAATACAGCAACTTTGGAGTTTGTAAAATACAATTTTGATGCCCCAAAATATGATGTTGAGGAGTGCCTACAACGGGGGCTCAGCTTTGTTGCTCCTCTTAAAGTCACATTACGTCTTACCGTATGGGAAGTAGATGAAGCTACTGAAGCTAGAGAAATAAAAGGCATCAAAGAACAGCAAGTTTATATGGGAGAAATCCCTCTTATGACTCCTAACGGTACTTTTGTTATTAATGGTACAGAAAGAGTTGTTGTTTCTCAGATGCATAGATCCCCGGGTGTTTTCTTCTACCATGATGATGGGAAAACTCATTCTTCCGGAAAGTTTTTATATTCTGCTCGGATAATTCCTTATAGAGGTTCTTGGCTAGATTTTGAATTTGATGCAAAAGATACTATATTTTTTAGAATTGATCGCAAAAGGAAATTACCGGTTACCACTTTGCTTATGGCCCTTGGTATGACTCCTTCTGAAATGTTGACTACTTATTACTCAACAATAAATTATGAATTAGAAAAGAAAAGCTGGGTAGTAGATTTTCAGCCAGAGACATTGACCATTTATAGATTAAATTACGATTTAGTAAATGCGGAAACTAACGAGATAGTTTTGGAAGCAGGCCAAAAAATTACCCCAAGGCTTGCCAAAAAATTTGCAGAAGCGGGGTTAAAAAAAGTTATTATTCCTAATGATACTTTACTTGGTGCTTATTTAGGTAGTGATTTAGTTGATAAATCCAGCGGAGAGGTTTTGGCAAAAATTGGTATGCAAATAACAGAAGATATGCTAGCTGCAATTGATACTGCAGGGATAAAATCTCTTTCTGTTCTTAAAGTACCAGCCCAAGGAGATGCTTATATAAGAAATACTTTATTTGCAGATAGGAATCAGGATCAAAATGCTTCCTTAATAGACATATTCAGGGTTTTAAGGCCAGGAGAACCAGCTACTGTTGAGGCTGGTAGTGTTTTATTTAATAATTTGTTTTTTGATCCTGATAGATACGACCTTTCTGAAGTTGGTAGGATTAAAATGAATGCGAGGCTTAATCTTAATGTAGCCGAAAGTAATACTTGCCTGACTAAAGAAGATATTAAAACTATCGTGCAAGTACTAGTAGACTTGAAAGATGGCAAAGGAGCTGTTGATGATATAGATCATCTAGGTAACAGAAGAGTAAGGTCTGTTGGTGAATTGATTGAAAATCAGTTCAGAATCGGCCTAGTAAGGATGGAAAGAGCAATATTAGAGAGGATGTCAGTAGTTGATATTGACGCCGTTATGCCGCATGATTTGGTTAATTCTAAAGTTTTAGTTTCAGTTGTAAAAGAGTTCTTCAGCACTTCGCAGCTTTCACAGTTTATGGATCAAACTAATCCATTATCTGAAATTACTCATAAAAGAAGATTGTCTGCTCTCGGGCCAGGTGGTGTAAGTCGTGATCGTGTTGGGTTTGAGGTACGTGACGTCCATCCTACTCATTATGGTCGTATTTGTCCTATTGAAACACCAGAAGGTCAGAATATTGGGTTGATTAATTCCATGGCTACTTATGCCAGAATCAATAAACACGGTTTTATAGAGAGTCCTTACAGAAAGGTCACAGATGGGTTTGTAACTGATGAGGTAGTTTACCTTTCTGCTATTGAAGAAGGGAAATATAAAATTGCTCAAGCGGATATGGAAATACAACCAGATGGTAGAATAAAATCTGAGATGGTTAATTGCCGGGTTGAATCAGGTAATTTTGTAACTGTACCACTTTCCAAAGTTGATTTTATAGATGTAACCCCTATGCAAGTTGTTTCGGTTGCAGCATCGTTGATTCCGTTTCTAGAAAATGATGATGCGAATCGTGCACTTATGGGTTCAAACATGCAACGTCAAGCAGTACCTCTTATTAAAACTGATGCTCCTCTTGTTGGAACAGGAATAGAAGATGTGGTAGCAAGAGACTCTGGTGCTGCCGTAGTTGCGTTAAATGACGGTATAGTTGAACAAGTTGATGCAACTAGAATAGTTGTTAGAACTTTGGAGCGTAAGAAAAACGGTTCGCCGGAAGTTGATATATATTCATTGCTGAAGTTTCAGAAATCAAATCATAATACATGTATCAATCAAAAACCTCTAGTTAACGTTGGCGATCAAGTAAGGCGTGGTGAAGTTATTGCTGATGGTTCTGCGATTGATAATGGGGAGATTGCGCTGGGTAGAAATGTACTTGTAGCCTTTATTCCGTGGAGTGGTTACAATTTCGAAGATTCAATTTTAATTTCCGAACGAATTGTAAAGGATGATGTATTTACTTCTATTCACATTGAAGAATTTGAGGTGGTTGCAAGAGATACAAGGCTGGGACCTGAGGAAATAACCAGGGATATGCCAAATGTAGGAGAAGAAAGCCTTCGGAATTTGGATGAAGTTGGTATTATCCATATTGGAGCCGAAGTAAAATCTGGAGACATTTTAGTTGGTAAGGTGACACCTAAAAGCGAATCTCCTATGACACCGGAAGAGAAATTGCTTAGAGCAATTTTTGGTGAGAAAGCTTCTGATGTTAGAGATTCTTCTTTGTATGTACCACCTGGGGTCAGCGGTACTGTTGTCGAAGTCCGGGTGCTTTCACGTAGAGGCGTGGAAAAAGACGAGCGGGCAATAACAATTGAAAAGCAACAGATTGAAAAACTTGCTAAAGATAGAGATGATGAAATTGAAATTATCGATCATTTCGTGTTCGTGCGCTTACAAAAGATTTTAGAGGGACAAATAGTTCTTTCAGGTCCTAAAGCTGTAAAATCAGGTGCGAAGATTGATAGTACTTTATTATCTACTTTATCTAAGGGACAGTATTGGCAGTTGATTGTAGAAGATAGCTCCGTAATGGTTGAAATTGAGCAGATTAAGGCTCAATATGATGAAAAGAAAGATGAGCTTAATAAGCGTTTTACTAGTAAAGTTGAAAAAATACAGAACGGTGACGATTTGCCTCAAGGAGCATTAAAAGTTGTAAAAGTATTTATTGCGACAAAACATAAATTGCAACCAGGTGACAAGATGGCTGGACGGCATGGAAATAAGGGCGTGATATCTCGTATTATGCCGGAGGAAGATATGCCTTTCCTGGAAGATGGTACGGTTATAGACGTGGTATTAAATCCCCTTGGTTTGCCATCGAGGATGAATGTTGGCCAGATATTGGAAACCCATTTGGGATGGGCAGCAAAAACTTTAGGTTACAAAGTTGGCAATATGCTGCACGCTTACAATAAAAATGAGTTGGAAGTTGAAGCACTTAAGGACTTTGTCTGTAAGATATATGGTGAAAGCGATGTTACTTCTAAGCTCAAAAACTTAAAAAAAGAAGAATTTATTGATTTTTGTGAGAAGATAAAAGGAGGGGTTTATTTTGCAACTCCTGTATTTGATGGTGCCAAGGCGGGGCATGTTAAAGAAATGTTAGAACTCGCTGATCAACATTCTTCAGGTCAAGTTAAACTGATCGATGGTAGAACTGGAGAATATTTTGATCGTCACGTAACAGTCGGGTATAAATATCTACTGAAACTGCATCACCTTGTGGATGATAAAATCCATGCTCGTTCTATTGGCCCGTATAGCTTGGTTACCCAGCAACCTCTTGGTGGTAAGTCCCATTTTGGTGGTCAAAGGTTTGGAGAGATGGAATGTTGGGCATTGCAAGCTTATGGTGCTGCTTATACATTACAAGAAATGCTAACTGTTAAATCTGATGATGTAGCAGGTAGAATCAGAATTTACGAGGCTATTGTTAAAGGTGAAGGTAATTTTGAATCAGGTATACCGGAATCATTTAACGTTATGATTAAGGAATTTAGATCTCTTTGTTTAAATGTACAATTAGAGGAAAGTTCAGAGTAGGTTTAGTTTTCGATGCACAATCGTCTAAATTTTGTGTGCCGTTTTTTTGAATGTCACTTGGTTTTAAAAGCAAGGTTGCAAGAGTTTAAGTTTGAGGAAAAGCTATTATGTCAACAAGAGTTAATTTTTACGGTCAATTAAGCAACACTCAACAATTTGATCAAATAAAGATAAATATTGCAAGTCCAGAGCAAATAAGATCTTGGTCTTTTGGAGAGGTAACAAAACCTGAAACCATTAACTATCGGACTTTTAAACCTGAAAAAGAGGGGTTGTTTTGTGCCAGGATTTTTGGTCCTGTAAAAGATTACGAATGTTTATGCGGTAAGTATAAGCGGATGAAATATAAAGGCATCACTTGTGAAAAATGTGGTGTTGAAGTTACTTCTTCTAGGGTTAGAAGGGAGAGAATGGGGCACATTGAGCTTGCGGCTCCTGTTGCACACATATGGTTTTTAAAGTCCTTGCCATCTAGAATAAGCACCTTGCTTGATATTGCTATGAAGGATCTCGAAAAGATCCTATATTTTGAAAACTATGTGGTTGTTGATCCAGGTATTTCGCCTCTACAAAAAGGTGATTTACTCAGTGATGATGCTTACATTAAAGCGCAAGATGAGTATGGCGAAGATAGTTTTGTTGCCTTAATAGGTGCAGAGGTTGTGCAGCGTCTTCTTGCTGAGCTTAACCTTCAAGAACTAAGTATACAACTTCAAACTGAGCTTAGAGAAACTAATTCTGAAACTAAAAAGAAAAAACTTATTAAGCGTTTAAAACTTGTCGAAGATTTTCTGCATTCGGGTAACAACCCTGAATGGATGATCATTAATGTTTTACCGGTTATTCCACCGGAAATAAGACCTCTTGTGATGCTTGATGGTGGAAGATTTGCTACCTCGGACCTTAATGAATTATATAGAAGAGTTATTAATAGAAATAACCGCTTGCGTCGATTACTTGAACTAAAAGCTCCAGACATTATTATTCGTAACGAAAAAAGAATGTTACAAGAAGCAGTAGACGCTTTATTTGATAATGGTCGTCGTGGCAAGGTAATTAAAAACCCAAACAAACGTCCATTAAAATCTTTAAGCGATATGTTAAAGGGTAAACAGGGACGCTTTAGGCAAAATTTACTCGGTAAAAGGGTAGACTATTCAGGACGTTCGGTAATTGTGGTTGGCCCTGAACTGAAGTTACATCAGTGTGGTTTGCCAAAGAAAATGGCGCTGGAATTGTTCAAACCTTTTATATACTCGAAGCTGGAGCTTTATGGGATAGCTACTACCATTAAAGCTGCTAAAAAGATTGTAGAAGCTGAAAGGATAGAGGTTTGGGATATCTTAGAAGAAGTAATACGTGAACATCCGGTACTTTTAAACAGAGCTCCAACCTTGCATAGATTAGGGATTCAAGCATTTGAACCATTACTTATTGAAGGTAAAGCTATTCAGCTGCATCCTCTTGTTTGTGCAGCATTTAATGCGGACTTTGATGGTGACCAGATGGCAGTGCACATACCACTTTCCATAGAGGCTCAGCTTGAAGCAAGGGTACTGATGATGTCGACAAATAATATTTTGAGCCCTGCTAACGGTAAGCCTATTATTTCTGCGGATAAAGACGTCGTACTTGGCTTATATTACTTAACCCTTGAACTTTCAGGAGAACCAGGGGAAGGGATGGTCTTTGCCGATATGGCTGAAGTAGAGTTTGCCCTTTATGAAAAAATAGTAACTTTACATTCTAAAATTCGTTTTCGGATGGAAGTTATTAATTCTGAAGGAGAACAGGTTGAGAATATTGTTGAAACAACACCAGGTAGGTTAATTCTGGGTGAATTAATACCTAAAAATAACGCAAATATTGATTTCAGGTTAGTAAATAAGCAAATGACCAAGAAAACAATTTCTAATGCTATTGACTCTGTTTATCGTTATTGCGGTCAGAAAGCGACAGTAATATTTGCCGACCATTTAATGCAATTAGGTTTTAAATATGCTTGTCAGTCTGGTATTTCTTTTGGTATGGATGATATGGTAATTCCTGCTTCAAAAGGTAAACATATAAAAGAGACATCAGCTTTGGTTAAGGAGTTTGAACAGCAATATTCAGAAGGTCTTATTACTTTTGGAGAAAAATTTAATAAAGTAGTTGATGCTTGGTCTGCTTGTACGGATAAAGTTGCTACCGATATGATGGAGGACATTGCAAAGCCCGCATCTAATGATAGCGGTATATATCAAAATACTGTACACAAATTGAATTCAATTCATATGATGGCTATTTCCGGGGCCAGAGGATCTGCCGCTCAGATAAAACAGCTTGCTGGTATGCGTGGACTTATGACAAAACCTTCAGGTGAAATTATTGAAACTCCTATTATTTCAAATTTTAGAGAAGGATTAACTGTTAGGGAGTATTTTAACTCTACCCATGGTGCTCGTAAAGGTCTTGCGGATACGGCTCTTAAAACTGCAAATTCGGGGTATTTAACTAGAAGGCTGGTGGACGTAGCTCAAAATTGTATTATTACAGAATATGATTGTGGTACGACAGATGGTATAGAAATTAAAACTATTATAGATGGTGGGGAAGTCTTAATGTCTCTAGCTGATCAGATTTTAGGAAGGTCAGTTACCGCTGATATTTACCACCCTGTAACAAACAAACTTATAATATCTGCAGGGGATTTAATTGATGAAGAAAAACTAGAAAAAATAGAAGCTTCTGGATTAGATTTCCTTAAAGCTAGGTCTGTTCTTACATGTAAAACCGATTTAGGTATATGTGCTAAATGCTATGGTCGTGATTTATCAACTGGTTCAATTGTCTCTATAGGTGAGGCTGTGGGAGTAATTGCTGCTCAGTCCATTGGAGAACCTGGAACTCAGCTTACTATGAGAACATTCCATATTGGTGGTGCTGCTACTAAGGGAGCAGAAATATCCTCTATAGAGGCTTCTTACGATTCGAAAGTAAAAATTATAGGACGTAATTTAGTTGTGAATTCAGAAGGTTGCCAGATAGTAATGAGCCGTGCATGCGAAGTTTTATTTATTGATGAAAAGGGTAACGAGCGTGCAAGGAACAAAGTGCCATATGGGGCGAGGTTGATGGTTGACGATGGTTATATGGTACAAAAAGGGCAGAAAATTGCTGAGTGGGATCCTTATACTATTCCGATCATTACCGAAAAATCAGGGAAGGTTTTATTTACTGATATGATAGAAGGATTATCGGTCAGGGACGTTATGGATGATACTACTGGAATATCGAGTAAAGTAGTAATTGAATCAAAACAATATTCCAGGGGAGTGGATTTACGTCCGCGTATACAGTTATTGGATTCGAGCGGAAAAAAAGTTGAATTATCAAACGGGATGGAAGCTAAGTATTATTTACCGGTGAATGCGGTCCTTAGTGTTACTGACGGTTATGAGGTTGCTGCTGGGGATATTTTAGCTCGTATTCCTCGAGAATCCACAAAAACAAGGGATATTACCGGTGGTCTTCCTAGAGTCGCCGAACTTGTAGAAGCAAGAAGACCTAAGGATCATGCAGTGATTGCAGACGTAGAGGGGCGTATTGAGTTTGGTAAAGATTATAAGTCAAAAAGAAGAATTATTTTACATCCGTCTGATGGGTCTGAGCCAATTGAATATATGCTTCCTAAAGGAAAACATGTGGTTGTAAATGAGGGTGACTTTGTCAAAAAAGGAGACATGATTATCGACGGTAATCCTGTTCTCCAGGATATTTTAAAAGTCATGGGAGTTGAAGCTCTGGCAAGGTATATGGTTCAAGAAATTCAAGCTGTTTATAGACTGCAAGGGGTAAAAATCGATGATAAGCATATTGAAGTTGTAATTCGCCAGATGCTGCAGAAAGTAGAAATTACTCATACCGGTGATACTACATTTACAATTGGAGAATTGGTTGATGCTGCTGAACTTGAGGATATCAATAAGAAACTTGTAAAAAATAGTGGTGATCCTGCTTGTGCAGAGCCGGTGCTGCAGGGTATTACTAAAGCTTCGCTTCAAACAAATTCTTTTATATCGGCTGCATCTTTCATGGAAACAACCAAAGTTTTGACTGAAGCTGCTGTTGCCGGTAAACTAGATAAACTGATTGGTTTAAAAGAAAATGTGATAGTTGGTCGGTTAATACCTGCTGGTACAGGCTTTTATATGAATATTGCTAAAAAAGAAGCACAGAGTCGAGATAAAAAAATTATTGAAAATCAGTAAAATTGGCCCTGATTAAATTTACTCTTCTTATGTAAATTTAATCAGGGCGAGGTTATGTTCAGATAAGTAGCCTAGTATCCTCTATTGCCAAAATAAACTGCAAATTTTTAAATTTTTGGGTTTGTTTATTTTTGAGAACCTCCAGGCTTTTTCTTGTTAATAATAATGAGAAGTTATTGTAGGTCAAAAAACTGTATAGCTATAATCCTTGCTAAGTGTATTTTTGTGTTGATTTTTTTATGGCTAGTTTAAAACGAAACTTCGGCTTTTTTTCTATTTATCCTGCAATTTGAATAGTAGCTTTTATAAGGTTATTTATATTTTTTATTATCTGAAATAAAATTAACACCACAGAATATTAAACATAAAAACCCTCGTAACCCTTGGAGTTTAAGAATTACGAGGGTTATAAAGGTAGAAGTCATTGCCTAGGATTTGTTTATATAACGCGAGTTTCGCATTAGAAAGATGGCTGTACAGCAGTAAAGAACTAGGTTATAGGTTACTTCATTTCACAAAATAATAGAAATAACCTATGAAAATGGATTTTACAGAAATATACTCTCACTTCGATGACTTTTTAAAAGAATTAGATAGCAAGAAAGGTTTGATCGCAAATAACAGCAATAAAACAGTCTCTCAGAGCAAGCTTAATAGAAGCAAAATTATATAACAATAATAATAGGATACTGGCACTATATACTATTTACATAATAATTTTTAGTATCATTAATTGGTTAAATTGAAGTTTCTTCTCCAACTAATCCCATTACCTCTTTGATTACGTGTTCTGATCCGGATACAAATTCTGCACCACCATCTCCTACATAATAATTAAAGATCAGATTTACTATTTCTATAGGTTTTTTTATTGATTTATCTAGCTCCTCGGTTAATCCTTCATCAATAGCTTTCAGTAAACTAGGGAGATATTTTCTAGCTTGGCTCAAGTACCAAGAACTTCTTTCACTTATTAAAATAGATATTCCATCTCCATTCTTACCAATCTCTATACAAGATAAAGATGCATGAATATAAGCATCAATAAAACTAGGCATAACCTTTAAAACCTGCTCGTAATAGGATAATGCGGTGTTGTAGTCTTTGTTTGTAAAAGCAATATTCCCTCTTTCATAATGGGCTTTATAGTGCAGTTTGAGAGTATCTTGCGGATCGTGATTAATAATTTTTTCAAGAGCAACAACAGTTCCACATCTGAAATAATAATCTGCAGCGTGTTTTAAAAATTCACTTTCTTCGGAAAACCCTAATTTATGTAAAAAAGCAAGAGCCTCCGCTATGTTAAAATTAACCTTACTTAAAGTAGATTCGTCAGCTGTTTCCTTCAAAATTGTTTTGTTAGAAGCAATAACTTGCTGTAAAGATTTACTAATAGTTGTTAAGTTTTTAAAATCAGGATTTTTTATCTTTGCGAGACTAGTAAGATAACAATCAGTAAACTTCAGAGGATTTAATGATGCTGCTTTTGTAAAGTGCATAATTGCATTATACAAATCACCAATTTTTAAGTAACTACTACCTAGAACTTGATGAGCATCATCATGATTAGGTTTTAATTTTATCAATTCTCCAAAATTCTTAATTACCTCAGGAAAATTACCAAGCTTAAAATAAATCCCACCTAAGGCGTAATAAGCATCTATATATTTAGGATTCAAATCTATCACTTTCTCAAAATGCTTAGTAGCCTCAGAAAATTTACTAAGGCGGAGGTTGGAATGTCCTAAATAAAAATGGGTTTTTATGTGATTAGGATCAATTTTGGTTACTTTCTCAAAACTATCAATTGCTTCTCTGAACTTCCCAAGCTTATAATTAGAATAACCTGTACTTAAATAAGTTTCTAACTCTATAGGGTATAAGCTGGCTATTTCTTCTCCCTTACGCTTCCGTGTTGACTTTGACATAATTAATTATTGATTAATAAAAACAGGAAATAATGCCTTTATTTAGGATAATTTAGTAATATTGTCAACTAAAAAATAAATAATTATAAAATTTATAACCTATAATTGTATCATCCACTTTTAATCAGTTCCTGATTATTTCTGGCAAATAGGGTAATTTGAAAATCAATAAACTTATTTATTTCGAGTGATTTTATAAGATTATTTGCATGTAGTAAAATTCTTAAATCTCTGGTAAGATCCGCAAAAAAGAAAACAGGTTCACCGCTCTGCTTAGTACCTAAGATTTCCCCTCCGCCTCTTAGTACCAGGTCCTGTTCAGCAATATAGAAACCATCGTTACTTTCTCTCATGATTTTAAGCCTTTCCCTAGCAAATTTGGATAATTTTTTTGGGTTATACATAAGTAAACAATAAGATTGTTTGCTTCCTCGTCCTACTCTACCTCTTAGTTGATGAAGCTGGGCAAGGCCAAATTTTTCAGCATTTTCGATAATAATCAAATTGCTATCCGGAACATCAATACCCACTTCAATAACTGTTGTTGCAACCAATATACGAACTTTACCGTTTTTAAACTCCTGCATTACCTGATCTTTAAGCGCTGCTTTCATTTTTCCGTGGATCATAGCAACCTGGTTGGGATACGCCTTATCTAGTTCAATAAATCTGGTGCTTACGTCAGAAAATAAAGAAAGATCTGGATTTTCTTCTTCAGAAAAAATCGTTTTTAATGTTTCATCTGATTTATCGATTAAAGGACATACCCAATAAATTTTTTCTCCTAGTTGTAATTTTTTATTTAGTGAGGTGATAACTTCGAATCTTTTTTCGCTAGAAATTGCAGAGGTAATTATAGGTAAGCGGTTGCGTGGTTTAGTTTTAAGTTGGGAGACGCTCATATCTCCGAACATCGTTAAAGTTAAACTCCGTGGGATAGGGGTAGCTGTCATAACAAGTACATCGGGATGGGAAGCTTTTTTGATTAATTCTAGTCTTTGTTCAACGCCAAACCTATGCTGTTCATCAATAATAATATATCCTAAATCCTTAAATTCTACGCCTTTTTGAAATAAAGCATGAGTGCCAATTAATATATCCACCTTACCGTCTGCTAAATCTTTTTTTAATTGTAGTTGATGTTTTACCGGAGTTTTGCCTGTTAGTAACTCAACTTTAATTGTAGTGTTTTCTAAAGCACTACAGAAAAATTGATAGTGCTGAGCACTTAGCAAGTCGGTTGGGGTCATTAATGCTGTTTGTGTTCCTGAGTTTACGACATTTAACATCGTCAGAAGGGCCACTAGTGTTTTTCCAGAGCCCACGTCTCCTTGCAACATACGCATCATTTGTATATCAGCAAATTGGTCAGCTTCTATCTCCTTAATTGCCTTTAATTGGCCTTCGGTTAACTCGAAACCAAGCTTTTCTAGAACTAATTTATGTAACTCATGGTTTGAAGGAAATGATCTGCCCTGTCTCTTTTGTTCTTCGGTTTTAATTTTTACCAATGATGCCTGATTGGCAAACAATTCTCTCTCTGCTAGTTTTTGTATATTCAAACTTATATTTCTTTCAATATCATAATTTGCCCCCGAATAGCCAATTAGGTGTAAATTTTTGATCTCGCTGAGTAATTCATCTATATATTTTCTTTCTTCTATTTTTTGTTCAGAGAAAGACTTCTTTGTATTAATAGCATTTTCTAGAATGCTAATAGCTTCCCTGATATAACTGTATAATTGCTTGTTTACTATACCGTAAGTAAGTGGATAGACAGGCATTACAGGCGTAGTTAAATTTTGTTTAAATATAAATTCCGGATGGCTTATTTGTAAAGAATGGTCAAAAATTTCTACTTTACCGGTAACAATATATTTCTGACCGACTCTTAATTTGCTAAAAATGAACGGATGAATTTTACTAAAAAAAACCAGAATAATCGTCCCTGTAGTATTAGAAACCTTAATCTTAAGTGGAGACCGTTTTGAAGAAGGGCGAAGTACATCATCTATTGTTACTTCTGTTTGAATTAGCTCACCATTTTTTACTTTTGTTAGGTCAGGGTTTATTTTAATAAAGTTATAAGCAATCGGTTTGTAAAAAAGCAAATCCCTCAGATTAGCGATTTTAAGGCGTTTGAGAGCTTTTTGAGCCGGTTCTGATAGGTGCAATAATGACTTAACCTGCTGAAAAAATATATCGTACATATTTAAATTTGTTCCTGCCGTTGGAGGCTATAATATTAGTTTTATATAAAACTAATACCAAAAGTTATGATAAAACTTCTTCTACACTAGTTAAATAAGAATTAGTGTTTTTTAGACCTTATTCTAGTTTAACTCCAGGATAAAAACAAAAAGAGATTGCTTTTATAAAAGCAATCTCTTTTTGTTTTTTTTGTTCTAGTTAAGAATAAATTGGCTACGTGCGGTTAAAAGCCCATTCCGCCCATGCCACCCATTCCGCCCATACCACCCATTCCGCCGCCAGCAGCTGGTGCATCCTCTTTATTAGTAGGATCAGTAGTAATGATAGATTCGGTAGTAATGATTAACGAAGCAACGGAGGCTGCATCTTGCAAAGCTGTTCTAACTACCTTGGTAGGATCGATAATACCAGCTTTGAACATATCAACATACTCCATCTCTTGGGCATTAAAACCAAAAGTAATTGATTTACTTTCAGTTAATTTGCCAGCAACAATAGCTCCATCTACTCCTGAATTTTCAGCAATTTGCCTTGCAGGCGATTGAAGAGCTTTTTTGACGATGTTTATACCGGCTTGTTGATCATCGTTAGTTCCTTTTACATCCTCCAAAGCTCTAGCAGCATAAAACAGAGTAACGCCACCACCAGGGACAATACCCTCTTCTACGGCTGCTCTGGTTGCATGAAGAGCATCATCAACGCGGTCTTTTCTTTCTTTAACTTCGATTTCAGTTGCACCACCGACTTTAAGAACCGCAACACCACCAACAAGTTTTGCCAGTCTTTCTTGTAGTTTTTCCTTATCATAATCAGAAGTGGTTTCTTCTATTTGTTTGCGAATCTGTGCGCATCTTGATTCAATATCTACTTTAGCGCCAGCGCCTTCAACAATTACAGTATCTTCTTTGGAAATTTTGACTTTTTTAGCACTACCTAGCATTGAAATAGTTACATTATCAAGTTTCATGCCAAGATCATCACTGATTAATTGTCCATTAGTTAGAACTGCAATATCTTCAAGCATAGATTTTCTTCTATCTCCAAATCCAGGAGCTTTTACTGCAGCTACTTTTAGCCCACCACGGAGTTTGTTAACGACTAATGCGGCAAGTGCTTCACCTTCAACATCCTCAGCGATAATTAATAACGGTCTAGAAGACTGAACAACAGCTTCAAGAACAGGTAACATTGGTTGTAGGGAAGAAAGTTTTTTCTCGAAAATAAGAATGTAAGGATTATCAAGCTCCACTATCATCTTTTCAGAATTTGTTACGAAGTATGGAGAGAGATAACCTCTATCGAACATCATACCTTCTACTACATCAACTTCAAAGCCAAAATTCTTCGCTTCTTCTACAGTTATAACTCCTTCTTTACCGACTTTTTTCATAGCAAGCGCTATTTGCTCACCTATTTCTTTGTCTCCGTTAGCAGAAATAGTTCCTACTTGAGCTATTTCCTCGTGGCTACTTATAGGTTTACTGGATTTTTTGATTGACTCAAGCACTTCTGCAACTGCAATATCAATGCCTCTTTTAAGATCCATAGGGTTAAATCCTGCAGCTACTGCTTTATTGCCTTCTTTAACTATTGCTTGTGTTAAGATAGTAGCAGTTGTTGTACCATCACCTGCTACATCTGCTGTTTTACTTGCAACAGATTTCACTAATTGAGCGCCTAAATTCTGTTCTGGGTCTTTTAATTCTATAGCTTTAGCTACAGTAACCCCGTCTTTTGTTACTCGTGGAGCACCAAAGGATTGTTCTATCGCAACGTGACGTCCTTTTGGGCCTAAAGTAACTTTAACAGCATTGGCCAGAAAATCCACCCCTTTAATCATTTCTTCACGGGCTTTTGTACCGTATTTTATTTGTTTAGCCATAATGTATTACTCCTTGTAAAATGTTAGTTACTTAATTTATTATTCCCATAATGTCAGATTCTTTCATAATAATGAATTCCTGACCATTTACTTTCACTTCTGTTCCACCCCATTTACCATAAAGTACTTTGTCTCCTACTTTTACATCAAGGGGGATAAGATTACCGTCTTTGTCCTTAGTTCCTTTACCGACTGCAATAACTTTTCCCTGCATAGGCTTTTCTTTTGCAGTATCAGGAATAATTATACCTCCAAGAGTTTTTTCTTCTTGGTCCATAGGTTTAATCGCAACACGATCGTGCAATGGTGTAAAATTCATTTTGAACCTCATTAATTTAAGTTAACCAAAAACGCTTAGCTTTAGCTGGAACTAAGCTTGTGCTGTTTATATATGCTTTAAAGATGATAGTTCAAGTACTTATAAAAAATAATTTTTTAAAATAATTTTTCATATTCGGTTTTATAAAATTCAAGCACTTCATCTAGTAGCAGCGATGTAGTATATTTTGCCCTAATTGACTGCAAATAATATCTAACCTTTAGTTTTTGGGATAACATTTCCAAGCTAAGATGTTGTAGCAATTCTGGGATAATGGTTTGGCAAATTTCATGATGGCTGCTAGCAAAATTATAGATTGCTCTTAAATTATTATAAGATCCAAATTTTTTATCGAGTTCTGTATTTTCTTTTTGTTTCAGAGATAATACGTTATTAACAAAAACAAAATTACTATATTTAGCACATCTCAGCGACATCGACATAGTCTGGCAGTAAATGCTGCTGTCGGCCTTGCCAGTTTTTTCAAGTAAGTTTCTTTTTACTAAACTTCCAGCCCCTCCAATATTCCTTAACGGTTTGATTTTGTTTAAGAGAATTTGGGTTATCGGTGCTTGAATTAACCTTGGCTGGATAGATAAATTTTTAGTAAAATTTTTTTCGTTTGCTGCTTCCCCCAGCCTTATACAAGCAACTTCTGCTCCAAATTTCCTACATGAATCGATCATTATCATAGTTGATTCTGGATGTAAAATCTCATTACCTTCTACAAAATGAACGTAGTCTCCTGTGGCTAGATTAACAGCTTTATTTACACTTATTGCTGGCCCTTGAGTTTGCTGAGTAATAATAGTTGTTCTTGGTAAATCATTAACGGCCAATTTAACGGTAGTTAAAGATTTGTCTTTTGAACCGTCATCAATGATGATAAACTCTTTTGTAAAAGAGCCAGTTGTCCTTTTTAGTGATTCTATTAAGTAAGGAATGTTATTCTCATTATCCTTTAAAAGAACTATATAAGTACATTTTGGCATATTAAAGTTACTATATTACACAAGAAATGATTAAAATTAGCTGTTATAAAACCACACCAGAAAAACTCTCAAGAGCATTTTGTAACCTTGCAGAAAAATACTATCATAGCGCTATTAAGGTATTTGTCTATACAAACAGCAAAGAACAGGCTTTTGAACTGGACACAGTTCTATGGATATATTCTAGAAAGCAATTTATCCCGCATGGAACTATATACGATACATGGCCGGAAAAACAACCCATTTTAATTGGTTCTGAGTTAAAAAACTTTAATAATTCATCAAGCATGGTAATAATTAACCCCGATGAAAGTAAAATCTTGTCTGTTCTCTCGGTAAATGCAAATTTTGATGTGAATAAATGTGAACGGTTATTTTTACTGTATGATAACGTTAATTTGCTATCAAACCAGGATATAAATAACATAATCGTTAAATCATCACTCCATAATTTTAGACTTGATTTTTATATACAAAGTGATAATAACGCATGGCATGTTCAACGTAACGTATTACAGGATAATTGAACTAGGGAATAGCAATAAGGCCACATTATAATTTAAAAAGCGTAGATTGGTATAATTAGGAAGCAAATTAACCTTAGTTAGATTATGATATCCTATTATAATAGGGTTATGGTAGGGTTTAAATAACAATAGTTATTTAATATTTATTAAAATAATTTTTTACCGGTGATGGCAAAAGTTTTAGTAGTTGAAGATAACGAGTTAAACTTAAAGTTATTTTGCGACTTATTAACGATAAAAGATCATGAGGTTATTCTTTCAAAAGATGGTTTCAATATATTGGAAATTGTTATTGAGCAGTTACCGGATCTTATATTGATGGATATACAATTAGCTGATGTTTCAGGTTTAGATTTAATAAAAATTTTAAAAAATAATCCCAAAACAAATAAAATCCCCATTATAGTTATAACTGCATTTGCTATGAAAAATGAAGTAATGAGGATTTCAGAGTCTGGTTGTGATTTATACCTTTCAAAACCAGTATCTATTGACAATTTCTTTTTTTCTGTGGAAAGGTTTATAAGTAATAATAATACTGTTTAAATATTATGACTGCCACAATATTAGTAGTAGACGATTTAGAACCTAATGTTAAATTATTAGAAGCTAAATTATTGGCAGAATATTATACTGTATTTACTGCAAGCAACGGGGTTGCAGCACTTGAAATGTTAGCTCAAAACAGGATAGATATCGTTTTGCTAGATGTAATGATGCCGGGAATGGACGGCTTTGAAACATGTAGAAAGATTAAACAAAACCCCGAAACAACTCATATACCTGTAGTTATGGTTACTGCTCTCTCCGATATTGAGGATAGAGTAAAAGGACTAGAAGCAGGAGCAGATGAGTTCCTTACCAAACCAATCAATGATACTGCGCTTTTTGTTAGGGTAAAATCTTTGGCTCGAATGAAAACTGTAATCGATGAATTAAAGCTTAGGAATAATATTAACGCTGAACTTGGGGCTACTGTTGTCGAACTGAAAGATGATTTTTCTGAGAGTAAAATATTGTTACTTGATGATGATTTGGTTCAGGCAAAGAATATTAAAGATAATCTTTCTGAAATTTCCAGTCAAGTTAAGGTTTTAACATCGCCAAATGAAGTTGATAGTCTGGGTGCATTTATCCCTGATATTGTAATTATAAGCTGTCAAATAAGTACTGCTGATCCCCTTCGAGTTGCTGTAATGCTTCGTACAAAACCAGTTTTAAAACATTCAGCAGTTATGATGCTTGCTGAAGAAGAAGATATAGCTATAGTTATTAAAGGTATGGAACTCGGGGTTAACGATTATTTTATGTACCCTGTTGATAAAAGTGAATTAAAAGCAAGGGTTAAAACTCAACTTAGAAGAAAACGTTATCAAGATGATTTACGTGCCGAGCTGGAAGAAAGTGTTGATCTGTCAACAAAAGACGGCTTAACTGGCGTATTTAACAGAAGGTATTTTGATATTCATGTCAGGCAAATAGTGGAGAAGAGCAAAGAAACCAATAAACCAGTTTGTATTATGATGTTTGATGTAGATCACTTTAAGCAAGTTAATGATACTTACGGTCATCCAGCTGGTGATGCTGTTCTAAAAACCTTAGCATCTACATTAAAATCTTCCTTTAGGGTTACAGATCTAATAGCAAGATATGGAGGGGAAGAATTTATAGTCCTACTAAATAATATTGATCTACAAAACTGCCTTCCAGTAGCTGAAAAAACACGTAGTCTAATAGAAGGAACAGAATTTACCATTCCAGCGCAGGTAAGTGTTATACATAAAACAATTTCCATAGGTGTAGCCGAATATCATCAAGGTGATACTGTAGAGGAATTTATTAGCAAAGCTGACAAGGCTTTATACGAAGCAAAAGAAACAGGAAGAAATAAAGTAGTTGCGAGTAAGTGAGCTTTCCTGTATGTATCTTTTTTTAATATGTAAATTTCGTCTAAGAGGAAATACAGAAACCGATACAGCAGTTTATAATTTTCAGCTTTTAAATTATTTTTAGAATAACTTAATTATAATATGTTTACTTATTCTTCTTATTGCTCATCTAATTAATCTGAACCTAAAAATATCTTATAATGTTATTAAAATCTGGAATTATTGTTGCTTTTTTTACCATGCTTTCCAGAATTTTCGGCTTAGCCAGGGAGTTATTTATTGCGGCAACTTTTGGATCAAGTGCTATTGCAGATTGCGTGAATGTTGCTTTTAAATTCCCTAATTTATTTAGAAGAATTTTCGGGGAGGGCGCTTTATCGATAGTTTTTATTCCTATTTTTAGTCAAAAATTACTAGAATCTAGAGAGTCAGGGCGCAAGTTCAGCGGGGAAGTATTAACCTTATTACCCATTGTACTTATTCTATTAACTCTTATAATGCAGGCAGCAATGCCCTACCTTATGGCTATAATCGCTCCTGGTTTTTATGAAGTATCGGAAAAGTATGAGCTGGCAGTTTTACTGTGCAGGATAACAACTCCTTATTTAGTTTTTATATCAATTACTGCGATATTAGGCGGTATGTTAAATTCGGTTAAAAACTTTGCTGCTTTTGCTTTTACTCCAGTAATTATGAATGTGTGTGTTATATTATTTACTTATTTTTTTGAGGGTAAATTAACAGCTCATTTTGCCATATCTTATTCGCTAATTCTGGCAGGGGTTTTACAAGTCGCTTTTATGTGGTTTTATGTATCTAAAGCAAGATTAACCTTTTCTCCGTCTCTTAACTTTTGTAATGATCCTGATGTAACAAAATTGCTTAAAAATATGGGACCTGCCGCTATGAGTTCTGGTGCTCAGCAGGTTAATTTATTCGTATCACAATCTATTGCTAGTTTTATTCCTGGTGCTGTTTCAATCTTATCTTATGCTGAAAGGTTATATCAGCTTCCCCTTGCTATTATTGGTGTAACTTTTGGCACTATTTTATTGCCGGAACTCTCCCAAATTTATCAAAAGAAAGATATTACAAGCGCTAATAATTTACAAAATAATGCAATAATTATATCTCTTGTCCTTTCTGTTCCAGCTACAATAGGGTTGTTTGTGTTAGCAAATCCTATTATTCATTTAATATATGAGAGAGGGGTTTTTGTTTCCGAGGATACGATTAAAACAGCAAATGCACTTGCTGCATTTTCGCTAGGGTTACCGGCTTTTGTAATAGCAAAAATATTAACGCCTATTTTTTATGCTCATGGAGATACTAAAACTCCTATGCGTATTACTATTTATTCTTTGCTTGTTAATACATTTCTTAATATAGTGTTAATGATTCCGTTTGGCCATGTAGGCATTGCTATGGGTTCTAGTATTGCTGCTTGGTATAATGTTGGATTATTGAATAAATATGCAGAAAATTGTGGAGATTTTAAAATTTTTACTAAGACTAAACACTGTATTTACAAAATAGGAGTAAGTGCTTTTGTGATGATGTTAGTGTTATTTCTTTCTAATTATTTTTGCCAAGATTTATATTATTCTGACAATTTGTTTATCAAAACTTTAGCATTGTTTTTTAATATTTTTATAGCTGGTATGGTTTACATGCTAATATTGTACTTTTTTAAACTACACTTAATTTTCATGAAAAAAGCTCATGGGTAAGCAAACAAATTATCAAGATTTGCTGAAGCTAGGAGCAATAGTTACAATGGTTGTGGATCATTTAGGGGGGTATTTTTTTCCTGAAATGATGGCATTAAGGATGGTAGGTAGGTACGCTATGCCCATATTCGGGTTTTTTGTGGGTTATAACTTTAAAAATTCAGTAAATTTTTATATACTGTTTTATGGAGTGATATTATACTTAGTATCTACAATTTTTATAATTGAATCTTTTTTTCCTGCAAATATTTTAATCTCTCTTTTTTTAGGACAACTTTACCTTTCTCTTTTTCAGAAGCAGTTTCACAGTTTAACAAAAGGATGGTTGCATTTTATCATTCTGGTTATTTTATCTCCATTTGCCTCGTATCTTTTTGATTATGGTTCATTAGTTATAGGAATAATTATTATAGGTTATATGGTTAAGGCAAAATCTATAGATCTCAAAATTGCTGCTTTTGTTATTGCTTATGTTTCTTTATTACATACAGTAGTTAATTTTTCTGATTTAAGTAAGGCCAATTTATTGTTTTGTGGTGTGGTTGCAATAATGGTGTATTTATCGTTATCTTATGGCAATTTTGAAAAAAAGGTTGCGCTTAATATAAGTCCTATAACACGTCATGCGTTACTGATTTATTGCTTCCATATATTAATTATCGAATTTATCTGGAGATATTATTATGTTGGCTAATTTATTCTTGACTAATTGAGAATTCTAACTATATTTTACAAAGATATTTATACGAAAATTATTTTTAATAAGGTTTCTAGGTTGTGTCTAAAAAAAGGAATAAAAATCTTTTGGTTAAGCTGGTTAGCACTGCTGGTACAGGGTATTTTTTAGTAAAAAAACGTAATCCAAAAACCGTAACAGAAAAGCTTGCTTTTAAAAAATATGATCCAAAAGTTCGTAAGCACGTAGAGTTTAAAGAAGAAAAAATTAAATAAATTAATGAAGTTATGGCAGTTAAAATTCGTTTAGCTAGAGGCGGAGCAAAAAAAGTTCCTTATTATAGAGTAGTAGTTGCTGATGCCCGTGCTCCAAGAGACGGCGATTTTATTGAAAAAGTCGGTACCTATAACCCTCTTCTAAAAAAAGATGATGAGAATCGAGTAACTTTTAAGAAAGATCGCATAGAATATTGGCTCGGGCAAGGAGCGCAACCTACCGAGCGTGTTATTAAATTTATTCAGGCTGCCGGTATTAAACTTCCTGCTTCTATTGAAAAGAAAGTAGCTGCAAAAGTTAAGGGGCAGGTTAAAAAGCCTTCTAAAAAAGAGCTAAAGAATACTGCAAGCTAACATTCCATAATTAGAGTTAAAATTTAGCGAGTTTAACATAATTATTATAGTGGTAGAAGTTGCAATATTTTCTAGGCGGTTTTCTTATATTATATTGGTAACTTCTGTTCTTACCTGAAGGTTACATAATAAGTCTTGAAAGGTTTGATTTTTGAGGTAATATTTCATATTAATACTTAGCCGGATTAGCTCAGTGGTAGAGCAACCGCCTTGTAAGCGGTCGGTCGTCAGTTCGAATCCGACATCCGGCACCACCTTTATTAAGATCAGTATTTTAGTAGATTTTAATGGGTGACTTAAGTGGATTTATATCTGTTATAAAGATAACGATAGAAAGAAAATATCTAGGAACATTTTAAAATTGATTTTTTATTGTTTGTTATCAATTTTAACTTTTCGCTTAAAATTATTATTGATTGAAGAAAAACCTACACTTTGTTATATTTTGCTAAATAAAGTATCTTCTACGCGTAATTTAAGCTTATAAATGTATAAAAACTGGTCCTTACTATAAATTTATACAATTTCAACCGAACTATTAACAGGAACTTGTTCTCCTATTGAATCAACAGATATTTCTTCATCTTGGACATTAGTATGCATGGAAACCATCTCGATCATTTTTGGTTTTGGCTCGTGATCATTTGCTGAAAAACAACAACCCAATTTTTCTTTAATCTTTTGCAAAAGGGATTTTTCTACTATTAAAGGTTCTTTTATTTGCTCTAGTTTAATTCTTGCTTTCACTGCTTCTACTTGTCTTAATCTTTGCGTTTCTTGTGTTATTACTTCTGCTGTTCTAGTTATTCCAATTACTAATTCTTCCAGTTCTTCTAATTTTTCCAATCCTGGTATCACTCCATTTTCTAAAGCTACTTTCTGTAGTCCCAGTTGTTTTTTTGCTTCTCGCACAAGCAGATGCTCTTTAAAAAAAATTCCTCCTGGTAATAGCTTTGTAGCTTGTTTATTTGCTAATTCTAATGACACTACTCCTTCTTTTAGTTTATCTAATACTTCAGTTAGCCGTTGTTTTTCTAATTGTTTCTTATACTCTAACTGAATTAGAACCTCTCTTACTTGTTGTTCCTGATATTCCTTAAACTTTTGAAGCTGTTTTTGCCTCTCTTCTTCCCGTTTTTGCCTTTCTACTCTTGCTAAAACGTCAGCATTATATTTATCATAATATTCTTTTAATTGTTGCTGTCTTATTCTTTCCCCTTCTTCCTGCTTTTGCCTCGCTAATATTGCTAAAACTTCCGCATTATGTTTCTCATAATGTTCTTTCAATTGTTGCTGTCTTACTCTTTCTTCTTCCTTTCTGGCTAGCCTTTCCTCTTCCTCTTCCCGAGCTAACGTTTGTCTTTCTAGTTCAACCCTTCTTTCCTCTTCCTCTTGTCTCTCCCGAGCTAACCTTTGTTCCTCTTCCATCTCCTCTAAACCCAGGTCTTCTACTCCTACGTCATGCTCCGCAAGTCCTCCACGGTCCTCTGCGTCCAGTAGTTGCCTATCATCCTCTTCTTCTAAATGTGGCTCTATGTGTTCCACTGCATGCTGGTTTTCTATTCCTACATGTTCCTCCGCATCCACCTCTATATGCTGCCCTAATTCTAGCAAATGCTGGTTTTCTACCTCTACATATTCCACCGCATATTCCTCGCGCAGCTCCAACCTTCTTGCCTCTTCCTCCTCTACATGCAGCTCCAGTGCCTGCCTTTCCTCTGCTACCTCTAAATCCAGGTTTCCCACTCCTACGCCATGCTCCGCAAGTCCTCTACGGTCCTCTGCGTCCAGTAGTTGCCTATCATCCTCTTCTTCTAAATGTGGCTCTATGTGTTCCACTGCATGCTGGTTTCCTATTCCTACATGTTCCTCCGCATCCACCTCTATATGCTGCCCTAATTCTAGCAAATGCTGGTTTTCTACCTCTACATATTCCACCGCATATTCCTCGCGCAGCTCCAACCTTCTTGCCTCTTCCTCCTCTACATGCAGCTCCAGTGCCTGCCTTTCCTCTGCTACCTCTAAATCCAGGTTTCCCACTCCTACGCCATGCTCCTCAAGTTCTCCAAGGTCCTCTGCGTCCAGTAGTTGCCTATCATCCTCTTCTTCTAAAGGCGGCTCTAGTTCCTGCACGTGCCTTTCCTCTGCTACCTCTAAATCCAGGTTTCCCACTCCTATGCCCTGCTCCTCAAGTTCTCCAAGGTCCTCTGTGTCCAGTAGTTGCCTTTCCTTTTCTTCTTCCCTGGCTAATCTTTGTGTTAACTGCTCCTGTAGTAGATTTTCTTCATCAAGTTCTATGGTTTCTTTTTCTACTTCGGCTAAAATTTGCCTCTCTACCTCTGTTTTTATTTCTTGAAATCCATTTCCTTTTCCTGAATCTGCCGTATCTTTTATTATTTGTAGTTTTTCCTTAACATGCCTTTGTGTTATTATTGCTGTTTCTGGTATGTCAACTGTTACAATACTATCATCAGACAAACTCTTATTATTTTTAACTATTAGCTGTTTATCCTCTTCTAATTTAACTTTAGCATTAAGGAATGTTATTGGTGCTAATGAGTCAGCAGGGGATAGTTGCAATTTTTCTGTGTTTTGAGAATATTCTGGTGCCTGAATATTATGCTCGCTTGGTGATTGCAGAGAGGTTTTGGTAGAGTAATGGAACTTTTCTGAACTAATTGGTAGAGCATTTTGTATTTTATCCCCCAACTTATCCTTTACGCTTTTTGGAATAGTAATATTATTATCTGCAATAAATATGTTTTCATTATCCCTTGGAAATAATCCAGTCCTTTTTCTTCTGATAGTACCAGTAATAATATCTATATATTCAAAATAGTCCTCTTTATTATTACCCATAAAACATTTTATCATTCCCCACAAAATAACTTTAGCCAATAGCTAAAATATACATCTATTTTTTTAATAGCTTTCTGCTGAAAGACTAGCAGATGAGTAGGTGCTTATCAATTGCTTTTTTCACTTTAAGGTTTAGAAATTATATAGCGCAGTATTTTAGGTATACGACGTGTTAACCTGAACTAAGTACAACTTATATATTAAGCATAATAATGTAAAATATCCAGAAAAAGTGGGTAGTATACAGTATTACAACAGTGCTAAAACCAATTACAGAAAAAACTAGGAAGATAGAAATTCCTAAAAATTGCTTTAATTGAGAAAAAATTGCGGAATATAGGTGTTTATAAAAGCTTTATATATCTTTAGAAATTTGGATTTTAAAATTTTCTAATTCCGAAGAAAATAACAAGTGTATGTTTTTTAAAATAGTTTCATATTTCTTATAAAGAGCAAGCAATTCTGTATCAGAAAAGTTAGTCAACACATAATTCGCAATACCTGAACCGTTAGTAACAGGTCTCCCAATGCCAATTCGAATTCTATAATAATCCTGCCCTAGTTTTTCGTCTATGGATTTCAACCCGTTATGACCACCGTTACTCCCACCAAACTTGCATTTTACTTTACAGAACTCAAGATCAATATCATCATGTATTACGATTAATTGACTACGCTCTATTTTGTAATAAGACATCACTGGTAAAACAGCGTTCCCAGATAAATTCATAAAAGTAGTCGGCTTACAAAAAACTGTTTTATAATTTTCTATACTACCGAGGGCGATATCCGCATTAAATTTTGATTTATGATTCCAGATAAAATTATAGCGGTTAGATATAAAATCTACCGCCATAAAACCTGCGTTGTGCCTAGTTTTTCTGTAAATCTCTCCGGGATTCCCAAGCCCAACAAGTAAGAACATCCATTAAAATATTTATTTAGTACTAGATTTTGCTGCTGGCGCTGCCGTTGCTGTTTCTTCAGCTTCTACGTCAGCTTTGCCTTTCTTACCAACAATAGAAGCAATAACAAATTCTGGATTATCTAACAACTTAGCGCCTTCGGGTAAAACCGCTTCTTTAGCTTTAATTGACTTACCAATAGGCATATCTATGGTATCAATTTCTATTTTTCTTGGTAAGTTTTCTACAGGGCAAAGAATAGTTAAAAACCTTCTTACAGTGTTAAAATAACCGCCTCTTTTGACTCCTATGCTATTTTCATTATTCAAATAAACAACAGGTATATTCATTTTCTGTATTTTATTTCCAAGAAAAACGAAATCAGCATGGCTTACTACCTCAGTGATTGGATTTAATTGTATATCTTTTGGTAAAACCTTGTGCTTTTTGCTACCGATCTCAAGTTGGAATACCTGAGACATATACTGTGGTTTCCTATAATATTTGGTTATTTCTTTTTCTTCAATTGCAATTGATAGAGTATTATTGCCAGTCCCATAAATAGTAGCAGGAACCATACCTTTTTTTCTTAGAGATCTAGATGCACCAGTGCCCACCTCTTCCCTTATTTGAGCTATTAACGATACTACTTCACTCATTGCTTTTTCTCCTAATTTTCAATTGGTATAAAACCACCTAGCACCTTACAATAGTACGTAATATACAGCTAACAGAGCAATAATTCAAGAGGTTTTTAAGGTTTTAAACGTAAATTATTTGTCTTCAAATTACAATAATAAAAAAACGAATACAAACGGAAAATGCTCTCATCTAGTAAGCTCCTTTCGGTTGCATTCATAAATTGAAGAGAAGTAACATATGCCAAAACTAAGGTTTTGAGTATTACGATAATATAGTAAAGTAGGCTGCGTAAAAGATTATCGTAGTATTAATTTTTGGTAGCGATAACTCATTTAAAGGTTAAAAATTGGCTTAAATTTGATTCCCGAATATTATGATTATGAGCCATAGTCAAGCAAGAAAACTGAAATCTCTTACAGCTGCAACGGTTTTTAAGCGTAAAAAATTTGGATTTTAGGCATAATTATTACCAATCTGGTCTAAAATGCTCGAGTAGAAGGTCGTGATGTAGAACACTACTTAGTTCTTGTATATTAACTATGCAAAGTAAAATCACTGTTATCTCCCATCAGTAATGATTTAGAATAGCAGTCATATTCAGTATCAGTCCTTACTCTTTCTGTTATTCCGCTATCTCCTTGAATTAGAGGGTAATAAGAGAAAGAAGGAGGAAAATAATGCGGAATGCTACTTGAGGAAGAAGAGGACAGTGAAGAGCAGGAAGAATGGCTGTCGTATATGGTAGAATCATACTTTTCTCCTAGGTATTTGGTTCGTCCTATCTCATCAGCAGGGATTTGCGGAATACCCTTAAGAAATGTATCGACCTTGCTACGTATAGTTTCAAATGTACAACCATCATCTAAATCAATTTTATAATTAACTACTGCCATGTAAGTATTTATTGCTGAGGCAGCTAACTTGCTGTTTGTATGAATTATCATAGCTAAAACAGTTTGGTGTTGATTATTTTTTATTTTTAAGCCTAACCTTGGACACTTTAGCCATTCTGCCGGAGGATAAATATCGGTCAGAACAAATTTATAGAAAGCAGCTGGATCGGCTTTTTGGGTAAAAGTTATATGTAATGGTGTGTCACCGTCTCCATTCTTGATACTTAGGCCAATCTGGTTTTTAAGTTGTGAAAAAGAATGATCGGTTTTGATGTTTACATAATCAGTCGTTATGGATGAAGCTAAATAATGCCATGGTGTATTGCCTAATCTATCTTGATTATTAAGGTGACAAGTGTTTTTTGAGGCTATTATTGTTGTTAAAATAGTACAAATCTCTATTTTAGCTGATTCCGGATCAGTACTACTACAAAAAACCTCCCCTATATCCTTGCAAAATAAATGAGCCAGGTTTCTTCCCCAAGGATCAACCTCTTGCAAATCTAGTTGAGAAATTACCTCTTTGTCAGATAATAATTTTTTATATATATATGGGTTTTGTTCAATTGGTATTATGCTAAAAAGTAGGGATAAAAAACCTGTTTTATGTGATATTGAATTAATATCTGCTTTTTTTTGTATTAGATATAACGCAGTATCAATTAGTTGATCCTGTTTTTCGGGATCAACGGCATATTTTCTAGATATTGGTGAAAAATCTGTTTTTCTACCCACTTTGGTAAGTTGATAAGTTATTAAACTCAGTAAAGTTTCTCGGTCATGTTCTGCATTAATATCAACTTTTTCTGCTAAAAATTTATCAATTATTTCTCTAGTTACGCCCCCTAAACCAACTAATTCAAAAAGCACTGAAGTTTTAGTACTATAATCAAACACCATAGAAAAATCAGACAATCGCACATGGCCGCCGTATGACTCAATATCATTAATTTCCTCAATTTCCTCGATTATGCTATCTTGATTTAGTGTAATTATTTTATAGTCCCTTTGGTGGTGAAAACCTCCATCTTCCAGATGGAAAAGCTTTAGCTTGTCTAATGCGCCATGATGCGGTAGCATCATAAGTCTATGACTTACTATAACAAAAGATCACATTCAGTTTTTTATCATCGTTATCATATAGTATGGATAACGAAATATCGCTATAAGGTACTTACTTACGACATAAAAAAACGTGTTCGGGAACTAGTGTTACAGGTAGCTGAGGAAATGAGTATAAAGATAGAAAATGGCGTTGTATCAAGCGACCATGTCCATATATTTGCAAATATTCCTCCGCATATTAAAATTAGTGAATTTGTTCAGAAAGCTAAGGGAAGATCATCTAAAAGAATACAGGAAGAATTTCCGATACTAAAAAAGAAATACTGGGGTAGACATTTATGGGGCAGAGGATACTTCAGTTCAACTAGCGGTAATGTTACAGATGATATGATTAACGAATATATCAACAAACACACTGACGCTCATGAGACCGACTTTACTTCAAATATTAGGCTAGAATGAGCTTTAGCTTGATAAGCGACTTCTAGTCGCAAAGATCAAACTTTCATCTCTCAGATGAAAGTGGTTGATTTAAGTTTTTCTGAGTAAGTAATTTTTCTGGACAAAATTTGGCATATTTAGAAAGGTTAGTTAACAAACTTAACAGCTTAAAAGGGCTTGCCTTTTTAGAAGATTTTTTATGTTTTTCATAGTCAATTAGATAGCTAAAGTTATCTAATAACTCATTTTCCCTATCGAAAGCAGTTGTTACAAGAGATTTAATCTTTGGCCCGATTTGTTCACTGAGATGCCTTTCTATTTTTTTAATTTCTTTCTTTACCGATTTATCAGAGTTGTTGAGTTCTTGTATCTTCTCGAACCTGAAAAATTTAACTGTATCCATAATTAAGTCTATTGTTTCTAGAATAATCGTTAGGGGGATGTTTTTTATGTCTATAATTTTTAAAAACTCACTGCAATGAGTCTCAATTTCAATTGGTTCTAAAAATTGTAAATTTTTTTTTAAAATTCCTACCTGATCATCATTAAAGCGCCTCTCACAAAAATTAAGAATCTTTTTTGTTGATTGTAAAAATAATAGCTTTTTTTCTAAGTTATAGTGTGCTAAATCGCTTAAATATAATAACTCGGTATCCGTCATAGTCTCCTCTATAACATATCCTAGAATGATATTTATTATCTTGTTTTTACCGAGAGAATCTGTTTCATGTTGGAAATAATTATTTAAAAAATTAATAGCATGGCTAAAGAAGTCAGCTTTTAGCCAGTTAGGATAAAAACTAACTGTTTCAGATTCCTCTACAGGTATATCTTTATAAGTGCGGGTAGATAAAATTTTTATCGCTAAATTCGTACAGTCTAGTTGTTTTTGGTAATGGTTGTTTAATCTGAAAGCAGTATTATCACCAAAATAGTCTAATACAATTAAGCTTACTTGTTTATCAAAAAATAAGCCAATAATTTCACTTAAGTTTTTTGGTTGTGAGTTTTGAAAAGACTTTTTTCCAATTTTTATTATTGTATTGCTGCCGTCACTGGATAATGCCTGTTTATCCAAGTTCGTGTCTTTTATAAAACGTCCGAAACCAACTTTTATTTGTTGAACTAGACTTTCTTTGTATACTTTTAACTGCGAAAGTAAAAAATCCTTATCACCTTTGTTAACAAAGGTGTTATAAAATAACCAATAATTTTTGGTTAAAGGTTCTACCTTATCTAATAATTTAGCTAAATCATTTACTTCTTGCCCTCCCAGGAAGCCGAATATACCACTGCCATCAGCAGGCAATTTTGCTTTCTTAATCATCTTTACGAGAGATCCGTCTGTGATTTTGTGCTGTCGTACAAATTTATCAACGTCTAACCAAATCTTAAGTTTTCCTCTTATTTTAAGTAGTAATTGCAAAGGTTCTGCAAGTGCATCTATTTGACTTCTGTACAATTCTTGATCCCAAGTAAAAACACTTTTGGAATTTTCCTGTAAGTTTTTTACTACACCTAAAATGTTATCCAGATCACCTGCTTTATCGGGTAGCTTTGTAACTATTGATAAATTTTGTGTTGATTCTTTTAAGAAACTTTTTCGTAAAACTATTTCCTTTTTTATGTAGTTTATAAAAATTTTATCTACAAAATTATCTGAAATGTAAATTAAGTTTGTTGTAGGCATTTTTACCGATAAGCTATCGATTACGTTAAGCCAATCTGGTTCTATCTCTAATGTTGAATACTCCGGTAAAGAACCCAATACATCAACCATTTCAACTGGGTTTAATGGTTCTGGGGTTGTTAATTTGTGGAGTTCTATTTCTAAGGAAGATATTTCATTTTTTAGGTTTTTATATCTTTCTTTTGTGTTTTTGTTATTCAAATCTTCAATATTACTAAAGTCTTTGATTAAAATTTTTTTTTGACTTATTTTGCCAATAAGATGTTCTATATCTTTTTTCTTTTGTTGTTTTCTTGATATTATTTTTTCTGCCTTTTCCTTTGCCAACGTAATTTTTTCCTTTTGTCCTGTTAATTTAGGATCATGTGACTTAGACAAAATACTAATCATTTTCTCTAAAGCTTTGACAGTATCCTGATTTATTGTAACTTCTGGTTTCTTATTTCTTGATTTGTGTTCGAACAATTGCAAAAAAGCACGTTTCATAAAATTCTCCGGTATGCTGTTATTTTAATCTTAAATGCTAAAAATATCAAAAATCTTAACTTTAAGTTGTATAACTTCTGGGGGATTATTATAAAAATACTTTTAAAGGTCAAGTTAAATCTTTGATTTAACTTATTACTCCTAAAATAACTTATAGCTGTATAAATACTAAAATTTGAAGGGGTCTAATTGTGAGATATCGTTGCTATCAAGATAGAGCTTTTGGGGTAAGGAAATTTTTGCCAAAAAGCCATTTTCGGTAGGATAAAAAATTGATATTAGGCTGCTTGCTTTTTCGGAATTGCTTTTTTTACTTAAAATATTTATCAATTTTGTCAGTTCGCTCCTATTTTTAGGATATAATTTGAGATCATATGTTATATTTTTCATAATATCTTCTATGGAGGAGAAGCTTCTAGCAGTAATTTTTGCTCCTCCTTTATCAATAAACACATCACACGTAACTATTACGGATTCTCGTAAATTCATTAAGTGCGCGTAATCTCGCATAATTTCTTCGTTATATATGGTAACTTCTATTATACCTTGAGGGTCAGAGAGCATTATAGTTACAAATCGCCCACGTTGGGACATCCTAGAGTCCTTTTTAATTATAACTCCGGCAAGTTTTACTAGGTAAGAGCCTTCTTTTAGGTCGTTTTTGATATAAACTGAATTTTTTATTCCGCATGTTTCAAATATTGAAGTATGTCTTGATAATGGGTGTTTATCCAAGAAAAGTCCCATTACTTCAAATTCATGGTAAGCTAGTTCTTCTTCGGTAAGCTCCTCTGTATTATTAATTAAAATATCTTCGCTTACTTGATTAACTTGTATTAAACTAAATTGACTGGATTTTTTTTCAGTATGGTACGAAAGGCTATATGCCATTAATTTTTGTACACTCATAAGCAGAGTATGCCTATTGGAATGAAGAGAATCAAAACATCCAGCTTTAATAATATTTTCCAGTAATTTACGATTAATTAGCTTGGGAGGAGTTCTTTCAATAAAATCAATTATACTTTTAAATTTTCCGCCTTTTTCTCTTATCTTTTCCATTTCGTGGCCAAAATTAGCAGTAACGCTTTTAATAGCTCCGAAAGAAAATATAATTGATTTAGAAGCATCTTCATTTTTTCTAATTCTAAAATAGCCATTAGATTCATTAATTGAGGGGACAATAATTTTAATACCGAAAATTTTTGCCTCTTGTAGAAAGATATTGATTTTATCGCTGTTATCAATATCCAGATTCATTGCCGCTACCAAAAATTCGGCAGGGAAATTGGCCTTTAAAAAAGCTGTTTGATAGGAAATAACGCCGTAAGCCGAAGCGTGCGCTTTGTTAAATCCGTAACCTGCAAATTTTGCTACTTTTTCGAATATTGATCTCGCTTGATCAGCAGGAATGTTATTTTTTATTGCCCCACTGACAAAAATCTCTTCTTGCGCATCCATTTCGCTTTTTACTTTCTTACCCATAGCACGTCTTAGCAAATCAGCAGAACCAAGGCTGTATCCAGATAATTTACGAGCTATTTCCAATACCTGTTCCTGATAAATAATAACTCCATAAGTGGATTTCAGAATCGGCATAAGTAATGGATGCAAATAATCAGCCTCTTGTTTACCGTATTTACAGGCTATAAATGCCGGAATATTATCCATAGGGCCTGGACGGTAAAGAGCGCCAAGGGCAATAATATCATCGATGTTATCTGGCTGAAGTTTTCTAAGAGTATTTTTCATGCCGATACTTTCAAACTGGAAGACACCACTTCCTATCCCTTTTGAAAGCATATCAAAAGTTTTTTTATCATCTAATGGGATTTTTTCTAGTTCAATATTAATTCCTTGTTGTTTAAGCAACTCAAGGCATTTTGTAATGACAGTAAGTGTCTGTAGGCCCAAAAAGTCAAATTTAATAAGACCGGCTAATTCACAATATTTCATGGAATATTGCACTATTAACATGTCAGAATTGTTATCTTTATACAATGGTACGTTCTTTATCATATCTTCATTCGCAATCACGATACCGGCGGCATGAGTTGAAGAATGTCGATGCAGACCTTCTAGAACAAGAGCGGTATCTAGAACCTGTTTGATTAGCTCGTTATCCCCGTTTAGATTATACAGACCCCGACCTGCTGCTGCTTCCCCAAGTTCTGGAACTTCATCGATAGCTTGTCTTAAGGTAACAGGATTTACAGCATTAAAAGGCACAAGTTCGGTTAAATAATCTGCAGCATTATAACTAAGTCCTAAAACGCGCGAAACATCCTTGATTACGGCTTTTGCTTGCAACTTACCGAATGTAATGATCTGTCCTACTCTTCCTTTCCCATATTTATTCCTAACATAAGATATTACTTCTTCCCGTCGCTCCTGGCAGAAATCTATATCAAAATCAGGCATTGAAACTCGCTCAGGATTTAAAAAACGCTCAAAAAGCAAGCCGAATTTTATAGGGTCAAGATCGGTAATCTGTAAACACCATGCTACAATAGAACCAGCTCCAGATCCCCGACCGGGACCTACTGCAATCCCATTTTCCTTACTCCACCTGATAAAATCGGAAACTATCAAAAAATATCCTTGGAAGTTCATTTTACAAATAATATCCAGTTCATATTCAAGTCGGGTAAAATATTCGCTGCGAATTATAGCTTCTTGCTCTTTGGAAATATTGTCTAAAGCAAACTTAACGTCTAGTTTTTGCTGCAGCCCTTTTTTTGATTCTTGCCTAATAAGATCTTCCTCAGAAATACTACCGTCAGTAAAATTTGGCAAAGCCGGATTCTTAGCTTCTGCCATTACATAAATTCTTTGAGCTAAATTTATGCTATTTTCGATTGCCTCTGGTAAATCAGAAAATACATCGATCATTTCCTCAGCGCTTTTGAAATAACACTGATTACTTACTCTTTTCCTGTTTTGTTCATCTTTTACAACTCCTTGAGAAATACATAATAACGTATCATGTGCCTCGTGCATTTTTATATCGCTGAATAAGACCTGATTTGTTGCGATTAAAGGAATTGAAAGCTCATTTGCTATTTTAAGGTAGGGCGCTTCTATTTGTTTTTCATCAGCTAAATTATGCCGCATTATCTCGAAATAGAATCTATTACCGAAAATCGAAACTAATTTTCTAGCTTCTTCGGTGGCTGTATCATAATTTCCGTCTAACAATAACTTTCCGACTATACCTTTAGTATAAGATGATAAAACTATCAGACCTTCATTATATTTTTTTAAGTCATTAAGGCTTATATGGTTACAAATTTTGCGATCGTTTTTAATAAAACTATAGCTTACTAATCTTAGCAAATTCTTATAACCTATCTGATCCTTTGCGATTACAAGGATCTCAGCAAAGTCTTGCTGAGAGATTCTATTATTAAAAGAAATGTTTAAAATGACACCGCATATAGGTTGTATACCAGATTTACTTGCTTCTAGGGAAAACTCTAATGACGCAAATAAATTACCTCGATCCGATAAACAAACAGCACTCATCCCGTGTTTCTTTGTAAGAGCTACAAGATCTTTAACTTTTATTGTACTTTCGAGCATTGAATAAGAACTTTGTGTACGAAAGTGGATGAATTTATCGTGAGGCTGGATCATCGCTGCTTAGAATTCTGAATCTATTTTTATTTGATTATAGTGTAAGAAGTTACTTAATCAATATCGATTATACTTCGTTAGAGTAAGCCAATTATTTTATCATCTATTTTAAATCATCTCCGCTAGCTTATTTAGACGATTAGGAAGAATTTTTATAAATTATGAAAATTTTTGTGGACAAGCTGTTTTTGAGTTATTATAATCAACCATAGGTACAAATAGCTGGTTTGTATCTACCCTAAGGTTAAGAAGGGTGTTACCTTTCTTCTTGAACTACATTGGCATATGTCAATGTAAGGGTTATTAGTGGTGATTCCCTGAAAACATCCGATCTTTCCCAAGTAAGAGTATTAACAGAGGGGGGTCATCACTTCTTTTTTAACAAGTATCAGTTTATTTTTAGTTTTTTAAAGAAATTATTTTTAAAAAACCTTACAGTTTGTCTTTACAACTTGCACTATTAATACAATAAATCAACTTGTACGTTTTTCAAGATTTTACTGGATTTTATTTATCTATCATCATATAAGTTTAAAAGTAATACTTAAATTGAGATCGTTATGGATAAAGAAAGAGCACTTGCAGCTGCGCTTAGCCAAATAGAAAAAAATTATGGCAAAGGTTCGGTAATGAAATTAGGCCAACGCCAGGAAATGAATATTGAAGCTATCCCAACAGGGTCTTTAGGACTGGATGTAGCGCTAGGTATTGGCGGTATACCGAAGGGAAGGATTATAGAGATTTTTGGTCCTGAAAGCTCAGGAAAAACTACTTTAACGCTGCATATAATCGCAGAAGCCCAAAAAAAAGGCGGAACTTGTGCATTTATTGACGCTGAACATGCTCTTGATCCAGTTTATGCCAAAAAAGTGGGGGTAAATACCGATGAATTAATTATTTCTCAGCCAGATACTGGTGAGCAGGCTTTAGAAATTACTGATACTTTGGTTCGTTCCGGTGCTGTTGATTTGGTAGTTATAGATAGTGTAGCAGCACTTGTTCCGAAAGCGGAAATTGACGGTGAAATGGGGGATTCCCATATGGGTCTGCAAGCAAGGCTCATGAGCCAAGCTCTGAGGAAATTAACAGCTTCTATATCCAGAACGAATTGTGTAGTGATTTTTATCAATCAAATCAGGATGAAAATAGGTGTAATGTTTGGTAGTCCTGAAACTACCACTGGAGGTAATGCTCTTAAGTTTTATGCTTCGATTAGAATGGATATTAGACGTATTGGGTCAATTAAGGATAAAGAAGAAGTTGTCGGTAACCAAACAAGAGTGAAAGTGGTTAAGAATAAGGTAGCACCACCGTTTAGAACTATAGACTTTGACATTATGTACGGATCTGGTATTTCAAGAGAAGGAGAAATTATTGATATTGGAGTAAAATACGATTTTATTGAAAAATCAGGCTCTTGGTTTTCTTACGGTGATGTAAGAATAGGGCAGGGGAGGGAAAATGCTAAACAATATATGAAAGACAATCCAGCAGTTGCTGAGGAGTTATCAGAAAAAATAAAAACTCAATTACTTAGTTCTCCGGCAAATTTTGTTTTGGCAGAGGATATGGTAAATGGTAATGACGAATAATCAGGAATATTAATTAGGTGAGATGATGACAAATTTAAATGGAAAGACAGCTTTTATTACCGGAGCTAGCGGTAGTATTGGTAGAGCAATAACAAAAAAATTACACGGTCTTGGTGCTTATGTGTTTATCAGCGGCAGTAACGAGGGGAAACTAGTAGAACTAGGTAAGGAACTAGAAAATAATTATGCTATAAAGATTTGTGATTTATCAGATGTTAAGGCAGCAGAACAGCTAATAACTGATATAGACAAACTTGACATTCTGGTTTGTAATGCCGGTATAAATCGTGACAATTTGGCGATAAGAATGACAGAAGAAGATTTCGGAGCGGTAATTGATGTTAACTTAAAAACTAATTTTGTTTTAAATCGAGAAGCAATAAAAAAAATGATGAGAAGTAGATATGGTAGAATCATAAACATTTCTTCTGTTGTCGGTGTTGCGGGTAATCCAGGTCAGGCCAATTATTGTGCATCTAAAGCCGGATTAATAGGTATGACAAAATCTCTGGCTTATGAAGTTGCAAGTAGAGGTATTACTGTTAATGCTGTTGCCCCTGGTTTTATTACCTCAAATATGACGGACGCTTTAACTGACGCTCAGAAAGAGATAATTACCCAAAAAATACCAGCAAAGGTTCTTGGAACTCCTGATGATGTTGCCAATGTTGTTGCTTTCTTAGTGAGTCCGGAATCTTCCTATATTACTGGTCAAACTATTCATGTTAATGGTGGTATGCTTATGGTTTAAATATAGAAGAATCGTAAGAATCTAGAATGATTTAATATCTTTGGAGAATTTTAAAACAACTAATAATTGACCAGCATAAATTTATTTTTATTCTAGCAAAAAGATTTTTTTTGTGCTAAAAGATTGAAACTAGGATTTTGCCTTAACGCAGAATAACAAATTATGAAAACGATAATGAGGTTTGTTTATGAGTGATAATATCGAACAGAAGATAATTAAAACTGTTGCTGAGACTCTTAGGATAGATGAAAGCACTATTTCTCCAGATTCAAAGTTTGTTGACGATCTCGGAGCAGATAGCTTGGATTTAGTTGAGCTAATGATGGCAATAGAAGCTGCTTTTGAATGCGATATACCAGACGATAAGGCAAGTAAAATTACCACCGTAGCAGATGCGGTAAAGTATGTTGAAACACATATAAATGCCTAAAGATTAAAGCTTTTTTATAAGCTTTGTATTAAAGTTTAAAAACGTTATGAACTAGTCGCAGTTTTCGTTTAAATAATCGCAAGATATTTTAGATTATATATTTAGGAATATCTTGCTTATGGATGTAAATGTGATTTGAAAAAAAATAAACGATATTAATATGTCTACTAAAAGAGTAGTGATAACTGGCGTTGGAATGATAACTTCCTTAGCTATGAGTGTTCCTAAGAGCTGGTCTAGAATTCTAGCAGGGGAGAGCGGGGTAAAAAAGATTACGACTTTTGATACTGAAAAACTACCCTGTAAAATTGCTTCAGAAATTCCTGAGTTTAATGCTGAGGATTATATCAATCCAGGCGATGTAAGGAAAATGGATAGGTTTATTCATTTTGGAATAGCAGCTGCAATAGAAGCTGTGGAGGATTCCAATATTCTACCGCAAACAGATTATGACAAGGATAGGACAGGAGTAATAATTGGTTCTGGCATAGGAGGCCTTAGTACTATTGAAAAAACTTCTGTTGAATTTCACAATTCAGCGAGGGGAAAAGTGAGTCCTTATTTTATTCCTGCCTCGTTAGTAAACTTACTTTCCGGTCACGTATCAATCAAATACGGTTTTGCCGGACCAAATAGTGCTGTTGCTACTGCGTGTTCCACTGGTGCTCATGCAATTGGCGATGCCTCAAGGATGATCAAGTATGGCGATGCTGATGTGATGATAGCGGGAGGGGCTGAAGCTCCTATTACCCCTACAGGAGTAGCTGGGTTTATTGCAGCCAGGGCTCTTGCTACAAGTTTTAATGACAATCCTACTGAAGCCTCAAGACCTTGGGATCAGGGCCATGATGGTTTTGTTATGGGTGAGGGGGCTGGCGTTGTAGTTCTTGAAGAATATGAACATGCCAAGGCCAGAGGTGCGAAAATCTATGCCGAAATAATCGGTTATGGATTAACTAGTGATGCCTACCATATTACTGCTCCAAATGGCCGAGGAGCTTATCGGGCTATGGAAAATGCCTTAAAAGATGCAAAAGTTACACCGGAACAAATAGATTATATTAATGCTCACGGAACTTCTACCAAAATTGGAGATGGGGTTGAACTGAATGCAGTGCAAACGTTGTTTGCAAATAACAAAAACTTCAGTATGTCTTCAACAAAATCTTCTATAGGTCATTTGCTTGGAGCAGCAGGTAGTGTAGAGGCAATATTTACCGCTCTAGCCATTAGAGACCAAATAGCTCCTCCTACCATTAACTTACATAATCCTATCGAAGATGTTAAAATAGATTTAGTTCCTTTAAAAGCAAAGGAAAGAGAAATCACTTACGCTTTAACTAACTCTTTTGGTTTTGGCGGTACAAATGCTAGCTTGCTATTAAAAAGGATATAATTTACTTTTTTAAATTACACAAATGTGATTTGTATATCTTCTTAGCCTTGAAATAAAAAATCATGAACGTAGAGCATGAAAATATTAGCACTTTTATACACAGGAAAGCAAGAATTGCTGATTTGCATCAAATTATAGAGCTTCTCTTAGAAGATGAGCTTGGCGGGGCGGGCAAGAGAATCATAATCAGCTGAACTTGATAAAAATTACATAAAAGCAATTTTAAAAAATCGATAGCGACCCAAATCAATATTTAATGGTGGTAGAAAACGGCGATGAAATTATCGGTACTTGCCACCTTACTATTATACCATCGCTCACTTTTGTCGGCAGTACCCGTATGCAAATAGAAGCTGTGCGAGTCTTAGGTAAATACAGAGACCAGAAAATAGGAAGCTGGATGTTTGACCAAGCAATTAGTTATGCCAAAGATATGGACGTTTCTATTATTGGTCTTACAACAAATAAAAAGAGAGCCCAAACAAAACATTTTTATGAAAAACTTGGCTTTTAGGCAAGCCACGAAGGTATGAAATTATATTTGAGAAAGATTTATGAAAATTCATTTTTAAAAAGTAACGGATGCTCAGATATACAACTCTGCCTATTCTAAAGTGAGATTTTATAATCCTTTTGTAAGTTCATCATAGCGTTTAAGCTTTATAAGTACTTTTTCTAAATTACTTAATTCAAGCATACAAGGTCCATCACTTGGGGCATTAATAGGGTCTTGATGAGTTTCTATAAATATTCCTGCAACTCCTGCAGTTACAGCGCATTTCGCTAATAGCTCGATGTATTGCTTTTGTCCACCGCTGCTAGAACCGATACCTCCAGGTTGTTGTACCGAATGGGTAGCATCAAAGAAGACAGGAGCTCCTGTTTCTGCCATGATCGGCAAAGCCCTCATGTCTGATATTAAGCTATTATAGCCAAAGCATGTTCCTCTTTCAGTTAAAATAATGCCGGTCGCATTAAAAGCCTTTAATTTTTCATAAACATTTTTCATGTCCCAAGGTGCAAGAAATTGTCCTTTCTTAACCTTTACGATTTTACCGGTTTTGGCAGCCGCCATTAGCAAATCTGTCTGTCTACATAAAAAAGCGGGAATCTGTAAAATATCTGCAACCTCTGCGGCTAGAGAACATTGTGCTTCATTATGAACATCTGTTAAAATAGGACAGCCAATTTCAGATTTTACCTTCTGTAATATCTTAAGGCCTTTTTCTATTCCTGCCCCTCTTGGACTATTTACAGAAGTTCTATTTGCTTTATCATAAGATGATTTATAAATAAAAGGGATATTTAGCTTATCGGTTATTTTTTTTATGCTGCTTGCCATAAATAAAGCATGATCAAGGGTTTCTATTTGGCAGGGACCGGCAGCTAAAGTAAAAGGTAGATTATTTGCAATCTTAACATTTCCTATTTTTATTATATTTACCATAAATATATTTATTTTTTTTAAGATTAGGTTTTGCAAAATAGAAGCTTTGTGGAAACGCTTATTTAGCTATTGGTATAGTTTCTTCTTCTACTCTTTGGTTGTTTTCGTTGTGTTCAATTTTTTCTAATTTCGTGGCAAAATCGTTGTGCTTTTGCGTGGATAAATTAGCAAGTATAATAGCATTCACAAAAAACACTATTGCTAATATTATTGTTGTTCTAGTTAAGAAATTGGCAGCAGAGCGACCACTCATTATTCCCATATTATTGCCACCGCCACCAATGCCGCTTAAACCATCTGTACTGGTTTTTTGCAGCAGAATCACGACAACAAGTAGCGCAGCAATGATTAAATGAACAAATAGAAGAGTATTTAACATATTTTTCAAATAAATATTGGTTATTTACGAATTTAAAATTTTAAACAATTTATCTTTATTTAAAGAAGCCCCTCCTACTAATATACCGGAAATATCCTTTATATTGATTATATCTTTGCAGTTTTCAGAGTTTACCGATCCACCATACACTAGCTGCATAGTTTTTGCAACAATACTCTGGTATTTGGTTTTTATTAATTCCGCTACTTCAGTTATTTGCTCGATTGTCGGGGTAATTTGGGTTCCAATTGCCCACACAGGTTCATAAGCGATGATCATTCTTTTATCTGTTTTAGGTAGGGATTCTTCTAGCTGAGTTAATAAAAATTCTTTATAACTACCGCTATTACGAAGCGCTTCAGACTCTCCTATGCAAATGATAGGAGTTATTTGATTTTCAATACAAACTTCTGCTTTTTTTCTGACTATTCCGTTAGTTTCTCCGAATAAAGTTCTTCTCTCGCTATGACCTATTAAAGAGTAATTAACCCCGCAGCTTTTAAAAAATTTAGCTGAACTTTCTCCTGTATAAGAACCAAAAGCATTTTTGACGCTTACGTCTTGGGCGCAAAAACTTAATTGTTGGTAGTTTTGTGCAAGATAGGCAATATAAGGGGTAGGAGAGGCGATAATTAATTTATGGCAATTATTATGCTCAGATAAGAATCTGGTAAGATTTGATGCCTCTTTAAAGGTCAAATTCATTTTCCAGTTTGCTATAATCAGTTGTTCCATAGGAAAAATTCCTTGCAGTTATGTGATTTGCTATCTATTTTATAAATTAAATAAATAAGAAGTAAATTGTAATTTTTATGTTAATCAAATTTCGGAAAAGTGCTGATAATATTTTTGTTAAGATATTACTGGGTTTAATTGCTCTAAGCTTTGTTGGAATCGGCGCGTCTAGTTTCCTAAGCGGCAATAAGAGCGGAGATATAGTTACTTTCAGTAAAACGGAATCTATTCCTATTGAAACTTTTTTAGCTGTTAAAGCAAAAGAAATAGAAGTTTTGCAGCGTGAGAACAACATAAATCTTACTGAAGAACAGATCAAAGCTTTAAATCTTGATCAGCAGATAATAACAAGTCTAATAAACGAATCAATGATTAGCTATCTTGCTAAAATATATGATCTGGAAATTAGTGATGAAACGGTCATAAGTTTTGTTAAAAAAATACCTTATTTTAAGAATAAAAATGGTAATTTTGATTTAAAGTTATTCAAGGCGGCTTTCCATAATTCCCAGAGAATGGAAGATGAGTATCTAGAAAATCTAAAGAAAAGTTTAATTAAAAATTCTTTGCTTGATATATTTATGCAATCTTTTCAACCTCCTAAAATAATGATCAATAATATGATCAATTATATGGCTGAAACTAAATATTTTGACATTGTTAGTATAGATTTAGCTAATAAAAAAAATGTTACTTCAGTTGAAAAACCAGACAGTAAAGAGCTTGAGGATTTTTATAAAAATAATGAAAGTAACTTTGTACTACCGGAACTAAGAAGCTTTGATTATATAACGATTGATAAAGATTTTTTTGCTAAAAAACTCGATCTAGGAGAAAAGGAAACGCAGGCTTATTATGAAGCAAATAAAAATGAATTTGATAATAAACCTTATTCAGTGGTTAAAGAAGAGATACGGGAAATATTACAAACTACGAAGCTAGAAGACCTAATAACGCAATTTTCTAAATCTCTTGAAGAAGAAGTAGCATCAGGTTTAACTTTAAAGGAAATTGCCGCAAAACATGGTATAAAAGTTTCTAATATGAAACCTATTAGCAAGGATGTTTTGGTTGAGGATAGTAATTTAAATATTTCAGAAATTGCTGATTCAGTTTTTGAAATGCTGGAGGGAGAAGTTTCTTATCCTTTAGAGTTATCAAATCAAAATAAAATTGTTCTTGGAGAACTAGTTAAGATAACCCCTTCGCGAAAACAAGAATTTGAAGAAGTAAAAGATCAAATTTCTTCTATACTCCAGGCAAAAGCTATTGCTGGTGAAAATATTAAGATTCTTGAGCAAGTACAAAAAAATTATCAAGAGAAAAAGGTAAATTTAGAATTGTTAAAAAATAAAGGTATAGTAGTGGAGAGTAACAAATCTATGACTCGGGCTGATTTCGGCATGAAAGAACAAATGAATCCTGAATTAGCATATTTAATCTTCAAAACTGAAAAAGGGCAGATAACTAGCTTAGTTAAAGATGGCAATAAAGCCTATTTTGCTTTTATTAAAGATAACAAAATAGATTTAAATAAAGCAAAGAAAATCAAGGAGAAGTCTTTAATTCAGATCCAAAATACCATTAAGGAGGGTATTATGCAGGAGCTAATAGGATATCTTGCCGAACAGAACGACGTAAAAGTGAAGATGTAATGCTTATAAAGAAGGTTTACGGCAGTTAGAGAAATGCATGATAGATAAAAAAGCTACTAATATTGAAAGTGTTGATTTTGGAGATGCGATTTCCGAGCGTTACCTTTCGTATGCGTTATCAACAATTATGTCTAGGTCGCTACCCGATGTTAGGGACGGATTAAAACCGGTGCATCGAAGGTTACTCTATGCAATGCTGAAATTAAGACTTGATCCAACTTCTGGTTATAAAAAATGTGCAAGGGTAGTTGGGGATGTAATTGGTAAATACCACCCTCATGGGGATACGGCGATTTATGATACTCTTGTTAGATTAGCGCAAAATTTCTCTTTAAGATATCCACTTATAGATGGCCAAGGTAATTTCGGGTCGATTGACGGAGATAACGCAGCTGCTATGCGTTATACTGAATCACGAATGACTGAAATTTGCACTATGCTTATGGAGGACATAGATAAGGACACGGTGAATTTTCGCCCTACTTACGATGATTCTGATACTGAACCAGAACTAATGCCTGCAGCTTTCCCCAACTTACTTGCTAATGGTTCTGAAGGAATAGCTGTTGGGATGGCAACTAGTATTCCCCCGCATAATTTACATGAGTTATGTGATGCGCTTATTTACTTAATTGATAATTCTGGTGTTAATAAAACTGAAGAAATAATGAAGTTTATTAAAGGACCGGATTTTCCGACCGGTGGTATAATCATTGATTCTCCAGATATCATAATCCAAGCCTATAAAACTGGCAGAGGAAGTTTTAGAGTTAGAGCCCGCTGGGAAAGAGAAAATTTTAGCCATGGTCTGTACCAAATTGTTATAAAGGAAATTCCTTATCAAACTCAAAAGTCAAAATTAATCGAGCATATTGCCAACCTACTTAGGGATAAAAAGTTACCGCTTATCGGTAATATTAGAGATGAATCTACCGAAGAAATAAGAATTGTTATAGAGCCCAAAGGAAGAAACTGCTTACCTGAAATTGTTATGGAATCTCTCTTCAGGCAGACAGCTCTTGAGTCTCGTATTCATTTAAACATGAATGTCCTTGCCTCTGATAAAGCTCCACGAGTAATGAATCTTCTTGAAGTGCTAAAAGAATTTCTGTCCTATCGCCAGATAATAGTAACAAGGCGTACCAAATTTGAAATAAAAAGGATAGAAGAACGACTTGAGATACTTGCCGCTTTAAAAATTGCTTATCTCAATATTGACGAAGTTATAAGGATTATCAGAGAGGAAGATCATCCCAAACAAGAAATGATGGCACAGTTCAAAATTACTGATACGCAAGCTGAAGCTATTTTAAATATTAAACTTAGATCTCTTAGAAAACTAGAAGAAGAACAAATTAATTCTGAGCATGATGAACTTCAGAAGAAACACGAGGGGTATTCCCAGGTTTTAGACGACCCAAAAAAATTATGGCAGTTAATTAAAAATGAGCTGAAAATTTTGCAAAAGAGATTTGGCTTAAATACCAGCCTAGGAGCACGCAAAACTACTTTTGAACAAATAGAAGGTGCTGCTCAAGTAGTGGATATTTCTGCTTTTATTGAGAAAGAGCCTATTACTATTATCTGTTCTAAAATGGGGTGGATTCGCAGTATGAAAGGTCATAATCTAGATTTAAGCCATATCAAATATAAAGAAGGAGACGAGGAACAATTTAATATAGAGACTTACACTACCGATAATATAATTATTAGCGCTGCTAATGGCAAGTTTTTCACCATTCTTGCTGATAATATTGCTAAAGGTAAAGGTTCAGGAGAATCAATAAAATTAATGATTGAAATAGAGAACAATGAAATAGTAAATATTATACCATATAAATCTCGTCAGAAAATATTAGTGGCTGCAAGTAACGGTAAAGGTTTTATAGTAAACTCAGATGATGTAATTGCCGGTACAAAAGGAGGAAAACAAATCATGCAAATAACCGGTGATCATAAATGTATTATGTGCAAGCCTTTAGATAAAGGAGATATGGTAGCAGTAATCGGTACTAATCGGAAGTTAGTAGTATTTGCAATTGAGGAAATACCAGAGCTCAAAAGAGGGCAAGGTGTGGCCTTGCAGAAATATCGAGATGCCGAGCTTAGTGACCTGAAAGTATTTAATTCTGGAGAGGGGCTTTCTTGGACACTGGGGAATAAAACTCGTCTTAAAACGCAGATAATGTCTTGGCGAGCTAAACGCGGTAGTATAGGAAAAATGCCCCCAACAGGCTTTCCTAAAGATAATAAGTTTAGTTAAAATTATTATCTGACCAAAACGTAGTTAATGATTCTTAATTATATTTAGACAATAATTTATACAACATAACTGATTATATACTACCTAATCTACGACTTAAATAAACTGGTTTTACTTTTTTCTCCTATTTTAAAAAGGTTATATTTCTAATTATTATCAAAGAATCAAAATAATAAGTTGACTTTTGTTAATACTTGAACTAAAACTGCATTGCAATAAGTTAACAAAAATAAATAACTGGAGAACGTAATGTTTAATATAGTTAGTAGACTTACTACATATTTACCAAAAAGCCCAAGTGGAACAACTTTCCAAAAACTTATTAATAAACAAAAGTTCTGGCAAAAAGTAGAGACTAATGCAACGATCTTAACTAGTACAGTGGCAGGTGGGATAATTGCTTCTCAAGCTTACAATACAGCTCTTATACCTAGTGTTGTCGGTAAGGCAATAGGCGGAGTTGCTACACTTAGCGGATACTGGTATGGTTACAAAATTAAAAAATCATATGATAAAGAAATCGAAGTTCTAGAGAATTTAAAAGCATTGACAGACAAAGAAGGAATGTTTTTAGCAACAGCTGATATAGAAGATATTAGCGATGTATCAACTTGGACCAATATAGCAATAATAGATAGAAATAATATCGATATTAGTACAGGCCATGTTATTGAGGGTAGTCATGCAAAAAAAATAACCAATCCATTTACTTTGCAAGCTATTGTCAAAACACAATATGACCAAAATGATAATATGTCATATACAATAGTAGGCAGGGAAATCCAGGAAACTGATACACAACTAATATCAAGATTTGTAGAAACTGAAGATGGACTGAAAGTTTACAGCAATGAGATTATAGAAGATGTCCCTGTTGTATATCTTACTGATGGGGATATTTATAGGCAAGTGCTTAAAGAGTACGGGAATCACCAGGATGGTCAGGCACTTTTAGTGAAAGCTCTTGCCCTTAAGCTTTCAGACCAGAGTGTTGACGGTTATGTGAAAGAAAAGTTGGCAAATTTTAAGACAACAAAATGGAGTTTTAAAAGTTACGAGGCTCAAACTAAAGAAGAAGTAGCAAGGCTTGAAGATGAATATAATGAGTTACAAGCTATAGCAAAAGACTATAAAGATCGTCTTAAAGCAATTGAGCCAATGGATAGAAGTGAACTAGATATTGGTGGTTCTTTTGAGGATAATACAGATGATGTTGCTATTGCCGGAGATCATGGTAACCATGAAGATTTGCTAGATGCTATTGCATAATTTCTGTTTCAATTATAATTGAATTACAGCTAATTCTAACCATAAAGGAAATCCAGAAAAATAATTCTTAAATCTGGATTTCTTTTTTTTATGTTAAAAACAGTACAATTTGCCTTAAATAATGGTTATTGCCTGCTTTAACCAAATTTATTTCACTGTATAAAATTTATTCCGGTAGTATCGCTAGGTGGTCCTGATTCCATAGATCGTGATAAAGACTGGGGTCGATATTTCCTCCAGAAATGAGGATAAGAATAGTTTTTTTGGCACTATTTTCTTTCAGCCAATTATATGCAGCTGCCATACTAATAGCTGCGGAAGGTTCGCAAGTAACCTTTGTTGTTTGCATAAGCCATGCGGTCCAATAGTAAATTGATTCTTCACTACAGGTGCAAAAACCATCCAATTTTTTTAAATAATTAAATGTCCTTTGGCATATTGAAAGAGCTCTAAGGCCATCGGCTATGGTTTTGGGAGAATCGTCAAATCGGTTAATTTCTCCAGATTGTAATGATTTGTAAGCATCGTTGGCAATTTCAGGTTCAGCACCAATGAGTTTTGAGGAAGGAGATAATAAGTTCTTGGCCAGATAAGTTCCAGCAAGTAACCCGCCTCCTCCACAGGAAGCAAATATTGCATCTGGCATTTTGAGATTACGCTTTTTCATTTCTATTAAAGCTTCGTAACACATAGTACCAGCTCCAGCTATTGTCTGGTCATCGTCAGAAGGATGTAAATAATAAAAACCGTTATCTCCATCTTTTTTTGATAAGCTCTCTGCTTCTAAGCGGGTTTTTACTTCCATTACCTCAGCCCCGTAATATTTAGCAATTCTTTTTTTGATAGGAGAAACGTTTTGTGGTAAATACACTCTTGCATGAATTCCAAATAATTTAGCAGTATAGGCCATGGCAAGTGCATGATTACCTGTGCTATAAGCAACAATTTTGCCAGGCATTTTATTGCTTTCTTTAAGAGCCAGAAGATGGTTAAGTACGCCTCTTATTTTAAAAGAACCGGTTTTTTGCGTCGCATCCATTTTAAAATAAACCTGACTACCTACTATTTTATTTAAGGTCTCAGAATATAAAAGAGGAGTATTATGAACGTAACCGCTAATTCTGTTATAAGCCTTTGCAACCATATCTGGAGTTTGCACTAGAAATCCTATTTTTAGTTTTTATATTCTGCTTAAATAAGCTACGCTAATAATTTAGCGAGAGCAGCTACTTGATTTTGTTAAGTGCTGCTATTATATAGCTTATAATCTATTAAATATATACATAATTTTTTTTATAAAGGGTAACAAAATAATGAGCAATGAGAAGAAAACTTTACCATTATTAACTCTGAGGGATTTAATAATTTTCCCCGGTACCATTGCTCCAGTTTTTATCGGTAGGGAAAAGTCATTAAACGCTTTGTTGGCTGCAAAAAAAATAGAAGACGGTCAGCATATTCTTCTAACTACTCAAAAAAAACAAGATATTGAAGATCCAAGTACAAGTGATTTATTTAAAATTGGAGTATTAGCAAAAATTATCCAAACGGTTAAATTACCGAATAATAATGCAAAAATTCTTGTTGAGGTAACAAACCGAGTAAAATTAGTGCACATTGAAGATAAAGAGATTTTTGTCGCTGACTATTTAATCATTCCTGATTCAGAAGTGAATAACCTGGAAGCTTTAAATAATGCTACTGCACACATAATGGAAGAATTCCAAGAATATGCAAAGGGTAATAAGAAAATAAATCTAGAAGTTTTAAATATCCTTAACCAACAAAAAAACCCTAGCTATATAACCAACTTAATAGCCTCCCATTTAGAAATTAAGCTAGATCTTAAACAAAGTCTGCTTGAGCAGGTAGATATTCTAAAAAGAGCAGAAATGCTTCTAGAAATTATCATGCGAGAATCCATGCAAATTGATACCGAGCAGTTAATACAGCAAAGAGTAAAAAAACAAATTGAAAAAACTCAGAGGGAATTTTACTTAAATGAACAAATGAAAGCCATCCAACAAGAGATGGAGGGTGGTAGTGAAAGATCTGATTTTTTTGATCTCGATAAAAAAATAAAAAATCTTAAACTTTCTAAAGAAGCAAGAGAAAAAGCTAATGCAGAACTAAAAAAACTTAAGATGATGAACCAGATGTCGGCAGAATCATCGGTAGTTAGAAATTATCTCGACACTTTGCTTTCAATGCCCTGGGGAAAAACTACTAAGGCTACGATCGATATAAACAAGACTGAGATGATATTAAATCGTGATCATTACGGACTTAAGAAAGTAAAAGAAAGAATAGTTGAATATCTATCTGTTTTGAAACGTTCACGCAAAATTAAAGGACCAATACTTTGTTTTATAGGCCCTCCTGGGGTTGGTAAAACATCTTTGGTAAAATCAATTGCTGAAGCAATGGGTAGAAAGTACTGTAAGTTTGCTCTCGGAGGAGTTAGAGATGAAGCTGAAATCAGGGGGCATCGTAGGACTTATCTTGGTTCTATGCCGGGTAAAATTATTACCTTGATTAAGAAAACGAAAGTAGATAACCCGGTGCTTTTGCTTGATGAAATTGATAAAATGAGTGCTGATTTTAGAGGAGATCCTGCTTCAGCTTTACTGGAAGTGCTTGATCCTGAGCAAAATGCGCATTTTGCTGATCACTATCTAGAAGTAGAATATGATTTATCAAATATAGTATTTATTGCTACGGCAAATTCCTATGATTTACCAAGAGCTTTACTTGATCGTATGGAAATTATTAATATCGCTGGGTATATAGAAGAAGAGAAATTGCAAATAGCCAAAAACCATTTAATACAAAAGCAGTTAAAGCTTCATGGGATGAAACCTAATGAGCTAATTATTCCCGATGAAACTATTCTCGAATTAATTAGATATTATACTAAAGAAGCAGGTGTTAGGGCTCTAGAAAGAGAAATTGGGGCATTAGCTCGAAAAGTTCTGACCAGAATTTTAAAAGACAAAAAGTTGAAATCAGTAACGATAAATCCGTCAGACTTGGAAGAATATCTCGGTGTTAAAAAATACAGATTCGGCTTAGCAGCAGAAGAAGATCAAATAGGGAGTACTACAGGTCTTGCTTATACTGAAGTCGGAGGTGATTTACTTACTATTGAAGCAGTTTCTTTTCCAGGTAAAGGAGGAGTAAAAGCTACGGGCAAACTTGGTGAAGTAATGAAAGAATCAGCGGATGCGGCTTATAGCTGCTTTCTTTCTAGAGCGAAACAGCTTGGACTTGAGGAAAAAGATTATAAGGAGGTAGATATCCATATACACGTTCCAGAAGGAGCGATCCCGAAAGACGGACCATCTGCTGGTATTGCTCTATACACCACTATTGTTTCGCTCATGACTAAAAAACCTGTTAAGAAAACACTTGCAATGACCGGAGAAATTACTTTAAGAGGGAAAGTGTTACCTATTGGGGGGCTTAAAGAAAAATTACTTGCCGCTAGTAGAGGGGGAATTAAAACCGTTCTGATTCCTATTGATAATGTAAAAGATTTGAAAGAAATACCAGAGAATATTAAAAATACCCTTGAGATTATTCCAGTAGCAAAAATTGAAGAAGTATTAAAAAACGCCCTTGTGTAGAAAAGGGCTTAAGGTTATAAAGTCAAAATCTTGGTGTATGTTAATTCGTATTTTTACCTTTCTTTAATTTATCGTAAATTGTCATAGCCTCAGTAATAAAACCGCTAGGACTTGATAAGTTTGCAGGCAAGATTACTGTATTTGATTCTTTAGCTAGATGAGCAAAAGACTCTACGTATTGCTGAGCAACCTTTAAAGAAACAGCTTCTGATCCTCCATCTTTTTTAATGGAACTAGCTACAACTTCTATAGATTTGGCAGTAGCTTCGGCTACAAATAAGATAGCTTCTGCTTCTCCTTTCGCTCTGTTAATTTGATCAGTATAAGCCGCTTCTGAGGTAAGAACAACTTGAGCTTTCTCGCCCTCGGAAATGTTGATCTGAGCTTGCCTGTGACCTTCGGATTCTAGGATTTTCGCTCTTTTTTGGCGTTCAGCGGCTACTTGCAATTCCATGGCTTGTAAAATCGATTTAGGAGGTTGTATATCCTTAATCTCATATCTCATACATTGGATACCCCAGTTAACGGCAGCAAGATTTATAGAAGTAACGATTGCATGATTTAAAGTTTCTCTTTCTTCAAAAGTTTTATCCAGCTTTAATTTCCCTATTTCTGAGCGCATCGTAGTTTGAGCAAGTTGTGATATGGCGTAATACGGATTACTTACCCCATATGATGCTGCAACCGGATCAACGATTTTCACGTATAAAACCCCGTCAATTGAAAGGGTAACGTTATCCTGCGAGATTGCTGTCTGGGCATGAACATCGATTGCTTGTTCTTTTAATGTGTGTTTATAGGCGATGTTTTGAACTATAGGAATTATAATAGTTAGGCCAGGTTCAAGTACTCGATCAAATTTACCTAAATTTTCAAGTACCCACGCTTCCTGTTGAGGAACAATCTTGATCATTTTAACTAGCAATATGATGGCAAGTACCCCAAAAATTAGCAGCAATATTTCCATAACTATTCTCCCCCGAGCGAAATTTAATTAAGATTTTTATCAGTAGTAGTGACTATATCATGGTTTTTATTAATTTACCCTTAAAATTATCAATATAAGAAATAGTTTTTTAAAGTTAAAAAACTATTTACCTTATATTTCTATAAAAATTAAATAATTCTTATAATTTATTATTAAGTGATGCAAATATCACTTGACGAAGCAAAAATATAAGTTTATTTTCCAAATTATTCCATAAATACCCATGTTAACCCATTTTTTACCAATTTTGTGTTAGCCTTTGTTGGTAGGTGAGATTTTTGTATAGGTAAAATGAATATTTTTCTTTCAAAGTATCAAAACAAAATTGACAAAAAGGGAAGAGTGTCTATTCCTTCTGCATTTAGATCGGTGTTATCTGAAGATAAATTTAACGGTATTATCATTTACCCTTCCTTTAAAAATAATTGTATTGAGGCCTGTAGTATGGCTCGTCTTCAGGAAATATACGGAATAATCCAGAAGTTAGATCCATATTCTGAAGAAAGGGATGCTTTTGAAACGATCGTAATGGGAGAGTCTATCCAATTACAGTTCGATAATGAAGGGAGAGTTATTATTCCGGCTCATTTAATGCAGCAGGTAGGAATTACCGAGCAGGCCGTTTTTGTGGGTAAAGGATTAGTTTTCGAGGTCTGGGATCCGGTTGCTTTTGATGCTCATTTAAAAACTGCCAAAGCGGTAGCTCAAAGCAATAGATTTATACTGAAGAACCAAGAAAATTCGGGAGTAGGGGCATGAATAACCTTTCATTAGGAGAAAATACTTTGTCTAGTCCTCATTATCCAGTGTTTCTTTGCGAAATTATTGAAAATTTGCAGCCACAGCATGGTAAAAAATACCTCGATTGTACTTTCGGTGCCGGGGGATATACGAAAGCAATATTAGATACTTCTAATTGCTTTGTTAAGGCTCTTGATCAAGATCCAACTGTTTACAAATATGCAGAAAAACTTGGTACTAAATACAAGGAAAGGTTTGAATTTATTCAAGGCAATTTTGCTAATATAAAAGAACTTTCAAGAGGGGAGAGGTACGACGGGGTAGTAGTAGATTTAGGTGTTTCTTCCATGCAGCTTGATGAAAAGGAAAGGGGGTTTTCTTTCATGCGTGATGGTAATTTAGATATGCGCATGAGCAGTAGCGGTTACAGTGCTGCGGATTTTATAGCAAGTGCTTCAGAAGAAGAAATGGCTGAAGTGATTTATAAATATGGTGAGGAAGTACAATCTAGGCAAATTGCAAAAATGATAGTTCAGGAACGTCAAAAAGAACCAATTACCACTACAGTTAGATTAGCTGAAATTGTTCGTAAATCCATGCATTACCGAAAAAGTAAAATTGATCCGGCAACTAAAACATTTCAAGCAATCAGAATCTATATCAATAAAGAGCTTGAGAATCTTGAAAGTTTTTTAGGTAACCTAAATGATATTTTAAATCCGGGAGCGAGAGTTCTTATCGTATCTTTCCATTCACTTGAAGATAGTATTGTAAAATCTTTTTTTAAAAATCACTCCTTAAAAAAAGTGGCCAGATCAAAATACGCCCCCGAGCCAGAAAATTACGATGAGAGTAAATGGTTAAAAATAATTTCAAAAAAGCCGATATTGCCAACTACTCGTGAAATTAGGGAAAATCATAGATCAAGATCGGCCCGTCTTAGAGTTGCTCAAAAAATTGGGGGTATAAGATGAGTTTATATAAAGTTATAAGCTACATAGCCATAATCTTATGTTTGCTAACTATATATGGCCTTTTTACTATAAAAGACAGCGTCGTAACTTTGAGGCTAGAACTTGAAGAAATAAAAAAACAAGTTCGGAACGAAGAAGATGCTATCCGGATTCTTAAGGCTGAATTAGCGTATCTTGGTTCACCTGAAAGAATTCAAAAACTTGCTAATAAATATTTAACTTTAGAAAAACCTAAAGTAACCCAAATAACTAAAGATCCTCTATTAGAAGAAAAATTAGACCAAACCAAAATCCTCGCTAGTGCTAAAAGTTTTAGAAAACCTAGTAAATGGCGTTACAAAAAAGGGCCTGCTAAATACTTGACAATGGTAAAGGATTAAAAGCAAGCGTCGCTATGTAGCGGTTGATAACAAGCATTTAATTTCAAACGCAGAAGTTCTAAATTTGCAGAGACTTGATTGGATTCAAGTTATTTTACCTCAGCTATTAATTTAAAAATATGCAAAATTTATATTTATTTTTTTCTTGCTAAATATATATTAAGTTGATTATGTTAAGAATATAATGCAACTTTTAGTATATTTAAATATTAGATTTTAAAAAATGACTTCCAATATTGATATAATTATTTTTATAGCGTTTTTGGTTACCAACCTTGTTGTGGGTCTTAAGTCTGGTAAGAAAGTTAAAACAATTCAAGATTATGCGTTAGGTGGAAGAAATTTTTCTACAGGAGCGTTGGTTGCAACTATAGTTGCAACTTGGGCAAGTGGTAGCGGATTATTTGTTACACTTTCTAATACTTATTCTGATGGATTGTATTATCTAATACCTTCGATTTGTATGAGCATTTCTTTAGTTATAACTGCGTATCTTTTAGTTCCAAGGATGGGAGAATTTTTAGGTAGCACTTCTGTAGCAGAAGCAATGGGCAATTTGTATGGTATTGAAGTAAGATTAATAACAGCAGTTTGTGGAATTTTAGGAACTATAGGGATAATAGCGGTACAATTTAAAGTTTTTGGCAATGTATTTAACTATTTTTTAGGAATAGATTCTATATATGCTCTTTTATTAGCGTCAACGATAGTAATATTATATTCCACTTTTGGTGGTATTAGAGCTGTAACCCATACTGATGTAGTCCAGTTTTGTACTTTCGGCTTTGTTATACCTCTCATAGGTGTAATTATTTATAACCATATCACAAGTGAAAATAATTTCAGTTTTAATGATGTGATCAGAACAGCAAATTTTAATTATAAAGAGGTATTTAATTTAGGTAACCCTAAGTTTTGGGAAATGATACCTTTAATACTGTATTTTGCTTTACCAAGCATGGATCCTACAGGTTTTCAAAGAGTTTCTATGGGAAAAAGTATTGGTCAACTCAAAAAAGCTTGGCTAATAGCAGCCATTTTACTCGTGCTTATCGAATTATTTAGCGGGTGGATATCGCTGTTAGTTAGAGTAGTTAATCCAGAATTGCAACCGACTCAGATAATGAATTATGTAGCCGATAATTATGCTTTTTCAGGACTTAAAGGATTAATTATAATAGGTATAGCTTCATTAGCTATGTCCACAGCTGATTCTTGCATTAATTCTGCAGCAGTATTATTTGCTAATGATATAAGTAAAACATTAAATATTGGTATTAATAAATTAACTATTTCAAAAATATTTTCTTTCTTATTAGGTATTTTTGCTATTTATCTAGCTCTCTCAAAAGCTAATTTACTTAGTATAGTAATGACTTCAGCTAGTTTTTACATGGCTGTTGTAACTGTACCCTTATTACTGACTATTCTGGGTTTTCGTAGTACAAAAAAGTCAGTGTCGGCAGCAATGGTGGCAGGATTTTTTGTTGTGTTAGTTGGTAATATTTTTGAAGTGAAAGCTGATACTATATTGATAGGAATGCTCGTCAATATGCTAGTTCTTTTTGGCTTTCATTATATATTTAAGCAGGCAGGTGGCTGGGTCGGGATTAAGGATTATAGCTATTTGGAAAAGAGCAAGAAGGAAAATAACCGGATGATATCAGCTTTAATAAGAAATATTCAGGATTTTAGCTTTATTGAGTTTTGCAAGGAGAGAGCCCCAAAAGATGAGCTTAATTACATGTGGCTTGGGATATATTTTATAATATATGGTTTTAGCACCATGTATTCGACCAGGTTAGAGCTTGTAGGCGATCAAAGCAAGGTGATTGTAGTTGTTTATCAGATCATGATGGTTACAGGGGTGGTAATAGCGATGTATCCGATTTGGCCGCCGAGGATAAAGCATGAGATTATAGTGCAGGTAGCGTGGCACATAGTAATTTTCTATATGTTGATTGTATTTGCCGTTTTCTTTGTGATGGTCAATAAATTTGGCCAGTTACAATTTGCCCTGTTTGTACTGAATATATTAATAGCGACGATTCTAACCGGTTGGCGGCTTGGGATAGGGATGAGCATAGTAGGGTTTTACTTTGGTTTAGAGCTATATAAATATTATGCTGGAATAAATGAGATTGATTTTACAGTCGGTTCACCTGAGTTTGTATCCATATATGTGGTAATACTTGCCGGAGCGGTATTATTAATGTTTTTCAAACCCAAACAAGAGCATCAGGAGCTAACTGAAGAAAAGAACGAGCATCTAAGTGGCCGGATAAACATGTACAAGGAGCAGACCAGGGAAGCAGAAGCATTAAAAGGACGTTTTATTCGCAATATAACGCATGAATATCACGCTCCGATGACGGGGATATCGAGCATGGCTCAGGTACTGGTGCAGGATTATGATAAGTTAAATGATGAGCAGCGAAAAGTAGCAGCTAAAACGATACTAGATAGCTCGCTTCGTCTTGAGGTATTTGATTCGAATATATCAAGCCTCTCAAAACTGAATAAACCAAGTTATGACTTAAAACTGGTAGAAACGGACTTTAGTCAGCTAGTAGAGGATAGGGTTACACTTTGCCGCAAGCTATACGAGAATGAGGAAGAAAGTACTATTCACTGGCAAGAAGGGCCAGAGACCAGCAGAAGGAACTGGCAGCTGGATATTGAAGAGGGGATCATCTTAAATATTGATAAATACTACCTAAGCCAGGCAATAGATAATTTAATTATCAATAGTATCAATTACGCCAAAAGCGGAACTATTGCAATTAGCATCAAACGGGATAATGATAATGAAACGATAATTTTCAGCATTAGTGACGAGGGGATAGAGATTCCACCAAGTGAATTAGACGAAGTATTTGAAGAATTTACGGTTAGTTCAAGGACAGAAAGTTTTGCCGGTGGAAGAGGAGTAGGCCTTGCGGTGTGCAAAAAGGTTATTGAAGTACACGGCGGAACAATCAAAGCCGAAAGTAAAAGAATGGGCACTACAATCAGCTTTACCCTGCCGAAAGAAAGCTAAAAAGCATGGAGGAGGTTGTAACTATTTCTCCCTGCGGCTATATAAAAAATGAGTTGTGGAAGAGAGTGTAGGGAATTAACAGGTTTTTCCTAAACAAGCTGTATTTGATGATTACAAAGGTATTTAACCTAGAAACGATATTTTTATGACCTTCTTGCTAAATGCCAATAATCGTCGTAGTTCATTAAATTGGGTTCTATAAAATACTGGCCAGTTGTAATATAATGGGTAAGTAAATTTATTAGCCCTTGGTTGTGTTTTTGGATATCTTCTTTATTAATTGCTATCTCAGTTAAAGAAATATAGGGGCTTTTGCTATTAATTTTAACATAAACCAAACTTTCTGCCTCTATGCTTCCTAGCTTGCCAAAACCTCCGTCAAGTAATATAATCGATTCAATAATTAGCTGTGGGCTTAGGCCTGAGAAGACGTCTTTTTTTGTCGGTATAGAACCGGTTTTATAATCAATTATTGTTGCTTTATTTTCTTTATTTATTTCAATACGGTCAGCTATTGCGACAATTTTTATTTTTTTACCGGCAATAGCGACTGTGAGTTCCCCACGAGCTTCTACAACGATTTGTTTTAGGTTTTGCCGCCTCTTATGATCAAATATGATGAAATCATTAGCTATAGCCTCAATCTTGGTTTGCCAAAAAGCTGTTGTTTGTTTTGGAAATACGCTCGCTGATAGTAATTCCTTAGCATAATTTTTAAATCTATCTAAGGCAATTAGGGGATCGGAGGCATAATTTTTTGTGTATATTTCAACGACTTTGTGAAAGAAATTTCCAAATTCTGATAATCCTGGTGTTTCTTCTATTTCCTGAGGAATTTTTAAATTGAGAATTTTTTTTGCATAAAAATTATAGGGAGTTCGAATTAAAGTTTCTATATCTGTAGTTGATATTTGCTCAGGGAAGGTTTCGGCAAAGGCGTGCTCTACAGACTGCTTGTTAAGGTTATTAATTGTAGAATCTGTGGAGATAAAACTCTGATTCAGATTTTCTTTTAATATATGTTTCAGGGTTAACAAAAAAGGTGACGGTATAGATGCCGAAGAATTGCCAGTTTTAATTGATCTGGTAATTAGCACATTTTTATTATGTAAATTCAAATAAAAATCATACATCGAATTCCCAAACCGTGCAGTCCAAGAATCGAGTCCTATTTGTTCAATCATTTGCTTATTTAACCATGGACTCCCCATTTGTGGTAATGGATATGAATTCAAAACAAAACTTGTATGTATTATTAAATCATAATTTATAAGTGTTGCTTCGTTAGGAGAGCAGATAATTATGGATCTATTGTCTGGATCATTATAAATACGTCCGCCAGAAATTAATTCTTTAAGAATATCCGGAAAATTTTCTGGATCAGGAAGCTTAATATGCTCTGTAACTTGCACGATTTCTGTAAAAACGTTTGTAATTTTATTATTGTAAAACCCTTGCCATAAATTAGGGTATATTATTTTTACAGCTTCCATAGTTCCAATAAGAAAAGTGCTAAAATTATGGTTTCTAACTTTATGGCTGAATACTCTACAAATATTATGTAGTTTATTTAATTGTGTTTGGTCAGTAAAATTACCATCAATTATTTTAGTTATATCATTGATATTTTGGCTAAATCTATTGTGCTTGGCAATTAATTGTTTTAATTTTCTTGTTTCATCACAAATGATTAAAGGGTGCAAAATTAGGCTTATAAAATCCTGCAAAGAAAATTCCTGACAAATGTTTTTAGCTATTTCGAGCATCAGGCCAGTTAATGGGAGGTTTAAAATGTTTTCTCCAAGCAAATCGGAGAAATTGAGGCCATATTTATCAAATTTAGCAATAAAATAATTTTTTATTTTATCATCAGAAATCAGGACTGCAATTTTAGCATCTGGCTTTACTGTTAAAGCCTCATAACATTTTGCTGCAACATACTCTGCTTCTAGAAATATGTTATCAAATTCCACATATTTTATTTCATTTCTGCAATTCCCAGACGCACTTTTAAGTAACAAATTATCTAACATTGAGGGTATAGCTATTTTGCCTAAATATGGAACATTTTGGAGATCTACAGATAATTGATTTAGCAATTTACCTATATTGTATAAAGGCTCTTCAGGAAGTAGTTTAGCTAATTCTAATTGGTCCGGTGCAACAAACGGCGGCAAGATAATATAACCATTTTTTAATTTAGATATTTCAACAATAAAATCCTTTGTTATTTGGTTATTACCTATTACACCGGCAATAACCGTGTAATTTTTAGCATCTCTGATTCTGTTTAATTCAGCATTAAATATTAATTTTTGGTGCTGGACAGGTGTGGATTTTTTTAAAGCAGTAATTTTTTCTTGCCAGTTTTTATAAGCAAATTCTAAAAAATCATAAATAAAGTGCCAATGTTCTGCCTGATCTAAAGTGGGAATGTTTTTTAATTTATTAAACTCAATGTTATTAGCTTCAAATTCGAAGAATAATTTTGCAAGCGAACTAGCTAAACTGATAGTTTGGGGGAGAGTATAATTTAACTTATCATAGGAGTTGATAATTTCTGTTAAAATTATTCTCTCTTCTAAGCTCGTTATTTTTCCAATTTGCTGTGAAGGTATCTGGAAACTATCTTCTAGAGAGGAGCTGATATCATTTATTGGTATAATATTAGGTAATATTGTTGTACCTAATTTACTTACTATATTTTTTTGTACATAATTACAGAGATGCCCATTTGGCAGAATAATTTTTAAATTATCGAAATGATTTTCAAAATTAGCAAAAATAAATTCAGTTACTTCGCTGATAAAAAATTTTTTTACCGAGGTGCGGTATATAGGCATATAGATGCTAAGTAGAAAATATTAAAAAGCTATAGTAAACTAATTTTGTAAGAATAGAAATGATCAAAACCGTTTTAAATTTTATACGGCAAAATCCTGAAAACAGTACTATAAATTTACCAAAAAATGGTAAAAAACTAATAGCAATTATGACCGCTAACAGCTTAGAATTTTTGATGCTATTGATTTTTGTATTTAACTGGTTTTGTTCTTCTTTTGCTGGAGTTAAAATTTTATAACATGCTACTCCTAATATATAATTTATACCGATCGAAAATGCATACGCTATTAATGCCACTGATAACATGAGTTGTTTGTGGTAATTACCAAACAGGTTCATAGTATCTAATACTATTTCCGAAGAAGTATTAAAAGCAAGATTAGCAGTTAAAACATCTGTAAATAGTAGTAAATAAATTTCGAACTGGCTCATTTAATTAAAGAGTTTAAATCTTAATCTAGAATAGCTTTATCTTAAGCTCATAAGTCTTATAATTAGGTTTATATTTTTAATCAAGTTAATGTGTTTATATTAAGCCTTTTCTAAAACTCTATTAGCTGCTTTACCTTCAGCTTTTTCAGTAATATACAGAATCTCTTCAACAAAATTTTTTATTTCAATTGCTGCCGAAGAATTTGGCTGATTTTCTGTTACGGTTACGCCGTTTAAAAAACAGGAACTAAATGCCACTCTATTACCAATAGTATTCTTAAAAACCTCAGCCTTTAATTGTTTTATAATTTCTTTACTAATTTTTGACGTAGGGTTATATCTGTTTATTAAAATTTTAGCCGGAATATTTTCACTTTTTGCAAAATCAATAGTTGTTTCTGTTGCCCAGAGGTCGGTTGGGCTTGGTTGCATAGGCACAATAACCAAGCTTGATGCTCTAATAGCTGACTTCGATTCGGTTTCTGTGTGAGGAGGAGCGTCAATAATTATGTAATCCACTTTATTTTGCAGATTACTGATTACTCCTTCAATCCTCCACCCAGAACTAGCAACAAAATGAAGACCGGTATAACCGATTCCGAATTTTTTTTCTCGCAAGAGATGCCATCTACTTAAACTTCCTTGCGGATCTATATCGATAACTGCTACTCTTCTACCTGTTTGAGCAAGAGATACAGCAATATGGGCTGCAATAGTAGTTTTACCAGCTCCCCCTTTTTGCTGGGCTATTGTAATAATTTGTGCCATAATATTTCCCTAATAATTACAACTTTATTAAATATTAATTCTACCTGAAAGTCTAAATTAAAACTTTGTTAGCTTTGTAAGTAATTGATTTCCTGTTATGTTTTTTCTATAATTTGCAGCTTAATTACTTTTAATCTGGTGCTTATGGTAGATATAGGTGATAAAACAAAAATGAGTAGTAAATTATTAAGGCCGATAATCGTACCGGCAACTTATAATGATTATCCAGTTATCCAAAATATGGCAAGATTTTACGTATATGATTTGTCACGATATTGCGGTTTTATTTCAGAGGATTGGTCAATGCCGGCAAATGGCCTTTATGAATGTTTTGACTTTAGAATTTATTTTGAGGATGAAAATCGTTGGCCTTTTTTAATTAAAGTAAATAGTGAATTGGCGGGATTTATTTTAGTTGATAAGGAGACTAAAGAGAGCAGTAGTAACTGGAATATGGGAGAATTCTTTGTTATCGCTAAGTTCCAGAATAAAGGAATCGCTAGAGAGGCCGCGTGGGAAGTTTTTAATAAATATTCTGGTATCTGGGAAGTGTCTGTTATTCCTGAAAATCACAAAGGCTTAAATTTTTGGAAACGTGTTATAGGGACTTATACCAATGGAAAATTTTCTTGTCAAGTGAAGGTGGTCGATTTTGATAAATACCAACCACAGCGCCATATTTTCACTTTTGATACAAAAATATTTTCGGAAAATTAATTAAAAGCAAAAAGCGATATAGTTAATAGAAATAAGAAACAACCAGCTAATTTCTTATAATACTTGCTATGACCTACAGATTTATTATATAAGAAAGGTTATTGTAAAATAATTGCCTGAATATGACCAAGAAAACAATAGGAATATACCCTGGAACGTTTGATCCAATAACCAATGGCCATGCGGATATAATTGCCAGAGCCAGTAAAATTACTGATGAGTTAGTACTAGCAATTTCTACTTCTTATAGCAAAAATCCTATGTTTTCTATAGAAGAGAGATGTGCGCTTGCTCAGATTTATCTAGAAAAATATGGTATTGCTAGTAATGTAAAAGTTATGAAGTTTGACGGTCTACTTGTAAATTTTGCAAGTAAAATGGGGGTAAGCATAATTGTACGGGGACTTAGGGCCGTTTCTGATTTTGAATATGAATTCCAAATGGCGTGCATGAATTCACGATTAAATGGGAATATAGAAACTATATTTTTACCAGCCTCAGAAAAAAACCAATTTATTTCTTCAAGATTAGTAAAAGAAATAGCCAGTCTTGGTGGTTCTATTTCCGCTTTTTTAATTCCAGAAATAGAAGAAAAAGTAGTGGAATACTATAAAAATAAAAAATGATTACTTCAAAATGTACTCTTACAATAGATCTGGACATTATAAGGGATAATTACCGGGCTTTACAAAAAATTTGTACACTGACTGAGGTAGGAGCAGCAGTTAAAGCTAATTGTTATGGTCTTGGAGCAGAACAGATAGCTCCTATCCTTGCTAATTTCGGTTGTAAGTATTTTTTTGTAGCCAATACAGACGAAGGTGTAACCTTAAGGGAAAGATTTAGTAAAGAGAATTTAAATCATAAAAACCTAAAAATCTGTGTTTTAAATGGTTATTTTACTGCTGACCGAGACGATTTTATTAACTATAATCTTATTCCAGTTTTGAATTCCTTTAAACAATTGGAATTATGGCGAAATCTATCTCATCAATTAAATAAAAAATTATCCTGTTTTTTACATATCGATACAGGAATGAATCGTTTTGGTATACCAGAAGGAGAATTTAATGATTTAGTCCAAAATGCTAATGAATTGGATGTTTTATGCGTTATGAGTCATTTATCTTCTTCTGAAGAACCCGATAATCAGACAAATAAAGAACAGTTAATGAAATTTAAGCAATTAGCATCTCTATTTCCGAATGCAAAAAAAAGCCTAGTAAATTCTAGTGGGATTTTTTTAGGACCGGAATATCATTTTGACATTGCTCGGCCTGGAGTAGCTATTTATGGAGTCAATCCAACTCCTTATCTGCAGGAATCTGTTATTAAAAATCCGGTAACCCTGGAAGCCCCTATAATACAGATAAAAGATCTGGATAAGGGCCAGCATGTTGGTTACAATAGAACTTATGAACTTGGAGAAAGACATCTTATTGCTACTTTGCCTTTAGGGTATGCTGACGGATATCCACGGTCGTTAAGTAACAAGGGAATAGTATTTATTAATGATAAACCAGCTCCCGTAATAGGTAGAGTGTCAATGGATTTAATTACCGTTGATGTTACTAAAATACCGCCGGAAGAATTATTTTTAGGACAAACTGTAGAAATTATAGGAAAAAATATGAGCCTTGATAAAATTGCGAATCTAGCCGGAACAAACGGTTATGAAATATTAACTATGCTTGGCAATAGATATCATAAATTTTATAAATATTAACATATACCAGTTTTGATGCTATTAATTATGTTAAACCTAAAATAATATAAAATGATTATGTTTTTACCTCTACAATATATAGGACGCCAGGCTCTTGATTTTTTTCAGAAAGTTGGAATCCTTTCAATTTTTATTGCAAAAACTATTAGCGGGTTGATTAGGAGGCCATTCTATTTGAGTTTAATTTTACGTCAGATAATTTCTATAGGCTATTTTTCCTTACCGGTAGTAGCAATGACTGCCGTTTTTTCCGGAGCAGTTTTAGCTCTGCAAAGCTATACAGGTTTTTCACGATTTTCTGCTGAAAGTTCAATTGCAACGGTTGTCGTTCTTTCTATAACCAGGGAACTTGGTCCTGTACTTGCCGGTCTTATGGTAGCAGGAAGAGTAGGAGCTTCGATTGCAGCTGAAATAGGTACAATGAAAGTCACCGAACAAATTGACGCCTTATTTACTTTATCTACTGACCCAATTAAATATCTGGTAGTTCCAAGAGTGATCGCAGCTGTACTTACTATGCCGTGCCTAGTGCTAATTGGAGATATTATAGGGGTAATGGGCGGTTATCTAGTTAGTGTTTATAAACTTGGTTTTAATGGTATTACTTATATTAAAAATACAGTTGAGTATCTAGAAACTATAGATGTAGTTTCCGGTTTAGTTAAAGCTGCGGTATTTGGTTTTATAATAGCAATAATGAGCTGTTATCATGGTTATCATTCAAATAAGGGAGCTAGAGGTGTTGGAACAGCAACTACTGATGCCGTGGTATCGTCTTCAATACTAATTTTACTGAGTAATTATTTAATTACTGAGTTATTTTTCAGTTAATTTATTACGTTATGACAGATAATATAAAAATAAAAGTTCGTAATTTACACAAAGCATTTGGTAATCATAAAGTGCTTGACGGGATAGACCTTGATGTAAAAAAAGACAGTTCTCTTGTTATTCTGGGCGGTTCAGGTACGGGAAAGTCGGTTTTAATTAAAACAATTATAGGACTTCTAACGCCGGATAAGGGAAGCATAACTTTGGATGATCAAGAAACAGTAAATATTTCCTCTAAAGCTCGCTTAAAAATTTTAGAAAATTGTGGTTTCCTTTTCCAGGGAGGAGCATTATTTGATTCCTTAAGTGTCAGTGAAAATATCACTTTCTTTGCCCAGAAATTATATTCCTTAAAAAGAGATGAAATAAAAGAATTAGCTCTCAAAAAGCTAAAGTCAGTTGGACTTTCCGAGAGGATATTAAACTTGTATCCAGCGGAATTATCAGGAGGAATGCAAAAAAGAGTATCTCTAGCGCGAGCAATTTGTACAGATCCCCAAATTATATTTTTTGACGAACCAACTACGGGTCTTGATCCTATCATGGCCAATGTTATTAATGATTTAATTATTAAAATTCGAGAAGAACTAGGGGCAACAACAATAGCTATTACTCATGATATGAATAGTGTTAGAAGAATTGCTAAAGAAGTGGTTTTAATCCACAATGGCAAAATCCAATGGTCTGGAACTAAAGAGGAAATGGATACAACAGATAATCCATATATGTTTCAATTTATTAACGGATTATCGTCTGGACCTTTTGAGGTCTAAGTAAATAAGTAGAACTATGTAATGAGCAATAAAAATTTTTTTTATTATGCAATAATACTACTAGCTACAGTTTGCCTTATTATTGTACCTTATGTGGCGCTTGCAAAGGAATCAAAATACACTTCTATTAAGTTAATTATTAAAGAACAGCCGGAAGTTGAAAGTTCTATAAAATCAGTTATGAAAAAACTGAACGAACTCGCCCGAAATATGGAAAAAACGGCCAAGTTATATAACACAATAAACCAAAAAGCTTACTGGGAAAGCGAAGGTAAAAAATCTTTCTTACGATATTTACATTCCGAAGGGTACTATGATGCAACTATCGAGACTGAATTTCCAGAAACAGAAAATTCCATTATTTTTTATGTGAATGGCTGGGAAAGGTATAAAGTAAAAAAAATTATTCTGAAATATGCAGAAAACAGTAATCATGACATAAACATTCCGGATATTACCGGGCTTAAAATTAAGGAAGGAGATTTCGCAGTAGCCGCTAATGTTATAGATTCCGAAAAAGTACTCACTAAAAATATCGAAAAGAATAACTGCCTCTTAAGTTTAGAGGTAACGCATGAAGCTATTATCGATAATTCCGATGATACTATGATGATAAATTTTATAATTAATGCAGGGCCATATGCAACAATTAAATCGGTTGATTTTAAAGGCCTACGTTCTGTAAATCCGGATTACGTTAAAAAATTAATTCCATTTAAAAATGATCAATGTTTTAGGCCTTCTTTCCTCCAAGAAGCCCAAGGTTCTCTTCAAAAGACAGGACTTTTTGCAATAATAAACACTGAAATACCAGATCATACCGACAATAAGGGTAAAGTACCAATAGTATTTGATTTAAAAGAACAGAAACATAGAAGCGTAAAAGCTGGTTTTAGTTATGGAACCGATTTAGGTTTTGGTACTACACTGGGGTGGAATCATAAAAACTTTTTTGGTAACGGGGAAACGGTAAAGACTGAAATTTCTGGCAATCAGAAGGAACAAATTATTGATCTTGAATTTACCAAACCTTTTTATAAACAAGATAATCAAACTTTAAAAATAGGACTTTCCGGAGAAAATACTACCTCAAAAGCTTATGATAATAGAGAAGGTATGTTATCTGTCGGTATAGAAAGAAAACTAACTAATATATGGACGGCTGGTGTTTCGGGTAAATATTCTTATAGTGTTGTTAAAGAGACGCAAGGTTCAAAGGACTTTTCTTTTCTCTCGATTCCATTATTTCTCAAGCGCGATACAAGAGATAATATTTTAAATACTCATAAAGGTCTTGAATTGCAGTTTAAAACAGAACCTTTTTTTCCTACAAAAACAGGAGCTAGATCTTTCTTTAAAAATGAAGTTATAGCAGCTAAATACACTCCTTTTAGAGTTAAGTTTGATCCGGTTATAGCCATAAAGGTTTCGGCTGGGGTAATTAGCGGAACGAAATCGGCAAAAATACCGGCGAACGAAAGGTTTTATACAGGTGGGGTTGGGTCCGTAAGAGGTTATGCTTATCAGCTTGCAGGACCGATTGACCAAAAAAATCATCCGATCGGAGGCCGTTCGATGATTTTAAGTAACCTTGAACTTAGAACTAAGATAAAAAATGATATTGGTCTCGTAGTATTTTTTGACAGTGGCAACGTATTTAGTTCCACTACTCCAGCGCTTGGTAAAAAAATGTTCCATGGTTTTGGAGCGGGCATGCGGTACTTTACTGATTTTGGACCTCTAAGGCTAGATATAGGTTTTCCGGTTAAACCAAGGAAAAAGGTTGATAAAGCCTTTCAGTTATATTTTGGTATTGGGCAAAACTTCTAGCTTAGAGAAAAGCTAAAGTCGTTTCTGGCGTCGTGGATACCGCAGAAATTTGTTAGTTAATAGAAGTGTTTTAAACTATTTTCTGATATTCAAAATATATTTTTCTTACTGAATATATCCATAATAAGCAGACAACTATAAATATCACCATTAAACTAGAAGAAATGCTATTATATGTAGCTGTCGGTAATATAGTAAAAATCACGGATTGAACAAGACCGCTAGCAGATTTTCCAATTTTAGGGCTAATTACATCTACAGCTGCTTTACCTTTAGTTCTGAGTTCTTGGTCAAGAGGAATATATAGCATCTCTCTTGAGGTATCCCAAATAGAATATTTCGAGCCTTTTGAGAGAATATTTTGAATTGCCCCTACCGACACTGCAAGTGCAAGAGGGGTAGTGATAATTGCACCTTCATAAAAAGAAAAAATCACCTCATCGAAAACAACTAGCACAAAAAACATGCTTCCGGTAATTAGAATAACAATTGGGGTAATAACTGCAGCAGTAAACCAGCTTCTAGTGCGCATTATGTTAGTTCCTACTACAGTTAGGATCATTATTACAACTCCAGTCCAGAGAATGTAAATACTGCTAAAAGCTGCAAATTCCGTAACACTTGGATAAAGTTCTTTAATCTTTGCTTTCCACACGGCTTCTACTAAGTTCATGGACAACCCAAATGAGGCTGAACAAATAAGCATCAACCACAGATATTTTGAACGAGCGATATATTTAAAACTCTCGATTAGTCCCATTTTATTTTTTGATAATTCTTCCGGCGGCCTTAAATATAAATTGGGATTAGTCATCACTCTTTTTGTTATGTATCTAACAAGTAAGCATGAAAATATCGCAGAAAGAGCAACGAAACTTGTTGATACTTGAGTAAGCAGTATTTTGCTATCAGAGATAGTAAATAATTTTCTGGTTATGCTTTCTTTGGAAGATAAATTTAGCATAAGGAGGCCCACAACGATTACAGAAGAGTTACCGAATAAGGAAAATAAAGTATAAAATCTTTTTGCTTCCTTAGTAGAAGTTATCTCGTTAGCTAATTGCCAGAAAAGCAAAATATAAAAAACGTTAGGCCATAATTCAGATAAAGTATAAAATATTATGTAACCCCAATTACCGAGAATAGCTATATACCATTTAAAATGAGGGTAGGCAGACATCAGGTAATCCAATTTTTCTCCATTCATATGAAAAAAATCGATATTGGGATATAATATGAAAGCAAAAATCACGTAAAAACCAGTAAAAAAAGAGACAAGGTGGTAGAATATTTTCTCAAAAGTTAAATGATTTATAAGTTTTGCATAGATAATAACAAATATGGTTGCAGCTGGAGTTACACAATATACTTTTGCAAAACTTGTTATCTCGGCACTAATCTCAGAAATTAATATGCTGTCTTTTAAGATTCTTAAAATATTTTGGTTAAATAAAACACAAAACATCAAAGCGGCCATCGGTATGAATTTAGCTAATTCATATCTTTTTATAGGCCAAAAAATAGTTCTGATTTTACTTTTAAAATGATCTGAGTCTGATTGCGACATTGCTTAATAACACCTATGACAAAAAAAAAACTTAAAATATGTTCTGTTTTAAGTTATTTTTAGTCGTGAGGCTGCAAAGCTTCTTTATATCTAAATAGTGATTTAAAAAACCTTGTAAAGCCGTAAGTCAACGATAAAAAATTTAAGGGATTATAATCAGCTTTAAATAACCCGTCAAGCGCAAATACAGGTAAACATGTTTTCTTTTTGTAATGAGTTACATAAAATATATCAAGAAGATTACTGTAAATATTTAGATTTAGACCAAGGATGGGATAATTACAAATTAGGTGCTATAAAATCTGGTTACAATTCTAAACTTTCTAATTTATGGTTATTTAAATCAGGCACATCCTCTAATCAAAATTTTGTCATAGTACCTTCTCTATTTAACTCTCCTGCGATATTGTTTTTAAACCGAAAGCAGAATTATATTGAATATGTTAAATCATTTGGTGATGTTTACTTACTTGAATGGAAAGAAACCAAAGACACTTTGAAATTATATGATTATGCAAAGGACGTTGCTAAAGCTGTAAGATTTGTCCAGGATAGAACATCGACTCAGCCAAATCTGGTCGGACACTGTATAGGAGGAAATATAGCAATCTTCTCTACATTTATTTATAACAATATAAAATCTCTAACTTTGCTTACTACACCTTGGGACTATTCGCATTTTGCTGCTCCGTACTTTTTATCAGAAGCTTTACAGATAAAAAAAGCTATATACGGCTTAGACACAGTACCCAAAATTTATATACAAATGATGTTTTTTATGCTGTTTCCAAGCCATTATCAAACAAAGGTAAATAAGTATTTTGCTCTCAAAACGCAAGAAGCGAGAGAAAAATATTTGCGTATTGAGCAATGGTTACAGTCAGGTATAGAAATTCCAGTTTCGGTATATAACGAGATTCTAGATGAAATAATTGCTAAAAATGCCCTAATTAGTAACACCATATATATTAATGATCAGCCTGTTTCTTTAGAAAAAATCGATGTTCCAACCTGTATTATTTCAGCTAAAGACGATCAAATTGTTCCTATTTCTTCAATAGTTCCTTTGCAAAAGGGGATAAAAAAATCTACACTTATATCGGTTGACGGTGGTCATATAAACTATTTGATAAATAATGACCAGAAATTTAAGAAACAATATACTCAGTGGTTGTGCAACCAAAATTTAATTAGCATCAAGAGAGGTATAAAAAAATGAAGGAAGTATTTATTACACATGCTAAAAGAACTGCGGTAGGTTCATTTTTAGGGAGTTTGTCACAAATTCCAGCTCCTACGCTTGGTGCAAGCGTAATTAAAGCTATATTAGATGACAGTAAAGTCGATAATAAATTAATCAGCGAAGTAATATTAGGACAGGTAATTACCGGCGGATCAGGGCAGAATCCCGCTCGTCAGGCTGCTATTAAAGCAGGTATGGATACATCCGTTCCGGCCGTTACTATCAATAAAGTTTGTGGTTCGGGGTTAAAGGCGGTATCAATAGCTGCGAATGCTATTGCTTGCAAACAAGCTGATTTAATTATTGCAGGAGGACAGGAAAATATGTCTCTTGGAATGCACGGTACTTACATTAGGAGCGGCAGGAAATTTGGTGATGAGAAATTAATTGATTTTATGATGTATGATGGCTTAACTGATGTTTTTTCGGGTGTTGCAATGGGGATTACAGCAGAAAATATTGCCAAAAAATTTAACATTTCCAGAGAAATGCAGGATGAATTTGCAGTTAAATCACAAGCAAAAGCAGCAGCCGCTCAAAAAAATGGTAGATTTAAAAATGAAATCGTACCGATTGAAGTGCAACTGAAAAAAGAAACAAAAATCTTTGATTACGATGAAGGGGTAAGAGGAGATTCTTCCCTAGAAGTTCTAAGCAAGCTACGGCCGGCATTTGATCCTGCCGGTACTGTTACAGCCGGTAATGCCTCAACCATAAACGATGGTGCAGCGGCAGTACTGGTTGCTTCAGAAGAAGCAGTCAAAAAATATAATTTAAACCCGATTGCTAGAATTGTTTCAACTGGTATGTGCGGGGTTGATCCTTCAATCATGGGTACAGGTCCGGTGCCGGCTGCGAAATTAGCGTTGGCAAGAGCAGGATGGAGTGTTGATGACCTTGATCTCATAGAAGCAAATGAAGCATTTGCCGTGCAGGCATGTTACGTTAATGAGCAGATGAAATGGGGCACGAGCAAAGTTAATGTTAATGGCGGCGCTGTCGCTATTGGCCATCCGATTGGAGCAAGTGGTGCTAGAGTCTTAGTGACTTTATTGCACGAAATGCAAAAAATATCAGCTAAAAAAGCTCTTGCTACCTTGTGTATCGGCGGAGGGATGGGTATTGCTATGTGCTTTGAAAAACCATAGATTAAATTTATTGTGAAAACCACTCTACCCCCACGTTCTCTTATAGCTCGGGAAAGATTAGCAAGGGTTACAGAGGAAATTCTGGCTTCAGCTAGAGATAAAATAGCTATGATTATCCTTTTTGGTTCTTACGCAAAAGGAACGTGGGTACAGGATTGGTACACTGAAGGCCATATACTTTACAGTTACCAGAGTGATTTTGACATTATGGTTATAGTCAAAGGAAAATATGGAGGTGGAGCGGCCCGCTTTCGGATAGAGGATAATATAAAAAGAAGACTGGAAAAAAAAAGGACTTCGTGGTTTAGGATTAAAAGAACCCTTAGTAACTATTGTTCTGGAATCTATTAACGTCGTAAACGAGCATCTAGAACAGGGGCAGTATTTTTTTACCGATATAAAAAAGGAAGGAGTGCTACTTTATGATAGTGGTGAATTTAAACTATCAGAAGCAAAAGAGCTACCAACGGAAAAAAGAAAAGAAATAGCACAAAAAGATTATAAACACTGGTTTGGCAAAGGTGCATCGTTTTTTATTGATACCTTTCATGCTCTGGAAAGAAAGGATTTTAACAAAGGAGCTTTTGAGCTTCATCAAGCTACAGAGAGTTTTTACAGCACTATTCTGCTAGTTTTTACAGGTTATAAACCAAAACTTCATGACATATTACAACTTAGCCAAATGGCTAGGAGTTATAACCATGAATTATTTAAAATATTTCCTTGTGAAACTGACGAGCAAAAAAAATGTTTTGAGTTGCTTGCAAAAGCCTATATTGATGCTAGGTATAACTACGAATATAGGGTTACCAAGGAAGAGTTACTTTATTTAATTGAAAGAGTGGAAAAACTGCAGAAAGTAACAGAGAAAATCTGCCTTGAGAATATTAATAGAGAAATAGCATAATAATTTTATAAAATATTTTTTGCTACCATATTTGAATTTTACTTTTCAGTAACTATATATCATATGAATCAAGCAACAATTTAAGGGAAAATTATGACTGAGGAAAAAAATAAATTTGATGCAGAAATAGGTAAAGTTTTGCATTTAATGATTCATTCCATCTATACGAATAAAGAAATATTCATGCGTGAGCTGATCTCTAATAGCTCCGATGCCTGTGATAAGTTAAGATACCTTGCCCAGACTGATAGCACTTTAATTGCAGATGATCCGGAATTTAAGATTCATATCAAAATCAATAAGGATGCCAAAACGATCTCAGTTAGAGATAACGGCATAGGTATGAATAAGCAGGATTTGAAAGAAAACCTCGGTACTATAGCTAAATCCGGCACGCAAAATTTTCTCAGTCAACTTTCTGGAGACAATAAAAAAGATAATATGTTGATAGGACAGTTCGGTGTCGGCTTCTATTCTGCCTTTATGGTAGCTGATCAAATTACCGTTACTTCACGAAAAGCCGGTGAGGATAAGGTGTATTCCTGGAGTTCAGATGGTAACGGTGAGTATACCGTAGCTGATGTAGATATTGATTTTTCCCGTGGGACAGAAGTATTGCTCCACATAAAGGAAGCTGAAGAATCCTTTCTTGACCACTTTAGATTAAAACATATAGTTAAGAATTATTCAGACCATATAGCTGTTCCTATTTATTTTACGGATGATGACGGGGTAGCAAACAAAGTCAATTCTTCTTCAGCTTTATGGATGCGCCCAAAGAGTGATATTGAACCAGAACAATACAAGGAATTCTACAAAAACGTTTCGTTCTCTCCTGATGATCCGTGGATAATAATGCATAATAAAAACGAAGGTACGGTTGAATTTACTAACTTACTATTTATTCCGTCTACCAAAACCTTTGATTTATTTCATCCGGATCGTAAGTGCCGAGTAAAATTATACATAAAAAGAGTTTTTATTACCGATGAAAATATAGATATTGTCCCGCCATACCTACGTTTCCTAAGAGGTGTAGTAGATTCGGAGGATCTACCGCTCAATATTAATAGAGAAACTCTGCAGCATAACTCTACTATAGAAAAAATTAAAAACTCCATTACAAAAAGAGTTCTTACTGAACTTAAAAAGAAAAAGGATGAAAATTTCGAAGAGTATCTTGTTTTCTGGAATAATTTTGGTGGAGCATTAAAAGAAGGATTATGTGAAGTTACCTCTGATCATGAAAAATTATTAGAAGTTTGTGTATTTAGAAGCGCCTTGCATGACAAAATGATCAGCTTCGACGAATATCTGGATAATTGTAAAGGTGATGAGAAAACCATCTATTATTTAAGCGGAGAAGATGCAACTAAACTTAAAAATAGCCCTCAGATAGAAGGATTTTTAAGTAAAGGAATCGATGTTTTGCTCTTTACTGATACTGTTGATGATTTCTGGGTCAATGTTAACGGTCGTTATAAAGACATTCAAATTAAGTCTGTAACCAGAGCTGATATAGATCTAAATAAAACTGATTCAGCTGAAAATAAGGTTGATCAGAAAGAAAGCTCAAAGGAAAATAATGATTCTTCTAACGAGAAGTTAATCGGTTATTTTAAAGAAACATTAGGTAGTTTAGTTAAAGACGTAAAAATTTCAAAAAAATTAACATCAAGCCCTGCTTGTCTTGCGGTAGGTGAAGGAGCTATGGATATAAGAATGGAAAGATTTTTAATAGAACAAAAGCAGTTATCTGCAGCCTCTAGTAAAATCCTTGAAGTTAATCCTAACCATAAAATTGTAAAAAAAATCCTCAGCCAAATAGACAGCACGGAACATGAAGAAGAAAATAAGCAACTTGTCCATTTATTGTTTGATCAAGCTTGTGTTATTGAAGGCCAACCTGTTGAAGATGCTGGTGCTTTTGCCAGAAGGTTGAACTACTTTTTAGAAAAGGCTAACGTATAAGCCAAAGTTTACAAGCTATGGTAAATAAGTAAGCTTTAATGTTAAAAGATTAGAAGAGAGCAAGGTAATTGTCTGAATATATTAGAGTTCTTGGGATAGAATCCAGTTGTGACGATACTGGGGTGGCAATTATTGACTCTAATCGTTGTATACTTTCGAACATCGTTATCTCTCAAAAGAGCGAGCATGAAATATTTCAAGGAGTAGTCCCTGAGATTGCAGCTCGCTCTCATATGAAACATCTAAAGAAAGCTATAAATCTAGCTTTATCTGAAGCAAAAATGGATATCAAGGAAATTGATGTTATAGCTGCAACAAGCGGACCAGGCCTTATTGGCGGCGTTATTGTAGGTGCTATGTTTGCAAAAGCGATCTCCAGCGTACTTAAAAAACCTTTTATTGCTATCAATCATCTTGAGGGGCATGCTTTAACGGCTAGATTAACCGATCAGGTTGAGTATCCTTATTTACTGCTCCTTGCTAGCGGCGGGCATTGCCAGTATGTAGCTATACTAGGTCTTGGTAAATATAAGATTCTTGGCCAAACTTTAGATGATGCAATAGGAGAAGCTTTTGATAAAGTAGCTAAAATGATGAATCTCGGTTTTCCGGGTGGACCAGAAATAGAAAAAAAGGCCCTAAATGGTAACGGAAATAGATTTGAATTACCTATGCCAATGATTAACCAGAAAACTTGCGATATGTCTTTCTCTGGTTTAAAAACAGCAGTAAGGATAAAAATAGAACAGTTAGGAATGTTGTCGGAGCAGGATATTTGTGATGTGGCAGCAAGCTTTCAGAAAGCTATTAGCAATATTATTTACAAAAAAACAAAATATGCTATTAATGAATATGAAAAAATAGCAGCAGGTAAGACTTTAGTGGTTGCGGGAGGCGTCGCAGCTAATAAAGCCCTAAGATCTACACTTTTATCTGTTGCGCAGGAAAGTGGGTATAATTTTGTTGCACCGCCAATAAACTTATGTACGGATAATGCAGCAATGATAGCTTTTGCTGGACTGGAGCGTTTTTACGCTGGTATAATAAACGATGTAAGCTTTAAACCGAGGGCACGTTGGGGCTTGGAAGACTTATAATCATGACATTTTGATGCATATATTTGGTTAATAACACTAATAAGATTTATGTCCGGAATAGAGTTAAATAAAATCGTTGCGGCAATACTACTTGCTAGTTTAATTGCAATGCTTGTTGGCTTTGTAGCTAACATTTTATACAAGCCAAAGCTTCAGGTATCACAAAGAGGATATCATTTAGAAGCAGAAGAAGCTAGTGCTACAAATGCTGGGGAAACAAAAGAGATACCTGTTGATATTAAAGCACTGATGGCAAAAGCTAATGCGGAAGCGGGAGCAGGGATAATAAAAAAATGCGTTTCCTGTCATAGTTTTGATAATGGGGGAACAAATAAAGTAGGTCCAAATCTATGGAAAGTTGCTGGAGGGCCTAAAGCACATAGAAACGATTTTGCCTATTCAAAAGCACTGCAAGCTGCCGGCGGGGTTTGGGATGATGAAAGTTTATATAAGTTCCTGCATAAACCATCTAAATTTATTCCTGGTACTAAAATGTCGTTTGCCGGCCTTAGCAAACCTGAAGAAATTGCAGACGTAATTGCATTTTTGAAAGAAAAAGCCAGTTAATTGGTTGTTAAAATTACTTATTTTCCTCTTTCTCCCATGGCGTATTTTATCAGCATTTCTTTAAAAGGGGGAATTTTTTCTATTGCTTTAAAACCAAGCTGTCTTGTTGAGTGAAATATTTTTGAGTTGGACGAAAAAATACTATTAATAACGTCAGTAATTAAGAGCATATTTTTATTATCGTCTTGTCTAAGTTTTTGATAGTTAATCAGCGTATCTTTATTAATACTATTTACAGCAATTAAACTAGATAAGCAACCTATATCTTTTATTCCTTGGTTTAGACCTTGCCCTGCAAGAGGATGAATCACATGAGCAGTATCAGCAATTAGGACTATGCTATTATTATAGTATTTTTTAGCCGTATACGCTTTAAGCGGGAATCCACCCACCTTACTTTGGAATTCAATTTTTCCTAGAAATGAACCAAAGTTTTCTTGAACTAGATAAGCAAATTCTTTGGGTTCTATGGTTAAAAGAGCTGATGCGTAACTTTCAGAAACCGTCCATACAATAGACGACTTATAAGGATCTTTTAAAGGCAGGATCGCAAACGGGCCGGTAGGCATAAAATGTTCAACAGCGGTGCCTTCGTGGTTTCTTTCATGTCCCACAATAAAAGTTAAGGCTTGTTGGTTGTAATCTACTTCTATATCGTTGGAAAAAAATAGATTTTTTGCTCTGGAGTTTTTACCGTCGCAAACTATAAGCAGTTTACACACTAATTGACTATTATTACTCAGTTTAATCTTGCAATAGTCCGAATTATTATTAATTGCCTGGTATTTTATATTGTCTAAAACAGTTATAAGGTTATTTTGTTTAACTAAATCATAAAGGCATTTTTTAAATTTTGTATTCTCTATTAAATAACCCATTTTCCTATTTTTAGAACTATCTTCATCTTCTATTAAAAAATGAAGCATTTCAGGGGCTTTATTATCAACAACATATATATCATTTATAGGCCCACATAATTCTAATAGCTCTGGCCAAATACCAATTTTTTCAAAGATGTTTCGGGAAGCAGCATTGATGGCAGTAGTTCTAATATCGTCAAAAAATTCTTGGTTTGTAGTAGGCTGCGCTTCAACAATAATACTGGAGATATTGTATTTTGCTAAAGCTAGGGCAGTTATCATGCCACTAAGCCCGCAGCCAAGGATCACAATATTATTATTACTGCTCATTCTTTGCTTCTTTTTGATGTTTCTGTAAAAAATATTTTAAGTAAGCCAAGTTTCCAACCACGCTTAGTAAAAAATATATTAAAGCGATGTCGATGTAAGAGCTATTAACTTTATAGCTTCCTAAAAAGCAGATAAATAAAGATATTAAACTAGTTGCGGTATTTAAAAATAATAATTTTGTAAATATTTCCTTTTGCAGTAACATGGCGCAGACTACTACTCCCGAGAAAAGTAATAACACCACTAAACAGATATTTAGCATCTTTCTATCCCACGTTAAAATACTCTATTATCACTCAAGTACCACTTCTTTGCTATAAGTTACAACAGATTCATCAGGTTTTGTATAAGCAATTTTTATAGTGAAATTACCGTGTATTTGTTCTTTATGAAGGTTCTTGCCAACATAAAAAAAGTATTTAGGTTGGTATTTAGAGAATTCATGTTCTTTCTCAAAAAGTATTTTTTCTTCTGAATCAAGAAATTGCACCTTCATTTTATGTCCTTTATCAACTGATAAAACATCAGCAAAGACCATTATAACTTCCGGATTACGAGGTTGGATAATGCGCTGATAGTATCCTTCCCTAACTTTTGCCAGTTCCGGTATTTGAAAAGCTACTCCATAGTTATAAACAATTCCATCTTTGATGTTTTCGCTTAAATAATCCGGATTTTCCCACAAGGGTTGGGGACGGAGACCGCAATTAGGTTGATCACCATAAAAAGGATCTATTTCGCTTAAACTACCGTCTTGATTTTTTTTACTAAGAGCAAAATAAAGATGAGGATGGTTAGTGTTGCCAGATAGACCAACAGAACCAAGACGCTCGCCGGCTAATACCCGATCGCCTACTTTGACCGAAATAGAACCTTTTTGCATATGACAAAGCTGGGCTTCTAAATCATGTGTAGTAATAACTACCCCGTTACCACATTCTTGGTCTTTTATTTTGTCAAGACCACCGATATCTACATTGATATCTTCAATTCCATCTCTTACTGCTTTAACTACTCCATCAAACGGAGAAAGCACATCCACTCCTTGTTTAATTTGTTCGATACTTTCTAGAATAAAATCCGTACCTCTGTGACCGGAAAAAGTCCTGACCCCGCACTTGTAGTCTACTTCTTTACCATCATTAAAATGCCTCGGTAAGTTGGCAATCCAGCAGTTTTCTCCGAGCTTACAATCGATAGGCAATTCAATAGCTGTTATTCCCCAAGCATTTTGTAACCAGCAAATTGAAAAGATAATTATTAAGCGAAAGTATAAAAAAAATATTTTGTTCATATTTAATACTAACCATTAATGTATATTATGTTTTGCCCTACTTTTCCAATTATCTATATAGGTTGCAGCAAGTTCACTATCTTCTATTAAGAGTACATTCTCAGCATTTTTGTTATCTGCTGCCTTAGTGAAATTAAAAGAGCCTGTTATAACTTTCTTTCGATCAATTATCATTACTTTATTATGAGCAATCCCAGGCATTTTATCATAATATACATCAATGCCAAGCCTTTTAAAATGTTCGAAAATATCCTTGTTATCGCTTAAATTTCCTCCATCTAACAAAATCCTGACTTTTACCCCTCGTTCATGAGCATTTTTAAGCTGATGAATTATCATATCAGATGTTAGCCCGTAAGCTTGAACGAAAATAGATTCTTTTGCTTTAGTTATTTGTTGAGCAATCAAGCTACCACAACCAGATGGTGGGGTAAAGCAAACGTTAATTTTATCGGTATCTGCTTGAAATTTATGCCAGGTCCCTATACCTATCATTTCTTCGTAACCAACACCAATAGCGATTCCTAGAGTTAAAGTAGCTAAAATTGATCGAATAGGTTTTTTACTAAAAGTAAAAAATTTCAAAGAATGATTTATTTGAGATTTTTTAAAAATACTTTTTCTGGCCATAATAAATAGATACTTAACATTTTAAATGGTAGTAACTCTTTTTCGATGATGCAAGTGTATTTATAAAAAAATCGGTGATTAAATAATTACTAATATATTTAAGAGAGAAATTAAGGGATAAATTGGCTAGTTCGCTAATAAAAATTTAAATGATATATTAAGTTAATTTGCTAGTTTTTAACCCTTCAGATAAATCAAATATTTTATTTCTGAACTGGGTTTTACATAATGGAATAAAGCCCAGGTAAAGCTTATTTAATTGCTCATTATTAGTAGGTAAATGAGTTGAAAGGAGTATAAGATCATGATCTTTAGCGCAATGGTTTCTTGGAATATTAAGTATCTGCGAGCATTCTTCCCTAAGTAAAGTAAATTGGAACAACTTATGTAAAAATTCTTCATTTTTATTCCTTAGTTCCATTTTTTGGATTATTCTCTCAGGAGAAAATTTATAAGAATTACTATCTAATAATTTGGCAGTTTTAGAGTTATAATTATCCCATAATTTTCTGCTTGTTAAGGTATCCGATAATATTCTGTGTAGGGGGATTAAAAATTCAGTATCACGGATTGCATATTCCAATAAAGCTTTAGATAAAGGCCTCTCAAGCCAATTGGCCTTTTGAAGCGATTTATCTATCTCAATATTTAACATTGCTTTACATAATTTGCTATAACCCATTCCTTCTTCCATACCACAAACATTTGCTGCAATTTGAGTATCAAAAACGTTTTTTGGGAGAGCACCAAAAAGCTTTAAAAATATTTCAAAGTCTTGGTCTGGAGAGTGGAGTACTTTCAGTATAAGTGGGTTAAGCAGTATGGTTTTTAAGGCAGAGAGGTTTATATCACTAAGCGCATCTATTATTATCTGTTGATTAGGAGTACTAATCTGAATAATACTTAAAATCGCATAGTAAGTTTTTCTCCTATGAAACTCAGTATCCATATAAAGAATTCTTTCATTTGATAAAACCTCGCAGATTTTATTAAACTCTGATTGATTGCTGATAAGTATCATGATTTTGATTGCTTAAAATGCCTATTATATATATAAGTACATACTTATGTACACATATGAATATTAAAATTATTAAGTCTATGCATAAATACAGAACTCATAATTGTAGTGAACTTAACAAATTATCCGTTGGTCAAACCGTAAAGTTATCTGGGTGGGTTCACAGACGCAGAGACCATGGTAATTTGTTATTCATAGATATTAGAGATCATTATGGAATAACGCAATTAGTTTTTACTGACCAAGACTTGTCGTTAAAAGATAGAGCAAGTTATTTGCGCTATGAAAGCGTTATTACAGTAGAGGGCAAAGTAGTTAGTCGGGATCAAGATAATATAAATACAACAATCAATACAGGTGAAATTGAAATAGTAGTTACGAGTTACATTCTAGAATCAGAAGCAGATATGTTACCTCTTAATGTAAATTCTGAGCAAGAAGCGCCTGAAGATATCAGGCTTAAATATAGATTTCTAGATTTAAGACGGGAAAAACTGCACACCAACATAATACTTCGATCTAAAATAATTGCTGAAATCCGAAAACATATGATTTCTCAAAAATTTACAGAATTTCAAACGCCGATTCTTACAGCCAGCTCTCCGGAAGGCGCTCGCGATTTCTTAGTCCCAAGTAGGATGCATCCTGGTAAATTTTATGCCCTTCCTCAAGCCCCTCAGCAGTTTAAACAAATGTTAATGATGTCAGGTTTTGATAGGTACTTTCAAATAGCGCCGTGTTTTCGTGATGAGGATGCAAGGGCTGATAGATCGCCGGGTGAATTTTATCAGCTTGATATTGAAATGTCATTTGTTACGCAAGATGATGTGTTTAATACGGTTGAACCATTAATGTTTGAAATTTTTAGTAAATTTAGTAATAAAAAAGTTTCCAACCCTCCCTTTGTCAGAATCCCATATACTGAATCTATGCTTAAGTATGGTAATGATAAACCGGATTTACGTAATCCAATTGAGATCATTGATGTAACGGATATTTTTGCTGCTTCTACATTTACAGTTTTTAAAGATAATATCGAGAAAGGGTTTGTAGTGCGGGCAATTCCTGGGCCTAAATTGCTCAGCAAATCACGTAAATATTTTGATGATTTGACCAAATTCGCTATTAACGAGGGGGCAAACGGCCTTGGTTACATAACTTTTGGTTATGAGGGAGAAGTAAAAGGCCCAATAGCAAAATTCTTAAATGAAAGCCAGCTGCAAAATTTAAAAACTGCTGCTAAATTAACAAATGGTGATGCAATATTTTTTGTTTGTTCTAAGGAGCTGGAAGCTGCCAAGATAGCCGGTAAAATTAGAACAAAACTGGGAGTCGATCTTGAACTGATAGATTACAATCGTTTTGAATTCTGCTGGATTACTGATTTTCCATTTTATGAGCTTAATGAAGACACTAAAAAAATTGATTTTAACCATAATCCATTTTCTATGCCGCAAGGGGGAATCGAAATTTTAGAAAAAGCACAAACTCAAGAAGAATTGCTACAGATTAAAGCTTTCCAGTATGATATAGTTTGTAATGGCATTGAACTTTCAAGTGGGGCAATTAGAAATCATAAACCTGAGCTGATGTATAAAGCTTTTGAAATCGCCGGTTATTCTAAACAGGAAGTAGATAATAGATTCGGCGGAATGATAAGAGCATTTAAATATGGAGCCCCCCCTCACGGAGGTATTGCACCAGGAATAGATAGAATGGTTATGCTAATAGCCGACACTGCAAATATTCGTGAGATTATAGCTTTTCCGATGAACCAACAAGCGGAAGATTTACTTATGGGTGCTCCAAATTATGCCGAAGAAAAGCAACTGCGGGAACTCAATATTATGTTATCACCTTCCCTTAGGAACAAGCTAATAAAACAATAAAAAATAAAGTGTTGAGTTGTTAGATACTTTTACTTCTCTCTCTACCGGTTTTAACCGGAGTTTGGGGAGAAGGCAGAGAACCTAACTCAGCATCAGCACTTTTACTTCTCGGTCTAATTGGTGCATCTACCACTGGTTGTGGTTTTTCGGTTTGCACTCTATGTTCAGTAGAGGGTTTAACGGGAGCGGTAACCCTAGGTTCTTTTAATTTGCTTTTTCCTTTGATCTTATTGCTATTTGCTGTTACCTCTACTATTGCTTCTAAATTCTCTTTTCGGCTTACCGGTATACCTGCTCTATTTTCGCTTTTTGTACCATAACATCCAATGGTAGCACCGCCGGCATTAATTCCTCCAGCCTGCTGAGCCGTATGTCCGGATGCAAGTAATTGCTTATCTATATCTAATATATGTGCTCCGATTTTAGTTGCTATTGCTTTTGCTGTTTGGTCATGTTCAGCAAGGCCAGTCCTATCTTTACCGCTTGCACACATATTTAATATTTCCTCTTTCGGCGGAAGTTTCGCCATTCCTTTTGGCGGTGATTCTAAATCTGATAAGGCGCTAGTTAATTTATTGAGTTTGGTCGAAGTTGCAAGACTAGCATTTTCAGCATCTCCAAACCTTAAAAGAGAATCAGCTTTTTCTACCGAACGTCTTAGATCAATAGCGCTTTTTAGTATTTCTACTGTTCTGCTATCTATTTTTTTACTACTAAGTAAATCTTGTATTTCTTTTTCTGCAGTACCTGTTCTCAATAACCTGCCAAAAAAGCCTTTTGGCTGAAGATGGGATTTTATTTTGTCGAATTCTTTATCTTTTGGAAGACTACCTGCTAACATTTCTAAAGTATCTTTTGTACCTTTTAGGTCATTTGCAAATCCTGAATATCGGAAGCTATTAAAAGCAGTATTGGTTTCTTTTCCACCGACGTTCTCCATAGCTTTTTTAGTACTTCTTACTATTTCAGGGTCGTCACCCGCCCCTAAAGGTCCAGAATTAAAAGTATTACAATGCAATGTCTTTTCTGGCCCGATCCATTCTTTGGCTTGCTCTGCATTTCCATCTGTAATATCTTGCCTTGCATTTTTGTCTCTAGCAAGAGAAGCTAAAGTACCTGCATGTTTTGAGGTGTGGAGTATTTCTAATTCTCCTCCTGCAGATATAGCAGTAATTTTTTCAAAAGCGTTCTTCATTCCTGCAATTTGCCTGAGCTGAGTCGGGATTACGTGTTCACCGGCAGCAATTTTGCTTGCATATTTTTTACATAGTGCTTGTTCCCATTTAGGCATGGCAGTATACCAGGAAGGTTTTGGTCCTTCACTTTGCAATATACTTTCATATTGCTTCTTTTGACTTTCCGTTAAGCCTTTCATGGCTACTTCTGCTTCAATTACTGTATGTTTTTGCCCGTTATGTTCAATTAAAGAAACTGTTACTATATTTGAGTGTTTATCGTTAAAATTTTGAAAGTCTTTAGCAATATTTAGCTTTTTATATGCGTCCGGTATTCCATTTGCCTCAAGGATTTTTCCTAGATTTTTAATTTGTTTTTTTAACAACCCTGATAATTCTTCTTGGGTTAAACCTTCTTTTTTAGAAAATTCTTCCATGAATTTGTCAGCTTCTTTCTGTAACAGAGTATTTAGTGCAGGTTTTCCTGATATTTCGGCAATATCCATTCCGGCTCTTACTGCATTTAAATATTGCATTTCAAAAGCTTCAGTTTCGCGAACAGGGGGAATTTTAGCAGCTCTTGCGTCCCTTATAATTACCGGCACACCATCTTTTGTTATTTCCTGCATTACGATGCCACTTTTTGCATCTCTTAAGCGTTCAAGGGTTTGCAGTGCTTCGGTAAATTTTCCTTGTGATACGAGTGTTACTGCATCTCTCCGATATTGTCCTAAATCCTCTGGAGCAATAGTTGGACTTTTTGGGGTGGATTGTAGGAACTCTTGGATAACCCCAAGAGTAGATTCTTTATCAGATTTAAACTTATCGTAGAGAGTTGCCTTTGACATATTCACCCGCAGATTTGAATATACAGTTTTAATACTTATCATTTATTACTGTAAGCTCATTAAATCCACTAATTCAACTTAAAAACAAATTAAGCTTAAGAATCTTTATTAATACATTACTTTATTATTACACCGAAGATAGAAATTATATCTTGTTTATATAAGGCAAGGTAAACCAGATTGTAGTACCCATTCTTTTACTTTCGGCTTTGATTGTTCCGCCGTGTACTTCAATAACCTTTTTACACAACGCAAGGCCTACTCCTCTTCCGCCGGCAAAACTTTGGGTTCTAGAACTAACCGTAAACTCCTCAAATACCTCATCTAATTCATCAGGGGGGATTCCTATTCCCTCATCACTAATGCTGAAAATTATCGTTTCATTATCATTATCCCGTTTGATGCTAATTGCAATAGTTCCGCTTTTGGCGTAATTGATACTATTGATAATTAAATTATCTATTGCCTGGCTTAGGTAGTATTTATCAATATTTAAGATGATCCCCTCTTCAATATCCAGCTGCCAGTTCCTTCTGCTGGTCTCTGGCCCTTCTTGCCAGTGAATAGTACTTTCTTCCTCATTCTCGTATAGCTTGCGGCAAAGTGTAACCCTATCCTCTACTAGCTGACTAAAGTCCGTTTCTACCAGTTTTAAGTCATAACTTGGTTTATTCAGTTTTGAGAGGCTTGATATATTCGAATCAAATACCTCAAGACGAAGCGAGCTATCTAGTATCGTTTTAGCTGCTACTTTTCGCTGCTCATCATTTAACTTATCATAATCCTGCACCAGTACCTGAGCCATGCTCGATATCCCCGTCATCGGAGCGTGATATTCATGCGTTATATTGCGAATAAAACGTCCTTTTAATGCTTCTGCTTCCCTGGTCTGCTCCTTGTACATGTTTATCCGGCCACTTAGATGCTCGTTCTTTTCTTCAGTTAGCTCCTGATGCTCTTGTTTGGGTTTCAGGAAAAGAATTAAGGTACTAATAAGTAATAACAGTAAATAAAATATCTTGAATTGCGATGAGGCGAACTCAACATTATCTAAATTACCCGGGTAATAATTATTATAAAACACAGTAACCAAGACAATCCCGGACACGAAATTAAATAACGACCATTGCCATTTACCTAAAGAGGAAATGATAACAACATTCATCATAAACACCATTAGCTGTACTTCGGAAAATCCACCAACTAACACCGTTAAAAAGGTAAAGCAGATTAATACCCAGAACATAATCAGATTCCAGAATATCCCTACGAATTTACTTTCTTTCCAGTTCCAAAGCCATAACGGATAGCTAATTAAAATTGCTGAACTGCTAACAGCTATCGGATAAAGCACATCAAGTATATCTAGATGCTGAAGTCTATATTCTTCAGGTAATAAATTCGTGGTGGCAAATACAGAAAGCATCACATAAAAGCCGAGTATGGAAATTAACCCATCACCTTGAGGATAATTATTCTTATAAACCTCTATCAGGTTAAAGGACTTAATATCCGACCATAACTGCTGTAATCTTTTTCTCCTTTCTTTGCGAACCTGAATTAGCCCGCTCTCATCCTTAATCCCAATCCAGCCTCCAGGTTGTCTAAGCAAATAATGACTTCCCATTAGTACTATAAGATTTACTAACATGCCTGGTACAATACTATCTATAACCTTGATATTAAATAAAAATTCCCACAATATTACAGTACTAAACCCAGCTCCCATAGCTAGCAAAACGGACTTACTACTGCTTCTGAAGCCAAAAATAGACATAATAAAAGGGACAGTTACGACAGGCATGTAAAAACTGCTAGTGAACATGAATAATTCTAATAGACTGCCACTGCGCATTGCCAATAACATTGAGAACATACCAATAAACAGAGAAACCAACCTGGAAAAATTAAGCTCATTACGTATAAAGCTTATTTTTAAAGGCTTGCAGAAATCGTGAACAATTAAAACTGAGGTGGAATTAACATATGAGTCAGCAGTAGACATTACCATTGCCATAATACCAGCTAGGGTTAATCCTCTTAATCCTATATAAGAATAGTCAAATATTACATGCTTTCCTACTTCACTTGGTGTAACAATATCTGGTCTACTAAATAACAGTATTATGCTAATCCAATATATTATTAAAATAATAAAGAAACACGCAAATCCGGCACTGATAAACGAATATTTAACTTGGGTAGTATTTTTAGCCATAGCTATTCTTTGAAAAATTGCCGGATTAAACGCTGGAATAGCTATATAACAGAAAAGGAATAGATAATATAAAGACTTCGGCTCACGGAAATCAAACACTTTGCGATAATCGAAAAGTGGATTTGTTACTAAATTATTCATTAATGTGTCAACTGAATCAACGGCATTTAAAACAACAAATCCTAAAGTTGGTATTATTGTACAGAAAGTCATTAATTGTATTAAATCAGTAAAAGTAACTGATTTAATACCACCTAAACTTGAATATAGAGTAATAATGATACCTGCCACAATTATTCCATAAATCTTGTCAAGGCCGAGGGAATATTCAAATAACAATCCAGCAACATTTAATTGCACAGCTATTATTCCGCTAGTTCCTATAAATCCTGCAATGGCTGTTATAATTCTAACATGTTTACCATACAAACTATCCATAGCTTCAGCTATGGATAGTTTTCCTAAAAATTCACCCATACGAGGGGCAAATAAATAACCAACCAATAAAAAGGATACTAGATAACCAATAGCTCCTGCCCATATAAAATATAAACCGTTATTATATGACTCCGCTAAATGTGAAAAAAAATCTTCTCCCCCAATCCAAGTAGCTACCAATGTAGCTGCAATAGTGGCAGTGCTAAAATCTCTATTACCTACGGCGTACTCTCTAATATTCCTAATACCACGGCTAGAAGCAAGCCCTAGTATTATAGTAGCTATCAAAAACCCAATAAAAATCCCTGAATCTATATCAAATTGCATGTTACAAGTGTATTTTAAATTATATAACCAGTAGTTGATTGATATACAATATATCAACTTGTTAAGTTAAAATCAACCACTTTCATCTGAGAGATGAAAGTTTGATCTTTGCGACTAGAAGTCGCTTATCAAGCTAAAGCTCATTCTAGCCTAATATTTGAAGTAAAGTCGGTCTCATGAGCGTCAGTGTGTTTGTTGATATATTCGTTAATCATATCATCTGTAACATTACCGCTAGTTGAACTGAAGTATCCTCTGCCCCATAAATGTCTACCCCAGTATTTCTTTTTTAGTATCGGAAATTCTTCCTGTATTCTTTTAGATGATCTTCCCTTAGCTTTCTGAACAAATTCACTAATTTTAATATGCGGAGGAATATTTGCAAATATATGGACATGGTCGCTTGATACAACGCCATTTTCTATCTTTATACTCATTTCCTCAGCTACCTGTAACACTAGTTCCCGAACACGTTTTTTTATGTCGTAAGTAAGTACCTTATAGCGATATTTCGTTATCCATACTATATGATAACGATGATAAAAAACTGAATGTGATCTTTTGTTATAGTAAGTCATAGACTTATGATGCTACCGCATCATGGCGCATTAGACAAGCTAAAGCTTTTCCATCTGGAAGATGGAGGTTTTCACCACCAAAGGGACTATAAACAGGAATTTTTAGATTACACAATTTAGATAACTAATAATTTTATACATATTATGAGTTTATGATGCCACAAAGTACCTGATTGTAAAAACTTTTTACATGAGCGGTATTATAGGTTTGCTTTGTTCTGATAACTTCAATTAAACTTCTATATAGTTAACGATTACACATTTTAAAATTAATGCTAAAACACGATTAGGAGGGTGCTATGGCCGGTCAACTTGTTTCTGATCCTTTGTTTGTAGGGCTTACAAGACCATCAATGATTTTTGGTGTAAGTATTCAATATGCAATGCTTAACCTTATGGTTTCAGTTACGATGTTTATTCAAAAATCCAGTATTTATATAATTTTTATTGCTCTTGTTGTCCATCTGATCGGTTATTTACTTTGCTTTAAAGAACCACGTTTTATGGAGCTTTACCTTAATTATAGCAGTAAGTGTAACCAATGTCCTAACAAGTCTTTTTGGGGAGCCAATTCTTATAGCGTGTAATTGGTGATAAATATGTTTAAGTTATTTAAGACTGCTGCTGCAAAAGAGTCAAAATCAAGAAAAGAGAAACACGTTTCTCACTTTATTCCATATAAGTGTCATTGGGATCAGAATACTATTTTGACAAAATCAAACGGATTGCTTCAGGTAGTAAAGATAGGTGGTTTTTCTTTTGAAACCGCTGATGATGAAGATTTAGACATTCGTAAGAATATACGTAATTCCATGTTTAAAAATATGGCATCTGGGAATGTAACCTTATATTTTCATACCGTAAGGCGCAAACAAGCGGTAACGCAACTTGGAAGCGAGGTATCGACTGACCCCACGAATAGGACTGCTAAAGATTTTATTAGCTATCTTGAATCGGAATGGCAAGCTAAGAATTCCAGTTCTGATTCTTATTTTAATGAATTATATGTCAGTATTTTATACGAACCTGACAAAGAAGGAGCAGCGGTAGTACAATATTTACTGACCAAAATGAGGCAGAAATCCAATAAAGCTGTTTGGGAAAAAGACATGCGGGAAATGCACGATAGTATGCAGGAAATGACGACCCGGATGTTAAACACTTTCAGGGATTATGACGCAAGACTGCTTGGAGTAAAACAAACGAGAGATGGTAATTTCTGTGAGATTAGCGAATTTTTAGGGATGTTAATTAATTGCGGGGATCATACCCCCATGATGGTTACTGGAAATAAATTAGATAATTATTTACCGACAAATCGCCTCTTTTTTGGTTCTCGTTCCATAGAAGCGCGTGGGCCACGAGGTAAAAGATATGCAGGTATTGTAAGTGTTAGAGAATATGGGCCAGCAACATCTGCAGGGGTTTTTGACGGATTTTTGCAAATGCCTTTTGAGTTCATTATGGCTCAGAGTTTTGTTTTCTCCAACCGTACTATTGCCATTAATAAAATGCAATTGCAGCAAAATAGGATGATACAGGCTGAAGACAAGGCGGTATCTCAAATTGCGGAAATTTCTCGTGCTCTTGATATGGCGATGAGCGGCGAGATCGGTTTCGGGGAACATCATATTTCTATTTTATGTATCGATAATGATTTAAAGGCACTAGAAAACAGTCTTTCAATGGCTTCTGTAGAATTTTCAAACTGCGGTATGCAGCCCGTACGCGAAAGGGTTAATATGGAGCCAAGTTACTGGGGGCAACTGCCAGGAAATATAAACTATATAGTAAGAAAATCAGTAATCAATACTCTTAACTTGTCCGGTTTTGCTTCTATGCATAATTACCCGTTAGGTAAAATATCCGGTAATCACTGGGGAGATTATGTAACAGTTCTTGATACTACATCCGGTACTCCTTTTTATTTTAACTATCATGTCAGGGATGTAGGTCATACTCTAATCATCGGGCCAACAGGTGCAGGTAAGACAGTGCTGATGAATTTTCTTTGTGCTCAGGCGCAGAAATTTCGCCCGAGGACTTTTTTCTTTGATAAAGATAGGGGAGCAGAGATTTTTATTAGGGCTTTAGGGGGGATATATACGGTTATTGATCCCGGGGCTAATTGCGGATTTAATCCTTTTAAGCTTCCGGATAATGGCGAAAATAGGTCTTTCTTGCTGGATTTGTTAAAAACATTAGTTACCTCGAATGGCGAAACATTAAACGCTGAAGACATAAAGATTTTAACACAAGCTGTTGATGGTAATTATAAATTAGATCGTAGAGATAGAAAACTTAGTAATATTGCTCCTTTCCTGGGAATGGATGGCCCGGGAACTCTTGCTAGTAGAATTGCCATGTGGCACGGTAAAGGTTCGCATGCCAAAATTTTTGATAATGAAGAAGATAAGATAGATCTTACTTTAGCTAGAGTTTTTGGTTTTGAAATGGCAGAATTACTAAAAGATCCGGTAAGTCTAGCACCGGTTCTTCTTTATGTTTTTCATCGTATCAATATTTCGCTTGATGGTTCAAGAACAATGATAGTTCTTGATGAAGCATGGGCTTTAATAGACAATCCTGTATTTGCTCCCAAAATTAAGGACTGGCTAAAAGTCTTACGAAAGCTGAATACTTTTGTAATTTTTGCCACTCAAAGTGTGGAAGATGCAAGTAAAAGTAGAATTAGCGACACCCTGATTCAACAAACTGCTACTCAAATTTTCTTGCCTAATCTCAAAGCAACTGATGTCTATAGAAGCGCTTTTATGTTATCGCAGAGAGAATATATTTTAATTAAAACAACTGATCCTGCTTCAAGGTATTTCCTCATAAAACAAGGAGTTAATGCGGTGGTTGCGAAAGTAAATTTAAGTGGTATGGATAATATTATTAATGTTTTATCGGGCAGAGCTGATACTGTTTTATTGCTTGATAGGATTATAGAGAAATATGGCTCTGATCCTAAGAAATGGTTACCTGTTTTTTATCAAGAAGTTAAGTCATTATAGTTAAGATGGATTATATAAGGGATTTACTGACGAAAAGCTTAAGGTTAACGGCCGTTAAATTACCGGTCGTATTTATATTTGCCTTATCCCTTATTATCAATAATAGCGCCAAGGCTGATACAATGGATACGGTTATTGATACTTTAACTAATCTTACTTGTGAAACTCAAGGTGTTGGTGGTTTGCTTAGATCTGAATTTTCTCATACTTGTATCCCGGCTCCATTTTTTACCTTTTTGGTAGCAAACTTGGTATCACCAGGACTTTATGCCAATACGCTGCTTAGGGTCAAGATTAATGATAATGACCTTTTTCCAGGTGCTTGCACACGTGCCAACAGAATTGAATTTACCGATCAGAAATTAAGCTTTGCCATGTGCAATAACCTACAGCTTGAAGGAGCAAGGATGTTGGCATTAGTAAATGCAGTAGTACCTATTGCTTCGGCTATATTCACCGGCCAGGCCCCCTGGGATGAAATCCAAAAAGCCTGGGATGTACCTAAGGGGGATTATCATGAGATTTATCGCAACCAAAGGGAAGGAGATAGTGGAACGATGGTGGATATTGGCATCATACCTATTTTTCCTTGGAAAGTGATTAAAGAAAAAGATAAAATGTGTGTTGCGACCCAAAGCTTTAGCGGATGGATAGCGATCGGTTGTAAATATATAAAAGAACCTTATCCAATATCGATTTATTCTGATTTCTTGGATTTAAGTTCAGCTCAGGACATTCAAAATACCAGTACCGATTATAATAATATTTTATCATTGACCCAATGTTCTAATGCAGGAGGGTGTTATAAAAGGGCGGTCGACAATTCCAAGACCGGTATAGTAATGAGCGGTCCTATAATAGAATGCGTGAAAGAAATGATCGCAAAATTAATGATTAGCAATGCCGTTTGTAGCTTTAGTGATGTTAAAACTGTACTAAATAGTGCGTCAAGAACTTCCAGTGCTCTTTTCCAGTTTCAAGTTAATATGCACAAGACAGTAGTAGCGTTACTGACTATCTATGTTATTATTTTTGGGTTTAAGATTATACTCGCTGGAGATATACCGCAAAAGGCGGAGATTGTAAATTTTGTAATTAAGTTTGTTTTTGTTGTTTATTTTTCAGTTGGGATTAACATCAGCCAAAATAGCGGTAATGATTTAAACAGGCTAGACGGTATGATAGAATGGGCTTTTCCTTTCTTGCTGGACGGCATGACGGATTTAGCTAGTTGGATAATTAGTGCAAGTCCTTCCGAACTTTGCAAGTTTTATTCAACTGATTATGCTCCAAATATGAGCCATATAGCCCTTTGGGATTCTCTTGATTGTAGAATTAGCCATTACCTAGGTCTTGACGTTATTCAAACTATGATTGTGGATAACGCTTCTAGAAATCATGATTTTTCAAAATTAGATATACTTAGTTTTCCTATACCTCCGTATATTTATTTGCTAATACCGGCCGTGATTTCAGGTAATTTTACTTTAATTTCCTTAGCCCTGATGTACCCGCTGATGGTAATTTCAGTTGGAGCTTTTGTGGTTAATGCTACTGTTGTTTGTATGATATCTATAGTTGTTCTCGGGGTACTTGCTCCGCTTTTTGTACCTATGTATTTATTTAACTATACCAAAGGATACTTTGAATCTTGGGTAAAACTTCTTATTTCCTTTATGCTTCAACCCATGGTTGCAATTGTGTTTATGACTACGATGCTTTCAGTGTATGATTTTGGCTTTTACGGAACGTGTAAATATGATTACAAGGAAATAGCTTTTTCTGGCCCGGAGATGCAAATGACAACCTTAAACGGAGCTTTAGGAACATATGTTCCAGGGGATAATGGCGGGGGTAGAGCGATTCGATATTACTATCTTGATAATGATTGGACAAAATATGCAAATGATGAAGAAAAAAATGGGTGTATTAACAGTTTGGGCTTTATCTTAAACAACCCGATGGCTTGGTTATTTGATACTGGAGAGACGATAGTTTCAAACGCAGTTATGCCTTGGATTGATGATGCTTCCGGAGATGAAGAGAAAAAGCGCTTTAATTTTCTTGATGCTATAAAGGGTTCTCCCGGGATGTTTTTTAACATGCTAGAGGTAATCTATGAAAAAATAAAAACTCTGGCTTTAGCATTGTTAACGGCGTGTTTTACATTATATTTAATGCAGCATTTTAGTGAAACCCTGGCTGAATTTGCTGCAGATATGACCGAAGGTGTTTCAATAGGAAATATGGCAATCAAACCTCAGACTCTGTATAAAGCTGGTATGGCAGCGCTCAATGCCGCCGGAGCAGCCAAAGGTGCGGGAGACAAAAGTGCTGCCGGTGGAGGGGGTGCGGCAGATAAGATGTCGCAGGGGCGTAAAGGAGCAAGTGATAAATTTGCGACTACAGGAGGAGCAAGAGATAAATTTGCGACTACAGGAGGAGCAAGAGATAAAGTTTCTACGGGAAGTAGCAGAGCAGCAGGAGACAAAGTTTCTACTAGCACAGGAGAGGGTACTGGGCGGTCTTCTTCTATCAAACCAGCAGCAAAATCCTTATCTAGTGCTGAAGGGAGTAAGCCTGAGTCTGTTGACGGTAACGTTAAGCCAAAATCCCCTGATAAAGATAGTAGTAGGGTAGAGCAAATAGCAGATGATTCGGGTGAGCCAAGACCTCTAGCAAAAGCAGCTAGAGCCGTTATAAAAGCTGGTGAATCGCAAGCAGCAAAACTAGAGGATGTATCAAGTGATCAGGCATCTATTGATAGAGGTATAAAAGCAAAATCGTCTGGACAAGATGATAGTAGAGGAGAACAAGATCGAAGAGCTTCTTCTGATGTGGAAGAACCGGGAGAAGGAAGCGGAATCAAAGATAAAGAATCGCAAGTAGGGCGGCGCAAGGACATTCCAGATGAACCTGCAACTTCCGTAGAAAAACCACTAAAAGCTGTAGATTTGCCATCGTTAAAATATAACGAATTTGCTACTGGATCAACTGCAGAATTATATTCCAAACTTTTGAAAGCTAATAAGGAAGGTTTTGTTGAACAACGTCTAGGTGATAGGCCACCTGCAGAGCGCCCTAATATTTTCTTTTCTGCGGTAAAGGATTTAGGAGCTGAGCATCCTATAACTAAAGCTTTTGAAGAATATATGTTAACACAAGGTTCATCTCAAGATGATCTTAATACAATAAAACTTGCTGCCTTGAACTTTAAAAAACGAGGTGGGGATGAATAAGCTAATCTTCCAATTAGTAATTTTTTTATTTATCAAATTGAGTTGTTGTAGTGCTTATGCAAGTTTTGGTGAGTCATGTGTTAATCTTCCGGCAGTTGATAATACAGGATATTTGATGAATGATACGGCATATGGGTATTTAGTAAAAAATATTGATATGACAACTAATATTCCTAACGGTTGTACGCAAGGCGGCAATATTTTAAGGTTTTGTATAAGAAATAATACTACGAATCCTGTTTGTAGTCCTGTAAACATGAATTTGGGTGAGGTCAAAAAACTTCATGAGATTAGTTCAAATCCAGATATTGGTGCAAATCCTTTGCTTTCTGATATCCAGGTTTCAGTGGAAGTGATAGAGAATAATTTATGCCTTATGATGTCTACTTCCCGTGGTAAGATGCCGGTAATTTGCCGTGCGTATAATTCCATCGTTGTTGATCCTGGTGTGGAGGCATCTGTTTGTCAGAATCTCGGTGCTTCATGTTATGATGGTTCATCAAAAAGCCAATCCTTACTGAGCTTTTCTGGCATTACCATCAATTGTGTTCGCCAGACCCTCGATAAAGTATTTTATACCGGTAATGGTTGTTCCCAGACGGAAGACAGTATATATTTTACTTTATTAAGCCCGTTTCCATATTTTCAAGAAGCAATGAAGAAATCGATAGGAGCGGCTTTAATTCTATATGTGATGTTTTATGGTTTTAAGGTAGTATTAAATAATGAGTATGTACACTTAAATAAGGTTGCAACTTTCATTTTAAAATTTCTCTTTGTAGTTTATTTTTCTGTAGGGCTTGGTAACTATTATGATCAAACTGGTAAGAGCGTCAGTCATAATGGTATGACAGAGACGGTATTGCCTATGTTGCTGCAAATGACTTCTGATTTTACCGAGATAGTTTTCCTCGCTGGCGGTTCTCAAGGATTATGTAATTACGATCCGAGCAAATATGAAGCTGGTTATGGGTTTTATAGAGTTTGGGATGCCATAGACTGTAGAGTCGGTTATTATTTTGGCATGCAATTGCTTTACAATCTTGGCAGTGCAGGCTTTTTAAGTGGTGGTTCTACTTCTGCTTATGGCAATATTGCTAGTAGTGCTGTAGATTTTGGGCCTCCAGGAACAGAAGGTATAGAAGCCCTAAGTAAGCCAGGAATGCTTACATTTTTTGTGGTAATGTTTGGCTTTTTTATGGCTGGGAACATAATCATAGTCTTGTGTGGTATGATTTTTGGCATAATATTTCTGTCGGTGATTTTTTATTTTTTAAATGTTTATTTGGTATCGATGGTTACGCTTTATGTAATGGTTTATATCTCCCCAATTTTTGTTCCTATGTTATTGTTTGAAAGAACAAAAGGTTATTTTGATGCGTGGACAAAAATAATTGTTTCTTGTGCGCTTCAACCGGCTGTTGTTGGAGGGTTTGTAGCCTTATTACTTACTATGTATGATTCCATTTTCTTTGGAAACTGCGAATATTTAAGGCACGATTATAACTCCTCCGGAATTAATTTTAGTACCTTTGAACTGAGAGAACCAGCAAGTGAACCAGAAAAATGTATAAATAGTACAGGATATAAATTAATAAAATTTTATTTAGGCCAAGGGTGGGAGAAAAAAACACTTCTTATATTTGAAATTACAACACTTAGCGATTTCTTAGATTTAGCTCTAAATATGGTATATATGATTGTATACGTATTTATATTTTATTTTGCAATTCAGTCTGTAAATGAATTTATTTCTGACCTTACAAGTGGGCCAAATATGTCATCGGTTGTTGTCTCGCCGACAGCCCTTATGGAAAAGGCAAAACAGGCAGCTGAATTTATTAAGGCTGCTGCCTCTAAAGATCCTCAAGCTGCTAAGACAGTGGCGTCTCAAGGTGAAAAATCAGAAACAGGGGGAGATAAAGGAGGAGAAGCTTCTGATAAAGCATCTACCGGCGGATCATCAAAAGAAGAAGCATCTGATACAATTTCTGCTCCTGGAGGTGGTAAGTAATGAAAGGTAATAAATTTGCTTATTTACTTGGTATGGTCGGCCTTGCAATTTTAACCATGATAATATTATGGATAATAGCAATTATTGGTTCTATGGATCTAACGGATGGTTGTTTGTATCGATACAATGTGAACGACCAAGGTAGTTTATCTAATAGTGATGTTGTAAGTAATACTGTAATACTCAAAGCAACCGCCAATTATACAGGTTCTGATTCTGGTGTATCTTCTACCGGGGGAACTGGGGTAGCACTTGATCCAAGTGCTTACGGTAAATGGTTAAATACAAATTTGCGGTTAAAACCTGACCAGTTTGTGCAATTTTATATTAAGGGGGAAGTCAGTCTATGCAAGGCCTATATCCCAATAAATAATTTACAACAAGATTCTAATTTAGATGTTGATGGTAAAAAAATTGAGATTCCAAGAGTAGAGGATCAGACTACTCCTCCAGTGTCGTTAATACTTGATGCTAGAACTCCAAATTGGAAGAACTTAACCGAGTTATATAGAAACGATAGATTTTATGTAGCTCTTTATCGTGAGAAAAAAACTACAGTATCTTCTAGCTCCATTTATAATTATTTCACTAAAACGATGACAACGGCTGATTGTAGAGAGGGTAAAAGAACCTATAGTCCGATATGTGGTAGGTACAGCTTATGGAATGGCACGAATAGTTATGTGGGTAATTGTGAATGGGCCACTGATTGTGATGCTTGCGGACAATGTGGTTCTCATTGTAGTGAGTGGGACACATTCGGAGCGTTCTGTTGGGGACACCAAATACCTGATTGTTGCTCATGTTATAAAAATGTTGCAGCTATAGCTCCTGAGCCTTATGCAAATAACGGTAGCCGTACTTATCCTTCTCCCTGGAGCGGTACTATTTCTGATCTGTGGAATGTTACTAGTCATAGTTGCAGTTCAGAGGCTGATTATATTAGGGGATCTTTCCAAAATCAAAAATATTTCTGGTTCAGTGCTAACGATCCTGTAGGTCTCATAAGTAGAATCGACAGTAGTGTTAACCCCACTAATGCAGCTAATGCCGGTAGTAATTTTACCCGTGTACAGATTGAAGCGGACCAAAGTTTTTATAATAATAGTACCGATTATCAAATTATAAAAATAGAAAAAGCAGGTTATAACGGCAGAGATGTTGGATATTTACAATATAAATTAGCTGATGCTGACAATGCTTATAGTGATAATACGGGCGGTTTTGTACTTAATATAAAACAGACTAAATGCATTAGAACTAATGGCAATGGGATGAACGATTCTATTCAAGGAAGGGGAGTCGTGCAATATGTTATTGCTGATTACGGTTCTAATCCAAATACTGCTGCTCCGGTAAATATTGAAAATATTGTAGTTGATGCCGGTGGTAAGGGATCAATAACTGCTCCAAGCAGTGGTAGCGGGGGGTATTTATGGTTAAAAATTAATAATGCGCCAGAAGATTATAAAGATAGTTTTGGTCAATATACTGTTTCTTTCCTTTCTGACATAAAGCACGGTGGGTTTTATGATGACGTATTAAATCCTCTATTTGAAGGCTTAAAAACTAAAATAAAAACCACTTCTATAACGATATTTAAAAATATGACCTGTTATCAAGGGATTGGCGGAACAGGTAACTGTACAAATTTCTTTAATTATATAAAAGGTCTTTTAAGCCTTTACATTATGTTCTATGGAGCAATGTTTTTACTTGGAATGGTAAAGATAAGCCAGACGGACATTGTAATTAGAGTAATAAAAATTGCATTTGTAGCTGGGCTTATGAATGATAAGACTTTTGCCTTTTTTAACGATTATGTTTTCGACTTTGTAACAGGGTTTTCTGATGCAATAATTGCAAATATGAGTGGGTATAGCTTGTTTTCTAGTTCCACAAGCGTTTCAAACCCATTTATGTTTATGAATGAGGTATTTACTAAAATATTCTTGAGCAGTACTTTTGCTGCTCAAATGATAGCACTTCTTTCGATGGGAATTAATGGTGTTATTTATTTTATACTGCTATTTGTTTGTTTGGGGATAGTAATAATAGTTGGTTTTAGAGCGCTTGCTGTGTATTTAATGGCATATTTTGCTATTGCAGTGTTGATTGGTATAGCACCGTTATTCTTGACCTTTATTCTTTTTGAAAAAACACGTTACCTTTTTGATAACTGGGTAAAATTTACTTTTAGGTATATGCTCGAACCTACAATTATGCTAGCTGGTATCATTATCCTTACTCAATTATTTACAATATTTTTAGATTACGTAATTGGGTATAGTGTATGTTGGAAATGTGCTATTCCGTTTAGAATACCTTTTCCTAGTATCCCTGGTTTTAATGCAGCATTTTTAGATGTCCCGCTTTTCTGTTTTAATTGGTTTGCTCCTTGGGGATTTGATTACAGAAGCAGTTCTATGGGAGTAAATATGCAAAATATTGTCATATTGTTGATGATTACTTACTGTATGTGGGGGTATATAGAGCTTTCAGGAAAAATGGTTGCAAAACTTGCCGGTGGTGTAGGTGGACCTTCTGCAACAGCTATGGGTGCCGACATGTCAAACTGGGTAGAAAATAAGGCGCTGACAAAAGTTGGTTTAGATAAAGAGAGCAGACAAGAGATGCAAGGCAAAGCCAGAGAGAGGTTACAAAGTATGGATAAAGGGCCACAAGGATCTATGAAACCGGGAAATAGACATGATCGGTCTCCGGACGGAGGAGGGGGAGAAAAACCGGAAAGTAGTGAAAAATAGTGGTGTAGGAAAGCACAGGGTTTATGCAGATGGTGTTAGATAATATAGGGCAGCAGTATTTAATTTAGGCAAAAAATGAAATTAACCAGTAAAATATTATTAGTTATTATATCGGTAATGCAGGCCTTTATAGCTAGTGCTTATAGTGACGATAGGGTTTTTGATTGGATGAATGCAGATATAATGTCTTTTTCTCCTTCTCCAAGGTGTATTGAAGTTCCAGCTTTTTCAAGTGTGAATCAATCGCATAAGAACCTTAATGTTGAAAATCCGGATGTATGGATGCCAGCAGGTGTACATGTTGACCAGGATAAAATGCTTTCAATGTCTTGGAATACTAAGGGAGTTTCACCACGACCGCAAAAGTATCGTGTGTTATACAGAATTGATCCTAGATTTAACCAACCTCAGATTTTTATTCAAAAATATGATTATGTAGAGCAAAAGTATATAACCGATTTTAATAATTATAGATCCAAGATTTTACCTTATTACCAGCGGAATTATGTGTTTTCTGCTACGCGGTTTGGTGATTTTAATGATTACTTTAATTTTGTTGGTAGACAGAAAATCACAGTACAAAAAAATGATGTAATTAATATTACACTTGATGCTAATGGCAATTTTTTTGGTTCAGATGGTGATATGCAGGGAGGGCTTGGAAATGATGGAAATCCTATTAGTATTTTTACTGATAGCTCTTCGGCAGTCCTTCGAAATAAGGTGATGTTTGCTTTGCCTAGTAGATGGTGCTCAGATATTATCACTCCTACTGCTACTGATTATGCTAGCCGTTGTCTACCAGTACCCGGGAAATACCTTAATCTGGGAGATCAGATACCTCAGTTAGTAGGGAAAGTTTCGGACAGCTATTTTACTTCCAAGATTAACTCTATTCCTTCATGTCCTGATAATGCTGATGGAGCAGATAATCCTGTATGTTTTTATGATAAGGGAAGGGGATTTAAAGTTGATATTGGAGGAGTGACTATTAAGGATTCTCAGCAGAAATTTGTTTATTCCTCATTTAGTGGTAAATACTTTCTATATCATTATTCTGATTCTGATGGCGACCTAAATTTTACAACTCCGTGGCCGATTACTGGGATGTACGGTAATAATTTTCTTCAACAGATGATTCAATGGACAGATTTTGATACCAGTAGCGTAGATATATTTAACTATATTAACCTATTTATTTATCTGAATGCTAATATCTTAACTCCTGTTAATTTTTTTTATTTCGGTGGGTATTCCATGGAAATTGAAATTGGACAGGCAAATGCTGTGATAAGCCCGGATGATTTAAGAAATTTAAAAGTTGAGTATTATATTGCGGAATCAGGCGCTCCTGAGAGTACTACTATAGGTAATGATTTACAGCAGAATTTCAAAGGGAATGCTTATACATCTGGTTGGTTGTGGTTAAAGGTTTCAGGAGTTCCTAACCTCTCAGGAAATATAAATGTTAATATAGCAAATTATACGGGATCTACATGGTTTTCTAGTGTAGTTTACGGTGATTTGGTTTCTCCTCTGAGAGATAAATATAATGAATTAAGTCGTATAATTTATGAAAAATTGGTGAGTAATCCAACTTTGCAGGCTATCGCAAAAAGCTGCCTTGTAATATATATAATAATATATGGCCTGGCTTTCCTAGCAGGTGCAGTTCAAATTACTGTAACTGATATAGTTATAAGAGTGTTAAAGGTGGGATTAATAGTAGCATTATTTAGCGAAACCAGCTGGTCGTTTTTTAATGATAATTTATTTAAAATTTTTGTTTCTGGAAGTGATTACCTGCTCACTACAGTTGTCGGTGTTACAAGTACTGTAGGTAATGTATTTGGATTTATAGATCCTATTTTTGATAGATATGGTAATGGTGATGTATGGGCTTTACTTGCCATTCAGCTATTACAAATACATAACGGCTTGGCCTTTTTTGCATGCTTAGCTATTTATTCAATGTTAATTTATCTTAGGGCAGTGCTAGAGGTAATTATAAGCTATTGCCTTGCCTTTTTAGGGCTGGCAGTAATGATATCGCTTGCACCGTTTTTTATAATACTAATCCTTTTTGAACAAACAAGAAGCCTTTTTGATAATTGGCTTTCGACTTTATTTAGTTACATGCTGCAACCTACTGTGTTATTAGTATTTTTTCTCCTTATAGACCAGTTAATGGGTGAATATATAACGGGTGTGGTAGTTAAAGCTTGTTGGGGAGTTTTAATCCCGCTTAAAATTTCTATCGATCTGCATAATATTGGTATACCAATTAGTTTTTCATTTTCATTACCGTTTTTATCTGGTATTCCCTTCTATATTCCGGTGGTAAGCGATATTGGCTCAATTGATGATTTTTTCAATGCTAAGGGAACTTTTGTAAGAGTCGCAACCTCTGGGTTTATATTTTTTATATATTGTAAACTATCAGCCGGTTTAATAGATTATATAACAATTATTACTAATTCCTTGACTGGTGTAACTCCAGCTAGACAAGAAGGGGAATTGCAGGATGTAAAAAGTGCGAATCCTGTACATAACATAATGGGCGATATTCAAAAAGTTACAAGCCCTGTTACTTCTGTTCCACGGAAAGTTGCTAGTTTTGCAAAAGAGAAATTTATTGATCAAAAAATAACTCATCGTGAAAAAGGCAAGGTGGATGACCCTGATTATAGCGGAATTAAGAAAAGTTCCTCTAGCGGGGATATAGATGATAGTAGCCCTAAACCAGAAATACCTAGAGGAAAGGGGGGGGGGGCAAATGAATAATCAAGATGTTGCACAATTTTATTTCAAGGAAATTAATAATTTGGATAGATTCAATGAATAGGATTTGGTCATTTTTGGTATTATTATTCTGCCTTTCAGCCTGTAGCGGTGACCGCTGCATTGAGGCTGACGATTTCGGATTCGTTAATTTGACGGTATCTGCAAGGTACACTAAAGAGGAAATGTCCAATCAGTCGGGTATAGCGCAAATTGCTCCATGGAGACTTTCAAATTATAAAGTTGACGGTAGGCCTCTGGTAATTTTAGTTAGAGGATGGACGCAAGGAGTAGATAGAAACAACAGCTCTGAGCTTTCGGCCTGGTGTGCGTGGTATGGTCAGGCCGATAACACTGCTACCTTATCCACATTTTGCCAAAGACTTCGGGAATGTACATTTATAGACGGTACTATGTGTACTAATACTAAAGATGCACAAATTACAAATGCTCCGTGTATTTTTAAAAATGGTGTAGGGTTATATGCACTTATTGCCAGGAAAGGTACGAATCCTAATCAGACTTTTTCAAGTCAGAAAAATCCTCAAGGGCTTACTTTTCATTTAGGCGAGAAACCGGTAGGGTATGAAATGCTTGATGTTGATAAGAATGGCAATACTCGTACTGCTGGCGGTATCCTCTATAACTATCAGGATGCAAGCAGAAGTCAAAGTGATTTAAAACAACAATATGCAAACAGTGATTTATATTTTAAGATCTTAGATAATTTTTATGATGATAATAGCGGGCAATATCGGGTTAGTATAAAATCCGGTATTACCGATACGAGTCCTGATCCTATAACTTATGTCACGAATCTAGTTAAAAACTTTCTTTTTGGAGTAAATGGCGATTACGGTTTAATCCGAAATATCTACATGGGTATAGTTAATAACCCTGGCTATAGAATGGCCGTTTCTGCTTTGTTGTCGCTTTATATTATGTGGACGGCTCTTAGTTATCTGGTTGGGAATGTCCAAGTAACCCATACTGAATTAATAGTCAGGGTAATGAAAATTGCAGTGGTTTCAGCATTGCTTAGTTCAGAATATAGTTGGACATTTTTTAATGATTATTTATTTGTCTGGTTTGTTGGCGGGGTAGACCAAATTCTAAAAATGATAACAGAAGCTGGAGCTACAGGACCTGGATCACCAGGAATACTTGGTATGATGCTTGCTCCTCAAACTTTATCTAAATTGTTTTCTTTATTATTTGTAGATTGGATGGGTTTTATATATATTATACTATTCTTCTTTGCTTTATATTTCTTAATTATTATATTTTTCGATGCTGCTGTTATTTATCTTACAGCCTTAATTGCAATCGGGATGATAATAACCATGGGCCCGATATTTATTTGCTTTTTACTATTTGGCATTACACGGTCCTTATTTGAAAACTGGTTAAGGCAGCTTATCTCTTACGCTATTCAACCGATTATCTTATTTACGGGACTTGTGTTCATCTCCATGATTTTACGCCAGGAAATATATGGATCTCTCGGTTTTAGAATCTGTAAACACACTTTTCCTAAAATGAATAATGATGGAGCTGAAGTAATTAGTGATTTTACTAAGGAGAATTTAGGTTTTGATTTAGGGGATTCGATTTTTTACTGGTGGTTTCCTGAGCCGATGAAAGGCGAGCAATTTACCAGAGTTAAACGTAATATACCGATTCCAATAGATCATTTTCAATCTGGGGATAATGTTATAACCGGAGCAGATGATGGATCTTTCTGTGAAGCTTATGCTTGTATAGGTGCAAGATATGTAGATTTACCGTTCCTCGATCCTGATAGAGACCTACGGAGGATTAATCAGTTCTGGAATGGAAAATTTGTCCAGCTTGATGGTATGTTGTTAATTTTTGTGGCTATTTATCTACTGGATAAATTTAACGGTATTGCAGTCTCTATTGCTAAATTTATTTCAAATACTTCGGGAAATCTTACTAGAATGGCTAATGTTAACAAACATGCTTCAGCCGGTATACGATCAGCAATGGATAAGTATGTTACGTCGCCAATAAAAGGCAGATTGGCGCAAACAAAAGTCGGGCGGGCAATAAGTGGCATTAGAGAAGTGGCTGCTGCAAAATTAAACGAAATAAAAGAAATCCCGTCTAGATGGGTAGATAATAAAAGAATTGCATTGTTAAAACAGGAAGCCTTGTCGGGTAATATAAACATGGCAGTAGCAGCTGAAGCAAAAAAATTATCCGGCCTTGATTACAGGAATGTAAAGAAGGGTGCTATTGGTAAATATACTAATGTTTTAAAAGAGAAGCTTAAAGAGATAGGCCACCCAGCACTTACTGACGAACAAGCCAGTAAAATTGCTGCTGAAATGTCTCATAAAAAGTCCAGTGAGCTCCAAAATGAATTTGCTAAGGCTCAATATGGTAAGGATTTTGCCAAGTTAAATGATCAGGAGCAACAGTCGATTAAAGATCTTGTTAATAGTAAATATCAGAATAAGTCGGTAGAAGAACTGGCTAAGGAAAAATATGGTAAAAAATATAGAAACTTAAGTGCGGCGGAGCAAAAATTAATAGATGATTTTGCTAGAGCAGAAACCAATAAGAAATCCTTGCGGGAGCTAGCAGATGACGCTGATTATTCAAGGAAATATGCAGAAGCTTATGTTGATGCCTATCAGGCTTTATCAGAAAGAGGGGTAGGGCTTCTTGGTAAACATAATTCTACCTTTAGGTCGCTAAAAGAGCTGCAACATAAAGTTAAAACTAAACAGAACCTTGAAAAAGATAAGCAGAAACAGCTTGGGGAAGAACTGTATGCGGGATACCAAAATTTAAAACATGAGGCGTATAGAAAAGTTGTAGGAGAGAGTGATAATGAAACCCTGAAAGCTATTGGTAATACTTTTGCCGGCGGTGCATGGAATAATATTAATATGAATAAAGACGCTGAAAATTACCGCTTGCAGACATATAATGAAATGCTGGCCGATAGAGCAAGAGAACAAGAGTATAAACCAGTGGCAATGAAAATAGATAGTTTAAGCAAGATTAAAGGAGAAAGTGTAGTATCGCCGGAATTTATTGCCAGAGCTAAAGTTAAAGTCGGTGGTGATTCAAATCTAGAGGTATATAGAGAACTAGCCCAGCAAGAAATACAGCATAAAGTTTATCAGGAGCTAATCAAAGCCGACAAAGATGATCCAAATCCTGTACTTAAGGGTGAGAAATACATGAGAGAATATGCTAAAGATTCCGAAATGGTTAGTATGATTGATAAAGCAGAACGCCTTAAAACACATATACTCGAGGAAGATCCTTTCGTAGCACGGGAAAGCCTTCACCAAACCATAGTTAAGGAAGCAGAAGAAAATATCAGACATAATACCCAGATTCTGGAAGACCATTTTGGTATGAGAGATATACCACCGCAGGATTTGCCGGTTTTACTTGAGGAATACTATCAAACCAAGATTGCTGAATTAGAAGTTGCTAAAGAACAGGGAATAGGACCACGAAGAGATGAAGATGCAATAATAGTAGTACCAAAAGATGAAGTATTAAAACTACAAAAATCATTAAGGGATTTTGAAGATAGTGAGAGGGTTCTAGAAGAGATCAGTCGAAGAAAAATGGATATTATAAGTGAAGTAGACAAACACGTATCCGGTATTAATGAACATAGGAAAGAAGCCGGTATGCAGGAATATATTCCTATTAAGACTACGCAGGTAGGTCTAAGGTCAGCCAGGACAATTGAAGATTTAAGAAGAAGATAAAGGGAAAAAATAGGGGCTGAAATAAGCCCCTTGAAAGCTTAAAGTTAAGAGGCTAAAGAATAGTACACCACACATTATTATTTTCCGGGTTGTGTTCATCTACCGTACAACAACAACCACAACAGACAACATCACAACATTTATCTAGCTGGGCAGCAAATTCAGGATCTCGTGGAGCTGGACGAACCGTGCCATATGAAGCTTGATCTTCTGCTCTTGCCTTTTCCATGGCGTCATAATAGTTCTCGTTTTTAGCACGATTATGGAACTGCTTTTCTACCTCACGTTGTTTGGCCATAATAAACACCTTTATTAAAGTTAATAAAACTAAATTTGATTTAATTAATATATGTATAATTTAATTATTAGTTAATTTAACGGGGATTTGCAAATATAATATTTTCTTTTTAGGAAAAATTTATCAGTATTAGTACAATAAATAGTTGCAATACAAGCTAAATAGCTGTTTTAATTGAGAGATGCTTATAAAATAATCATGATTATTTAATGAAACCAACAGAACAACGAAGTCTTACAAAAGAGCAGAAAGAAGCAGTAGGGTTATTATCTATAGGCACGTTTCTCGAGTGCTTTGACCTCATGTTATTTGTTCATATGGCGGTATTGCTTAATGACTTGTTTTTTCCTAAAACTGACCCTTTTACCGCTTCTTTACTTGCTGCATTTGCATTTTGTTCTACATACTTGCTAAGGCCCATTGGGGCTTTAATATTTGGCTATATTGGTGATAACATAGGACGTAAACATACAGTTATAATTACAACACTGATGATGTCTGGTTCTTGTGTAGTTATGTCAGTGCTCCCAACCTATGCTGAAATAGGTATAACAGCCTCTTATACTATTATAATTTGTAGAATTATCCAAGGTATGTCTAGTATGGGGGAAATTATTGGAGCACAAGTATATCTCTCTGAAATAGTTAAACGTCCTATACAATATGCAGCCGTTTCTTTTGCATCAAACTTTAGTGCTGTAGGTTCGATGGCGGCTTTAGGAGTTGCAAGTTTAGCCACTTCATCGATTACTTCTTTTAATTGGCGATTTGCTTTTTTAATCGGTGCAGGTATAGCTCTTATTGGGTCATATGCAAGAAAAGCGCTTAGAGAAACCCCAGAATTTGCAGATGCGAGAAAAAGATTAATTTTAACTAAAGGAAACAACCACTATAAGGATATTAATATAAAAACTGTTCTATTAACCCACCAATTAAATACCCGACATAACTATTGCCAAGAAGGAAGGAATTTGTATAATGCAATAATGTCAAAAAGTGAAGATTTTAGGAAATTATCAATAAGCGCACAAGCGTCGATGAGAAAGATTGCTCTAAAACTAGTAAAAAGAGGAGAGAGTCAATCGTCGGTAGGTGAATTAATAGGAGTGAGTCGCCAGACAGTAAATGAATGGGTAAGGAGGGAAAAGAGAGGCGACAAGTACGCAATTAGTGGGAAGTTAAGAGGTAGAAAGATAGGAGAGAAAAGGCTTATAACCGAAGATCAAAGTAAAATAATACAAGGGTACGTAAATATCTCTAGACCAGAAGATCACAATATCAAATCAGCATTATGGTCAAGAAAATCAGTTAATGCACTCATCAAAAAACATTGTGGATTTTTTCTTCCCCTAAGTACAATAGGCGAATATTTAAGAAGATGGGGGTATACTGCACAAAAGCCAAAGAAGTTAGCATATGAGCAGCAACCCAAAAGGGTTCAATTTTGGTTAGATGAAGAATATCCGTCAATAGCCAAGCAAGCAGAATATGAAAAGGCAGAAATACATTGGTGCGACGAAGTAGGGATAAAACAAGAGTGTCAGGTATTACAAAGCTATTCTTTAAAAGGAAAAACCCCTGTTGTGATTCATAAATCGAAGAGATTTAGTATAAACATGATATCCACTGTTACAAATAACGGTAAGCTAAGGTTTATGCTGTACGAAGAGACACTAAAAACAAATGTATTTATAGAATTTTTACGGAGGTTGGTAAAATACTCCAAGAAAAAAATCTTCTTAATCCTAGATAATCTCAAGGTTCATCATAGCAAAAAAGTACAAATATGGACTCGGAAACATAAAAAGAAAATTTCTTTATTTTTTCTGCCTCCGTATACTCCGCAACATAATCCGGATGAATATTTAAACAACGATTTAAAAAGAAATGTAAATAGGAAACATATACCTCTTACAAAATCTGAACTCCAAGGGAATTTAAAATCTTACCTAAGGACTCTGCAAAATAACCCAGAACATATCAAAAGATTATTTCAGGCGAAAGAAGTAAAATATGCCGCCTAAGTCGGGTATTTAGTTGGTGGGTTAATAGCTTACTTTGCGATAGAATGTGCATATCCTGTTTGGTTTTATATATTATACGTATATCTTGGGCAGGTGCTAAAGGATAAGTTTGAACTTACACCTCACCAAGTTATCACCAATAACCTCTATGTTTCAATAGTAGGATGCATTGCTACTTTTGTTATTGTTTATATAGTACGTACTGTACATCCGTTTAAAATATTAAACATAAGGCTAGTTGCATCATTTGTATTAGGAGTAGGGTTTTTATTATTAGATGCAATGGATTCTCCTATACAAATCATGGTTTTTCAAATGTGTATTGCTGCATTTAAAGTTACTAGCTTTCCAGCTATGTCTGTTTTCTTTAAACATTTCCCTACATTACATCGTTTTAAATGTAGCAGTATGGTTTATGCAATGTCACGTACAGTAATGTCTGTTATTACTACATTTGGCATGATATACTTAGTCAGAGACTATGGTTATCCTGGAATCTGTATTATATTATTTCCAATACTTATTGGTTACGCCATTGCTCTTAATTATTTTCAAAAGTTGGAGAAGGGAGACGATAATCATCAAAAACTAAAAACCGATGATACTTCTTATAATAAAAATCATAATCCTGTTTAGTAGCTATAATTTTATATGAACTCATATAAATATACTCTTCTAAACTGATATCATCAAATTCAGTAGATATGATAGCCACATATTTTAAGGTTTCTTCAGCTATCTTTTTCTGCTTTTCAGTTTTTATGCTTTCTATAGTTTGAATATTATGCAACCTATCAAATAGCTTTATTAATAAAACTTCCTTATCCTTTTTATGGTAGGCATTATTAATTATTTCTTCTACACTTAATTTTGTCCCATCTGGTCTATCACGAGTAAGTCTATCAACCATTTCTGCTATTCTTTTCCCAAAACCATCCTGTATTATTTCTACGGTAATTTCGCTGTCTTCAATAATATCATGCAATATGCTAGCTGCTATTACATCCGTTTTTAAATTGTAGTCGGATATCATATAAGCTACTTCTAACGGGTGAGAGTAATAGGAGAGTAGACCAGTGGAACTTCCCCACTAGTCTCTCGCAAAACGGTGCGTGAACCTCTCAATTCACACCGCTTCCATTAGGCAAACGTATCTATTATTCCTTTTTCCCAGTGTACAAATAAACTTGGATCTCTTTTAGCAATTTCTTTTAAAAGTTTTCCTGCTTTTGCTTTACTACCTTTAAACTTTTTATACTTACGCATAAGCCACTTAAGAATATTCGTATTAAAATGTCGCATCACTGATTTATATAGCTCTGTAACATGATATTTTCCGTAATATTCTATCCACCCTCGCAGGATTGGATTATATTTCTCAGCTATATCCTGTATACTAACGTCAGTTTTACGACTAACACTACTCTTGCGTATCTTTGCTCGCATTGATTTCTGTGCGTCTTTACTTACTGCAGGGTTAAAACTTACAAATATACTATTATCTTTGCTGTTTTTAACCTTTCGTCGCCTAAAGCTATATCCTAAAAACGTAAACTCTGTATTTGGATATTCACCCTTACGCTTATCATCTTTGCAATAAACAATCTTTGTCTTTTCTGGATGTAGCTCTAATCCACATTCTTTAAACCTTTGCTTCAGTGCTACTAACAGTTCTTGCATTTCTTGTTCGCTATCCCCGTGTACTAAACCATCATCAGCATACCTACACCATTTTAGTTGTCGGTATTGCCTGTTCATCCAATTGTCAAACACATAGTGTAAAAACAGGTTACTTAATATAGGACTAATCACCCCACCTTGCGGTGTGCCTTTTGTTCTGATACTTACCTCACCATTTGGTAATTCTATAGGTGCTTGTAACCATCTTTCTATATATAATAATACCCATTTGTTATCTGTGTGTTTTCTTACTGCTTTTAATAATAGTTCGTGTGGTATATTATCAAACAATCCTTTAATGTCGAACTCTAATATCCAATTACTCTTCCAGCATCGCTGACGAGTAATACCTATAGCTTCTAATGCTGATTTTCCAACTCTATAACCATAAGAATCTGGATAAAAATAAGGTTCTACTAAAGGTTCAAAAACTAACTTCACTACCATCTGTGCTATTCTGTCAGATATAGTTGGTACTCCCAAAATCCTTTCACCTCCAGTTTTCTTAGGTATTGCTACCGCCTTGACTGGTGGTGGAAAATAACTACCTGATGATAGCCTATTCCATAGTTTATAAAGATTGTCTTGTAAGCTTTCTTCAAAGCTTGTCAGAGTTTGCTGATCTACTCCAGCAGCACCATCCTTCGCTTTGACTAGTTTAAAAGCTTTCATTACTAGTTTCTTTGGAATGGTAAATGGTTTTGTTGCACTCAAAATTTCCTCCTTTTGCAAGTTGCATTTTAAATGTAACTACCTAACGCAATCCCTTCGCTCCACTCCCATTACAGAAGTTTCTTCACTACTACGAATTGCTCCGCCCTAGTTCCTTGCGTCGGTACTCTCATATTCAAGGTATCCACCTCTTATATTTCTCCCTTAACATCAAGGCGACTAGTTCCCATAGTTCCTTATAAAAGCCTATGATCAGACTCACGCTACCTTTACGCCGGACACCACTTGCACAGTAATCAGGTCTCTTGCAAATTGATCCTAGAAGGGAACCTCACTTCCAGTTTTGATGTCATATTGTAAGACTTACGACGCGTTGTCAGTAGTTCACGTTAGTTCGTCTTTCTGATCCACACCTGCCAAGTCTATTCTTGACTTTTCCTCAACGCTCACAACCATCACTCTTTATGACAGCTACTTGAGGTGGTTTGAAGCCTGCTCCTGAAAACCGACTCCGAAGGACCTACCTTCATCTTTTATAAAGCTTACAAGGATTTGTTACTTCCTCCTTGCTTCTCTATGGCACACAGGCTCGCCTGACTTCCTTTTTTGGTTACCATGATATTTCCTAGCGAAGTAAATAGCTTTGTCAATTAACTCAAAATCCAGCGCATTTTGAGTATCTAATGATTTAAGTTTTTCTGTTAATCTTAGTGAATATTTGCAGAGTGTGGAATAATCCATCATTTTAAGAATCAATTAATTCTATACTTATATAATAATCCCTTATTAGTTGAAATATAAGCAAATTATGAATAATTTATTAAATTATTTTCTTTAGTGCTACAGATTAAAAAATGGAACATCATTTAAGTAGGACAATACTTACTTCCCGGGTTTCATAGGTAAGGCAAAGTCTCGTATAAAAGATAAATTCACAGGTTTTTACTTTAGTGTAAGGAATAAAGGAATACTGCAAGAAAGAATTTTAAGTATTATCCCGTATAGTACTGTTTTTATTTAGAAGAAATTTTCAATTTTTTTCTGGGAGGAATAAAAAGTGATTCTGATTCATTAGCACCTTTTTGTTTATTCTGTTCCATAATACCAACATAATAAACTCCGTTTTTTACTAGACTTATTATGTTCCATCCGGATTCCATATCTTCTTTTACAGCTTCAAATTCAGGGCTATTATCAGTAAATGAGATAAATTTCTGTATCGGTTTTTTATGTACCATAAGTATTTAAAATTAATAATTTAACTTGTATTTAATTTTTGGTGGCAATAATAGGTAAACTATTGCAAAAAAGCAAATAAAATAATTTTCAACCTTATCCATAAGGAATTAGTAAATCTTATATCAATAAAATTAATTTTAACTTAAGATTTTAACCCTTGGTATTTTTTCTTAACCGTTTATATGTCCCTAACTATTGACAACATATTAGTCCTCTATTATGTTCGAGGTTTATTTATTTTAATGAAATAATATGATTGAATTTAAACCAAATAAATTAAAATTAAGCGCTTTGCAGTATGTACAATGCTATGAGAAAATGCTGCTTATTCGTCGTTTTGAAGAAAAGTGCGGTCAATTTTACGGCATGGGGTTAATAGGTGGTTTCTGTCATTTGTATATTGGTCAGGAAGCTGTAATTATGGGGTTTGAATTTGCTAAACAAAAAGGCGATAGTATGATTACTAGCTATCGCGATCATGCGCATATTATTATGTCTGGCATTGATCCGAAATTCGTGATGGCGGAACTTACCGGTAGAGCATCTGGTTGTTCTAAAGGTAAAGGCGGTTCAATGCACATGTTTGATATTCCAGGAAAATTTTATGGTGGTCATGGTATTGTCGGAGCGCAAGTGCCTATAGGAACAGGTCTTGCATTTGCTGAAAAGTATAATAATACTAAAAATATTTGCTATACTTTTCTAGGTGATGGAGCTGTAAATCAAGGGCAGGTTTATGAGGCCTTTAATATGGCTTCCTTGTGGAAATTGCCTGTTGTTTATGTTATTGAAAATAATGAATATTCAATGGGGACGGCAGTAAAGAGATCTACTTCCATGGGTGAATTATATAAAAAAGGCGAGTCATTTGGTATAGCTGGTATTCAAGTAAATGGTATGGATGTCGATGCTGTTTATAATGCTGCGGTTTTTGCCTCTGATTATGCAAGGTCTGGTGCTGGGCCAATAATTGTTGAAGTAAAGACATATAGATTTAGAGGGCATTCAATGTCTGATCCTGCGAAATATAGAACAAAAGAAGAGGTAGAACAGTATAAGGGTCGTGACCCATTAGTAGATGTTAGAAATATTATCGTAGATAATAAATATGCAAGCGAAGAAGATCTAAAAACTATAGAGAAAAAAGTTAAGTTGAAAATAGCGGAAGTGGAAGAGTTTGCTACATCAGAGCCTTTACCGGATGAAAGCGAGTTGTTTACAGATATATATAAATAAAGGGTGCATATATGGCAGAAATAACAGTTAGGGAAGCTCTGCAGCTGGCTATGAAAGAGGAAATGCAGAGAGACGAGAGAGTTTTTATTCTGGGTGAGGAGGTAGCAGAGTACCAGGGAGCATATAAGATAACGCAAGGTCTGCTTCAGGAGTTTGGGCCAAAGAGAGTAATAGATAGTCCAATTAGTGAACATGGATTTACAGGGCTAGCTATTGGAGCGGCTTTTGGAGGGCTTAGGCCGATAGTAGAGTTCATGACTTTTAATTTTGCGATGCAGGCTTTTGATCAAATAGTTAATTCTGCTGCTAAAACAAATTATATGTCTGGAGGACAACTTGGCTGCCCAATAGTTTTTAGAGGACCAAATGGAGCAGCTGCCCGTGTTGCTGCCCAGCATAGCCAGAATTTTGCCGCAATATATTCCCATATACCTGGGCTTAAGGTAATAGCTCCTTATAGTGCTGATGATGCAAAAGGGCTGTTAATAAGCGCTATCAGAGATGATAATCCGGTTATTTTTTTAGAAAATGAGATAATGTATGGTAGGAGTTTTGAGATACCAGATGTTATTGAGCCAATTCCTATTGGCAAAGCACGAATAGTAAAAGAAGGGGCTGATGTAACAATTTTGGCTTTTTCCCTGCAAGTTGGGATGGCAATCGAGGCGGCAAATATTTTAGCAGAAGAAAATATTGATGCCGAAATAATAGATTTAAGAACGATAAAACCGCTTGATATTGAAACTATATTAGAATCAGTTCGCAAGACGAATCGGTTAATATCTGTGGAAGAAGGGTGGTTTTTTGCTGGAATCGGCGCAACTATTAGTTCTATAGTAATAAGAGAAGCTTTTGATTATTTAGATGCTGCTCCAGAGGTTGTATCGGGAAAAGACGTACCATTACCTTATGCCGAGAATCTTGAGAAGATGTCATTGCCGACGGTAGAAGAGATAATAGCAGCTGCCAAAAGAGCATGTTACAGGTAATTTCCAGAATAATTTCGATAAAAGGTTCATATGCCAATAAAAATTTTAATGCCAGCACTATCGCCGACCATGACCGAGGGGAATCTTGCTAAATGGGTCAAAAAAGAGGGAGAAAAAATTTCTGCAGGTGAGGTAATTGCAGAAATCGAAACTGATAAAGCTACTATGGAAGTAGAAGCCGTAGATGAGGGGATCATCGCAAAGATCCTTATTCCAGAAGGAACAGAAGGTGTTCAGGTTAATTCGTTAATTGCTGTTCTGGTTGAAGGAGATGAAGGAGACGCTGATGTAGAGGCTTTTATTGCCAAATTTAGTACTTCCCCAAAACCGGTTGAACAAATTGCTGAAGAAAAAACCCAAGCACCTGCCGAGGCGAAACTAGCAAGCATTTCTGTCCCTAACGCTCCTGCTCAAGGTGTAAGTACGAATAAACGAATATTTGCGTCACCCCTAGCTAAAAGAATTGCCAGTATAGAAGGGATATCTTTGTCTAATATTGTTGGATCAGGTCCACATGGACGCATAATTAAAAATGATGTTTTATCTGCTGCTAAAAGTAGTAAAGGATCTATAAGGAGGGATAAAGAGGAATATTGTTTGGTTCCCAATAATAATATGCGCAAAGTGATCGCTAAAAGATTGCTTGAATCAAAACTTACCGTGCCTCATTTTTATCTTTCAATAGAATGTGTAATGGATTCGGTACTTAATGTACGGGCGCAGATCAATGCTAATTTTGAGAGTGATAAAGATAAAAGATTATCAGTAAATGATTTTATTATTTTAGCTTGCGGAAAAGCCTTAAAGGAAGTACCAGCAGCAAATGCTAGTTGGACTGATAGTGCGATTATGCTCTATAATAATGTTGATATTTCTGTAGCTGTAGCTATTGAAGGAGGGCTTATTACTCCGATTATTAAGAATGCCGATCAGAAAGATATCGTTAAAATTTCATCTGAAATGAAAGATCTAGCAAAAAGAGCGAGAGAAAATGCTCTTGCGCCTGAAGAATTTCAAGGCGGCGGGTTTAGTATTTCCAATTTAGGTATGTACGGAATTAAAAGCTTTAGTGCTATCGTTAATCCACCGCAGGGTTGTATCATGGCTGTAGGTATGAGCTCAAAGCGTCCGGTAATTATTGACGATAAAGTAGAAATACGAACTATTATGGATGTTACGCTTTCATGTGATCACAGAGTAGTTGATGGTGCAGTCGGGGCAGAATTTTTAGCAGCTTTTAAGAAATATATTGAAGCTCCGATTCTAATGTTTGTTTAATAAAAAATCTTTTACAGAGGGCCAGAATATATGGAAAAATTTGATGTGATAGTTATTGGTGGTGGTCCTGGCGGTTATGTTGCAGCTATTAGAGCATCTCAACTAGGTTTAAAAACGGCAGTTATTGAAAAAGAGCATCTTGGTGGTATTTGCCTTAATTGGGGGTGTATACCTACTAAAGCCTTATTAAAGTCGGCTGAATTATTACAGAAAATAAAACACGCAGAAGAATTTGGTATTATTACTGAAAAAGCAAATTTTGATATAAAGAAAATCGTTAATCGTTCACGTAGTATCTCAGCTAAATTAGTTGGAGGTATTAAGGGCTTGCTAAAGAAAAATAAAGTAACAATCTTTGAAGGAACTGCCAAAATCAGTAGTCCGAAATCAGTTCTAATTGAAGGAAAAGGCCAAAAAACTTCTTTAGAAGCAAAAAATATTATTATTGCAACTGGTGCTAGAGCAAGAATCCTAGATGGTTTTAAACCAGACGGCAAGAATATCTGGACTTATAGAGAGGCTTTAATACCGGAATCAGTCCCAAAATCTATGGTTATTGTTGGTTCAGGAGCTATAGGTATTGAATTTGCATCTTTTTATAATGCTCTTGGCGTTCAGGTGACTGTACTTGAAGCAGCCTCGCAAATTTTACCGATGGAAGATGAGGAAATATCAGCTATTGCAAAAAAATCTTTTGAAACAAAAGGGATAAAATTTTATACTGCTATTAAACTAGAAGGAAAGGAAATTAGCAATAACACCGTTAGAGTTGCATTTTTGCAAAATTATACTAAGATGTTGGTAGAAGCAGAAGTGTTATTGATGGCTGTCGGGATAACCGCTAATATCGAGGATTTAGGTCTAGAAAATACGAAGGTAAAACTTGATCGTGGTCATATAGCTACTAATGGTGTATGCCAAACAGCCGAGGCAAATATTTATGCAATCGGAGATGTCGCAGGAGCGCCATGGCTTGCTCATAAGGCAAGTCATGAGGGAATAATTGCAGTAGAGCATATTGCTGGTAAGAAGCCACATGAGCTAAATAAATTAAATATTCCCGGCTGTACTTATTCTACGCCCCAGATAGCAAGTGTTGGAATGACTGAAAAAGCTGCTCTCGCTGCTGGCTATAAATTAAAAATAGGTCGTTTTCCTTTTTATGCAAATGGCAAGGCTTTGATTTTAGGCGATAGCGAGGGTCTTATAAAAACGATTTTTGATGCTAAAACCGGTGAATTATTAGGAGCGCATCTGGTTGGCTCTGATGTGACAGAATTGATACATAGTTATGTAATTGCTAAATCTATGGAGGGGATAGAACTTGATTTTATTGAAGCAATTTTACCACATCCTACTCTTTCAGAGATGTTGCAGGAATCAGTTTTACAAGCATATAATAAACCAATTCATATATGATGTAATCTTTAATATTTTTTTATTAAAAGGGATAGGGGTATGACTGACGAGTTACGTTTACTGCAGATATTAAATGCAAGATTTTTGCATGATCTTTCCAGTTCTGTTGGTACCGTCTCTAATTGTTTAAGCTTAATTGATACACATAACAAAGATATTAGCAATAAAGCAAAGTTATTGGCTATTGAAGAATCTGGCAATTTGACAAAAAAGGTTAAAGTTTTTCGTGGGGTTTATGCTTCACCAGATGGTGATGCTCAAATGAGTGTTGTTTATTTGACCAAATTGTTTCAGGATTTTTACTCAAATAATAATAAGGTAGAACTAGATATAAAGTTTGAAACGGGAGTGCTATATTTAGAAAGCTTGCTTGCGAAAGCGTCTTTGTGTTTAGGTATGATTATTTCCGAAGCTAGTATAGGTGGCGGTAAACTGTCTTTCTTTTGCGGTAACGACACAAGTAATAATTTCACCAAAATAACTTTTAATAGTGAAGATTTGAAATTGAACGATGAAACTTGGGATATACTAACCGGTAGAAAGGATAGGGAAATTAATATTAAAAATTGCCGTGAATTTTACATCCGTAATTTATGTGAGAAAAGCGGATATAAAATTAGCGCCAATAAAAAAAGGAATAGCCTAGAGTGTAAGTTTCTTAAGGCTTGATATTTATCATCCATAAAGGTTTATAGCAGAGGAATTGGTATGGCTAGTTACAGAAAAGAAACCGATTCAATTGGTGAAATTGAGGTTAGTGAAGAAGTATATTGGGGAGCACAAACACAAAGATCTCTAAATAATTTCAAAATTGCAGATCAAAAAATGCCGAAAGAAATAATTAAGGCACTTGCAATCTTAAAAAGATGCGCAGCGTTAGTTAATTCTAAAATTGGTAAATTGGATTCTAAAATAGCAGAAGAAATAGTAAAAGCTGCCGATAGAATTATTACTGGCCAGCTCAGTGATAATTTTCCTTTGGTAGTTTGGCAAACCGGCTCTGGAACCCAGACTAATATGAATATGAACGAGGTTTTAGCCTCTATTGCTAATGAAAAACTAACCGGTAAAAGAGGTGGAAAGACACCGGTACATCCAAACGATCATGTCAATATGGGACAATCATCAAATGATTCTTTTCCAACGGCAATGCATATTGCGGCAGTTATTACTACTTATGAAAAACTACTTCCAGCTTTAACCAAATTACATCAAAGTCTTGCTGCAAAAGCAAAAGCATGGAGTAAAATAGTTAAAATAGGTAGAACCCATTTGCAAGACGCAACTCCTGTTACATTAGGACAAGAATTTTCCGGATATGCTGCCCAAGTCGAATATTCTTTAGAAAGAATAGAACAATCTTTGGCCGGAGTACATTATCTCGCACAAGGCGGTACGGCTGTTGGAACAGGAATTAATTGCCACGAAAGTTTTGCAGAGAAATTTGCTGAAGAAGTAGCAGAATATACTTCTTATAAATTCAAAACGGCAAAAAATAAGTTTGAAGCTTTAGCCTGTAATGATGCGTTAGTGGAATTTTCCGGCTCACTTAATACCCTTGCCGTGAGTATGATGAAAATAGCAAATGATATCAGGCTACTTGCTTCCGGGCCACGAAGTGGTATAGGCGAGCTTAATTTACCGGCGAATGAACCGGGTTCCTCAATTATGCCAGGTAAAGTAAATCCGACTCAGTGTGAGGCTATGACCATGGTAGCTGCCCAGGTAATGGGGAATCACGTAGCAGTTACGATTGGAGGATCTAATGGTCATTTAGAGCTAAATGTTTTTAAACCTCTTATAATTCAGAATGTACTCCATTCTATAAATTTACTGGCTGATGCAATTATCAGTTTTGTCGATCATTGTATAGAGGATATAGAGCCAAATCGTGATAGAATAAAGTATCTTATGGATCAGTCTTTGATGCTTGTAACTGCTCTAAACCCTCATATTGGTTATGACAAGGCTGCAATAATTGCTAAAAAAGCTTATAAAGAAGGTTTATCTCTCAAAGAAGCTGCTACACAGCTCAATTTTATTTCAGACCAGGATTTTGATAAATTTGTTGTTCCAGAGCATATGGTTGGTAAGATTTAAATCGCTAACTGTAGAGTTGTCTTTGAAGCACTTTCGTTGTTATACCTAAAACTGATATCTACTGCAAAATTTCCAATCTAAACCTAGCCTTGCGGTTGATCTAATTAGTCTCTCCGTCAAAACTCTCTACCCCTGAATTAGAAGGGGTTTCATGTTATAAATGGCTTACGAAATCCATAAGAAAATGTTATAATTAGCGCATAAAGCTTATGGATTTTAAAGTATATGCCTATAGAAAATATTAGTTTTTCTCAAAAACAAGAAAGATTATTTGGTGAAAAATTATCTATACAACTAAATCGCAAAAACAAATTATATAAACTGAGAGATTTGGTAAATTGGTCTGAACTTGAAGCGCTGGCATTAGCTAAGGTTGAAATCAAGCAATTCGGTAGAAATAAGAAGGATCATAGAGTAATGCTAGGACTATCAATGCTGCAAGCTATGTATAACGGTTCTGATTCGTTTACGGAGGAAGAATTAAAGGAAAATATATATTGGCAATATTTTTGCGGCTATGAGTATATGCAACAAGATATTGACGTATCGGAGGCGACTATACGTAGATTCCGCAATGCTCTGGGAGAGGAAGGATATAAAGAGATTCTAAAAGAGCTTTTGCGTATAGGACTGAAGGTCGGAGCACTCAAAAAAAAAGACTTGGAATCGGCGATTATAGATACGACTGTACAGATTAAGAATATCAAACATCCACATGACGTACATTTAATGGAGACCGCAAGAGCAAAAGTAGTAGATCTCTGTAAACGACTTGGTATTTCGCTTAACGAGACATACGCCAAGAGTTTTAAATATAAGACGATCAAGCTTTGGAAGTACAAGGAAGATAGTAAAGCAAGGCAACGTAGAAAAATAATGATAAGCTTAAAAGTCCGCTTAGGTAGGTTGATCCGTATATGCTGGAGAGGTATAGAAAAATCAAAATTAGAACTATCTGCTGAGGATAGCGCCATTTTTACGAGAGTTAAAAATATTCATGCCCAGTCTGTGCTTAAGAAAAAGGACAAGGATATTTATAAAAAAGAGCATAAGATAGTCTATAGCTTTCATGCTCCGGAGGTAGAGTGTATCGGCAAGGGTAAAATGAATAAACCTTACGAATTTGGTAACAAAGTCGGGATTGCAGTAAGCGGCCGAGGCAACTTTATTCTTGGGGTTAAATCTTTTCACGGTAACCCCTACGACGGACATACTTTAGATCAAACGGTATCGGAGCTGCGCAAGCTAAGTCCGGAGACTAGCAAAATTTTTGTAGATCTTGGTTACACCGGCCATAACTTCAAAGAAAAAGGCAAGGTTTTTACCGCCAAGACCAAGAAAGCTTTATCAACCGATGACAAAAAGATGCAAAAGCGGAGAAGTGCAATTGAACCGATAATAGGTCATCTAAAGAATTTTGGTCGTATGGGTAGAAACTACCTTAAGGGAATAATTGGAGATATCGTTAATCCGCTTATCTCTGCCGTTGGCTTGAATTTGCGTAGAATCACTAATATTCTCAAAGAATCCACCGCATAATAATTTTCCGAAAATCTTAATAATTTAAGCAATTAGCATTGCTCAAGAGAGAATCATGAGTAAATTGTGAATTTTTGCCATCATAGCACCTAAATTTTATATTTTTGGTAAAAAAATACCCCAAAAAAATAAAAATGCGATGATTGACTTTTAAAATTATTAAAACTACATCAAAAATTTAGAATTTTGACGGAAAGACTAATTAGTTTGATACAACTTACTTCTCTATTAAATTTTGAGCCTTTTAAGTATCTCTTCTCTACTTAAAAGAGGGAGTAAATTTTTTAATTCTGGCCCGTTATTCATACCGGTTAAAGCAAGCCTGAGGGGCATAAATAAATCCTTGCCTTTTTTTCCAGATTTTTCAGAAATTGATTTAGTCCAATTAGCCCACGTATTTTGATTAATAATTTCTGGTAAAGTTTCCGCAGCGATAATCAAAATATTGTGATCTGTAACTTCCACTTTTTTAGGATTTGTATAAATTTCCCACCAATCCTTAATATCGGATATTTTTTGTAAATTTGGCCTCACGGCACACCAGAATTTTTCATCTACCTGATCAAGATCTAGTTGATGAAGTCTTTCTTTAACATCTTGATATTCACAGTGAATAACTAATTTATGATTAAGAATTTCTAGCTCTTCAGGTAAATATGTTGTAGGGCTTTTTGAGTAAGTTGAAATATCAAATTTATCTAATAACTGTTGTAGGTTGTAGTTTGGTACTACATTGTTTGAAGAGCCAACTAATGCAAAAAAGCTATTTATAGCCATTGCTTCTAACCCTTTATTATCCCGAAGGTTTGCAATATCGAAACCTCCTTCCCGTTTTGAGATTTTATCATCTTTAGCTTTAACCAGGCTTAAATGCCCGAAATCCGGAGCTTTTGTTCCAAAAGCTTCGAACATTTGAATTTGAATAGCCGTATTACTGACATGATCTTCACCACGGATAATATGGGATATTTTATAATCAATATCGTCGATAGTAGAACACAACATATAAGTCATAGTACCATCGCCGCGGATGATAATAGGATCACTTAGGTTACTTCCCTGATAGTTTATGATTCCTTTTACCATATCGTGCCATTTTATCTCAGAATCCTGAACCATAAATCTATAATGTGGTTTTCTACCCATTTTTTCATAAGCGGCTATTTGATCCCGAGTCAGCTTTAAAGATGCCCTATCATATATAGGAGGTAACCCGCGAGATAACTGAAGTTTTCTTTTTATAGCTAATTCTTCGGGAGTTTCATAACATGGGTATAGCCTTCCGCTATGTAAGAGCTTTTCTTTAGCAATTAGATAATTATTTAACCTGCTATTCTGGTTAAAGCTTTCGTCCCATTCTAGGCCCAGCCATTTTAGGTCTCTAATAATTGCATTTTTATATTCTTCAGTACTTCTTGTAATATCGGTATCGTCGATTCGGAGGATAAATTTGCCATTATATTTGCGGGCATATAACCAGTTAATAAGAGCAGTACGTGCATTTCCTATATGTAAAAACCCAGTAGGGGAAGGGGCAAATCTAGTAATAACTTTTTTCATATAAAAATGGTTTTTTATTTATCCTTAATAATTTTAGCTGCTCTTAACCAGCGCCTTTTAAGTTGCTATATAGAAAAAGTGATAAAAATCTTAACTGTGCAGGCATCGTAATCTAGTTATATTACAACTGTCAATAAATAAATTTGATGCCTATTTTTATTTATCCTTTTACTAAAACCTATTACGTTATTCCATATTTTCAATTTCTAGCCACTGGCGCATTCTGTTATCAAGGAGCTTCTTGTTTTCTTCGAGTTTTTTAGAATATTCGTAAAAAATTTCAGGGTTTTTGAGATATAAATCACCGTCCATTAATTTGGTTTCAAAGTCTGCAATATTATTTTCTATTTCTTCGATTTCTTTCGGTAAAACTTCCAGTAACCTTTGGTACTTGTAACTTAATTTTGTACTTTTTTTTGAACTTTCCAAAGCAGGGATGTCGATTTTCTTTTTTTCTTTATTATCGGTTTTTAAATTAGGGTTATTAACTTTTTTATAAAATTTTAAATAATCTTCATATCCTCCATAAAGGTCTACAATTGTATCTCCTGTAAAAACTAGACTTCTCGTAACTAATCTTTCTAGAAAATCCCGATCATGGCTGACAATCATTAAAGTACCGTCATACTCGGCAAGTATTTCAAGTAACATCTCTAGACTATCTGTATCTAGATCGTTAGTTGGTTCATCTAGAATTAAAAAGTTGCCTGGAGAAATCAATGCTTTGGCAAGGAGTAATCTATTTGATTCTCCTCCGGATAAAGTAGACACTTTGTCATTGATAATTCGTGGATCAAACATGAAATTTTTTAAATAGGCGGCCACGTGCATGGTTTGATTTTTTAAAAATACTTGATCGCCGCCGTTAGGGCAAAGGGTCAGTTTAATGGAATGTTCTTTATTTAGCTCTGTTCTATATTGATCAAAATAAGTTATTTCGAGATTAGTTCCATGTTTAACTTTTCCTTCTATGGGAGTCAATTCTTTGGTAAGGATTTTTATTAATGTCGATTTCCCTGAACCGTTTGGCCCAATAACTCCAATTTTTTCTCCTTTCTTTACTTTAAAGCTAAAATTATGAAAAATGTTTTTCGATTCGTAATTAAAAGAAATATTCTCAGTTTCTATAATAAATTGAGCCTTTTTGGCTTCCTGATTAAGTTCAATCTGTAATTTTGCCTTAGCATCTCTTAGCTTTACCTGGTGGGTTCTTAAACTGTCTCGTAACCTATGTAAATTTGCTAATCTTTTTTGATTTCTTTTTCTTCTTGCGGTAACTCCCGTATTGAGCCAGTCTTTTTCCATTTCCAATTTACGGGTCATCTTCCGAAGAGAAGCTTCCTCTTCTGCTATAATTTCCTCTCGCCACTGATCATAATGCTTAAATCCCTTGTTTGATTTTCTAAGCTCCGCTCTATCTATCCACCACACTTTATTAGTTGTATTTTTCTGGAAAGCACGGTCATGGCTGATACAAACAATCGCTCCGGCATATGATTTTACATATTCTTCCAGCCATTCAATTGCAGTAATGTCTAAATGGTTAGTTGGTTCATCTAGCAAAAGAATATCAGGCTGGTCTACAAGAGTTTTTGCTAAAAATGCTCTGCGAATTTGACCGCCAGAACAATTCTTTAATTTTAAATTTCCATTAATTTGTAATTTGTTCAGAATAATATCTGCAAGATATCTGTTTTCTTCTGGCTTTTTTACTCCCTCTAAAACAAATTCGTATATACTGTAATTAGTTTCAGTAATAACATCTTGTTTTAAATAACCAATATCAGTTACTGGATTCTTAAATAATTCGCCGCTATCAAGTTCGTATTCTCCTGCAATTACCTTCATTAGGCTGGATTTTCCTGAGCCATTTCTTCCCACTAAACAAATTTTATCCCCTGGATATACATATAAGTCTAAGGAAGAAAGGACAGTTTTATCGGCAAAACTTAAATTACCGTCTTTAATATAAAAAATAGGTGTCATAGTATAAACATTTGGTATAAAATTAGCAGAGCTACTTAGCTATAATAAGGCAAGTTATATCGAAAACTACTTTTTATAATAATGAATAAATAGACTCAAAAATTTTTGCACAAAGGATTTAAAATATTTTTTTGTTAATAGCTGCTGCGCTATCTACTTGCATTCTTATTTTAATTTTATATTTTGTAAAAATAAATAAAAAATTTATCTGTAATAAATGACTATGCAGTTTGATGTTGTAATAATAGGGGCAGGACCTTCCGGTTTATTTAGTGCTTTTCAAGCTGGTATGCTTGGAATGAAATCAGCAATAATTGACTCCTTAGAAGCTGTTGGTGGGCAATGTTCTGCTCTTTATCCGGAAAAACCAATTTATGATATTCCGGCCTATCCGGAAATTATTTCACAAAATCTTGTAGATAAATTGTATCAGCAAGCAGCACCTTTTTCACCACAATATTTCCTATCACAACAGGTAGTTGAATTAGAAAGTTGCAGTGATTTTTTTAAACTTAAGACTTCCGCCCAAAACGAAATACAAGCAAAAGTTGTAGTCATTGCTGCTGGAGCAGGATCTTTTGGTCCAAACAGGCCACCGTTAGAAAATATAGAAACATATGAAGGAAAATCAGTTTTTTATTTAGTAACAAATAGGGAAAATTTTGCCGGTAAAAATATAGTTATTGCGGGAGGAGGCGATTCAGCTCTTGATTGGGCAATATCGCTATCGGAAATAGCTGATGTTTCGATTGTCCATAGAAGAAACAAGTTTAGAGCTGCCCCTGCAACTGTACAAAAAATTTATGAGCTTGAGGCTCTGGGTAAAATTAGAATGGTTACTAATTATCAACTTGATGGGTTAATAGGAAAAGATGGCATCCTAGAAGAGGTAATTGTTGCTGACTTAGACGGTAATAAAAAACCATTAAAGGCAGATATCTTATTACCGTTTTTTGGCCTAGCTCAGAATTTAGGGCCAATTTTAGATTTTGGCCTCAATATAAATAACCATCATATTAAAGTAAATTATCCTTATTTTGAAACCAATATAAAAGGTATATATGCGGTCGGTGATGTAGCTACGTACGAAGGTAAACTAAAACTAATACTAACTAGTTTTGCAGAAAGTGCTTCTGCTTTGCACCATGCTTATTCTAGAGTTTTTGACGGTAAGGCTTTACATTTTGAATATTCAACTACTAAAGGAATAAAAAGGTAAATGATAAAAGAGGCTATCTTAATAGATGGAAAATACCATGCCGATCTAATATTAGAGAAGCTAAAAAAAAATATTGAATATCAAAAAAAGGAAAATAATCTGGTAGCAAAACTGGCTATCATTCTAGTCGGCTCAGAGCCTGCGAGTGCTATTTACGTTAGAAATAAGATTAGTGCTGCAAGAAAAATAGGTATAGATACTGAATTGAAGAACTTTGAAGAGAATATTAGCGAAAAAACTTTACTCGCTGAAATTTTGCGGATGAATTTGGATAATTCAATTTCAGGTATAATAGTCCAGCTGCCTTTGCCTAAGCAGATTTCCAAGGAAAAAGTAATAAATGCTATTGATCCTGCTAAGGATGTAGATGGGTTTCACCCTTTTAATGTGGGTGTTTTAAATAGCGGTTATAGCGGTGGGTTTATACCATGTACGGCAAGAGGCTGTCTTGAGCTTATTAAACTTACCCAGATTAACCTAGAGGGTAAGAATGTAGCGATTGTTGGTCGTTCAAATATCGTTGGTAGGCCGTTAGCGGCATTATTAAACAGAGAAGATGCTACTGTTACTTTATGCCATTCCAAAACAACAAATCTAGCTAGCATTACTTCTAATGCTGATATAGTTGTTACTGCAATTGGTAAGCCGCAGTTTTTTTCCTCGGAATATTTTTCAGAGAAAGCTATAGTAATTGATGTCGGGATAAATAGAATTAGATTGGAACCTAATTATAAATTAGTGGGTGATGTTGCGTTTGAATCAGTAAAAAATAAAGTAAGCTATATCACACCTGTTCCCGGAGGAGTAGGACCGATGACTATTGCCTATTTACTTACCAACACATTTGAAGCTATGATGAGAAATAAGAACAAAAGCATTAAGTAAAGCAATAATGGATGAAAGATTTATCTCAAACCTCAAGGATATAATTATTGAAGCTGGTAAAATATCTATAAGTTTAAGAGACGAAGGGCTAATAGTTAAACGTAAAAAAGACAGTTCTCCTGTTACTAATGCTGATATAGAAATTAGTAATTTCATTTATTCAGAATTAACAAAATTAGATCAAGCAATACCTATCATATGTGAAGAACAACCATTGAAAGACGTATTAGGTGAAGAAATGATTTGGCTTGTAGATCCAATTGACGGAACTAGAAGTTATATAAAAGGTATGGATAGTTTTACAGTTAATATTGCTCTGATTATTCATCAAATTCCTATAATTGGCCTAATTTATCAACCAACTTCTAGAAAGCTATATTTTACAAATCATAAGGAAGAGTTTTGTTTGGAGAAAAATGGAAATATTGTGGAAATATTAAGAAGAGAAGATAAAAACTTTATTGCCGTAGTTAGTTCTAGAAATTTTAACTATAAAACTGAAAAATATATTCAGGATAACGGTTTTTCTGAAGTAATTAGTATACCAAGTTCTATAAAACTTTGTATGATTGCTGAGGGTTCTGCGGATGTGTACCCTAAATTTGGTACAACAATGGAATGGGATACTGCAGCAGGTCATGCTCTTATAAGGGCGGCGGGAGGTACAGTAATAGATAATAATACCGGTAAAACTTTATTATATAACACAAAAAATCACTTTAAAAATCCCGACTTTATAGCATTCAATCAGAAATATAGATATCTTGATAACTAGAAAGATTTAAGTTTAGTCCTTATCCTGTGCTAGGCATAAATAAGGACTACTATTAGATATTAAAATCAGGTATACTGTACCAACTATCTTAGGGAATGTTTAACGTGCTAATTTAAAAATTATATTTAAAACCAATAGAAATTACTGGGAAGAATTTTAGATATTTTTTAACGCGTTTAAGAGCGGCATTAGCATCACGATTCAAGTCATCAATTGTGCTTTGCTGCTGAGCTGCATAACCAGTGGCAGAAACTTTTATTTTTTCTTTGCCTTGGTACATTATTCCCGCTTCTGCGTTAAAACTCCAAGATTTATTGTTAATAAAAGAGCTATCATATCCAATAGCAAATATAGGAGCAATTTTATTGGTCATAGTTAATTTTGCTTTAACCGTACCTAGGCTAGCTGGTTGATAGGTGGTATTATATATTGTTACTGGCTTATTAGGTGTTGCGGTAGCAGTAACTTTGTTATCATTATAAGCAATACCTGCAGAAATACGGAAACCAGATTCTGGAAATGGATGATAATCAAGCAGTAATGGAACTGTTAATAGATTCAACTTTCCTTTATAGTCTAGCGAACCTTTTTTCATTGAGTGTTTGTAATAGAAGTAATTAGTTGCTATGCGCCCATATAGATTCTCAGTAAATGGTGTTCTTCCTTCAAGACTGAATCCAGTTGTGCCAACATTAGCACCAATAGCCAGTTTGCTTTTTGTCATATTATCAGCATAGCTAGTAGTACTAATGAAAGTAGAAATTGCCAGTATACTAAAGGTGTTCAATAATTTTTTTTCCATAATTTTTACTTTTTCTATATAATTTTGTTATCAATCAAATAGCGTTTGAGTTGAAAGATTGTTGAAGGTTAGCAATATAAAAAATAAGCTAAAAATAATCAACAATTTTACTACTTGCTCCTCAAACTTCTTATCTCTATTGTGATAATTTTGCTTCAAATTGTTTAAAAAAATTAATTATTTACAATCAAGGTGATTAAATTATACCAATAGTTTAATCGATGAATTAGGAGGACATAAGAATAGAATGGCTAAATACTATTATTTAACCTAAAATATAAACTAATTTTAAATAGATATTTCTAGATGGTAGAGCTAAAAAGGCAGCTAAGTATAAACTCAAATAACTATTTATCTGTTTTAGAAATTATAAATTCTAAAAACCATAAAGCTAGGTTAGTTGGTGGTGTAGTCCGAGATGCTATTCTAGGCATAGAATCCCAGGATGTTGATATTATAACTACAATGTTGCCAGAAGAGCTAATAAAAGTTTTTAGAGCGTTAGGGCATAAGGCAATTCCAACAGGTATTAAATTTGGTACTGTTTCTATATTATATGATGGAGAGCTATTTGAAGTAACGACTTTAAGAAAAGATATAAGCTCGGATGGTAGACATGCTAAAGTTGAATATGCTAAAGATTTCTACATTGATGCGCTTCGCAGGGATTTTACAATTAATGCGTTAAGTTATTGTCCGTTTGAAGAGAAGGTATATGATTATTTCAATGGTATTGAACACTTAACATTAGGGTGTGTAAAGTTTATAGGTGACCCAGAGTTACGCATTCAAGAAGATTATTTGAGAATATTACGCTTTTTTAGGTTTTTTGGCAAATTTGGCAAAAAGATGGATCAAAATAGCCTAGAGGCTTGTATAAAATATAGGTCTTTTATAAAAAAATTATCTAGAGAAAGAATAAAATCAGAACTTAATTTGATTCTCAGCTTGCCGAATTACTGTGATATAATTGGTTTAATGAATGATTGCTCTATTTTACAGGAAGTTCTTCCAATATCTCATATTTCAGGCCTTGAAAAATTTGCGCTTGGCAAAGAGATAGCAAAAAGATTAGATGTATTATTGAGTAATGAAACTAAATATGCTTTATTGTTTGCTCTAGGTAATAATGGTATTAGTTATACCCAATTAATTAACTTAAAATTTTCTAGAGCTGAAGCTCGCCATATTGATAAATTACTAGCTATAAAGGATGACAATATAGAGGAAAGTTTTTTAAGAAAAATCTGGATCGAGAATGATAATTTTGCGCAGTTTTTTATTTTTTTAGCGGCGTTATGTGAAGAAAAAGAAAAAATTGAAAATGTTTTTTTACAGTTGCAAAACCAGCCAAAACAGCTTTTTCCACTTAATGGAGGGGATATTGCAGCTCTTGGAATTAGCCCTACCGAAAGAGGGAGAGAGCTTAGATATTTAAAAGAAAAATGGATTAAAAGTAATTTCGAGTTAACAAAGCACAATTTAATTAAAATGTTGAAGCAAAAAAGATGAAAAATAAAATACAATTGGTAATAGCTCTAATAATAATTTTTTCTGGTAGGACTTTTGTATATGCTAACCCAAATATTGTAGTGACTATAACTCCGATAGCAAGTCTTGTTTCCATGTTGACAAAAGATAAAGCTGATATTGTAGTGTTGGATAAAGCAGGGGGCTGCCCACATCATCATCATGCTAAACCAAGTGATAAATTAGCAATAGATAATTCTGACATGATTATTTACATTGATGAGGATTTTGATAGCTTAATCTCTCCGTTACTTTCTAATTACCGTGGCAAAAAAGTGAGGATTAGTGAGTTTGATTCTATTGATTTTAAGAGTATCGAAGGGGGAGTTAATTGGCATTTTTGGCTCGATTTAAAAAATGCTAAAGAGCTTCAAAAACAACTCGCAGCAATTATTATCCAGGCTTTTCCTGAAATAAAACCCAACGTTCAGGAAAATTTAAAAGAAGCATTAATTAAAATTGATGAACTTGATAAATTAAAAAAGTATAAACTAGCAAACCTTGCCTCTGTAGCGTTACTAAGTGATAGTTTGGAACATTTTTTTAAATCCATAAAAAATTCGCAATTGCATATTTTTCAAACGTCCAACACTAGCTTAAAAAATATGAAAAAATTGGATGATGCGCTAAGCTCTGATAATATAAAATGTATAATATTAGAAATTGATCAGAATGCTGAATTATATAAAAAATATAACAAAATAGTTGTTCAATTTGATAGTGAAAACTGGACTTTAAACGAAAATTTGGGGGGTGTTGACGGAATATTTATTGATAAATATTCTAAAATGATTAATCAATTAAATGTATGTAAATAGATTATTATTACTAGGTAGGAATAAAGTTATTAATGATGATCAGGGAAATTTTAATTATTGTGGTGTATGATTAATAGACTGAGGTTTTTCATACATAAAGTTTTTAACAAAAAAGACATTGATAATGCTTTAAAGTTGCTTGCTTCTTATCAAGAAGGTGTAGTTTCTTTTAATGCTGATAAAACAGCCGAGTTGTGTAAGATAGCAGAGCTTATAAAAAAATATCCGGAATTGTTTATAGATAGGGGGGTGGGATATCTTATAGGGTTTGCTGATTATTATCTTGAAAATTATCAAACTATTAATGGTGCTGACTTACTATCAAGAATTGTGGCTGAATGTTTAATATTAAGAACAGATATAAATGGTATCAGTCCAAGTAAGTTATTGCAAACTTTGGCTGAAAATATAGCTATTAGTAAGGCAAGAAGCTTGTCCGTATCGAAGCCGGAAACCGCTTTTGTTATAACTAAAAGTATTAGCCTTGCAGTCAATAATGTTCCTAGTGGCATTGTAAAATTAAAAGATGGAATACAAAAATTTCTTTCGGTATCAAAAAATGCTGAAGAGGTTACAAATGTTTTTCTAGACAAATATTCTCCTTTATTTGCTGTTTTGGGAAAGGACGAATCATTAGAGGCAATTAAGCAGGATATGGCAATAATAATTGGGCATGGCAGTCAAAGGGTAGCGGGGCATAAAAATCAGGCTGGAAGGTATCTTGAGTTACAAACCTTTGAACGAGAAGTTAAAAATAAGATAATTAATTATATCCAGAGTGGTGCTTTAGATGTTCCGGAAGCACAAGAGTATTTAGTGAATAACTCTATAAAAGCAGCAGAGTATTTACGCTCAGATTATTTAACAGGTATGGATAGAGGTTTAAAATCCGCTGATATTGAAAAGAGATTAACAAAAATAGATGAAGTGATAAATCTTATAAAGAAGGGCAAGAATACTGCGGTTATTGGGTCTAAGATTATAGGGAAAATAAAGGAAATAGTTGGATCACATCCTTCTTTGTTGCGTAAAGGATCTTCAATTGATGATACATAAGCTTATAGCTTGTAATTATTCTTTAAGTGTATTTTTTAGATAAATATTTTTGGCTTTCTAGTAAATTTAATCGGCTTTTAAGAGAATAAGTCCTACATAGTTCTTGAGTTTAAACGTTAAATATAATACTCTATCGAGCATATAAGCATATAGAGTATTATTGGTTATGTTCCAAACATTAACTCAAAACCTTACTAAAATTTTTGATAAGATTAAAGGCGCTGGAGCGCTAACTGAGGCTCATATTGATTCAGCCATGCGGGATATCAGAATTGCCTTACTAGAGGCAGATGTTGCTTTGCCGGTGGTAAGAGCGTTTATTTCAGAGGTATCAGAAAAAGCTAAGGGGGTAGAGGTAGTTAAATCTGTTTCTCCTGCTCAGATGGTTATTAAGATCATTAACGATGAAATGATTCGGTTGCTCCAGCCAGATGAGAATGAATCAAAAATAAATTTACAAAGTGTTCCGCCGGTAAACTTACTTATTGTAGGTTTGCAAGGTAGCGGTAAAACAACTGCGAGTGCAAAGCTTGCTTTAAAGCTTAAGAATCAAGGAAAAAAAGTTTTACTTGTATCCTTGGATACTTACAGACCGGCAGCACAAGATCAGCTAGAAATACTAGCAAAATCAATAGAGGTAGATTCTCTACCGATTATAAAAGAGCAGTTGCCTATTGCTATTACTGAGCGAGCCATAACCGCTGCAAAATTATCGGGATATGATGTAGTAATATACGATACAGCTGGTAGGCTTCATATAGATGATGATATGATAAATGAAGCAATAAAGGTTAAAAGCTTGGTAAAGCCAACTGAAACTTTTTTGGTCATGGATGCAATGATTGGTCAAGATGCAGTTAATGTTGCTTCTAACTTTAATCATAAGCTGGATATTACTGGTGTTATTCTATCTAGGATTGATGGTGATTCAAAGGGTGGAGCAGCTTTAAGTGTACGCTATATTACTGGAAAACCGATCAAATTCTTAAGTACTGGAGAAAAACCAGATGAGTTTGAAGAATTTGATGCTAAAAGAATAGCATCACGTATATTAGATATGGGTGATGTTGTATCGTTTGTTGAAAGGGCAGCGAGCGTTATTGATCGTAGCGAAGCAGAAAAAACTGCTGCTAAATTAAAGAAAGGGCAGTTTGATTTAGATGACTATATATCTCAGATTAAAATGATTAAGAAAATGGGAGGCCTTGGGAGTATGATGAATTTTCTTCCTGGAATATCTAAATTATCTGATAAAATAGGAGATCTAAGTTCGGGAGAAAAAGCACTAGTAAGTCAGATGGCAATAGTTAATTCAATGACAAAAAAAGAACGGAAAAATCCAGATATTCTTAATGCCTCAAGAAAAAAAAGGGTAGCAACCGGTTCTGGAACTACAGTGCAGCAAGTCAATATACTCCTTAAACAATTTAAACAGATTAGTACTACAATGAAAAAGGTATCAAGGATGAATCCTAAAACCCTACTTCGTAGTGGAATTGGAAAACTTTTTTCTTGACTGTCTTTAGAAACAAACCTAGAATAACGCTGTTAAAATATGAAGTTTATGTTGGATATTAGGTAATAAAAATGAGTAAAGGAAAAGCAAAAATAGCTTCCAAAAATAACCCAGAAGGCAGGGGGCAAGCAAAAGAATATTTTCATAATGGTAAAAAAATTAAGCCGGTAAAATTAGTGTTAGGCAGAAGATCTTACTTTGCTGCTGAGTATGAGGAATCAGGAGATTTGGTAGTTGGTGTTGATGGTAATGCCTTACCGTGGGCAAGCGCAAAACATAGCTGCTAATTTTATTAGCGTAATTATGGAACTCTCTACTGGATTATTAAAAGTGCTGTCTTGTCCTGTTACAGGTAATAGTCTTGTCTATGATAGAGAGGCTAACCTACTTGTAAATAAAAAAGATGGCCTTTCTTATCCCATTGTTGATGGAATACCTATCCTCCTTGCCTCAGAAGCAAGAAAAGTTTAATTAATGTCCTGTGGATGTCCTTCAAGCATTAGCTAGATAATTGTGTCTTACTAGAATCGTTAAAACTATGAGGAGTGTGATGATAGTATAACTTATTTTATAAATATGGATCTCTTTCTTTCTGGGAACTGGACTTTCTTGTATGGCGTGTTTGCTCGGACGTTGTTTTGCTGGGATGGGAAGTATTGTGGCTCAGATTCTCTCGGATAGAGCTGACCGACATGGCTAAATTCTCCTTTTTTGAGCGCTTATCAATTGTTGCCGTAATATTTGAGTGTTTATCTATCCTAATCTTATCTGGGTAATTAAATTCAGAGAATGGGTCATGAGCTCTTCCTACATCCTTGATAAGGCTTGTAAGTTTTTTTAGCCCTCTTGCAAAAATATTGTTATAAACACCTATTGCTTTTTCTGTTTGAGAAACTTGTTCCTTATATTCTTGAAATTTAGTTTTTTTTTGCGCAGGCGACATAGTCCAGTAATCTTTATCCGTAGTCAATTTTTGGAGGGCCATTGCCTGTATTCGCTGAGTTCTGGTTGCTTGCCTTAACTCCCTTATATTATTGTAACCCGGGGTATCACTTTTATCTCGTTCTTGGTCTATTTGAGTTTTTAACTGTTTCTGTACAGTACGGATAGACATGTTGTGCCTACTTTCTGTTGCAAGAGATAAAATGAAAGAGCCTACGGCTTTTACAATATTAACCCCCTTTGTAGCAATAGCCTCTAGAACAGTTGAAACAATATTTAGTCCTTGTTTAAAAAAAGCTTTGCCTATGTCTTTGGCCACTTCCACCTTTGCTGAACTCTGAGTGGTGTATCTTTTTTCAACAGATTTTTTGCCGGTAGTTATAGGTTCGTACAATTCACCTTTCAATATTTCATTTAGGCTTGGATCTAATTTAAATATCTGATCTTGTATACTTTTTGCTGTTCTATTTTTTACTAATAATTGATTTTCTTTTTGCAGTTGCCTGGTAGCTCTTGTCCTGACAGTATCCATTACCACTCCTATGGCTACAGTCGTTAATCCAATTACACCTATAGCAGTGGCAATAGCAGGACTTGCGGGACTTGCAAGCCCTGCTATAGTTAAAGATGCTAGAACTATAGAGGTTACTCTAGATACTGCAACTCCTGTGCCAATTGTAAAAACTTTGCCTGGTTTAGTATTTTCAAATTTTTCCCATTTTTTGTTAGCTTTATCTGATAGTTTAAAGATTGTGGTAACAAATTTTGAATCCAAGATTCTTTGAAACCAGGATTTAGGGGCATCAATACTTTCTTCATTTGATTCTTTTAATTCTGGAGGAGAAGGGGGGATAAAAACTGATGCGGATCGAGGCCTTCCTTTAAGGGGTGTTTTTTTTGTATTATCTTCTGCCATCTTGATAATAATTTGGGATTACTCAACTAATTAAACCATTGTAAGAAATAAAAATAAATAATACAAGCCTTACTAGTTAAGTGCATTCAAAATTGAATATAAAAAATTTTATCTATAAGGTGTTAAATTTATTTGCATCAAAAATCTGTTACCCTATTATGCTCTTGGTAATTGTAACTTTTAAATTAAAAAGTAGTAAAATGAGAAAAGTTGTTATTTCAGGAATGGTGGGGAATGCACTTGAATGGTACGATTATGCATTATATGCACAATTTGCCTATATAATTGGCTTAAAATTTTTTCCAAAAACTGAATTTGTTGAAATCCTTACTTTTGCGTTGTTTGCAGCCGGATTTTTAGTGCGTCCTCTTGGAGGGGTGTTATTTGGTCAGATTGGGGATAGATTCGGTAGGAGAAGTGCATTGGTTATCGGCATTTTAATGATGGCAGTTCCCACTGCCGGTATCGGGTTGCTTCCGTCTTATGAGGTAATAGGCATTGCTGCGCCGATTATATTAGCAATTATTAGGTTGGTACAAGGGTTCTCTTTAGGAGGTGAATTTAGTGGTTGTATAGCCTATATAGTTGAACATTCCCCTGATAATAAGAGAGGACTAGCCGGTAGCGCGTCATTTGTTAGTATGTGTGTTGGTATGTTAATGGGTGTAGGGGTTGCTAATGGTTTTAGATATTTCTTAAATGAGAAAGACTTACTTGATTGGGGATGGAGAATACCTTTTATACTGGGACTAGTAATTGGATTAGTGGGATTATATATAAGATCCCATCTTGCTGAAAGCCCTATATATAAAGCAGCTAAAGAAGCCGGATATTTATCAAGGACACCTCTACGTGAAACTTTTACAAAACATTGGCGTCATTTACTATTAGCGATTGCTATCTATATAAACGTCACGGCCCCATTTTATACCACCACAGTTCTTATGGAACATATTGTGCAAAAAGTCGGTTATACTAAAGAACAGGGTTCTATAGTTTGTACTATTATTCTTATTACTATGACTCTAGTATTTCCAGTTTCTGCGTATATTTCTGATAAAATCGGTAGGAAGCCAGTGATTGTTACTGGTAGTATATTACTAATTCTTGGTATATATCCTATATTTGTAGCCCTTTCCTCAATGAATTATAACTATGCGATATTATCACAAATAATATTTGCAACTATAGTTGGGATTTATATGGGGCCAGTGCCGACTATATTGGTTGAATTATTTCCTACTCGGGTAAGGTTTACTGCTGTTGCTATTTCTTATAATTTAAGTGCTGCCATTTTCGGTGGTACAATTCCTATGATTGGTGCTGCTTTTTATAAAGCTACCGGCACTAACTTTGCCCTTGCTTATTATTTAACTGGATTAGCAATTTTCTGTTTATGCATCCTGTTCTTTTATAAAGAAACTTATAAGAATAATTTATCTGAGGACGTTATTCATGAGTAAATTTACTACAGAATTTGAGGTGCCTGGTGGACATAGCGCTGTCTTAATGCATTCTTGCTGTGCTCCTTGTTCTGGCCCATTAATAGAAAAAATGGCTAACTCGGGTATTGATCTCACCATCTTTTTTTATAACCCTAATATTCATCCAAAAAAGGAATATGAGATCCGAAAAAATGAAAATATACGTTTTGCAGAGAAGTTAGGTATCAATTTCATTGATGCGGATTATGATGTGCAAAACTGGTTTGCACGAGCCAAAGGTATGGAATATGAACCAGAACGTGGAATCAGATGTAGTATGTGTTTTGACATGCGTTTTATCAGAACTGCCCTTTATGCTTATGAAAATAATTTTAAAGTAATCACTTCTTCGCTTGGAATTTCAAGGTGGAAAGATATGGAGCAGATAAATAAATCTGGAATTAAAGCAGTATCTTATTATCCAGGCATCACTTATTGGACTTATAATTGGCGCAAAGATGGTGGTAGTGCAAGGATGTATGAAATTGCCAAAGAGGAAGAGTTTTATAAACAAGAATATTGCGGATGTATATACTCGTTGCGTGATACAAATAACTGGCGCAAAAAAAATAACAGAGCTGAAATTTCAATCGGTGAAGAGTTTTACGGAGCTGACGAGGATCACGCTAAAAACTAACTGACAGACAATTAAATTGTTATACCTAAAAATTCCTTATGGGGTTTATATTAGCTCTAGTTAATATCTTGCAAATTAAATTATGTTAAAAGGAGAGATTTCGGGAATGTTTGTTGACTTTTAAATAAAGAAAGATTAGAACTACTAGGTATTTATAGCTTATAAATACTGTTTTTAACAGTTTTATTTATACAAATGCCGAATCTTAAAAAAAAGCAGTTTTTATCTAGTCTTAAAGAGATTCTTTGGCCAATAGAACGTTCTGAATTAAAATTATTTATCCCAATGTCTTTTTTGATGTTGTGCATATTATTCAATTTTGGCGCATTACGTTCGATCAAAGATAGTTTGGTTGTACCAAATATTGGAGCAGAAGTTATTAGTTTTTTAAAACTATGGTTGGTGCTTCCTTCTACCATAATATTCACCTTAATTTATGTCAAACTCAGTAATATGTTTGATTATGAATATTTATTTTATTTAATAGTTTCCTTTTTCTTAGGATTCTTTTTAATCTTTACTTATGTCTTGTATCCAGATCAAGATTTTTATCACCCAAATTTGGAATATGCTCAAGGATTGGCTGAGGCCTATCCTAATTTTAAATGGTTTATTTTGATAGCGAGCAAGTGGAGTTATGCTCTGATGTACGTCTTTTGTGAATTGTGGAGTGCTGTTGTGATAAATTTGCTTTTCTGGCAGTATGCTAACAATATTTTTGATACTACTCTAGCGAAGAGATTTTATCCTATTTTAGGCATGGTAGGCAATATAGGGCTGATAATGGCAGGAAGCGTGCTCGTTACTTTTTCTAACATACCTTTTGGTGTGGATGGAGAAATTTTAGATAAGTATTCACTAAAGCAATCGAGTCTGGTACTACAACCGATTATGACAACTATAATTATTTCTGGTTGTGTAGCCATGGGGCTTTACAGATATATCAATAAATATCTAGTAAAAACTGATAAACTTGGTAACTTATTATCCCATACCCAAGATGACACAAGGACTAAATTATCGGTAATAGATAGTGTGAAGCTAATTTTAAGGTCTAAATATATCGGGTATATTGTCATTTTGCTTTTATGTTATGGGCTTGCGATTAATATTCTTGAAGGTCCTTGGAAGGCAAGAGTACGTGAACTTTATCCCAATACTGTCGACTATATTAATTTTATGGGTAGATTTAATATTTATATGGGGATATCGTGTGTGGTAGTTGCTTTAATTGGAAGTAATATTTTAAGGAAATTTAGCTGGCTTACTGCTGCTTTAATTACCCCTGGTATTATTGCCTGTACGGGAATTATATTTTTCGTTTTTGTAATTTATGCAAATGATATAGGGATGATAGGTAGCTATAGCCCGATATACCTGGCTGTAATAATTGGAGCTATTCAAAATATTTTAAGTAAATCGACAAAATATACTTTATTTGATTCAACAAAAGAAATGACGTATATACCTCTTTCTTTGGAACTTAGAACTAAAGGAAAGGCAGCTGTTGAGGTAATAGGTTTAAAGTTTGGTAAATCACTTGGGGCTTTCTCGCAGTCATTTATGTTTATTTTAATGCCAGCTTCTACTTTTGACTCAGTGACTGTCTATTTAATGGTAATTTTTGTATTAATAATAATTCTCTGGGTATTGGATGTTAGGAAGTTAAATAAAGAATATATAAAATTAAAAGGCGACAAGGAATGAGAATAGCAAAATATATATTAATTTTTTTAGTTGTTCTATTGGTCTTCTATTGTTCTTGTTGGTATTACATAATCAGTAATATAAAAAATGATATAAATGCCAGGTATGCTACGCAAAAAATTTATGTTAAAGCTTTGGTAAATACCGAAGAATATTTTATTACTTTTGATAAGGCTAGTATTACTGGATTTCCCTTTGATATGGCGTTGAATTTGCATGGGTGGAAAGAAGAAAGTAAAGGTGCGATCATTTCTTACCATTCCCCTATAAAAATTGGCTATAGTTTTACTAATCAACACGCATATATTGCATATGACGGGGAAATTGATGCTGCATATAAGCCGTTAGCCAGTAGCTTTGGTGCTATATTAAAAATAAAAAATTATTTAATTAAGTTAGATATTCCGCTTACTAGAAAATTACTGTCCGCAATTTCTAAAATGACTGATTCAGGAGAGTTGGTCAATTATATTAAGGATATTGAGGTTGCTACTGGGGAAGTTCAGATAATCGATAAACAGGAAAATGAACTGTTCTCCGATAAAGAGTATGAAAAATTAAACTTTACTTTTGTACCGGCAAAATATTACCTTACGCTGCAAGATTTACTAAATGAGATACCAAGTGAATATACGGTTAACTATAGTGTTAAAACCAAACCGGTTAAATTTTCATTTAGGCCTATACCTGTCAGTTTACTTTATGGGTTTTTTAATTTACCTTCGGATTTTTCTGCTTCCGGTAAAGTTAAAATTAAAACTGAGGCTAAGAAAGCTGAAGAATTATTTTCAAATTTTAATGCTGAAGTGGAAGTTGCTTTTTCTGCCCCTAAAATTGATTTAAATTCTTTCAAACTGCTTTTTAAAACTGGTTTATCTCCTGAAAAACGTAAAGGTACTGCATTATCAATAGATAGTAAAATAAGATTAAAGGATAGTTTTTTTGAAGAATTATTTAAAAAATACGAAGCTATTAAACCTAGGGTTATTTCTACTCATGCCGGTCGCCTAGTAGATCAAGAAGTATCCTACATAATCAGCAATAAGGATATATTCAGGTTTAAAGGTTTAGAAAATAGCGATTATTTTCTAAATCTAGATTTAGAAACTACAAATAACAGCAAGGGCCCGTTAGTGAAGTTAAATGATTTTAGTATCTATTCAGGGGAGTCTGGGTTTAAGTTAACATATCGATCACAATTTAATTACATGAATGGAACAAACTGGAAAGCAGATGGGGTGCTGTTAATTAAGAATTATCCGGTGGTAGTTGATTTTAATTCTAATTATATTCTTAGGTTTGGAGATTTTAGATTTTTAAGTGATCCAGCAAGAAACCTTTATATTGATGTTAATAAAGCATTTTTAAAACAGATATCAGATTATCCGACTTCCACTTCTAATGATCTTAGTTTTGATTATAGTATCAGTACAGATAATTGGTCAGAAGGAAAAATTGGTAGTTCAAAGATTGTCCAACTTCCGGAGCTATATAAAATTCTGCTATATAAGAAACTATTTAATGTAATTGATTTACACGGTGATATACTTATCCAAATAAAAAAATTACTACCGAATTTGGATGAAAACGAACCGGTATTTAAAAAGATATTAGCTCAAATTACTGAAAAAGATATTAAAAGGATTTTACCGCAACAAGGTGAAAAAAATATTAATGAAGGTGTTTTACAAAAAAATGACAAGAAAGCTACAAAAAATTTAGCTAAGTGAATATTGCACTATGTGCTACATGTATAAATCTTTAAATATTGTGAGATAATAAATTGGACTTAATAAAAGAAATTCATCAATTTTTACAATCAGAACTAAGCGAGATGAATAACTTAATCTTGGGTTGTCTCTCTGTCGAAGAAGAATTAATACAACTGATCGGTAATCATATCTCAAATTCAGGTGGTAAAAGAATAAGACCTGTACTTACGCTATTGTCTACCAAACTTTTTGATTGCGGGAGTGATAATGCAGTTAAGCTTGGTGCAGCTGTTGAATTTATTCATATGGCTACCTTATTGCATGATGATGTAGTAGATGGCAGTAAGATGCGTCGTTTTTTACCCACAGCTAATGTTATATGGGGTAATAAAGCAAGTATATTGGTAGGTGATTTCCTATTTAGTCAATCATTTAAATTAATAGTTGCCACCAGGTTACTCCCGGCTATGGACGTTTTATCGAAAGCGTGCGCAGTCGTCATAGAAGGTGAAGTATCGCAGCTTGCTAAACTCGAAGAGCGTAGGTTAATAACTGAAGAAGAGTATTTGAGAGTAATTAATGCAAAAACAGCGGTTCTTTTTGGAGCAGCATGTGAGGTTGGTGCTATTATAGCAAATCAATCTCCTAATTATTGTAATGCCATGAGAAATTTTGGCATGAAACTGGGAGAAATATTTCAAATAACAGACGATTTGCTAGATTATTTTACCCAAGGTGAAGTTAGAGGCAAGAATATAGGAGATGATTTTGCGGAAGGAAAGGTTACTTTACCGCTGATTTTCCTAGCTAGAAAACTTCCCAAGAATAAAAAAGAAAGATTAATGGAGTTAATAACTGCACATGAGCGTACATCTAAAGATTTCCACTGGGTTACTGATTTGTTAATCAGTTTTGATATAAAAAATGAAATTCTGGAATATTTGGAAGGGTTTAAAATATCTGCCTATAAGTGTCTTGAGGAGATCAATATTCAAAATGAAACTAGAGGATATTTGAAATCGTTGGTAAATTTTGCTGTAGAGCGCAGTTACTAATTAAGGTTGGTTAAAAAAATATATATGGATAGTATACTTATTAATGGAGGTAATGCTCTAAAAGGAAATATTACCATCAGTGGCTCTAAAAATGCTTCCTTGCCGATTATGGCAGCTGCGTTGCTAACGGATCACGAGCTGGAACTAGCTAATTTACCTATTCTATCTGATATTAACACCATGGAAGAACTGCTTGTAAACCATGGGGCTAAAGTTGCAAGAAAAATAGAAAGTAATGATAGCTTAAGCTTAAAAATTTCATGTTCTAATATCAATAATTACACAGCACCTTATGAAATAGTAAGGAAAATGCGAGCCTCTATTTGGGTTTTAGGTCCTCTTGTAGCTAAATATGGTGAGGCATTGGTTTCCCTCCCTGGAGGTTGCGCAATCGGCGCCAGGCAAGTTGATTTACATATTGCAGTCTTAGAAGCTATGGGAGTAGAGATAGAAATTTTGCAAGGATATATCCATGCTCATACCAGGAAACGTTTAAAAGCCTGCAATTTTGTATTTCCTAAAGTATCGGTTGGGGCTACTATTAATGCTATACTAGCTGCTTGTTTGGCAAGTGGTACTACCCATTTATCAAACTGCGCTAAAGAACCGGAAATCAGAGATTTATGCAATTGTTTGATAAAAATGGGAGCGATCATCGACGGTATTGGAACAGATGATTTAAAAATTACGGGACAGCAGGAATTATACGGGGCAAAGCATGATATTTTACCAGATAGGATCGAGGCTGGAACTTATATGATTGCTGGTGCTATTACTAAAGGAGATATAACTATTTCTGGGGTGGATTATGATATTGTTGAAAATGTAGCTCTTAAACTCGCACAATCAGGTATAGAAGTTACTAATTTAAACAATGTTATCAGAGTAAAATATAATGGACTTCTTAAATCAGTTGATATGGCTACCGGTGTTTATCCGGGTTTTGCTACTGATTTACAGGCTCAATTTATGAGTTTAATGGCCCTAGCGGATTCATCCTCAATAATTACAGAAAATATATTTGAAAACAGGTTTATGCATGTACCAGAATTATGCAGAATGGGAGCGAATATTAATGTAGATGGTAATCATGCGGTTGTAAGAGGGGTTAAAGCCTTAAGCGGTGCTGAAGTGATGGCTAGTGACCTGCGTGCATCAGTTTCGTTAATTCTTGCGGGACTAGCTGCGGAAGGCAGTACTAAAGTTAGAAGGGTGTATCATTTAGATCGAGGATATCAATCTCTTGAGAAAAAATTATCTGCTTGTGGAGCAGATATTGTTAGAGTGAAAGGTGATTCAGTTTAAGTTATAGGGAAGGAAAAAGTGTTTTTTATTTGATTTTATGTTAAGGACAGTTCTAAGTGAGCGGTACTTACGGCGATTTATAAATTTTTACTTTTATATTCACATAGATGACAAATAGGGCATTTAAAACATTCAGGTTTTCTGGCTTTACAAATATATCTTCCGTGTAATATCAGCCAGTGATGGGCATGCGTTAACCACATAGTAGGAATTTGCCTTAATAAGTCCTTTTCTATTTTTTTAGGTATAGTTTCCTGCGTTAAACCAATTCTATGTGAAACTCGAGCGACATGGGTATCAACGGCTATTGTTGGCTGGCCGAATGCACAATTTAATATAACATTTGCGGTTTTTTGCCCTATACCTGGTAATTTTATAAGTTCTTCAAAACTATTCGGAAGATTTGAGTCGTATTGCTCAACTAACATCTTACAGAACGCAATAATATTTTTTGCTTTAGTATTATATAAACCAATAGTTTTTATATATTTTTTTAGATTATCCTCGCCGAGTTTTAAAAAATCTTCCGGAGTTTTATAAATTTTAAATAGCGTGGAGGTTGCCTTATTAACAGAAACATCAGTTGCTTGGGCAGATAAAATAACCGCTACCGCTAGGGTGAAGTTATTAACATATTCAAGTTCTGTTTTCGGTTCTTTACTTAAAGAGCTAAAAATGGTAAAAATTTGGTTTATTATATTTAAATTCATAAAATAATAATTTAAAATTAATCATAATTAGCTTTACAGGAATTTATTATGGCAGAAAACAAGATTTTTGACTTTATAAGAAATGAAATAAATGAACATGAAGTGGTTTTATTCATGAAAGGTACGGCTGACTTTCCACAATGCGGTTTCTCAGCTATGGTAGTTAGTATTTTACAATCAGTTAGTGTTAAATTTAAGGATCATAACGTTTTAGCTAATGAAGAACTGCGCCAAGGAATAAAAGAATTTTCCGATTGGCCGACTATACCGCAGCTATATATTAAAGGAGAGTTCATAGGCGGTTGTGATATAGTACGTGAGATGTATGAAAGTGGTTCTTTAAGCGAGCTGGTAAGAGACCTTCAAAGTCACGGCGTTACTTGTAATAATGAAAAACGTTTGGAAACTACTCAAGCAAGTGTTCAATTAACTGAATGAAAAAGCATATCTACCGAGAAATTTGATGAGTGATGCTATTTACGTAAATAATCTTATAAAAGAATATAATACCGGTAGAGTTGCCAATGAAAAAAAATTAGCCTTAAATGGCTTAGACATAAATATTGAAGTTGGATCAATATTCGGTTTACTCGGGCCAAATGGAGCGGGAAAATCAACGTTAATCAATATCTTAGCCGGTACAGTTATAAAAACTTCCGGAGAAGTTAGAGTGATGGGAGTAGATATTGATTACCAACCTAAGAGAGCTAGATCGTTAATTGGCGTTGTTCCGCAAGAAATTGTTACGGATACTTTTTTTCCTTTGTGGCAAGCTCTTGAATTTACAGCTGGTTACTTTGGGATTAGGCCAGAAAATCGAATTACTGACCAGCTGCTTAAAACTTTGAGTTTATATGATAAAAGAAATAGCCTGCCACAAAGGTTATCAGGTGGAATGAAAAGGCGTTTCTTAATCGCTAAGGCTATGGTCCATTCTCCTAGAATACTGGTTCTCGATGAGCCGACTGCCGGTGTAGATATTGAACTTAGAAATCAACTTTGGGAATATGTCAAAAAGTTAAATCAAGAGCAAGGGGTAACTATTATTATTACTACTCACTATTTGGCTGAAGCTCAGGAATTATGCGATAATATTGCCTTTATTAACGATGGTAAAATTATAAAACAGGATTCAAAAAAGAAATTACTTGCAGAACTTGGTTCACGATATCTTGATGTTGAGTTTGAAAATGCCATTGATCCTGTGAAAGTTTCTAGTTTAAAAAATACAAAACTTAAGCTTTTAAATGAAAATAAAATTAGGTTTGACCTTCATACCGAAAATAACGACTTTACTCGAATTTTAGAAATAATTCATTCCATGGATTTGAGAATCAAGAATTTAAACTTAAGTGAGCCTGATCTTGAGGATATTTTTCATAAAATAGTTAAAAAATAGCTTTTCTGTATTTTTATGGCTGAATTACTTGAAAACCGTTCTATTTTAAGCCTGTCTGGAAAGGATGCTTTAGTTTTTTTACAAAATATTGTCACCAATGATTTAAATAATTATTCATATTCATATAATTATCTGCTTTCTCCGCAAGGAAGATATTTATATGATTTCTTTGTATTAAAATTATCACCTGACCAATTATTTATCGATATAGATTCCATTTCGGCTCAATCGTTTTTACAAAAACTTACTATATACAAGTTAAGACGGGACGTAGAGATAAAAAACCTTGCTTCTGAATATTCTGTTTTATATTCCAGGGAAAAAATGGAAACTAATGAGGAGGTTATTGCTTCTAATTGTGATCCTCGATTTTCTAAATTGGGTTTTAGATCTATAGTAGAATCCTCGTGTGCTAATAAATTGGAGTTAGTTGGTAATAATTTATATATGCAAGACAAATATGAATTTACTATTCCAGATGGCCGAGATGATTTAATTACGGGGAATTCAGTAGTTTTTCAGTTCGGAGCAGAAGAGTTGTCAGCTGTTAGTTTTTCTAAAGGATGCTATATAGGGCAGGAAGTAATTTCTAGAGCAAAATACCAAGGTGTCACAAGGAAGAAGCTTTTTAAATTAGTTTCTGATAAAAAAATTGCTTTTAATGATATTGGTACGGAAATCACCGATTTGAGAGGAGAAAAAATTGGTATTTTTTGCTCAAGCTATAATAAACTTGGCATAGGGTTATTAAATGAAGAAAAATATCTAGGACTCGATACAAAAATTGCTCTTATAAATGGTATTCAGGAAGTGCTAATTTTAAAACCTGAATGGAGGTAACTACCCCAAGATTAATAAAATGTAGTTGTTTTTTGTAATTACTTCTGCGTGTGTAAATTATTACTTTTGTTCTTTTCAAAAGTTCTCTGATCTCGAATTCTATTCCTTTCTTTGTTATTACAAATCGTAGGGTTAAAGTTAGGTAGTTGAGAATAATTAATTTTTATTAATTAATTATTGACAGCATTTATATTATACTATATATTAGCTTGATTAATTAAATTTAATTAAATATATACTAATACTACCGAGTATTAGCTATTTTTGGTAACAACTAATCTATAAAACGCATATGGCAAAATTCGAAACAATATGGAAACAACCTAGTGCTTTTGTATCAGGGGCTATAAAATCTTTCCCTAAAAATTTTATTTGGCACGGAACAAAATTTATCAGTCATACTATAGTAGGGGGGATAACTCATACTGGAAAAGTTGCTTTGAAGCTTGCTGAAGAAGCAGTTAGTTTTGTTTGGGAAACACTAAAAGATTTAGGTAACGAAATTGCTGAAGGATTTAACGATATACTAGAAGCTGGTATAACAGAAGCCGAACAAGCAGAAAATACAAAAATTGCTTTAGAAAAAATTGTGACAACCGATGTTGAGGATAGTATTGTGGTGGGTCTTAATTCAGAAGACTTAGCAGCGACTCTGGAAGCGGCTGCTGCAGCTTAGGGAACAGCTTATATCCAAGATAGCTTATTTTTAAGCTATCTTGATATAAATTATAAAGCGGGCACTGTTTCGTCCGCTTTTTTTTTATTTGCTAATACTTAGGTAATTTACTATAAGTTGCTTATTTCTAAAACTCTAAAACATATATACTTAAAAAATTTTTAGTATATTAATACCACGGTTCTTCAACATATATATTTAAAATAGTTAATAAACTTTAAGGATAAGTTTTTGATTAAACTGTTTTTGTTATTGACTCATATATTAATCAATGCTAATTAGTTTAGTTGATAGTTTTTGTAGCTAATTCTGATGTAATATTTTAGGGTATTTATGAGATGATGAATAATTTTAATGACAAAAAAATTAATAAACCTGTAGGTGTTGGGTCGGAAGTTCTTATTGGAGAAAAAATAGATAATCAACATCCTAATGTTGTCGTAGATGAGACCCCAGAACTTATTGCTTTGCCTAAATCATCTGCGGAACTTGCCGAAGAATTAATTGATTATTTGGTCACTCACAATCATCAAAAAGTTGCAAAAATTATTATTGAAGAAGCAAGAATATATTTAAGCAAGCTATCAAATAATAATATTTTCAATATGGATCAACAGTTGAAACAGATTGAAGATGAATTGGGTGATTTAATTAAATATTTTGGCCAAGAAGATAAAGGAAAAATAGCATCTAAATTGAAAAGCTTAAAAATTATTATCCAAGGTTTGGAATCAGAATATATTCGGAATTTTTTACAAAATATACTCGAAATTATAGAAAATTATAATAAGAACAGAAGTAAAAAAAGTTTTGATAAAAAGGAAGGGTTTAAAAACTTTAAGGCGAGTATTAAATCAGGCTTTTCTGGCCTTCGAAAGCTGCTTTAGCCTTTAATAGCACTTTGCTATAGGAGATAGTTTTAGTAACTTACCGGTTACTTTTCTATAAACTTTACTGTTATATTTTTTATACCTATTTAAAAATATTAGCTCTATTCTCTAAATTAGTTGCTGCAATATTGCAACTTACCCATCATTAATCTTCAACTTATAGTAGAGTAATTATATAAATTATACCGCTATAGTTGTATCATCAATTATGAAATTCTTAAAGGAAAGCAGTAATGAGCTTGAATAGTCATCATATACAAAATAATGATGATTCGAAAATTAATTTAATTTGATTTCTTCTTGATAATCGTTTAAATGGATGCTTTTGACTGTTGAACCTTTAATTGAATTTTAAAATCATTTTTCAGCTTTTTTTAGGAGAATTTTATGGGTGGTGGCGGTAGTAAAGCTTCAGGCGGTGGAGGCAGTGGTAGTAGCAGTAGCAGAAGTGAATATGGAGGTAGGTGTATTACAAGAATAATTGAACCTTCTAGAAAAGATAGCAGTAAAACCGTGGTAAAAGACAGTCATAGCTATCCTTCAGCGCATAGTAATAGCAGAAGTGGGGAAGGTAGTAAAAGTACTGGCAGCAAAAAAGAAGAAAGCAAGGCTAGTGGACTATCTTACGGCGGTACTATTGAATATTCTGGCGGTTATTCCAGTGTTGTTCTCAGCTCCATACCTCCAAGAGAAAGTTATATTTCTAATCCTTATGCACCGCAGTATATTAAATCCTTTGAATCTTATTTATTGCAAAAATATGGAGGTCTTACTGCTTTAACAAAAGGAGTAATACTAGGCTCTAATAGTGTTTATGGAAGATTCCAATTAGATACTTTAGTAAAACTTCCCAGTGAAAGCTTGGCTATGAAAGATATGGTGCATACATTAACATGTATGAGTCTTTCAGTTCAAGGAAGAGAAGAAACAATACCTAGTGTTGTTAAAGTTATAACTCTCTGCGACAATAATATCTGTGACTATGATCTTCTGAAGTTACAAACATCTTGCTTTGCTTATAGAAGTAAGCTTAATCTGGACGGGTTATATTTACATCATAATCAAATAACTGACGTGGGTGTAAAGTATTTGCTAAATGCTTATGTCCCTGATTCCGGTTTAAAGATTCCTCCACTTATTTTAGACAGGATTGTAAAGGAAAATATAAAAGGTTTTATTAATGCTCCGGGCTATCGAAGTGTTATAGAACTGAATCTTAGCTGTAATCAAATAGGAGATGACGGAGCTAAGTTGCTTGCCGATTCCCTCGTAAAAGGAGAAATGCCTAAGTTAAAGGTCTTGCGCTTAGAAGATAATAAGATTACTGATAAGGGGATAAGTTATTTTGCTAAAGCTTTACAGCGTGAAGTACAAGACATTATTGTGCTTTTAAATCGACTTGACAAGCACTCAAAAATGTTTTTAGGTGATCGACAAGAAAAGCTAGCTGAAATGAATAGAATTCTTAAAATTGCTGAAGAAAATGGAGTAAATACCAAGACCATTGTAATGGAAAAAAGTTTAAAAAGCCAGATTATAAATAATGTCACGATTAGTATAACTGGCGGTTGGGGTTTTACGAAATGTTATTTTATTCCAAGTAATATAACTGATTATGTAGGTGATTATATGAAAGGAAAGTTGGTAACAAAAATCTCTAAAAGGTTGGAAAAATATATTACTATGGAAAGTATTGTAAACTGCTATTTGGAAGCATCAGACGAGGCTTGGTCCTCCCCATCAGGAATTGAAATTATAAATAAAGAACGAGAAGCTATGGGAGTTAGTGATGAGGGTTTTATTGAGTAAAGCAAGGATTTTTTTATGTACAAAAATTCTATCGGATTTTCAAGGAAGAATTAACAGAAAAAAATATACACTTTTATTAGTAATGTATATTTTTTTGGTGCTAATAGTAAAGCTAATATTTAGCAGTTTGGTTTATACTGACAATAATAGCATTCACAATTATAGTATTTACAATATTTTTCTAGTGTATATTTTTTATCAATACTCCTCTATAATCTGTAAAAGACTACATGATTTAGATGTAAGCGGTTGGTGGTGCATATGGTATTTTTTACTTCCTCCAATTCAAATAACACTCTGTTTTTTTAAAGGTACTCCTGGTCCTAATCGTTACGGCCAACCGCCTACGTAGTAGCGGTGTAAATGGAATTTTCGGGTTTTTGATACGCTATAATAGTTGGTTACGCACTTTACAAAAATTATTTATCAAAAATTTCTTTTCTTTTTCTGGTAGGGCTAACAGGAAAGAATTTATTATTTTTCAAATTATTTATATTTGTTTAAACATTTGTTTAATTTTACCACTATATTTAGGTTTTTCTTCTTTTAAGACATTTATCGGTCTAATATTATTTATTTCAAACTTAGCGATAACTATTAGAAGACTCCATGACTTTAATGTGAGTGGCTGGGCTTATTTTTTCTTAAACTGCTTTTTCTGTATTATAACAATTTATCTTATGATAAAAGATGGGTCTATAAAAAAAGAAGTACCAATGTCAATACTAACATCTATTTTCTCTTATTCCACAGTAATACTTATATATTAACCCACCAATTAAATACCCGACATAACTATTGCCAAGAAGGAAGGAATTTGTATAATGCAATAATGTCAAAAAGTGAAGATTTTAGGAAATTATCAATAAGCGCACAAGCGTCGATGAGAAAGATTGCTCTAAAACTAGTAAAAAGAGGAGAGAGTCAATCGTCGGTAGGTGAATTAATAGGAGTGAGTCGCCAGACAGTAAATGAATGGGTAAGGAGGGAAAAGAGAGGCGACAAGTACGCAATTAGTGGGAAGTTAAGAGGTAGAAAGATAGGAGAGAAAAGGCTTATAACCGAAGATCAAAGTAAAATAATACAAGGGTACGTAAATATCTCTAGACCAGAAGATCACAATATCAAATCAGCATTATGGTCAAGAAAATCAGTTAATGCACTCATCAAAAAACATTGTGGATTTTTTCTTCCCCTAAGTACAATAGGCGAATATTTAAGAAGATGGGGGTATACTGCACAAAAGCCAAAGAAGTTAGCATATGAGCAGCAACCCAAAAGGGTTCAATTTTGGTTAGATGAAGAATATCCGTCAATAGCCAAGCAAGCAGAATATGAAAAGGCAGAAATACATTGGTGCGACGAAGTAGGGATAAAACAAGAGTGTCAGGTATTACAAAGCTATTCTTTAAAAGGAAAAACCCCTGTTGTGATTCATAAATCGAAGAGATTTAGTATAAACATGATATCCACTGTTACAAATAACGGTAAGCTAAGGTTTATGCTGTACGAAGAGACACTAAAAACAAATGTATTTATAGAATTTTTACGGAGGTTGGTAAAATACTCCAAGAAAAAAATCTTCTTAATCCTAGATAATCTCAAGGTTCATCATAGCAAAAAAGTACAAATATGGACTCGGAAACATAAAAAGAAAATTTCTTTATTTTTTCTGCCTCCGTATACTCCGCAACATAATCCGGATGAATATTTAAACAACGATTTAAAAAGAAATGTAAATAGGAAACATATACCTCTTACAAAATCTGAACTCCAAGGGAATTTAAAATCTTACCTAAGGACTCTGCAAAATAACCCAGAACATATCAAAAGATTATTTCAGGCGAAAGAAGTAAAATATGCCGCCTAAGTCGGGTATTTAGTTGGTGGGTTAATATTTAATATTATCACTGGTAAAAGGAAGTCGTGGTACTAATCGTTACGGCGAACCGCCTAAGTATTGATATGCCGTAATTCATCAACTAAGAATAAATCAATAATTTAAGGAGTTTTAGTTTTGCGGTTATCAACAGAAGGGTTAGAGAGACCTAAGCAAGTAAAGAAAGAAATTAATCTGCCTTTGATCTTGATAATATGTTTTATATCACTACTGTCTTTAGCGGGCTATTTACATAACAAAGGTAAGTTATATAAATTATACCTAAGTACTAAGGAAACACTTATTGGCCTTAATTTAGAGGAAAAGAAAGATTACCTCGGTATTTTATATAGACAGGGGTATCGTACAGATGCTGCTAATATTCTACAGCAGGTTATATCTTTTCCCCAAGAAGATACCGAACAGAATAAAGCTTTTTTAGCATTTTTATATTTTAACCAAGAAGATTATGAGAAGGCTTTGTTGAGATACAAAAAGCTTATGAAAGAATCTGATTCTCCTGAACAGTATATTTTTTATTACGCTTCATGTTTATTTCATCAAGGTGAAATAGATGAGGCACTAAAACAGCACTATCGGTTATTTTCTATAGATGACCGTTACGTAGATAATGTTGAGGGTATTTTAAAAATTCTGTTAAAGCAGAAAAAGAAGCATGAAGGATTAAGTTTTTTAGAAGGTTATTTAAGCAAGTATCCTTCTGCACAATCTTATTTAGGGGTGTATGACCATAGATTTAACCAGATTGTAGAAGCTGAAGAAGAAACTGATCCTGCTACAATAAGGATTCCTGAGGTTAATAAAGCTTTTCATGCTAAAGTTAAAATAGGAACTAACAAGTATCCGTACACTTATATCATTGATACGGGAGCAGTTATAACAACTATCAGTCCCAAAATGTACAGGGCTAACGAAGGCGTAATAAGAAAAACCGGTAAAAGCTACACATTTGTAAATGCTGACGGGAGTACACATGAAGTAGAGGAGGTTTTTATTGATTGGATCAAGATCGGAGGTGTTGAATTACAAAACGTCAGGGCTGTTTTAAAACAGAAAGGTGATAACCTTTTAGGTCAGAATGTACTGGGAAAATTAAAAATAAGTATTCAAAAAGAAAATAACATTAATATCATGACATTAAAAAAATGATAGGGGATAATCATTACTTTGCACTAAAAGTTAATGATTACGGCCAGATTCCTGCATATTAAAGCTATAAATGGAATTATCGGGTTTGATATATTGCAATTGACTTAGTAATGCCCCTCCGGCTTTACATCTTTACATAACTATATATAATAAACCACAGAGTTTTAATATAAAAGGCATTTTAATTAATAAACGTATAATCATCTTTGTAATGAGCTTAAACCAAATGTAAGTTAAAGTTAAGGTCAAGCAGTATTTGGTGTTTATATACAAGTGATGACTTCTGGAAGAGGGCTTAACTCAATAAAACTTAAGTAACCCTCTTAATTACACTTAAATTACTCAAATTCCTATGGTAGCTAAAAAAAAATTATTGATTATTTGGCTAATTGGCGTAATGAGTGGTTTTACTATAATGATTACCGGCAATACGCTAAATTTCTGGTTAGCCAAAGAGTCCGTTGATATTAGAACCATTGGAATTTTTGCCTTAATTTCCTTGCCTTATGCCGTAAATTTTATTTGGGCTCCAATTTTTGATATAAAAAATATTCCTATACTAACGAAAAACATCGGTCATCGTACTTCTTGGATTGTAGTCCTGCAATTATTCTTAAGCTTTACTGTTTTTACATTGAGCTACATTAGGCCTGCCGATAATTTATTATTATTTGGATTAATAGCGATTATTATTTCTTTTTTTTCTTCTGCTCAGGACACTGTTCTTGGAGCCTTTAGAGCCGAGCTAGTTGATAGTACAAAACAAGGGCAGGTTTCTGGTCTTTATGTTTTTGGCTACCGAATAGGGATGTTATTATCTAGTTCTGGGGCTATATATATTGCTGCTCATGTTGATTGGAGTGTAGTCTACAAATTATTTAGCTTTGTTATCATTTTATTTCCAGTGACAATTTTATTACTTGTTACTGAACCTCAAACTTCAACTAAATTATCTCTGCATACAAAAGAGCGCCAAGATTTCAAGCGTGGTAGCTTATATTTCCAAACCAAGCATTTAATATCTGTTATTCTTGGATCTTTAGGTACTAAAAACTATATTATTCTGATTTTATTATTCTTGATATTATATCGTTTACCGGACAATTTTATAAATACGATGATAAACCCTTTTTTGCTTCATATTGGTTATGATGAGTTTGAAATAGCAACGGCGGGAAAGTTTTTTGGAATTACGGCAACTATTATTGGCGGATTGATTGCAAGCTATATAATGAAATATTTTAATATTTTCAAAAGTCTGATTTTCTTCGGTGTTTTACACGGCGCTGGTCATATGTTATTTATTGTTCAGGAGATTTACGGTGAAAATATATATTTGCTTTTTTTTATAACTGGATTTGAAAGTATAACAGGGGGGATGACAATGACTGCTTATATAGCTTATATTGCTTCCTTATGTCATGGTAGGTTTAAGGCTACACAATACTCATTTTTAACTTCAATGATGGGGTTCTCACGGTCGGTATTACCAGCAATTTCGGGTTATATTGTCTCGACTATCGGCTGGAAAACATTTTACTTGTTTGCTTCAATAGCTACTATTCCTTCAATAATTTTAGTATTATATTTACAGAAATTTTCAGTTAATAAATAGAGATAGTGATAGATTTAATTATTGTAGCTTTGTATTTAATTTCCTTACTAATAGTTGGGATATATACCCGTTCACGCAAGGCAGGGTTTAAAGGCTTTACATTAGTAAAAAACAAAGATTATAAACATGGAAAGCTTATTCTAGTTGCTACAATTTTTGCTTCTTCAATCGGCGGGGGGACAACTTTTGGAATTTCAGAAAAAGCTTTTGCTGGAAATATTGCGCATAGTTATGGATTATTTTTGGCTATACCAATAGATATATTAATTGCAATATATATTATTCCCAGGTTGATAAAACATTATGGAGCGGAAACCATAGGCGATATAATGTTTACTTATTATGGAAAAGCCGGTAGGGCAGTAGGGGGGCTGGCAGCATTACTTGTATCTATCGGTTTTGTTGCAGCTCAGATTAGCGTTAGTGCAAGAATATTTGAATATATATTGCAGATAGATTATGTCCAAGGGGTAATTATAAGTTATGGTATCGTCATTGTATATACGACTGTTGGAGGTTTTAGGTCTGTTTTATTTACCAACCAAATGCAGTTTTTTGCCATGTTACTTGCTATACCTATTATTTCAATTTTTGGCTTATATCAGCTTGGTATTTCCGAATTTCTACAAAAAATTCCCCCTGAAAAAGTAATTATTACAGGTAATGATGATCTTATCAAAACTACTATTTCTGCTTTTTTAGGGTTTATTGTTATGAATCTGTTTCCAACTTTTATCCAAAGAGCCTTGATTGATAAAGATCCCAACCAAACAGCTAAAGCAATTTACTTAAAGTCGGTAATATATGCCATTTTTCTGGTATTCATAACCATAAATGGGTTAATTGCTTTTGTTACTTATCCGGAAATAAAACCTAGTCTTGCTTTGCCGTATCTTATAGATCATATAATTCCGGTTGGTATACAAGGGGTAGTAATAGCGGGTTTACTTGCAGCGGTTATGTCCACGGCGGATTCAGATTTAAATGTAACTTCGATTACTTTGGTTAAGGATTTTTTTAAACCTATATTTAACCTGTCTGATCAGAATAAAATGCTGTTAGTAGCAAGAATTACAAATATTGTCGTAGGTAGTCTGGCAATATTTATTGCGCTCTGTTTTACTAGCGTGGTGGATTTGGTAATCTTTATTGCCGGATTTTGGGCTCCTATAATATTAGTCCCCCTAGTTTTTGGACTTTATAATATTGTCATACCTAAATTTGCTATGGTATTTACTAGTTTTGCCGGGGGGGGTAGCTTCTTTCTGTGGGAATATTTTATGGCCACGCCTAATAATTTAAAAAGTGTGTTTGTAGGTACTGTGGTGAACTTGATGTTGTTTATGATGTTTGTGTTTATTAAAAACTTATCTTATCGCAGTCCCTAATCCCTCTATAGCACATACATGAAATATTAGCTAATTATGCTAATTGATTAGTATTAGGCTTTATAGAAGTTATTGAATTTCTTCAGCAAGACGTTTTGCTTCGTCATCAGCAATTAGAGCTTCGGTAAATTCATCAAGGTTTCCTTCTTTTAGAACTTCATCAATTCTATATAAGGTCAGATTTATGCGGTGATCGGTAATACGTCCTTGAGGAAAATTATAAGTTCTGATTCTTTCTGATCTATCACCTGATCCCACTTGATTTTTACGGGAATTGGAGCGCTCTATTTCCCTTTTTTGGCGTTCTTCTTCATAGATTCTTGAACGTAGGATCTTAAGAGCTTTTGCTTTATTTTTATGCTGAGATTTTTCATCTTGTTGGCAAACTACTACCCCTGTTGGAATATGGGTAATTCTAACAGCTGAATCTGTAGTGTTAACGTGCTGGCCTCCAGCACCTGATGCCCTATAGGTATCTATTCTTAGGTCTTTTTCTTCTATTTTAATATCTACTTCTTCTGCTTCCGGTAAAACGGCCACTGTCGCTGCCGATGTATGGATTCTACCACTTGATTCGGTTTGGGGAACTCTTTGAACTCTATGTACTCCTGATTCAAACTTGAGTTTAGAAAATACATTAGGACCTTTGATTGAAGCTGAAGCTTCTTTATATCCTCCCACACCAATGTCGGAAATTGATAATATTTCAAATTTCCAGCCTTTAAGATGAGCATAACGCTGATACATTTCAAATAAACTAGCAGCAAAAAGAGCCGCTTCTTCACCGCCCGTACCAGCTCTTACTTCTATTATTGCACTTTTACTATCGGCTTCATCTTTTGGTAATAAAGCAACTTTTACCCCTTTTTCCAGGTTAGGAATTTTTTCATTTAATTCATATATTTCCTGTTCAACCATTTCTTTTGTATCAAAATCTAAAGATTTATCCTTAAGAAGTTCTTTTGTGCTTTCTAGATCCTTGAGAGCTTTATTATAATCGTTAATCTGATGAACTACTTCTTCAAGGTCTGAATATTCTTTTGAACATTTGATAAATTCTTCTCCTTTTATACCGCTTGCAAGCTTGTTTGATAACTCTTGATGTTTAGAGAGAATTTTATTTAAATTTTCCTGAAAGCTCATTATTTTTGTTTACTATTATAAATTAATTTCCGCAGTCTATAATTTTTATTCTAGTTTTTCAATATTTCCGTTCATTTATTAATTAATATGGACGGAAGTTGTTTATAGAAAATGCAAAATTTACTTACACATTTTTTTATAAACGAATATTAGAGATTCCTTCGCTAGCTATGTTTAAGGGTAAAGAAAAAGCAAAGGTGACGCCTTTATCTAGATTCTGCGTGATCCAATTCATATTTACTTCCTATAAAATTCTAATGTACAGGTTCTTTATCTGTCCTTATCTTTACTATGGTAGACATACCAGGACTTAATTTACCTATTAGTTCTTGAGGGATGTCAAAATCAATTGATACTGGTATACGCTGGACAATTTTAGTAAAATTGCCTGTTGCATTAGACGGAGGAAGTAAACTGAATTTTGCTCCGGTTGCAGGAGAAAGATTTCTGATATAACCAATAACTTCATAATCAGATTCCGAGTCAAAGGTCATTACTGCTTCCATTCCGGTTTTAAAATTAGTCACCTGGGTTTCTTTAAAGTTCGCTTTTACATATAATTTTTCTGGAATGACTGCAAATAAAACAACGCCTGCGGTTATATAATTTCCAAGTTTTAAAGAGCTATTACCCACTGTTCCGTCGATAGGGGAACGTATTAGTGTGTTATCCAGGTTTCTTTTAGCGAGGATTACCTCTTGCGCAGTAGTAGTGTGTTTTGCTATGGAAGATAAGCGCTGTAATTCTAAAAGAGCTAATTTTTCTTGGCTTGATTGCATATTAAGTTTTGCCTGAGAAAATTCATTTTTTGCTTTTTCCAAGGCTATTTCAGTGCTATCGAGTTTTTGTTTACTGGCGTAATTATCTTTGCTAAGTGCCTGAATCCTATTATAATCTACTTGGGTAAACTTTAAATTAGTTTCAGCAAATTCAAGAGATTCTTTCGCTTTTGTCTGCTCAATTTGGGCAAGCTTTATGTTTTGGTCTATTATTTCTATATCTCTTTTTGCTCCTTCTAGAGTTGCTAATGTTTTCTCGTAATTAGCTCGATAATCGTCATCCTTAATTTTAGCTATAATTTGCCCATGTGTAACTTTATTGTTTTCTTCTACTAATATTTCGCTAATTATACCGCTTACTTCCGAACTAACACTAGAGATCTCAGCTTCAAGGTAAGCGTTATCGGTATATTGGGTTTTTGTCCATATATATACTCTATAAATCAAGAAACAGGTTATAACAGCAACAGTAATTAAAATATGAACAAAATATCGATGCGATAAATACTTAGAGAGTAGGTTCATAACCTTCGTGCTATATTAATGCAAATAATTATTGATAATAGATATACTATAGCTGCTATCGGTAACATATACCAAGGGTATATTGCAGTAACAATAATTATTATAGCAAACATCGCCATGAAGAGTGATAAATATTCAGGTTTTATGTTGAATTGCTTGATAGATATTGTAGGTAATCTGCTAGCTAGAAGAATTGCTACGAAAAAAATATATAAATTTATTAGCAGGGTGTGGTTTCTCATGCTAAAATCTTCAAAGTAGGTAGTAATTTCAAAATCCAGTATGATTGGGAGTAAAGCAAGCATTGCTCCGCTTGGTGCTGGCACTCCTGTTGAAAACATTGTTGCTTTTTTAGATTCAACAGGTTTAATGATTGTAGCGTTAAAACGCGCTAACCTTATACCCATACAGACAATAAAAAAGGTTATGGCAGCCCAAGATGTGACCTTGTATTCATACTGCTGGAAAGACCATAAATATATAATAAAAGCTGGGCACAACCCAAAATTGGCAAAATCACATAAAGAGTCCAATTCCGCACCAAAATGACTTGTAGCATTAAGCATTCTTGCTATTCTTCCGTCAAGCCCGTCTATAATTGTTGCTATTAATATACAGTAAACAGATATCTCCCATTTACTGTCTAAAGCAAAACGTATAGAGCTAACCCCTATAACAAGACCGATTAAAGTCAGTATATTGGGAATCAATTTTACAACAGGTACAGGCTTTAGTATCCTCGGTGATTTTTTCAATTTTGACAAAACCTTTTTCCTTGTCTTTAAATAATAATTATCTTACTTCAAACTTTGGTTGAGAAGATTTGCTTAAATCCATGTCAGCTAGTACAGTTTCTCCACCGACACAAGTTTGCCCCTCTGATACTAGGATAGCTGTTTTTAAAGGCAAATAAATATCAGTTCTACTGCCGAATCTTATTAACCCATATCGTTGACCAGCTTTTACAGTTTGAGACTCTTCTAAATCGCATACTATTCTTCTTGCAATTAAGCCGGCAATTTGAACAAAAGCTATTTTTACTCCGTTAACAGTTTCCATTAAAACAGATTGACGTTCATTATGAATACTTGCTTTCTCTAAAGAAGCGTTAAAGAATTTTCCTGGATGATAATGCAACTGCAAAATCCTACCGGTTGCCGGAACTCTATTGATATGGACATTAAAAACATTCAAAAATATGCTTATCCGGATCATTTCATCATCACCAAGGCCAAGTTCTGACGGTGGGGTTACTTCTTTAATAGCCTGAACTATTCCATCGGCAGGGCTGATAATAAAATTATCGTTTACCGGTGTAACTCTTTCTGGATTTCTGAAAAAATAAGCACACCATAGCGTACTAATAGTGCCGATCCACCCAAATGTTGTACTAAAAGAACCTAGTACAAAAGTTATTACGGCAAAAATAATAATGAATATGTAACCTTCACGGTGAATGATTTTTGCAAGATCGCTATACGGTTTCATTTTTTTCTCCAAATAAATTTCCTTGGATGATAATTTTCTTAAATATTAAGGTCAAGTATAAAAACATTTAGTTAATTAAAATGATTATTCATGGTTGACCTTAGGCCTAAAAATATTTATAATACCATTCTTGAAATTGATGAATACACATAAATCAAAAAAATAAATATTATGAAAGTTTTAAAGTCTCTCAAATCTGCCAAAACAAGGGATAAAAATTGCCGGATAGTAAAAAGAAAGGGCAGAACCCTAGTTATTAACAAAGTCAATAAAAGATTTAAAGCGAAACAAGCCTAAGTTAGCCTTAAATTTATTCTAAATATTGTGTTTTGTTGTTTGGACATCCTTAACCGACGGTCTTTAATTTTTTATAAGTCCTCTAATTCCAATTGTACAAATTTTGGCTAGGTAAATCATGTATAAAAATCTTGGAGTAATTTTAATTTTTTGTTAAGAAGCTAACGAATCAATTTAATATTAGCTTTATCTAATTCCACGTGCTCTATATTTTATCAGCAGTATATATTCAGAATCTGAAATTTTATTCCCAAGCCCATACAATCGCAATAGTCAAAAAAGGCCGTAAGCTTATACAAGAGAAGGTATCTTTTTGCTACTTCTAAGACGGCCTCTCCACCAAAAGGGACAATAGTAGTAACAATATCTGCAATTAGAGCAGTTCCTCCCCTGGAGGAGCTCGTTATAGTACGTTTAAAGTTTCTGTGTTACCCTTGTTAAAAACTACGATATTTGCAATTGACTTTATATTTTCTAGGAGTTTTAAAAGTTCCTCTACCAAAGCTAGTTGAATTAATAATTATGGTTAGAGGAACTTTTATCATCATTATTAATGGTATCATCGGTGGTTTCATGGTGAGAATCCTCGCTATTATTGTTTTGGTGATCTTTATCATTGTTATTTACTATATCTGCCTCATGGTTACTATCAACCTGTTCTACCCAATTTGAAGTAATAGGTTGACTACTAATATCAGAATCCTTCGATACTATATCTGTCCAACTATTGCTATCCATCGCTGATATATTTGTGTCTGCCTGGCCAGAGTGGTCATTTACAGTATGGCTGTTATTGTCATCTTTACCAGAGCCATTTTCAATCTGATTATCGTGGCTGTTAAAATCTTTGTTATTATTTTCTTTATCATTGTTTATATCCTTTATGTTTTCATTATTACCTAGATTGCTCTTATCATTATTCTGTCCGTTTTCTTCATTAGCACGGCTATTGCTACCGCTGTTATTTCCACCACCGCTGTCCGGGTTACTATCGTCATTGTGGTTATCATCGTTACTATGGCCATTGTCGTCGTTATGGTCTCCGCCACTGCCGCCCGTTCCAGTACCCCTGCCGTTTCCTGGGTTGTTATCGTCGTTGTGGTCCTCATCGTTACCATGGCCGTTATCGTGGTCGTCGCCATTGACTCCGCCACCGTGATTTCCTCCATTATCTAGTCCTGAGCCTGTATAAGGAGTAAGTTGGACATTTACTATTACATCGTTATAATCGCCGTCGCTACTACCACCAAATAAATCTTCGAAGCTAATTTGTCCAGCATTGTTATTAGAATGGCTGACCCCACCATCAGGATTTAAATTAGGGTCAGAAAAATAGACTGGTGCTCCTTCACCATTAATAGGAGTGCCATTATAATTAGTTGCCCATTGCCCCTGATCGTTTAATGAGAAAGTAACGTTTGCTCCTTCCGGCAAGAGGGGATTTAATGCATCTCCATTTGGGATAATAAAGAATCCCACTGTTACCGCTCCAGGAGGAATATCGCCTGGAGCATAATTGATAATTACTGAATCGCCGATACCAAGGCTTTCTTTAACATTTGTAAAATCAATACTTCCAGAAATAGGATTACCATTATTATCGGCAAAATAATGACCAAAGCTACTATTGTAACCAGCATCTGAGTCAATTGAATCAATAGTTAATGAAAACCCCTGGCCTGGAGTAAGACTATAATTACCATTAGGTAATAGTACTGGGGGGGTAGGAGGGTTATCATGACCGCTGCCGTTGTTTCCGCCGCCGTTTCCTGGGTTGCTATAGTCGTTTCCGTCATCGTCGTTACCATGGCCGTTGTCGTGGTCGTCGCCATTGTTTCCACCGCCACCAGTACCTCCGCCATCGCCGCCAGTTCCTCCACCGCCGTTTCCTGGGTTGCTATCGTCGTTTCCGTCATCGTCGTTACCATGGCCGTTGTCGTGGTCGTCGCCATTGTTTCCACCACCGCCGCCAGTTCCTCCACCACCGCCGCCAGTTCCTCCACCACCGCCGCCAGTTCCTCCACCATCGCCGCCAGTTCTATCACCGGGTTGCTGACTTACCAGTGGCTTAGGATCACTATCATCATTTTGTTTGTCTTGAGAACCTTCTGTATCCTTCTCAGGTGAAGGATCTTTTTGAATATCGGTGTTATTAGTTTTTAATGGTTGAAGGGGATTAATATCTTGTTCTCTATCGGCGATACTAGAAATTCTTGCCTCTCCGGTTATAGTATTTGAGTTCTGTTCAATGGATTGAGTGCCAGTTGTTTTTTTAAAGTCATTATCTGTAAGGAGATTACCGGATTTTGATAACATATTTTTATTAAGAGAAGCCCCTGTTTTCGTAAAATTTTCAATCGATGCAAGGTCTACGTCTTCTATTTTACGATTATCATCTAGTTGCAAATCGGTATTTGTAAACTTAACGATACCTGATTCTTCTTTAATATTAGTATAATGAGTACGATCTTTTGTTGCGAGTAATTCTTCGCTGTCAGAATCTTTATCAGTGGCTTTTAATTTGTCAACATTAAGGTCTTTCTGGTCTACCTTTTGAAGTCTATCGAAACTGTCGAATTGTTCTCTTTCCCCAAGTGCTGTATCTTTAGGATTACCATCTGATTTTTCTGCCATATATAGTAATATTATTTTGTAATTTATGCTTATTGCTACTAGGCTAATATATAATTAGTTAATTATATATTAACAAAACTTACAAGTGCCATAAAATTACTTTTTTTAGGTAAAGAGTGTGGAATATTATGTTATTGGTAAGGGCTAGTTATTTTTAAAAAAATTGTGATTGGTAAATTTTAAGATACCAAGAATCATTAGTAAATTTGCCCAAATTTGGATTATCCATATAAAATTACCGTAAGTAGGGGCTACAAGCAGAGTAATAGGTTGTAAGAGAACAAATGCTCCACTAGCAAACATTACAAGTCTGGCGCAAATTTTCATAGAAAACTTTATGGACATAAAATGTGCAAGTAAATATATTATTACTATAATAAAGCTTTTTTCAAAGAAAGTGTTGAGAAAAATAAGCAATCCAATAAGTGGAAATACTCCATAAATAACAACTTTTGGAGCTGCGCTGAAAAATTTTTCTAGTAAAGCTCTAGTTGTTGCTTGAGTAATAACTTGTTCTTCATTGCCAAATATTTGCTTATAATCAACCTGAAAATTATTTACATTATTTTTTTGTGTATCACCAAAGGAGAACAAGATTTTTCTACTTGTTAGTAAAATAGGTATTTTAGCTTTATTTGAGGCTGGTATTTTGTTATCTGGATCTATGGCGACTATGGGCCGGTTATATATATTATTTATGTATATTGGCTCAGACTGTTCAAGAGAGATTTTTGTTCCGTCATATTTTAGCTCAGGAAATTGAGATAATATATGATCTAAGTTAACAACGGCTTGGGATATGATACCGTAGGAAAAATACTGTCTTATATTATCTATGTAATGTAGCATATATATACTACACAATAACGAAGAAGCAAAAGAAAGAGTTAGGATATATTTTACCCCGTAACCGTTATAAGATGAAATAACCCTTTGATAAAAGCTGACGGAAGAGATAGATAACCATAATTGAAGAAATATCGTGTTAAACCAGTGAGGAACTTTCGAGAATATGGTTGTCATATTAAATATTTTATTTTAGAATTGCACCCGATTTAGCTTATTCGAGGTTACGTAATTAATATAATGAAGTTAGAGAAAAATCAAAAGTTACTTTTACAAGAACTTAGTAACTGTATAAGAATTCTAACAGCTGATGCTATAGAGACCGCAAAATCAGGTCATCCGGGTATGCCTCTTGGTATGGCAGATGTTATGACTGTACTTGCTTTTAAATTTTTAAAATTTAATCCAGGTCAGCCAAAGTGGTTTAATCGTGATAGGCTAGTGCTATCTGCCGGACATGGCTCAATGCTTCTATATGCTTTTTATTATCTTGCCGGATTTAAAGATTTCTCATTAAATGAAATAAAAACCCTTCGGTCTTTTGGCTCAAAAGCTGCCGGCCATCCTGAAAGCCACTTATATGAAGCTATTGAAACTACCACCGGGCCTCTTGGTCAGGGATTTGCAACTTCTGTTGGCATGGCAATAGCGCAGAAGAAATATCAAGCCCACCTTGGACAAAATATTTGCAACTATAAGGTATATTCTATAGTCGGAGATGGTTGCCTAATGGAAGGCGTATCCTATGAAGCGGCATCTTTAGCAGGGCATTTAAAGTTGGATAATTTGATAGTGATTTTTGATGATAACGGCATCTCTATTGACGGCAGTACAAGTCTTACGGTATCTGAAGACCATTTAACTAAGTTTAAGGCTTTTGGATTTGAAGCTGAGTCAATAAACGGTCATGATTTTGATCAAATAACTGAAGCTCTCAACAGGGCAAATGCATCTAACAAGCCATATTTTATTGCCTGTAAAACTATTATAGCTAAAGGAACTAATTTAAAAGCTGGAAGCGAAAAATCTCACGGTTCTCCTCTTGGCAGTAGCGAAATTGAATATTTAAAAAATAGTATTTCTTTTAATAATACACCATTCGAAATTGAAGATCGCTTGTTTAATGTTTGGCAAGAAGCAGGTAAAAGAAATGAAGAACTTTTTGATAAGTGGCAGCAAGCATTTGCCAAGTTAAGTCCTAAAGAGAAAGAATATCTGGGGGAGGGAGGTACGGTTAATTATCAATCACTTAATTTAGAAAGTTTTGGGATTAACAACCAGATGGAAGCAACTAGAGTGTCATCTGGTAAAATTCTACAGGAACTAGTTAAGCATAATGATAAAATTATTTGTGGCTCAGCCGATCTGTCGCTTTCTAACAACGTTTTTGGAGTAAATAATAAAGCTATAAATGCCCAGGATTTTTCTGGTAACTTTATCCATTACGGCGTTCGTGAACACGCTATGGCAGCGATTATGAATGGCCTAGCACTTTCAGGGTTGTTACCGATAGTTGGTACTTTTTTCGTTTTTTCGGATTATATGAGGCCTGCAATTAGACTGGCGTCGATTATGAGAACTAAAGTCATATATATAATGACTCATGATTCAATAGGTGTCGGGGAAGATGGCCCGACGCATCAACCGATAGAACATCTTGCATCTTTTAGAGCTATGCCAAATATAAAAGTCTTTCGGCCTGCGGATTTTGTGGAGACTTTTGAATGTTATATCGAAGCTTTGCATTATGATGGCCCTTCAATACTAGCGCTTTCACGGCAAAATCTAAAACAGCTGAGCTTAAGTTCCAAGCGACAAAATAACTTATGCGCACTTGGTGCATATGTTATTTCAGAAGCTAAAGACAATAAAAATATCAGTATAGTTATTTTTGCTTCTGGTTCAGAAGTATCAATTGGCCTTGAGGCTAAGGAAATATTAGAAAAATCTTATGGTAAATCAGTAAGAGTTGTATCTGTTCCTTGTTTTGAAAATTTAAACCAAAGAGGGCAAGGATATTTAAAGGAACTTGTTTCTGATGCAAAGCTAAAAGTGGCTATTGAAGCTGGATCGAGCTTAGGATGGCATAAAATTATTGGTTTAGATGGAATGTTCTTTGGTATGGATCAGTTTGGCCTTTCGGCTTCTGCAGAAGTCTTATACAATCATTTTGGTTTAGCCCCAGAAAAAATAGTAAAGAGCATTATCACCCACCCATATTTTAAATGATTATTGGGAGGGGAAAGCCCTAAATTTAGGTTGTTTCCGTTTGGCAACTCTTCCTTAAAACTCCTGAACCTCTATAATTTCTCCGCTAAAGCTTACTTCTATAAGTAATTTCACTAAAAACTAATTGTTTATTGAAACCCTTTATTTGCGTAACCGTATAGAATAATTATACACAGTTTATGGAACATCAGTCTAAGGTTTATAAAGTAGTACCTGCTATACTAATACTGCTATTGAGTACTCTTTTTTATCCTCTATCCTTGGAAACTTACCTAATATGGTATTCCTTGATAGAGTTAAAATTTAAATATTTTTTAATAAGTAATATCTTTACCTATAACGCTGATATTATTAGTATAATTTTAGAGCGTTATTAGAAAATTATCGCTACTAATGCACTCTATGTAAAAGTCACTTTTTATTTCCTAATATTATTAGCTTTCCAGCTATATTGGGGAAATCGCTAAAAAAGACAGAGGTAAGCTATCTTTACGATAACAGATCCGCTACTTCTCCCATAGTATCTAGTGTATTATTAGTAATCTCAATCATAAAAGGATGGTGATCATCATATGATTCATATAATCTTATATCTTCCAATGTCGCTACCACAGATTTATTCATATAATGGTTTTTAAATGCTTTTACACAATTTTTTGTCTGTAAGTCATATATACCTTCATTTGATCTATCCTTAGCGAAAACATTGTAACCAAGTTCCGCAAGAATTTCCTGTACATGTTTGACTTCAATAGGGTCAATTGAATCACTCTTTAAACCAGATATTATTTTCTGAGAATCAGGTTGATATTGTATAGTAGGGTACACGCCAAAATTATGTTCTATTTCCTCAAATTTTTCTCCAGCATGCGCTGCTATTTCCCAGTCAAAGTAAGGGTTAGGATCGCATTTTCTACTTGAATCCCAGTCTGCGTGTCCTAGTAGAAATTTAGTATTTATACTAGGGAATGTTGTTACCAGCTCTTCCATTAGTAAAAAGTTAGAATACATTTGCTCTTTTGGAAAAATGCTGTAACCATCATTGACATTTTCAATACCAATTGACCAACTATTTATATCATTTATGGGTACAGATCCGCTTGGGTTAAATTTACTTCCGGTAGTAAAATATCCTACTCCCCCGTGGTAAGCTCTATAAGCTGGATTTACCATACACTCTATATTTCCTATTTGATCAATTACATAATGCGCAGACCCCCAATTCCACATATCGTCCCCTTTATTTGCAGTAAATAAGTTAACTGTCCTCTCAAAATCTGCGACCGTATGATGCTGAATTATATAAACAGGGTAACCGCCGTTTTTCCTAGCGTTAAATTTATTACATACCTTGCTTTCAACTGGATCATCTTCATAACCAGATATATGAAAATCAGAATCAACGTCTACCCTCTCTGTTCTCATGAATTGATAAGATATTTTCATAAAACCTCCTTCTAGATATATTATATTAGTAATTCCAAATATGACTTACATCTCAGTAAATTCAAGGAATAAAAAAATTGTTTTTCTCAGGAATTAGTAGCACAACGGGCTAGGTGCAGTCAATTATAATTAACGTGAACATTATAATATTCACGTTAATTATAATTGTTCCTATTTTTAAAAGCTATTAAAAAACCTTGAATGTTTATCTGAGAGTTAACTGGCAAAAGTTAGATAATTTAATAGTACCAGTAAAGTCAAATCTTACCCTTTTAAAGTTTTAAGCCCTTTCTTACAATTCGTGAGATTCAATAGTTTCCCCACTAAAACTTACTTCTTTAGTAATTTTACTAGAAATTAATTCACTGAAAATTGTCGGTGTGCTGATTACACTGCTACTGGCGCAAGAAATGACGCTTTCACAAGAAGTGGAGCTTAAGCTGCATGTAGATGATTTAATTATACTAGTCCCTTCTTCTGCTGTTTCTTCTTCTTGCTCAGTGGATGATAATTCTCTAAATCGTTCTTTTGATTCTTCTTTTTCTTTTAAGGGGTTTTTGTCTATATCGATAACTTTAATAGAAGGCAAAGTTAAAACTTGTTTATATAATCCTCCAATTATTTTTGCGGCTTCCTCTTCGCTACCAAACTTTTTTGCTCCAGGGTTACTTAATAATTCAAATAGTGTTTTATCATGTACTGGTAGGATTACTTCATATTTATCACTTAGTTTACCTTGAAAAATCCAAGAAATAACATGGAAAGCGCAAACTATTGCTATACAAGGTAATTTTTCTTTCTCTACATAATTGAACACAGATTCATCATGTTCTTTGGGGATGATTTTTGTAAAATCGCTTAAACTTGTAGGAATTAAACTTTCTGCAGTGTTATTGGAACTCTTTATTGTAGTGATCCTATCGTCGATACCAAATATTTTTACTCCTTCTTTTTCTAATTCGAGAGTAGTTTTGGATAATTCGTCGTACAAATCATATTCACTGGCTGACCCATCGCTTACTGCTCCTTCTGATAACACTCGTATTTTGTTATTTTCTTTATATTGTTTTAGAATATAATCTTTTATATATTCATTTTGTAGACGGTCACTAGGTATATTGCATATTAATGTTTTCATAACCATACCTTAAAAAATTACTTATATATTAATAAGTTTACTATTAATTAAGTTTTTAGCGAAGTATTTTTATTTTAAGGATAGGTAGTTATTTTACCTTAGTTATATAAATAACAAAACTACCAGCTATTAGGAATAGTGATAACCAGATAAACCAAATCATAGGTTTATAATATATAATAGCGTGGATGGTATTACCGTTCACCTTGCTTAAACTAGCAAGCATATCGTGTGTCAGGTATGAGTAAATATCAGATTCTTGTGAAAGAGTATTTTCAATTTTGTATAATCTATTTTCTGGTTTTAAGATGACCACGTTACCGTTGTTATCTTGAACTGAGAATTCAGCTGTCTGTCTATAATAGACTTCTGTATTGCTAAATCTTATATTATCCAATTTTACTAAAAAGAATTCATCAGAAACAGACTCACCAGTTTTACCGATAAATTCAATTTCTTTTGAAAAAAGAACGTTAATGCTTATAGAAAAAGCTAATAAGCCTAGGCTCAAATGGCCAATTATTAGTGACAATTTTCTCGGCGTTAAAGATTTCTGGAAGTAGTTACTTTCAATTAGAAATAAATTTGTCATTTGAATCATTAACAAGGTAGAAGCAAATATTATGGCTGTGCTAATGATACCAGGTTTAGGTATATAATGGAAAATTACTAAGGTAATGAGAAAAGGAATTAGTAAATGAATTAGTTTTCGAGAAAAACTTTGATGGTTATTAAGGTAAGGAATTATGGCAGCAATTAGCATTAAAGGTATAAAAATCGGAATAAATATCTGATGAAAATATTCTGGGTCAATGGCTACGTTATTTTCATAAAAAAATGATTGATAGATAGGATATATAACGGCAATAAATAAAGATAAAAGGGCGGTTATCCATAAAATATTTCCCACCATTATAGCCTTATCACGTATCGTTAATACAGAAGCCACATTATCTTTACTACCTGTATGATTTTCTTTCTTTCTTACTATAAAAGCAGCAAAGGCTAGGAAAGTTAAAATGCTACAGATCACAAAGAGGTAGAAACCACGCTCCCGGGAGAATGCAAAGCTGTGAACAGAAGTAATTATTCCGCTTCTTACAAAAAAAAGACCGTATAAAGTAAGCAAGAACGCTACAAAGGAAGTTATTACGCTCCAGTAAAAAAATTTTCTTGATTTATTAGTAACTAGCAAGAAGTGATGTAAGCTAATCCCTGCAATCCAAGGCATTAGGGATATATTTTCTACAGGATCAAAAAACCAATAGCCTCCCCAGCCAAGTTCCCTATATGCCCACCATGCTCCAAGACCTATACCAGCTGTAAGCATAATAAGTGCAAACCCTGAAAGACGTAAACTATCTTTTATCAAGGTTGTTCTCTCTTTTGGTATTAAAAGTAGTAATATTGCGTTTACATAAAGAGTTACGTAAGATACGTAACCCATATATAGTAACGGGGGATGGATGGAAAGAGCTTTATCCTGTAATACAGGGTTTAACCCAAGTCCTTGTTCTGGGGCAAATTTAAAATTATCAAAAGGATTTGAAGTATAGTATATAAAAAATAAGAATAATATTTGAATAAAAGCTAAAATTGTTATTTGGGCATTTCGAGTGTTGCCTTGGTAATTGACTACTTTTATGTACAGGGAGCTAATAAAACTGAGCATGCTTACATAAAGTAACATCGATCCTTCATGACTTGCCCAGCTACCAGCTATTTTATATATTAATGGTTTAATGGTACTTGAATTCAGAAAAACATTTTTAACTGAAAAATCAGAAGTTATAAAAGCCAGGATTAGCAAAAGAAAAGCAGTAATTACAGCTAAGCTACTTATCCAAAAAATATAAGCTTTAATAGAACGCTTAGTAAAAATGGCTAAGATTGAGGTTGCTATAGAAAACACCAACAAACAATCGCCAGTAAGACTAATCACTATTTTCGTCCTTGTCTGGGTGAACTAAAATACTTAAAGATTTTATGCGATTTTGTGTTTTCTTTTTAACGACTATTTTTAGATTGTCGATGGTAATGAATTCTCCTTGATTCGGTATTCTTTTCATTTCATTGATTACAAAACCTGCAATTGTTGTAGCTTCCGTTTCCGGTAAATCCCACCCTAGCTCTCGGTTAACATCTCGAATCGATACTGACCCGTCAATAATATATTCATTTTCAGAGCTTTTTATAATCTTGTTATGGGTATAATCATGTTCATCATATATCTGACCAAAAACTTCTTCTATTACATCTTCCATAGTAATAATTCCCTGCAAGTCTCCATATTCGTCAACTACGCAGGCCAAATGGCTTTGTCCTTCTTTGAAAAGCTGTAGCTGCTGGACTACTAGAGCATTATCCGGTACGAATATTGGGGTTTTAAGCAATGATCGTACGTTAATGTCTTTTATATTAATTTTTGCGCCGTGTATTTTACGGACAAGATCTTTTATATGCAATATACCTATAATATTATCTGGCGTTTTTTCCCAGATGGGAATCCTTGTGTGGTTTGAGGCAAGGGCTGCTTTAAGCAACTTTTCATTAGGTGTATCGATATTAATAGCAAAAACTTTACTTCTGTGAATCATAATATCAGCGGTAACCATATTCCTTATATCAAGGATACCCCCAAGCATGTCTCTATCATCTTTAACTACATTTCCCTCGTGCATGTGATGTTCGATAACACCACGTACTTCATCTTCAACGGAGACTTCCTGCTGTAAATTGATCCGGAATATAAAGCAAAATATTTTTACTACATATGCAAGTAAGACATTTAGTGGTTTAAATAATTTTAGAAGTATAACGGTTGCCGGAGCTGTAAAAAGTGCTATTTTTTCGGGCTTGGCAACAGCTATGGCTTTTGGTACTACTTCTGAAAAAACAATAATTACAAATGACATTACTATCGATGCAACAATTGTGCCTATATCATCTCCAAGTAGATCGATGAACAAACTGGTTGCTATTGTTGTGCATAAAGTATTAGACAGACTGTTACCAATTAGTAGTGTGCTAATTACTCTATCTTTTATTTTTATGATTTTCAGAACTGTAACAGCCCTTTTGTTGCCATCTGATTTTAGTTTATGTAGTTTTCCTGGAGCAGCAGCCGTTATAGAAGTCTCGCCTGCTGCCATCATAGCACCAAAAGCAAGCAACCCTATTATTAGGGATATAATAAGAAAAACCATTTATGTTTATTTATTAAAAAAATCATTTACTAGAATCTAATTTAATTGATAATATCTCACTTTGACAAGGAATTTCTATAAAATGAGCCATTAAATTATCTGGTTACAAGTGGAACAAGCTGTTAGTAAACCAATTAACGTAGCGTAAACATTATAAGGTATAAAATATGTCTGATCAAGCTGAACTAAACGAAGTGTTACAAATCAAGAATACTACAAAAAGAGCAACTGTACCGGCTCTAGAGGAAATACTGTATAAACCGATAAAAGTACTTGATCATGGATTCGTAAGAGTAATTGATTATATGGGCGATGATAGTGCGGTAGTTCAGGCAGCAAGGGTTTCTTATGGTAGAGGCACAAAAAAAAGCTTACAAGATAAGGGGTTAATAAATTATCTAATGAGACACCGTCATACTACTCCGTTTGAGATGTGCGATATAAAATTTCATATTAAATTACCCATTTTTATTGCAAGACAGTGGATTCGTCATCGAACTGCCAGTGTTAATGAATATTCTGCTAGATATTCAATACTTAGTAATGAATTTTATTTACCCGATAGAGAGAATCTTACGCCTCAATCTTCTACGAATAAGCAAGGTAGGAGCAGTGAGGCTTTACCAGAAGATATAGCTTTAAGGGTTCTTTCTACAATTAAAGAAGATTCCCTTAGATGTTACAAGAATTATGTCGCTATGATGAATCAAGATGAGGAGGGGAATATAATTGATGAAGATAACGTCGGTATTACAAGGGAGTTAGCACGAATAAATTTAACCCTCAATCATTATACAGAGTGGTATTGGAAAATTAATTTACATAATTTACTTCATTTTCTGGCTTTACGTGCCGATAGCCACGCTCAATATGAAATTAGAGTTTATGCAGAAGTAATGCTTGATATAGTAAAAGCTTGGGTTCCTTTCGTTTATGAAGCGTTCATTGAGCATCGAAAAAATGGAGCAAATATATCGAAAACGGGGTTAGAAATAGTTCGTAAAATGGTTAAGGGTGAGAAAGTGGATCAAGAGTCTAGTGGAGTTAGCAAAAGGGAGTGGGATGAGTTAATGACAATATTGAGTTAGCTATAATTTTTTTAAGCATAATATAAGTATTTTTTATAATACTTAAAACTGTATAGCCATACTTAAGGTGCAGACTCAAGGGGCAATTATCTGCCTAATGGTTCTTGCTTTTGAGTAGCTACCTAAGTAGAATGACGGCAATTTATAATTTATTGAAATAAAATGTTATTGTTAGAGACAAAAAAAAATAATGGAACTCTTGAAATTATCCATTTTATTGGGATTGGAGGAATAGGAATGAGCGGTATTGCCGAGATTATGTATAATCTTGGTTATAAAGTTCAGGGGTCTGATTTATCTGCCAGTAATAATACTAAAAGACTTACAGATATGGGAGTTCAAGTTTTTATCGGGCATGATGCAAGTAATATAACAAATGTGTCTTATGTAGTAGTTTCCTCGGCTATCAATAATAATAACCCTGAAATAAAAGAAGCTATAGAGAAAAAGATTCCGGTAATTAAAAGGGCAGAAATGCTAGCTGAGCTTATGAGGCTTAAATGTTCCATTGCTGTTTCTGGTTCGCACGGGAAAACCACTACCACTTCGCTGATCGCCTGTATGTTTGAGTCATCAGGCCTTGCCCCTACAGTTATAAACGGTGGTATTATTAATCGGAGAAAGACTAATGCTTATATTGGCAAAAGTGACTATCTAATTGCCGAAGCTGATGAATCAGATGCAACTTTTATCAAAATTCCCTCTACTATTGCGGTAATAACCAATATCGATCCTGAGCATATGGATTTCTATAAGGATTTTACAAATTTGGTTTCTGCGTTTAAGAGTTTTATTACTAACCTACCATTTTATGGTTTTGCCGTTTTGTGCATCGACCATCCTGTTGTAAGGGAAATATCTAATCATGTTACAGAAAGGCGGATAATTACTTACGGTATTGAGTCACAAAATGCTAATATTAGAGCCTATAATATTAAATCAGATATTTCTTCATCTAGTTTTGATGTAGAGATAAACTTACCAAATGTAGCAGGAACTACAACCATAGAGCAGGTTTCAATACCTACTCCTGGTAAACATAATGTGCTTAATTCTCTTGCGGCCATTGCTATTGGTGTAGAACTTGATTTTGGTATTAAGGCTATTAAAAATGGATTTAAGCATTTTTCAGGCGTTAAGAGGCGTTTTACCAAAGTTTGTGAATATAATGGAGCAGAAATTATAGATGATTATGCTCATCATCCGGTAGAGATAAAAGCTACCCTTGCTACTGCCAAATCTATCGCAGAAAAAAGAAAAAGCAGGGTTATTGCTATTTTCCAGCCTCATAGGTATTCGAGAGTTAAAGATTTATTTCATGATTTTACAACATGCTTTTCAGATAGTGATAAATTATACATATTAGATATTTATGGTGCAGGAGAGATGCCGATTGATGGTATAACTTCAAGGGATTTGATAAACGAAATGGTAAAATTAGGTGCAAGACCAGAATTTATAACCAGTCACGAGGATATTTCAGAAATCATTAGGTCTGAGGCTCATAGTGGCGATCTGATAGTTATGATGGGTGCTGGTAGTATTTCTTCGTGGGCCTGGCAATTACCTGATAAATTTGCTAATAATAGTTAGTTTTATGAATTTTCAGGGTATCCGAGGGGTATTTAAGCAGAATTATAATCTGAAACACCTAACCTGGCTTAAAGTAGGGGGGAGTGCCGATATATTTTTTAAGCCGGAAGATATAGAGGATCTAAAAACTTTTTTAAAAGAGAATAATAACAGGTTTCCCATTACCGTTATTGGTGCTGGGTCAAATTTAATTATCAGAGATAAAGGAATAGAGGGAGTTGTGATAAAACTGGGAAGAAATTTTACAGATATACAATTTGTTGATAATAATTTTATTGCTGCAGGTGCTGGATGTTTGAATTCCAGTTTAGCTAAATTTTGTTTAGTTAATGCCATTACCGGGTTCGAGTTTCTTATTGGTATTCCGGGGACAGTAGGAGGAGGCGTGGCGATGAACGCCGGTTCTTATGGCTGTGAATTTAAAGATATAGTTGCTTCTGTGGAAGTATTAGATAAAGAAGGTAATTTAGTAATACTAGATATAGATCAGATCGGTTTTTCCTACAGAGCTAATTCCTTACCAAAAGATTTGATTTTTACTAGGGTTTTTTTTAAGGCAAAAAACAAGGAAGATATAAACAAAATAAAACAGAAAATGGATGAGATAAGTGCTATTAGGAGTTCTTCGCAACCAGTTAGTGAAAAAACAGGCGGCAGTACTTTTGCTAATCCAGAGGGTTTTAGGGCATGGGAACTGATAGATAAAGCTGGATTACGTAAGACAAGAGTAGGGGGTGCATGTATGTCAGAAATGCACTGTAACTTCATGATTAATGATAATAACGCTACTGCTACTGATATGGAAAATTTAGGCGAATTAATAAGGCAAAAGGTTAAGGAAAACAGCGGTATAGAATTGCAATGGGAAATTAAAAGGATAGGGAAGCTATAAAAAACCTCAATGCCCAAGTATGGTTTGGCTGGATTTTTTTCTTGTCCCTTAAATTATTATTAGTATAGTAAGGGAGGTAAAGAAATAAATACTAAACTATTCAAATTGGACATTCCTAAAATGGCTAAATATATAAGATCCAAAACCTATACTATATTAATGATACTTATAATTAGTATCAATTTTATTGAGATATCGCATGCCGGAGAAATAATTTCTATTATTAATCCGGATAATATGGGGGATGCCAATCAAATACGCGGGGTGATGGGACAAATAAAGGCAATTAGCTCTTCTGAATGGGTTACCAAAGAGGTAAACTATCAAGAACTTGATAAGATTTCTCAAAGCTTTAAATGTTCAGATAAAGATAAAATTATTGCTATCTCATCAGGGGTTTATGGAATTGATGCTCTTAGAAGTATAGAGAAATTTAACGGGTGTAAACTTTTAAAAGTTCATGTTTCTCATCAAATTTTAAATGATTATGAGAAGCTTTTACTTACTAAAACCAACCCAGAAGGGGTCGATATAATTGCTTTACCTAAACATGCAGTAACAGAAAATTTACGGAAAAAAGTTCAGCATTCTGGAACAAAATTGGTGGAAACAGTAGGCGTATGTCATAATTTAACTAAGGAAGAAGTAATTGATGAGTTTAAAAAACACTCTTTTTCATTTCCTGTAGTTAAAAAATATCTTGTCGTGATTTTAGGAGGAGATGTACAGATGCCTGATGGAAAGGAATGGAAACAGTATCAAGTAAACGAAGCAGAAAAATTAAGTGAGTTGGTTTTAGCAAGGACTCAGGAGAAAAATTTATATATTATTGTACTTAATGGCCCGCGTACCGGAAAGCATAATGTGGATGGAACGATTAATGAGAAAGCTCATAAAGGTGAGATAGACCATGTAACCCAGACGTTCATTACATCTGTTAGAGCTAAAACAGAAAATGTTAAGTTGTTCGATTTTCAAATTGGTATCCCAAGTTTATATAAAGCTGCTTTAGGTGGGGCGGTATTAAAAGAGGGAAGTGAAATTTGGATTCCAGGAGAGAGTACTTCCATGGTATCAGAGGCCGTGGATATAATAGATAATGTTGTAGTTTATGATCATAGTGCAATGAATCAAACTCATAGGCTTCATATTGATAGCGAATTTTCTGCAGGACGCGTTAAAAGATTGCAACCAAATGGTTTAATAATTTCTCCAGCTTTAGGAAATAAAACAAATACTGGAAATAGTGCGGCTGCTTGTGTAGCACGAGAAACTATAAAAGCTTTATAATATGTCTAACGGAAATTTTAAAACTGTATATAAGGAAAAATCACTTATTGTTGAACTTGATTCGCTGCGTGAATTAACGGATATGAAATTAATTGATTTTGTTAATTTTCAAGGTAAACCTATAGAAGGCTTCGTATCGGGAAGGAATAAAATAAAAAAGCACGTAGTAGTAATTGGCGGCGGGATGTCCGCTGAACGGGAAGTTTCATATATGTCCTCCAATGGTATTGTCAGGTCAATTATTGAACTTGGTCATCATGTAACCTTTGTAGATATGGGAGCAGATATTGCCGTAGTATTGTTAAACTTGAAACCTGATGTTGTTTATAATGCTCTGCACGGTACTTACGGAGAAGACGGTTGCCTGCCAGGGCTTCTTAATATAATGCATATTCCTTATACCGGCCCGGGAGTTCTGGCTTCAGCGATTGCTTTAAATAAAAGGAAGTCGTGCGAAATTTTTCGATCTACCGGAATTAACATACCGAAAAGTAAACTTATCAAGAAATCAGATGGTTATACCAAAGACCCTATAAAACGTCCTTATGTTATAAAACCTCTTTCCCAAGGGTCAAGTGTTGGAGTTCAAGTTATATTTCCTGAAGATATTTTTTCCTTTGGTGATTATGATTTTCCATATGGCGATGAAATCCTAGTAGAAGAATATATAAAAGGTAGGGAAATGCAAGTGGCAGTGCTAAACGGTAGGGCAATAGGCATCCTTGAAATAAAACTATTGAAGAATAAACGTTTCTACGATTATGAAACAAAATATACTGAAGGTTTTTCTGAACATCTTCTTCCTGCTCCGGTATCGTCGGAAATATATAATAACATGAAAGCCATGGCTGAAAAGGCTTGTATTGCCCTTGATTGTGTTACCGGCATGATAAGGGTTGAGATGATATACTCCTCAGAAAAAAATGCATTATATATGTTAGAGGTTAACACTCACCCTGGTATGACACCATTATCTATTTGTCCAGAAATTGCTACTTTAGAAAATATGTCTTATAAGGATCTTGTTAAGGAAATACTCGAGGAAGCAAGATTTGAATAATGGCCAAAAAAAGTAAAAATACCAAGGCAACAATAAGCATTAAAAGGCGGTTAAGTCTATATTATTTGCGTTTTATCACTCTAATAAAAATTGGAATATTATTGACCTTCGCGCTTCTTTTCTTTACCGATTTGTTAAATAAGCCGAAACAAAAGTTACTTAGGCTTTTTGTTGATAAAACCGCTGAAGTGGGATTAGTTTTTAAGCATTTGGTTATTGTAGGGCCAGTCAATATAACTGAAGAAGAGATTATAGAAGCAATAGGTGGGGACTATGGCATACCGATATATTCATTAAATATAGATGATATTCGAAAAAGAATTGAGGATAACCCTTGGATAAAAATAGCCTTAGTGGAGAGAAAGTTACCGGACACGTTGTCTGTAACGATTACTGAGCGAACGCCAATTGCTATTTGGCAATTTAAGCAAAAATTATATTTAATTGATGAAGAAGGTAATCGAATAAGCTCAAAAAATGTAGAAAAATTTGGGGATTTAATACACGTTGTGGGTCAGGATGCAAATGTCTATGCTCGTAGTCTTTGTGAAGATTTAGAGAAGCATCCTTCTTTAGCAAAAAAAGTTGTTTCTGCTGTACGTTATGGTCAAAGAAGATGGGATCTAAATCTAGAACAGAAAATAAACGTTAAAATGCCGGAAAAGGGTTTCCAAGAGGCTTATGATTATCTAAATTCATTAAACAAAGAAGGCAAGCTGTTTGATCAAAATTATAAGGTAATTAACTTAAAAGATCCAAGTAAGTATTATATGGAAAAACACAAGATAAGCCACCTATCGGTGGCAGCTTAAAAGAAGATACTCTTGACCGATAAATATTTATGGAGGATTATAATACTGGTATTTGATTTGTTTTAACTTGAGTTATAAAGACTGAATGTTAGACATACATAAGATAATATATAATTGAGTTATGAGTAACTTGCACTCTGAGCAGCATTTGGTCAATGAATTAGCGGTAAAAACTCTTAAGGCCATTTCTAAAGAGCAAGCAATTCCTTACAGCAGGATCAAAAAGATTTTTTCCGAAGGAGATAAGGAAATAGCCAAGGCTTTCTGGATAATGTTGCGAAAAATATCTCCCAATCATAAGTATAATTCTGTTTACTATTGCCCTGATTGTAAAGAATTTGATTTAGAACGCAAAGGAAGAAAGATTCCTTGGTAAGAAAACATTAACTATAAGTAATTTATGGAAATAGTCGGTAAAGGAATATCTATAAAACATATTTTTCTAGACCGTGGTAATTGGTCTCGATTTCGCTAAAAAATACGGCAAGCTAAGATACGGCATTATTTTCAACGTCACTAAAGTTATATCGTGTGGAACGAAATATTTAGGATTTAAACGTTATAGCTGCCGTGATTGTAACCGCAATAAATCGTAGCATTCAGCTGTAAAGGTAGGTTTTGTTCTCGTTGTGGTAAGAAACAAACGGATCAATGGGTGAGTAAGGCTAGCAATGTTCTACCAAAAACACGATGGCAGCACATTACATTTACAATGCCGGACTCTTTATGGCCGATATTTTGGCTCAATCGTGATCTGTTTGGATTGATTTCCGGTATTGCAGCAGGAATTATTAAGGAGATAGCTACAAAGAAAAATCTTGTGGTTGGTATATTTACTGCCTTACACACTTTCGGTAGAGATTTAAAACGCAATGTTCATATCCATTTATCGGTTACTTGCGGCGGTATAAATAGCAAAGGCAAGTGGCAAAAATTATTTTTTCCTGCCGAACCTATTAAAAAAATGTGGAGACATAGAGTCCTTGAGTTATTTCGCTTTCAATATATCTCAAGTAATTTGAAGTTGCCGTCCGCATATCAAAATGCTGAGAATTTTAATAACTGGATGAGTAGTTTATACGAAATCAGTTGGTATGTTTATTTACAAAAACCATCGGATGATCATAAACGCAACATAGAATATTTAGGGCGGTATATAAAACGCCCCCTATTTCCGAGACAAGAATAGAAAATTACGACGGAAAGCAGGTAACGTTTAAATTTCTTGATCACTATAATAATACAATTGATCGCATAACTATGCCCGTGATGCAGTTCATAGCTAGTCTGATTATGCATATACCAGATCGTTATTTTCGAATGATTAGGTATTACGGTTTTTTATCTAATAGAACTAGGGGCGTACAATTACCTATCGTATATAAGGCAATTAATCAAATCGTTCATAAGAAAACTAAGCTCATTAGTTGGAGATTAATGATTTGGTTGAATTTTAAAATAGATCCTCTGTTTTGCTATAATTGCAATAAATGTATGAATCTGCGGCAAGTTTATTACGGTTTATCTCCGCCATTGTTATTAATAAGAATCAATGAATTATTATCAACGCCTAGATAACATCATTATGGCGAACACTTCTTTCACGTCTTAGCCACATAATTTGTAAAACTGAACCTATTTTTAGATAGATTCTGGCAGAGATTTTTATAAAAGTGTTGATAATTTCTAATATTGTGGCTTGTAACTACATTTTATTAAACGAATTTTCAAAGTTTTGATTAACAATTTTTCTGGTTACAAATTTTGAAATTCCTATACTATGAAATATAATTTTGCGCTCTTTCTTGAATCTAATTTTCTAACGGGTGTCTCTTTGTTTTTGTTGTTAACCATCACTATTGAATTGCAATTTTTACAAAAAATCTATAGTCTCCAGGCTAATAATTTTAACATTATATCATGTTTTGGCGACTAAGAGTTCTTGCTTTTTATTTTACACTAAGCTTGTTTGCAGTAATAATGGGTCTTCTCTTTTGCCTTCCTGTGTATTTCTTGAATTTAGGTTATAATGTCCGGTATAAAATTGCCGAAATTTTTTCACGTATTTTTATATTTCTGGCGAAGCTTTTATGTGGTATAAAATATCAAGTCACTGGCATAGATAAATTGCCTCAAGATGGAAAACCTTATATAGTTCTTGCTAATCATCAGTCATTTTGGGAAAATCTCTTTATGCAATTGATTATTCCCAAGCATTCGTGGGTTCTCAAGAAGGAATTATTTGATATGCCTGTATTTGGCTGGGGTTTAAGAATGCTTAATCCTGTAGCTATAGATAGAAGTAATAGCCGCTCAGTACTTCAGATATTAACTGAAGGGCAAAAAAAAATAGAACAGGGCTTGCCTCTCATAATGTTCCCAGAAGGTGGCACAGTTAAAATAGATAGAAATGTTAAATTTAAACCTAGCGCTGCTAAACTAGCAATTAATGCAAATGTTCCGATAGTGTTAATAGCTCATAATTCCGGTGTTTTTTGGCCAAAAGGGTTTTGGTTTAGAAAACCAGGCTTGATTTCTCTAAGAGTCCTAGAAGTTATTAGTACCAAGAAGTACGAAGATCACGATGTAAGGACACTTACTGATTACATTGAGGAAAGAATTAATAAAGAAAAAGAAATATTGGTCAGGCTGGCAAGTGGTTAATCAATAAAGTAGTTTCCACTCAGTTATTATACTTTGATTAAAATTGGAATCTATATTATCCTTTTTAAAGTTAATGCTTTAATAAAATATTAACTCGTCTTTCCGTCAAAATTCTAAATTTTTGATGTAGTTTTAATAATTTTAAAAGTCAATCATCGCATTTTTATTTTTTTGGGGTATTTTTTTACCAAAAATATAAAATTTAGGTGCTATGATGGCAAAAATTCACAATTTACTCATGATTCTCTCTTGAGCAATGCTAATTGCTTAAATTATTAAGATTTTCGGAAAATTATTATGCGGTGGATTCTTTGAGAATATTAGTGATTCTACGCAAATTCAAGCCAACGGCAGAGATAAGCGGATTAACGATATCTCCAATTATTCCCTTAAGGTAGTTTCTACCCATACGACCAAAATTCTTTAGATGACCTATTATCGGTTCAATTGCACTTCTCCGCTTTTGCATCTTTTTGTCATCGGTTGATAAAGCTTTCTTGGTCTTGGCGGTAAAAACCTTGCCTTTTTCTTTGAAGTTATGGCCGGTGTAACCAAGATCTACAAAAATTTTGCTAGTCTCCGGACTTAGCTTGCGCAGCTCCGATACCGTTTGATCTAAAGTATGTCCGTCGTAGGGGTTACCGTGAAAAGATTTAACCCCAAGAATAAAGTTGCCTCGGCCGCTTACTGCAATCCCGACTTTGTTACCAAATTCGTAAGGTTTATTCATTTTACCCTTGCCGATACACTCTACCTCCGGAGCATGAAAGCTATAGACTATCTTATGCTCTTTTTTATAAATATCCTTGTCCTTTTTCTTAAGCACAGACTGGGCATGAATATTTTTAACTCTCGTAAAAATGGCGCTATCCTCAGCAGATAGTTCTAATTTTGATTTTTCTATACCTCTCCAGCATATACGGATCAACCTACCTAAGCGGACTTTTAAGCTTATCATTATTTTTCTACGTTGCCTTGCTTTACTATCTTCCTTGTACTTCCAAAGCTTGATCGTCTTATATTTAAAACTCTTGGCGTATGTCTCGTTAAGCGAAATACCAAGTCGTTTACAGAGATCTACTACTTTTGCTCTTGCGGTCTCCATTAAATGTACGTCATGTGGATGTTTGATATTCTTAATCTGTACAGTCGTATCTATAATCGCCGATTCCAAGTCTTTTTTTTGAGTGCTCCGACCTTCAGTCCTATACGCAAAAGCTCTTTTAGAATCTCTTTATATCCTTCCTCTCCCAGAGCATTGCGGAATCTACGTATAGTCGCCTCCGATACGTCAATATCTTGTTGCATATACTCATAGCCGCAAAAATATTGCCAATATATATTTTCCTTTAATTCTTCCTCCGTAAACGAATCAGAACCGTTATACATAGCTTGCAGCATTGATAGTCCTAGCATTACTCTATGATCCTTCTTATTTCTACCGAATTGCTTGATTTCAACCTTAGCTAATGCCAGCGCTTCAAGTTCAGACCAATTTACCAAATCTCTCAGTTTATATAATTTGTTTTTGCGATTTAGTTGTATAGATAATTTTTCACCAAATAATCTTTCTTGTTTTTGAGAAAAACTAATATTTTCTATAGGCATATACTTTAAAATCCATAAGCTTTATGCGCTAATTATAACATTTTCTTATGGATTTCGTAAGCCATTTATAACATGAAACCCCTTCTAATTCAGGGGTAGAGAGTTTTGACGGAGAGACTAACTCATATGATAGCCGCCATTGATAGATAAGGTCTCACCAGTAATAAATCCTGATTTCTCGTCAATAAGAAACAGAACGGCTCTTGCTACTTCTTCAGGGTGGCCAAGTCTTTTAACTGGGGTAGCATTAATAATTGTCTCTAATATTGCACTTGGTACGTTTTTTGTCATATCGGTTTCAATATAACCGGGGGCTACACAATTTACAGTTATACCTTTAGGTGCTGATTCTCTTGCTAAAGCTTTGGTAAAGCCTATAATACCGGCTTTGGCGGCACTATAGTTAGTCTGTCCTATTTGTCCGGCTTGGGCGTTAATAGAACTGATACTGATTATTCTACCAAAATTGTTGTTTCTCATATTGTCGATTACTGCTTTGGACATATTAAAACATGAAGACAGGTTAATATCTATTAACTGACGCCAGTGTAGTATATCCATTTTGTGCATCATAGAATCACGTATAATACCGGCATTGTTAATTAGTACAGATACATGCTTTCCTGCATCTTTTTCAATTGCGGCAATATTCTTTTTACATTCTTCAAAATCTGCTACGTTCCAAGGTCTAACTTTGATGTCATACTTTTTAGAGAATTCTTCTGCAAGTTGATGATTTTGCTCGTAATTTGCTATAACCTCGTAACCATTCTCTTTTAAAGCAACTGAAATTGCTGCGCCAATACCCCTTATTCCACCTGTAATAACAGCTAATTTAGACATATTTTTCCTCGACATATAAAACTACTGATTGTAATTTGCCCTAAGTTAACAAATTATTCAAGTCGTTTTATAATAATTTATTAAGGTGTTTATTTATAATTTTATAAAAGCTTGTTATTATTACGAGCGGTTTTGTTATACTTAGGAAATATTTACCAGGTACGTTTCATGATAAAAAAATTAATTAGTGTAGTAGTTTTTGTTCTATTCTTACTAAAAAACGCTTATGCGAATATCATAAGAGACTCAGAAATTGAGGAAAACATCAACTTGGTGATAGCACCACTGAAGGAAGTTTCCGGGATAAAAGATTTAAAAATCTTTTTAATAAATGATGAAACTCCAAATGCTTTTACTGTAGGTGGCTCAATAGTTTTTATTCATAGTGGTTTAATAACAAAATTTCCTGATCCAGATGTGCTGCGGGGAGTAGTAGCTCATGAGATCGGCCATATATTAGGGCAGCATATCAGTAGAAGACAGGAAGTAATAGACAATTATAGATTACTTGCTATGGGTAGCGCAGTGCTAGGTCTTGCTACGGCTATAGGGAGTGGATCTCCGGGTATTGCTGTTATGATGGCAGGGAGTCATGTTGCTGAAAGGTCCGTACAGGCATACTCAAGAACTTTTGAGTCTAGTGCTGACCAGATGGCTTTAAAATTGCTTGAAAAAAGCCATCACAGTAGTGTAGGTATGATCAAGTTTTTTGAGAAAACAAGAATTGATTCAAGGAGCGATTTAGTTAATCCTTATGAACAAACACATCCGCTAAGCCAGGACAGATTAGTTGTGTTAAAAAACTATAATAAGAAGTCGAAATTTAATACAAGCCAAAATAATAAAGAGCTAATAGACAAGTTTCGTAGAGCCTCAGTAAAATTAGCAGCTTATACTAGAGAGCTAAATACACTGCCGCAATATGACTATAAGGAAGGGATAGACGAACTTAACCTCTATACCAAGGCTATAAAATGTTTTAGAACTGGTAATTTTAATAACGCTTTAAAAAATACCGATGTGTTATTAAAGCAACTATTATCGCTTATAAATCAGGAAACGAGGAGGAAGCAAAAAAACTTGCAACTGAAGCATTGAAAGGTTTAGAGGCAAATTCTCCTGATTGGTATAAAGCCAATGATATTATTGCAGTAGATAAATAGCGATAGAGATATTATTTATTGCTTCTTTATAAGTTTATTTATTTTGCAAAAACAGTAATTATCTAGTAATTATAAAAGCACTTAATTTTATTATAAAAATATAAATAATTTTAATTATGCAGAAAATTTTTACCAATATATTGCTTGGGATCTTACTTATTTTAGTAGCTCTTTTTGCTTATAAAATCCTTAGAAATCCTGAAATCGTTAAAACCTCTATTAATAATGCGCAGACAGATGAAGAAAAAGCAGCTCAACAAGTTTTAAATGAGCCTAAATTATCGGAAGAAGAGTTAAATATTAAAATTCACGATTATATCTTAAATCACCCTGAAGTTCTTGTGGAATCTCTTGAAGCTATGCAAAGAAAAAAAATCGAGGAATCCAATAAACAAACGGCAGATTATTTATTAGAGAACAAAACTAATATTGAAAATGATGGGCTGCCCCCGGTTTTTGGTAATAAAAATGGCGATATAACAGCAGTTGTGTTTTATGATTATAATTGCTCTTTCTGTAAACAGGCGAATTTAATTACTAATGAAATACTAGAGAGCGATACGGGGGTAAAAATTGTCCTTCGTCCTTTACCGATATTAGGCGGAACTTCAATGTATGCCACTAAAGTAGCATTAGCTGTGCATAAAATATCGGAGGAGAAATTTCCTCTTATTCATAACGAAATGATGAAAATGAAACCGATAACAGAAGAAGGAGTGAAAGCTTTATTAGTTGCTAATCAGATTGATTATCAACTTGTTGAGAATGAACTTAGTAGTTTTGCTATAAAAGAATTAATAGCAAAGAATTTTGACCTAGCAAAAAGCCTTGGAATAAAAGGAGCTCCATCTTACGTAGTTAACGGTATCTTTATACCGGGGTTAGTTGATAAGGAGAAATTTACAACCATTATAGGAGAGTTAAGGCAAATTGCTGAACAGGCTCAGAGCTCCGAACCTCGGGAAATTAATAAAAATAATTTAGATGTAGAAAACAAAAATGATAAAGTAGGTAATAAAGAAAAAGTAGAAATTCCTAGTCAAGAAAATTCTAATAAATCTAATTAAAACATAACTGTTAGAAAGATAAAATCCTGTGATTGTGCTTCATCAGGTTTTTATCTTTTAAAACATTCATAGTTATGGCCAATAAAATCATAAGGGTTTACGTGTTTTCCAGCTATATGTATTTCAAAATGTAGATGATCACCATGAGCGTTTCCTGATCTACCCTGCAAAGCAATTACCTGGCTTCGTATGACTTTTTGTCCCTTTTTGACAAAAGTATTTTTCAAGTGAGTATATTTGGTTTTAATATTATTTTCATGGCTGATTTCAACGGTAGTACCGTAACCATTTTGGTGACCAACAAAAGATACTTTCCCGTTTGCACTTGCATATATAGGTGCGTGGTAGCCTGCAACTAGGTCAATACCACAATGCATTTTTTGTTTCTTATTGCTAGGGTGTTTTCTAATTCCATAGTTACTTGAAATATAAGAATTATAAGAGGGAAGCATCAAAGGCAGATGAGATGTTATTTGATCTAGTTTTGCTAGTTCCGCTTTGGAATTAACTTTGGTGAAATCGGCTTTAGCAATCTTTTTTACATTTTGATAATGGTTTTTAGCAAGTATCTTATATTTATTTTGCAGTCTGGTTAACAACGTAGTTATCTTTTGTACTTTAAGCTTGGCTTCTTTGGCAAAAGGAGTATTGGAGCGATATTTTTCCTGAAATTTTTGTAGATACTTTTGGGCATAAATTTTGTCATTAGCAAATAAACCGAGCTCTTTTGAAAAAATACAGCTGGTGCTATCTATTCTCGCTAAGTCATAGCTTAAAACTAAATCTGCTCTTTTTATTTTGTAGTTTTTTTGTAAATCACTGGTGAGTTTTTTATAAGAATCTATAGAGTATTTAGTAGTACTACAAGCCTGCAGTAAAAAGGGAAGAAGTAAAATAAATATAAAACGCATAAACATTATTTACAGAAAAAATATTTTATTATTTTGTAGAAGGGGTTGCTGATTACATATTAATAAATTCAAGTATAGGGCCTAAAATCATTAGCGGCATAAACATTATTGCTCCAACAATTAATACAGTTATTAATAAGAAAAAACTTAGATCAAAACTCGATTGATTTTGATTTTTAGTACAATTTTCCATTTTCCTTTTGCTGGCAAAAGAACCACTAATTGCAAGGGAGTAATATATAACTGGATATCTTCCGATGAACATTGCCAGAGCAGTCATATAATTAAAATAATTATTTGCAGTATTAAGTCCGGCGAAATTAGATCCATTATTAGTAAAATTGGAAACAAAGTTATAAGCAATATCCGTTACTGCTTGGGAACCTTGATAAGTTATTAGCTGCTTCGTTTCTGGAAGAGCAAAAGTAATTCCAGTAAACAATAAAACCCCTACTGGCATTATTAGGAATACTATTACTACATAATTAATTTCATTAATAGTAATTTTTTTGGCAAAAAAATTACTATTATCACCGGTAATTAGGCCTCTTAAAAAAACTGAGACAATTAAATAGGCAAGCATTGCAAAAAAACCAGATCCCACACCTTCCATAATAAACTTACTTATTACTAAGTTAGAAAATAAGAAAATGGTACTAAGAGGTGAGTAATTTTCAAGACATGCGTTTGTTGTTCCATTTGAACTCATGGTAATAGAAAGCACCCACATAAAAGAAGGAAACTTATCATATTAACCCACCAATTAAATACCCGACATAACTATTGCCAAGAAGGAAGGAATTTGTATAATGCAATAATGTCAAAAAGTGAAGATTTTAGGAAATTATCAATAAGCGCACAAGCGTCGATGAGAAAGATTGCTCTAAAACTAGTAAAAAGAGGAGAGAGTCAATCGTCGGTAGGTGAATTAATAGGAGTGAGTCGCCAGACAGTAAATGAATGGGTAAGGAGGGAAAAGAGAGGCGACAAGTACGCAATTAGTGGGAAGTTAAGAGGTAGAAAGATAGGAGAGAAAAGGCTTATAACCGAAGATCAAAGTAAAATAATACAAGGGTACGTAAATATCTCTAGACCAGAAGATCACAATATCAAATCAGCATTATGGTCAAGAAAATCAGTTAATGCACTCATCAAAAAACATTGTGGATTTTTTCTTCCCCTAAGTACAATAGGCGAATATTTAAGAAGATGGGGGTATACTGCACAAAAGCCAAAGAAGTTAGCATATGAGCAGCAACCCAAAAGGGTTCAATTTTGGTTAGATGAAGAATATCCGTCAATAGCCAAGCAAGCAGAATATGAAAAGGCAGAAATACATTGGTGCGACGAAGTAGGGATAAAACAAGAGTGTCAGGTATTACAAAGCTATTCTTTAAAAGGAAAAACCCCTGTTGTGATTCATAAATCGAAGAGATTTAGTATAAACATGATATCCACTGTTACAAATAACGGTAAGCTAAGGTTTATGCTGTACGAAGAGACACTAAAAACAAATGTATTTATAGAATTTTTACGGAGGTTGGTAAAATACTCCAAGAAAAAAATCTTCTTAATCCTAGATAATCTCAAGGTTCATCATAGCAAAAAAGTACAAATATGGACTCGGAAACATAAAAAGAAAATTTCTTTATTTTTTCTGCCTCCGTATACTCCGCAACATAATCCGGATGAATATTTAAACAACGATTTAAAAAGAAATGTAAATAGGAAACATATACCTCTTACAAAATCTGAACTCCAAGGGAATTTAAAATCTTACCTAAGGACTCTGCAAAATAACCCAGAACATATCAAAAGATTATTTCAGGCGAAAGAAGTAAAATATGCCGCCTAAGTCGGGTATTTAGTTGGTGGGTTAATATATCAATTCCTTACCAGTATAGTTAAAATTGTCGCCTATAATTCTATCTGCGAGTATTAATGGTACTCCATAGTCAGTTTCTCCAAGGTATAAAACGTGCAAAGAAAGGCTCATGACTAATACAACAATCCAGTACAAAGACCAGCTAAAATTTGTGGCTTTAACAGCAAAACCGTAAGTGAATATCAAAGAAATCGGAGCGATTACGATTAAGAATAAATTTAATATTACAACCATCCTTGAGGGAGCTTCAAAAGGGTGTGCAGACGCGGCAGAAAAAATAGAGCCTCCATTGGTAGCTATGTGTTTGATTGCTATTTGACCTGCAGCAGGTCCTATAAATAATTGTTCTTTTTTTTCTTCTAGATTTAAGTAGTCTATATTGCCAGTAAAATCGTGTGGGACACCTCCGGCTATCAAAAATAGCGATATGATAAATGCTGCCGGTAGGAGCAGGAAACATAAAATGCGTAAGAAATCATTATAAAAATTACCTATATAGGGATTGGCATTATTTATTATTCCCCTAACAAAAGCTATAAATACAGCAATACTAGTAGTTCCTGATAAAAAATTTTGCATCGTCAACGCAAAAATTTGACTTAGGATGCTTAATTGGTTTTCTGGGTTATGACTTTGCCAAAATGTGCTAGTAGAAAAAGAAATTGCTGCATTTAAACTCGCTGCAAAATCTAGTTCTCCTGTTAAATCCTCACCGGTGGGTAAGTGTTTTTGAAAGAAGATTATCAAGAAAGTACAAATTATACAAATAAGGTTGAAGATCATTAAGCTTGTAAAATACTTTTTCCAAGTTTGTTGTTTAATTGCTCCTTTTGGAGAGTAAGTAATTAAATTATTTCGAGGTTCGTCAAAAAAAAGCCAAGCTATATATTTTCCAATTATTGGAGCGGTAATGGTGACGATAGAAAAAAAGACTAATGCTGATAATATCATCCTATCTCATTTCTACCTTAATTTCTTTTGGCTCTTCTGGTAGAGTTAATGGCCTTTTTAAACCACAATTTGAGAGAAGTAAGCAACAAATGGCAAAAGAAATAATTTGTTTCATATTAATATTTGAGATATAAGTTTTGTAATGTAAAAATAATATTAACTTTGGCGGATTAGGACAATATATTCTATGGCAAAAATTTTTACAAAAATATTTTTATGGTTTTTCAGCCTTATTTTTGCTCTGAGCATATATAGTGGTTCTGTTTTGGCTGAAAATTCTACGATTATTAGGCCAGAATCTTCTTTTGTACCAGATGTAAATTTTTTTGATGAAGACGGAAATAAAGTTTTTCTAGATCAGTTCGAGGGTAAAACAATATTGGTAAGCTTTTGGGCAAGTTGGTGTGGTTCATGTGTTGAGGAATTACCCAGCTTGGATATTTTACAAAAAGATTTTAGAAAGTTGCCATTTGAGGTGCTAGCTATTTCGGAAGACTTTAAAGGGGTAAAAGCAGCTGAGGACCATTTTAATAAATATGGAATTAGACACTTGAAATTATATCATGATTATAAAAATAGTTTGTTTAAAGCTATGTCAGTAATCGGGTTACCTACTGCTTTTTTAATTGACCCTGAGGAGAAAATCAAAGTTATATTTAAAGGGAATACAAAATGGCATGATGAATCAGTTCGGGATATTCTGCTTTCTGAAATTCCCGGTAATCCGGAAACTCCAAAGAATAGCTACATAACGACATCTTTAAATAAAAAAATTGCTCCAGTAATTGGCGAACCAGAAGAAAAGAACACTAAAAAACCTCCACAAGATTTAAAGGCCAATGCCGAGCCTGATAACCCGGATCAGAAACTACAAAATAATACACAAACAGATAAATTAGAGAAAAAAGATGAAAGCAACAAGCCAAAGTAAAAATTCTATTTCTAGTGTAAAAGTACCTGTTGGTTCTAAGCGCCTCGGTAAAATAGATCAATTAATGTCGCTATTGCCTCTTGGTTTCTATAATACTAAGCCTGTTGTAGCCGTTATGAGGTTAGAAGGGGTGATAGGTAAAGCAGGAGCTATGAAACCAGGTCTTACTATTTCTTCTTTAAATAAATTAATTGAAAAAATGTTTAAACTACCACGGTTAGATGCTGTATGTTTAATTAGGTAGACGCCGTGATAATTTCTCTTCCTCTAATTTCCTCTTAATTTGTTAATTAAACGATCATTACCACGACATCCCCCGCAGAACCGTGCTTGCAGTTTTCCCGCACACGGCTCTTCAATGGAACATTTGCTATAAAAGCTAGAATTAATACATTGGATAGCATATCCTCGGTGTCGGTAATGGATTCCATTGTAGATATTTTAGATATTGGTCTAAATTCATACTTTTCTTCTGACTTCTACGATTTATCCATTTAAATACAATCAAAAAGATCTTATTATAAAACTGCTGAAGACAGCGATAATTACCGCTAATTCCAAAGTAATTATAATGTCCCGTTAATTTAGATTTGAGTACTGGCCACCATTCTTTAAGACGCAATTTATTTCGTATTTGCTTTAACCACTCCTTAGTTTCTTTAAGTTTCCGACAGAGATTTTCTTTACTGGTCTTATGACCCATAATGAAATATCCTTGCCTACTCTTACCGCAATAATGCGTAAAACCAAGAAAGTTAAAAGTTTCTACTTTTTCTTTGCCTCTTCGAGCTTGTTTCCATACTTGTCGTCCAAATTTAAGCACTTTTGTCTTTTCTTCTGATACCTCTAGACCAAACTTTTCTAACCTTACGTGAAGTAATTTCAGAAAATTCTTTGCATCTTTTTCACTTTCACAACATACTACAAAGTCATCACAGTAGCGTATTAGCTCCATGTGTCCTTTTGCTTGTGATTTAATTTCTTTCTTAAACCATAAGTCTAGTACATAATGAAGATAGATATTTGCAAGCAATGGACTAATTACTCCTCCTTGAGGAGTTCCTACCTCAGTTGCTAACTGCTTTCCATCCTCAACTACTCCAGCTTTTAAGAATCTCCTTACTAACCATAATAAATTACGATCAATTATTTTCTCCTCTAAACATCGTTGTAGCCAATAATGATTAACATTATCAAAGAACCCTTTGATATCTACTTCTACAATATAGTTAATTGGTTTAGTCATAACCGCTTTGTCTAATGCTTTTACCGCATCATGACAGCTTAATTTATGTCTGAATCCATAAGATACATCCAAAAACTCTGCTTCATAAATCTGTTCTAAGATCTTCTTTAGCATAATTTGAACTAACTTATCTTCAACTGATGGTATACCAAGTCCACGCTTCTCATTCTTACCAGCTTTTGGGATATAAACCCTCTTCACTGGTTTAGGACAATACTGCTTTGACTTCATGGATGCCACTAATTGACCAAGCCTTTCTCTTAAATTCTTGCCATAAGCTTCCACTGTCTCACCATCAATTCCACAAGCTTTATTAGCCTTTAGTTCTTGATAGCATTCTGCAAGATTAGCCTCATTTACATGATGTATTAACGATGTAAATTTTAGTTGTTTATCTTGCCTCGCTCTCCTAGCTATCTGATTAAGTTTAACCTGCATCATTTATTATAACCTCAGTGTATTATTATGACTGGTACTTAACCAGGCTTCCCATTGCTGACCGCTTCCCCATGTACATAGCTTTCCTATGCTCCAAGTACTATCAGTCAGTCTGACTTCTTCTGTATCATTTGCCAGTTCTCGCCTGTTTTGACTTGTCCCGACATACTCTTCCGAGAACACAGAAGATCTCCCAAGTTTACGTAAACTCCATCTCATACCATGCCACGGACTTTGACCCCGATAGAGTGAATGATAACTTACCTTAACGCCACCATTCATACTGCCTTCCGCATAATGCAAAAACGTCGGCCTCTATGATCTTGAATATTTCGGAGCTCAATACCTTCACTTTCGTTGCGGCCTGATATGTCCTTACCATTGGCTTCATTGTGTTTGTCACCTCCCACAATGCAATGGTTAGTTCTATGCTGGTGGTTAGCCTTTGCATAGGTCGGATTCTCACCAACTGATTCTTACGCACTTCCCTTGGCGCACTGCATAAATTCTCCTGGAGGATCACCTGTTCAGTCTGAGCTAATATGTAAAAGGATAATTTCTTTAGCAAAGGAATTAGATGTAATGGTTTATAGTTTTGTTGAAGATGTTGCAGCTTCTGGCGGATACTGGCTTGCTTGCAGTGGTAATAAAATATTTGCTACTAACAGCTCAATTATTGGGAGCATAGGAGTTATTTCAAGTGGATTCGGTTTCCATGGTGCTATAGAAAAATTAGGAATTGAGAGAAGGGTAATAACCGAAGGTAAAAACAAATCTGTTCTTGATCCTTTTCAACCTGTAAAAGCTTCTGATGTAAAGCTGGTAAAAGACCTACAGAAAAAAATATACGATCATTTTACGGATAGTATTAAGGAATTAAGAAAAGGCAGACTTACCCAAACTGATGATATTATATTCAATGGTGAGTTCTGGACAGGGCAGAAAGCTTTGGATTATGGTCTAATTGATGGAATAGACGATTTATATTCATTTATTTATAAAAGATATGGCAATGAAGTAAAAATAGAATATATAGAGCATCAGCAGTCATGGTTTAAAAGAAAATTCGGAATGGCACATAGTGCTCAAGAAATTACAGATACTGTTCTTGATAGGGTAGAGGAAAGGTTTTTAACAAGTAAAATCGACTTATATTAAATGAACTTTAAGGACTTATAAAGTATGGAAATTTTTAGAAACCTCCAATTTCAGTTAATCAAATATTGGATTTTGTATCTTACTGTAGGGATACTGTTTGTATTTTGTAGTACATCTGGGATTTGCGCAGCAGAAGATGAAGAGTTAGAAATATCGGTACTTGATGAAATAGAACAAGGGTTAATTAATCAATCTCCTGGTGGAAAACCTCAAAAAACAGAACGTAAGGATTTAATAAAATTAGAAGATAAAAAAAAGGAAAGCATATCATCTAAAATTACCCTTCCCCAAGAATCTACAGATTTTTCTTATAAGAAAACTGCTAGTATTGTTGTCTTAAATAAGATTACTGCTAAATCCGAGTTAGTTAAATTTGAATTAAATAAAGAAAAATCTTTTGGGCATCTTTCTGTGGAAGTTCATAAATGCGCTAAAAATATTAATCCTTTAAAACCGACTAATCTTATGTTAATTAAGGTTTTCGATCACAAAACTGATGGTAATAAATCGTTGGTGTTTGATGGGTGGATGGATTCATCAAATCTTTCAATTTCTGCCCTAGAACATCCTGTTTATGAAATAATTCCTAGAGATTGTCTCGATTAGAGAAAGTACTTATCTTAAAGCCGAATTTATATTATAATGGTATGGACCTACCCTAGTATACAGAATCTATAACAAATGTTATTGTTCTAGAATAGGAAATGAATCCTAAACAACAATAGAGAGGTCCACATGACAAATATTACTACAATAGGTATTGATATAGCAAAAAGAATTTTTCAGTTTCATGGTGTAGATAAAAATGGCAAGACTGTGTTGAAGAAAAAACTAATGAGGGATCAGGTATTAACTTTTATAGCTAATTTACCTAAATGTTTAGTAGGTATGGAAGCTTGTGGAGGTGCTAATTATTGGGCTAGAGAAATTAGCAAACTAGGGCACGAGGTAAAATTAATGGCGCCACAATTTGTAAAGCCATATGTAAAAACTAATAAAAACGACCAAGCTGATGCAGAAGCAATATGTGAAGCCGTATCAAGACCAAATATGAGATTTGTTCCGATTAAAAGTATAGAACAACAGGATATCTTATCAATTCATAGAGTAAGGGCTAGATTAGTAAAAAATCGTACTGCTCTTGCTAACGAGATCCGAGGGCTATTACATGAGTTTGGAATCATTATTCCTCAGGGTATAAATAAAATTACATCAAAGTTAACAGAGGTTCTAGACAGCGGGAAATTAAGTCCAATAAGTCAGCAAACTTTCAGTGATTTAAAAGAGGAATTTATCGAGAATGATAAGAAAATAAAATGCTTAGAAAGTAGACTAAAAATAATGGCTAGTGAATTAGATAAGTATCAACAAATAATTGCTATACCTGGTATAGGTTTAATTACAGCTACTGCCTTGATAGCATCTATAGGGAATGGTAGTTGTTTTGAGAATGGTAGGCAATTATCCGCATGGCTTGGATTAGTGCCAAGACAAGCTTCTAGTGGTGGTAAAGAGAAGCTGCTTGGAATCAGTAAAAGAGGTGATATATACTTACGTACATTATTAATTCAAGGAGCAAGAGCTGTACTTAATACAAAACTAAGATTTACTACTGAATCACAGAAAGCTAAAAAAGATTATAGCAAATTTGCACAATGGATGTTTAATTTATATGACAGGAGTGGGCATAACAAAACAGTTGTGGCTGTAGCTAATAAATTAGCCAGAATTGTATTTGCAGTGCTAAGCTCAGGTAACGATTATGTAGAGAATAAAGTGTGTAGTTAGGGGTAAGTGACATGGTGTTATTTACTCAAGTAGCTACTATAATTTCAGGAATATGCGAGAGGTGATAAACATTGATGGCAAAATAAGACAAATCTTATACTTACAAAAAAACTGTTTTACTCATGGGCTCAAACACGAAGCCGATATTATGATTATGTTAAGTTTGTAAGTGGCGAATTTCCATCAGGGCTGTAGAGTAAATGATTTAATAGAACTATTTACTTAACTATAAGTCGGATACATGACTGCATTTTGATTTTTTTGCTATTAATATTATTTATTTCTTGCATTATCGGGGAGGTCCATACATGAGTAATTGGGATTTAGTTCTTAGTAAGGTTCAAATTCTCCAAATCTGTTGTTAGAAGCAGGGCAAGCTTCTCCATCTCGCCCAGTAAATTTGTTGCATAATACTCTAGGATTTCATCTCCTTTTGCTGCATAATTATCAACCAATTCTTTTAGTTGTAAGATAAGTTGGTCGTTGTAGTAGGGGGCTGTATATAACACCTCTAATGAAAGGAAAAAATCTCCAGTGATATTACCCAAATTTTTAAACTGTTTATGGACTAATTTTCTTATTTCCGACAAAAATATTTCTGCCTCGTGTCCTTGTATATTCATAAAGGTAATTTTAAAAACTTTTAAAGCTTATTAATTTTCTTAATTGTAATTCGGCCACATAATAGGGGATAAAAAATTATAATCAAGATAATTTTTTACATAAGTTTAACAAGGTGTTTCTTAGGAATCTAAAAGATTTTAACTACAAATAGCATAATAGGTAGGAAGTTTCTTTTTCTGATAATTGGTTTATTAAAAAACATTAAAATTATTTAATAATTTGGAATAAATAGTGGTGGCCAGAGCCGGGATCGAACCGGCGACACAAGGATTTTCAGTCCTTTGCTCTACCAACTGAGCTATCTGGCCAAATAGTTCCCTATTTGGAAGTTTTTTATGAATGGTATTGAAGTAGATATCTTAGACGAACTTATAGTCAATAAAATTTATTATGTCTATAAGAAATTTCGTAACCTAGGTTAAATTAGTAATAGAGTTGGCAAATGTGCAGAGTTATGTTTTATTTTAACCGTTATGAGGGAATTTCTAACAAAAGATACCGAAGAAACTTGAAAAGGTATAGACTAGTTTATATACTTTAGTTTGAAATAAGTAGAGTTAATCAAAGCGAGTATTATTTCATGCAAAAATCTCGAGAAGAAATACACAAAGCACGACCAATTTCTCCACATCTTAGTATTTACAAACCTCAGATCAGTTCAGTATTATCGATAGGTCACCGTCTCAGCGGTGTTGGGTTATTTTTTATGATTTCTGCTTTAGGTTGGTGGTTTATTTTATGGGTGTTCAGTAAATTTGACCCGATATATTTAAAAATTTTCGATAGTTCTTTTGTCAGGTTTTTACTAATTGTTACGAGTTACGGATTTTTTTACCATTTATGTACAGGCATCAGGCATTTAATATGGGATACTGGCTGGGGATTTTCTATTAGAGCCATAAATTATTCCGGCTGGTTAGCTGTTATTGCTTCTATATTATTAACACTAATTTTTTGGATGTTTGTCTAAGTGAGGGTAAATTACATATGGTTTTACAATGAAAAGCGAATATAGATCAGATTTATCAAAAGCTAAAAATTTAGGGGCAGCAGGCTCTGGTTCTCATCATTGGTGGCATCAAAGGCTTACTGCTATAATAATTTCTCTCATGATATTGTGGGTAATTTCCTTTTTTGGAGATATCTCTAAAAGCAATATCACTACAGTTGTTTCTCATTTGCAGAAACCTTTTAATATAGTAATGCTTTTGATTTTGTTTTTTACGGTAATGTATCATGCTGTTCTTGGCATGCAAGTCGTTATTGAAGATTATATAAGTTGTAGAGCTTCCCGCTTTGTTCTTGTTGTTGGAATCCAGATATTTGCAATTATTACGGCTATTTTCTTTGCCTTTGCAGCTTTTTATGTAATGATTTTGTGATGGAAGAATATTTATGACTAATAGCTATAACATAAAAACTCATGAATTTGACGTAGTTGTTGTGGGAGCGGGCGGGGCTGGCCTTCGTGCTGCTTTTGGCATGGCACAAAGTGGCCTGAGTACGGCTTGTGTTACTAAAGTTTTTCCAACTCGTAGCCATACTGTTGCTGCCCAAGGGGGGATAAGTGCCGCACTTGGCAATATGGGAGAAGATGATTGGCGATGGCATATGTATGATACGATCAAGGGATCAGATTGGCTTGGGGATCAGGACGCTATAGAATATATGTGCAAGAATGCGGCGGCAAGTGTTATAGAATTAGAACATTACGGTGTTCCTTTCTCCAGAAATAAAGAAGGTAAAATATATCAAAGGCCTTTTGGTGGAATGACAACTAATTTCGGTAAGGGTAAAGCAGCACAGAGAACATGTGCTGCTGCTGATAGAACAGGTCATGCAATTTTACATACTTTATATCAGCAAGCGCTAAAGCACCAAGCGCAATTTTTTATAGAATATTTTGTAATCGATTTAATTATGGATGATGGCAAGTGTAAGGGGATACTTGCATGGAATTTAGATGATGGAAGTTTACATGTTTTTAGAGCACATATTGTAGTATTAGCTACTGGAGGCTATGGCAGGGCATATTTCTCTGCGACTTCAGCTCATACATGTACCGGTGATGGCGGTGGAATGTGTATAAGGGCCGGATTACCTATGCAAGATATGGAATTTGTTCAGTTTCATCCAACTGGAATTTATGGGGCTGGATGCTTAATTACTGAAGGAGCAAGAGGAGAGGGGGGCTATTTGGTCAATTCAGAAGGGGAACGTTTTATGGAGCGTTATGCACCCTCAGCTAAGGATTTAGCCTCAAGGGACGTAGTTTCCCGTGCCATGACGATGGAAATAAGAGCAGGACGAGGAGTAGGCCCTAAGAAAGATCACATATTTTTGCATTTAAATCATTTACCGCCTGAAGTTTTACATGAAAGGTTACCGGGAATCTCTGAAACAGCAAAAATTTTTGCAGGAGTGGATGTAACAAAGCAACCAATTCCAATATTACCTACTGTTCATTATAATATGGGTGGGATACCGACCAATTATCATACAGCAGTTCTTACCCTTAAAGACGGTAAGCAAACTATTGTCCCGGGACTTATGGCGATTGGTGAAGCAGGGTGTGTTTCTGTACATGGTGCAAATCGTCTTGGTTCAAATTCCTTACTTGACCTTGTAGTTTTTGGCAGGGCAGCAGCATATAGGGCGGCAGAAATTGTAAAAGCTGGCATGCCTCATAAAAAACTAAAACCAGAGATACTTGATCCTATTATTTCTAGACTAGATAAAATTAGAAATGCAAAAGGAGATATATCGGTGGCTGATTTACGTCTTAAAATGCAAAGAACTATGCAAGATCATGCTGCAGTTTTTAGAACTGAAGAAGTTTTAGAAGAAGGTCAAAAGATGATGGATGGTATCAGGAAGGAATATGGTAATATATCGGTAACCGATCGCTCAATGATTTGGAATAGTGATTTAGTTGAAGCCATGGAGCTTGCCAATTTAATTGATCAAGCAGTTCTTACTGTTCACGGGGCATTAAATAGGAAAGAAAGTAGGGGGGCGCATGCGAGAGAAGACTTTCCAGAGAGAGATGATAAGAACTGGATGAAACACACACTTCTTTGGCTTGAAGAAAACGGCAGAGTTAAAATAGATTATAAACCGGTAGTTTTAACTACCTTAACTGATGAGGTTGAACCTGTTCCACCGGTAAAAAGAGTTTATTGAATAGTGGTTTGAAGAACCAAGCAAGTTCTTTCTGCTTGGTTCTGTGGTAGAAAAAATAAAGTATTAATCTATTACGTCAGCCTCTTGCCAATCAGCACCAAGGTAATCAGTTATGGTATGGGTAGTTCGAGGATCTAATTTTAATGTTATAAACTCCATCGCTTCAAGTAAGCTAACGTTGTAATCTCCGTCTAGATAGTCAAGAACCGTACCGGTAACTTTTGCTTTTCCTGAAAAAATACTGTTAAGTTTTTCAAAAATAATATTATTACTCGAAGCTATAATTTGGTCAAGTTTCGACGTATAAAGGTATTTACCCCAGTTCGGGATAAGGATTGCATAAATATATAGTAGATACAAGGGTTGCAAGATGGTGATGCCTGTGATAAAGCTCTTTTTTAACAAAAAATGGCAACCACAGGCATGAAAAAAGATATCACGGAATTGTACAGCTTTATAGATGATTTTTGCCAAATTTACTCTGGTTACGAAAAAAAGCAATTATTACCTGGCAATAAACAGCGAAATCGCTTATGTAGTATGAGCTTGAGCGAGATTATGACGATCATGGTAATGTATCATACGTCTCATGCAAACAAGATAAGCCACCTATCGGTGGCAGCTTAAAAGAAGATACCCTTGACCGATAAATATTTATGGAGGATTATAATACTGGTATTTGATTTGTTTTAACTTGAGTTATAAAGACTGAATGTTAGACATACATAAGATAATATATAATTGAGTTATGAGTAACTTGCACTCTGAGCAGCATTTGGTCAATGAATTAGCGGTAAAAACTCTTAAGGCCATTTCTAAAGAGCAAGCAATTCCTTACAGCAGGATCAAAAAGATTTTTTCCGAAGGAGATAAGGAAATAGCCAAGGCTTTCTGGATAATGTTGCGAAAAATATCTCCCAATCATAAGTATAATTCTGTTTACTATTGCCCTGATTGTAAAGAATTTGATTTAGAACGCAAAGGAAGAAAGATTCCTTGGTAAGAAAACATTAACTATAAGTAATTTATGGAAATAGTCGGTAAAGGAATATCTATAAAACATATTTTTCTAGACCGTGGTAATTGGTCTCGATTTCGCTAAAAAATACGGCAAGCTAAGATACGGCATTATTTTCAACGTCACTAAAGTTATATCGTGTGGAACGAAATATTTAGGATTTAAACGTTATAGCTGCCGTGATTGTAACCGCAATAAATCGGTAGCATTCAGCTGTAAAGGTAGGTTTTGTTCTCGTTGTGGTAAGAAACAAACGGATCAATGGGTGAGTAAGGCTAGCAATGTTCTACCAAAAACACGATGGCAGCACATTACATTTACAATGCCGGACTCTTTATGGCCGATATTTTGGCTCAATCGTGATCTGTTTGGATTGATTTCCGGTATTGCAGCAGGAATTATTAAGGAGATAGCTACAAAGAAAAATCTTGTGGTTGGTATATTTACTGCCTTACACACTTTCGGTAGAGATTTAAAACGCAATGTTCATATCCATTTATCGGTTACTTGCGGCGGTATAAATAGCAAAGGCAAGTGGCAAAAATTATTTTTTCCTGCCGAACCTATTAAAAAAATGTGGAGACATAGAGTCCTTGAGTTATTTCGCTTTCAATATATCTCAAGTAATTTGAAGTTGCCGTCCGCATATCAAAATGCTGAGAATTTTAATAACTGGATGAGTAGTTTATACGAAATCAGTTGGTATGTTTATTTACAAAAACCATCGGATGATCATAAACGCAACATAGAATATTTAGGGCGGTATATAAAACGCCCCCTATTTCCGAGACAAGAATAGAAAATTACGACGGAAAGCAGGTAACGTTTAAATTTCTTGATCACTATAATAATACAATTGATCGCATAACTATGCCCGTGATGCAGTTCATAGCTAGTCTGATTATGCATATACCAGATCGTTATTTTCGAATGATTAGGTATTACGGTTTTTTATCTAATAGAACTAGGGGCGTACAATTACCTATCGTATATAAGGCAATTAATCAAATCGTTCATAAGAAAACTAAGCTCATTAGTTGGAGATTAATGATTTGGTTGAATTTTAAAATAGATCCTCTGTTTTGCTATAATTGCAATAAATGTATGAATCTGCGGCAAGTTTATTACGGTTTATCTCCGCCATTGTTATTAATAAGAACCAATGAATTATTATCAACGCCTAGATAACATCATTATGGCGAACACTTCTTTCACGTCTTGGCCACATAATTTGTAAAACTGAACCTATTTTTAGATAGATTCTGGCAGAGATTTTTGTAAAAGTGTTGATAATTTCTAATATTGTGGCTGGTAACTACATATTTATTAAACGAATTTTTAAAAAGCTGATTGATGATTTTTCTGGTTGCAAATTTTGAATTTCCTATACTAGAACTTTAAATATTTTTACAAAACTTGTATAGAGTATATCCACAAAAACGATTTTCCGAATGCCTTAAGTTATAACCGTTTTGTAGAACTAATGTCTAGATTATTTTTACCGTTTAATATACTTTTGCATATGTTATTTGGCGAAGAAACTGGCACATATTTTATGGATACTACCGCAATCAAAATCTGCCACAATAAAAGACGCTATAGGAATAAAACATTTGCTGGGCTTGCCAAGCAAGGCAAATCATCTATGGGCTTTTTTTATGGGTTTAAATTACATTTAGTGATCAACGAAAAAGGTGAATTTATCGCGCTAAAAATGACTAAGGGAAACGTAGATGATAGAGTTCCTGTGCTTGATCTAACAACGGATTTAACTGGTTTTATATACGCCGACAAAGGTTATATTAAGCAAAATCTATTCATTAATTTATATGAAAGAGGATTGAAAATGGTGCATGGAATTAAAAAGAATATGCCAAATAAATTAATGGATTTAAACGAAAAAATCTTACTACGCAAACGAAATATAATTGAAACTGTATTTGATTATTTAAAAAATAAAATGAACCTTGAACACACGAGACATAGATCACCAATCAATGCCTTTGTGCATATACTATCCACGTTTATATCATATTGCTTTAAAAAAAATAAACCTTCAATAAATTATAGTTTTGATTTATCTCTAAACTACGCGCTTATCCCGAACTGAGGTTATTTACTATTTTTTTGAAAAAAATGAGCTATAGACTCAAGCATGTGCTTGGATTCAGCGTAGAGGTTATAACATTGATATAAAGCATCGTTTTCTGTTTTTAATCTATCTATTGTTGTTTCAAAAAATTTTTGAGCTTCTGGGTTATCTTTTTTAAAAGGCACGCCTGTTTGATTAACATTTTGAAACATATGTTTATGGGTTAATTCATGGATGATTGTGCCAGCTGTATTTATTATAGGTATTGTATCACAACTTTGGCCAATTATTACATCTTTAGGAGTTGGTTTATAAGATCCTTTCACTCTGCTATCATTTGGATCAGCTGGGCTGTTGAAAATTCCTATAAAACCTTCTAATTGAGCAGTTTTAAGAATGGTTTTTGCTATAGGATAAACCTCTATAATTTCTTGTAAACAACCAGCTATTTTGGTTAAAATACTGTCTGTATATGCTCTTGAACCAACGGCATATTCTATAAGTGTTGATTCCAAAGCTGCAGGATAGCTAATGCTCTTGTCAAACAAATCATAAATTACCGGATCTATAGTAGCTATTGTTTTTGCTTTGTCGAAGGACTTTAAGTCTAAACTCGCATCGAGCAGTTCACTAAGCTCTTTAGCTTTACCTGCTGTAGTTAATGTTTCTTTTAAAATTTTGAGGAAATTTTTGTATTGATATTTATTAATATCACCGGTTTTATATAATTTTCCTATATTAAATTGCATTTCTACCGGAATTATTTCACCTTTAAATAAATCAAAAAAAGAAGAATTTTTTTTGTAAAAAGGAATTTATTTTACCATTCCATAATACTGATTCTAAAAATCCTAGTTTTTTAGGACTTTTTTGAATGAAAGAAAAAATTTCCTCCCATTTTCCTTGTTCTATTTCCTTGTTTTTGTCTATATTTAAGCTCTTTAAGAATTCTAAATCTTTATCAAGGTTTAATATTGAATTTAACTTATGAAAATCTAGGAAATCTTTTAGTTTCAGCTTTTCGAATGCTTTTGTTGGAGGTAAATCCTGAATAAATTTAGTATATAGCGTGAAAATGTCATTTTTATAGAATTCGCTTAATAAATCGAAATTTTCTTCTTTTGTGAATTCTATTAATAAAAATTTAATAAAATTATCATTTTCACTTTGGTCAGATAACTCTTGGAATGAAGTCATAAAACCGTCTAAGTCCTCTCCCTGCAATACCTCCCTATCTAATTTCTTTTTAAGATGCTCTTTTATATTTCTATCAATTTCTTCTGCAAGTTTAGCATTACCAATAGTCGGTAAAACACTCATAATTTGTGCACAACGTTCAAGCTCTAACTTAGTAATGTTTTCAGGCTGAGATAGTAGTTTAAAAAAATAATCTTTTGCATTTGGTGATTTTATTGATATTACCGGTAAGGATTCAATAATTTTGGTTAAAGAATGATTTAAAAAATAATTACCTAGGCTAAATATAGAGTCATAAAATTCCTTAATTATCATTCCTGTATTTTGTAATTTTGCTGCAAGGTTTGCGAATCTGTTAATTAGTTCGACGTTTACAGAATTATTTTTAATAACATTGATACTTTCCTTTAAATCATCCCAATAGTCTCCGTTTATAACACTGGTTGATTCTAGTTTCTCAAGATATTTATTTAAGCTTGATTCTAATGCTGCTTGTTTTATTGATTCTTCAATTTTCTGTTTTGCCCAAGCTTCTTGTTGTGCTATTTCGCATTCTTGTTCCAATTTTTCTATTGCTTTTTGAGCAAGTAATGTAGAGAAATCGAAAGTTTGTGGTTTTTGTTGGGAAGATACAGGAGATGGTTCTGGTGTAAAGGAGAATGGTGATTTACTCATAAAAAACTCTATTTTTAATAAAAAAATAATCTTTTGTTGCGAAGATTATTAACATAAATTAAAGTTTTATACAAGGAAATATTAATATATATTAAGATATTTATTAAATAACGAGTGGTATAATAAAGAGATGGTATTGTAGAAGAAAAGGGAAGGTAAATGAAATAAAGTGTATAAATACGATGCCAAGCTATTAGGTTTCCATTTCCACGATTGGCTTATGTACAAGAGTAGATTAGTATATATAGTATATTAATAATAAAAAGGAATAGCATCAATGACATCATATATAGGCGCTGCGGTAAAAATTACAGAACTTATTACCTATAAAGGTAAAGAGCAGAGAATATGGGCAAATCCACAAGGAAATGTAGACTTAGTGTCAAAAACTTGGGGTTATAATGTTAATTTTTATTAAATATTCCTTGCCATCTTTTAATAAGATTTGTTTCTATATCAAACAAATCCAGAACTCTCACTATTGAATGGTTAACTATATCATCTAGGGTAGTGGGATTGTTGTAAAATGCTGGAACAGGGGGGCATATCGCTACTCCTATTCTGGCAAGTTTAAGCATATTTTCTAAATGAATAGCACTAAGGGGGGGGCTCTAACTATTAGGGCTAGCTTTTTTTGTTCCTTAATAACAACACTTGCTGATCGCATAATAAGATTATTTTCAAGACCTGAAGCTATTGCTGATAATGTTTTCATACTGCAGGGTGCTATAATTACCCATTTACTTTAAATGATCCGCTGGAAATTTTAGCCCCTATATCATTCGGATGATAAACATAGTCAGCAAGTTTTTTAATATCATTTATTGAAAATGAGGTTTCAGTTGCAATAGTTAAATTTGCTGATTTTGAAATAATTAAGTGTGTTTCTACGCCGCATCTTCTTAATATTTCAAGTAGCCTTATGCCATAAATTGCGCCTGAAGTGCCAGTAATAGAAACAATAATTTTTTTAGTTTCTGTTGCCACGTTAAAATTAAGATTTATTTAGTTATATAGCTCCTTATTCTAATATATTAATAACAACCTGGCAACATTTAGAACTTAAGCTATACCCCGTAAAATAAGTAAAGAAATAAAAAAATAAGAGAAAAAAATCATTTAGGTGGTTGCGGAGAAGATACAGGAGATAATTATGGTGCAGAAAAAACTTGTGGCTTATTCGAATTACTATAGTTAACTAGCTAAATTGACACTTCTTCTTACATCCTTAATTAAGGATGTAAGAAGTGCTGATAACCCATAACTTCCATGGAAATCTTTACATCGATACACTACTGCTTTTCCTCTGGGATAACAAAGGAGGAGGTTGACGAGGCGTTGGAGGATGAGAGAGTGCTTCTTTTTCTTTTTCCCTAACTGTTGCTCCGATGGTTTTAGCTAAATCGATTGGAGTTCTTTCCTTTCCTACTCCAAGTACCACTTTGTCGAATCTTGCAGGATTTTCTTTTCTCATTGCAAGTAAATTTTCTCCAGTGATGGCACTGGCTTTAAACTTAGTTGCTTTGGCTTTTTCAACTGCTAGATCAGTTAACCTCCCTTCAAATTGAGTATTACTTGGCTGTAAAGTAGTAAGAGCAGACCGAATTGTACTCACTTCAAATTCATTCGATCTTTGTTGGTTTTTAGCGGTAATACCACCAGATATAGAAGACAAGCTTTCGGTTGAAACTGAAAAAGCCATGCCAAATCTATATCCGGTAGATTTATTGTCATATAGTTCCTTTTGGAGATCTCTAGATATTGCCTGACTCTCTTTTTTTAAATATTCTGGATCTAATTTTGATAAAGCGGGAGAAAGTTCTTGGGTAAATTTGTCTTTAAGGTATTTTTCCCTTTCTGGTTTATAATGGTACCCAAAAACTGGACTGCTAAAAATGAAGAATGAGATATAATTTCACAACAAGGAAATGGAAATTATATGTCTAAAAAAGCGAAGCAATATAGTGCGACGGAAAAAACAAAAATTGTTATAGAAGCAATAAAAGCTGAAATGACAATAGCACAAATAAGCAGTAAGTACGGGGTTCATGCAACTCAAATACAAGCATGGAAAAAAAGAGGTATAGAAAATTTAGTTAGTGGTTTTCAAGTTAAGCCGGCAACAAAAGATCCAGACAATCAAGATTTGATAAAACAATTATATGAACAAATAGGACAGTTAAGCGTTGAGCGTGACTGGCTGAAAAAAAAATCTACATTGTTTGGACTTGGAAACTAGGAAAAGTATGATTGATAATAATTGTATAAATCTAAGCATTGTTAGGCAATGCGATCTACTTTTAATTAATAAATCTACTTATTATTACAAGGCAAAAGGAATAACTACAAGAGACTTAGAAATAATGAAAGTAATTGATGAAATCTATACAGAGCATCCGTATTTCGGGGCCAGAAGAATGTCCAAGCATCTTGTACCGTTTGGAATTGTTATTGGTCGCAAAGCGGTAAGTCGTTATTACGGAATAATGTCAATAGAAGCCATTTATCCTAAAATGAATTTAAGCAAGCGCAACCAAGCTCATAAGGTATATCCTTATCTTTTAAAAGGCGTTGAAATTACTAAGACAAATCAGGTATGGAGCACCGATATAACTTATATTAGAATGGCACAAGGATTTGTATATCTAGTAGCCATTATTGATTGGTTTAGCCGTTATATTCTGAGCTGGAAGGTTTCTATTAGCTTAGAAAGTGATTTTTGCATCGACGCACTAGAAGAAGCCCTAGAAAAGCACGGTCAACCTGAGGTTTTTAATACCGATCAAGGTTCTCAATTTACGTCAAAAAATTTCATCTACGAACTTGTTAAACGTGAAATCAAGATTAGCATGGACGGTAAAGGTAGGGCTTTAGATAATGTATTTATTGAAAGATTTTGGCGTTCATTAAAACAAGAAAAAATATATTTGATAATTTTAAATACTGTCAAGGAGGTAAAAAATGCTATAACAGATTACATAACTTTTTATAATAGTAAAAGGATGCACCAATCCTTGGAATATTTAACTCCAGAACAGGTGTATTTAACAAAAATTATTGGCTAATATTATAACGCAAATTATATCTCATAATTTCTGATTTTTAGTCTAGACAAATTGGGCCACCTTAGTTTCAAGCTAACTCCATTTTCTTTTTTCAAGTTGTCAATGGCTTCACTTATTATCTTATCAATAATAGCCTCTTTTGGCTCTTTAACGGGGTTATCTCTACCAAGAACCGTTTTATCAAATTGTACCGGGTTTTCCTTCCTCATTTGAGCTAGATCCTTATCTGATAATTTATTTACATCATACCTTACGGACTTAGCCTTTTCTACTTCTAATTCTGTTAGTTTCTCTGCTAGTTGAGAATCTTTTAAGGCATGAGCAGATAAATTTGTTTCTATCTTATCAATTTGCATTTTATCGGATCTATCTAAGTGTGCGTCTGAGAGGTTATTTGCTATTTTATCTAAATTTCCCTCTCTTATATATATACCCCCCAGTACACTTGCAGTAACCATACTTTTGGCTACTACTTCTTTCTGAATTTGTCCAGAGATGATCTCGGAATACTGTTTTAGATATTCAGGATCAAGCTCTGCTAAAGCAGGAGATAATTTATTGACTAACCTTTGAGCTTGATTTTCGCTTATGATATAACCATTCTCTTTTTCTAGATCTTTTATAGCTCCTAGAACAATGAACCTCGGAGATTTTGATAATTCAGCTGCAAAATTTTCTGCTAACCCCTTAACGGCATCACTGTTAACATCACGAGGATTTAATGATTCAATTTTTCTTTTTGTAAATTCCTCTAATTCCTTTTTAGTAGTAGGGTCAATTGAATACCCTTGGGACTTTAAATTGTTTTCTACGGCTTGGATTAAAAACTTTTGTGCATTCTTCTCTAATATTATATTTGGCTCTGCAGATAACATTTTGTCTTTATGGCTACTAAAAATCTTGTTGAATTCTGCTAATGTTTCCTGCGCTGCTTCTTTAATCTGTTCTTTTTCTAGTTCTGGCAATGCTTGTCCCTGTTTTTTTATAGTTCCTTTAATAGCATACTCTTCTAAGACTGCAATTCTTTCTGGAGTTAAGTCAGGATTCCTCCTTATTATTTTAGCGTATTCTTCTTGAACTTTTTGCCCATATTCAGCAGAAGGAATATTTTTATTTGCTACTGTAAGCAGTGCTTCTTTTGCTGCAGCAAAAGCCATTTCTCTTTCTTCATCAGTAAATGGCCTGCTTAATGTTATTTCATCATAAGGCCCTCCCTTAGAAACCGGCAGAGCATAACCCTTCAGCGCGGCTTCAGTTTTTGCCGCACTTAACCTTCCTTTTCCCGCATCAATAGAATTGCCTATAAAGGTTCTGTGGGTCTCTTCTGCTGCATGGATTTTATTTACCAAGGTTTGAATTTCTTCTGGAGGTGCAAAAGACATTAGTGCGCGTGCTCCTAAACCTTCAATGGTACTCATAGATGAGTTGTATCTTCCTGCAATCATTTCGTAGCTAGTAAGAGACGCTTCTCCTATAACTTGTGCTTTAGTGGTATTAGTTACAACGCAATTTTTTATATCTCCAACAAGGCCTTTTGCTAGTGGTGATAGCTGTGTTTTACTCATGTTTTTTACCTATTTTATTATTTTGTTAGTATAATAAATCAAAGAACCGAGATTTTTTATGAAATCCTAGATGCTTCGCTCTCCTCTATTTTTAGTAAAGCATTGTACAAATTTTTAATCAATTTATAATTGGTTTTCTTCATACTTAATAAAAATTCAGTTGTTGTAAAAATCCATTAGGTAATGGTAATAAACCTTTCAATAAACGTATTATCAGCTTTGGAAAACTATAAAGAAGAGAGGGATCAAAATTTCTTGCTATTTGGGGTAATTTAATATATTAACCCACCAATTAAATACCCGACTTAGGCGGCATATTTTACTTCTTTTAAGGTGGCCCAATTTGTCTAGACTAAAAATCAGAAATTATGAGATATAATTTGCGTTATAATATTAGCCAATAATTTTTGTTAAATACACCTGTTCTGGAGTTAAATATTCCAAGGATTGGTGCATCCTTTTACTATTATAAAAAGTTATGTAATCTGTTATAGCATTTTTTACCTCCTTGACAGTATTTAAAATTATCAAATATATTTTTTCTTGTTTTAATGAACGCCAAAATCTTTCAATAAATACATTATCTAAAGCCCTACCTTTACCGTCCATGCTAATCTTGATTTCACGTTTAACAAGTTCGTAGATGAAATTTTTTGACGTAAATTGAGAACCTTGATCGGTATTAAAAACCTCAGGTTGACCGTGCTTTTCTAGGGCTTCTTCTAGTGCGTCGATGCAAAAATCACTTTCTAAGCTAATAGAAACCTTCCAGCTCAGAATATAACGGCTAAACCAATCAATAATGGCTACTATTAACCCACCAATTAAATACCCGACATAACTATTGCCAAGAAGGAAGGAATTTGTATAATGCAATAATGTCAAAAAGTGAAGATTTTAGGAAATTATCAATAAGCGCACAAGCGTCGATGAGAAAGATTGCTCTAAAACTAGTAAAAAGAGGAGAGAGTCAATCGTCGGTAGGTGAATTAATAGGAGTGAGTCGCCAGACAGTAAATGAATGGGTAAGGAGGGAAAAGAGAGGCGACAAGTACGCAATTAGTGGGAAGTTAAGAGGTAGAAAGATAGGAGAGAAAAGGCTTATAACCGAAGATCAAAGTAAAATAATACAAGGGTACGTAAATATCTCTAGACCAGAAGATCACAATATCAAATCAGCATTATGGTCAAGAAAATCAGTTAATGCACTCATCAAAAAACATTGTGGATTTTTTCTTCCCCTAAGTACAATAGGCGAATATTTAAGAAGATGGGGGTATACTGCACAAAAGCCAAAGAAGTTAGCATATGAGCAGCAACCCAAAAGGGTTCAATTTTGGTTAGATGAAGAATATCCGTCAATAGCCAAGCAAGCAGAATATGAAAAGGCAGAAATACATTGGTGCGACGAAGTAGGGATAAAACAAGAGTGTCAGGTATTACAAAGCTATTCTTTAAAAGGAAAAACCCCTGTTGTGATTCATAAATCGAAGAGATTTAGTATAAACATGATATCCACTGTTACAAATAACGGTAAGCTAAGGTTTATGCTGTACGAAGAGACACTAAAAACAAATGTATTTATAGAATTTTTACGGAGGTTGGTAAAATACTCCAAGAAAAAAATCTTCTTAATCCTAGATAATCTCAAGGTTCATCATAGCAAAAAAGTACAAATATGGACTCGGAAACATAAAAAGAAAATTTCTTTATTTTTTCTGCCTCCGTATACTCCGCAACATAATCCGGATGAATATTTAAACAACGATTTAAAAAGAAATGTAAATAGGAAACATATACCTCTTACAAAATCTGAACTCCAAGGGAATTTAAAATCTTACCTAAGGACTCTGCAAAATAACCCAGAACATATCAAAAGATTATTTCAGGCGAAAGAAGTAAAATATGCCGCCTAAGTCGGGTATTTAGTTGGTGGGTTAATATCTGTTCATGTCGTCACTATTACCCCGCTTCTTGTAAGGCTTTTCTGTTCTGATACTTTCATTAAGAGTAATGGTTATTTTATAAACATTTCCTAATTAAAACAGCTATTTGTTCTACTTTTCAACTGTTTATTAAATAATTGTTGAGATTACCTGTTATTTTAATTTGTATTGTTTAATACAGGTGATAATTTCTTTTTTGTTTATGGATTTTAAGCCCTTAATTAGTGATTATGGCATATAGTATTTTGGGTACGGTTAGCGACAATTGTATACTTTCTTACAATATATTTCTGTGGTCAATAATAGGGATCTCTTAACTCCTTTAATGTCCTTGCCTCTTTCTTTCTAGCCAGTTTTTCTTGAAAACTCTCTACAGGATCTTCCATTTCTCGAAAGACAGAATTATCAACCGATACCTTTCGTGGTTTCTTGTTTTCTATACTGTTTTTATCTAATGGTCTTTGTCCCTTTTTGTTTATACCAGAAAGTTTATAATGCTTTATATAATTATTTAAAACATACTCAGATACTTTCAATTCTTGGTACACTTCTCTTTTAATTTTTCTGCTATTTAAAAGCTTCTGTATTTCACTGGGTTTATAGTTTTGCTTAAGGTATTCAAGATTACGTAAGATTGTTCTATTCATATCTTTTAAGCCTTACTTTTTAGCTTTGCTATTTCCTCTAAACTAAGTCCTGTTACGGAAGAAATTAACTTATCGCCCAGCTGTTGTTTTAACATGTTAAGAGCTGTTTTTTCCAAAATAAAATCTGTATTTGTTTTAATATTATTACTCATGATCATTTTAACTTTTCTATTCCTTCAACAGTTAAACCTGTTGTAATTTTAGATATTTTTTCAATGGCATATCCGTCTAGTAGCATAGCTTTGGCGATTTCTATGGCTTTTTTGTTTTCTTCTTTCTCAATACCCTGTAAGATACCCTTGTTAAACCCTTCTTCGATATATGAATCTGCAATGGTTCTCATGATATTACTTGCCTCTTCCTTTGGTAAATTATCTATAATCAGCTGTTCCAGTAGCTGCTTTTTTAAAATCCACATTTTGATGACTTTTGATCAAGGAAACTACAGCTTTATTTAAAATCATCAATTCTTGTTTAGTTAATGTTATCCATAAGAGCTTAAATACTTAATCTTCCACTACTATAGTAACTTAATATTAGTAGCCGATAACTTGCCTTTTTGTGTTACAGTCTCAAAACTGAGTTTCTGTCCTGAGTCAATATTCTTGATACCAGCTTGTTCTAAAGCTGAGATATGGAGGAATATGCCTCTTGATCTGTCGCTAGGTTCTATAAAACCATACCCTTTAGTAAAATTGAACCATTTGAGAGTACCGATTTGCATAATAGTATAACTTATTAAATCTTACTTATATCAATATCCTTTTCAGCTTCTCTTTTTGTGCATCCCTGTTGATTTGCGATATGGTCTATAAATTCTGCTTTGTTCATAATAAGTCTTTAATTAATTAATTTAAATTTTTAAGTTTATCTATAAAATTTTTAAAAAGATGTTTTTAAAAAATCTAATTCTTCTTGTGTGGAAAAACGACCTAAAATAGGATTACGATGTGGATATCTTCCAAATTTATCAATGATTACTTTATGCTTTAATTCATATTTAAGGTGTTGCTCTAAACCAACTTGATTGTATAACTCTAAGGCATTTTTATGAATTATTTGTGATTCACTATGCATAAACGGTAAATAACAAAAAGCTTTCATATTTGGAATTAATTGTTTGTCTTGTTGTTTTTCTATCATATTTTGGGCTAATACCAAAGCCATACCATCATTATCAAATGATTTTGCGTGACCTCTATGTATGTTTCTGGAAAATTGATCTAAAATTATAATTTCTGCTAAACCCCCTTGGGGAGAAAATCTCCAGTCATATAATTCTCCTTGTACAGCTTGCTTATGTAAGCTACCAAAACGCTCAATAATAATTTGATCAATATGAATACTATCAATAAACCAATCGCTTGGCGTTAATTCATTAAACCAAAAATGTATAACTTCATTGTACAATTTTAACTTTTATCTTTTTAATTATTAAATTCATTAAATCACTTAACCAATTTTTCTGTGATTTCTGCAATATGTCTCCCATAAAGCTCTGCGGTTTTAATATCTCCCGAAGCTGTTGTTGTTTCTGGGGCTCCTTGATTTGATTGTGCCATAACACCAAGATAGCTACCTAAACGATTAATATTTTCAGGAGCATATGGTGATTCCGGTAATATACCTGGACTAACCCAAATCATTCCATGTTGACCAGCTAAAACTACCAATTCCAGTATTGATGATAGTTTGTCACCGCTTAAGCCTCCACTATTAGTAAAACCTCCAGCAACCTTATTTTTCCATTTTTGTTCAAAAAATATTTTTGAAGTTGTATCAATAAACATTTTAAATGGTCCTGATAGAGAACCCATATAAGTTGGAGCCCCAAAAATAATAGCATCAGATTTTTCAAGAATATGCCAAGCTTCTTCTGGTATCTTACCCTCAGGGTTAACTTTAATTAACTTTGATTCAGTTCCTTTTATCTCAAGCGTACCTTTGTAAACAGCTTTAGCAATTACTTCGGTATGACCATAACCGCTATGATATACAACCGCAATCCTAGCAGCCAAAGCTGATGAAGAGATTGTACAAAATAAAATAAATATAAACGTTTTCATAAGAGTAGCCCCAAGTTATTGTTTTTATTTGTTAAAATTATAATAGTTAGAATTTTAATCAGTATCTTTCATTACTTTCACTTATGTACACTCCTTATAGAGTGGATTATTACTGTTTTGCACTACCTTATCCTGAGCATCTGTATCAACTAGCTTTATTTGCCGTTTGTATTCTGCTCAAGCCATTTTCCTAATTTATCCAATGATACGTGCATATCGGTAGAATACAACCAGTTTAAAATAATGTTTTTAGGTAATGTCGAACTTTCCTTGTTCATACTTATAGATTTTAATTATTTTACGGTAGATTTATTATTAAATCTAATCTTTAAGATTAGATAGTAAGTCTTGTTATTAATAAAGATTTTTTATTATCATTTCCATAAATATTTCATTATCAGAATAGCAATAGATAAAACAAGAGTGATTATTTCTGCAATGATTAATGGAATTGAATTAATCATGATGCCGTAAATTAACCATAGCACCACTCCAAGGGTATAAATTAAATACATAGTAGCAGATATAGCCTTTGCTGAGCGTTCTTTCCATAATTTTACTATTTGAGGAATAAGCGATACAGTGCCGCAAAATGCAGCAGCATAGCCTATTAATTCGGCAACGCATAGTTCATTTGTCCAAGCCCACTCCATTATTGGGTTATACAATTTTTTCTCCATATTTAATTTATTGGAATGTTCACAAATATTTTGACAGTTAATACAGACAATATTTTCTGCTTAGTCTGATTTTTGTTATTTTGCCGAGTCAATATAGTATAGTTTTAACTGATTTTTACAAGCAATAAATTTGTATCCTCCTCTTTTACTATCAAAAGCACCACACACGCAGATAAGAGTAATAACACCAAATATGTTATTTTGTTGGTAAAGATGATAGTATCGTTTCAGCTCTTTAAATTTAAGTAAAATCATCAATCATGTAATCTGTTGCCATAATCAGATTTAATCATTACTTCTTCTGATCCCAAAGAAATGAAGCAGTATAATAAAGAGATAGCAAAATCCAGTGCAGCAGAGCGAAGAAAGAAATTAATCAGACTAGCAATAACCAGACCTATCAATCCCATATAAGCAAATGAGGCCAAACTGCTTAAATCCTTTCTGGTAGTATGACCGTATATGCGCTCATTGTGCCAAAAGTAGAGGCGGTAATAAAAAATGTTTTAGCTATACTTGCCATTTCTAGCTACTTGGATTGGTGCCGGTGTATTTTCGATGAATATAATTGAAAGCTATTATAATAAACCAACGTTTATTAAGACACTAAAATATTGCTTATGATTTGTAGCTGTAGAGATTTTATGCTATAATAGACTTCAGTAATTCATAATTAACAATATACCGAATTAAAACCCATGAGCGATTTAGTTTCCTTTGATTATGCCATCAAAGACAAAGGAGATTACGATATCGTAGAGGCCTTTATCTCTGCATTAATAAGTTCATGCGGTTATAAGCCTATAAAGATTAAAGCATTACTTGAATCTGCCAGTAACAAAGAATCTTAAAGAGTTAAAGTCAAGTATAGCCGATCTTGTAGTAGAAGACGATACGGGTAATAAATATATCGTAGAAATAGATCGTTCTTACACGAGCCTGTTTCTACATAAGGCTTGTTTTAACAGTTCTAGATTAATAGTAGACTATATCTCCAGTAACGATGATTATTCTACAATTAAAAAGATAATACATATTAACCTACTGTATTTTCCGTTCGGTAATATAAAAGCTCCTCTACATTACGGTAAAACCGTTTTCCATGAAATAGATAAATCTCATCCCCAAAACCTACATATTGCGGATCTTGGCATGAGGTTTTTTGATGCTCATAATATCTTGCCCGAATATTTTGTAATATTGGTTCCGCTATTTAATGATGTCATTAAAAATGAATTAGACGAATAGCTCTACATGATGAAACATTCTGAAGTAAAAGAAGATTTTAAATCTCCTTATATGAAAAAGGTAGCAGATAGATTGAACATCTTTAAAATGACTCCTTCCGAAAGAAAAGAATACACCGCTTACCGTAATGAATCACTAAAAGAAAGAGATTATATAGTTTCAGCTGAAGAAAAAGGTATAGAAATCGGTAAAGCTGAAGGTAAAGCTGAAGAAAAAATTGCAATGGCCGCTAAAATGCTAAGTAAAGGTAAGGATATTGAAGAAATCATGGATTTTACGGGTCTATCTAGAAAAGAAATTAAAAACTTAGAATCTAAAATTAAAGCTTAATGATTATGAAAGATTTTCTTATTCCAAAAACCAAAATCCAAACCTATTCTTTTGCTTTTTCAATTGATACCAGTTTTGGAATGGTTTTTTTAAGAATATACTCAAAATAGAACGATATTTGATAAAAAAAGTAAGGTCTATACAACATTATACTCCTTAATATAATATGCTGAAACCCATTATGGGTATTGTACTTTACCGCGCTCTAGTCTTAAAGAATTTAATAAGGGCTTAAGAGGTGTATGTGAGTTTATTGATTCAATTTCTTCTAGAATAGTGGTAAGTTCTTCTTCTGCTCCTAAAGTAAATAAAGCATCTACCTTAACTAAATATGCCTCTTCCTTTTTAGGATAAATGGTAACTGCTAAGTCTGCACTTTTAAGTGCTTCTTCATAACGATGCAATTTATTTAATGCTTTTGCTTTCTTAACGTATATTAGGTATCTATTATCAGGGGAGGTATCAGCCTTTATTGCTTGATCGCATATTTCTATAACGTGTTCGTATTTTTCATTATGTAAAGCTATATGGGCTTGATGATGTAAGTGCTGACAGTTATCGGCGATATTTTCTGAAAAGAATCTTGTATATTCAACTAAACTTATTAGTGCACCGAGCATGAACCACAATAAATATTTGGTGTATCTGCATTTCATATATGTTACCTTTAAATATTTTATAGTATAGGAATTTCAAAATTTGTAACCAGAAAAATTGTTAATCAAAACTTTGAAAATTCGTTTAATAAAATGTAGTTACAAGCCACAATATTAGAAATTATCAACACTTTTATAAAAATCTCTGCCAGAATCTATCTAAAAATAGGTTCAGTTTTACAAATTATGTGGCTAAGACGTGAAAGAAGTGTTCGCCATAATGATGTTATCTAGGCGTTGATAATAATTCATTGATTCTTATTAATAACAATGGCGGAGATAAACCGTAATAAACTTGCCGCAGATTCATACATTTATTGCAATTATAGCAAAACAGAGGATCTATTTTAAAATTCAACCAAATCATTAATCTCCAACTAATGAGCTTAGTTTTCTTATGAACGATTTGATTAATTGCCTTATATACGATAGGTAATTGTACGCCCCTAGTTCTATTAGATAAAAAACCGTAATACCTAATCATTCGAAAATAACGATCTGGTATATGCATAATCAGACTAGCTATGAACTGCATCACGGGCATAGTTATGCGATCAATTGTATTATTATAGTGATCAAGAAATTTAAACGTTACCTGCTTTCCGTCGTAATTTTCTATTCTTGTCTCGGAAATAGGGGGCGTTTTATATACCGCCCTAAATATTCTATGTTGCGTTTATGATCATCCGATGGTTTTTGTAAATAAACATACCAACTGATTTCGTATAAACTACTCATCCAGTTATTAAAATTCTCAGCATTTTGATATGCGGACGGCAACTTCAAATTACTTGAGATATATTGAAAGCGAAATAACTCAAGGACTCTATGTCTCCACATTTTTTTAATAGGTTCGGCAGGAAAAAATAATTTTTGCCACTTGCCTTTGCTATTTATACCGCCGCAAGTAACCGATAAATGGATATGAACATTGCGTTTTAAATCTCTACCGAAAGTGTGTAAGGCAGTAAATATACCAACCACAAGATTTTTCTTTGTAGCTATCTCCTTAATAATTCCTGCTGCAATACCGGAAATCAATCCAAACAGATCACGATTGAGCCAAAATATCGGCCATAAAGAGTCCGGCATTGTAAATGTAATGTGCTGCCATCGTGTTTTTGGTAGAACATTGCTAGCCTTACTCACCCATTGATCCGTTTGTTTCTTACCACAACGAGAACAAAACCTACCTTTACAGCTGAATGCTACCGATTTATTGCGGTTACAATCACGGCAGCTATAACGTTTAAATCCTAAATATTTCGTTCCACACGATATAACTTTAGTGACGTTGAAAATAATGCCGTATCTTAGCTTGCCGTATTTTTTAGCGAAATCGAGACCAATTACCACGGTCTAGAAAAATATGTTTTATAGATATTCCTTTACCGACTATTTCCATAAATTACTTATAGTTAATGTTTTCTTACCAAGGAATCTTTCTTCCTTTGCGTTCTAAATCAAATTCTTTACAATCAGGGCAATAGTAAACAGAATTATACTTATGATTGGGAGATATTTTTCGCAACATTATCCAGAAAGCCTTGGCTATTTCCTTATCTCCTTCGGAAAAAATCTTTTTGATCCTGCTGTAAGGAATTGCTTGCTCTTTAGAAATGGCCTTAAGAGTTTTTACCGCTAATTCATTGACCAAATGCTGCTCAGAGTGCAAGTTACTCATAACTCAATTATATATTATCTTATGTATGTCTAACATTCAGTCTTTATAACTCAAGTTAAAACAAATCAAATACCAGTATTATAATCCTCCATAAATATTTATCGGTCAAGAGTATCTTCTTTTAAGCTGCCACCGATAGGTGGCTTATCTTGTCCGGCTTGATTATTACATTATATTCAACTTTAGGTGGGATAAAATCAGTCACCTTTACAGATGTAATCCAATTTTTTACTTTTGCAACTATTTTGCCAGTTATTGTTTATTATTTCTTTTTTGGCGTAGATGGTATTACAATTGTTTTCTCCCTGGCCCAACATCCTAATTTTAACTTCTCTGATATTTTTACTTTCAGTAACGATAAAATATGGAAGCTTATTTCCCTTAGTATATATATGGTCATACCTGCTTTTAATCCTGCTATTTTTCAAAGAATAGCTATGAGTAAAAACCTCAAGCAGGCTCAAGATTCTTTTTATATATTATCATTTATAGTTTTTGTCCTAATCCTTGTAGTAGGGTGGTTAAGTGTACTTTTAATGTTTCGAGAAAATTTTACTGGGGACACTAATATAATACATTCGTTATTTGATATAACACCGCCGATTTACAAAGGGTTATTACTTATAGGTATTGTAGCAATGGTAATGTCTACAATAGATAGTTATATAAATTCATCATCAGTTTTAATAACTCATGATTTTATAAATGTATTTACTAAATTAAAGAATGAATTATTAACTGCCCGTATAGTCTCTTTTTTATTAGGTATATCAGGTATTTTATTATCTCTAAAAGATATAGGAATATTTAGACTAGCAGTATTAACAGCTTCTTTTTATATGTGCATCGTTACTGTACCTTTTATTATGGCTGTATTAGGGTATAGAACTCCTTACGAAAAAGCTGTGCTAGCGGGGATGGCTGGCGGTTTTCTAGTAAATAGTTTATGGATGTTGTTAGACATAACCATAATTGATGGTGTAATACCAGCAATGTTAGTTAACTGGCTTGTACTAGTTATTATGCACAAATATTACTATTCCAAAGAAAAAATCAATATAGTTAACTAGAGTAAGTCTAAACAAAAAGTTTATATATCTTGGTGGCTTGTATTAAATTTCTTCTTCAAATAGGGTGTCCTGATTATATATCTGATTTTTTGGTTTCGGTAAGCCTAGATGTTCAAAAGCATTAGCAGTTACCATTCTACCTCTTGATGTCCTTTGCAGATGTCCTATTTGGATTAAATAAGGTTCTATTGCTTCTTCTATGCTATCTCGCTGTTCCGAAAGAGCCGCAGCTATTGTTTCAACACCTACCGGTCCGCCGTTATAATTGTCGATAATAAACCTCAAATAACGATAATCGTTACTGTCTAATCCTGCTTTATCTACCTCTAGCTTATTTAAAGCGACATCCGCTATTTTCTGATTAATTTCCAGGTGATTATCCACTGATGCAAAGTCACGTACTCTTTTAAGAAGTCTTAGGGCAATCCTTGGCGTCCCACGAGAGCGGAGGGCTATTTCTTTTGCTCCGTCATCCGTAATTTTAGTATTCAGTAATTTTGCAGCTCGGACTAAAACACTTTGCAATTCTTCAGAATTATAAAAATTAAGGCGCAAGGGAATACCAAATCTATCACGGAGTGGGTTACTAAGCAGGCCAAGTCTAGTAGTTGCGCCTATTAAAGTAAATTTTGGCAGGTCTATTCTAAGTGACCGTGCTGCTGGTCCTTCCCCTATTATTATATCAAGGGAGAAATCTTCCATAGCCGGATATAATATCTCTTCAATACTAGTATTTAGCCGGTGAATTTCATCGATGAATAACACATCGTTTTCCTGTAAGTTAGTCAAGATGCCGGCAAGATCTGCTGCTTTTGACAGAGTAGGGCCACTAGTTGCTTTAAAATTAACACCCATCTCTTTTGAAACTATTTGTGCTAGCGAGGTTTTCCCAAGCCCAGGTGGGCCATAAAAAAGCGTGTGATCTAATGATTCACTACGGTTTCTTGCTGCTTGAATAAAAATACCGAGATTTGCTTTAATCTGTTCCTGGCCGATAAAATCTTCAAGTAAGTTTGGTCTGAGGTTAATTTCATTATCTGTTTCTAATTTCTCTCTTTGCAGTATTTGTTTGTTCATAAATTAACCTGATATTCAGTTTTTTAGCGCTAATTTGATCAACTCGTTTAAGGAAATATTTTTATCCTGGGCAAGGAGGGTATTTATCCTGTTTTGAGCTTCTGCTTTATTTACTCCGAGAGCTACTAAAGCTGATATAGAATCAATAGCAATGTTATTAATTCTGGGGTCCTTGCCGGCAGAACTAGTAATAGGAATTTCAGAAATATAATTTGAGGAATATTTATCTTTTAATTCAGTAATTATCCTTTCTGCCAGCTTTTTGCCAACTCCTGAAACCCGGCTAAAAGCGGTCGTATCTTTTATTGCTAGCGCATAACTGATTTCATCAGGGCTTAAGGTTGATAAGATGGCAAGAGACATCCTAGTACCGACTCCTTTCACCGATTGGAGTAATGTGAAAGTGCTTTTTTCTTCGCTGCTATAAAAACCGTATAGGTGTATATGATCCTCTCTTACATGAGTTTCGATTAATAACATAACGGAGTCGCCTGGGGTTAGATTTGCCAGGGTTCTGCTTGAGCAAAAAACCAGGTAACCGACACCGCCAACATCAATTATAACATGATCATGATAACATGAATCAACTATACCTTTAAGTTTGCCTATCATACAAGAAAAACAGTTTTATTATTCATATTTAATCGCTATAATAGCAGCTGAAAAATTTTAAGCAATAAATCATCCCTAACAATATTTTGCGTGTTTCAGAAAAAACCTCATATTTAATAGCATTTTTTGCAACTGCTATTCGCTATTATGATTATGCTTTGTTTGGGTTATCGGCTTCAGTAATTTCTAGTCACTTTATGCCGGATGGCTCAAATAGTGATAAATTACTGAATTTTTTTATGATATTTAGTATTTCGGTAGCTGCAAGGCCTATCGGGTCAGTTATTTTCGGTCGTATCAGTGATACAATAGGTAGGGTTGTATCAGTTAAAATTACTACAATAATATCGGCTCTCTCTGCTTTAGTTATTTCCCTATTACCAGGTTATGAGACGATAGGTTTATGGGCAACTGTTGTTTTAACTGTATGTAGAATGCTGTTTATCATGAGCTTAGCAGGAGAAACTGATGCAATAAAAATTTATATAGCTGAAAAAATCGGCAAAAAATCTCGTCATTTAGCAAGTGGTTTAGTTTCTTTTTCAGCACAATTGGGTGCTTTAATAGCCGCCTGTATGTACCATTTTACCTTAAGTGTTTCTGAAATTACTTGGCTCTGGCGTATTAATTTTGCCGTTGGCGGAATACTTGGTATAAGTGTATTTTTATTAAGAAAATTTTTGCATGAGAGCAGCCACTATATAAGAAATAAAACAGAAGATAAGGGAAAGGAAGGTACTAATATAGCAAAAATAATATCCCAAAACAGGTTAAAGTTTTTTTTAACCATGATACTTAATGGAGGTATTGGAGCAAGCTATAATTTTTTAGTGATTTTTTTAAGTACTTTCGTTGCTAAAGTTATTGGGGGTACTTCTATCCATGAAGCTGCAGAAAATAATATAATTCTAATTATTGTGTATGCTATTTCATGTTTAATTTCTGGTGTTTTAGCTGATAGGATTTCTATATATAAACAGATATTTATATCGCTGCTACTAACCTTAAGTCTGCTTTTTGTAATGCAAATTTTAAGTATTGATAAGCTATACTTCTTTTCGCTTCATATGCTTGTGGTATTTTTTGTTCCAATTTACATGATACCGATACAAATTAAATTGCAATCAATATTTCCAGTAAATATAAGGGTTAGAATGTGTAGCCTCGGACATTCATTAGGGAGTTTGATTTTATCTTCAACTATACCATTTTTCTGTATGCTGTTATGGAAATATACTGAAAATTTTTCCATGATTTATATATATTTCATGGTAATAGTTTTACTAATTATCGGCGTGGTTTTTGTGCTAATGAAAGAGTCATATAAAAATATGTTTGAAATATAATATTTTTGACCAAGTTGCTAACTTATTGCTTTTTTATTTTAGAAAATTAGATGACTAAATATTTTTTTGCTGTTATCTTAAAAACCTATTAGAAGCTCTTAACTCTTGGAACTTAAATTTTTATGTACAGATGATTGATTTAAAAATTGCCAGAAACTACGCTTCTTGCTTGTTTGATAATGTTAAATCAGATGCAGAACGTCAGAAAGTTCTTGAGCAAATATCTTTGTTCAATGAGGTTTTGTTAAACTCAGATAAGTTAAGCTTTGCTTTATATTCGCCGGTGGTTTCTAAAAGTGATAAGCTAGAATTAATAGAGAACCTTGTAAAAAAATTTAAATTGGCAGAAATAGTAAACCGGTTTTTTAGGGTTGTTGTTAAAAATTCTCGTTTTGAAATATTAGAATCTGTGGTAAATGAATATAGCAAGCTTTTAAATGAAAGTAGAGGGGTAAAGCTTGTGACCCTAGAATTTGCTGCTAACCCTAATAAGAAGCTAGTAAATATGATTAGGGAATATTTAGAAAATAAATTAAATAAAACAATTGAGTTTAATCTCATCAATAACGAATCATTAATTGGCGGAGTAATTATAAAACATGACAGCTTACTTTATGATTATTCTATTGCCGGAGCAGTAGATAGAGCTGCGAGGTTAGCAAAACTTGCAAAACTATGAATAATAGTTTTAGGGAGTAAATTTATTATAAATGTATTTAGGGAGTTTTAAGAAATGAAGCTAAATCCGTCTGAGGTTTCTGAAATTTTAAAAAGAGAGATAGGGGACATGGACCAACTTTCTACACTAAATGAAGTTGGCTATGTAGTAGCAGTAGGTGACGGTATTGCCAAAATTTACGGGATAGATAATGTTCAAGCAGGTGAAATGGTAGAATTTTCTTCTGGCGTAAAGGGTATGGTTCTTAATCTTGAGACTGATACAGTAGGTGTCGTAATCATGGGTGATGATAGAGCGGTGATGCAAGGCGACATGGTAAAAAGAACAGGTGATATTTTAAGTACTCCTGTTGGTCCTGCTATGCTTGGTAGAGTTGTTGATGCGCTTGGCAATCCAATTGACGGGAAAGGGCCTATTAATGCTACAGAATATAAAAGGGTAGAAACTAAAGCTCCTGGTATTGTTGTAAGAAAAAGTGTACATGAACCAGTCCAGACAGGAATTAAAGCAATTGACGCTCTAATTCCTATCGGTAGAGGTCAGAGAGAATTGATTATCGGCGATCGTCAGACAGGTAAGACAGCAATTGCAATAGATACTATAATAAACCAAAAAAATGCTCATTTAGAAGATAATACTAAGGATAAAATTTTCTGTATTTATGTGGCAATTGGTCAAAAAAGGTCAACTGTTGCCCAAATAGTAAGGAGACTAGAGGAAGCTGGGGCTATGTCTTACACGGTGGTAGTAGCTGCAACAGCTTCTGATCCTGCGCCCCTACAGTTTTTAGCTCCGTATACTGGTTGTACGATTGGTGAATATTTTAGGGATAATGGGATGCACGCGCTTGTGGTATATGATGATTTGACCAAGCACGCTATCGCTTACCGCCAGATTTCATTACTTCTTAGAAGGCCTCCTGGGAGGGAAGCGTATCCTGGTGATGTATTTTATTTACATTCAAGGTTATTAGAAAGAGCAGCAAAACTCTCTGATAAAAACGGTGGAGGTTCTTTAACTGCTTTACCTATAATTGAAACCCAAGCCGGTGATGTATCAGCCTATATTCCGACGAATGTGATTTCTATTACCGACGGGCAGATATTCTTGGAAAGCGAGCTGTTTCACAAAGGTATTAGACCGGCTGTAAATGTGGGTATTTCAGTAAGTAGGGTAGGTTCGGCTGCCCAAACTAAAGCTATGAAAAAAGTTGCGGGTTCTCTGAAATTAGAGCTTGCCCAGTTCCGTGAAATGGAGTCTTTTGCCCAATTCGGTTCTGATCTGGATGCTGCAACCCAGAAATTGATACAGCATGGCTTGAAGCTTACAGAAATTCTTAAACAATTGCAATATTCGCCTTTTGTGATGGAAGAACAGGTAATAAGCCTCTATGCTGGGGTACGAGGATATCTTGAAAAGGTAACGCCTTCTGATGTAAAAAAATTCGAACAGGAATTGATAGCCGATATCCATTTAAAAGAAGAGGGAATATTAAGGGTAATTAGGCAAGAAAAAGACTTAAGTAAAGAAACTGAAGAGAAGCTTAAACTTTATCTCGAGAATTTTTTAAGAGAATTTTTAGAGAGTAATTAATATTATTTATTATGTCTGGTTTAAAACATCTTAGAAATAGAGTTAAGAGTATAAAATCCACTCAGAAAATCACCAAGGCAATGCAGCTTGTATCGGCTGCTAAGCTGCGAAGAATTAAAGATCGGGCTGAAGCTTTAGATGATTATTCGTCTATTCTTACCAATATCATGAATGACGTTAAATTAAATATTAACTTTATGAATTTAAGCCCGTTTGAACAAAAGTTTTTTAATGAAGATATAAAAGGCAAACCGCACTTGTGTGTGGTTATGACGTCTGAAAGGGGATTATGCGGTAGTTTTAATTCCCAGATAATAAGAGCGGTAAAACGGGATATTACTAAATACCAAGAGCAAAATGTCCAAGTAAAATTAATTGTTGCCGGTAAAAAAGGATATGATGCTTTAAAAGGCGAATATTCTAACCTTATAGAGGAATATTATCATATAACAAAAGAGAAATACCTTCCTGTTGCACTGGGAATTAAAAATAAAATCCTTAGCTTGACCGAGCAGGATAAAATTGGTAGTTGCTCTTTATATTATAATGAATTTAAAAATGCTCTTATGCAGGTAATGACTAAACTCAGTATTTTTCCTGTTGAACCACTAGGTATAAACAGGCCGGTAGAAAGCACTAAATTGCCTGATTCTCCTTTTGAATATGAAGGCTCTAACCTTGTAAGCGGTTTAGTAGATTTATATGTAGTTGGTATGATAAAGCACGGATTTCTTCAAAATAAAGCAAGTGAAGAAGCTGCCAGGATGACCGCAATGGATAGTGCAACTAGAAATGCCGGGGAACTTATAGATAAACTTACTTTGCAGTTAAATAGGTCAAGGCAGGCAATTATTACCACAGAGCTTACAGAAATTATTTCCGGTGCCGAGGCTCTATAGGATTATGAGTAATAGTGTCAAAAGTAAAAATCGACTTAGAAAATAAGGAGTTAAAAATGAAAGAAGTAACTGAGAAACAAGGAAGGATAACACAGATTATTTCAGCCGTAGTGGATGTTAGATTCGATGATGGAACAAGACTGCCAAATATTTTAAATGCACTTGAGTGCGAAAATAACGGGTCAAGGCTAGTTCTAGAGGTAGCTCAGCATATTGGCGATAGTTCAGTTCGATGTATTGCAATGGATTCAACTGACGGGTTAGTTAGGGGGACACTTGTTAGAGACACCGGTAAACCGATACAAGTTCCAGTAGGTAAGGGCACATTAGGAAGGATCATGAATGTCATCGGTGAACCGGTGGACGAAATGGGGAAGATTAAAAGCGAAGAATTTTCTTCTATATATAAAGATGCCCCAAGATTTGAAGATCAATCAACCGAAAGAAGCATCTTGGTAACCGGTATAAAAGTAGTGGATCTCCTAGCTCCCTATGCAAAGGGAGGCAAAATAGGGCTTTTTGGCGGAGCAGGTGTTGGGAAAACAGTTATTATAATGGAATTAATTAACAACGTGGCCAAAGCTCATGGTGGTTACACAGCTTTTGCTGGCGTTGGCGAGCGAACTCGTGAGGGAAATGACCTCTATCATGAAATGATAGATTCTGGTGTTATTAATAAGGATGATTTGGAAAAATCAAAAGTTGCTCTTGTGTACGGACAAATGAATGAACCTCCTGGAGCACGAGCCCGTGTTGCTTTAACAGGCTTAACTATTGCCGAATATTTTCGAGACCTCGACGGCGGGCAGGATGTGTTGTTCTTTATAGATAATATATTTCGTTTTACTCAAGCTGGTTCTGAAGTATCAGCTACCCTCGGTCGTATACCTTCTGCTGTTGGTTATCAACCCACTTTGGCAACAGACATGGGGGCTTTACAGGAAAGGATTACTTCAACTAAACGTGGATCGATTACTTCCGTACAAGCAATTTATGTTCCGGCAGATGATTTAACTGATCCGGCTCCTGCTACGTCTTTTACGCACTTAGATGCAACTACAGTACTTAGCCGCCAGATAGCAGAGCTTGGAATATATCCAGCTGTTGACCCGCTTGATAGTAATTCACAAATTCTAGATCCAGATATTGTTGGAGAAGAACATTATAGTATAGCAAGAGAAGTGCAGAAGATTTTACAGACTTATAAATCTCTTCAGGATATTATAGCTATTCTTGGTATGGATGAACTCTCGGAAGAGGATAAGTTAATTGTTACTAGGGCTAGAAAAATTCAACGATTTTTATCGCAACCTTTTCATGTAGCAGAAGTTTTTACCGGTATAAAAGGCAAATTTGTTAATCTTAGTGATACAATTGCTGGTTTTAAGGGGCTTGTAGAAGGAAAGTACGATCATTTGCCGGAAGCTGCTTTTTATATGGTAGGTACTATTGAAGAGGCAATAGAAAAGGCTGAAAAGATGAAAGAGGCCTAGATTTATTAGTGGCAAGTAAGTACAGTAATTTTATTTGGTAATGTTCTTGTAAATCTGAGGATTCTTGGGAACTATTAGCATTAATTTAATATTTTTTGATTTAAAATGCTCTATGAATAATACTATATTAGTAAAAATTACTATGCCGTCAGAAACTATATTTGAAGCACAAGCAAAAATGATTAATGTTCCTGGTACGGATGGTGTTTTTGGTGTGCTTCCCGGGCATGTCAAATTAATATCTAAAATCGCAATAGGTTGCGTAAGTGTATTTTTAGGGGAGCAAGAAAAAAAGTTTTTTATCTATGAGGGAATAGCCCAAATTACACCTATAGAAGTAAATATAGTTTCTGAATTTGTAGTGGACCTCGCTGGTCAAAACAAAAGTGATATTTTAAATAGAATTGCAAACTTCCAGACAGAACTAGAACAGTCTGAGAAAAATAGCCTGGAAACTAAGTTGTTAGATGATGCAATAATTAAATATAATTCCTTACTTGCTTTCATGGGAAATTGATTTGTGATAGAGTGTAGCAGAAAAATAGATTTTGATGCTGGCCATAGAGTTATTGGTCATAAGAATAAATGCCAATATCTACATGGACATCGGTATAGTTTAGAAATCACGGCAACAGCTTTAGAACTTGATGAACTCGGTATGGTCGCTGATTTTGTCGTTTTAAAAAAAATTATGAAAACCTGGATTAATACTAATTTTGATCATAACATAATTTTACATAAAAACGACCATAAACTAGGTGAGCACATATCAAAATGTACTGGACAATCTGTATATTATATTAATTCAAATCCTACTGCCGAAAATATTGCTTTACATCTATGGCAAGATGTTATACCTCTATTATTTGCAAAAAGTTCATTTCGGATATTGAGAATTAAACTTTATGAAACTCCAAATTGTTATGTAGAAGTAAAATGAATAGCACGGAATTTTGCGTTATTATCACTACTACCGATAACTTAGAAAATGCTAATGAGATTACGTCTTACTTAATTGAGAACAAGCTTGCTGCCTGTGTGCAATTGGAGGAGGTTTTAAGTTCTTTTTACTGGGAAGAAAAGCTATGCCAGTCAAAAGAATTTCGCTTAATGATAAAGACTTTATCTACTAATTATAGCGATATAGAAAAAGCTATAATAAAGCACCATAATTATAGTTTACCGGAAATAATTAAGCTGGATATTACATCTGGCTTGCCCCAGTATTTGAATTGGGTAAGACAAGCACTTACATAAAACTAAATTATAATTATAATTTAGTTAATCGAACTTGTCCCCTAGATATCCGGTGATTGGGCTGCAAAAATTGTAATTTTAAAATAATACATAGATGAGGCTGTAAGTATGAAACTTTGGCATAAAGTTACATTGGGATTAATTTTAGGAATAGTTTTCGGAGTATACTTACCTCAATATTCGGAAACTGTTAAACCTATAGGTACAGTATTTTTACGCTTAATTCAGATGATAATTTTACCATTAATTTTTTTCAGTCTAGTTTCGGGTATTACTAGCATGAATGACCCAAGCTCACTTGGTAGGGTAGGAATGAAATCAGTTCTAGCTTTTCTTGGCACTACATTTTTTGCTGTTATATTTGGCCTTATGGTAGCTTTTGTTTTAAAACCAGGGGTCGGAGTAGTGATAGATTTTGGATTCCCTCAAGAAAGAAATTTTAAACAAGGCGGATTTGATTTAACCGAATTTTTAATAAATATTGTCCCTAACAATATAGTTGGATCATTTGCAGAAGGTAAAACCCTTCAAGTTGTGTTCTTTGCAATTTTTACCGGAATTATTCTAAATAGCATGGGGTCTTCAGCAGATCCTTTAAAAAGTTTTATTAATTCTGTAGCCAAAATGGTTTTAAAAATGATTTCCAAGGTGGTTGAGTTATCTCCTTACGGTGCTTTTGCTTTAACAGCATGGGTAGTGGGAACTCAAGGACTTGCTATTATGCTTAGCTTATCTAAGTTAGTTCTTGCAATAACTATTGCTATGGCATTGCAATATTTAATTTTTGGTTTGTTTATAATGATATTTTGTAAAATGTCACCAATACCTTTTTATAAAAAAAGTTTTGAATACCAATCAATTGCTATCTCTACCGGTAGCAGTAAAGCAAGTCTAGCTACTACTATGCAAGTTTGCCGCCAAAAGTTAGGGGTATCGGAATCTAGCACCTCTTTTGTCCTGCCGCTTGGAGCATCAATTAATATGGACGGTATGGCAATTAACTTAGCCTTAACTACTGTTTTTTTTGCTCAGATGATGGGCATAGATCTTACTACTAGTGATTATATGGTAATAATATTAACAGCTACCCTTGGTTCTATGGGAGGGGCTGGAATACCAGGAGGATCTCTTGTAATGTTGCCTATGATTTTAGCTGCAGTAAATATGCCGATTGAAGGAGTAGCAATAATAGCCGGTATAGATAGGGTGCTTGATTTATTACGCACCGCTATAAACATTACTGGGGATGCAACAATTACCTTGATAATAGACAATAGTGAAGGTAACTTAAATAGAGAGTTATATAATTCTGATTGTAAGTAATTATCATGCCAAAATTTAAACTTCTTGGGTACTGGTTTGTTTGTTCTGTTTTTACTGTTATATTTCCTGTTAATGCTACGTTTGCAGAAGGTATTGAAAATCAACCACTTTCATCTGAGAGATGAAAGTTTGATCTTTGCGACTAGAAGTCGCTTATCAAGCTAAAGCTCATTCTAGCCTAATATTTGAAGTAAAGTCGGTCTCATGAGCGTCAGTGTGTTTGTTGATATATTCGTTAATCATATCATCTGTAACATTACCGCTAGTTGAACTGAAGTATCCTCTGCCCCATAAATGTCTACCCCAGTATTTCTTTTTTAGTATCGGAAATTCTTCCTGTATTCTTTTAGATGATCTTCCCTTAGCTTTCTGAACAAATTCACTAATTTTAATATGCGGAGGAATATTTGCAAATATATGGACATGGTCGCTTGATACAACGCCATTTTCTATCTTTATACTCATTTCCTCAGCTACCTGTAACACTAGTTCCCGAACACGTTTTTTTATGTCGTAAGTAAGTACCTTATAGCGATATTTCGTTATCCATACTATATGATAACGATGATAAAAAACTGAATGTGATCTTTTGTTATAGTAAGTCATAGACTTATGATGCTACCGCATCATGGCGCATTAGACAAGCTAAAGCTTTTCCATCTGGAAGATGGAGGTTTTCACCACCAAAGGGACTATAAAAAAACAGTTAAGATCGCTGCTGGTAGTGTCCTGGAGGGGTATTATTTTATCGGTCTGAGGTTATGCAGATATATAACTGAATCTAATAATGGTATACGTTGTGAAGTAGTACCAACGACCGGTAGTTTAGAGAATATAGACCTTTTGCGAAAAGGAGAAGTGGATTTTGCTTTTACGCAAGCAGAACTTGCGGTAGATGCTTATGAAGGGAAGGGGTATTTTAATAATGCAGCACCATTTTCCAATATGATTCAGCTGCTTAGGCTTCATGATGAAGCATTTACTATAATCGCTAAGGATAAAGATAAAATTTTTGTTTTTGGAGATTTAGATGGAAAGAAAATATCAAATGGGCCTAAAAATTCAGATAGCACTATAGCGTATAATATTCTTGCTTCTCATTATAAATTTAAAAAGCAACCAGAAGATATAGAGATACCTCATGAAGAGTATGCAAACCAATTTTGCAGCGGAAAGGTGGATGCAATAATTTTAATGACCGGTCATCCTAATTCTTTAGTAAATCATATTACTCACTCGTGTGAATCTGATTTTGTTAGTATAGAAAAGGATAAAATTGATATGTTAGTTGAACAAAACCAAGCTTTTAAAAAGTATATAATTGACGAAAAAGGATATCCAGGCATAAACAAAAGCGAGAATACATTTGCTGTATCTGCTATTTTCATCACAACTAATTCAGTACCAAAAAAACTTATTTCTAATTTAACGCAGTATTTAAAAAAGAGAATGGATCAGTTCAAATTATCCTACCCTTTGTTGTATGATTTAGAAAATGATCATTTTACATCCGGATTTGTTTTGCCCGGATTTGAGCATAAATAATTTATAGAATATCACAAATATGTACAAAAATATAATTGTTCCAATAGATTTATCAGATAAACAGTCCATAAAGGCCATTTTTCCTGCTGCTATTAATCTTGCTAAGGCCTTCGGTTCTGAATTACACCTTGTACACATAATCCCTGATTTTGGAACGAAATTGGTAGAAGATTATTTGCCAAAAAATTGGATAAATGATCAAAAAGCAAAATATAATAAACAACTACAGGATTTAGTAAGCCTCTATATTCCTGAAGAAATTATGGTAAAATGCTATATTGGCCGTGGAGCTATATATGATGAAGTAATAAATTACTCAAATAAAGTCAACGCTGATTTAATTATCTTATCCGCTGTTCGTCCGCAGTTGCGTGATTATATGCTTGGTCCAAATGCCTCCAAAATTGTTAGACATTCATCTGTTTCTGTATTAGTAGTACGTGAGGATTAGTAAGTTGATTTCGTTTTTCATAACGAAGGCGGTTGTTACATGAAGTTTTAAGGCTTCATCCCCTTAGGTTATCAATATTTTCTTTATAATCACCGTTGAAAATATAGCTGCCGGATATTAACAAATTAGCACCTTGCTGGCGGCATAAGCTTGCTGTATCCTGATTAATACCTCCGTCTACTGCGATCATAATATTTCTGTTTCCTACTAAATTATGGACTTTTTGGATTTTAGGGAGTTGATTTGCTATAAATTTCTGCCCCCCAAAACCAGGATTAACAGTCATTATTAGAACCAAATCAATTTTTTCTAAAACATATTCTAAAATATCAGGATTTGTTGTTGGCAGTAAGGCTATTCCTACTTTAATTCCGGTGTTTTTGATTAAATCAACTGTTCTATCTAAATGGATAGTAGATTCAGGGTGAATAGTAATATAATTAGCTCCGGCCTCTATATATTGGAAGATAGAATTTTCTGGAGAGTTTATCATAAGATGTACATCAAACGGAAGTTTTGTATAATTCCTGATTTGGGAGATGACAGGTGGGCCAAAAGTTAGATTGGGAACAAACAAGCCGTCCATCACGTCAATATGAATTAAATCTGCCCCAGCTTTCTCAAGTTTCTCAATATCCTGCCCTAAATTAGCAAAATCAGCAGATAATATTGAGGGTGCTATTTTAACCATTCTATTTTTCTCCCTTATGGAATTTGTTTAATTTCCAATTTATGTCTACCGAAATTTTTTATTAATCTATTGCTTTTTAAAAATATTTTTTCACTTTCTCTGGAATAATTTTAGTGCTTAAATTATATTTATTTTTTATAGAATTACATTTATTATGTATAGCTCTTATAAAAACATAATTTAGCATTATTTTATGAAATTTACTATAGAAATTGCCCAGGATAATGATGAGTGGGATTCATATAAAGAAATAAACCCCAAATTATTTGAAGAAATTTTAGAGGAAGTCCTAAAAAATTATCCTAACTTTAGTAAAGTCCAGAATATAGAATTATCAATACTGCTTACTAACGACAAACGAATTAAAAAATTGAACCAGGAATTTAGAAATGAAAATAGCGCTACCAACGTTCTATCTTTTCCAGATTTAGATATAGATTTTAGCCAAATACTTGAATTTAAACCAGACCTAGATTATATATATCTAGGTGACATAGCGTTTGCTTTTGAAACAATTTCTGAGGAAGTAAAGAAAAAAAACATTCCGTTTTTGAATCATTTTAAGCATTTGTTAGTACATTCAACCATACACTTACTTGGTTATGATCATATGAACGATACAGAAGCTGAAATAATGCAAGATATAGAAGTTAAAATTTTAAAAAAACTCTCAATTCCTTCACCTTACTTATAAATAAACCAAATATTAACTATAAATTATGCCAGAAAAATCAGACATAGAAGAGCCTCCCGAAACAATTTACTCCCTAAAACATCAAATCAACAATTTTTTTAATAAACTCTTTAATAGGCCAAAGGCTTTACCTGTTGAGGCTAACTTAATCCAACCGAACATTATTATCCAAAACTTTGAGAGTTTTGCTGAAAAAATTGTTGAAGACATAATGATACCAAGATCGGATATAATTGCAGTAAGTTGTGAGGCCTCACTTGAGGATATAAGTAAAACAATTATTAAATACGGCCATACCAGAACATTGGTATATAAAGAGAACCTAGATAACGTTATTGGGTTTTTACATATTAAAGACTTATTTGAGGTTATTGCTAAATCAAAGAAATATAATCTAAAAAAATTAATGAGGAAACATATAGTATCACCTCATTCGATGACTCTAATTGACCTTTTAAAACAGATGCAGATACACCGCACGCATATTGCAGTGGTAGTTGATGAGTATGGAGGAACGGACGGTATTGTAACAATTGAAGACGTTATCGAAGCAATAATAGGTAGAATTAATGATGAACATGATGAAGGCCTAGAGGCCGAAAATATAGAAATCATTAAACCCGGGCTGATGATTGTTAATGCTAGAATGGAAATAGAAGAATTAGAAAAAATACTTGATGTTACTTTAAGGAAAGAAGAAGGTGAATTCGATACGATCGGAGGCCTCGTGCTTGCTACAATTGGAACTGTTCCAGAGAAGGGTGAAGTAATAGCTCTTACTGAAGAAGTAACAGTAGAAATACTAGATTCTACTCCAAGAGCTATTAAACAACTAAAAGTTATGTGTAATAAAAAATATGACTAGTAGGTGTTGCTAGGGTAGGGGTATTATGTTACGCTAATCATTAACAATTAAATTTAGCATAGAGTAAATTATGAAGAAAATTGTAAAAAAATGGGAAGGTGGCGCTAAAAAACATGGCGGAATTGGAAAAGCAATGGGTGTTCAAATAGATAAATGGATACAAAGGGATGAAGAACAAGCTAAAGAGGCCAGGGAGGCGGAGGAGTTAAGGCAACGGTTGGAACACGAGAGATTAGCCAAGGAAGCGGAGGAAAGAGATAGGTTAGAGCAAGAGCAAATCAGGAGAGCTTTAGAACTTTCTAAAAAGGCGGAAGAAGAACTAGCAGCGCAAAAGTTAGGTAAGGAAGAATTAGAACAGCTTAAACTGGCCGAAAAGCTATCAAAAGAATCATTTGAAAAATTACAAAGAGATAAGATAATTGATTTTTTAAGGAGGTCAGATGATATTAGTGATGATGCAGCATTTCCTGCTCTAGATATCGTACAAAGGTGGGAATCAACTAATGAAGAGCTGATTGAAAAATTACATAGTTTTGGGGATGAAGCTCTCGATAAATTCCTGAGTGGCGTAGAAATCGTAGGTGATAGCAGTTTCTAAAAAAAGCTTATACTAAAACTGTGAAGCCAATAGTTTCTTTATTACATACTCTAATTTTAGGTAAATAGTAGGCGTTAAAGAGGTTATTGGCTTTTTTATTATGTAAAAATCTTTTATCCCTCTTAATTCCTTTGTTCATTTTCCCTAAATAAACATCATATAAATATCTTTCTTAACTTTTGAAACCTTTATTAACAGAGCGCATAAAAACATTCATGTCTTAGAATCCTGGGAGTTAATACGCACGATTTGCAGGCTATTCTTCCTGATATCTTAAAAATCTACCACACGCATTTTACAGCTTGTTCCTAATTTTGAATAATTATTTCTGATTTTCGCTTTGTCCTTTTTTATACAATTCTCTAGTTTTGGCAAGCCTTACGAAACGAGTAAAGGCAAAAATTATTGAATCCACAAAACCGTTAAATCCAAAAACAATATAACGTCTTATTATAAAGACTTTTAGAAAAAATAACGGTAGCTCAAAAGCTATGCGAATCCGAGATGGGAATCGTCCCTGAATTACTAGATCTTTAGCTTGTTCAGTAGAATAAAAATTTCCCTTATTTATTAGCTGTTCTATTGAAACGGCAGACCTATGATAACCATGATTTTTAAACTTATACACTAAGTTTTTATTAGCTTTGGTGGGGATATTAAAAGTTACGGTATCATGGGTAGTGGCATTTTTAGTATTAGAAAAGCTACAAAAATTCCGATCATAAAGCCGGATAAAGCCGTTAGAAGGGGCCAAAATCCGCGCTTTTTGATCATATCGATGTATGGTAATGAAATTTATCTCATAAGCTTTATATTCATTGTATTTAGCTGAATTAAATATTTGCTTAATTTCTGCTTGTAACTCTTGAGTTAATTCTTCATCAGCATCAATATTCAAAACCCAGTTATTTTTACATAAGCTTTCAGCAAAGGATTTTTGCTTAACATATCCAGGCCACTCATTAAATATTACTTTAGCACCAAGACTTTCTGCGATTGATACGGTATCATCTACACTCCCACTGTCTACTACTATAATTTCTTCGGCTATATCTTTGACACTATTAATAGCTCTAGTTACTCTACTTGCCTCATTTTTCGTAATTATAAAAGCTGAGATATTTATCATGAAGATATTTTACTATTTTTAGAGTTCAACAATAATGCAGAAAAACATAACGATATCCCAGTCCAATTTAATGTTCCAGACCAGTTAGTTATAAAGCTCATAGTAACACTAATGGGAAAAAGTATAGTAATTAGTCCTGCAAAAGCAAAAATACAACTTACGAATTTCCCAAAATTATTGCGATTCATAATAGCAGATACTATAACTTGGCGTAAGCATAATAATGCAAATATTACAAATAGGCTCAAGCCTATAGCGCCACTTTCAGATAATATTTCAAGGTAAATATTATGAGAATGGATATCGCAATAAGTTACTAACCCTTCTGTTTTAAAAGTAAGGCAGGAATTTCTAAATTGCCTGATTCCTACTCCGGTAAAAATACCATACTTATACCAAGAAAGGATAGAAGCTTTAAATAACTGACCATATAAACTGTTAGGGAAATTGCTTACGTCATTCATAAAATCCATTAACCTTTGGTAAATGAATGGTACTTTATATATTATCCAGGTAAGTAGGCCAATAACACTAACAATTGTAGTTAGAGTGTATGCTCTTAAATTCTTATTATATATAGCAATGATTAATAACGATGAAGTTAGAGCAAATAAAGAAAGGACGGTTGCTGTTCTCTCACCGGTTAAAAAAATAACAGTAATTGTTAACAATAGGAAAAGGTAACTTAAAAATAAATTTTTCTTATTTTCAAAATTGATAGCTAAACTTATCCATAAAGAAGCTATTGGGAAAATTAGCTTTGCCAGGTAAATTCCAATATCTGGCCTCCGAAGTAACCCTGTTAAACGTGCTCCCCATTGTGGCTTTCCGCTAATTGAAAAACCGCTAATAAACTGAAATAATGCATCACTAGCGGCTATAATCAAAGTTATAGTAATTATTATGCTTGCGAATTGGAACGCTTTTATATCAGTAAATAACCAATAAGCACAAGCTATAAAAAATAATATAAATCGGATATAAACAAAGCTCATAAAAAATGCTTGGGTATTATTAGAAAAAGCAAATAACGAGGTTATCATAAACCATAGCCAAAGAAGTATTAAAGTTATTACAATCGGTTGCTTAATATAGCTATAATACTGAGCTCTAATACAATAAGTGACAAATAAAATTCCTGTTGTAGTTAATGCTATATCAGCAATTGCTCGAGAAAAAAGTAAAAGCAAAGGGATGAATGACGTCAAAACAAGAGCGGCTTTACGTAAAGCGACTTCTTTGTCTTCTAATAGGTATATGGAATTTAGTTTTATACAAAAATTAAAGTGGCTTTCTAACATGTTTTAAATTATCAATAAAATATTTATATTTACTTAGCTCTTTTATATTTGGATTGATTGGGATTAATTTTGTTTTTAAATAGATAATAAAGAATAAACGATGAATTAATTCTTTTCTCAATCTTTTCGCTTTCCAAACAGAAGAGATGGCTCTTTTATATATTTCCTTCTTTTGAGAAATAGTTAATTGAGTAAATTCTAATAAAGCAAAATAATAGGCGTAAAAACGATCATGAATTTGCTGTAATTTATTTTTGGATAATGAATTATCATTTTTGCCGGCATATACAGCAGAGCAACTTAGGGTAAGCATCTTCTTTGCGTTATAGGCAAGCCTAAGCGGTAATGATTCATCTTGAATAAAAATCTTATCATTAGCTCCACCTGATTTCAAATATAACTCTTTAGTTGTTAAATAGCTCATCCTAACGTATCGCCCATCAAGCACGGTATCTAGAGGAGTAGAGCTTACTTGATAATCTGTATTATCTGTTAATTGTATGTTCAAGAGATCTTTTTGTTCCTGATTAGTTATTTTATAACCACCGAATACAAAATCGGCATGTTCCTTTTTTATTGCATCTAGCATAATTTTAAGAGAATTTTTTACTAAAATATCATCTGCATCTACTAAAAAAAAGTATTTTCCAGAAGCTACTGCACATCCTTGATTCAGGCAACAAGCTGGTCCTTTATTTTGTTTATTAGCTAAAATAGTAAGTTTTTGGTAACTGTTAAAGCTTTGTTTTATAACTTTAATCGAATCATCATATGAAGCATCATCAACAAATATATACTCACAGCTTAAATTTTCTGTTTGTCGTAAGATCGAATGAATGGTAATAGGCAAATATTTCGCTTTATTGAAAACCGTAATAATAAAACTTACTTCTATTATCATTCCTAACCTTTTAAATCTTTAGAATGTCCCTTATTAAAGTAGTTATAGAAATATTAGAATATTCTGGAACATCTGATCATATTTTCAAATTAGAGAAAAGCTTTTTATTGTCAAGGCATTTTTATGTAATTTACTTCACTATTGGTAACATCTAGCCACTCAGATAATTATATCGTATTTAAAATACCGGATACTTCGTGAAGTCACAATGAACAGACTCAAATAGGTAAAGAGGTAATTTAATGAAGCCTCTCCTTAGATCACAAGTTGGATAGCAATTAAGCTGTATTCTCAGTTAATCAAAAGTATCATGTTATCGCAAGCTGACAACATGTAGTTAGTCGGTAATAATCAAATATTTGATTAAAATAAATGATTGACCTTCTAAAGCTATTTAAATAACCCTTTTAATTGCTTTTTAACCTGAGATTCTAATTCTTTGGCTGGATTTTTTTGCTCTGATGGGGTAGATTCTGGGTGAGGATCTACCGGTTGTTTTGAGGAGTTTTCATCATTTCCTGTACCGCCGCCAATAATACCTTTTAGTATATCTTCAGGTTTTTTGTTTTTTCTTATGTTATCTATTACATTAGTTAAGACATTTTTTATTAAATGCTCTTGTAAAGCCTTTGTATCTAATTTGTGTTGCGGGTTATCCAAGAAGCCGTAAATATGAGCTTTTAAAGGTGGCATTGATTTCATATCAATATTTATGGTGCTGTTTACATCTATCGTATATTTTGGAAGATTAATATTTCCGGTGGCTGCCATATTTGCAGAAGGTACGTCTAAATTACATTTAGTAATGTTAGCAATTCCATCTTTTATATTAGTATCAATTGCTAGTTGGTTAAAAGAGGTTTCTCCACCGGAGAATGAAGAATCAAGGCTTGTTAAAAAACTATCAAGATTTTTTATATTTTTTAAGCTATTGAGTATTTTCTGTAAATCAAAGCCACTAACACGACCATTAACAGCTGTTAATTGAGCATTACCAAACAAATTGCTTATATATTGGTACTCAGTTTGACCACTGGTTCTTAAATCGGCATCAAAATTGACTGTGCCTTCAGTAACCTTAATTTTTCTACCATGAGGAATCATGTTTTTTAAGTGTGCTCCTTTTAAACTTGCTTTAAAACTTGCCGTTTGGGATTGCTCAGACGTAACCTGGCCTGATGCTTCTAAATGGCCGCCATATAAGTTTCCGCTTAAAGATTTTAAATATAAAATTCCGTCAGTTAACTTTATAACTGCTTTTATACTATCCAACACTAGTTCTCCTTTAATAACTTTCTGAGTTGTTATTGCAGCATCACCATCTATTTTTTTTAAAAATGATAAATCTATTTTACTCCTTGACCAACGAGACGTACTAGATGGCTCTTCCGTGTTGCCCTTTAGGTTACTAGTAATAGGCGAAGGATTACTGCTTGTTATACCACCTAAATTCAAGGTAGACATTTTTAAATTTAATAAGATTTTTGGTTTAGCATTGGATAAATTTAGACTTAGCAGACCGTTAATATTAAGAGGAGTATTATTTAACAAAAAAGTAGATTTATCTACAGATATTTCAACAAGTTTTTTCAAATCTCCTTCAATTTTTGCAGAGAGAGAATAACTTCCAAGCTCTGAGTTGGGAGTAGATTTTTGTAATTGTCCAAGAGTTTGTCCTAAATTATTCCCCGAACTAATTAAAGTTAAAGAGGGTTTTATATCATCCCCTAAAATAATATCGCCTTTAATAATATTAGTAGTTTTTGCCGCTATTACTGTATTATCAGTTTTGAATGTATCTTTTATTTTGGCAGTTTCCCCTTTGATCTGTAGATCATCAATATTAACAGGCAGATCTATAGCAAATAAGCCAGTAAACACCTTTAGATAATTAGTGTTTAAATCATAAGCAACACTTAAGTCTTTCTCCCAGTTCTTTAGTGTGAAACTCCCACTTAAGCTAGCTTTATCCATAGTTAAATTTATCTCCTTTAAAAGGAGCTCGTGATCTAAATAGGTTAAATTTGTTGAAAAAGAAAAAGATTGGTTGATTATAGAAGCCGGTAAATCTTTAGTGCTAATTTTTAACGCGCTAATTATAGGTTCAAGTGCAGTGGCTTTTATGTATATTTTTTCGTGTAAGCCTTTATCAGCTCTAGCAACAGGGGTAAGAATAATATCTGCATTGCCCGGGTTTAATTTAAGCGTTAAATCAGCTTCGTTTTTTTTAATATTGTAATTAGAGCTACCTTTAGCAGTTAATTCTCCAAAATTAATATCAATATCAGTAACTTTTACTAAGTTTTTATCGGCATTAATATTTAAAGTAAGTTTGTGTTTTATGTTATCATCAATATTAAGGGTAGGTATAAAATTTCTAAGATTTTTAGCATCTCCCTTTAGCTCCAATTTACCGATAAAAATTACAGTTTTAGGATCAAAATTACCTGATAAATTAATTTCTTCTTTTAAGATATTTACACTTGCCTTTAAAGTTAGAGTTTCTTTATCCTCTTTGATATCACCTTTGAGAATATAATCTTTGTTGGTAGAAGAAAATTCGCAGGTTAAATTATTAGGCCCACGGAAGTTTTTGATTTGTAAATTATCAATTTCAAAAACTTTTAAATCGGAACCTACGCTACTTATTTCAATATAATTTATTTTAGCCTCTAGAATTTTAAGAGAGTTTATATATAGCTCGCTTTTGCCCTGACTTTTTGAGGATTCTCCAATAGAACTTTTTTCAGGAGATACTGGTGTTGAAAAGTCCCAAGAAGCTGAGCCATTTGCCATATACTCAAGGTTAATAACAGGATTATTAACTTCTATTTCGGAAATTACTATATTTCCAGTAAGCAAAGAAAATAAAGATACAGAAGCTGTTACTTCTTTAGCTTGAAATAGGGAAGGGTAGTGTGCCCCAGGTATTGATGAAAGTTTAATATCTTTAAGATTAATTTTTGGATTTGGTAATAAGGATAAGCTTATTGGCCCGTTTATTTCTAATTGCCTTCCTATTGCTTCTTTAACTTTTTGAGAAGCTATTACCTTGTATTTATCTAAGGGGACAAAAAATGGAATTAGGAGCAATAAAATGAGACCACAAACAAGCAGTAAAACTGAGTATTTTAAAAATTTCTTCACTGGAATATCCTTAATCTATTATTAGCAGTTCAATGATTGTATATAACTTTATTTTAACAAGCAAGAAAGTTAAGCTTTTATGGCTATTTAGTTGGGATAAGAATTTTTTATAATGCAAGCAAAGTAATTGACGTCAATATCATCCGATAAATACCAGCTATTCGTTATAATATCGAATTTTAAACCGGTAAGGTTTTTTAGGTGAAAATTATTTACTTCAAGAATTTTGTACAATTCTGAAGGTTTTAAAAACTTAGAGTAATCGTGAGTATTAGTAGGGACCCATTTTAATATATATTCGGCGGCAATTATTGCATGGGCATAGGATTTTATAGTACGGTTAATAGTTGATAGGATAAGTATTCCAGTTGGCTTTAATAATTTTAGTAAATTTTGGATAAATGCACTTTGATTTGATACATGTTCTAAAACTTCTAAACATAGCACAACATCATATAACTGATCGGGGTAATTACTAATATATTCCTCAACAGTAGTGTTTATTGGGTTTATAGAGAGGTTATTATTTTTTGTGTATTCTGATAACGCTTTTATATTGTAAGAATTTGCATCAATAGCTGTAACTTTCGCTCCTAACTGGCAAATAGGAACACTTATTAATCCACCGCCGCAACCAACGTCTATAATATTAAGATTTTTTAAAGGTTGTAAATCATCCTCCTTATTTTGGATACTATTAAAATGTTCTGCAATTTTATCATTAATATATTGAATTCTAATAGGATTTATTTGATGTAAGATCTTAAATTCTCCGGATTTATCCCACCATTCCTCCGATGTCTTATTAAATTTGTTTACTTCGTTTTGATCTACTGACGATTCTTTATTCATATAATTTTCAAAGTACAAGGAAGAAGTTTAATTAATAAATTATGCTTCAAAAGGTTACTGCAAAGTGATAGAATGTTCAACGATTTAAATAACCGATATCTATAAGCAGTATTTATGGCTTTAATTGTCCAAAAATTTGGTGGTACCTCAGTTGCTGATACCATAAGGATTCAAACAATAGCAAAAATCATTTTAAGGGAATATGAAGCTGGCCATAAACTGGTAATAGTTGTTTCTGCTATGGCCGGGGTCACTAACTCTTTAATTGCTAAGTGCAGTGAAGTATCGCAATTAAATTCATATGAACAGATGCAGGAGTACGATGCTGTCGTAGGTAGCGGTGAAATTTTAACTTCCGGGCTAGTTGCTCTTGAATTACAAAGGATAGGGTTAAAAGCGCGATCTCTCCAAGGATGGCAAATACCTATTTTAACGGATAATGTTTTTGCCAATGCTCAGGTAAACTCTATAAATTCTGACTTTATCCATGATTTACTATCAGAAGGTATTATTCCAGTTATTACAGGTTTTCAGGGAGTTACTAGCAAAAAACAGCTTACGACTCTTGGTAAAGGAGGTTCTGATACAACAGCAGCTCTTGTGGCAGCGGCAATTGGAGCAGATAGGGCAGATATTTATACAGATGTAACAGGGGTGTTTAGCGCTGATCCAAGAGTGGTTCATGATGCTATTAAAATTGATTATATAACATGCGAGCAAATGCTCACCTTAAGCAGTTATGGCGCAAAAGTTTTGCATCCAAGGGCAGCTCTTGCCGCTGCGAGGTACAAATTTGATATGAAAATTTTATCATCTTTTGATGATAATCCGGGAACATTAATAAGCTCAAAAAATTTTGATATGGAATCTAAAATGGAAAAAAGGTTAATTACTGCAATAACTTCAAATAAAAATATTATACAGATTGATATTACCTGCGCTCCAGATAGTTTTTCTGAAGTAATCAACAAATTTACTGAAGAAGGCTTAATTGTAGATAAAATAGAAATTTACGCTCATAACAAAATTAATTTGATAGCAAGCCTAGCTGACAAAAACAAATTTCAAGCTACTTTAGATAATTTAAAAAGCCTCTCTAACATATTAATTTATGATATAAAATCAAACATTTCTACAGTAACAGCCGTGGGATATGGTATAAAAAACTATAGTGGTATCTGTTTCGATATGATTACTTTATTAAGTAATCAACAGATAAAAGTAAAAGGCATTGATTTAACAGAAACCAGATTTACCGTTGTTTTAGAAGATCAGGACACAGAAAAAGCTATTAAATTGCTGCATAAACATTTTAGGCTTAACAATAAAAAAGATGGCTAAATGCAAAAGGCGGAACAATCTACAATTAGGAAAACTTTTAGATTTATAGAGTTGATTTCTTACGTGAAAAACCCTTTATCTTTACTTCTTTTTGTTCTCTCTTGTTCTGCTTTTATTATCTTCTTACAACAGATATTTTACCATAACGACAAAGCACTTCTTTACGGACAGATAACTTTTTGGTTATGGATGACTATGTTTTAGTATAGGAAATTCAAAATTTGCAACCAGAAAAATCATCAATCAGCTTTTTAAAAATTCGTTTAATAAATATGTAGTTACCAGCCACAATATTAGAAATTATCAACACTTTTACAAAAATCTCTGCCAGAATCTATCTAAAAATAGGTTCAGTTTTACAAATTATGTGGCCAAGACGTGAAAGAAGTGTTCGCCATAATGATGTTATCTAGGCGTTGATAATAATTCATTGGTTCTTATTAATAACAATGGCGGAGATAAACCGTAATAAACTTGCCGCAGATTCATACATTTATTGCAATTATAGCAAAACAGAGGATCTATTTTAAAATTCAACCAAATCATTAATCTCCAACTAATGAGCTTAGTTTTCTTATGAACGATTTGATTAATTGCCTTATATACGATAGGTAATTGTACGCCCCTAGTTCTATTAGATAAAAAACCGTAATACCTAATCATTCGAAAATAACGATCTGGTATATGCATAATCAGACTAGCTATGAACTGCATCACGGGCATAGTTATGCGATCAATTGTATTATTATAGTGATCAAGAAATTTAAACGTTACCTGCTTTCCGTCGTAATTTTCTATTCTTGTCTCGGAAATAGGGGGCGTTTTATATACCGCCCTAAATATTCTATGTTGCGTTTATGATCATCCGATGGTTTTTGTAAATAAACATACCAACTGATTTCGTATAAACTACTCATCCAGTTATTAAAATTCTCAGCATTTTGATATGCGGACGGCAACTTCAAATTACTTGAGATATATTGAAAGCGAAATAACTCAAGGACTCTATGTCTCCACATTTTTTTAATAGGTTCGGCAGGAAAAAATAATTTTTGCCACTTGCCTTTGCTATTTATACCGCCGCAAGTAACCGATAAATGGATATGAACATTGCGTTTTAAATCTCTACCGAAAGTGTGTAAGGCAGTAAATATACCAACCACAAGATTTTTCTTTGTAGCTATCTCCTTAATAATTCCTGCTGCAATACCGGAAATCAATCCAAACAGATCACGATTGAGCCAAAATATCGGCCATAAAGAGTCCGGCATTGTAAATGTAATGTGCTGCCATCGTGTTTTTGGTAGAACATTGCTAGCCTTACTCACCCATTGATCCGTTTGTTTCTTACCACAACGAGAACAAAACCTACCTTTACAGCTGAATGCTACCGATTTATTGCGGTTACAATCACGGCAGCTATAACGTTTAAATCCTAAATATTTCGTTCCACACGATATAACTTTAGTGACGTTGAAAATAATGCCGTATCTTAGCTTGCCGTATTTTTTAGCGAAATCGAGACCAATTACCACGGTCTAGAAAAATATGTTTTATAGATATTCCTTTACCGACTATTTCCATAAATTACTTATAGTTAATGTTTTCTTACCAAGGAATCTTTCTTCCTTTGCGTTCTAAATCAAATTCTTTACAATCAGGGCAATAGTAAACAGAATTATACTTATGATTGGGAGATATTTTTCGCAACATTATCCAGAAAGCCTTGGCTATTTCCTTATCTCCTTCGGAAAAAATCTTTTGATCCTGCTGTAAGGAATTGCTTGCTCTTTAGAAATGGCCTTAAGAGTTTTTACCGCTAATTCATTGACCAAATGCTGCTCAGAGTGCAAGTTACTCATAACTCAATTATATATTATCTTATGTATGTCTAACATTCAGTCTTTATAACTCAAGTTAAAAACAAATCAAATACCAGTATTATAATCCTCCATAAATATTTATCGGTCAAGGGTATCTTCTTTTAAGCTGCCACCGATAGGTGGCTTATCTTGTCTGCTGCAATTTTTAGTATTACAGAAAGTATATATAAAAAAGGCTTTTATATAATAATAATAGCTATGCTTCGTCCTATATATTGGCTTCTTACTGGATATATTTTATCCAGAAATATAGAGAGGATGAATGGTTGTTTATCAGTAGCTGATGTTATTCAAAGGATATATGGGGGAATTTCGGGGAAGATCATAACTATTGCGGCAGTAATTATTTCGTTAGGAATGTTAGCGGCCCAATTTACGGTTCTGTCGGATCTGTTGCCAGCAAGCTATAAATTAGATATACTGAGTTAAAAATTAACAAAATGCCATTTCACATTTCTTCAAAACTACGCAAATATTTCAAAGGATTTTGTTCTTCACCAGAGATAATAATGTTGTTTGTATATATGAAGTGTAGATTCTCCTTAAGCTATAGGGATTTAGAGGAAATGGCTAGTATAAGAGGTGCTACAATAGACCACGCTACGCTGCAAGGGTGGGTAATAAAGTTTGTATCCTTAATAGACATGAGAGTGAGAAAATATAAGAAGCCTGTAGGTAAGAGCTGTAGACTCACTTGGTAATACCATAGAGTTTTTACTTAGAAAGTATAGGGAAGCAGAGGCTGCTAAAGCATTTTTCCGTAAAGCATTCAAGAATAACGAGCGTCCAGAAAAAGTAACAATTGATAAAAGCGGTAGTAATATATCCGCACTTAATAGGGCCAATAAAGATTTACCGGAAGACAAGCAAATTGAGGTACGTCAAGTGAAATATCTCAACAATATTATAGAGCAGGATCATAGATTTATTAAGAAGCGGACTAAGCCGATGCTTGGATTTTAAAGCTTTCTCTCTGCTAAAATTACTATCGCCGGTATTGAGAATATCCGTATAATTCAAAAAGGACAAATTATTGGTAGCAATAACAATGCTTCTACTTTTGAGAATTTTAAAATGTTAATGGAGGCATAACGTCCAAAATCTCAGTTTTACTTCAAAAACACATTCCTCAAATGTAAATGGAGTCTGTAATATAGTTTGTGTAAGATGCAAAAGGGTATAGTAGAAAATACTATAAAAAAGCAACTTAAACACAGAGGAAAAAATGTTTAAAACAAATAGTCAATTAGGGCTTGACTATTTGTCTTTTTTGATCACTAACAGCAACAGCCTATGCTAACAGTACAAGTGCGGTTTGTTTTTACGCTAAACTGTGCATCTGTTAATTTAATATCAGTTATTTGTCCGATAACACTTTCACTTAAGTCATAGTTAAAGTTATGATTAATCATAATAAAGCCTCCATAAAAAGTTTTTTTAAGTTTAAGAATACAGTTAAGCGTTCTTAGGCAATCTAAGCATATAAGTGCTCTATTATTCAACCTAAAATCATTTTGAAATATAATTTTTTGTTATTTGCGTTGTAAAAATACACGAGTGATAGTTATTTACTTAATCTCTTTCGGGTTTAATTCCCCGAAGCTCTGCTTCGTGCTATACTGTAGCAATGGAAGAAAGCAGTTATATTCACAAGAGTCATAATGTCACAGTACTAATATATCACTTGGTAACTCCAGCAAAATATAGGAGAGTAATATTCAATCAAGAAATAGACGAATATTTATGCAAAATTTGTGAAGGCATTGAGGATCGTTACGAGATCAGGTTTTTAGAAATAGGTACGGATGACGATCATGTACATTTTTTACTACAATCAGTTCCGACTTATAGTCCAACAAAGGTAGCGCAAATAGTCAAAAGTATTACAGCTAAAAAAATGTTTGAACAATTCCCAAGTCTTAAAGAGAAGTTATGGGGTAGTGAGTTTTGGACGAAAGGTTATTTTATAGTATAGGAAATTCAAAATTTGCAACCAGAAAAATCATCAATCAGCTTTTTAAAAATTCGTTTAATAAATATGTAGTTACCAGCCACAATATTAGAAATTATCAACACTTTTACAAAAATCTCTGCCAGAATCTATCTAAAAATAGGTTCAGTTTTACAAATTATGTGGCCAAGACGTGAAAGAAGTGTTCGCCATAATGATGTTATCTAGGCGTTGATAATAATTCATTGGTTCTTATTAATAACAATGGCGGAGATAAACCGTAATAAACTTGCCGCAGATTCATACATTTATTGCAATTATAGCAAAACAGAGGATCTATTTTAAAATTCAACCAAATCATTAATCTCCAACTAATGAGCTTAGTTTTCTTATGAACGATTTGATTAATTGCCTTATATACGATAGGTAATTGTACGCCCCTAGTTCTATTATTAACCCACCAATTAAATACCCGACATAACTATTGCCAAGAAGGAAGGAATTTGTATAATGCAATAATGTCAAAAAGTGAAGATTTTAGGAAATTATCAATAAGCGCACAAGCGTCGATGAGAAAGATTGCTCTAAAACTAGTAAAAAGAGGAGAGAGTCAATCGTCGGTAGGTGAATTAATAGGAGTGAGTCGCCAGACAGTAAATGAATGGGTAAGGAGGGAAAAGAGAGGCGACAAGTACGCAATTAGTGGGAAGTTAAGAGGTAGAAAGATAGGAGAGAAAAGGCTTATAACCGAAGATCAAAGTAAAATAATACAAGGGTACGTAAATATCTCTAGACCAGAAGATCACAATATCAAATCAGCATTATGGTCAAGAAAATCAGTTAATGCACTCATCAAAAAACATTGTGGATTTTTTCTTCCCCTAAGTACAATAGGCGAATATTTAAGAAGATGGGGGTATACTGCACAAAAGCCAAAAAGTTAGCATATGAGCAGCAACCCAAAAGGGTTCAATTTTGGTTAGATGAAGAATATCCGTCAATAGCCAAGCAAGCAGAATATGAAAAGGCAGAAATACATTGGTGCGACGAAGTAGGGATAAAACAAGAGTGTCAGGTATTACAAAGCTATTCTTTAAAAGGAAAAACCCCTGTTGGATTCATAAATCGAAGAGATTTAGTATAAACATGATATCCACTGTTACAAATAACGGTAAGCTAAGGTTTATGCTGTACGAAGAGACACTAAAAACAAATGTATTTATAGAATTTTTACGGAGGTTGGTAAAATATCCAAGAAAAAAATCTTCTTAATCCTAGATAATCTCAAGGTTCATCATAGCAAAAAAGTACAAATATGGACTCGGAAACATAAAAAGAAAATTTCTTTATTTTTTCTGCCTCCGTATACTCCGCAACATAATCCGGATGAATATTTAAACAACGATTTAAAAAGAAATGTAAATAGGAAACATATACCTCTTACAAAATCTGAACTCCAAGTGGAATTTAAAATCTTAGGATAAGGACTTTGCAATTTAACCCAGAACATATCAAAAGATTATTTCAGGCGAAAGAAGTAAAATATGCCGCCTAAGTCGGGTAATTTAGTTGGTGGGTTAATAGATAAAAAACCGTAATACCTAATCATTCGAAAATAACTAATAGCTTTTTAAATTTTTCCTAATGGTATATGCATAATCAGACTAGCTATGAACTGCATCACGGGCATAGTTATGCGATCAATTGTATTATTATAGTGATCAAGAAATTTAAACGTTACCTGCTTTCCGTCGTAATTTTAAATTCTTGTCTCGGAAATAGGGGGCGTTTTATATACCGCCCTAAATATTCTATGTTGCGTTTATGATCATCCGATGGTTTTTGTAAATAAACATACCAACTGATTTCGTATAAACTACTCATCCAGTTATTAAAATTCTCAGCATTTTGATATGCGGACGGCAACTTCAAATTACTTGAGATATATTGAAAGCGAAATAACTCAAGGACTCTATGTCTCCACATTTTTTTAATAGGTTCGGCAGGAAAAAATAATTTTTGCCACTTGCCTTTGCTATTTATACCGCCGCAAGTAACCGATAAATGGATATGAACATTGCGTTTTAAATCTCTACCGAAAGTGTGTAAGGCAGTAAATATACCAACCACAAGATTTTTCTTTGTAGCTATCTCCTTAATAATTCCTGCTGCAATACCGGAAATCAATCCAAACAGATCACGATTGAGCCAAAATATCGGCCATAAAGAGTCCGGCATTGTAAATGTAATGTGCTGCCATCGTGTTTTTGGTAGAACATTGCTAGCCTTACTCACCCATTGATCCGTTTGTTTCTTACCACAACGAGAACAAAACCTACCTTTACAGCTGAATGCTACCGATTTATTGCGGTTACAATCACGGCAGCTATAACGTTTAAATCCTAAATATTTCGTTCCACACGATATAACTTTAGTGACGTTGAAAATAATGCCGTATCTTAGCTTGCCGTATTTTTTAGCGAAATCGAGACCAATTACCACGGTCTAGAAAAATATGTTTTATAGATATTCCTTTACCGACTATTTCCATAAATTACTTATAGTTAATGTTTTCTTACCAAGGAATCTTTCTTCCTTTGCGTTCTAAATCAAATTCTTTACAATCAGGGCAATAGTAAACAGAATTATACTTATGATTGGGAGATATTTTTCGCAACATTATCCAGAAAGCCTTGGCTATTTCCTTATCTCCTTCGGAAAAAATCTTTTTGATCCTGCTGTAAGGAATTGCTTGCTCTTTAGAAATGGCCTTAAGAGTTTTTACCGCTAATTCATTGACCAAATGCTGCTCAGAGTGCAAGTTACTCATAACTCAATTATATATTATCTTATGTATGTCTAACATTCAGTCTTTATAACTCAAGTTAAAACAAATCAAATACCAGTATTATAATCCTCCATAAATATTTATCGGTCAAGGGTATCTTCTTTTAAGCTGCCACCGATAGGTGGCTTATCTTGTTTTCTGTATTTACGGAATTTGCTTATAGCAGGAAAAATTTTAAGGTTATCTCAGAAAAAATTACTAACAATCATGCATTAATTAAAAAACTTAATTCACTTAATGATGTTGATGATTATCAAAAAGTGAAAAAAGATTCTATAAAATCAGGAAACTTAATTTTGTTACATAGTGGTGAGGAAGTGCCTTTTGACGGTGAAGTCATAAAAGGTATGAGTTATGTTAATGAAACTGATATAACAGGTTCTTTAGAGCATAAATTAAAAAGCCCTACTAAAGATAATATCCTAATAGCTGGCAGTATAGTAGAAGGAGGAGATTGGATTGTAATGAAAGTCAGTTTTGCTAGTAATAAGTCCTTTTTTACTAGAGTAGATAGGTTACTTCGAAACATAAATAGAAGAGCTATGCCTTCTGAGGTGGCCCTGCAGAAATTAATGATGGGGTTATCAATATTATTTGCTAATGTGATTTTTGTCATGTGGGTAATAGCTAGCTATTCTGGTGTAGAAATACCGGTTATTTATTTGATTGCTTTAATGGTAGTGCTGCTTCCAACCACAATTTCTACTTTACAAAAGGTTGTTGTTTATAACGGTATGGTCAAACTTGCAGAGCGTAATATAATCGTTCAGGATCAAGTGGCTTTTGATAATGCGGTTGACCTCGATATTGTACTGCTTGACAAAACTGGTACTTTAACTGTCGGCCAACGAGAAATGGTTAACTTCAAATTAACTTCAAAAACCGATGAAAAAGATTATTTTAGGTATTTATATTTATCTTCCATAAATGATAATACTGAGGAAGGAAAGAGCATAACCGCTTTTGCCATAAAAAATTACAAAGATTTGGATAAAAAAATAAATCTTGAATTGTACGACTATTTGCCATTTCTAGCCTCAAATCCTATTAGTGGATGCAACTATAATAATATGGAAATTAGAAAAGGTAGTTTACAGTCGATAGCAAACTACCTTGGAAAAACTATAGAATCCTTTCCTCAAGAAGTACAAAGTATAGTTAAGGAAGTAGCAAAAACACACGGAACTCCTTTAATTTTAACTGTTAATAAAAAGATAATAGGTATCATAAATTTGCACGATAGTTTTAGAAAAGGAGTTGTAAAACAGATACGTAGTATTGAGAGCTCAGGAATTGCCACAATAATGGTTACAGGAGATAACGCTATTACGGCTTCTTATATTGCAAAAAAACTGGGCATAAAAAATTTTTATGCTGATTGTACACCTGAAAAAAAACTTGAGGTAATTAGATCTCTTCAAGAAAAAGGATTTATTGTAGGTATGTGCGGGGATGGATTAAATGATGCATTAGCTTTGGCACAAGCTGATATAGGTTATACGTTTGAAGATAGGGGGTACGTGCACTCAATATTAGCAGGTAATATTGTTGCAAAATATCACAATTTACTAGGTATTATTGAATTAAAGAATGAATGTAAAAAAATCACAGTAAGAAAAGGAGCTATAACGGTCTACTCTATAGCTTCTGATTTAGCTAAATATTTTATCATTGTTCCAGCATTATTTACTACGGCTTTTCCTTCCCTGTCAAAATTAAATATTATGCAATTCCAATCGATAGATAGCATATTACTTGCTTCTGTTATTTTCAATGGGTTAATAATACCATCCCTTCTACCACTAATTTCCTATAATTTAAAAAACGTACAAAACAAAACGTATTTATGGCGGATAATTTTACTATGTGGTTTTGGAGGAATAGTTTCTCCGCTTTTATTTATTAAACTAATTGAGTTCATAATTTATAAAGCTGGTTTAATATAATGAAAAATATAGTTCTTAGCTTATGCCTATATATTTTCTGTTTTTTAGTTATCGGTCTTTACACTTTAATTATATATCTGATAGGCCAGACTTTTTGGCCGGAAAAAACAAAAGGGAGTTTAATTATAGATAAAAACAGTAATATTAGAGGATCTTATTTAGTAGCTCAATACCTTCAAGATACCAGATATTTCAAACCTAGACCGAATATAGAAGCTGATCCTGAGTGCGATATGGCACTATATAATACCGATTTTAAGAGAGCTTTAATTCACAATTACGATAAGCAGTTAAACCATTCTAATGTAATTATGATAACCCCGTCTGCAAGCCTCTATGATCCCTTTATTACTAAAGCAGAAGCTATTTTGCAGGCTCTGATGGTAGCCAAAACCCGGGGAGTGGATGTTAATAAAATTTATAAATTAATAGAACAAAATACACTTTATAAACAGAAAATATTTTTTGAAATAGAAATAGTTAACACCTCCATTCTTAACGCTGCATTAGATGATTATTCCAATTAATCAAGATAAAATTGCAGTTAAAAGATTATATCTTGATTATAAATCTAATTTTTACTATTATGGCCGAGTAATTAAATATTATTAAATTGGGAATGCTAAAAACCGAGAATAAAATGTCTATAGCACCTGAAAATCAATACCTTACAGAGAGCTTTTTTCTTTCGGAAAAAGAAAGAAAAATATATAACAAGTGGAGGGTAAGGATACTGCTTTCAGTTATTCTAGGCTATGCTACATTTTACCTATGCCGCCAAAATTTTTCCATGATTATGCCAGCTTTTATGGAAGAATTTGGTTACACAAAAACAGAACTAGGCTTGGTCTTAACTGTTGCTTCCATAATTTATGGAATTGGAAAATTTGTTAATGGGTATTTTAGTGATAAATCAAATTCCAGATATTTTATGCCTCTTGGGTTATTGTGTTCTGGATTAACTACATTTTTCTTAGGCTTTTCTGAAAGTTTAATGTTCCTTAGTATATTATGGATTATTAATAATTGGTTTCAATCGATGGGGTGGCCGCCAGTAGCTAGAATGCTAACACACTGGTTTGCCCCGAAAGAACTGGGAATAAAATGGGCTTATGGTGCTACTTCTCACCAAGTGGGGGGAGCTATTACTTTAGTATTTACCGGTTATTTAGTTGCGGATTTCGGGTGGAGGTCAGCATTTTTTGTTCCAGCTATTATTGCCGTTATCGTTGCTTACATCTTATTTAACAGGCTAAGAGAATCACCAAAAGAACTTGGTTTTCCGCCAGTGGAATTATACAAAGCTCAAGAAATTAATAAAGAGAACGAAGAAAAAGATAATTTAACTACTGGAGAAATCATTAGAAAAGTGTTTTTTAATATAAATATGTGGTACGTATGTTTGGCTAATATGTGCTTGTATATTGTAAGATTGGGAGTTATATTTTGGGCTCCTTTATTTTTAAAAGAATTTAAAAATATGGCAATTAATGAAGCTGGATGGCATGTTGCAGCTTACGAGCTTGCCGGGTTATTAGGCGGGGTTTCTGCAGGGTGGATTTCTGATAAAATATTTCATGGCCAACGAGGGCCAGTTGGAATGGTATTTATGCTTTCTCTTGCTTGTACACTTTGGATATTTTGGCAATTACCAACGGATTATGTAATTTTAAACGGATTAATGATGGTTTTGATGGGGTGTTTTGTTTATGGTCCCCAGATATTAGCGGGAGTGGCCTCAGCTGATTTTGCTTCTAAAAAAGCAATTGGAACAGCAAATGGATTAGTAGGAACAATGGGTTACGTGGGTTCAGGAATTTCCGGTGTTTGTGTAGGGATAATCTCTGATCATTGGGGATGGAGCGCAGTTTTCATGTTTTTTATAATTTCGGCTCTAATGGGAGGATTTTTCTTTTACTTGACATGGGAAAAGAAAAGATAAGAAATTAGCTAGTTCAAATAACCTTAAATTTACAGGGTATATAAATTTATTTTATAGTATAGGAAATTCAAAATTTGCAACCAGAAAAATCATCAATCAGCTTTTTAAAAATTCGTTTAATAAATATGTAGTTACCAGCCACAATATTAGAAATTATCAACACTTTTACAAAAATCTCTGCCAGAATCTATCTAAAAATAGGTTCAGTTTTACAAATTATGTGGCCAAGACGTGAAAGAAGTGTTCGCCATAATGATGTTATCTAGGCGTTGATAATAATTCATTGGTTCTTATTAATAACAATGGCGGAGATAAACCGTAATAAACTTGCCGCAGATTCATACATTTATTGCAATTATAGCAAAACAGAGGATCTATTTTAAAATTCAACCAAATCATTAATCTCCAACTAATGAGCTTAGTTTTCTTATGAACGATTTGATTAATTGCCTTATATACGATAGGTAATTGTACGCCCCTAGTTCTATTAGATAAAAAACCGTAATACCTAATCATTCGAAAATAACGATCTGGTATATGCATAATCAGACTAGCTATGAACTGCATCACGGGCATAGTTATGCGATCAATTGTATTATTATAGTGATCAAGAAATTTAAACGTTACCTGCTTTCCGTCGTAATTTTCTATTCTTGTCTCGGAAATAGGGGGCGTTTTATATACCGCCCTAAATATTCTATGTTGCGTTTATGATCATCCGATGGTTTTTGTAAATAAACATACCAACTGATTTCGTATAAACTACTCATCCAGTTATTAAAATTCTCAGCATTTTGATATGCGGACGGCAACTTCAAATTACTTGAGATATATTGAAAGCGAAATAACTCAAGGACTCTATGTCTCCACATTTTTTTAATAGGTTCGGCAGGAAAAAATAATTTTTGCCACTTGCCTTTGCTATTTATACCGCCGCAAGTAACCGATAAATGGATATGAACATTGCGTTTTAAATCTCTACCGAAAGTGTGTAAGGCAGTAAATATACCAACCACAAGATTTTTCTTTGTAGCTATCTCCTTAATAATTCCTGCTGCAATACCGGAAATCAATCCAAACAGATCACGATTGAGCCAAAATATCGGCCATAAAGAGTCCGGCATTGTAAATGTAATGTGCTGCCATCGTGTTTTTGGTAGAACATTGCTAGCCTTACTCACCCATTGATCCGTTTGTTTCTTACCACAACGAGAACAAAACCTACCTTTACAGCTGAATGCTACCGATTTATTGCGGTTACAATCACGGCAGCTATAACGTTTAAATCCTAAATATTTCGTTCCACACGATATAACTTTAGTGACGTTGAAAATAATGCCGTATCTTAGCTTGCCGTATTTTTTAGCGAAATCGAGACCAATTACCACGGTCTAGAAAAATATGTTTTATAGATATTCCTTTACCGACTATTTCCATAAATTACTTATAGTTAATGTTTTCTTACCAAGGAATCTTTCTTCCTTTGCGTTCTAAATCAAATTCTTTACAATCAGGGCAATAGTAAACAGAATTATACTTATGATTGGGAGATATTTTTCGCAACATTATCCAGAAAGCCTTGGCTATTTCCTTATCTCCTTCGGAAAAAATCTTTTGATCCTGCTGTAAGGAATTGCTTGCTCTTTAGAAATGGCCTTAAGAGTTTTTACCGCTAATTCATTGACCAAATGCTGCTCAGAGTGCAAGTTACTCATAACTCAATTATATATTATCTTATGTATGTCTAACATTCAGTCTTTATAACTCAAGTTAAAACAAATCAAATACCAGTATTATAATCCTCCATAAATATTTATCGGTCAAGAGTATCTTCTTTTAAGCTGCCACCGATAGGTGGCTTATCTTGGTATCGCAATCTAATTTAACCAAAAAAGCTATACTCCATAGCTTTAAATATTTCTCCCATTTGTTCTTTTGAAATAAGCCTATGAAGTTGAGCGTCTAGAATAACGGCTTCTTTTGGTAAGGATTTGCTTTTTAGTAATTGTTGGCGAATAATTATACCCCAATTTACTAAAAAATCTCGCTGAGAAAAAATAGAAACATTCTTGATCCCTTTTTGTAGAGCAGCATTTTTGAGAGTATTAAAATCCACATGAGCACTCAGATCAGATTCCCCTAGTGATTCAAAAATTGGATGATATTGATGGTGTTTTATCGCCTGAAGAGTTGAGCTATATTGATTCCTACTTCGCTTTGATGATTCAATATTATAACCGTAGTCTATAACCAAGCAAACACCTCTGAATTTTGTAAGATGGATAGCTATGTTACGTGTTATTTCTAATGTTTCGGCTGATTCTTCTATTAATGCTCCATCCTGAGCGTTTTTGTGATCAATATTTAACTGTTGTGATAAAGCTTTATTTAATTCTATTTTATCAAATTTAAGCCTATTATCTATTGGATCACATATTATGACCGATTCATACCATGTTTTGCGAATTTTTATATACTGTTTAATAGGTAAGGCGTCAAAAAATTCGTTGCTAATAATAATACAAGGGATTGGTGGAAGTTCGTTAATATTATTAATCCATGTTACCCTTGAACTAGTAAAGGAAAGATTAGTTTTTTGCTGTTTAATAAAATTTTTATTTATTTCATAGAGAAAAATTTTAACTGCTTTTGTAAATTCCGGTACTAATTTGGCTACCCGCATTAAGTCACGCATTAATATTCCCAATCCCGGCCCAAACTCAACAAGCGCAAATTTTTTTGGACACCCTAATTGCTGCCATTTATTAATTGCCCAAAATCCAATAGTTTCACCAAAAAGCTGAGAAATTTCTGGCGCAGTAATAAAATCACCGTCTGCGCCTATTGAGGTTTTAGACCTATAATATGAGCTAGGGTTAATTGATGATACCTCCCTCATCATATCATCAATTTTAATATGGCCTAAATCTTTAATTATTGATCTTATTTTTGCGTCTATCGCCATTTTTTATAGTGTTTTTAGTGCTATGGTTTAATAAATATGTACCTAGTAGAATCATAGGGATACATAATATTTGACCTAAGGTAAAATATTTAAAAATAAAACCAATTTTAACATCTGGTTCTCTAAAAAACTCAACAAGCACTCTAAAACTACCATAAAAAATTAAAAATATTCCAGACATTCTACCGGGATTTTGTAGAAATTTACTTTTATAAGTAAAATACAACATTATGCAGAATAAAAATAATCCTTCTAACAACGCCTCGTATAATTGGCTAGGATGTCTTGGAAAACCGTCGCTATGTGGAAAAATTACTGCCCAAGGAACATTAGTTTGCCGGCCATAGAGTTCTGCATTTATGAAATTTGCTATTCTACCTAAGAAAAGACCAATTGGTGCTACAATCGCTAAAACGTCAGAAAATGAAAGAAATCTAATTTGATTTTTTTTACAATATAAATATGCAGCTACGCCCACACCAAATATTCCACCATGAAAAGACATGCCTCCTTCATAGGTTTTTAAAATCTCAATTGGATTAGAGAGGTATTTCTCTGGATCATAGAATAAAACATGACCAAGCCTTCCACCAATAATAATAGCAATAATAGCCCAGCTAATGAAGTCTTCAGTGTGTTGTTTACTAATACCAATTGGGTATAAAAGGATCAATTTATTTGCATAATACCACCCAAGCAATATACCAACGATATAAGAGAGCGAATACCATGAAACTGCTAAAGAGCCTACAGAAAATATTACAGGGTTGATATTGGGAAAATCAATCATATAAGAATACCACTTGATTCAAGCTGCTTCTTCAAATCCTAGTTTAATACCGAGTTCATTAAACACATCAACCAAAGCCAGGGTTAACTCCTCAATCATTTGATCTGTATGAGCAGGGGTAGGGGTTATTCTCAGGCGTTCTGTACCGCGGGGAACTGTGGGGAAGTTTATGTGCTGAACAAAAATGTTATGTCTATCAATTAGCAATTGGGAAGCTAATCTAGTTTTGTCTGGATCGCCAATAACTATAGGGACAATATGACTTTTATTGCGATAAAAATTAATACCTGCTTCTGTGAAAGATTTTTTAACTTTAGCTACCACTTCTTGGTGCTTTTCTCTTTCTTCTTCTGAATTTTTTAAATGAATAATACTAGCTTTTGCTGCAGCAGTGATCACCGGAGGAAGGGAGGTAGTGAAAATAAAACCGCTAGCAGTTGATCTAATGGCATCTATCATATTTTTATTTCCTGCTATATACCCACCAATAACTCCATAAGCTTTAGCAAAAGTTCCTTGTATAATATCTATTTTGCTTTCAAATCCAAGCATATTAGCAATACCTGCGCCTCCTTTACCATAAAGACCAACGCTGTGAACTTCATCGATATAAGTCATTGCATTGTATTTCTTAGCCAGGGAACAGATATCTTGTATAGGAGATATTTGACCATCCATGGAGTAAGCAGATTCAAAAACAATAATCTTAGGTTTTTTGATATCAACTGTTTTAAGAAGTTCCTCTAAGTGATTTATATTTAGGTGTTTATATATATGCTTCTCGCATCTGGAATTCCTAATACCTGCTACCATAGAAGCATGGTTAAGTTCATCGGAGAAGAAAATCAAATCAGGCATAACCTTTGCAAGCGAGGTAAGAGTAGCATCATTAGAAACGTATCCAGAAGTAAATACTAGGGCAGAGTCTTTGCTATGAAGATTAGCAATTTCATTTTCCAATTCTTGAATAGAGTAATTATTACCACCAATGTTTCTAGTACCTCCAGAACCTACTCCATTATCCAGGAGGGCTTGAGCGGCGGCTTGTAAAACAGTAGGGTGCTGACTCATCCCAAGATAATCATTTATACACCACATTATGACGTTTTTTCTTCTATCCTTTCCCCAGATAGCTTTTGGAAACTCTCCGGCTTTCCTTTGTAAGCCTATGAAGTTTCTATACCTGCCTTCTGTTTTTATTTGATTAACCTGTTTCTCAAAAGCGGCTTGATAATTATACATTTACATCCCTGTATTATAAACCTAGTCCAATATACATATAATCAACTATTTTAGAAATATTTAATTGTTTAATTTACTATTATTTTATGAATTACCATTGGTATTGTGCTTCATAAGGTAATTGAACTCTGCCCCTAGGATAAAAATCATATTAACTATATAAAAGAAAATTAGGGTAACTATAATACTTCCTAAAGAACCGTAAATTATATTCAATTGGTTATAATAAACCAGGTATGTAGATAATAAATATCCACTTAATATCCAAAGCAATACACTTAAAAATGCTCCGGGTATAACCTCTGAAAATTTAAGTTTTACATTTGGGATGAGATAATATAGGGAACATACGGTTATAAACAGAGATAAAAATATCAAAAGATATCTAGAAAAATTCAGTATTGTTTTATAATCTTCTATCATTCTCATAAAACTCGGAAGTTTTTGCAGGCCAATAGGAATTATAATAAGCAATAACATAGTAAGGGATATCATAGTACTTATAAACAAGAATTGGGCAATACTTAACATTCTTCTTAAGAAATAATTAGGGGGTGATTTGATTTGATAGACGCGGTTTAGTATGGTTCTAAGGCATTCTACAAAGGACGAAGATGTCCATATACTTCCTACAATCGCAAGAGTTAAAAGACCTTGGGGAGGAGTAGTCATAAGCTCTTTAATTCTATTTCTAATTGAGTCAATTGATTGAGCTGGCATATTCTCAAGAGCAAGCTGAATAAATTTCTCTCCTAGTTCTGATGCTCCAAAAAAACCTGTAAAAGCGAGAATAAAGACAAAAAATGGGAAAATTGAAAGCAATACCATAAATGACATATAACCTGAATGTTCGATCCCGTCATGATCAATCATTTTAACTATGGCTTGGTATAAATTAACGATAACTCTTTTCATTATATAATATTCGTTCTTTATGGTTATAAATATAAAATGGTGTTTTAGGTATATATGGTTTATTTAGGTTTTTCAATGGCTTATTAAAGACACTTACTTGCAGATAAAAAGAAAAAATAAATAAAATTTCTATAGAAATTTATTCTGTAATATTTATTAACTAAACTTAATAAAGTATATGTAGAAATAATATATAAAAACATAAAATTTTTTATAAATTTCTTTTGTAGAAAGTACCTTCTTTTTAAAAGAATGTTTGATAAAAAAAGGATATCTTGTTAAAATTAATATATATATTAATTCTTAAAAAATATTAAATAAGTTCTTGCAATTAGATAAAGTCTATGGTAATTCTACTATTGTTTAAATGTTGTATATAGTGCAAATCTTATTAACTAATACAATATAATACTTGACTAAAAGAGGTAAAAATGGCTCGTAAAAATGATTATATAGAAGAAATTGACAAATTTATAGGTAATAAAATCTATTCTTTAAGATTAGCAAAAGGATTGTCCCGTCAGCAATTATCACAAGTTATTGGTGTAACTCACCAACAGCTACAAAAATACGAAAAAGGTAACAACAGGATTTCTGTAGGAAGATTAGTTCTGATATCAAAGGCTTTAGATAAAAATATATCATATTTTTATGAAGGTCTGGAAACGGGCAACAAAGAAGCAACTGTGACACAGCATCAACGCATGTGTATTGAAGTTTCACGTAATTTTATGAAAATTGAAAATACGGAGCATCAAAATGCAGTTAATACCCTTATAAAATCTTTAATAAAAGATAAAGCGGCTTAGTTTAAAAGCAAATGACCCTCGAAACTTTATAGGGGGTCATTAAAAAGAAAACAAAAAAGCAAGAATTGCTTGTACCTAATCCACGTTTCTAGACACTCAAGTTTAAAACAATTAACTTCCTTTAAACCACTTTGGTATTCGAGAATAAAAAATAAATTATAAAGAATGGTGGGCGGTAGAAGACTTGAACTTCCGACCTTTACGATGTCAACGTAATGCTCTAACCAACTGAGCTAACCGCCCAAAAATTTTTTAAATCCGGTATGTGTACATCTATTTACCCCGATTTTTTTTGAATTTCAAGATTTTAATTTGAATTTTTACCTAAAATGAAATAAAAGCTATTTAAAAAATAGAAATTTACTATTAGAGATAATTATCAAAAATAAATGAAAAATTTAAAAGAAAAAGCGTATAATGAAAATAATAGTTTTGTTATAGCGTTAGATGGCCCATCGGCATCCGGGAAAGGAGCAATAGGGAGAATGCTTGCCTCTGAATTTAACTTGAAGTATGTGCAATCCGGTATTGTTTATAGGAGTCTGGCTTATTTGTGCATAGTGAACAATATCGATGTGGCAGATGTTAAAAAAATAATTGAATTTTCAAAAACTGACCATCTGGTTGAACTTGCAAAAGAAATGGATTTAAATCAGGAAAGTATAGGGAATTATGCTTCCAAGATTTCTACTATTCCAGAAGTTCGTACTAATATAAATAAATACCTAATTTTAATGATTACAACATATCCAAGAATTATAATGGAAGGGCGGGATATAGGCACTGTAATAGCCAAAGATGCGGATTTAAAAATTTTTATTACTGCAGATGTTAATAAAAGAGCAGAAAGAAGATATAAGCAGTTGCAGGAAGAAGGAAAAAAATGTAAACTGGAGGATATTTTGCAATTACTTAAAGAGCGAGATTTGAGGGACAGTATGCGTATAGTAGATCCTCTAATGGTTGCTTCAGATGCTTTTGTTATTGACACTAGCAATATGGATCAACAGGAAGTAATAGCTGAAATTAAAAACTACATAGAATTGAGCTAATCCTAAAGTTTTAGTACCAAGGGGATATAGCTTATTTATTAACCTTAAAATTTGCACTAAATTTTGGTACGGTTTAGCTGCCTAAAAAGTATAGTATTTATGTTATTAAAAAAGAAAAGATTTATTCCTCAATTAAGCGACATTACCCCAAGTAGTGAAGATTTTGCCCATTTACTGGAAAGCGTTAATACTAGCCATGTAAAAGAAGGTATGGTGGTAAAAGGTCAGGTAGTAGAAACTAACGCTGATGTTATAGTTGTCGATGTTGGTCTTAAAAATGAAGGAAGAATAGCAGTAGCAGAATTTCAAACAGGCATGAATCAGACATTACCAAAAGTTGGTGATATAGTTGATGTGTTCGTTGAAAAAGTTGAGGGTAGACGAGGTACTGTTTTAAGCCGTGAAAAGGCTATCAGGGAAGAATCTTGGGTAACACTAGAAGATTTGTTCGAAAAGCAACAAAATGTTATGGGGGTTATCTTCGGAAGAGTTAAAGGAGGGTTTACAGTTGACTTAAAAGGAGTAGTAGCTTTCTTGCCTGGAAGTCAAGTGGATGTAAGACCTATTAAAGATCCCACTTCAATTATGCACATTGAACAGCCGTTCCAAATTTTAAAGATGGATAAAAAGCTCGGTAATATCGTTGTTTCAAGAAGAGCTATACTTGAGGAGTCAAGGTCAGAAGCTAGAGACGAAATGTTATCGCAGATCAAAGAAGGGATGGTCTTAACAGGAGTAGTCAAAAATATTACCGATTATGGAGCTTTCGTTGATCTTGGTAGTGTAGACGGGTTATTACACGTTACCGATATCTCCTGGGGTAGAATTAATCACCCTTCCGAAGTTCTAAGATTTGGTCAAGAAATTAAGGTTGTAGTTATTAAATATAACGAAGATACGAAAAGAATCTCTCTTGGCATGAAACAGCTAGATACTAACCCTTGGCAGAATATTAAGGAAGAATTTCCTATTAATAAGGGAATGAAAGGGAAAGTTACAAATATTGCTGATTACGGTGCTTTTATTGAATTAAAAGACGGTATCGAAGGCTTAGTGCATTCTTCAGAAATTTCTTGGGGTAAAACAAATCAAAATCCTAAAAAATTACTAACTATCGGGCAAGAAGTTGAGTTTATTATTTTAGACGTAGATACTGACAAACATAGAATTTCTTTAAGTATTAAAAGATGTCAGGATAATCCTTTAGTAAAGTTCGCTGAAAAACATCCTGTAGGTAGCGTTATTAAAGCTCCTATCAGAAATATTACAGATTTTGGTATGTTCGTAGCTATTGACGTCAATACGGATGGAATGATCCATGAGTCTGATATTAGTTGGGACGAAAACGGATCAGAAGCTTTAAAAAGATTCAAAAAAGGGGATGAAATTGAATGTAAAGTGCTCAGTATTGATATTGATAAAGATAGAGTAGCACTTGGTATTAAACAACTGTCTGAAGATCCAAACGAAGGTAGTGATGCAGGAGAATTTAAGAAAAATATGGTTATAACCTGCGTCGTAACTGAAGTAAAAGAGGATGGAATCGAAGTTAATATTGATGGCAAAGCTGCCGGTATTATTAAAAAAGCTGACTTATCAGCTGAAAAATACGACCAAAAACCGGAAAGATTTGCAAAAGGAGATAGGCTAGATGCAAAAATAATATCTATTGATAAATCCGCTAAAAAAATAGGCCTTTCTATTAAAGCTTTAGAAATTGAGGAACGTCAAAAAGCTATAAAAGAATACGGTTCAACAGATAGCGGTGCAAGCCTTGGCGATATTTTAGGTGCTGCTCTTGACGGAGTTAAAACTAGCAAATAAATTTACTTAAAATAACAAAAAAAGAAGCGGAATCTTACACAGGTTTCGCTTCTTTTGTTCAATCTAATATCTACGGTCGTAGGGGTCATCATTAGTTAATTATAGCTATTCGTTA
>NZ_CP104167.1:0-173482 GCF_029982035.1 Candidatus Megaera polyxenophila
GTAATCGGGTATAATTAAAATAGAACGATATTTAGTGAAAAGTAAGGTTTATGCAACATAGTACTCCTTAATAGGAGTGTTGAATTCCATTATGGGTATTGCACTTTACCGCGTTCTAATCTTAAAGAATTTAATAAGGGCTTAAGGCGTATGTGGGTTTATTGATTCAATTTCTTCTAAAATGGCGGTAAGCTCTTCTTCTGCTCCTAAATTAAACAAAGCATCTACTTTAACTAAATAGGCCTCTTCCTTTTTAGGATAAATGGTAACTGCTACGTCTGCGCTTTTAAGTGCTTCTTCATAACGATGCAATTTATAGTCCCTTTGGTGGTGAAAACCTCCATCTTCCAGATGGAAAAGCTTTAGCTTGTCTAATGCGCCATGATGCGGTAGCATCATAAGTCTATGACTTACTATAACAAAAGATCACATTCAGTTTTTTATCATCGTTATCATATAGTATGGATAACGAAATATCGCTATAAGGTACTTACTTACGACATAAAAAAACGTGTTCGGGAACTAGTGTTACAGGTAGCTGAGGAAATGAGTATAAAGATAGAAAATGGCGTTGTATCAAGCGACCATGTCCATATATTTGCAAATATTCCTCCGCATATTAAAATTAGTGAATTTGTTCAGAAAGCTAAGGGAAGATCATCTAAAAGAATACAGGAAGAATTTCCGATACTAAAAAAGAAATACTGGGGTAGACATTTATGGGGCAGAGGATACTTCAGTTCAACTAGCGGTAATGTTACAGATGATATGATTAACGAATATATCAACAAACACACTGACGCTCATGAGACCGACTTTACTTCAAATATTAGGCTAGAATGAGCTTTAGCTTGATAAGCGACTTCTAGTCGCAAAGATCAAACTTTCATCTCTCAGATGAAAGTGGTTGATTTAATGCTTTTGCTTTCTTAACGTACATTAGGTATCTATTATCAGAGGAGGCATCAACCTTTATTGCTTGATCGCATATTTCTATAACGTGTTCGTATTTTTCATTGTGCAAAGCTATATGAGCTTGATGATGTAAGTGCTGCCAGTTATCTGCGATATTTTCTGAAAAGAATCTTGTATATGCAACTAAACTTATTAGTGCACCGAGCATGAACCACAATAAATATTTGGTGTATCTGCATTTCATATATGTTACCTTTAAATATTTTATTTATTGTTCAATAAGAGCAGCTTATAACATTAATTGTAAAGTTATTATTAGCTTAATGCAATTGTTCTATAGCTTTTCTGGCTTGCTGAATTAACACCCCATTGGGGTATTTATGCCCGTAATTTATTGAAGTGTAATATGAACAATTTTAAGGATATATATCTTTCTCTAAGTTCTTATTTAATGCTTGGTCAAAAGATAAGATAGGGCATTTACAAAAGTTAGATTTTGCTAGAAGTAAGCAATCCACAATATGCATATTTAGTTGTTGATAATAATTTAAGGCTAGTAACAAAACTTCTTTCTCGCTATCTATTCCTTTATATGCTAATAATTCACTTAAAGTCTGACTTATTTTGTCTCTTGGAACTTTGTAGAATGATGATAAGACAAAAACCACCTCAGTAAATACTGCTTGTTCAATTGTAAGGTTAACTTCACCTGTCTTTGCCCGATCAAATAGTTCCTTGGTTTTTAAAAACATTTCCTGATTATCTGCAGTCAAGTAGCGAATTATAAAATTAGTATCACAAATATATTTCATTCTTATCCTATTTATCCTTTAAAACTGACACAGAATTATTCCAGGCTTGCTCTCTGATTTGGGCAAAGGGTAGGGTAGTATCTTTTTGATAAGAAGCAAGAGAACCTGCAACGTCATTAATTGGAGAAATCACAACTTGTTTATTATCATTAACTTCTAAAGTTACTACATTTGTATTTAATAATTTTCTAACTTTTTTAGGTAATACTATTTGTCCTTTAGGGGAGATAGTAAGTGTATTAATATACATAATATTACTTTCCTACAATATATTAAGTAATTAATATTATTATATAATAAGCATTTACTAATTACAACTTTTAAATAATAGAAGTATTATATTAAATTAGTATAATACTTTTAGTTTTATTAAAAAAGAAATAGATAACTTACATTTAACAATAGTATACTAAATAAATTTTATAATACTTATTTTCAGAGATCACATTCTGTTATATAATCAGTTTTTAATGACCTTTTGCATTACTTAGTATAAGATACAGGTTAGGTGACAATCTAGGTTTTAGCAAAAAAGTTGTTTTTTACCTAAAAAGCTCTTATCTTTCAAGGGTTTTAAGCTACTACATTTATTGTTAGTTTATTAGGTGATTTAGCTAGTGCCACAAACGCTCGTTTGAATTACAATGCTCTTTAAAGATTTTTTACTTATTTGCTACAAAATTGATAAATCCCCATTTCTCAATATTAGTAAGTGGGTTTTTGTAGTTACTTACTAATTGTAAAAATCAAATAATTGCCATATACAAAAATTATATTATTATATCATTAAAAATATAAAATTTAATAGAAGTAATATATGACAGATGCAATCATTTTACGACCTGATGCAAAGGGAAGAATAACACTTGGTGAAATTACTAATAATGTTAGTAGTTATAGAGTAACAGTAGAAGATAATGGTAAAATTACCTTAGAACCTTATGCAGAAATTCCATTAGCAGAAAAATGGATATTTGAAAACAAGGAACTTTTAGAAAAAGTGGTTCAGCAAATAAAAGCTGAACAAACAAAATAATTACAATTCTACTGATAAATTGATATTTTATGCTATTAGGATATGCCAGGGTTTCGAAATCTGATGGAAGCCAAAATTTAGATCTACAACAAGATGCACTTAAAGCATATGGAGTTGAAGAAGAAAACATATATAGCGACTATGCAAGTGGAAAGCTCGATGATCGACCACATTTACAGGCTTGTCTTAAAGCTCTCCGTAAAGAAGATACGTTAATAGTTTGGAAGCTTGATAGATTAGGAAGAAATTTACATCACTTAATCAATATAGTCCATGATCTACAAAACAGAGGCATAGGTTTTAAGGTACTAACTGGACAAGGAGCAGATATTGATACTAACACTGCTAATGGAAGGTTAATCTTTAGTATTTTTGCTTCATTAGCTGAATATGAAAGAGAGCTGATTTCTGAGAGGACTAAGGCAGGGTTAGCTTCAGCAAGAGCACGTGGAAGAAAAGGTGGCAGAAAATTTAAAATGACACCTATAAAACTGCAGATTGCCCAAGTGGCTATGGAAAAGTCAGAAACTAAGATCTCAGATCTTTGCAAGGAACTAGGTATTACTCGCCAGACCCTCTATCGGTATCTCGATCCTAAAGGTGAATTAAGATCAGGTGCACATAAATTGATGGTACAAAAAAATAATTGAAATCGTCTTCTGAAAATGACAAGTTCCATAGAGAGATTATCGTAGAAAATATAAAAGCCGGATTAAAATCTGCGCGTAAAAACGCTAGAGTCGGTGGAAGACCGAAGCTTATGAGTGATAATAAAATACGTACGGCAAAAGCCATGCTCAAAGATAATAAAAATTATCCGTTTATTTCTGATATTATCAAAACAATTTCTATCGGTAGGACAACGTTCTATAGATATTTCCCTCCAGAATCTATACAACAACTCAGACCTCAACAGTAAATTCCTATTGGTAAATACGGTATCTTTATGGAATATTCTGGGAAAACCGAATAGCTTCTTCCTCCTGTTGATATTTACCGGTTAACTTACCGGCTTCTTCGTCTATAGAGCATACTACGTCTACAAATAATAGCTTATTGATCTCAGCAAAAATACGTTTGTGGTACTCTACGTATAGCTTGTGCCTACCTTTGACACATATAAGGTTAGGGCTAGTTTCTTTGTTTCGTAAATCTTAGTGCCTGTTTTAATGCCTTTTAGTTTAGCTTCATAGCTAGCGGCAATAGCGCAGGTAGAGTCAGAGAGCAAGGGAACAACTACCACCGGTTTCCCTCTAAGTGAAGGATCAACTTGCTGTTCAATGGTAGCGAAATAGCTATTAAGATCAAAGTACAGCCAATTTAGGCCTTACATTTGTTTTAGCACCAGCGTTGCTCTTTAATCCTAACAAGTTATAATTTTAATTAACAAAATGTAAATACCGTTGGTTTATCTGCTCCGAGGCATTTATCCATTCAGGTGGAAAATATAATAATATATAAAAGGTAAATACTGAGAAAAATAAACCACCTGTTACCAAAGCAATCATATAAAATGTTTCTTTCTTAAAGGAGAAGAATTTTTTTAATAATTTAAATAAATATGAATATTTAAGCCTGTGGCCTTTATTAGCTTTATTAACCATAAAATCGTTGTAAAAAATTTATAATGATATATTTAGATTATATGAATAATGTACATAAATCAAGATGAATAATTTATTTTATTTGGTAATTTTGTGTGGAACAGTGATTGGGGAACATATTTCAGTCTTCTGTTACAAGGATCAGTGTCACGGAATGAACAAATCGTAGAAGGTATACCAGAAGGGTATAGAGAAAACGGCGATTAACATGCTGAAACATAAGCTGGACGATAAACTTATTTCTTTGGTAACGGACTTAAGTTTAGACGAAATAGCAAAGCTAAAAAGTAGGGCCCTATTGCAAATAAGGAGATGAAACGAATTAGTTCCAAGATATGATACCAATGGTTTAGCAAGCAAGTAAGTTATCAGTAATGATTCTAATTTCCCCGAAAATACCTTGTCCATATTTCCAGAAGTTGAATCTTCCTTTTTTAAACATTCGCATTACCTCAAAACCTTTGACAGTTGCATAAGCTGTTCTCATTGATTTAAAACCTGATGTCGGTTTGATTAAGCGCTTAAGCTTACCATGATTGCGATCATTGTACCAAATGCCGCTACATTTAATATATTCCCCGACAGATACGGAAGGGACGTTTCCTGTAACGGTAACTAGCTCCTTGTGGTTTTTAACCTTAACCCGTAGAACACAAAATCCGTTTTCAGGATTATGATAAGTAATGCGCTCGATGTTACCCGATAGATATTCTTTAACATTTTGATTATGTATACTCATGTGTATCTTTTTAAGATGTACAGAGTTTTTGAAACCATTCCAGCTTATCTCGGTATTTTACATAATTATTGGATTTGTTGTTTGTACTTGAGAATCTACTATGAGCATCAAGTATTTCTACAGGTATATTAATTGAAGATGTACTATAAATGCTAGAACGTAGGTAATTTATTTCCTCGGCTACCTTATCTTCGTTCAGTTCAATAGACCAAGCCCTATATTTAGGGTTCTGATTCATGCTCCATCTATAACCTCGTGCTTTCAACAGTTCTTTGCTATCATATGGAGAATTAACTGCATATAGTTTGAATCTGATAGCTGCAGATTGAGTAAGTAACTCTTTTAATACCGGTACCTGTGATTTTGGTAACTTCTGTGCTAAAAGGTGAACCCCGGCAAGGCAATCATTTATTGCTCTGTGTCCTTCATGAAAAAACCCAAATTTATAAGCAATGTATTCTAGTTTACGGCTTGAGATTCCTTCTTTATCCCAGTCAACATCATACATTAGACAACCCCAAGCTTTTGAAGGAAGAGAAGGGAAGGTAGCTTCACTTCAAGGAAGGTACGATCAAACTGAGCGTTGTGAGCGATAATCAGGTCAACATCCTGCAAGTAATTAGCAACCGCACTTTCTTGAATTTTATGGCTTCTTACCGTATCATCATTAATTCCCGTAAGTTCTGTAATATACTTAGGTATCAGGATACTCGGATCTTGGTAGCCGCTAAAATCATCCAGCAAGCGAAAGATGGAGCCTTGCCTGTTATATTCAAACTTGACCATTCCAAGTTCTATCAATTTATCCTGTGTATAGGATAGACCTGTTGCCTCAATATCCAGAAAAACAGCGATCATTTTATCATCTTCATCGCCGGTATTATAATATTCCGGCCTCTGATATTTTTTAGTGACTCTGTAATGGCCTGAATTATTTAAAATAACAGCTAGATTCTCTATATCCTCGTGTTGCATTTTTTGAAAATAGTTCAATATATTTTATATGTACCGAAGTACCTAACGAATCTAAACAGGTTATTACAAGTTCCATGCTCTTACAACTGAAAATTATATTAAGTATGAAACCCGGAAATTTGATCATATATAAATGAAATTAACTTTTTATTTGTGATACTGTTAAAGTAATTCTGTATAAATAACGCAACCTAATTGTGCAGGCTATACCCAGACCTAAAATAAACAATTATTTTATTTAAAATTCTTTATTAAGTAATGTATTTTTTTGAATGTAGTTATAAGAAGCGAATAAATATTTATCTTGATTATCTAAAATTGCCGCTTAAAAATAGCCAAAACAGGAAACTAGATTAGTAAAAATTTTGTCTTGAAAAATCGGTCCTGTATCTATGATACAGATACTACTACAGAGTGGATAATCCTGAATTTATTAGGAGTGAATGACTTATATATTTTTAATGAATTTTATTTTTGGGGTCTCAACTACTATTGGGATGACTTTGATACCATTACTTACCACCGAAGGATTAGATCTATCTTTGCTTATGCTAGGAATAATTGAAGGCTCCTCAGAATTTTTATCAAATATGCTTTGTCTGATTACCGGTAGTACTTTTGATCGTGTAAAAGATAAGCGCCTTTTTTTTATTCCGTCATTTATAGCGTTGTGCTCTAAAATTATTCTTTGTTTTCCTAGCGTTACTACTATTTTTCTTAATAAAATCTTGGAGCGAATTAGTAATGGGCTTTTGCTGTTCCCAGAGACGCATTTATTGGTGTAAGTGCAAAAATAAAGGGATGGCTTTAGCATTTTTAAATATTTCAAAACCCTGGGTTGTATTATAGCTCCGTTACTGGTTAGTTGTTATGCTTATTACATAGGTTGTCTAGAAGATAATATCACCACCTTATTCATATTTGCTTGTTGTATAAACTTTGTAGCCCTTATCTTATCTTTTTTAGTGAGGTCAAAAAAGTAGAAGCAATAGCTAAGGCAAATAGCTTTAATTTGTTAAAGCTTAGGTTAGCATTAAAATCTTCATCTGGTATAATAGCAGTTTCTTGTATTTTCTTTTTAGGGAGATTTAACGATGGAGTAATAATGCTGTACTTAAAAAAGTGTGGTTTCGCTGAATGATTTTATCTATCGACTATTGCATTTTTTAATATTTTCTTTTCTTAGTGGTCTTAGTACCTTTATATCTTCATTAGTATGCGGTTATTTAGCTGAAACATCTTTTATCTATATTTTTATACTAAGCCTTATCTTTTCAGCAACCTCACTACTATTCGTATTAATTTATCCCATAGCAGTGAAGACTTGAGATTAGAAAGCATTTTTCCTAAGATAGCTATACTGCTACTATTTTCCTTCCCAGAAGTAATCATGTATGTCAAATACACAGGTTTGTGCTAACGGTTCAATTATCCCGATCCTTAATGACATCGATAAATTTTTGGTAATTAAATAGGAAAACAGCTGTTGCAACACATAATATGTGTGATGCCGTAGCTAATGGTTTTTAGTAATAGTTTCCACCGCATAATATTAGCCAAATAACTAACGGGAAGAAAAATTGAGTATAATTATTTATTTCAAACTCCAGACTAAATACCAATCAGTCTCGAATTTTATGGTAACTAAATTTTAATAACAAATACCTTAAATAGCTACAGATTTTATTATTGATATTGTACCTTACCACGTTCTAAACGTAAGGAATTTAAAAGTGGTTTAAGAGGAGTATGTGGATTTATTGATACAATTTCTTCTAGAACTGTTATTAATTCTTCTTCCAACCCTAAATTAAACAAAGCATCTACTTGAGCTAGATACGCTTCTTCCTTTTTAGGATAAATCGCAATGGCCAAGTCTGAGCTTTTAAGTGCTTCCTCGTAACGATGCAATTTATTTAATGCCTTTGCTTTCTTTACATACACAAAATATCTATTAATAGGAGAAGTATTAGGTTGTATTGCTTGATCGCATATTTCTATAACGTGTTCATATTTTTCATCGTGTAAAGCTATATGGGCTTGATGATGCCGATTCTCTGTATTGCCATTTAAAAAGAATGTTTTATATATCACAACACTTATTAAACTAACAAATATTAATGAAAGTAAATATTTGGTATTATTACATTTCATTTTTCGTTTACTATATCCTTTAATTTCTCTCATAATTTATTTAAGTAATTTGCAGAGGATATTTATATTAATTTACTAATTTTAGTTGCAGCAAAAACGAAATAACTTCAAAAGCTTTGATGCAATACATCCCAAAGATTCCTGATAAGTTGCTATATATTCTACAAAGCACCTTAAGTACCAATTATACTAACCTTATATCGATTGCTGATATTTTGCCTTGGTGAGACTCTGTGTTGTATTTAACTTTTTGCCCTTCGTTTAACTCTCTTAGCCCAGCTTGCTCTAATGCTGATATATGTATAAATACATCACGTGATTTGTCATTTGGTTCTATAAAACCGTATCCCTTTGTTGAATTAAACCATTTTACGATTCCTATATGCATAATATTTTTTTTATTGATTTTAAAAACTTATCTTAGCTTATTTTGTTTAAAATTACTTGTTATTTCTTGTTTACTACGTCTTTTAGTTTTTGCCCTGCCTTGAATTTGGGTTGGTTATAAGCCGGTATTTGTAGAGGTTCTTGAGTTTTAGGATTCCTTCCTGTTCTTGCGGCCACTTTACCTATACTGAAATTACCAAAGCCAACGAGGGATATTTCCTTACTTTGTCCCATCGCATCAATTACTGAAGATGTAAATGTATCAATAACGTCGTGAGCAGCTTTTTGGGTGATATTGTGTTGCTGGGCAATATGTTTACTAAATTCTTCTTTATGCATAATTATCCTTATTAATTAGTTTAAAATCTAGACCTTGAGCATTTTAACATTACACTTGATTTAGTAAACTAAATTTTAATTTTTTAGCTTTAATGTTTTTACATTAAGGGTGATATAGCTAGATAATTAACCGACTCCTGCAATAAGATATGCAATGCTTAGAATAAGTTGTAAGTTATTCATATCTTCTGGTAATACTTGGGTCAGCTGATCAGTTTTATATAACAAATACAACTGTTCATTATATAATTTACCAAATAACTTACCGGACCTATAAAACTTAACACCATTGATGGTCATTCTATAGTTTACTTCTCCAAATTGTGAAAGAGTTTTAATAATGTCTTTGATTATGTTATTTTCCAAAACAATCCTCATCTGATATATAATGATTTGTGTATTAGTTATTACAAAATTTGTAGGCAACATAAGTAAAGATTGTAAAGTCTATAGGTTAAAAATATATTAACTAACAAAATTAATTGTTATTCATTAGAAAGAATGATAAGATATTTTATTAATATTGAGTAATATCATTTATGTTTTATTCCGAGCCTTGTAAATATTCAATAAGATTAATAGCAAAACTAAAATCATTAGATACTAAAAATGTACTGGACTTTAATTTGATTAATAAAGCTATTTACTGGGCTAAGAAGTATCACGGCAATCAGAAAAGAAAGAGTGGTGAGCCAGTGTGCCATAGAGAAGCAAGGAGGAAGTAACAAATCCTTGTAAGCTTTATAAAAGATGAAGGTAGGTCCTTCGGAGTCGGTTTTCAGGAGCAGGCTTCAAACCACCTCAAGTAGCTGTCATAAAGAGTGATGGTTGTGAGCGTTGAGGAAAAGTCAAGAATAGACTTGGCAGGTGTGGATCAGAAAGACGAACTAACGTGAACTACTGACAACGCGTCGTAAGTCTTACAATATGACATCAAAACTGGAAGTGAGGTTCCCTTCTAGGATCAATTTGCAAGAGACCTGATTACTGTGCAAGTGGTGTCCGGCGTAAAGGTAGCGTGAGTCTGATCATAGGCTTTTATAAGGAACTATGGGAACTAGTCGCCTTGATGTTAAGGGAGAAATATAAGAGGTGGATACCTTGAATATGAGAGTACCGACGCAAGGAACTAGGGCGGAGCAATTCGTAGTAGTGAAGAAACTTCTGTAATGGGAGTGGAGCGAAGGGATTGCGTTAGGTAGTTACATTTAAAATGCAACTTGCAAAAGGAGGAAATTTTGAGTGCAACAAAACCATTTACCATTCCAAAGAAACTAGTAATGAAAGCTTTTAAACTAGTCAAAGCGAAGGATGGTGCTGCTGGAGTAGATCAGCAAACTCTGACAAGCTTTGAAGAAAGCTTACAAGACAATCTTTATAAACTATGGAATAGGCTATCATCAGGTAGTTATTTTCCACCACCAGTCAAGGCGGTAGCAATACCTAAGAAAACTGGAGGTGAAAGGATTTTGGGAGTACCAACTATATCTGACAGAATAGCACAGATGGTAGTGAAGTTAGTTTTTGAACCTTTAGTAGAACCTTATTTTTATCCAGATTCTTATGGTTATAGAGTTGGAAAATCAGCATTAGAAGCTATAGGTATTACTCGTCAGCGATGCTGGAAGAGTAATTGGATATTAGAGTTCGACATTAAAGGATTGTTTGATAATATACCACACGAACTATTATTAAAAGCAGTAAGAAAACACACAGATAACAAATGGGTATTATTATATATAGAAAGATGGTTACAAGCACCTATAGAATTACCAAATGGTGAGGTAAGTATCAGAACAAAAGGCACACCGCAAGGTGGGGTGATTAGTCCTATATTAAGTAACCTGTTTTTACACTATGTGTTTGACAATTGATGAACAGGCAATACCGACAACTAAAATGGTGTAGGTATGCTGATGATGGTTTAGTACACGGGGATAGCGAACAAGAAATGCAAGAACTGTTAGTAGCACTGAAGCAAAGGTTTAAAGAATGTGGATTAGAGCTACATCCAGAAAAGACAAAGATTGTTTATTGCAAAGATGATAAGCGTAAGGGTGAATATCCAAATACAGAGTTTACGTTTTTAGGATATAGCTTTAGGCGACGAAAGGTTAAAAACAGCAAAGATAATAGTATATTTGTAAGTTTTAACCCTGCAGTAAGTAAAGACGCACAGAAATCAATGCGAGCAAAGATACGCAAGAGTAGTGTTAGTCGTAAAACTGACGTTAGTATACAGGATATAGCTGAGAAATATAATCCAATCCTGCGAGGGTGGATAGAATATTACGGAAAATATCATGTTACAGAGCTATATAAATCAGTGATGCGACATTTTAATACGAATATTCTTAAGTGGCTTATGCGTAAGTATAAAAAGTTTAAAGGTAGTAAAGCAAAAGCAGGAAAACTTTTAAAAGAAATTGCTAAAAGAGATCCAAGTTTATTTGTACACTGGGAAAAAGGAATAATAGATACGTTTGCCTAATGGAAGCGGTGTGAATTGAGAGGTTCACGCACCGTTTTGCGAGAGACTAGTGGGGAAGTTCCACTGGTCTACTCTCCTATTACACCCATCCTTTAGAGGTCGCTTATATGATTTCTGATCATAAGCTTAAAACTGATGTAATAGTAGCTAGTATATTGCATGATATTATCGAAGATACGGAAGTTACTGTAGAGATGATAGAAGGTACTTTTGGACAGAGAATAGCTGAAATGGTTGACATGCTTACCCGTGATAGACCTGATGGTACTAAGTTAACTATAGAGGAAGTAATCAACAATGCTTATAAAAAAGCTGATAAGGAAGTGTTGCTAATTAAGTTAATTGATAGGTTGCATAACATTCAAACTATAGGAAGTCTAAGCGCTAAAAAAATAGAAAAAACTATTACTGAAACTCTAGCAAACTTTATAGCTAGTTCGATGTATCTTGGATTATTAGAAATAGAAAGTCAGTTGACCGAAAGCTGTATGTATTATGATTCCAAACAGAAAAACAAGCCCTACAAAAAAAAGTCTATATTTTCTTTTAATGATCATACCTCCCCGCTGTTATCTCTAATTTCTTAAAATGAAACAACCCAAAACCAAATGCTATACTCATAGGTATCATCAGGATTGCAATACCCCAGTGACCAAAATATTTCTCTAGATAAACAAGTCCAAAAGAGGTTGTTATATGCATTATAGCTCTTGATAGGGCATATATAAAACTCCCGAAAGTGAAGCGCTTAAAAATAGGAATATGAGTATAAAAAACCGGCGTAGCAGGATTAGTACTGAGAACAAATAGTACAAAGAATGCTTGAATACAAAATAATTGTATATGATTATCTATATTATCTAATAAATATGGGGTAATTAGTGCAAATGGAAAAAATACCCATAACTTAAACTGTAATATTTTTAGAGGATGTATCCTATAAGATAGCCAGGTTATGATAATGTAACCAGTTAATGCAATGATCGAAATAATAAAGTTCTGATGTATCACCTCATCAGGCGTGAATCCTAAGTTCTGTTTTAAAAAATTACCACAATAAATATATGTAAAGTAAAAACATACTGACCATCCGCACTGGATAAAAAATAAAGATAGCAAAGTTATTTTATAGTATAGGAATTTCAAAATTTGTAACCAGAAAAATTGTTAATCAAAACTTTGAAAATTCGTTTAATAAAATGTAGTTACAAGCCACAATATTAGAAATTATCAACACTTTTATAAAAATCTCTGCCAGAATCTATCTAAAAATAGGTTCAGTTTTACAAATTATGTGGCTAAGACGTGAAAGAAGTGTTCGCCATAATGATGTTATCTAGGCGTTGATAATAATTCATTGATTCTTATTAATAACAATGGCGGAGATAAACCGTAATAAACTTGCCGCAGATTCATACATTTATTGCAATTATAGCAAAACAGAGGATCTATTTTAAAATTCAACCAAATCATTAATCTCCAACTAATGAGCTTAGTTTTCTTATGAACGATTTGATTAATTGCCTTATATACGATAGGTAATTGTACGCCCCTAGTTCTATTAGATAAAAAACCGTAATACCTAATCATTCGAAAATAACGATCTGGTATATGCATAATCAGACTAGCTATGAACTGCATCACGGGCATAGTTATGCGATCAATTGTATTATTATAGTGATCAAGAAATTTAAACGTTACCTGCTTTCCGTCGTAATTTTCTATTCTTGTCTCGGAAATAGGGGGCGTTTTATATACCGCCCTAAATATTCTATGTTGCGTTTATGATCATCCGATGGTTTTTGTAAATAAACATACCAACTGATTTCGTATAAACTACTCATCCAGTTATTAAAATTCTCAGCATTTTGATATGCGGACGGCAACTTCAAATTACTTGAGATATATTGAAAGCGAAATAACTCAAGGACTCTATGTCTCCACATTTTTTTAATAGGTTCGGCAGGAAAAAATAATTTTTGCCACTTGCCTTTGCTATTTATACCGCCGCAAGTAACCGATAAATGGATATGAACATTGCGTTTTAAATCTCTACCGAAAGTGTGTAAGGCAGTAAATATACCAACCACAAGATTTTTCTTTGTAGCTATCTCCTTAATAATTCCTGCTGCAATACCGGAAATCAATCCAAACAGATCACGATTGAGCCAAAATATCGGCCATAAAGAGTCCGGCATTGTAAATGTAATGTGCTGCCATCGTGTTTTTGGTAGAACATTGCTAGCCTTACTCACCCATTGATCCGTTTGTTTCTTACCACAACGAGAACAAAACCTACCTTTACAGCTGAATGCTACCGATTTATTGCGGTTACAATCACGGCAGCTATAACGTTTAAATCCTAAATATTTCGTTCCACACGATATAACTTTAGTGACGTTGAAAATAATGCCGTATCTTAGCTTGCCGTATTTTTTAGCGAAATCGAGACCAATTACCACGGTCTAGAAAAATATGTTTTATAGATATTCCTTTACCGACTATTTCCATAAATTACTTATAGTTAATGTTTTCTTACCAAGGAATCTTTCTTCCTTTGCGTTCTAAATCAAATTCTTTACAATCAGGGCAATAGTAAACAGAATTATACTTATGATTGGGAGATATTTTTCGCAACATTATCCAGAAAGCCTTGGCTATTTCCTTATCTCCTTCGGAAAAAATCTTTTTGATCCTGCTGTAAGGAATTGCTTGCTCTTTAGAAATGGCCTTAAGAGTTTTTACCGCTAATTCATTGACCAAATGCTGCTCAGAGTGCAAGTTACTCATAACTCAATTATATATTATCTTATGTATGTCTAACATTCAGTCTTTATAACTCAAGTTAAAACAAATCAAATACCAGTATTATAATCCTCCATAAATATTTATCGGTCAAGAGTATCTTCTTTTAAGCTGCCACCGATAGGTGGCTTATCTTGTTGCCCTTTTGTTGGTAAAGATAATTGTTCTTTAATATTTCGTTTGTTAAATCTTTTTGTAAAGTTATTTCCATTCTACGTTTAGCATCGGCAAAATCTACGGTTTCTTTTAATGTATTAACCCACCAACTAAATACCCGACTTAGGCGGCATATTTTACTTCTTTCGCCTGAAATAATCTTTTGATATGTTCTGGGTTATTTTGCAGAGTCCTTAGGTAAGATTTTAAATTCCCTTGGAGTTCAGATTTTGTAAGAGGTATATGTTTCCTATTTACATTTCTTTTTAAATCGTTGTTTAAATATTCATCCGGATTATGTTGCGGAGTATACGGAGGCAGAAAAAATAAAGAAATTTTCTTTTTATGTTTCCGAGTCCATATTTGTACTTTTTTGCTATGATGAACCTTGAGATTATCTAGGATTAAGAAGATTTTTTCTTGGAGTATTTTACCAACCTCCGTAAAAATTCTATAAATACATTTGTTTTTAGTGTCTCTTCGTACAGCATAAACCTTAGCTTACCGTTATTTGTAACAGTGGATATCATGTTTATACTAAATCTCTTCGATTTATGAATCACAACAGGGGTTTTTCCTTTTAAAGAATAGCTTTGTAATACCTGACACTCTTGTTTTATCCCTACTTCGTCGCACCAATGTATTTCTGCCTTTTCATATTCTGCTTGCTTGGCTATTGACGGATATTCTTCATCTAACCAAAATTGAACCCTTTTGGGTTGCTGCTCATATGCTAACTTCTTTGGCTTTTGTGCAGTATACCCCCATCTTCTTAAATATTCGCCTATTGTACTTAGGGGAAGAAAAAATCCACAATGTTTTTTGATGAGTGCATTAACTGATTTTCTTGACCATAATGCTGATTTGATATTGTGATCTTCTGGTCTAGAGATATTTACGTACCCTTGTATTATTTTACTTTGATCTTCGGTTATAAGCCTTTTCTAAGGTGGCCCAATTTGTCTAGACTAAAAATCAGAAATTATGAGATATAATTTGCGTTATAATATTAGCCAATAATTTTTGTTAAATACACCTGTTCTGGAGTTAAATATTCCAAGGATTGGTGCATCCTTTTACTATTATAAAAAGTTATGTAATCTGTTATAGCATTTTTTACCTCCTTGACAGTATTTAAAATTATCAAATATATTTTTTCTTGTTTTAATGAACGCCAAAATCTTTCAATAAATACATTATCTAAAGCCCTACCTTTACCGTCCATGCTAATCTTGATTTCACGTTTAACAAGTTCGTAGATGAAATTTTTTGACGTAAATTGAGAACCTTGATCGGTATTAAAAACCTCAGGTTGACCGTGCTTTTCTAGGGCTTCTTCTAGTGCGTCGATGCAAAAATCACTTTCTAAGCTAATAGAAACCTTCCAGCTCAGAATATAACGGCTAAACCAATCAATAATGGCTACTAGATATACAAATCCTTGTGCCATTCTAATATAAGTTATATCGGTGCTCCATACCTGATTTGTCTTAGTAATTTCAACGCCTTTTAAAAGATAAGGATATACCTTATGAGCTTGGTTGCGCTTGCTTAAATTCATTTTAGGATAAATGGCTTCTATTGACATTATTCCGTAATAACGACTTACCGCTTTGCGACCAATAACAATTCCAAACGGTACAAGATGCTTGGACATTCTTCTGGCCCCGAAATACGGATGCTCTGTATAGATTTCATCAATTACTTTCATTATTTCTAAGTCTCTTGTAGTTATTCCTTTTGCCTTGTAATAATAAGTAGATTTATTAATTAAAAGTAGATCGCATTGCCTAACAATGCTTAGATTTATACAATTATTATCAATCATACTTTTCCTAGTTTCCAAGTCCAAACAATGTAGATTTTTTTTTCAGCCAGTCACGCTCAACGCTTAACTGTCCTATTTGTTCATATAATTGTTTTATCAAATCTTGATTGTCTGGATCTTTTGTTGCCGGCTTAACTTGAAAACCACTAACTAAATTTTCTATACCTCTTTTTTTCCATGCTTGTATTTGAGTTGCATGAACCCCGTACTTACTGCTTATTTGTGCTATTGTCATTTCAGCTTTTATTGCTTCTATAACAATTTTTGTTTTTTCCGTCGCACTATATTGCTTCGCTTTTTTAGACATATAATTTCCATTTCCTTGTTGTGAAATTATATCTCATTCTTCATTTTTAGCAGTCCAGTTTTTGGGTACCATTATATTCTCTCCTATCTTTCTACCTCTTAACTTCCCACTAATTGCGTACTTGTCGCCTCTCTTTTCCCTCCTTACCCATTCATTTACTGTCTGGCGACTCACTCCTATTAATTCACCTACCGACGATTGACTCTCTCCTCTTTTTACTAGTTTTAGAGCAATCTTTCTCATCGACGCTTGTGCGCTTATTGATAATTTCCTAAAATCTTCACTTTTTGACATTATTGCATTATACAAATTCCTTCCTTCTTGGCAATAGTTATGTCGGGTATTTAATTGGTGGGTTAATAGTTCTTGCTAATGCGCCCACTAAAGCTATTACAGTACCTACCCAAAAAGCATATCGCCAATTGAATCCGTAACTCGTAAAAAGAGAAGCCAGTGCTAAAGCAAATACGCCTCCTAGAATAGAAGCAACAGCGATCATCATTACAACTGGATATTGCAGTGGCGGTTTTACAACCTCGGTTAGATATATTTCTGCCCCTACTATCTCTCCCATAGAAGACATGCCTTGAATCATCCGACAAATAGTAACAACCCAAGATGCTGTTATGCCTACTTGTGCATAAGTAGGCAAAGTAGCCATTACTACGTATGATATAGACATCAAAAAAGTGGTTATTATAACTGTGGCCTTGCGACCTACATTATCACCAATATAGCCAAATATCAAAGCCCCAAACGGTCTAAAAACAAAGATGGAACAAAAAGAAAAAGCCGATAATAAAGAAGCAGTAAAAGGATCAGTTTTTGGAAAAAATAATTCATTAAGCAGTACTGCCATATGAACGTAGAGCATCAAATCAGTAGGGTCGAGGTCAGGCGCGCATACTCCAAACTCAAGAGCCACGTTTCCTGCCCCCGCCACGTCAAACCCGCCGTGCGGTTTTCCCGCAACGGGCTTTCCCTTAGAATTTCGTATCCAAGTTTATGAGACCTAATTGAACAGGAGTTACTTTCAAGAGGTGGTATCCATTATATAACCCTAAGGTTTTATAAAGTGTCTCTTTACTCCATCTCTTCCATCCAAATCCTTGACGCTTTTGGGCATACATAAGATGTCTTCTCAGCTTCTTTTCTACCCAGTCTTTGATAAATGCAAAGCATTCACTTGAGTTCCCGATCCTAAAATAGGATACCCAACCTCTTAGAATTGGGTTGATCTCATCGATAACTTGTCTTACATGATGTGATCGATGTTGTCGGAATACTTCTTTGAGCTTTCTCAACAGTTTTGTACGACTTTCTATTTTAGGGAGGCGCAGTACTCCTTCTTTTCCTTGCCTTGTCCGTATTCGTTTGAAGCGGAAACCAAGGAAAGAGAAAGTGTTACCTTTTTCTGCATATACAAGTCTAGTTTTATCAGTGTTCAGCGTAACTCCAATCTTACTAAGTTCTTCTCGAAGCCTTTTATAAGCAGCTTTAAAGAGCCATTCCCATTTTTGATAACTATCAACTAAAATCACAATGTCATCGGCCCATCTATAATATTCTAGGTTAGTGTAGCTTTTGCCTTGAATTACAATCTTTGTAGCCTCTTTTGCTCTTTCAAGCATCTCATCCACTGAAGTCAGATAGATGTTGCTTAACAGAGGTGATAAAGGGCCTCCTTGACAAATTCCACTTTTACCTCCCGCCTTAATTATTAGCTTCAGAAGCCTCATAACAGATGAATCTTTAACTCTTTTAGCTAATTTGGTAAGAAGAATATCATGTCTGATGCTGCCATAATAATCCTTAAGATCGGCATCAATGACGTTTCCTTTCTTCTTAACGAGATCATCTGCTATTCTTTGCACTGCTTCTTGTGCATTTTTACTAGGTCGGTATCCATAAGATCCTTGTTGAAAGTCTGCTTCAAAAATAGGTTCAAGAATGAGTTTTAAAGCACCCTGAACCACACGATCCCGTATGGAAGGAATTAAAAGCTTGCGCATACCTTTTCCGCTTGCTTTTGGTATTTCTTTTAGACGGTTTCGTAAAGGGTAGTAAGTCTCTGATTTAAGTTCATTGTGTATCTGGTGAAGAAACGATTCAACACCGTTTCTTTCTATATCCTCAAAGGTCATCTTGTCAATGCCTGGTGCTCCATTGTTCTTTCGTGCCAGACGATACGATTCTCTTAAGGTTTCAATTTTACACATATGTACATAAATGCCCCAGAATCGCCAAGTCTTTTCAGACTTCGCTTGAATGTATATCTTCTTCCTCAGATCTTGTAATAAAATTGGAGTTTTTATCATTCTCCTTTACCTCTCGTTTTGTTAGAAGATGTTTTCTAAGTAAGAGGCCTTCGCTCCACAAGCATTACCTTGCTTCATCACTACTATGCCCCTATCCGACTCCCTCTCATCTTCTCTTCTTTTCCGAGATATATCTCGTTATAGAAAAGATCTTGCTCCTAGTATTTCTCTAGGGATGAGGAGGGCCTCTCCAGTTGCTACCTATGTCCTATTAACCCACCAATTAAATACCCGACATAACTATTGCCAAGAAGGAAGGAATTTGTATAATGCAATAATGTCAAAAAGTGAAGATTTTAGGAAATTATCAATAAGCGCACAAGCGTCGATGAGAAAGATTGCTCTAAAACTAGTAAAAAGAGGAGAGAGTCAATCGTCGGTAGGTGAATTAATAGGAGTGAGTCGCCAGACAGTAAATGAATGGGTAAGGAGGGAAAAGAGAGGCGACAAGTACGCAATTAGTGGGAAGTTAAGAGGTAGAAAGATAGGAGAGAAAAGGCTTATAACCGAAGATCAAAGTAAAATAATACAAGGGTACGTAAATATCTCTAGACCAGAAGATCACAATATCAAATCAGCATTATGGTCAAGAAAATCAGTTAATGCACTCATCAAAAAACATTGTGGATTTTTTCTTCCCCTAAGTACAATAGGCGAATATTTAAGAAGATGGGGGTATACTGCACAAAAGCCAAAGAAGTTAGCATATGAGCAGCAACCCAAAAGGGTTCAATTTTGGTTAGATGAAGAATATCCGTCAATAGCCAAGCAAGCAGAATATGAAAAGGCAGAAATACATTGGTGCGACGAAGTAGGGATAAAACAAGAGTGTCAGGTATTACAAAGCTATTCTTTAAAAGGAAAAACCCTGTTGTGATTCATAAATCGAAGAGATTTAGTATAAACATGATATCCACTGTTACAAATAACGGTAAGCTAAGGTTTATGCTGTACGAAGAGACACTAAAAACAAATGTATTTATAGAATTTTTACGGAGGTTGGTAAAATACTCCAAGAAAAAAATCTTCTTAATCCTAGATAATCTCAAGGTTCATCATAGCAAAAAAGTACAAATATGGACTCGGAAACATAAAAAGAAAATTTCTTTATTTTTTCTGCCTCCGTATACTCCGCAACATAATCCGGATGAATATTTAAACAACGATTTAAAAAGAAATGTGATAGGAAACATATACCTCTTACAAAATCTGAACTCCAAGGGAATTTAAAATCTTACCTAAGGACTCTGCAAAATAACCCAGAACATATCAAAAGATTATTTCAGGCGAAAGAAGTAAAATATGCCGCCTAAGTCGGGTATTTAGTTGGTGGGTTAATATCTGTTCATGTCGTCACTATTACCCCGCTGAAGAAACAAAACGTGTCAGTTAGATTTCATTTTGTTTTACTGTTTTCACCTAATACTTAGAGGCTCAACCTTCAGACTTAATTCTTTTACGAGGCTACCAATGTGTTCATTTGCATTACGACCTGAACAGTCACACCAATTCTTTAAATTGGTTTGTCGATAGGCTTCAATATAATGATTTCGCATTATATTGCTATCCTAGTTACACGGCTCTAACTTTTACCGTGGTGAGTTTATCTCTCACTCAACATAAGCGCCTTAACTGGACGCACAAATATTCAAGAAAAGTCCCTATAGATAATAATCCTACAGCTTCTTTCTGTTCTCTTGTAAGGCTTTTCTGTTCTGATACTTTCATTAAGAGTAATGGTTATTTTATAAACATTCTCCAATTAAAACAGCTATTTAGGATACTTTTCAACTGTTTATTAAATAATTGTTGAGATTACCTGTTATTTTAATTTGTATTGTTTAATACAGGCGATAATTTCTTTTTTGTTTATGGATTTTAAGCCCTTAATTAATTAGTGATTATGGCATATAGTATTTTGGGTACGGTTAGCGACAATTGTATACTTTCTTACAATATATTTCTGTGGTCAATAATAGGGATCTCTTAACTCCTTTAATGTCCTTGCCTCTTTCTTTCTAGCCAGTTTTTCTTGAAAACTCTCTACAGGATCTTCCATTTCTCGAAAGACAGAATTATCAACCGATACCTTTCGTGGTTTCTTGTTTTCTATACTGTTTTTATCTAATGGTCTTTGTCCCTTTTTGTTTATACCAGAAAGTTTATAATGCTTTATATAATTATTTAAAACATACTCAGATACTTTCAATTCTTGGTACACTTCTCTTTTAATTTTTCTGCTATTTAAAAGCTTCTGTATTTCACTGGGTTTATAGTTTTGCTTAAGGTATTCAAGATTACGTAAGATTGTTCTATTCATATCTTTTAAGCCTTACTTTTTAGCTTTGCTATTTCCTCTAAACTAAGTCCTGTTACGGAAGAAATTAACTTATCGCCCAGCTGTTGTTTTAACATGTTAAGAGCTGTTTTTTCCAAAATAAAATCTGTATTTGTTTTAATATTATTACTCATGATCATTTTAACTTTTCTATTCCTTCAACAGTTAAACCTGTTGTAATTTTAGATATTTTTTCAATGGCATATCCGTCTAGTAGCATAGCTTTGGCGATTTCTATGGCTTTTTTGTTTTCTTCTTTCTCAATACCCTGTAAGATACCCTTGTTAAACCCTTCTTCGATATATGAATCTGCAATGGTTCTCATGATATTACTTGCCTCTTCCTTTGGTAAATTATCTATAATCAGCTGTTCCAGTAGCTGCTTTTTTAAAATCCACATTTTGATGACTTTTGATCAAGGAAACTACAGCTTTATTTAAAATCATCAATTCTTGTTTAGTTAATGTTATCCATAAGAGCTTAAATACTTAATCTTCCACTACTATAGTAACTTAATATTAGTAGCCGATAACTTGCCTTTTTGTGTTACAGTCTCAAAACTGAGTTTCTGTCCTGAGTCAATATTCTTGATACCAGCTTGTTCTAAAGCTGAGATATGGAGGAATATGCCTCTTGATCTGTCGCTAGGTTCTATAAAACCATACCCTTTAGTAAAATTGAACCATTTGAGAGTACCGATTTGCATAATAGTATAACTTATTAAATCTTACTTATATCAATATCCTTTTCAGCTTCTCTTTTTGTGCATCCCTGTTGATTTGCGATATGGTCTATAAATTCTGCTTTGTTCATAATAAGTCTTTAATTAATTAATTTAAATTTTTAAGTTTATCTATAAATTTTTAAAAAGATGTTTTTAAAAAATCTAATTCTTCTTGTGTGGAAAAACGACCTAAAATAGGATTACGATGTGGATATCTTCCAAATTTATCAATGATTACTTTATGCTTTAATTCATATTTAAGGTGTTGCTCTAAACCAACTTGATTGTATAACTCTAAGGCATTTTTATGAATTATTTGTGATTCACTATGCATAAACGGTAAATAACAAAAAGCTTTCATATTTGGAATTAATTGTTTGTCTTGTTGTTTTTCTATCATATTTTGGGCTAATACCAAAGCCATACCATCATTATCAAATGATTTTGCGTGACCTCTATGTATGTTTCTGGAAAATTGATCTAAAATTATAATTTCTGCTAAACCCCCTTGGGGAGAAAATCTCCAGTCATATAATTCTCCTTGTACAGCTTGCTTATGTAAGCTACCAAAACGCTCAATAATAATTTGATCAATATGAATACTATCAATCAACCACTTTCATCTGAGAGATGAAAGTTTGATCTTTGCGACTAGAAGTCGCTTATCAAGCTAAAGCTCATTCTAGCCTAATATTTGAAGTAAAGTCGGTCTCATGAGCGTCAGTGTGTTTGTTGATATATTCGTTAATCATATCATCTGTAACATTACCGCTAGTTGAACTGAAGTATCCTCTGCCCCATAAATGTCTACCCCAGTATTTCTTTTTTAGTATCGGAAATTCTTCCTGTATTCTTTTAGATGATCTTCCCTTAGCTTTCTGAACAAATTCACTAATTTTAATATGCGGAGGAATATTTGCAAATATATGGACATGGTCGCTTGATACAACGCCATTTTCTATCTTTATACTCATTTCCTCAGCTACCTGTAACACTAGTTCCCGAACACGTTTTTTTATGTCGTAAGTAAGTACCTTATAGCGATATTTCGTTATCCATACTATATGATAACGATGATAAAAAACTGAATGTGATCTTTTGTTATAGTAAGTCATAGACTTATGATGCTACCGCATCATGGCGCATTAGACAAGCTAAAGCTTTTCCATCTGGAAGATGGAGGTTTTCACCACCAAAGGGACTATAAACCAATCGCTTGGCGTTAATTCATTAAACCAAAAATGTATAACTTCATTGTACAATTTTAACTTTTATCTTTTTAATTATTAAATTCATTAAATCACTTAACCAATTTTTCTGTGATTTCTGCAATATGTCTCCCATAAAGCTCTGCGGTTTTAATATCTCCCGAAGCTGTTGTTGTTTCTGGGGCTCCTTGATTTGATTGTGCCATAACACCAAGATAGCTACCTAAACGATTAATATTTTCAGGAGCATATGGTGATTCCGGTAATATACCTGGACTAACCCAAATCATTCCATGTTGACCAGCTAAAACTACCAATTCCAGTATTGATGATAGTTTGTCACCGCTTAAGCCTCCACTATTAGTAAAACCTCCAGCAACCTTATTTTTCCATTTTTGTTCAAAAAATATTTTTGAAGTTGTATATCAATAAACATTTTAAATGGTCCTGATAGAGAACCCATATAAGTTGGAGCCCCAAAAATAATAGCATCAGATTTTTCAAGAATATGCCAAGCTTCTTCTGGTATCTTACCCTCAGGGTTAACTTTAATTAACTTTGATTCAGTTCCTTTTATCTCAAGCGTACCTTTGTAAACAGCTTTAGCAATTACTTCGGTATGACCATAACCGCTATGATATACAACCGCAATCCTAGCAGCCAAAGCTGATGAAGAGATTGTACAAAATAAAATCAACCACTTTCATCTGAGAGATGAAAGTTTGATCTTTGCGACTAGAAGTCGCTTATCAAGCTAAAGCTCATTCTAGCCTAATATTTGAAGTAAAGTCGGTCTCATGAGCGTCAGTGTGTTTGTTGATATATTCGTTAATCATATCATCTGTAACATTACCGCTAGTTGAACTGAAGTATCCTCTGCCCCATAAATGTCTACCCCAGTATTTCTTTTTTAGTATCGGAAATTCTTCCTGTATTCTTTTAGATGATCTTCCCTTAGCTTTCTGAACAAATTCACTAATTTTAATATGCGGAGGAATATTTGCAAATATATGGACATGGTCGCTTGATACAACGCCATTTTCTATCTTTATACTCATTTCCTCAGCTACCTGTAACACTAGTTCCCGAACACGTTTTTTTATGTCGTAAGTAAGTACCTTATAGCGATATTTCGTTATCCATACTATATGATAACGATGATAAAAAACTGAATGTGATCTTTTGTTATAGTAAGTCATAGACTTATGATGCTACCGCATCATGGCGCATTAGACAAGCTAAAGCTTTTCCATCTGGAAGATGGAGGTTTTCACCACCAAAGGGACTATAAATATAAACGTTTTCATAAGAGTAGCCCCAAGTTATTGTTTTTATTTGTTAAAATTATAATAGTTAGAATTTTAATCAGTATCTTTCATTACTTTCACTTATGTACACTCCTTATAGAGTGGATTATTACTGTTTTGCACTACCTTATCCTGAGCATCTGTATCAACTAGCTTTATTTGCCGTTTGTATTCTGCTCAAGCCATTTTCCTAATTTATCCAATGATACGTGCATATCGGTAGAATACAACCAGTTTAAAATAATGTTTTTAGGTAATGTCGAACTTTCCTTGTTCATACTTATAGATTTTAATTATTTTACGGTAGATTTATTATTAAATCTAATCTTTAAGATTAGATAGTAAGTCTTGTTATTAATAAAGATTTTTTATTATCATTTCCATAAATATTTCATTATCAGAATAGCAATAGATAAAACAAGAGTGATTATTTCTGCAATGATTAATGGAATTGAATTAATCATGATGCCGTAAATTAACCATAGCACCACTCCAAGGGTATAAATTAAATACATAGTAGCAGATATAGCCTTTGCTGAGCGTTCTTTCCATAATTTTACTATTTGAGGAATAAGCGATACAGTGCCGCAAAATGCAGCAGCATAGCCTATTAATTCGGCAACGCATAGTTCATTTGTCCAAGCCCACTCCATTATTGGGTTATACAATTTTTTCTCCATATTTAATTTATTGGAATGTTCACAAATATTTTGACAGTTAATACAGACAATATTTTCTGCTTAGTCTGATTTTTGTTATTTTGCCGAGTCAATATAGTATAGTTTTAACTGATTTTTACAAGCAATAAATTTGTATCCTCCTCTTTTACTATCAAAAGCACCACACACGCAGATAAGAGTAATAACACCAAATATGTTATTTTGTTGGTAAAGATGATAGTATCGTTTCAGCTCTTTAAATTTAAGTAAAATCATCAATCATGTAATCTGTTGCCATAATCAGATTTAATCATTACTTCTTCTGATCCCAAAGAAATGAAGCAGTATAATAAAGAGATAGCAAAATCCAGTGCAGCAGAGCGAAGAAAGAAATTAATCAGACTAGCAATAACCAGACCTATCAATCCCATATAAGCAAATGAGGCCAAACTGCTTAAATCCTTTCTGGTAGTATGACCGTATATGCGCTCATTGTGCCAAGTAGAGGCGGTAATAAAAAATGTTTTAGCTATACTTGCCATTTCTAGCTACTTGGATTGGTGCCGGTGTATTTTCGATGAATATAATTGAAAGCTATTATAATAAACCAACGTTTATTAAGACACTAAAATATTGCTTATGATTTGTAGCTGTAGAGATTTTATGCTATAATAGACTTCAGTAATTCATAATTAACAATATACCGAATTAAAACCCATGAGCGATTTAGTTTCCTTTGATTATGCCATCAAAGACAAAGGAGATTACGATATCGTAGAGGCCTTTATCTCTGCATTAATAAGTTCATGCGGTTATAAGCCTATAAAGATTAAAGCATTACTTGAATCTGCCAGTAACAAAGAATCTTAAAGAGTTAAAGTCAAGTATAGCCGATCTTGTAGTAGAAGACGATACGGGTAATAAATATATCGTAGAAATAGATCGTTCTTACACGAGCCTGTTTCTACATAAGGCTTGTTTTAACAGTTCTAGATTAATAGTAGACTATCTCCAGTAACGATGATTATTCTACAATTAAAAAGATAATACATATTAACCTACTGTATTTTCCGTTCGGTAATATAAAAGCTCCTCTACATTACGGTAAAACCGTTTTCCATGAAATAGATAAATCTCATCCCCAAAACCTACATATTGCGGATCTTGGCATGAGGTTTTTTGATGCTCATAATATCTTGCCCGAATATTTTGTAATATTGGTTCCGCTATTTAATGATGTCATTAAAAATGAATTAGACGAATAGCTCTACATGATGAAACATTCTGAAGTAAAAGAAGATTTTAAATCTCCTTATATGAAAAAGGTAGCAGATAGATTGAACATCTTTAAAATGACTCCTTCCGAAAGAAAAGAATACACCGCTTACCGTAATGAATCACTAAAAGAAAGAGATTATATAGTTTCAGCTGAAGAAAAAGGTATAGAAATCGGTAAAGCTGAAGGTAAAGCTGAAGAAAAAATTGCAATGGCCGCTAAATAAGTAAAGGTAAGGATATTGAAGAAATCATGGATTTTACGGGTCTATCTAGAAAAGAAATTAAAAACTTAGAATCTAAAATTAAAGCTTAATGATTATGAAAGATTTTCTTATTCCAAAAACCAAAATCCAAACCTATTCTTTTGCTTTTTCAATTGATACCAGTTTTGGAATGGTTTTTTTAAGAATATACTCAAAATAGAACGATATTTGATAAAAAAAGTAAGGTCTATACAACATTATACTCCTTAATATAATATGCTGAAACCCATTATGGGTATTGTACTTTACCGCGCTCTAGTCTTAAAGAATTTAATAAGGGCTTAAGAGGTGTATGTGAGTTTATTGATTCAATTTCTTCTAGAATAGTGGTAAGTTCTTCTTCTGCAATGCTAAAGTAAATAAAGCATCTACCTTAACTAAATATGCCTCTTCCTTTTTAGGATAAATGGTAACTGCTAAGTCTGCACTTTTAAGTGCTTCTTCATAACGATGCAATTTATTTAATGCTTCGCTTTCTTAACGTATATTAGGTATCTATTATCAGGGGAGGTATCACCTTTATTGCTTGATCGCATATTTCTATAACGTGTTCGTATTTTTCATTATGTAAAGCTATATGGGCTTGATGATGTAAGTGCTGACAGTTATCGGCGATATTTTCTGAAAAGAATCTTGTATATTCAACTAAACTTATTAGTGCACCGAGCATGAACCACAATAAATATTTGGTGTATCTGCATTTCATATATGTTACCTTTAAATATTTTATAGTATAGGAATTTCAAAATTTGTAACCAGAAAAATTGTTAATCAAAACTTTGAAAATTCGTTTAATAAAATGTAGTTACAAGCCACAATATTAGAAATTATCAACACTTTTATAAAAATCTCTGCCAGAATCTATCTAAAAATAGGTTCAGTTTTACAAATTATGTGGCTAAGACGTGAAAGAAGTGTTCGCCATAATGATGTTATCTAGGCGTTGATAATAATTCATTGATTTTTATTAATAACATGGCGGAGATAAACCGTAATAAACTTGCCGCAGATTCATACATTTATTGCAATTATAGGGCTATCGGCAACATAGCTGCTAAAAAGACCTATAGCGTATTATACGAACAATAGCCCATTAATATTATCTTGACAGTTACTTTTTTCTAAAGTAACCTGCAAAGCAGGTTATCTGTTGGAGTTCAATAAAAGAAATCCCCGCCGCAAGCAGCGGGGTATTTTAGAATTTTAGAAAAAGCTAACTGATGGTCGTCATGCAGTTTCTTATATTCCTTGCCTTGATTTTTTACGTATTTTCCTATCATATTCTCATTTCCATGCTTACCTACCGTACTTGTGAAATATCCATCAGTCCAAAATTCTCCGCCCCATAATTGTTTCTTAACCTGTGGACATAATCTGAATATTTGACGAGCCGTAACACTTTTAATTATCGTTACTATTTTTGTTACGCTATAAGTCGGTACAGATTGTACTAAAAAATGTACATGGTCTTCATCAGTTCTATTTCTAAAAATTTTATTTGATATCTCTTTTCTATCCCTAAACATACTTCCCTTAGCACTTGATCAACCGATACATCAAACACCGCTCGGCGATATTTTGCTGGAAATACCAGGTGATACAGTAAAACAGTAACATTGTGACTCTTGTGTATATATTTGCTCATCCCCACATCTTACGCCGCAAGCGGCGGGGAATATACCCAAAAGAGATTAAAAACTTCTACTTTCCTAAAAAGAATATTGGCCATGCACCAATGTATTTTTTGTTGATAGGGGTAAAACCCTTGCCATATCTTCTTCATCTACTTTAAAACCTTTCTGATTTAACATTTCATATACCTTTTGCATTTGCTCCGTATTCCATAGTACCATTGCATTTGACACAAAACTAAGACAACTGGCTTTGTTCATCATTTCTTCGTAATCATTTGTCTTAAATGATCCCTGATCCGCAAAAAATACATACCTTGCGAGTGCATGCCTGGATTCCCCACGATTTAATTTTGTCTTACCGCATAGCGTAATTTTTCATCATGCAGGTACCTGAGTATGTATGTACTTTTAACTATTCTGCCTAGATGTACCAATGCTTTTGCCAGTTTTGTAAAGGTTTCCTGTGCATGCAATTTTTTTACAATTATATGAGGTTTAACTAATCCCATTTTCAGCGAACATACCAATCTGATTATGTCATCCCATTGTTCACATATCAAAGCTTCATCTATTTTTTCTTTACTAAATAATTCAGGATAGCTTGTAGCCTTTCTATCAAAACAATATAACTGCTGATCTTTTAGATCCTTAAAATGGGGTTGAAAAGATATACCTAATAAATAGCATAACGCGAATAATACCTCCGTAAAACCGGCTGTATCCGTAGAATGTTCAAATGGCCGAGATATATTCTGGTTATCCAGTAATCCGTCTAATACATAAACCGCTTCCCTAACCGCGCATGATAAAATTTCTGTATTAAAAACACTGCATTGGTCAGACATATGAGTTATATCGTTATGCCCCTATCAAGAGCACCAAAATATCTTGGATGCATGGAGGAGTATAAGCCCTTATGACTTGTGCGGAATCTCATTCCGTCTGATGAACTACGCTCTCCTAGCCCAATTATTTTAGTTAACCAGTAATTTTGTTGTGCTGCGATCAGAATATCACTGGCATTTTTAAGATTGGCCGAGTTAATATAGTAGTTGGAGACATAACTCAGCTTATCACCGCTAATACCCCTGCAGTTCCTGCTAATTCCATATAACCCCAAATTTGTCGCGTGACCCGTTATTGCTGCGTTTAAAATATTCGGTAGTATCACATCTCTGGTTTTGTTCCCCTCTATTGGTTTAAAAGCTCTACCGTAGCCCGTCTGTTTTTGAACGTGGAAGAGTAAATCTTCTATTCTGATTGGTTCGATATAAGAATCCAATATGCCTTTGAGCTCCTTAACCTTAGCAGATTCCGGCAATGGATCATCTCTATGTATCACCAATCTATTGGTTCTTATCTCAGCAAAATTGCCATGACCAAATGATTTGGTAGCCATGTAAAGCTGTTCCGAAAACTCTTGTTTTAGTCTCGCTATGATATCGCTTCCCCGCTGGGGTACATTCATTTCCTTGTAATGGATCGCTTTTTCCTGTTTCCATTGCCGTGTACTATAAAGAGGATCCCAAAAATCCCTGTAATATTTGCTCTGTGGTAAATATAAATTCCCTGTTCTTAATCCCTTTTTTACCGCGAAGCATAACCCTATCTCCCATGCTTTTCTGTTCAGTTCGCCTGATTTTTTATATAGTCCTTTCTTCCACGGGTTTTCTATAAAGCCTGTAGGCATTTCTTTTGTAAATTTTTGTTCCTTGTGATAATGCCTATAGGCATTTAAGCCTGTCATCAGATCTTCACTTCCTGTAGCTGATTTAAATTTTAAATCAAAGAACCTTTGTAAAAACTTGGTTAAATAGCCATATCTTCTTTGGGCTAACTCTGATTTCCCATAAACCTCAAGTCCTCTACCTTTTCACAGTCACTAATAATATCATCGAGGTTATTATTCGTATCTGTAAGTTCCTCACAAAACTGTTCTAAGGTTACAATCGAGCGGTTCTTGTGATCTCTTAACAGTTTCAGGGTTGATATTGCCCTCTGACTACTATCTCTGGCCCTGTTTCTAAGTTGTTTGAGCTCAATTTCGTAATCTCGGTTGACTCTTCTTTCTATTTCTCCTATCAGTTTGTCATAGCTACCTACCATAGCATCTATAATGGATTTGGTACTTTCATGTAAATAGCAAACCATCATAACATCCCGTTTTGTACTTGGCTTAATCCTTCTTATCGCCGCGATATCATATTTGTGAATTATTTGAGCCAGCTTCTCTGAATAGCTTGGATGGATTAATTTCCAGGGCAAAGATTCCAAATTCAATTTTAGCAATTCTTCTATTACCTCAATTTTCAGAGTAATGTTTTTAATATTTACCTCACCAATAGGCTTCTTTATCCCAGGCAAAAGAATATTGCGCTCGTATATTCTCTTTAAGTACAGGTGCTGTACTGCATTAATGCTTGTCGCGAAAGTTTCTAAAATATTTACCTGAGTCTTGTCGTATTTACTATATACATGCCTCATTAACTGGTTTTTGCACGGTAAATGTATTTTTGCTTTGATAAGAGAATTCTCAACTTCTTTAGCTATTTCATTCTTGTTACTAATTAGCAAAGGGTTCTGTTCTAAAAAATTGAGTATCAGGGTATCATTCTTAAAATCAAACTCTTTAAAACCCAAATACTGTTTTACTTCGCCTCTGATTCTAACCTCAATACTTTTATGATTGAATGCCAGTTGATTATGCACCAGCTCCAATTCAAGTTGTTTGGACAGGTGGTTTAAAACTATGATTGATATTTCCGACCAATCTTCAACGAAACGACCATTATTCCTTAAATGACAAATTTGTACCGCATATTTAAGCCTATTTGTGGTGCCTCTTGATTTTTCAATAACAAATCCTGTATCTTCTCCGGATAAAAGCCATTCTAGCAATAATCTTTCTTCATTCATTGATATATTGTCCCGCGTTTTCTACCGTATTTGGCTAATCTTTCTTTTGAAGCCGCTGTATAAATAGAAGTAGTATCAAGCGACTCATGTCCAAGCAGAGCGCTCAACTCTACTAAACACTCTGGGTTTGACCTTAAGTAATTAATGGCAAAAGTATGTCTTAAAGTGTGTGGGCTCATATTTTCTATGCCCGCTTTGCCTGCTAAGCTATTAATTACCTTTTGCACAGCTCTGACAGTCATTTTTTTATTTTGTTTGCTTAAAAATACTACCTTTCTTTCCTCTAATTTTTTCCCTTCAAAATAATTCCGCAAAGCTTTTCTCGCTGAACTATTTAAAGGTATTGTTCTTTCTTTACCTCCCTTGGCGTTAACAATCCTTATTTCTCCTGATCTATCGTATAGTGTTAGGTCTCTCATTTCCAGGTTAACTATCTCGCCGACTCTAATCCCTGTCTGTAGCAAAAGTTGTGTAAGAGCATAATTGCGCTGTTTTGTCCCATGCGACGAATGGGAAGTTACCGATAACAGTTTGTGAATCTCATGCTTGGTTAATGCTTTAGGTTGCGTTCTTTTAATCTGCCTCAGGAATTTTATTTTTTCGGACGGATTCTTCTTGATGCGTTTCTGACCGGTCATGAATTGAAAGAAATTTCTTAAACTCTGAATATTTCTATTAATTGAGGAGGCTTTCTTTCGTTGATTATGAATTAAATAATCTTTGTAGGCATTTAAGTGGTAATGGGTTACTTTTTCGATATTTTCTGAAAAATCTATTTCTCGGTACCACTTGTAAAAATTTTTTATATCCGAAAGGTAATTTTTTATGGTGTTATCGCTAATATCTTCAGCAATCATCTTATCTTTAAAATTATTTAATAATTTATCTAACATGGTTAGTTTATATTATACGAATAATAGGGTATAGCCTTAGCGTATATGTTTGATTCGTATAATACAAATAGTTTCTTTATTAAGGTACGTATAAAATGCATTATACGCACTAATTATACGAATAATAAAGCGATTCCCGCCACTTTTCGGCGGCAAATTATCATTAAATGTTGTTAATATATTAAAAAATGGGAATCACAAAAGCCTGAACCCCAGATAAATCAACCACTACAAAATATTGTTCGCATAATTTCTTATAGGCCTTTTTAGCAGCTATGTTGCCGATAGGCCTATAGAACTTTATCAATTGGCAATGCGTAAGCAGGATTTAATAAAAATGCTGATTGCCGAGAAAACTAGATTACAAGGCCCAAACATTGAGTTTACTAAGGCAAGCTGTCAATTTATGATTGACGCTATATCTGATCAGATTAAGTTAATTGCTAATCAAATTAGTTCTTTAATAGAGGGCAATATGGATCTGAATTCCAAGAAAGAAACTTTGAAGACTATATCTGGTGTAGGAGATAATAGTGCTGGTCAGTTACTAATATTACTGCCTGAACTTGGAACGCTAAACAGAAAGCAGATAGCTTCTTTAACAGGTCTTGCGCCAAGGAATAATGACAGCGGCACATATAGAGGATATCGTAGCATAATGAATGGTAGAGATAATATAAAGCCTATATTATTTATGGTTGCTATGGCTGCCAGAAGATCTAAATCTGAGTTTAAGATTTTTTATGAGAAGCTGATTAGTCGTGGTAAGAAAAAAATGGTAGCGTTAACTGCCTTGATGCGTAAAATTATTGTTATAGCTAATGCTAAAATACGTGACCTAATTAGCCAGTCAAAGGTAGTAGAAATTTAAACTAGAAATATTTAAGTTTTTTTATAAAAACATAGTTGATGCCCATCCAAAATTGGTCTTTGGCATTGAATCAATTTGAAATTTTATGCGGGGATTTTAGGCAGGATTTACTGGAATTAAAAAATATAACTTACACAAAATAAATGATTGACTCCAGTTTTACTTCAAAAACACATTCCTCAAAAATAAATGCGACAAACTTTATTGTTCGTATAATACGCTATAGGACTTTTTCACAGCTAGCTGATAGGCCTTTAGGATTAAAGAAAGGATCAGCTGAATAAAGGTGAAATAATCCGCATTTTTTTTGGAACCCTAATTTTGGATACAAATATAGGCCTTCATTTGATGCTTGTAGTCCTACAAACTTAGCTAGATTGTTTCTCTTTATATTCTTAATCATGAAATTAATCATTTGAGTAGCGAAGCCTTTTCTACGAAATTCTAACAAAGTTATTAAATCATAAAGACAAATTATATTGTCATTGACATATAAACTTCCTGTGCATACAGGGATTTTATCCAGTACCCAACGTAAGAACTAATAATATTAGTTCTTATAACATACTCTTTTACCATTTGGTAATATTGATTAGCATTTAAGTTAAATAATTCTAGAATTGAGCTAAAGTCCTGTAGTATTTGATCATTTTCTATGGTCTTTATCTCAAAATGCTTGGTAAATTGAGTGTTTACTTTAATCTTATCCAGTAAGACAACCATGCTATTCATACGGTGAACGTTTTTTAATCCTACTAATTGGGTTAGAACTCTATGTGCTTCTTTAGACCATGTGTTTGGGGGCATGTACCATGTAAAATCTTGACATTTATTCTTGTAAAAATTAATTATATTATATGCTGACATTTGAGTTTTTAGCTGAGAAAAGTCTCCTCCTATAACACAATTAAAACTATCCGAGTTAAGAGTTGAGTATATATTTGTTATACCAAATTCATGCCTTGTTACTTGCATCAATGGATGTAATGTGGGTAACAAAGTTTTTCTCTGCAAAAAATTTTTATCTACTAAATGATTTATATGCATATGGTAATTTCAGCAATTTTATAGCTTTTTTTTTTTTTTAATAACTCTATGGCACAGCAATAACTATTACTTTGGATTGCCAATTCTAATGGGTATCTTCTGTGTAAATCTGCTCTATAAGGGTCAGCGCCTGCTTCTAGCAAACATCTTACCACTGACACGTGTCCTTTCTCAATTGCTAAGGTCAAAGGAGTATGTCCAGATTCTTCAAACTCTTTATTTATATCTATTTGAGGATAGCTTGTAAAAAGGTTTACTATATCTCCAAACCCAAAAATTATTGACAAAAAAAATGGAGTAAATGGATAATCATAGGATTGCTTAATGTTAGTATTATTTAAAATAATATTAGGATGCTCCAATAATAGCTTAGTAGCTTCTGCCACATTAAATAATACTGCAACCTGCAGAGCATTTTTTATACTCATAAACATAGTTAGGTATATTCTTGTCTACTAGCATTTTTGTGCACTGCACAATAGTACTTTGTTGTTGTTTCTCTCTTGAAAACATGTGTTTAATGTTATTTTCTACTTCTGGCACTAAAACAAAGTTATTATCGAACCAATAGTTTACTGATATAGAAGTTGTCAATGATCTAACGTCGTGCCAGTAACCTTTAGGAATAAACAGGGCATCTCCCGCTTCTAATAAGCTTGGAAAGGTGTAGCTTGATTAAATATTGAGCGATCATTGTTTACATCATCGATATTTGAAATAACTGTAGAGTAATGCTCTCCTGAGCTTAACGTATATGGCATTGGATGATTTTGGAAGAGATATTTAGTATCTGATGGAGGATAAACCACAACTACCTTTGCCCCAAAAATTTGTAAAAACACATTATCAGCATTGTCAAAATGCAAATAAGAATGAGTATCTTTTTTTGACCAATCCACAAATGTTGTGATAATTTGCTATATTCTACATGAGTTGCAAAATCAGGTAATTTTATATCATCTTTTATTTCCGAAAAGTTATCTAATAGGCTCTGTTGGGAGTAGTATCTTATGTTTAACTCATCTAAATTATTTTCAATAAGATCAATAGCCTGTCTCATTTTTGTATAAATTGATACAAACTGCAGGTTTTTCTGAATTGAAGTCGAATAGTCGTATATATTTAATTTAATTTTGCTATTAGGTATTTTTTGTGTAAAATAGCTGGGGGACCACTTATGTACAGCAGGAAAACTAAGGATAGCTCCTTTTATTACTACAGGGATCTGTGGTAATAAAAAATCGGAGAGAAATCTTTCTGGTCTAAGATTATGTACCTCATCTAGACTTTGCATACTACGGTGAGGATTTAAGGACATTCTGTTAAAAAAGCCATTTTTTTTGTTGAATCTATCTTTAAATTCTTTATACAAAGCTTGTATAGAGCCATCAGTGATCTTTTGATTACGGGCTAGTTCTACCCTTTTCAAGCAGGAATTAGTTCGCAAAAGTCTAGCAATTCTTTTGACACTAAGATCAGTTATATTGGTGGCATTTAACAATAATGATTGTACGTTACTATTATTCTGTAAACTATCACAAATTCTAGCCACCTCGACATCTGTAATACTTTTATCATGACAGAAATATAACCCCGTAAGAAAATAATCATTTCTAAGTAACCGATCTAACAAATCTAGATTATATTTGGTATGCACTCTAAAAAATCTAATCTATTTTCAGCGTAGCGTGGTCTATTGTAGCACCTCTTATACTAGTCATTTCCTCTAAATCCCTATAGCTTAAGGAGAATCTACACTTCATATATACAAACAACATTATTATCTCTGGTGAAGAACAAAATCCTTTGAAATATTTGCGTAGTTTTGAAGAAATGTGAAATGGCATTTTGTTAATTTTTAACTCAGTATATCTAATTTATAGCTTGCTGGCAACAGATGCGACAGAACCACTTTTGTACTATTACCCATGCTTTTACTCTCCTTTTTTATTAAAATAATTATACGTTAACCATCTTATAGTTATTGACCCAGCATAAAAAATCAAAAGTTTATTTTTGCTTTTACTTAAGATTCTATATTCAGTTGTAAATTGACAACACTTCTAGTTATTGGATTAGGGGTATAAAATATCAATTTATCAGTATAATTGTAATTATTTTGTTTGTTCAGCTTTTATTTGCTGAACCACTTATTTCTAACAGTTTCTTGTTTTCAAATATCCATTGTTTGGTTCTGTCGGATCTGTTGCCAGCAAGCTATAAATTAGATATACTGAGTTAAAAATTAACAAAATGCCATTTCACATTTCTTCAAAACTACGCAAATATTTCAAAGGATTTTGTTCTTCACCAGAGATAATAATGTTGTTTGTATATATGAAGTGTAGATTCTCCTTAAGCTATAGGGATTTAGAGGAAATGACTAGTATAAGAGGTGCTACAATAGACCACGCTACGCTGCAAGGGTGGGTAATAAAGTTTGTATCCTTAATAGACATGAGAGTAAGAAAATATAAGAAGCCTGGGTTCTGTCGCATTTACATTTGAGGAATGTGTTTTTGAACGATACTCCTCGCAGCAGAGCTACGAGGTATCTAAAAAAGTTTCAACTGCTTTTGTTGGAAGGCTTTATAAGAAGGTTTGCCTGAACCTTGATTTTTAACGTTCCGTAGCTTCTTTTCGTCTCCATGCTTACCCACTGTACTCACAAGATAAGCCACCTATCGGTGGCAGCTTAAAAGAAGATACCCTTGACCGATAAATATTTATGGAGGATTATAATACTGGTATTTGATTTGTTTTAACTTGAGTTATAAAGACTGAATGTTAGACATACATAAGATAATATATAATTGAGTTATGAGTAACTTGCACTCTGAGCAGCATTTGGTCAATGAATTAGCGGTAAAAACTCTTAAGGCCATTTCTAAAGAGCAAGCAATTCCTTACAGCAGGATCAAAAAGATTTTTTCCGAAGGAGATAAGGAAATAGCCAAGGCTTTCTGGATAATGTTGCGAAAAATATCTCCCAATCATAAGTATAATTCTGTTTACTATTGCCCTGATTGTAAAGAATTTGATTTAGAACGCAAAGGAAGAAAGATTCCTTGGTAAGAAAACATTAACTATAAGTAATTTATGGAAATAGTCGGTAAAGGAATATCTATAAAACATATTTTTCTAGACCGTGGTAATTGGTCTCGATTTCGCTAAAAAATACGGCAAGCTAAGATACGGCATTATTAACGTCACTAAAGTTATATCGTGTGGAACGAAATATTTAGGATTTAAACGTTATAGCTGCCGTGATTGTAACCGCAATAAATCGGTAGCATTCAGCTGTAAAGGTAGGTTTTGTTCTCGTTGTGGTAAGAAACAAACGGATCAATGGGTGAGTAAGGCTAGCAATGTTCTACCAAAAACACGATGGCAGCACATTACATTTACAATGCCGGACTCTTTATGGCCGATATTTTGGCTCAATCGTGATCTGTTTGGATTGATTTCCGGTATTGCAGCAGGAATTATTAAGGAGATAGCTACAAAGAAAAATCTTGTGGTTGGTATATTTACTGCCTTACACACTTTCGGTAGAGATTTAAAACGCAATGTTCATATCCATTTATCGGTTACTTGCGGCGGTATAAATAGCAAAGGCAAGTGGCAAAAATTATTTTTTCCTGCCGAACCTATTAAAAAAATGTGGAGACATAGAGTCCTTGAGTTATTTCGCTTTCAATATATCTCAGTAATTTGAAGTTGCCGTCCGCATATCAAAATGCTGAGAATTTTAATAACTGGATGAGTAGTTTATACGAAATCAGTTGGTATGTTTATAGTCCCTTTGGTGGTGAAAACCTCCATCTTCCAGATGGAAAAGCTTTAGCTTGTCTAATGCGCCATGATGCGGTAGCATCATAAGTCTATGACTTACTATAACAAAAGATCACATTCAGTTTTTTATCATCGTTATCATATAGTATGGATAACGAAATATCGCTATAAGGTACTTACTTACGACATAAAAAAACGTGTTCGGGAACTAGTGTTACAGGTAGCTGAGGAAATGAGTATAAAGATAGAAAATGGCGTTGTATCAAGCGACCATGTCCATATATTTGCAAATATTCCTCCGCATATTAAAATTAGTGAATTTGTTCAGAAAGCTAAGGGAAGATCATCTAAAAGAATACAGGAAGAATTTCCGATACTAAAAAAGAAATACTGGGGTAGACATTTATGGGGCAGAGGATACTTCAGTTCAACTAGCGGTAATGTTACAGATGATATGATTAACGAATATATCAACAAACACACTGACGCTCATGAGACCGACTTTACTTCAAATATTAGGCTAGAATGAGCTTTAGCTTGATAAGCGACTTCTAGTCGCAAAGATCAAACTTTCATCTCTCAGATGAAAGTGGTTGATTTACAAAAACCATCGGATGATCATAAACGCAACATAGAATATTTAGGGCGGTATATAAAACGCCCCCCTATTTCCGAGACAAGAATAGAAAATTACGACGGAAAGCAGGTAACGTTTAAATTTCTTGATCACTATAATAATACAATTGATCGCATAACTATGCCCGTGATGCAGTTCATAGCTAGTCTGATTATGCATGTACCAGATCGTTATTTTCGAATGATTAGGTATTACGGTTTTTTATCTAATAGAACTAGGGGCGTACAATTACCTATCGTATATAAGGCAATTAATCAAATCGTTCATAAGAAAACTAAGCTCATTAGTTGGAGATTAATGATTTGGTTGAATTTTAAAATAGATCCTCTGTTTTGCTATAATTGCAATAAATGTATGAATCTGCGGCAAGTTTATTACGGTTTATCTCCGCCATTGTTATTAATAAGAACCAATGAATTATTATCAACGCCTAGATAACATCATTATGGCGAACACTTCTTTCACGTCTTGGCCACATAATTTGTAAAACTGAACCTATTTTTAGATAGATTCTGGCAGAGATTTTTGTAAAAGTGTTGATAATTTCTAATATTGTGGCTGGTAACTACATATTTATTAAACGAATTTTTAAAAAGCTGATTGATGATTTTTCTGGTTGCAAATTTTGAATTTCCTATACTACCCCAGTTCGGGATAAGGATTGCATAAATATATAGTAGATACAAGGGTTGCAAGATGGTGATGCCTGTGATAAAGCTCTTTTTTAACAAAAAATGGCAACCACAGGCATGAAAAAAGATATCACGGAATTGTACAGCTTTATAGATGATTTTTGCCAAATTTACTCTGGTTACGAAAAAAAGCAATTATTACCTGGCAATAAACAGCGAAATCGCTTATGTAGTATGAGCTTGAGCGAGATTATGACGATCATGGTAATGTATCATACGTCTCATGCAAAGAACTTTAAATATTTTTACAAAACTTGTATAGAGTATATCCACAAAAACGATTTTCCGAATGCCTTAAGTTATAACCGTTTTGTAGAACTAATGTCTAGATTATTTTTACCGTTTAATATACTTTTGCATATGTTATTTGGCGAAGAAACTGGCACATATTTTATGGATACTACCGCAATCAAAATCTGCCACAATAAAAGACGCTATAGGAATAAAACATTTGCTGGGCTTGCCAAGCAAGGCAAATCATCTATGGGCTTTTTTTATGGGTTTAAATTACATTTAGTGATCAACGAAAAAGGTGAATTTATCGCGCTAAAAATGACTAAGGGAAACGTAGATGATAGAGTTCCTGTGCTTGATCTAACAACGGATTTAACTGGTTTTATATACGCCGACAAAGGTTATATTAAGCAAAATCTATTCATTAATTTATATGAAAGAGGATTGAAAATGGTGCATGGAATTAAAAAGAATATGCCAAATAAATTAATGGATTTAAACGAAAAAATCTTACTACGCAAACGAAATATAATTGAAACTGTATTTGATTATTTAAAAAATAAAATGAACCTTGAACACACGAGACATAGATCACCAATCAATGCCTTTGTGCATATACTATCCACGTTTATATCATATTGCTTTAAAAAAAATAAACCTTCAATAAATTATAGTTTTGATTTATCTCTAAACTACGCGCTTATCCCGAACTGAGGTATACTATAAACTTAACCTGAATATAAAAAAAATTAAAGACTTTTTAATTTGACTTATACCATTCCCAATGTCCTTGTTCTGAACGCTAATTTTAAAAATATAATAACTGTCCGAAAAGCGTCATTTTTGGACAATGATACCTTTAAGGTTGGAAGCTAAAAGCATAGTTGATATCTGCTAGACGGGCCTTGGCCATACTTTTGAATTAGGCGTGCATTTAATAAATTATTAATAGTGTATACAACAGTACGTCTGGGTAAATTAGTATCTTTCATTATTTTAGACGTTGTTAATCGTATGGCTGGGTTATCTTTAAAACAATTAAGAATTGATAGTGCTGTGGTAGATAAAAGTCTTTCAGCTTTAAATCTATTTTTGTATAACTCTATATCTTCTATAGATTCCTGTAAAACTTTTATCATAAATCTTAAAAAATATTGAATTTTATATTTTTTAGGATCTTCTTTAAACGCACCATCGGAGCAGCGATTTAATACATAATAATATTCTTCTTTATGTTTTTCTATACATCGGTCAATAGCAATATATTTTGAAACAAAAGATATTACATTGGATGTAGAATGTAATAGACTCATTAGAAACATAGCTCTACCTAATCTACCATTACCATCCTGAAAAGGATGTATTGCTAGAAATCTATATACTAATTCTGCTGTAATAGCTATAGACCAAGGAGAGAAGAACATGGAGTTATTATACCATTTAATTAGGTCGTGCATGGCAGCGGATGTAATAGGTCCTGGATCTGCTGTTTTAAAAATAACCCTTTCTTCATTCGTAAACTTATTTTTTTCAATTACTGAGTTAGACTGAATTTTATATTTTCCAGCATATGGAATTGCTTTTTTATAAGGTGACATAAGTTCATAATGCAAAGCTCTGAGATCATTTTCTTTTAGAGGAAAAAAATCAAAAGGATTAGCATAAATTAATAACAACATAGCTCGACAGCCTGCTACTTCTTCTATGCTTCTTTCTCTATCTTTAGATAACTTATTGTTTATAAGAGTTCTATTACGGTTAAAAGCAGTAAGCTTTCCATCTATAGTTAGAATTGTGTCAATCCAGTTCACTTCAATATCTGTCAGCAATGCATTTTCAATACGAGTAGATGCTCCTATCGTGCTAACTCTAGCATATTTATGAAGCGCATCTAATTCTTCGATATTGCAATTTTTTAAGATTGCAAATTTATCAGCAAATTGATTATTTAAATTTGCTAAATCTTGAATTAAATCATCAGTTAATAAAAAGGAAAGTGGCATTCTAATAATCAAGCAAATATAAACAAGTATGTGCAAGTATAATAATACTATTATTGCACATTAATGTCAAATATTTTAACTATCCGAAAAGGATCGTTTTTGAACAGGGCTTGTTTCTATGTTCAAAAGTTATATTGACATAATTAAGAACATAGCTAATATTTAGTACAGCCTTTTCAATACATTTTATACCGAGTTATGTCCCGCACTTTTGCTTACGTTAGAGTTTCGACAACAGAACAAAATTCTGAAAATCAAATAAAAGAAATAGAAGACGCAGGATTTAAAGTTGAACCACATCGTATAATCTCAGAAACTATATCCGGCTCCATGCCTACCGCACGCCGTAAGGGCTTTATTCGCCTGTTGGATAAAATTGAAAGTAAGGATATCTTGGTCGTTACCAAGCTTGATAGACTAGGACGTGATGCTATAGATGTAAGTGCAACTGTAGCCAAACTTGAAAAAGCTGGAATCAAAGTCCATTGTTTGGCTCTTGGAGGAGTCGATCTTACCAGTTCATCTGGAAAAATGACTATGGGAGTAATTAATGCTGTTGCAGAGTTTGAACGTAATTTGTTAATTGAACGTACACAATCTGGGCTTACTAGAGCTAAGTCACAAGGAAAGACTCTTGGACGACCAAAAGTGTTTTTAGAGTCGCAAAGACAGGAAGTTATAAATCAATTAGAGGAAGGAAAAACTGTAGCTGCAATAGCAAGAAATTTTAATACAAGCCGGCAAACTATTATGCGTATTAGGAATATTATTAATAATTAATGCATAACTATAGTACATTATGTTCCTTATAAAATGGCTAATGTATTTTTGCTGTGCAAATTCTATTAAATAAGTTAATATGTGGTATCCAATTTAAATTTTATTAGCATCTAATATGTCGCTTAAGCCAGAACAAATAAATTTAATATCTCTGATCGATCAAAAGGTAAAAGATATTTTGTCAAGTGGCGGTAATGAAATATCGGTAATGATTTCATTGTTAGAAGAAATGCCTCAAATTAAAACCATTATCGATTCCGCCGATAAAGAAGAGTTGAATAAATATTGTGATTCTTATGACGGATTTTATCGATATATGAAGATACTGGAAAATACCGCCGGTGCCATTGCTAACGGAAGTATAAAAGTTTAACAAATGATTCAGGGTTATTAATTTTTTGTTATGTAAGCAGGTTAAGAGCGTTACAAATCATGGATATAGTTGAGGCGGTCAGGGCGGCTTTTGAAAGGAAACGAATAAGACGCAAAGAGTGGTTTTTTATAGATAGTGAAAGATGTGTCTATATATACGGTTACCGGGGTATCGATGATAAAATAACATATTTGCTTGAACATACCGAGGGAAGTAAGGAAGAAAGATCTGCAAGTTTTTCAGGTGAAGATGTTTTAGCAAACGACTGGGAGGTGGTGCTCTAAAGCTAGAAATTGCCGGATTCTGGTATATTAACAATATATTAATCTACGATTGACAGCTATTTTGTATGTTAAATCTCTTTTGGGTATATTCCCCGCCGCTTGCGGCGTAAGATGTGGGGATGAGCAAATATATACACAAGAGTCACAATGTTACTGTTTTACTGTATCACCTGGTATTTCCAGCAAAATATCGCCGAGCGGTGTTTGATGTATCGGTTGATCAAGTGCTAAGGGAAGTATGTTTAGGGATAGAAAAGAGATATCAAATAAAATTTTTAGAAATAGGAACTGATGAAGACCATGTACATTTTTTAGTACAATCTGTACCGACTTATAGCGTAACAAAAATAGTAACGATAATTAAAAGTGTTACGGCTCGTCAAATATTCAGATTATGTCCACAGGTTAAGAAACAATTATGGGGCGGAGAATTTTGGACTGATGGATATTTCACAAGTACGGTAGGTAAGCATGGAAATGAGAATATGATAGGAAAATACGTAAAAAATCAAGGCAAGGAATATAAGAAACTGCATGACGACCATCAGTTAGCTTTTTTCTAAAATTCTAAAATACCCCGCTGCTTGCGGCGGGGATTTCTTTTATTTTATAGCTTTATTTGCTTCTGCCAAGAACGTCTAACATTATGATATATGTGTTGCATACTGCTTAAAAACGATTTTCTTTTATGCCAAAATGGTGGGTTTATCCCCGTTTTCTTAATCAAAACGGCGGGGATTTTAACTATTAAACTTGTTTTAAGTTTCTGATGAGGGTTACCCCAGAAATTTTTAAGTTCTATTTTACCTGTGACTTCGGTAGGAGTTAAAGAACTATTAACAAAATTTGATGAAATAATATATTTTTTTATTTTTTGAGATAATAATTTCTCTTCTATTCCTCTAAGTTCAAATAATAACAAAGGGTTATAATCAATTTCTTCCGCAATCTTTAAATATAATCCGGCTATATGCTTACAAGGGTTTTCCCAATCCGGACATGAACAGGAGGTGTCTATATCTTTACTGCTTTGCGGTAAGATATTAGAGATACCGGAAGGTAATTCTCTTATCACTAGTTTGGCAAGTAATAATGGATCATTTTCAATATTGTTAATTATCGATTCAGCATTAGATAATTTTGAGAAAACAATTTTACTTTTGTAATACGGAACTTTATAAACTCCAAAATATGGATTTATATTACCCATCATGGTAGCCGATACTTGATTTTGTTTCTGTTGATAGTTAGATAGCCTGTTTGCCGTCCGGTATGCGCTTCCACGCTTCAACCTTCCTTCTTCTATAAAGGACTTTAAAGCTTCTAGAAACTTTTCTCCCCACCACGTTTTATTATTCACCTGAGAGAGCCTCCTGTCTTAATTTTATTAAATCCATAAAAGTTTGGGTATTAAGATCTTTAAGCCATGAAGAATCATCGCTAAGTATTGATTCGGACAAAGTAACTTTATCCGCAATGATTTGATCTATTGTTTCTTCCAAGGTACCTTGGGTAATAAATTTATGTACTAAAACTTTTTTCTGCTGTCCGATACGAAAAGCTCTGTCGGTTGCCTGATTCTCAACCGCAGGATTCCACCATCTATCAAAGTGGATTACTTGACTCGCTTTTGTTAAGGTGATACCAACACCTCCCGCTTTTAATGATAAAATAAATATTGACGGTGGGGTAGCTTCGTCCTGAAACTCTTCGATCATGGCATCTCTTGCAGTTCTGCTAATAGATCCGTGTAATAAATAGGTATTATATTTTAGAGCAAAAAATTTATTTATGGCTTCACAAATTTCTTTATATTGAGAAAAAACTAAAATACTTTCTTTGTTTTCTATAGCTTCATCAATTATTGAATCAAGTCGTTGCAGTTTTAACGATCTTTTTGCGGCAAATTCGCTGTTATCTTGTAAATATTGCATCGGGTGATTACAAATTTGCTTCAATCTAGTTAAACTTGATAGCATATCCGCGCTAGCAAATTCTCTGTTTTTAATTTTATCGCTTATTTGGTTAACTACCGCCTGATACAATGAAGCTTGCTCTTTAGTTAACTGACAATAAACTTTTTGTTCAATTTTATCGGGTAATTCGGATATAATAGATTTATCAGTTTTGAGTCTACGTAATATAAACGGTTCTATAAGACGTTTTAGCCGCGGTCTATTTTCCGGTTCCCCATGAAATTGTCGCTTGAATATTTTTAAATCACCTAAATAATCTCTATTTAGAAAGTTAAATATTGACCAAAGATCAACTACGCTATTTTCTATAGGCGTGCCGGTGAGCGCAACATAGTGCTTAGCTTTCAAAGCAAATAAGGATTTACTTTGTTGAGCCTTGGGATTCTTTATATTTTGTGCCTCGTCGAGGATGATTCTATGCCACTTTATGTCGGTAAAAAGTTTATAATTTTTACGAAGCATGGTAAATGTCGTCAGTACTACATCATACTCGGTAAGATTCTGATCTTTACCTTTAGAGTGGTATGTGCATATGGAAATATGCGGAGCAAATCTCGCAAATTCCCTTTCCCAGTTACCGATTACCGAAGTAGGAACAACCAAAAGGTTATTTCCCGCATTTTGGGTTGCGGCTATATGTGCAATAATCTGAACAGTTTTGCCAAGACCCATATCATCGGCTAGACATGGGTTTAGTCCAATTTGTTCCATATACCTTATCCAAGAAAAACCTTGTTGTTGATAAGGTCTAAGCGTCCCTTGAAATGTGCCGGGAGTATCCAGTATGGTAAAATTTTGCTTGCTATACAAAGACATAAGGAATTGATCGGTATTGTGGTCAAATTCAATATCCGGATGAGCGGCTTTATTAAGTAATTGAAAAATATTTAGATCTTCTACTTGATTGTACTTCCAGAAATCAAGTATGCGATCCATATGTGCCAAATCAAGCTGCACCCATTCTCCCCTAAATTGTACTAGCTCTTCTTTATTAGCAATCAATTGTTTCCATTCTTCTACGGTAATATCTTGTCCGTTTAGCGATAATGAGTATTCAAATGATAAAATACCTTCAAGGGTAAAATAGCTATTTTCATTTTGTGATGAAATTTTGGTTTTTTTATGTTTGAGCTTTAATTTAGCCGTATTATATCCTTTCGGCGTATACCAAGAAGGTATAATTACGGTAAAGCCGGACTGTTGTAAGGTCCAAGCTGTTTCTTTAAAAAAAAATCTAGCATCTTCCTGTGTCAATTTAAACGGTATAACCCTATCTTCATTAAATGCACGTTCAAGGTCAGGATAAATACGCATTGCTAAACCCAAATCACTTAAGCAATCGTGCCATCTATTATTAATAATTTCATATTTAGACTGATCTTCATCACTCTTTTTGAGAACAGCAAGACTCCATTGAGAATCCCTATTCTCGGGTGCTTCAAGTTTAATACATATGTTATGCTTATTGTGGTCTAATGCTGATTTCCAAGTTAGCCAATGCTCTTTATCTAAATCTGAGAATTTCTTTGTTTTTGAATTAAAAAAACTTTCTAAAAAAGTACCGGAAATAATTCTGCTCTGGTCATTAGATAAGTATGTTGTTTTGACAAGATTTGTAACCGTATGGTCAAAAAAATGCCGCAATAATCCAATGTTGCTATAACAATTATTATCTATATAGCGACATATCTCGGGCATTTGCTTAGCTAACAGTTCTACGTCTGGATGATACGTAGTCCAAACAGGTTCGTTATTTTGGTTAATGCTAGGTATATATAATTCATGTTCTAGAATTTCAGAAACTATATCGACTATTTGTTGCCAATACACAAAGTCTGGTGCAAAGCGAAAACTTTCTGCAGAAAAAATATTTTTAATTATCGAAGGAGTAACATATAAACAGCCGACTTGATGGTATTGCCAATCTAGTTTATCAGGTGTATCTAAATTATATTCTCGCGCTATTAAGGGTGAAGCGACCGCTGCCATATTGTGCGTAGGGAGTAGAATATTAACTTTTCCTACTATACCCGAAGCTATTTTTTTATTAGGAGCGTATATTTTATCTTTTGTTTCAATCCAAAGACCTATTTGGTTTTTTGTGGGATGCCATATTCCGTGTAATACTTCCATCGGCGCTAAAAACTAATCGCGTGAATTAAGAGGTATTTTCCCATAAAGTGCGTAGCTTGCAAGAATTTTTCTAAAATATGCTATCGGTAGTGTAGCATAAGTAGTTTTATAACAACAACCTATTATATATTATGCGATACTTTAAAATAGACCGGATTTTGGTAGTCTACGTGAGGTATACCCTTAATGACAGAAATCATTAATTAAAAGTGATGTCCATACAGCATTTTTTATATTTTTTGCCAGAACCGCACGGACAAGGTTCATTGCGTCCCGTTTTATACCCAGACATAAGTCGCTCATTCCATATACGTCTATAAGTATCATAAAAATCATATACAGCCGGTATATTTATTTGAATTAATTTGATACACTCCGCCCTTGTCAAACTTTCGGATTCTGATGATCTTAATAGCGCAGAAGGTAAATTGTCTCTGTTATATAAAGTGATTATAGGATTTAGCAGTTCATGATGTGTTGGGTTATCAAGCAATATCTGCCAAAATGAAGGTATTGCATGCATACCTATTGCAAAACCGGTAATCCAGTCTTCAATAATTGGGTTATCTAGTTCGTCAGAATAGGTTAATGGTACGTATTTCCACTTGTTGCGTAGAATGTCTATTATACTGTTCCATAAATCTTTACTTTTTTCTAGAAAATATTGTGCTTCATCAATGGAGTCCCATTCTACAATATTATTGCTACCAAAAATCATTTCCATATGTGCCTTTAACGGGATCATGCTAACCGGAGTACATACTAGAGAAGTATAAAGACCATGAAGTACTGGAGTGTTGTATGTTAGGGCCTTATACTTTTGAAGAAGGTTATCTAGTTTTTCCATAAAGTAATTTAAATTTGTAAAGCAGTACGATATAATTCAATCAGGCTATCTTCCTCCTCCAGCTTTTTCTTATCTTTTTTACGGAGCTTAAGGACATGTTTAATGATTTTAACGTCAAAACCCATTGATTTAGCCTCATTAAATGCATCTTTCAGGAGATCGGTACTTTCTAGGCGTTCCTGTTCTATGGTTTCTATTTTATCTATGATCTGTTTTAGTTTTCCGTGTCCCTTTAGTAAAAATGCATAACTAGGGCAAAATATTAAAATATTATGCACTTTTAAAATATATTATAGGTGCATTAATATGAGTTCAACTATATCTACATTAGAAGAAGTTGCTAACCAGTTCCAAGTCTGGCGAGATAATAAAAAAAGTAGTAAATTTTCTCCTATTCCTCCCCATCTAAAAGCCCATGCCAGGCAATTATTAACTTCATATTCAATATCACAAGTTGCTGCTGCCTTAAATATCAGTAGATCCTTTCTTTATAATATCCAAAAAGATCAAAATTACTCACTTGATAGCAAAAATCAGCAAACTTCAGTAACTGAATCACTTAATTTTATTCCTTTCAATTTCGCTGATCCAAACCAGCCACAAAAGAATCACCTAATCAACCCTGCGACACCCTTAAATTTCACCTGCGAGATGATAAAACCAAATGGTATCAGGCTTATTATTCACACTTCAGATCCAACCAGCATTATTAATACCTTTTTATGCTCCAATTAACGCCTCAATCAACCATATTTGTTGCAACCATACATATTGATTTCCGCAAAGGCATCGATGGTCTTATTGCTGTTTGCAACCAAAAACTTACCATAAACCCTATGAGTGGGGCTTTATTTCTATTTTATAACAAAAGCAAAACCACTATTAAAGTCCTATCGTTCGATGGTCAAGGATTCTGGCTCTGTACCAAAAGACTTTCTCAAGGTAAATTCAAATATAAAATACAATCTCTAAATGGTTCAATGTACCAACAAATCTGTCATCGATCACTGCACATTCTAATTAATAATGGTGACCCTTTATCAGCAAAACTGGCAAAAAACTGGAGACCTTTAAGCGGCCACTAACTCCGTATTATTCCGGTACTCCAGGTATTTCCAAGGTAGGTAACTGCTTGCATCCTTCTGTACTTTATTCCAGTTCGTTTGAATCCAGTTAAAATAAGCAAAGCCGTTGATGCCGTTTGCCTCACATGTCCTTACTATACTACTTAAGCCACTCCATATTGCAGCGCTATTCCTGGTCTTGAAAAACAGAGAATTCTTGCGCTGTAATATTATGCTCTTTAAAGCCCGCTCGGATTTATTATTATCTAGAGGGGCTCCCTTAACCTTTAAAAACCGTGTCAGTCCGGTTTTATTGTTTAGCCAATAATTCATTGCCTTACCCAGTGCGCTATTAGGCTCAGCTAATTTTTGATCATATAAATACCTGATCTTATCATATATGTTTTTAATATGCTTACTGCTATTTTTCTTATGATGTCTTAGCCTTTTTCTGGAATCATAATTTCGGCATTCATGGTCAATTTTGTAGATCGAACTGATTTCATCTAGAAAATATTTGCATTCTTCGGGATAATAATCTTTTATCTCGGCAAATTTTTCCCGGCCATGAAATAAACAATTTATTATTATTAACTTACCTAGCTCTTGCTCATCAACTTTAGGCGTATTTTTACTACTTGCATCTACCATTAATTTAAAATAATGATCTTTATTACCCCTGTTGGTCATGATTGGTACAAAATTCTCCCCACAGTGCTTATTATCAGTCATGTATAATATGATACTCTCACCTCTGGCCGTTCTAGTACATATGGTAGTTGTATTACAACTGCGCTGCTGTTTCTCAGGCAAGGTTTTATTAGTCTTCATCACTTCAAGAATTTTTGCTCCGGTATCATCTGAATAAAAAATCTTGCTCTCACTCGCTGCAGCCAATAACTGCTGATATATAGCATAACCACAATCTTCCCATACACCTAAAGATTGAATCCATAATGTACTTTCAGCTATGGGCACGTTATATAAGGACTGTAATTTTGATAATCTATGAAAAGGCATTCCATAAACTCTCTGCAGTATAATTGAACTTCTTGCACTATGAGTCCATTTATCTACTGATTGATGATTCATAAACTCTAAACCACAAGTGTTGCAGCGTAATACTGACTTCTGGTATCGTTCGACATTTACTGGAGAATTACCGCTGAATTGTAATAACTTACGTGCCTGACCCTCGTAAAGCTTTCCTTTATGACAAGACCCGCATATATCGCCAACTCCTATACCTTCAATCTCTATATTATTAATAGGGGCATCTGGATAATCATCAAAACTATATCGGCCTTTACCAGTCCTACTGGCTCTCTTTCTTTGATGTGATGCAATATCTATTACTTTAGAATCTGAATCAGTATTACTACCGTTACCGCAAGCACCATTACCATGAGATTCATTTTGCGGTTCTAATGAATCTCCGATAGCTTTTTTAGCGCCTCCTGATCCAGGCTCAATAATATCTGTTTTAATTGATTGGTACTGATTTTTCCAGACTTTAACTCTTCCATTAGGACTTTAACAAAGTCTAACGTCTCTAATACTAAATCTTTGTAACGATAATTATTTTCTTTTAGTATCTCATCTAGGGTATTTACAACTTCTTGTCGCTGTGCTGAACTTAAGCTAACTATTGCTGGTTTCTTCATTGCCGGATGCTTATAATTAGGTGCTTTTTTAGAATCTTAAATAATTTTTTATCGTCTCACAACTATTAATTAACATTTAAGATAATTAAAAAAATTTATAATAGTATCACCTATAAATTAATAGTTTATACATTTTTACTAAAGGCACACAGTTTTCCAGTTTCTAGTACTTCTGTCATTTTAGCCTATGGTTATTTTTTATTCACCGCGTCTTTTAGTTTTGATCCTACTTTGAATTTTGGTTGATTGTAAGCTGCAATCTTCAATGCCGAACCTGTTCTAGGATTACGTCCGTTTCTTGCTGCAACTTTACTAATAGTAAAATTACCGAAGCCAAGAAGGGATATTTCCTTGCCTTGTCCTATGGCATCAATTACTGAAGATGTAAATGTATCAATTACTTTCTCAGCTTCTATTTTTGTGCATTTGTGTTGGTCTGCGATATGGGTGATAAATTCTGATTTGTTCATTTATTACCTTTAAATTATAATTTGTTTTTAAGTTTTGCAATTTCTTCTAAATCTAAGCCCGTTACGGATGAAATAAGTTTATCATCCAGCTTCTGGTTTATCATATTAATTGCTGTTTTTACCAAAATGGGATGTGTATTTGTATTAATATCAATACTCATGATTATTTTAACTTTTCTATTTCTTTAACAGTTAAACCGGTAAATTCTACTATTTCTTCCATAGGTTTATTTTTTGTTAGCATAGCCTTGGCGATTTCTACAGCTTTTTTGGTTTCTCCTTTTTCAATACCTTTCTCAATACCTCTAGCTTCACCGATAGAGATACCTTCCTGTTTACCGATGGAGATACCTTCAGCTAAAGCCTTCTCTGCAGTTTTTTTTAGTGTATTGGCTTCTATTCTAAGCCATTTGAGATGGTCCTCATAAAGTTCTCTTTCCTCTTCGCTAAAGTTCAGAACATCCAATACATGTAGTGCTTTTTTCAAATTCTCATCATCCAGTTCTTTCGGTAAGCGTTCTGCTTTTAGTAAATCATGCCTTGTTAAGAAAGCAACCCACATATCAAGAGCGGTTCTGGTTTTAGCAACTATATCCTTTAATTCCTCACTTGAATCGCTAGTAAATTTATTGAGTTCTATTGTATGCAATTCCAAATCCTTGAAATAGGCAAACCCGTTCTCTTTTTCGGTAATATGAAAAACGTTATGATAATTTTTTGCCTTAGGGATAGAAGTAAAGTTCAGTATATGAATACCTATGGCTTTGGACAGAGCAGAATAATCCTGTGCTACCTTTAGCTGCTCGGTATATAATTTTGCCCAGTAATAGAGGGCTCGTTTGTCATAATCGGCTTCGTCGCTAATCTGAATCTCAATATTGAATCTTTTACCGTCCTGATTTGTAGCTTTAACGTCTAGTATCGATAATTTATCCTGTTTAAAGTTTTTAGGATTATAAGGATTTAACAAAGTAATATCTGATACCTGATCTTCCGTGTCAACAATAGAGTTTATAAGAGAAATAAGAAGATCCTTATTCTCTTCGACACCGAAGATTTTCTTGAAGGCCAAGTCAACGCGAGGAGATATTTTTTCCATAATTACCGTCATAAATACTTACAAACATTGTATCACAAATCCTCATGAAGTTCCATAGTTTTATTGGTTTTTAAGGGTTTTTATAATAATTATCGTTATTAGTTTTATTTTGAAGTTCTACAAAGCTACGTTCCAAATAATCTGTATCTTTTGTAAATAAGCAATCAGAGCAGATTCTGTTAAGTTATCTTGACCTAAGGTTTCGTAAGCTTTCGTTAAAAGGTTAAGTTCTGCAGGGGTAATAGTCCGTGGTTCTTGATTTTGTTTATATCTACTATGCGCAGCTCCACCATTTTCAGCTATATTGTGCATTCCCCTAGTGCGTATTTGTATTTCAACAGGTAATCCATATGAACCTAAAAGAATAACAGTATGCAGGGAGCGATAACCATTAGTCTTTGGCTTGTCAATGTAATCTCTATACTTTCGTGGTATTACCTTGTAAATTTCCTGAATAAGTTTTAGCGCTGTATAGCATTCGTCTTGTTCGTTTACTATAATTCTAAAGACAACAATATCAGTTATTTCTTTAAGCTTAACTGATTTTCTAGTTAATTTTTGTAAAATGGAATAAGGATCTTTAACTCTCAGGAAATCTCTGCTGTTATACCGAGAGCTTGTAATTGATTATAAGTTAAGTTAATTTCTTGGTTATACGAAAAGTCTTTTGTTTGCTTATCCATTTTAAGCTTATTCGGTTAGGTTTAACTAGGAGCCCAAGTCTAACAAGGGTGGTTAAGCCTGTCAACGCCCCTGTAAATGGGATATATGATTAAGTTATATATCGTAAACACTATGTCTATAGCAAATAATATCTTACCTATTTAAGTAATCGTTGTAAGTATTGTCCTAATTAAATTTTGTGCCATTTTTTAATCTGTTAATATTTAATTTGTAATATTAAAGAAAATAATTTAATAAATAATTTATAATTTACTTATATTTCAACTAATATGGAGTTATTATATAATTATGTAGTTAATTAATTCTTAAATTATGGATTATTCAGCGCCTTGTAAATATTCAATAAGATTGATAGAAAAGCTAAAATCATTAGATACTAAAAATATACTGAATTTTGATTTGGTTAATAAGGCTATTTATTGGGCTAGGAAATATCATGGAGTACAGGTGAGAAAAAGCGGAGAGCCGTTTTATAGTCATCCCTTAGAAGTCGCTTATATGATATCTGATTATAAGCTAAAAACTGATGTAATAGTTGCTAGCATATTACACGATATTGTAGAAGATACGGAAGTTACCGTAGAGATGATAAATAGTAGCTTTGGGCAGAGAATAGCTGAAATGGTTGATAGGCTTAGTCGTGATAGGCCTGATGGGACGAAGTTAAGTGTAGAGGAAATAATTACCAATGCTTATCAAATGCAAGATGAAGAAGTGTTATTAATTAAATTAATGGATAGAACCCATAACATAAGTACCTTGAATTTTATGTCAGTAGAAAAACAGAAACTACAGATTAATGAATCCATTAGAAATTTTTTAATTTTTGCAGAAGACTTATCTTTACACGACATCAGTGAATATATTTATAAAGAGTGCGTAAACCTTAACATTAAGCTAAAGGTGGTTTCTTTAAGCGATTTACAATACAGAGAACCTATATTTGATAAAGAATTTAGCTTGCCCGCTCTAGTGAATCAAAATGATTAACAGCGAAGTAATATAATATTCCTATAGGAATTAGTACAATAAATATTCCATAATATCCAAAGTACTTAGTAGAATATACTAAACCAAATGAAGTAATGACATACGTCATTAACTTGGCAATTGAGCTTAGTAAACTGGTATAGGTAAATCTTTTCATCACTGGAAAATGTCTACAAGATAAGCCACCTATCGGTGGCAGCTTAAAAGAAGATACCCTTGACCGATAAATATTTATGGAGGATTATAATACTGGTATTTGATTTGTTTTAACTTGAGTTATAAAGACTGAATGTTAGACATACATAAGATAATATATAATTGAGTTATGAGTAACTTGCACTCTGAGCAGCATTTGGTCAATGAATTAGCGGTAAAAACTCTTAAGGCCATTTCTAAAGAGCAAGCAATTCCTTACAGCAGGATCAAAAAGATTTTTTCCGAAGGAGATAAGGAAATAGCCAAGGCTTTCTGGATAATGTTGCGAAAAATATCTCCCAATCATAAGTATAATTCTGTTTACTATTGCCCTGATTGTAAAGAATTTGATTTAGAACGCAAAGGAAGAAAGATTCCTTGGTAAGAAAACATTAACTATAAGTAATTTATGGAAATAGTCGGTAAAGGAATATCTATAAAACATATTTTTCTAGACCGTGGTAATTGGTCTCGATTTCGCTAAAAAATACGGCAAGCTAAGATACGGCATTATTTTCAACGTCACTAAAGTTATATCGTGTGGAACGAAATATTTAGGATTTAAACGTTATAGCTGCCGTGATTGTAACCGCAATAAATCGGTAGCATTCAGCTGTAAAGGTAGGTTTTGTTCTCGTTGTGGTAAGAAACAAACGGATCAATGGGTGAGTAAGGCTAGCAATGTTCTACCAAAAACACGATGGCAGCACATTACATTTACAATGCCGGACTCTTTATGGCCGATATTTTGGCTCAATCGTGATCTGTTTGGATTGATTTCCGGTATTGCAGCAGGAATTATTAAGGAGATATTAACCCACCAACTAAATACCCGACTTAGGCGGCATATTTTACTTCTTTCGCCTGAAATAATCTTTTGATATGTTCTGGGTTATTTTGCAGAGTCCTTAGGTAAGATTTTAAATTCCCTTGGAGTTCAGATTTTGTAAGAGGTATATGTTTCCTATTTACATTTCTTTTTAAATCGTTGTTTAAATATTCATCCGGATTATGTTGCGGAGTATACGGAGGCAGAAAAAATAAAGAAATTTTCTTTTTATGTTTCCGAGTCCATATTTGTACTTTTTTGCTATGATGAACCTTGAGATTATCTAGGATTAAGAAGATTTTTTTCTTGGAGTATTTTACCAACCTCCGTAAAAATTCTATAAATACATTTGTTTTTAGTGTCTCTTCGTACAGCATAAACCTTAGCTTACCGTTATTTGTAACAGTGGATATCATGTTTATACTAAATCTCTTCGATTTATGAATCACAACAGGGGTTTTTCCTTTTAAAGAATAGCTTTGTAATACCTGACACTCTTGTTTTATCCCTACTTCGTCGCACCAATGTATTTCTGCCTTTTCATATTCTGCTTGCTTGGCTATTGACGGATATTCTTCATCTAACCAAAATTGAACCCTTTTGGGTTGCTGCTCATATGCTAACTTCTTTGGCTTTTGTGCAGTATACCCCCATCTTCTTAAATATTCGCCTATTGTACTTAGGGGAAGAAAAAATCCACAATGTTTTTTGATGAGTGCATTAACTGATTTTCTTGACCATAATGCTGATTTGATATTGTGATCTTCTGGTCTAGAGATATTTACGTACCCTTGTATTATTTTACTTTGATCTTCGGTTATAAGCCTTTTCTCTCCTATCTTTCTACCTCTTAACTTCCCACTAATTGCGTACTTGTCGCCTCTCTTTTCCCTCCTTACCCATTCATTTACTGTCTGGCGACTCACTCCTATTAATTCACCTACCGACGATTGACTCTCTCCTCTTTTTACTAGTTTTAGAGCAATCTTTCTCATCGACGCTTGTGCGCTTATTGATAATTTCCTAAAATCTTCACTTTTTGACATTATTGCATTATACAAATTCCTTCCTTCTTGGCAATAGTTATGTCGGGTATTTAATTGGTGGGTTAATAGCTACAAAGAAAAATCTTGTGGTTGGTATATTTACTGCCTTACACACTTTCGGTAGAGATTTAAAACGCAATGTTCATATCCATTTATCGGTTACTTGCGGCGGTATAAATAGCAAAGGCAAGTGGCAAAAATTATTTTTTCCTGCCGAACCTATTAAAAAATGTGGAGACATAGAGTCCTTGAGTTATTTCGCTTTCAATATATCTCAAGTAATTTGAAGTTGCCGTCCGCATATCAAAATGCTGAGAATTTTAATAACTGGATGAGTAGTTTATAATAAAATCAGTTGGTATGTTTATTTAAAAACCATCGGATGATCATAAACGCAACATAGAATATTTAGGGCGGTATATAAAATTATTTGAGACAAGAATAGAAAATTACGACGGAAAGCAGGTAACGTTTAAATTTTTGATCACTATAATAATACAATTGATCGCATAACTATGCCCGTGATGCAGTTCATAGCTAGTCTGATTATGGATGTACCAGATCGTTATTTTCGAATGATTAGGTATTACGGTTTTTTATCTAATAGAACTAGGGGCGTACAATTACCTATCGTATATAAGGCAATTAATCAAATCGTTCATAAGAAAACTAAGCTCATTAGTTGGAGATTAATGATTTGGTTGAATTTTAAAATAGATCCTCTGTTTTGCTATAATTGCAATAAATGTATGAATCTGCGGCAAGTTTATTACGGTTTATCTCCGCCATTGTTATTAATAAGAACCAATGAATTATTATCAACGCCTAGATAACATCATTATGGCGAACACTTCTTTCACGTCTTGGCCACATAATTTGTAAAACTGAACCTATTTTTAGATAGATTCTGGCAGAGATTTTTGTAAAAGTGTTGATAATTTCTAATATTGTGGCTGGTAACTACATATTTATTAAACGAATTTTTAAAAAGCTGATTGATGATTTTTCTGGTTGCAAATTTTGAATTTCCTATACTATGAAATTTTATGCGGGGATTTTAGGCAGGATTTACTGGAATTAAAAAATACAACTTACACAAAATAAATGATTGACTCGTAGGTACCGGTAAAACGCACTTATCTCAAGCTCTTGGAATGTTGGCTTGCCAACGTAATAAAAAGGTAAAGTTTATAAGGAGCAACGAGTTGCTTAACGAATTTTACCGTTCTAGAGCTGATTTTACTTATGACGCTATTTTTAAGCGTTATACAAAAGTTGATTTATTGATCTTAGATGATTTTGGCCTAAAAACCTTATCAGCGGAACAATCATCTGATTTACCCCAGTTCGGGATAAGGATTGCATAAATATATAGTAGATACAAGGGTTGCAAGATGGTGATGCCTGTGATAAAGCTCTTTTTTAACAAAAAATGGCAACCACAGGCATGAAAAAAGATATCACGGAATTGTACAGCTTTATAGATGATTTTTGCCAAATTTACTCTGGTTACGAAAAAAAGCAATTATTACCTGGCAATAAACAGCGAAATCGCTTATGTAGTATGAGCTTGAGCGAGATTATGACGATCATGGTAATGTATCATACGTCTCATGCAAAGAACTTTAAATATTTTTACAAAACTTGTATAGAGTATATCCACAAAAACGATTTTCCGAATGCCTTAAGTTATAACCGTTTTGTAGAACTAATGTCTAGATTATTTTTACCGTTTAATATACTTTTGCATATGTTATTTGGCGAAGAAACTGGCACATATTTTATGGATACTACCGCAATCAAAATCTGCCACAATAAAAGACGCTATAGGAATAAAACATTTGCTGGGCTTGCCAAGCAAGGCAAATCATCTATGGGCTTTTTTTATGGGTTTAAATTACATTTAGTGATCAACGAAAAAGGTGAATTTATCGCGCTAAAAATGACTAAGGGAAACGTAGATGATAGAGTTCCTGTGCTTGATCTAACAACGGATTTAACTGGTTTTATATACGCCGACAAAGGTTATATTAAGCAAAATCTATTCATTAATTTATATGAAAGAGGATTGAAAATGGTGCATGGAATTAAAAAGAATATGCCAAATAAATTAATGGATTTAAACGAAAAAATCTTACTACGCAAACGAAATATAATTGAAACTGTATTTGATTATTTAAAAAATAAAATGAACCTTGAACACACGAGACATATTAACCCACCAACTAAATACCCGACTTAGGCGGCATATTTTACTTCTTTCGCCTGAAATAATCTTTTGATATGTTCTGGGTTATTTTGCAGAGTCCTTAGGTAAGATTTTAAATTCCCTTGGAGTTCAGATTTTGTAAGAGGTATATGTTTCCTATTTACATTTCTTTTTAAATCGTTGTTTAAATATTCATCCGGATTATGTTGCGGAGTATACGGAGGCAGAAAAAATAAAGAAATTTTCTTTTTATGTTTCCGAGTCCATATTTGTACTTTTTTGCTATGATGAACCTTGAGATTATCTAGGATTAAGAAGATTTTTTTCTTGGAGTATTTTACCAACCTCCGTAAAAATTCTATAAATACATTTGTTTTTAGTGTCTCTTCGTACAGCATAAACCTTAGCTTACCGTTATTTGTAACAGTGGATATCATGTTTATACTAAATCTCTTCGATTTATGAATCACAACAGGGGTTTTTCCTTTTAAAGAATAGCTTTGTAATACCTGACACTCTTGTTTTATCCCTACTTCGTCGCACCAATGTATTTCTGCCTTTTCATATTCTGCTTGCTTGGCTATTGACGGATATTCTTCATCTAACCAAAATTGAACCCTTTTGGGTTGCTGCTCATATGCTAACTTCTTTGGCTTTTGTGCAGTATACCCCCATCTTCTTAAATATTCGCCTATTGTACTTAGGGGAAGAAAAAATCCACAATGTTTTTTGATGAGTGCATTAACTGATTTTCTTGACCATAATGCTGATTTGATATTGTGATCTTCTGGTCTAGAGATATTTACGTACCCTTGTATTATTTTACTTTGATCTTCGGTTATAAGCCTTTTCTCTCCTATCTTTCTACCTCTTAACTTCCCACTAATTGCGTACTTGTCGCCTCTCTTTTCCCTCCTTACCCATTCATTTACTGTCTGGCGACTCACTCCTATTAATTCACCTACCGACGATTGACTCTCTCCTCTTTTTACTAGTTTTAGAGCAATCTTTCTCATCGACGCTTGTGCGCTTATTGATAATTTCCTAAAATCTTCACTTTTTGACATTATTGCATTATACAAATTCCTTCCTTCTTGGCAATAGTTATGTCGGGTATTTAATTGGTGGGTTAATAGATCACCAATCAATGCCTTTGTGCATATACTATCCACGTTTATATCATATTGCTTTAAAAAAAATAAACCTTCAATAAATTATAGTTTTGATTTATCTCTAAACTACGCGCTTATCCCGAACTGAGGTAATTTATATGATTTAATAGCGGCCGTGCATATAAATGCTAGTCTGATCATTACCACAAATAGGAAAATTGAAACATGGGCGGAAATATTTTTTGATCCTGTTATGGCTAACGCTGCTTTGGATAGAATAGTTAATAATTCGTATAGAGTAGTATTAGAGGGTGATTCTTACCGAAAAAACTTTACGCCAAAATTTAAAATGGAGGATGACAATATGATACAAAAAAGTTAGTATATAGTGGACTTCTCATCTGGCGCAGGGGTGGACTAGTATACCTGGCGCACAACAGCTACATAGAGTCTATATTGCCATTTTTATACCATCTCTACCTACAGAGCTAGTGGGTACTATTACTACTTTTGATAATAAAACTGGAATAAATTGTGTAAAAACATGGTACTATATAAACTGTTAATATTGATCCGGCCACAATTCCGGTAACTAGAACCATAGCCATTTGGAAACGGCTATTGGAATAATTTCCAGTATCAAAAAAAAGTGATAATAAACCTATACTCATGGCAAGAGAAGTAATTAATATAGCTCTAATTCTTGAAACCGAACCTGCTATTATAGCTTTCAAATACATCTCACCTTCTTGCTGTGTCTGATATATTGCACTGCATAATAAAACACTATGTTTTGTTATTAATCCAGCTAGCGTGATAAGTGATATTTCAGTATATATATTTAAACCACCTTGAGTAAAATATAAGCTGAGCATTGCTACACTTAGAGCAGCAGGAATTCCACCCACTAATATAATCAGTGAAATTACCAAATTATTAAATCTTCCAAACATTAATAAATAAAGCCCTAAAACAGCTATAGTAATGAGTATTGTAAATGAGGATGTTGAATCAATTAACATTTGAGTTTGATCAGTGTAGATAATATTAGTATCATTTGGTAATTTCCTATTTAACTGATCAAGAAAATTGACAGCTTCTTGTAATTTAATCCCAGCTTTTGCAGTAGCAATAACTTCAATGGAATATTGTTCATTATAACGAAGAATTTGGCTTACTGTATTAACCTTAGTAATCATACATATATCCTTGAGTTGTATAATACTTTCACTATTTTTAGGGACTGAGATCAACATATTTTGAACATTCCTAAGCATTTGACCAAATTTTATGTCTGATCTAGCTATAACATCATAAATATTATCATAATGTTTAAAGTTACTGATCTTTCTAGCATTAAACAGAATATCTAGAGTATCTGATATGTCCCTTTGTGTAAGCCCATACTGGAATAATTTATCTTGGTCACATAAAAATTTATAATCCTGAACTAATGACGGAGCTATTGCAATTACATTCGAGAATAAGTTTTTAGAATTTTCTCGTATAAAATGTATAGCTTCCCAGTTATTTTTCATGGAAGATTGGTTATTGACGTAAAAGTTCAATTCAACGTTTCCAGTTACAGAGCCAGCATTTTTGCTTTGAGCAAATTTTACTGATAGATCGCCAGCAACAGCTACTTTTTTAAGCTTAGATTCAATATTATTGAAAGTTAAGAGTGCTTTGCTCTTATCTTTCAGGATCACGTAAATTATTGATCTTGGAGATTCTTCAATTCTTAAAATGTATTTAATGTTATCATCATCCTTAATTATTTTGGTAATTTTTTCCATGTAATGATGAATGTAGGAGAGATTTGTATTAGTAGCAAAGATATTTGTGATGATTATCGTATCAGTTGTTTCAAAAGGTTCTACTTCAATTTTTATCTTATTAACTGCAATATATATACCACTGAGTGTAACTATAACTACCAAAAACAGAAATGTTTTTATATTTCTGATTATAAAGAACAGAGAACTAGTATATTTGCGCATTATTAATGATAATGTAAGGTTCACAATTTTTGCAAATCTGTTCTCATGACTGTTGTTGGCTAACTTTAGGAATAGTACTGGAGTCGATGTAAATGCTACAATAAACGATGTAACTAAGCACGCAATTACGGAAGATGCAAATTCCTGTAGAATCTTAGCGACTGCTCCTTTAATAAAAAATATTGGAATATAAATTACTATAAGGGTAACCATTAAGATCAAAACCGATAAAAAAAGTGTACGCATCGCTTGCAATATACTTTCCAATGCGTTTCTATTTTTATGATAATAATGCTCGGCGTTTTCAATTACTACAATTGAATCATCTACCACTAAACCTATTGATAATACAATTGCTAACATTGTTATCGTATTTATAGTATGGCCAAGTAAATATATAACAATAAAACAGGCTGCAATTGAAATGGGAATTGAGCAAATTGCAATAATAGAATATCGTACCGAACCCATTAAAAGCAAAACGATAACAGATACTAACACCACCGCTTCTAGTAAAGTCTTTTTTACTTCTTGAAACGCTTGTAGAATATCTTGACTATTATCAATAATAATTTGCAACTTAAATTGCTTGTTTGTCCTTTCGTAATTGTCTAAAAATTCTCTTACACTATTTGCAACATCAATTGGATTTGAATTTGATTTAGTAAAAATACCTAGTAAAACAATTTTATTCATGCCTAAATATGCAAAACTTGTTGCTTCTTTATCCGAAATAGCAATATTTGCAACGTTTTTTAATTTCACGGCAACATTATTACTGTCCAAACTTATATTGTCAAAATCGCTTATTTTATTTATTACGGAATCAAATGAAATATACTCCGTTTTATACTGATTTGATAGTTTACCGCCTGAAAAATCAATACTCTGTAATGTTAGAGAGGCAAGGACATTTTCCAGAGGGATATGATATTTAGCTAACTTTGCTGGATCAATATTAATATAAACAGCCTTTTCAGTTATACCAAAGCTAGAAACACTTGCTACCCCATCAACATATTTTAGTTTTTTCTTAATTAAATCAATCTCATCAGCACTAGGTAAACTATTATTACTCATCAACCCAATATACATCATTGGTAGGTTTGAGAAACTTTCAGTAGAAACAATAGGGTCCTTGGCTCCTTCCGGTAAAAGCGATCTATTCTTTATTATCAAGTCTCGTACTTGGTTTATTGCTTGGTTAATAGGAATTTTATCCGCAATAGTTAATGTTATTTTACTTTCGCCCAATTCACTATCGGCAAGAATAGAGATTATTCCATCAACATGTGAGAATATTTCTTCAAAAGGTCTTGTGGTATATTTTTCTATTAACTCAGGTTTGACATTTGGATTAATAATAGAAATATAAATATTTGAAACTGGAAGATTTGGTAAAAGCTGAATTTTAAGTTGTAGGTATGAATAGATACCAAGTATCACAATAACAATATTCATTACAATAAAAATACTACTGTGTTCTAATATCCTTTTTATCATCATCTCATCAGTCTAAAAGGCAAATTTTATTGTACATAAATCACGGAGAAACTACTAAAGTATTGTCAATCAAAACCTTAGCACCGTCGTATAATCCTTTTTTTCCAGAAACTACCACCTGATCACCAGATTTTATAATGGTAGAAATCACACTAATATTAGTGTTATCACTATCACTTATTTCAACTGCTACTTTTTTTGCTATATCATTTTCAATTACATAGCAAAAATAATGGTCTTCAAAAAAAATTGCAGAATTTGGCAATTTAATTACTTGTTGATCATCGCTAAAAATCACATCAACATTAACAAATAAACCAGGTGTAATTAAATTATCATCATTTGGAATGAATGCCTCAATATAAACTGAGTGATTCTTCTCTTGAGCAATTTCTGAGGTCTTAAAATCATTGAGTGTAAAAGACAAATCTAGAGCTGGAATATATACGTATATATAACTATTTTCAGCACTCTTAAATTTCTGATAATCAAGTTCATCAATATTAAAACCAATTTTGATTATTTGAATATCATGTATCATAACAATTTTATCCTTTTGAGTTACAAACTCTCCAGCAACAACAAATTTTTCCTCTACAATTCCACTCAAAGGTGCAACGATATAATGTTTGGTTTTATCGTCTAATAGTCTATGATAACGCTGTTTTACCTCTAAATATTCTATTTCATGATTGGCATATTCCGTATAGCTAATTAAATCTTTATCTAGTAGTTTTTGTAGCGAATCTAGTTTTTTCTTTTTTATCTCATATTCTTGAGTTGTAAGCTCAATTTGATAATCTATTTGTTCAGTATCAAAGATAGCTAAAATATCACCTTTTTTGACATAAGTACCAACAGAACAATCAAGTTCTGTGATTTTTCCAGTGATATTTGATTTTACTGGATGTGTTTCATATGCTATAGTTTTACCATTAGTTGTAAGTTTATTATTAATTCCTAATGAATATTCGGCTTTAACTACTTCAACAGGAATAACTTGTTTTACCTCATCTTGTTGAGATATCTCTTCTACAATAAAAATTTTCTTCAGAAAAATAATTCCTATAAAAATTGCAAAAGTAGTAAATAGCAGAAAATATTTGTAGCTTATTATTTTTCTACCTACTATAGAAACTGTAAATATTAATTTTTGACGTAAATTTTTTATAATTATTAAAGATTGCATTAGAAATAAATTTAGTAAAGTTTTTGCCAAAATGATACATTCTTATACCATAATTTTATGAGTTTGTTATTAGTTCTCTGAAAAATCAGTCTGGTAATAATTTAGATATTACATCTATTTTTTATAAAAAGTAATAACAGCACGATGTTGCCTTTCTAAATTTGGTCTGCTAACTTCAGTTTGAATAGTAGTAGTATATGGCTTGATATGTTTTTGTGTATTGGTTTCTCTATTTTTAACAGCAATTATCTTTTTTTGTTCAGGTAAACTATCCTTATACTCTTTAGATACAGAAGAAGTGCTATTACTATTGTAGGAAATGGAATGAGAACGTTTATTATTTCTCATTAACATAGAAGGATTTACTTTCTCCTGCATAAGTTGCTGTTTCATCTTATTCGCCATCAAAAAGCTGTTTTTCATTTGCTCTTGTAAAAGTAATTGTTGTTTTTCTTTCTCTAATTTTTTAAATTTTGCCTTTATTTCTTGTCCAATCTGAATGGTTTCTGTTTTTTGTTTCTCTAGTTTTTTAAATTCTTTTTTTATAACACTTGACTCTTGTTGTGAAATAAGTTTTTGTTGCTCTATCTTAGTAAGCTCCTTTTTGATTTGCGGTTTCTTTAAATCTATTTCCTTTTCCTGTTGTTCTATCTTAGTAAGCTCCTTTTTGATTTGCGGTTTCTTTAAATCTATTTCCTTTTCCTGTTGCTCTATCTTAGTAAGCTCCTTTTTGATTTGCGGTTGTTTTAATTCCAACTCTTGTTCTTGTGTTTCTATCTTTTTAAACTTTTGTTGTAGTTCTTTTTCCTTTAACACTAATTCTTGTGCTTTTACTTCTACTCTTTTTAATCCTTTTTGTACTTGTAATTGTTTTAATTCCAACTCTTGTTCTTGTGTTTCTATCTTTTTAAACTTTTGTTGTAGTTCTTTTTCCTTTAACACTAATTCTTGTGCTTTTACTTCTACTCTTTTTAATCCTTTTTGTACTTGTAACTTACCATTATCATTTCCAACTTTTTGTGCTTCTAACCTAGCATTCTCTAGTTGCGAGTTAAGTAATCCCTTTGTATCTCTTAGAGCCAGTAAATCTTTCTCTATATCACTCAACCTTAAAGCTTTTAATTCAGACTCCTTCTCAGCTATTTCTACTTTCTCCCGTAACGCCTCTATTACCCTATCGGATTCTATCTTCGCAAGTGCCTTTGCTTTCTCCGCTTCCTCCTTACCCTCTCTTAACAACTCCCGTTGCTTCTCTACTTCCATATTTTTATCAGATAGTATTTTTGTTAAACGTTCAACTTCAGTATTTAATAAATCATTTTTGCCTCCAGCTTCTTCAGCTTTCAAATGAGTTTTCTCTAGTTCCGACCTTAATAGTTCCTTATCAAGGTTTAGTGCTAATAAGTTATTTTGAACGTTTGCTAAATCTAGTTGTTTTTGTTGTAATTCCTTCTCAGCTTTTGTTGCACGCACCTCTAATGCCTCTATCATCTTATCAGATTGCATTTTCACTATTCGTATTGCTTCATTTGCTTCTTCCTTACTTTGTTTAAACAAAACTTCTTTTTGTTCTACTTCTAATATCTTAGCAGATAATTGTTGGGCTAAATTCTTAACTTCATCATTTAGCTTACCATTATCATTTCCAACTTTTTGTGCTTCTAACCTAGCATTCTCTAGTTGCGAGTTAAGTAATCCCTTTGTATCTCTTAGAGCCAGTAAATCTTTCTCTATATCACTCAACCTTAAAGCTTTTAATTCAGACTCCTTCTCAGCTATTTCTACTTTCTCCCGTAACGCCTCTATTACCCTATCGGATTCTATCTTCGCAAGTGCCTTTGCTTTCTCCGCTTCCTCCTTACCCTCTCTTAACAACTCCCGTTGCTTCTCTACTTCCATATTTTTATCAGATAGTATTTTTGTTAAACGTTCAACTTCAGTATTTAATAAATCATTTTTGCCTCCAGCTTCTTCAGCTTTCAAATGAGTTTTCTCTAGTTCCGACCTTAATAGTTCCTTATCAAGGTTTAGTGCTAATAAGTTATTTTGAACGTTTGCTAAATCTAGTTGTTTTTGTTGTAATTCCTTCTCAGCTTTTGTTGCACGCACCTCTAATGCCTCTATCATCTTATCAGATTGCATTTTCACTATTCGTATTGCTTCATTTGCTTCTTCCTTACTTTGTTTAAACAAAACTTCTTTTTGTTCTACTTCTAATATCTTAGCAGATAATTGTTGGGCTAAATTCTTAACTTCATCATTTAGCTTACCATTATCATTTCCAACTTTTTGTGCTTCTAACCTAGCATTCTCTAGTTGCGAGTTAAGTAATCCCTTTGTATCTCTTAGAGCCAGTAAATCTTTCTCTATATCACTCAACCTTAAAGCTTTTAATTCAGACTCCTTCTCAGCTATTTCTACTTTCTCCCGTAACGCCTCTATTACCCTATCGGATTCTATCTTCGCAAGTGCCTTTGCTTTCTCCGCTTCCTCCTTACCCTCTCTTAACAACTCCCGTTGCTTCTCTACTTCCATATTTTTATCAGATAGTATTTTTGTTAAACGTTCAACTTCAGTATTTAATAAATCATTTTTGCCTCCAGCTTCTTCAGCTTTCAAATGAGTTTTCTCTAGTTCCGACCTTAATAGTTCCTTATCAAGGTTTAGTGCTAATAAGTTATTTTGAACGTTTGCTAAATCTAGTTGTTTTTGTTGTAATTCCTTCTCAGCTTTTGTTGCACGCACCTCTAATGCCTCTATCATCTTATCAGATTGCATTTTCACTATTCGTATTGCTTCATTTGCTTCTTCCTTACTTTGTTTAAACAAAACTTCTTTTTGTTCTACTTCTAATATCTTAGCAGATAATTGTTGGGCTAAATTCTTAACTTCATCATTTAGCTTACCATTATCATTTCCAACTTTTTGTGCTTCTAACCTAGCATTCTCTAGTTGCGAGTTAAGTAATCCCTTTGTATCTCTTAGAGCCAGTAAATCTTTCTCTATATCACTCAACCTTAAAGCTTTTAATTCAGACTCCTTCTCAGCTATTTCTACTTTCTCCCGTAACGCCTCTATTACCCTATCGGATTCTATCTTCGCAAGTGCCTTTGCTTTCTCCGCTTCCTCCTTACCCTCTCTTAACAACTCTCGTTGCTTCTCTACTTCTGTTTGTAACTGAAATAAAGACTTTTCTTTAACTATTTCATCATTCAAAGTGCTTCTTAATTCTTTTATTTCTTCAAAACGTTTTTTTTCTTGTTCATAATCAATTTCTAACTGCTCCTTTTGTCCTTGTAAGTCTGCTAAATTTTCTTGTATTTGAGCAATATCATTCCTTAACTCTGCTACTTCCAAAAAGTTTGTTGATTTTTCCTGTAAATTTGTTTCTTCTAATTGATCTACAGATACAGATTGTTCGTCTAAAATATTTTCTTTTGACTTTGAAGTACTGCTAGATTTAGGACTACTAGAAATTTCTTTTGATAACTCTTCATATTCTAGATTGGTATTATTACTTGTTTTTTTATCTTCCATTTCAGATATAGAACTATTTCGTGAATTAGTAATTCTCATGCCACTATATTGTTCTGGCTCATTAGCACCGATTGTATTTTGTATAGAATTATTACCTAAATGGGTTGAGGAATTATTACCTTCTCCAGAAGAACTTGCAGAAATATTATTTTCTAATTCTTGTAATTTTTTCTGTTGTGCAGATAATTTATTCTCTAATACAGACCTTTTTTTAGCCAAATCTTTTATTTTAGCTGCTTGAATTGTATTTATCTTCTTGATCTCAGCTATATTATCATTAGAACCCGATGCGTAAGCAAATTCAAAAAAAAATATTATAAATATAAAAAATATTTGTTTTTTTCTGTTCATATTCTATCCCTTAACCTAAGATTATATTTTTTAAATTTCTAAAAGGTAAATAGCTCCTAATTTCAGGATTATTTATTTAAGTAAATTACCGATCCTTTTTTGATTTACAGTGATAAAAACATCATACTATCATAATCGACTGGTATAATAACTATTATTAATGATAATTCAAAAAAAATGCAAATAACAGCAAAGTTTTTATCTAAAACTGATGCAGAGTTATTAATATGAATCTAGTATCAGGTTTCAATACAAAAAAAAGAAATATATAACAAAGAATTAAATTTAATAGAGGGTATAAAATTTACATATCGAGAAATAGATATAATTGCATGTATTTTACATAATAGAGGAGAAGAAAAAAAAAGAGTTTCTCAATAAAATAAAAACAACTGAAGAATTTAATATTATTAAAGAAAATCCTGGCATTACTAAAAAATTATTAACCCACCAATTAAATACCCGACTTAGGCGGCATATTTTACTTCTTTCGCCTGAAATAATCTTTTGATATGTTCTGGGTTATTTTGCAGAGTCCTTAGGTAAGATTTTAAATTCCCTTGGAGTTCAGATTTTGTAAGAGGTATATGTTTCCTATTTACATTTCTTTTTAAATCGTTGTTTAAATATTCATCCGGATTATGTTGCGGAGTATACGGAGGCAGAAAAAATAAAGAAATTTTCTTTTTATGCAATCCTTATCCCGAACTGGGGTAATACATGATTTTCTTTTGATATAAAACTTATCATTTTCTTTGTATGACTTATTCTTTTTTCAAAATATATCTTCCAATCAGGATCATATGGATTGGCATCTGCCCTGATTTTTGTATGACGTCTTATAGGTGTATCACTCATCTTGAGTAAAGACACTCTCTCGTTGCTATTTGTGTGAGTTGCAAACACCCATGACCTACTGGTCGTTGTGAAGTAGCGATCCTTTACCCACTTCACACTTTTATAGGGATGCCTTCGTTTTGCCCACCTCCATAGCGCACACCAAACTTCATGGTCAACCTTACTAAAGGTCTTTTTCGCGCATACATATCTATAATAATTTGACCACCCCCTGAGCTTAGGGTTCAGGAGCTTAATTATTATCAATTGTGTGTTTGATATGTTGTCCTTTATTAGCTTACGTAAATTTAGAAGTAATTTACAAATACTATCTTTAGATGGTTTTGTAATATATTTTCCGTTGTATTTACGTATATTATGACCAAGGAAATCAAATCCGTCATTAATACTTGTAATCCTGGTTTTCTTGCTTGATAGCTCTAACGACCTCTCTTGCAAGAATTTTGATATGAGTGGTTTTACATCGTTTTCCAGAATTTCTTTTGTCTTTCCAGAAATTATAAAGTCATCTGCATACCTTATCATATGTACTCCATTTTTTGCCCTTTTTCGACTTCCTAGTTTACCAAATTCCCTTTCTAGCATCTTCTCAATACCATTTAGGGTCATATTGGCTAACAATGGAGACAACACGCTACCTTGTGGCGTGCCTGCCGTTGTTGGATAGAGTGTTTTTGATTCCAAGATTCCAGCATCTAACCAACTATGGAGAATATTTTTCTCCATAGGGATATTTTTCATCAACCATTCATGGCTTATGTTATCAAAGCATCCTTTGATATCTCCTTCTAGAATCCAGCTTGGTCTACCCCCTCTTGCTAATAACAAATAACATGCTTGGATGGCATCCGCGCAAGATCTTTTAGGTCGAAACCCATAAGAATGCTTATCACTTATCGTTTCTGAGACAGGATCTAAGGCTTGTAGATACAATGCCTGCATCGCTCTATCTCGTATCGTGGGTATTCCAAGAGGTCGCTTTGTACCGTCTTTCTTACCAACATAAACTCTTTTGAGTGGTTTTGGTCTATATCCCCTTTGCTTTAACTGCTTGATTCCTTGAAGTTTCATGTTAGGAGTGAACCACACCTGGCCGTCAACTCCCGCAGTTGTTTTGCCTTGATTCTCAGTGACCCTTTTAACAGCTAAGGCTTTGCCGCTAAAAGATCTTGTTAACAGACGTTGTAGAACTTTGACCTTATCCCATCTGTTTTCTTTTACTGCCTTGACAATACGCCTTTGTAGCTTAAAAACAACTTCGTTGCATTTGTTCCACTTAATGTGGTTCCATGCCTCATGATTGTTGATAGGCGCACTTACATCATTTTCTGGTGTAATCATCTGCTTTCCTTATTTAATTAAGTTTTACAAACTCTCTTGTCATTCGGAACCTAATGGAAGTCTGCCTACTTTCGTATGAGTTAATGTTACATTGTTTTTGTTCAAACTCTATCTATCTCATTACAAAATAGCATTCGCTTTTTCCATCCTCCTTTACCTACACCTTTTCAGCTTTCATTACTGTCAGCCTACCTAGCAAAACCTTGCAAGGACAAAATACAGGCTTACCCTGTTGCCTATGGTATACATCAGTGGGTTAGGTGTTTCCTCTACGCCGGTGGCTTTTACGTTTGCGTACGCCTCGAAATGAAAGACGTATCCTCGCCACGCACCTTTTGGTTTAAGCTTATCAGCATCTTTAGCTTATTCAATCGTTACGACGCTTTTTAGAACTTCACTTTTGTTCACCTTACCACTAGCCTAGCCCCCAAACCGCACGATGCTTGCAGTTTCTCACTTCTTTTGTGATTTACTAATGTTAGTGGGTAGCATTGTTCCGATCGCTTAGCACAAACTAGTTACCCGGTTTGCGCCGATCGGTAGGCTCAACTGGCAAAACAGCAGGTTCAATGAGGCTAAGTATTCTTCTTTTTGTATATTCTATGAATTCTTCGCCACTTGAACAATACACCATAGACCTTTCAGGTCGCACCATCTCTACTATGATTTGTATACCATTCTTTGCCTTACAAAGTACATCTACTATACTTTGTTTCTTAGAGGCAATTTCTGGGTTTTGAATAGGTGATAAAAACTCAACATTTTCTATTTGATCGTTGTCTTTAAGTTCAAGAATATCGTTAATAAAATGAATGACTATATCCTTATGCTGTTCAGAACCAAAGACTTTCCGAAAAGCCACATCATTTTTAGGATCAAGAAACTTCGATAATGCCATAATCAAAAATACAAAACAATTTAATTAAAATATAGTAGTATTATACCATCTATATTGCATTCATACTAATTCTAAAAAACAAAAAAGCAATTTTAACCTATTTTGGTTATGCTTTTTTAACTTAATCATCGAAAATCCCCTTGATGTACTACCCATGTCTAAATGTCACTGCTAAGATAAAAGATACCGTGTTTGGATGTAAATAATTTTTATAAGAATTTTTTAATAGCTTGTTAATTAGTTAGATTAAATGTATTTTTATTATAGTAGTATTACGTCATTGACGTAGTACTAACAGAGAAAAAACTATAATGGTACCCAAAAACTGGACTGCTAAAAATGAAGAATGAGATATAATTTCACAACAAGGAAATGGAAATTATATGTCTAAAAAAGCGAAGCAATATAGTGCGACGGAAAAAACAAAAATTGTTATAGAAGCAATAAAAGCTGAAATGACAATAGCACAAATAAGCAGTAAGTACGGGGTTCATGCAACTCAAATACAAGCATGGAAAAAAAGAGGTATAGAAAATTTAGTTAGTGGTTTTCAAGTTAAGCCGGCAACAAAAGATCCAGACAATCAAGATTTGATAAAACAATTATATGAACAAATAGGACAGTTAAGCGTTGAGCGTGACTGGCTGAAAAAAAAATCTACATTGTTTGGACTTGGAAACTAGGAAAAGTATGATTGATAATAATTGTATAAATCTAAGCATTGTTAGGCAATGCGATCTACTTTTAATTAATAAATCTACTTATTATTACAAGGCAAAAGGAATAACTACAAGAGACTTAGAAATAATGAAAGTAATTGATGAAATCTATACAGAGCATCCGTATTTCGGGGCCAGAAGAATGTCCAAGCATCTTGTACCGTTTGGAATTGTTATTGGTCGCAAAGCGGTAAGTCGTTATTACGGAATAATGTCAATAGAAGCCATTTATCCTAAAATGAATTTAAGCAAGCGCAACCAAGCTCATAAGGTATATCCTTATCTTTTAAAAGGCGTTGAAATTACTAAGACAAATCAGGTATGGAGCACCGATATAACTTATATTAGAATGGCACAAGGATTTGTATATCTAGTAGCCATTATTGATTGGTTTAGCCGTTATATTCTGAGCTGGAAGGTTTCTATTAGCTTAGAAAGTGATTTTTGCATCGACGCACTAGAAGAAGCCCTAGAAAAGCACGGTCAACCTGAGGTTTTTAATACCGATCAAGGTTCTCAATTTACGTCAAAAAATTTCATCTACGAACTTGTTAAACGTGAAATCAAGATTAGCATGGACGGTAAAGGTAGGGCTTTAGATAATGTATTTATTGAAAGATTTTGGCGTTCATTAAAACAAGAAAAAATATATTTGATAATTTTAAATACTGTCAAGGAGGTAAAAAATGCTATAACAGATTACATAACTTTTTATAATAGTAAAAGGATGCACCAATCCTTGGAATATTTAACTCCAGAACAGGTGTATTTAACAAAAATTATTGGCTAATATTATAACGCAAATTATATCTCATAATTTCTGATTTTTAGTCTAGACAAATTGGGCCACCTTAAACATTACCAAAAATTAAAGATGCATAAATGGCTAGAAAAGGAAACAGATGAATTATTAGATCAAGCTAAAGAAATGAGTCCTAAGAGGATTAAGTCTATTAGAGCCTCATATGGTTTAACACAAGTAGCTTTTTCCATATTACTAGATATATCTTATGATACTTATAGAAACTGGGAAATTGGGCATCGTAATCCTTGTACTTCTGCAGTATCTCTACTAACTCTTGCAGAGCAAAATCCAAAAGTTTTTTTAAAACAACAAAAACAGTACAAAAATGATAAAAACTAGCAGCTTAACTACAGAAGAAAAGAAAATTATAATCCATAAGGGGACAGAAACTTGCTACACAGCAACTTCTGAAAGATGGAGCTTATCTTTGTAGAAATTGTGGTATAGGATTGTTTAGCAGTAAAGATAAGTTCTATTCTGGCACTGGTTGGCCTAGCTTTGATCGAGAATTAGACAACATTATGATAATTTAAGAGACTAGCTAGATACGAAGGTTTTAAAAGTCAGAATTTTGAATTTAACAATGTAAAGGGTAATAAAGCAGAGATTGTGATTGAAATTATTTCTAATATAGCAAGCGTATACCACGAACTATTTGCGAGGAGTCTAATTAGTAAGATATTATCAAGAGAAATGGATAGTTCACAAGCACTATTGGCAGAGCAATCAGATGATGAAGGAGAAGAAGTAAATGCAGCGTTACTTCACGCTAGGGCCTTAGTAAAATCACCTGATGCCGAATATGCTGCTGGCGTGCCGTCGGAAGCATAGGAGAAAAAGCAGAAGGACTGGAAGGGTTTCTTACACCTTGCTCCCATTTTTGATAAGTAACAAGTTTTATACCCAATAGATCAGCGAATTTAACTTGTGTAACACTATAAAAACCTCTGTTATTAATCATAATCTTATGTTAAAGTGATTAATAAAAAAAGAATCTATTGATCATGAAATGGAATTGGCAGCAGAAGGATTGGCCTAGTTTTTCATATGATACAACAAAGCTTTTAGAGCTTGAACAACAGCTATTACATCAGTCGGGAATATTATTTGGAGCATATAAGCATTTAACTAGCGAAGATAAAGAATGGTTGAAGGTCGAGCTTATTAGTAATGAAGCTCTCAAAACATCAGAAATAGAAGGTGAATATTTAGATAGAAGTAGCTTGCAATCATCTATTAGACGTTATTTTGGGCTTCAGGTAGATACCAGTAAAATTAAGCCTGAAGAAAATGGTATCGCAGCTTTAATGATTGATTTATACAAGACTTACAATACAGCTCTCACTCATGAAAAATTATATGATTGGCATAGTAAATTATTGGGCCATAGAAACGACTTAGAATATATAGGTTGTTACAGAGGGGGTGAAGAGCCAATGCAGGTTATTTCTGGCCGTATTGGAGAGCCTACAATACATTTTGAAGCCCCTCCATCTGAAAGGGTAAAAAATGAAATGGAGATTTTTATTGAATGGTTTAATGAATCACAAAATAGATTTAGAAAAACTGTTCCAACTCTAACTAGAGCTGGGATCACACACCTTTATTTTGAATCTATACATCCCTTTGAGGATGGCAATGGCCGTATTGGTAGGGTTTTATCAGAAAAAGTGCTTGCGCAAGGATTAAGGCAACCCACACTATTAGCTTTATCTACAATTATCAACAAGTATAAAAAGCGGTACTATGATGCTTTAGAAAGAGCAAATAAAAATAATGAAATTACAGAATGGCTTATATATTTTGCAAATACTATATTAGAAGCACTAGCTTATACTCAAAAAGCAATAGAGTTTTTGATAGAAAAAGCAAAAATATTAAATAGGCTAGAAGGAGAGCTTAATAGCCGTCAGAAGAAGGCATTACTTAGAATATTTGAAGCAGGGCACGAGGGTTTTCAAGGTGGTTTAAGTGCAAATAATTATATAAGTATAACTAAAGCTACCCAACCTACAACTACAAGGGATTTAGTTGATTTAGTACAGAAGGGAGTATTATACAAAATAGGCGAACGCAAACACACTCGGTATTACCTCAACTTTACGAGGAATTGATGATATTAGATCGGATTAGATCAGTACAAAATACCAGATTAGTATGCTAGTACATGAAAGTTCAGAGAGGTATGAACAAAGTACAATCAGACTTACTTAGATTTAAAAGTAATGCCACGGTGAAGGTGGTCTAGCGAATATTAGGAAGCTGGGATAAACTACTCTTTTTTTACAATTGAAAAAGTATGAGACTCTATATACCAAACAAAAAGGTAAGGTCAGAATTAAAAAACATGATAATTGGGTATTATGACAAGTAGAGGCCAAATCCGACATTAGAGTGATTATTTGGGTGGTTTTTAGGAATTTAAGTATTGTTAATATAATTTATTAGAGAAATAACATGAGTAAGAGCGATCAAGAAAAAATAAAGCAAGCGGTAGATTTGTTAATAGATAAAGACACAGATTTAACAAGTTTTTTTGCTAAAGACGGGATGTTAAAAGAGCTTACAAAAAATCTATTTGAAAGGGCTTTAAAAGCAGAAATGGACGAGCATCTTGGCTATAGCAGGTATGGTAGAGGAGAAACGGAGAACAGCAGGAATGGGAGTATGCCTATTCAAAATTGGGGAGAAGCTATGGCCCATTTTTTGATAAAATTTGAGGGTAGAATTTAAGTGGAGTAGTTGAGATTTAATCTCCTTTGTTTTAATGAGTCTGTAATATAGTTTGTGTAAGTTGCAAAAGGGTATAGTAGAAAATACTATAAAAAAGCAACTTAAACACAGAGGAAAAAATGGCTAAAAAATTAGCAGAAAAAGAAGTAGATATAAATACTAAATTAGTCGAAGAATTACTATCAAAAGCAGATCCATCTGAATTATTTGGTCGCGGTGGATTATTTAATAGTATAGGAAATTCAAAATTTGCAACCAGAAAAATCATCAATCAGCTTTTTAAAAATTCGTTTAATAAATATGTAGTTACCAGCCACAATATTAGAAATTATCAACACTTTTACAAAAATCTCTGCCAGAATCTATCTAAAAATAGGTTCAGTTTTACAAATTATGTGGCCAAGACGTGAAAGAAGTGTTCGCCATAATGATGTTATCTAGGCGTTGATAATAATTCATTGGTTCTTATTAATAACAATGGCGGAGATAAACCGTAATAAACTTGCCGCAGATTCATACATTTATTGCAATTATAGCAAAACAGAGGATCTATTTTAAAATTCAACCAAATCATTAATCTCCAACTAATGAGCTTAGTTTTCTTATGAACGATTTGATTAATTGCCTTATATACGATAGGTAATTGTACGCCCCTAGTTCTATTAGATAAAAAACCGTAATACCTAATCATTCGAAAATAACGATCTGGTATATGCATAATCAGACTAGCTATGAACTGCATCACGGGCATAGTTATGCGATCAATTGTATTATTATAGTGATCAAGAAATTTAAACGTTACCTGCTTTCCGTCGTAATTTTCTATTCTTGTCTCGGAAATAGGGGGCGTTTTATATACCGCCCTAAATATTCTATGTTGCGTTTATGATCATCCGATGGTTTTTGTAAATAAACATACCAACTGATTTCGTATAAACTACTCATCCAGTTATTAAAATTCTCAGCATTTTGATATGCGGACGGCAACTTCAAATTACTTGAGATATATTGAAAGCGAAATAACTCAAGGACTCTATGTCTCCACATTTTTTTAATAGGTTCGGCAGGAAAAAATAATTTTTGCCACTTGCCTTTGCTATTTATACCGCCGCAAGTAACCGATAAATGGATATGAACATTGCGTTTTAAATCTCTACCGAAAGTGTGTAAGGCAGTAAATATACCAACCACAAGATCTTCTTTGTAGCTATCTCCTTAATAATTCCTGCTGCAATACCGGAAATCAATCCAAACAGATCACGATTGAGCCAAAATATCGGCCATAAAGAGTCCGGCATTGTAAATGTAATGTGCTGCCATCGTGTTTTTGGTAGAACATTGCTAGCCTTACTCACCCATTGATCCGTTTGTTTCTTACCACAACGAGAACAAAACCTACCTTTACAGCTGAATGCTACCGATTTATTGCGGTTACAATCACGGCAGCTATAACGTTTAAATCCTAAATATTTCGTTCCACACGATATAACTTTAGTGACGTTGAAAATAATGCCGTATCTTAGCTTGCCGTATTTTTTAGCGAAATCGAGACCAATTACCACGGTCTAGAAAAATATGTTTTATAGATATTCCTTTACCGACTATTTCCATAAATTACTTATAGTTAATGTTTTCTTACCAAGGAATCTTTCTTCCTTTGCGTTCTAAATCAAATTCTTTACAATCAGGGCAATAGTAAACAGAATTATACTTATGATTGGGAGATATTTTTCGCAACATTATCCAGAAAGCCTTGGCTATTTCCTTATCTCCTTCGGAAAAAATCTTTTGATCCTGCTGTAAGGAATTGCTTGCTCTTTAGAAATGGCCTTAAGAGTTTTTACCGCTAATTCATTGACCAAATGCTGCTCAGAGTGCAAGTTACTCATAACTCAATTATATATTATCTTATGTATGTCTAACATTCAGTCTTTATAACTCAAGTTAAAACAAATCAAATACCAGTATTATAATCCTCCATAAATATTTATCGGTCAAGGGTATCTTCTTTTAAGCTGCCACCGATAGGTGGCTTATCTTGAAAATATTTTAATAAAAATAAACCAATTAATTTATGGTACAAGAAGAATTTGTTAATACAATACTTGATATATTATCACCGATATCAAATATTACTACAGTAAAGAGCCAAGGATTTGTAGGTCTATATAAAGATAACGTTATCTTTGGTAGGATAATCGAGCAAAGTGTTTACTTGTTAAGTAATGGTAATAAATTTATTGAAGTAGAAACTGAGCTAATAACTAGGTTACTTAGACCTAAAAATCAACTGAATCAATATGACCTTGATACGTTTTTATTTGAGGTTACTAAGGCGTGGTGGTTAGCTAAAGGAAGAACTATAACTATTTCAAATATAAAAGAAATTTTAACAAAAATTTAATATCCAGTAAATCTGTTATAATAAGTATCTTTGTGTATTACTATACATTATGATATAATAAAGCAATAAACTTTAGCAACGATTATACAAAAAAGTATCTAAAATTACCAGCTTAAGTTTAGAATAAACAGAAGGGATAAAATAATTATATGTAACGTAATGTAATGTATAATATTATTATGATTTGTTTTTTGTAAATGCTAAAATTGCTTTTTCCATTATTTTTCTTCTATTTCTATTAGGTAAACCTTGCCAAAATTGTTTTTGCTTGTGGGTAACTCTAACAATTATTTCTGTGTAATCTGTTTCTTTATCGTTAATTATTTGATCAGTACTAAATCCATTTTCTTCTATTTGTACTATAATATACCTCAATACATCTGATATAGAACTAAACGTATAGTCAGATACATTATGCATAGCTGATAAATAGTTATGTAAGGTATTGTATAGTAATGTGTTGATACGTAGTGAGATAATACAATTTTTTTTATTATTAATATTCTCAGTATTGCTGGATAAACCTATTTTTGGAGATTTTTCTAGAGACTTGTTTTTTGCGGATAGTATTTCCACTAATTTTTACCGTATAATAATTCATGTATAACTGAAAAATCATTATTAATTTCATCAAATACTTTTTTATCTTTCAATGTAATAAAATAGTTCTCTAAAAGAGCGTTAAGTAAAGTGGGGTATACCGCTGGTCTATTACTTAGTCCATTTAGTAAAATTCCTCTTCCTTGTTCTTTTATAATTTTTGATACTTGTGAGATGCCTTCTTTTTGTTCATTAGTTCCTTCTTTCCTATTAGGAATAAAAATAACTCTTTATTTGTAAAGATTCATTAATTGATAAAAACCATCCAATAACAATTTCCAAATCAGCAATATGTGGTTGAAATGGAACAACAATAATGTCTGCTTCTCTTACATACCTTATAAGGCTAGATCCAGCGGTACCAGCCGTGTCTATAACCAACAGATTTGGCTCTTTTGTATTACAAAAGTCATAATTATTGCCTTTACATTTTTCTAACCATGTATAAATAGTTCTATTAGGGTCAGCATCTAGAATATTTACAGTATAATTTTTGAATTCAAACCACTGCGCCAACAACCCAGCGACAGTAGATTTACCTACTCCACCTTTATCTCCTGTTACTGCTATTGTTTTCATAAATAATTTTTATATAATGTACCTAACATTACCACACTTTGCAATATACTACAATACTATACAATACATGTTTCTGTATATTATATATAATATTTATTTAAAAATCTTTAAAATCTCGTGAAATGATTTAAATTCACTAATTTTAAACTCTTCAACTACTACTCGATAATCACTACCAAGCTTCAAGAAAAGTTCGGTGTATTTGAAGTTATTATTCTGGTCAGAAACTTCCGTGCAGTAAAAATCATCATCGAAATTATATTGAGGGAATTTTCTTTTAAGAAAGGTACAAATTTCCTGCCATTCTTCCTTACTGATTTTTAGTTCATATTTCTTGTATTTCAGAAGAAAGACGGCAAGGATGTTCAACAAAATTAAGGCATAGAGTAAGCTGGCATTAAAATTGTTTAATATATGGTATTCTAAAATATTATTAACAAATAGTAATCCTCCTATAAGGCAAATCCAAAAAGGGGGGAATGGCAAATATTTTGATAAAAGTATTTGCATCTTAAAACTTAAATTCATAAATATATTCTATAATTAAACACTGCGTATTATATACTGAAAGTTGAACTTTAACAACAGGTTTTCTAATGCGCGATAGTTATATTCGGTCAATTTAAACTGGCCTTATATCCCCATGGATATTTACGGCTTTCGTTGGTAAATATTTAAATCTCCTAATTTTAACCACAAAATAGCATGGTCAGATAGCCTTGCAGAATTCAATTCTTTATTCACGATATTAGTGATTTCTTTTTCAATTTGTTCTTTTTGATTAGAAAAATTACTTAAGCTGAGTGTTTGACTTAATTGATTAAGAGAGTTTTGTATATTAGGTTGGACTACTTTTTTACAAGTGTTTCTAAGTCTGATTTGTGAGTTATTAGCAATTCCAAAGCTTTATCTTTTGTTAAAGTAATATCAAAAATTAGATCGATGTAAAAAAAATATTCGGATTGCTGTTGACTATTTAGTAAGGTATCCTTATCCGGTCTAATACTTAATTTCCAATTATAAGTTTCCTTTTGAGGAAAAGTATATAAGTTACGTAGTAAATTTTTTGATAATGGAAGAAAGTGATCTCCAGCAGATAAGTCCTTGATTTCATTATGATTGTCTGGATTTCCTACAAAGGTGATTTCTTCTGGTTTTACAGTATAATAACCGGTATTGACAATAGAAACTATGTACCAAGTGGTAATTCCGCACATAACTAGTAATAATAAAAGATTTTGGATTATAATTGTTATACGATCTTTGCTGATTAGTAGCTCTATAAACCCTATAAATAGAATAATAGTCAAAAATATTAATACCATTGATAATATTATTAATAGAGGGGTTGGAAGAAATGAAAAAATAGAAGATACAAAAACCAGCAACAATATCCCACCTAGGGTTTCTATGTATGATATTGGTTCTTGAGGTTTTTTGATGTTCTTTGTTTGAGTATTTATGGCTTCCATAATAATATTACCTATTTAGATTAATTGATTAATTTTTTAAATTCATAGTTTTTGCCGTCATAGTTTTTACAACACTTAAAATAAATAAGGTTATTACTAATATAAACATACCTAAACCGCTTGCTACTAAAGAGATATATATGCTAAATGTTAAAAAAAGATTTGCAGCACCATCTAAAACTTTTAGCTCATTACAAATGATATATAACAGAATCAAGCCTGCGGTAATGATAAAATTAAATGTTGTGGGATAACTAAAACTTAGCTTACATGTTTTTAGAAAAAATATTTCACTAAAAAAAAGTCCTATTATTATAAATGCTCCGAATACATGAACAAATAACCCTCGCAAACTATCGTTCACAGCGCCTGTTATTTTCAATCAACCACTTTCATCTGAGAGATGAAAGTTTGATCTTTGCGACTAGAAGTCGCTTATCAAGCTAAAGCTCATTCTAGCCTAATATTTGAAGTAAAGTCGGTCTCATGAGCGTCAGTGTGTTTGTTGATATATTCGTTAATCATATCATCTGTAACATTACCGCTAGTTGAACTGAAGTATCCTCTGCCCCATAAATGTCTACCCCAGTATTTCTTTTTTAGTATCGGAAATTCTTCCTGTATTCTTTTAGATGATCTTCCCTTAGCTTTCTGAACAAATTCACTAATTTTAATATGCGGAGGAATATTTGCAAATATATGGACATGGTCGCTTGATACAACGCCATTTTCTATCTTTATACTCATTTCCTCAGCTACCTGTAACACTAGTTCCCGAACACGTTTTTTTATGTCGTAAGTAAGTACCTTATAGCGATATTTCGTTATCCATACTATATGATAACGATGATAAAAAACTGAATGTGATCTTTTGTTATAGTAAGTCATAGACTTATGATGCTACCGCATCATGGCGCATTAGACAAGCTAAAGCTTTTCCATCTGGAAGATGGAGGTTTTCACCACCAAAGGGACTATCAACCACTTTCATCTGAGAGATGAAAGTTTGATCTTTGCGACTAGAAGTCGCTTATCAAGCTAAAGCTCATTCTAGCCTAATATTTGAAGTAAAGTCGGTCTCATGAGCGTCAGTGTGTTTGTTGATATATTCGTTAATCATATCATCTGTAACATTACCGCTAGTTGAACTGAAGTATCCTCTGCCCCATAAATGTCTACCCCAGTATTTCTTTTTTAGTATCGGAAATTCTTCCTGTATTCTTTTAGATGATCTTCCCTTAGCTTTCTGAACAAATTCACTAATTTTAATATGCGGAGGAATATTTGCAAATATATGGACATGGTCGCTTGATACAACGCCATTTTCTATCTTTATACTCATTTCCTCAGCTACCTGTAACACTAGTTCCCGAACACGTTTTTTTATGTCGTAAGTAAGTACCTTATAGCGATATTTCGTTATCCATACTATATGATAACGATGATAAAAAACTGAATGTGATCTTTTGTTATAGTAAGTCATAGACTTATGATGCTACCGCATCATGGCGCATTAGACAAGCTAAAGCTTTTCCATCTGGAAGATGGAGGTTTTCACCACCAAAGGGACTATAAATCCATATCCTTGTCCCAAAATAATATAGTTATCATGGGTAACCAGACTGCAAGTGTTACGGCTATAGAAACATTTTTAGCTATTTTCGTGTATAAGGTTTTGTTTTGTACAAATTGCTTATGGATAAGGTCGCTCCATAAAAGGATAAAAAACATCCCGCTGAAAACTATAAAAGCAACTTTTTCTGCTGTAACATCTGTTTTAATAAAACCAGTCAGGCATACCAATAACATGACGACTTTAAGGAATTTCAAAACAAGAGGTTTTAATGGTTTTTTAATTTTATTTATGTTCATGCTATTTTTTCTATTTAATCACTTAAAAACTAAAACGGAATAAGGTCATCAATGAGTGCTTTAACTAAGCTCCTATCAAAATTATATCTTTTTAAGTTAATTTCCAGTGCTTTAACTAAGATCATCCTTGATGTATATCTTTGTGACTTATCTAAATTTTGAGATACTTGCTGCAGTAATGATAATTCATATTCATTCAGCGGTACTGGAAATGATTTATTAGGTTTTGCTTCAATTTTATGTTTATCTGGTATATCTACAAAGGTTTGGATTTTTATATTTTGGGCAGTTGAAAAATATGGCGTCAAATTTAATTTATATCTTTTTAATTCAATTTCCAGTGCTCTAACTAAGATCATCCTTGATGTATATCTTTGTGACTTATCTAGATTTTGAGAGACTTGTTGCAGTAATGATAATTCATATTCATTTAGTGGGACTGGAAATGATTTATTAGGTTTTGCTTCAATTTTATGTTCATCTGGTATATCTACAAAGTTCTGCATTTTTATATTTTGTTCATGATAAGTTTTTATGTTAACTATGCGAAAAATTCCTTACTTATTCTTTTGAGCTATACTTTTCAATTAATAACTCAATTGCTTCTTCCATTAGCTCTGGAGCTTTTTTCCCTTTTGTTATTTTCTGTTCAAATACTAGTTTGTCAAAAGCCAAGCCGTGCGATTCTTGAATATAGATACTTCTAATACGACGAATTGGAGTCGGTTGTTTTGTATTTTTTATTAATAGCGGGGCTCTACTGTTTGTAGTATTACCTGTCTTTACTAATTCGGTTGCTCTTGCGTTCTCTTCATCTATCCAGTTATTAGTTATCATTTTTTGTTTCCTCATTTTCAATTAATATTGCGGCTAGAATTTTATTAATTTCCATTCTACGTTCCCTTATTTTGTAAGCTTTATTCATCTTTTGATCAAAGATTGTTATATATTCACTAGCGGCACGGCTAAATACCCCACTAGATGGAATAACACAAGCCCCTTTGCTTTTTAAATAATCAATAGTATCTTTTTCGTTAGCTCGATGTTCCTGTCCATCAGTTACTACAGTAATGATTTTTTTGCCTAACAGCTCAGCTCTTCTATAAGCATCAATGTAAGTAGCATACTGATCTCTTGCAGGTTTCAATGGCATTACGATTAAATGGTTTTTAGGTACTTCCCAATCGCTAGCCTGATGATCGAATATGACTATATCTGCGTCAGGGCGATCAGTGGGTACGCTATCAACAACCTCAAAAGGTAAGTTGCCTGATTTATAATATAACAGGGAAGTTCCTTGGGGGTCTTGACAAATAATGAGAGGTTTTAATCCTAACTCTACCGAAGCAGCTGCAAGGTTAATTGCAAGTGTACTTTTACCTTGTCCCCCTTTGGGATTCCATATACTAACTAATTTAATTATTTTCATAATTATTGTTTTATTGCATTTAATAATGTATATATTTAATAATACATAAAGTCAATAGTAATTAAAATAAACTACTTAATAATTAAATAATAAACAAATACATTATTAATTAAATTATTAAAATAAATAATACAACAGTAGTGTAACTAATTAGTTATTAAACTTAATAATTATTAATATATAAAAATATGTACATTATATAGTACAACAAAAGTCACCTATTACTGTACTACCACAGTAGAAAACAATAGTAGTACTATTGTAAGTTTTATAATTAAATGGCGTAAATTTTATATAAATAAATGGCACATAAGGATATTTGGATAATACTATTTTTATAAATATGAGAAGCTAACGAATCAATTTAATATTAGCATTATCTATTTGCAGTTCGCCCCATATTTTATCAGCAGTATAAATTGGAATCTGTAATTTCATCCCCAAAGCAATACAAGCGCGATCAGCTAAAGAAAGGCCTTGAGGTTGAACAAGAGGATGTAGCTTCGCTACTTGTTCAGCTTGTTCTAAGTCAAAAGGCACAATAGTTGTAATAATATCCGTAATTAGGGTACGTCCTTCTTCTGGAGAAATATTTGTTCGCTGTAATACGCTTAGAGTTTCCGTAACATTTACAGCAGACATAACAGAAAATTTTAACAATGGTTTTATGATTTCTGCACCGGTTTCTTCTTGAATAAGGGCTAATAAAGCAGAAGCATCTAGTATGACTTTATTATTCATATTTAGCCTCGTTTCGTCTCATAGTTATTAATTCGTCAACAAGCGAAATATTCCGATCAGTGGTTTTTATATAATTCCTTACCTTTTTTTGTAATTTCTGTAAAGTTTGCTCTGCTGTAGTAAGGTATAATAGATTATCTTCCATATGCAATATAATGTCATCTCCGGTTTCTAGGTGTAGATTTTGACGAAAAGCTGTAGGAATTATTACCCTTCCACCTTTTCCTAATTTTGTCCTTATAGCTTTCATATGACCTTATTATATATTAGTTAATAATATAAAGAATTGTACCATATTATTTAATTTATGTCACTAATATAAATTAGTGTATACTAATTTAATATTGTCAAAAACCATAACCTTATTACCTCTTAAAAACCCTCGTTTTAAAGAGATACTTATTGTAGATAAAAAAATTGAAAATTTTTTGCTAAATTGCTCAATTTTCATCTTAAAACTATCTCTTGAAATAAAGTCTCTTAAAATGTATAGTAGCTAATGAGTTATAAGAAAAAAAATAGAGAAAATGTTAATAGGATATGCCAGAGTTTCAACACAGGAACAAAACTTAGAATTACAAATAAATGCTCTACAAGCAGCAGGATGTAAAAAAATATTTACAGAAAAAGCTTCAGGGGCACAACGTGATCGCCCTGAATTAAAAGCAGCATTAGAATATATGCGTACTAATGAAGATGATACTTTAGTAGTATGGAAACTTGATAGGTTAGCTATTAACCCACCAATTAAATACCCGACTTAGGCGGCATATTTTACTTCTTTCGCCTGAAATAATCTTTTGATATGTTCTGGGTTATTTTGCAGAGTCCTTAGGTAAGATTTTAAATTCCCTTGGAGTTCAGATTTTGTAAGAGGTATATGTTTCCTATTTACATTTCTTTTTAAATCGTTGTTTAAATATTCATCCGGATTATGTTGCGGAGTATACGGAGGCAGAAAAAATAAAGAAATTTTCTTTTTATGTTTCCGAGTCCATATTTGTACTTTTTTGCTATGATGAACCTTGAGATTATCTAGGATTAAGAAGATTTTTTTCTTGGAGTATTTTACCAACCTCCGTAAAAATTCTATAAATACATTTGTTTTTAGTGTCTCTTCGTACAGCATAAACCTTAGCTTACCGTTATTTGTAACAGTGGATATCATGTTTATACTAAATCTCTTCGATTTATGAATCACAACAGGGGTTTTTCCTTTTAAAGAATAGCTTTGTAATACCTGACACTCTTGTTTTATCCCTACTTCGTCGCACCAATGTATTTCTGCCTTTTCATATTCTGCTTGCTTGGCTATTGACGGATATTCTTCATCTAACCAAAATTGAACCCTTTTGGGTTGCTGCTCATATGCTAACTTCTTTGGCTTTTGTGCAGTATACCCCCATCTTCTTAAATATTCGCCTATTGTACTTAGGGGAAGAAAAAATCCACAATGTTTTTTGATGAGTGCATTAACTGATTTTCTTGACCATAATGCTGATTTGATATTGTGATCTTCTGGTCTAGAGATATTTACGTACCCTTGTATTATTTTACTTTGATCTTCGGTTATAAGCCTTTTCTCTCCTATCTTTCTACCTCTTAACTTCCCACTAATTGCGTACTTGTCGCCTCTCTTTTCCCTCCTTACCCATTCATTTACTGTCTGGCGACTCACTCCTATTAATTCACCTACCGACGATTGACTCTCTCCTCTTTTTACTAGTTTTAGAGCAATCTTTCTCATCGACGCTTGTGCGCTTATTGATAATTTCCTAAAATCTTCACTTTTTGACATTATTGCATTATACAAATTCCTTCCTTCTTGGCAATAGTTATGTCGGGTATTTAATTGGTGGGTTAATAGATCACTTAGGCAATTAATAGATACTATTGAGGAATTAGAAAAAAAAGGAATAGGCTTTAAATCACTTACTGAAAACATTGATACTACAACTTCAGGTGGAAGATTAGTTTTTCATATATTTGGAGCATTAGCTGAATTTGAACGTATTTTAATTAAAGAAAGAACCATGGCAGGACTAAAAGCAGCAAAAGCTATGGGAAAAAAAGGAGGAAGACCGCAAGCTCTAGAAGCTGAAGATTTAAGAGATGCTAAAGCTTTACTCAGAAATAAGAAAATAACAGTTAAGGAAGTCGCTAAAAGATTAAAAGTTGATCCTTCTACTCTGTATCGATATTTACCGGGGGGGCGAAGCTCGGTACAGGAAGATTCTACAAGTATTGAATAATGTTCAAAGATAGTTATACTAGGTATAAAATTATCCAACCTTTTTTTGAAGATGGAGTATCCATTAGCAGTATATCATCTGCTCATAACATTCCACTACGCACACTACAAAGATGGTGTAAAAATTATAGGATCAAAGGGCTTGAAGGGCTCAAACAACAACAGCGTTCTGATAAAGGGAAATATCGTAATATACCTCAAGAGCTCTTACATTTTATAGAAGGACTTGCTTTAAAACAACCTAAATTATCAATTGCTACAATATGCGACAAAGCTAATGAAATCGCAAAAATATTAAATGAACAAAGTATAAAATATAATACAGTTCTCAAAATCATAAATAACCTACCAAAAAGCATGATAGTTTTAGCGCAAGAAGGCGATAGAATTTACGAAGAGACTTTTGATTTATTATATAGACGCGATGCAAACCATCCTAATGAAATTTGGCAAGCTGATCATACACTACTAGACATATATTTAATTGACAGTGACGGTAAGCCAGTAAGACCGTGGTTAACTATTATTATAGATGATTATAGCAGAGCAATAGCGGGTTATTATCTTTTTTTTGAAGCTCCTTCAGCATTACAAACAGCTCTTGCACTTAGACAGGCCATATGGAGTAAAAGTGAACTTGAATGGCAAATATGCGGTATTCCTGAGCAATTATATGTTGATCACGGGAGTGACTTTACGTCTAAACATATAGAAATGGTATGTGCAGATTTGAAAGTTCAACTTATTTTCTCAAATGTGGGAAAACCTAGAGGACGTGGCAAGATAGAACGGTTTTTTAATACAGTTAATCAAAAACTACTTTGCAGGTTACCTGGCTATATAACTAAAAATCATCTAATAGAAACTAAATCTTTATTAACGCTCACTCAATTTGAAATTCAACTGAAAAATTTTTTACTTAAATATTATCATAAGAAACCTCATAGTATAACCAAAGAATCACCTGTAGATCGATGGAGTCACAATGGTTTTTTACCACAACTTCCTGCATCTTTAGAGAAATTAGATTTATTGTTATTAACTGTAGCAAAACCTAGGAAAATTCACCAGGATGGCATTTATTTTCAAAGCTTACGTTATCTAGATCCAGTATTAGCAGCATATGTCGGAGAATCAATCGTGATTCGCTATGATCCAAGAGATGTAGCAGAGATTAGAGTTTTCTATCAAAATAAATTCCTTTGTCGTGCTATTTGCCAAGAACTTGCTGGAGAAGTTATTAGTTTAAAAGATATAATTCATGCACGCAACCAAAGAAAAAAAGAATTAAAAGAAGTTATTGCTAAGCGCAGATCATTAGTAGATCAGTTATTAGGCGTCCAACCTACTGCCTCTGGTGAATCAAGCCCCTCAAATATAGTAAAACAAGAGGCTCCTGTTAAGATTACAAAGTTAAAATTATATGAAAACGATTGATGATGACGGTGAAGACCAATTTTTAGTTACCAAAGAGTATAAACGTTTTAGAGAATTTTGTGAAGCTTGCATTCGTTATAAATATATTGGTTTATGTTATGGGCCGCCAGGTGTCGGTAAGACTTTATCAGCTAAATATTATAGTAGATGGGGTTTAATAGAAGAATATTCCAGATTGGATTATCAACGTAGTCAGCCAACTAAACCTGTACCTTATGAACTTAAAGAGCATGATACAATCTTTTATACTGCAGAAGTTGCAAATAGCCCTTCAAGGATTTTAAGTTCATTAAATGCCTGCGTAAATAAAGTGCAGCAAGTTAGATACGACGCTAAGTTTTGTCAATCAGTAAAAGAAAAAGAATATCAGGAAAGTGAATACAATCACAAGAGAATAGAAGACTATATTAACCATCTTTCCAACCCTTTTATCAAGCTATTAATTATTGATGAATCAGATAGGTTAAAATTGACTTCTTTAGAGCAAATCAGAGATTATTATGACCAGAAAGACTGCGGGTTAATCTTGATAGGAATGCCGGGTATGGAAAAGAAACTATCCAGATATGCCCAATTATACTCTAGAGTGGGCTTTGTACATGAATTTAAGCCGCTATCTAAAGACGAAATGTTATTTATTATGAGCAATTATCTTACGAAATTTGGTATTAATATTGACCCAAAAGATTTTACAGACCATGAGACTATAGCTGCTATTATGCAAGCTACAAGGCATAATTTCAGATTGCTCAATAGGTTGCTGAAACAAATTGAGCGTATAATGAAAGTTAACATGGTAAATACTATAACAAAGGAAATAGTACTTGCAGCAAGAGAATGCTTGGTTATTGGAATATAATGCCAGTCAAGTACTGCCTCCCGCTGATAAATTGAGTGTACAAGTGAACAGTTTATTTTGGTATTACTCGAATATTTGAACATTATAAAGCATTGAAAATGAGATTATTTGGTTACGCACGGGTATCATCTTCGCAGCAATCGCTGGAAACGCAAAAACAAGCTATAAAAACTAAGGGAGTTAGGGAGTCAAGGATATTTTTTGACAAAGCCACCGGCAGTAGTAGTGCCAATAAGGTTGGTATTAATTCATTATTATTAACCCACCAATTAAATACCCGACATAACTATTGCCAAGAAGGAAGGAATTTGTATAATGCAATAATGTCAAAAAGTGAAGATTTTAGGAAATTATCAATAAGCGCACAAGCGTCGATGAGAAAGATTGCTCTAAAACTAGTAAAAAGAGGAGAGAGTCAATCGTCGGTAGGTGAATTAATAGGAGTGAGTCGCCAGACAGTAAATGAATGGGTAAGGAGGGAAAAGAGAGGCGACAAGTACGCAATTAGTGGGAAGTTAAGAGGTAGAAAGATAGGAGAGAAAAGGCTTATAACCGAAGATCAAAGTAAAATAATACAAGGGTACGTAAATATCTCTAGACCAGAAGATCACAATATCAAATCAGCATTATGGTCAAGAAAATCAGTTAATGCACTCATCAAAAAACATTGTGGATTTTTTCTTCCCCTAAGTACAATAGGCGAATATTTAAGAAGATGGGGGTATACTGCACAAAAGCCAAAGAAGTTAGCATATGAGCAGCAACCCAAAAGGGTTCAATTTTGGTTAGATGAAGAATATCCGTCAATAGCCAAGCAAGCAGAATATGAAAAGGCAGAAATACATTGGTGCGACGAAGTAGGGATAAAACAAGAGTGTCAGGTATTACAAAGCTATTCTTTAAAAGGAAAAACCCCTGTTGTGATTCATAAATCGAAGAGATTTAGTATAAACATGATATCCACTGTTACAAATAACGGTAAGCTAAGGTTTATGCTGTACGAAGAGACACTAAAAACAAATGTATTTATAGAATTTTTACGGAGGTTGGTAAAATACTCCAAGAAAAAAATCTTCTTAATCCTAGATAATCTCAAGGTTCATCATAGCAAAAAAGTACAAATATGGACTCGGAAACATAAAGAAAATTTCTTTATTTTTTCTGCCTCCGTATACTCCGCAACATAATCCGGATGAATATTTAAACAACGATTTAAAAAGAAATGTAAATAGGAAACATATACCTCTTACAAAATCTGAACTCCAAGGGAATTTAAAATCTTACCTAAGGACTCTGCAAAATAACCCAGAACATATCAAAAGATTATTTCAGGCGAAAGAAGTAAAATATGCCGCCTAAGTCGGGTATTTAATTGGTGGGTTAATAGCTAGAGTAAAAGATGGGGACGTAATTCTGGTCACAAGATTAGATAGGTTGGGAAAGGACACTATAGATATGATAAACCTAATAAACAAATTTAACGCATTGAATGTAGGTATCCGTTTTCTTGAGAACAGCATAAGCACTGAAGGCGCTACAGGAAAAATGGTAATTACAATTCTTGCAGCTGTAGCAGAAGCAGAAAAAAGCAGGCTAGTTGAACGCACTAGTGAAGGTAGAGTAGAGGCAAGGTTCAAAGGCATTACATTTGGTCGTAAGCGCTTTATTAATAGGGATATATTGCTAGGCCTAAAGCTTTCTGGGCATGGAGCTACTACAATTGCTAGAGAAATGAATATTAGCCGTGCTGCTATATATAAAATATTAAAAGAAGAAAACGTTACACCTTTAAGAAAAGATTAAAACATCTAATTTTGGCAAAAAATCCGTCATTTATTTATATAAAATTTACGCCATTTAATTATAAAACTTACATACTATTAATATAAAGTATTAGACTTCTTTGTACTATCGTAGTACAATTAAATTTTTTAGACTAAATAGTACGGAAGTAACTTATGAAAATTGGATATGCAAGAGTCAGTAGTATAACTCAAGATATTGAACTGCAAAAAGACGTATTGGAAAAAGCAGGGTGTCAGAAAATATTTAGCGAATCAGTTAGCGGTAAAGATAATAATCGAACCCAGCTAAAAGCAATGATTGAATTGCTTAGAGAGGGTGATATCGTCGTCGTATATAAAATTGATAGAATGCCAGATCATTAAAAGGCCTTATAGAAATTGTAGAATCACTTAACGAGAAAAAAGTACATCTTGTCTCTCTTGATTCAGGGGATAGAGTTAATACTACTTCTCCTATGGGTAGGGCATTCTTTCAGATAGCAGGTGTTTTTGCAGAACTAGAAAGAGGTATGATTGAATCAAGAACCAAAGCAGGAATAGAAAAAGCAAGGCTTGATGGAGTAAAGTTTGGTAGACCTGTTGGTAAAATAAATAAGAATAGTATATACAAAGCTGAGAGAATAAAGATCTTCTTAAAGGCGGGAAAAAGTTACGATTGGATTAGCAAAGAATTATCCGTAAGCAAAAAGACGATATCGGATATTAAAAAATCCTTATCGTCTTCCAGCTTATCAAATGAAGTTAGCTAAGAACTCCAGCTTTGGTCTCTCCTTTAGCTGTGGATGAAGAAAAATCTACTAATATACCATCTTTAAAAATTAGAACTAATTTTTTAGTGGTATCATCTGTACCTGCTGAAAACCAGTTTACAACAGGTACATAGTTTCTAGCCATTGCAGAACGTTTGATATGAGAGTATACCCATTTTACTTGGCCATCACTCATTATATCTGTATCGTTAGGCTCTCCAAATGCTTCTTTAACTTCCGCCTGCGTTGTTTTTCCTTTTACAAAAGCAGAATTGATTTGCTCATTATTAGTTTTAGCCAGTTTTGTATTACCTGAATCAGCTGCGCAGCCTGAGAGAAAAACACTTACACTTAAAATCATTAGTAAATTGAATTGCTTTAACATATTATTACTCCTTAAATATTATTATTTTTGATTTACTGCATCCTTTAGTTTCTGACCGACCTTAAACTTTGGTTGATTATAGGCGGCTATTTTTAGCTCCGCCCCAGTCCTTGGATTACGTCCGTTTCTTGCTGCAACTTTACTAACAGTAAAATTACCGAAGCCAAGAAGGGATATTTCCTTACCTTGTCCCATAGCATCAATTACCGATGAGGTAAACATGTCTATTACTTTCTCAGCTTCTACTTTTGTACATTGGTGTTGGTCTGCGATGTGGGTGATAAATTCTGATTTGTTCATGGTTTTAAGCCTTTAATTAGTTAATTGGTGATTATGTCTAGTATTAGACATAATTAGCTATTCTTTACAATATATTTCTGTGTTCAATAATAAGGATCTCTTAAATCCTGTAGTGTTCTTGCTTCCTTCTTTCTAGCCAGTATTTCTTGGAATCTCCCTACAGGGTCTTCAATTTCTCGAAAGATAGAATTGTCAACCGACACTTTCTTTGGTTTCTTGTTTCCTATATTGTTTTTATTTAATGGTCTTTGTCCATTTTTGTGTATATTAGAAAGCCTATAATGCTTTATGTAATTATTCAAAACATACTTGGATACCTTCAATTCCTGATACACTTCTCTTTTAATTTTACTGTTATTTAAAAGTTTTTGTATTTCGCTGGGTTCATAGTTTTTTTTAAGGTATTCAAAGTCACGGAGGGTCTTGCAGCTCATATTTTTAAGCTTTACTTTTTAGCTTTGATATTTCTTCTAAACTAAGTCCTGTTACGGAAGAAATCAGTTTATCATCTAGCTTCTGGTTTATCATATTAATTGCTGTTTTAATCAAAATGGGATGTGCATCGTTACTCATGGTCATTTTAACTTTTCTATTTCTTCAACAGTTAAGCTGGTAAATTCTACTATTTCTTCCATAGGTTTATTTTTTATTAGCATAGCTTTGGCGATTTCTATAGCTTTTTTGGTTTCTCCTTTCTCAATACCTCTAGCTTCACCGATAGAGATGCCTTCCTGTTTACCGATGGAGATACCTTGAACAATTCCCTCTTCCTTAGCTTTCTCTGTAGCTTTTTTTAAAGTATTAGCCTCTATTCTTAGCCATTTAAGGTGATCTTCGTAAAGTTCCCTTTCCTCTTCGCTAAAGTTCAACACATCTAATACATGCAAAGCTTTCTTCAGTGTGTCGTTATCCAGTTCCTTCGGTAATCGATCTGCTGTTAGTAAATCGTGCCTAGTTAAAAAAGCAACCCATATATCAAGGGCATTCTTGGTTTTTGCAACTATATCCTGTAATTCCTCATTTGAATCGCTAGTAAATTTATTCAGCTCTATAGTATGTAATTCCAAATCCTTAAAATAGGCAAAACCGTTATCTTTTTCCGTAATATGGAAAACATTATGATAATTCTTTGCTTCGACTATTGAGGTGAAATTTAAAATATGAATGCCGATAGCTTTTGAAAGCTTGGAGTAATCTTCGGCTACTTTTAGCTGCTCCGTGTATAATTTTGCCCAGTAATACAAGGCTCGCTTATCATAGTCTGCCTCATCGCTGATCTGAATTTCAATGTTAAATCTTTTGCCGTCTATACCTTTTGCTTTAATATCGAGTATCGATAATTTGTCCTGTCTGAAGTTTTTAGGATTATAGGGATTCAGTAAAGTAATATCTTCTACCTGATCATCTTGACCAACGATAGAGTTTATAAGAGAAATAAGTAAATCCTTATTCTCTTCTACTCCGAAGATTTTCTTGAAGGCCAAGTCAACTCGAGGTGATATTTTTTCCATAATCACTATCATAAATACTTGTAAGTATTATATCACAAAACCTTTAGAAGTTCCATAGTTTTATTGGTGTTTAAGGGTTTTTATAACAATTATCGTTATTAGTTTTCTTTTGAAGTGCTACAAAGCTACATTCCAAATAATCTGTATCTTTTGTAAATAAGCAAATAAAGCAGATTCTGTTAAGTTACCTTGATCTAAAATTTCATAAGCTTTCGTTAAAAGGTTAAGTTCTCTAGGAGTAACAGTCTGTTGTTCTTGATTTTGTTTATATCTACTATGCGCAGCTTCACCATTTTCAGCTATATTGTGCATTTCCCTAGTGCGTATTTGTATTTCAACAGGTAATCCATATGAACCTAAAAGAATAACAGTATGCAGGGATCGATAACCATTAGTCTTTGGATTGTCAATATAATCTCTATACTTTTCTGGTATTACCTTGTAAATTTCCTGAATGAGTTTTAGTGTTGTATAGCATTCGTCTTCTTCCCTTACTATAATTCTAAAGCCAACAATGTCAGTTAGTTCTTCAATCTTAACTGATTTTCTAGTTAATTTTTGCAAGATAAGCCACCTATCGGTGGCAGCTTAAAAGAAGATACCCTTGACCGATAAATATTTATGGAGGATTATAATACTGGTATTTGATTTGTTTTAACTTGAGTTATAAAGACTGAATGTTAGACATACATAAGATAATATATAATTGAGTTATGAGTAACTTGCACTCTGAGCAGCATTTGGTCAATGAATTAGCGGTAAAAACTCTTAAGGCCATTTCTAAAGAGCAAGCAATTCCTTACAGCAGGATCAAAAAGATTTTTTCCGAAGGAGATAAGGAAATAGCCAAGGCTTTCTGGATAATGTTGCGAAAAATATCTCCCAATCATAAGTATAATTCTGTTTACTATTGCCCTGATTGTAAAGAATTTGATTTAGAACGCAAAGGAAGAAAGATTCCTTGGTAAGAAAACATTAACTATAAGTAATTTATGGAAATAGTCGGTAAAGGAATATCTATAAAACATATTTTTCTAGACCGTGGTAATTGGTCTCGATTTCGCTAAAAAATACGGCAAGCTAAGATACGGCATTATTTTCAACGTCACTAAAGTTATATCGTGTGGAACGAAATATTTAGGATTTAAACGTTATAGCTGCCGTGATTGTAACCGCAATAAATCGGTAGCATTCAGCTGTAAAGGTAGGTTTTGTTCTCGTTGTGGTAAGAAACAAACGGATCAATGGGTGAGTAAGGCTAGCAATGTTCTACCAAAAACACGATGGCAGCACATTACATTTACAATGCCGGACTCTTTATGGCCGATATTTTGGCTCAATCGTGATCTGTTTGGATTGATTTCCGGTATTGCAGCAGGAATTATTAAGGAGATAGCTACAAAGAAAAATCTTGTGGTTGGTATATTTACTGCCTTACACACTTTCGGTAGAGATTTAAAACGCAATGTTCATATCCATTTATCGGTTACTTGCGGCGGTATAAATAGCAAAGGCAAGTGGCAAAAATTATTTTTTCCTGCCGAACCTATTAAAAAAATGTGGAGACATAGAGTCCTTGAGTTATTTCGCTTTCAATATATCTCAAGTAATTTGAAGTTGCCGTCCGCATATCAAAATGCTGAGAATTTTAATAACTGGATGAGTAGTTTATACGAAATCAGTTGGTATGTTTATTTACAAAAACCATCGGATGATCATAAACGCAACATAGAATATTTAGGGCGGTATATAAAACGCCCCCTATTTCCGAGACAAGAATAGAAAATTACGACGGAAAGCAGGTAACGTTTAAATTTCTTGATCACTATAATAATACAATTGATCGCATAACTATGCCCGTGATGCAGTTCATAGCTAGTCTGATTATGCATATACCAGATCGTTATTTTCGAATGATTAGGTATTACGGTTTTTTATCTAATAGAACTAGGGGCGTACAATTACCTATCGTATATAAGGCAATTAATCAAATCGTTCATAAGAAAACTAAGCTCATTAGTTGGAGATTAATGATTTGGTTGAATTTTAAAATAGATCCTCTGTTTTGCTATAATTGCAATAAATGTATGAATCTGCGGCAAGTTTATTACGGTTTATCTCCGCCATTGTTATTAATAAGAACCAATGAATTATTATCAACGCCTAGATAACATCATTATGGCGAACACTTCTTTCACGTCTTGGCCACATAATTTGTAAAACTGAACCTATTTTTAGATAGATTCTGGCAGAGATTTTTGTAAAAGTGTTGATAATTTCTAATATTGTGGCTGGTAACTACATATTTATTAAACGAATTTTTAAAAAGCTGATTGATGATTTTTCTGGTTGCAAATTTTGAATTTCCTATACTATAAAATAAATAAAACAGAAGGAACAATGATAAATTTTATAGACAGTTTAAGTATTAAGACACAATTAACTATTTTACTAAGTGCAATTTTTTTGGTTCTTATTGTTTTATTTACAGTATACAGAATTAATCCCGGACAAATAGGAATAGTAGTTAATTTACTTGGAGAAAACAAAGGCGTAGAAGAAAAATCATTAAAAGTAGGTGTTAATTTTATTGCACCTTGGAAAGAGGTGTATAAATTTCCTACTTTTGATCAGAACCATACTTGGGAAGATATTAAATTCCAAACGCAGGAAGGGCTACAAGTATCAAGTAACATAGGTATTACTTTTTCATTAGAACCGGAGAAAATACCTATTCTTTTTGCTAAGTATAGGCTAGGAATACAAGAAATCACAGATACATTCATAAAAAATAATGTAAGGGATGCTATTAATATAGTTGCCTCAAAGATGAGGGTAGAAGATTTATACGGGGAGAAAAAGGAAGAATTTTTTTATAAGGTCAAAAATATCCTTCATGAGGAATTAAAGCCGATAGGTTTTAATTTACATAAAGTTTATATTATTGGCAATTTTGATGTTCCATCTATTGTCACAGAAGCTTTAAATAGAAAAATTGAAGCTATACAGAGAGCAGAACAAAGAGAAAACGAGTTAAGGGAAGCGGAAGCCGAAGCAAAAAAGCAGATAGCAACAAGTGAAGGATTAGCTAAAAGCAGACTTATAGCTGCTCAAGCAGAGGCAGAAGCTAACGAAAAACTCGCTAAATCTCTTACTCCTGAGTTAATAAAACTTAAATTCCTTGAAAGATGGGATGGTGTTTTACCTAAAGTTACTGATGGTAAAAACTTTATTTTAAATTTAGATCAAATTGATCAGAAAAGGTAATTTCTTAACCCTCGCTCAACCTTTTAATTATATAAAAAAACAGGAAACTTATATGAACATTATACTAGGTCTGATTTCTGCTTATATTACGATTTGTATTGTATTATGCCTTACATACTTGATTCCTCATACAATACCGCAAAATCTGGCACGCTCTCTAGAAGATGCCCCAAAAAACCGAATTGTAAACGTTGAAATAGGAGATAATGACCTAAGTTATGTCAAACTCTGCTCATCAGGTAAAATTCGCCACATTGAAAGTATAAATCCATCCAGTTTAATATTTAAAGAGTACAGGACAGAACCTAATAACCATGAATCCATAATATTCTTTCATCCTAATTCTACTCAAAATACTGAGTTCCCTTTAAAAATAATTACTGAAAATGGAAACATTAATTTGAATATTAAGATTGTTCCTAACAAAGAACTAGAAGCAATTGTAGGAGAACCTTTGATTATGGAAATGGCTACCCCTACCCCCAGATTTTTTAACTCATTTGTTGAAAAAGTAAAAATGAAATACGATTTAAAAAATGAACAGATGCCCTGTTCTATTTCCTTTTTTGCTGATGAAATAGATAACAGAACAAAAAATTTTATTAAAAAATTTGAACCAAATACAAATCCGACCAATTCGCTTAAACTAGCAGAACTAAGAACTAAAGATCAGGAATTCAATTCATCATACTACACTAAATACTACTGTGATTTTAAGTGCCGCAAAAATAAGAGAAATCTAACCAACATCAGTGACCTGATAACTGCATTTATACTTTACCCTCTTGATTTGCGTCCGCAATTAATCAATTAATCCAAATAGGTAATATTATGAAAGCCATAAATACTCAAACAAAGAACATCAAAAAACCTCAAGAACCACTATCATACACAGAAACCCTAGGTGGTATATTGTTGCTGGTTTTTGTACTTTCTATTTTTTCATTTCTTCCAACCCCTCTATTAATAATATTATCAATGGTATTAATATTTTTGACTATTATTCTATTTATAGGGTTTATAGAGCTACTAATCAGCAAAGATCGTATAACAATTATAATCCAAAATCTTTTATTATTACTAGTTATGTGCGGAATTACCACTTGGTACATAGTTTCTATCGTCAATACCGGTTATTATACTGTAAAACCAGAAGAAATCACCTTTGTAGGAAATCCAGACAATCACAATGAAATCAAGGAATTATCTGCTGGAGATCACTTTCTTCCGTTATCAAAAAATTTACTACGTAACTTATATACTTTTCCTCAAAAGGAAACTTATAATTGGAAATTAAGTATTAGACCAGATAAGGATACCTTACTAAATAGTCAACAGCAATCCGAATATTTTTTTTACATCGATCTAATTTTTGATATTACTTTAACAAAAGATAAAGCTTTGGAATTGCTAATAACTCACAAATCAGACTTAGAAACACTTGTAAAAAAAGTAGTCCAACCTAATATACAAAACTCTCTTAATCAATTAGGTCAAACACTTAGTTTAGGCAATTTTTCTAATCAAAAAGAACAAATTGAAAAAGAAATCACTAATATCGTGAATAAAGAATTGAATTCTGCAGGTTTATCCGAGCATGCTATTTTGTGGCTAAAATTAGGAGATTCACCAAAAATCAAATTGACTAGACAGAAGATAAAAGATGAAGTAAATAAATATTTTTAGGTTATGCTGTATAGTTCTCTGTTATTTTTCTTCATTAGTTATGATATTATTAAGCAAGAAGCCAAACGCTCTTTAAGGCGTTGGGTAATTCATGAAAAACTGTTGTTAGAGTTCAACTTATAATATATAATGTGCAGTGCCTAATTATGGAATACATTTATGAATTTAAGTTTTAAGATGCAAATACTTTTATCAAGATATTTGCCATTTCCCCCCTTTTGGATTTCCCTTCTAACAGGATTATTATTCTTTAACAATATTTTAAAATACCATATATTAAACGATTTTAACGCTGGCTTACTTCATGTTTTAATTTTGATGAATATCTTTGCCTTTTTCCTTTTAAAATACAAAAGATATGAACTAAAAATTAGTCAAAAAGAATGGCAAGAAATTTGTACTTTTCTTAAAAGAAAATTCTCTCAATATGATTTTAATGATGATTTTTACTGCACCGAAGTTTTTGACAGGAACAATGACTTTAAATACACTGAACTTTTTTTAAAACTTGGTAGTGATTATCGAGTAGTAGTTGAAGAGTTTAAAATTAGTGAATTTAAATCCTCTCCTGAGATTTTAAAAATTTTCAAATAACCATATGCAGCATATAGAAAATTATTTTAATAACGTGGACCAAATAATTGGTAAAAAAATCTATTCCTTGCGATTAGATAATAATATGTCTCAGAGTGAACTAGGCAAAAAGATTGGTGTTTCCGCTCAACAACTGCAAAAATACGAAAATGCTAAAAATAGAATTAGCGCAGCACGATTATCCTTAATAGCAAAAGTTTTAGATAAGGATATCTCGTATTTTTACCAAACTTAAACCAGAAAGTTAAAAATTGAAGTTGACGCCAGATTTTTCAACTGCCTAAAATATAAGCAACACTTCTTGAACTTATAGAGTCTCTCCGTCAAAACTCTCTACCCCTGAATTAGAAGGGGTTTCATGTTATAAATGGCTTACGAAATCCATAAGAAAATGTTATAATTAGCGCATAAAGCTTATGGATTTTAAAGTATATGCCTATAGAAAATATTAGTTTTTCTCAAAAACAAGAAAGATTATTTGGTGAAAAATTATCTATACAACTAAATCGCAAAAACAAATTATATAAACTGAGAGATTTGGTAAATTGGTCTGAACTTGAAGCGCTGGCATTAGCTAAGGTTGAAATCAAGCAATTCGGTAGAAATAAGAAGGATCATAGAGTAATGCTAGGACTATCAATGCTGCAAGCTATGTATAACGGTTCTGATTCGTTTACGGAGGAAGAATTAAAGGAAAATATATATTGGCAATATTTTTGCGGCTATGAGTATATGCAACAAGATATTGACGTATCGGAGGCGACTATACGTAGATTCCGCAATGCTCTGGGAGAGGAAGGATATAAAGAGATTCTAAAAGAGCTTTTGCGTATAGGACTGAAGGTCGGAGCACTCAAAAAAAAAGACTTGGAATCGGCGATTATAGATACGACTGTACAGATTAAGAATATCAAACATCCACATGACGTACATTTAATGGAGACCGCAAGAGCAAAAGTAGTAGATCTCTGTAAACGACTTGGTATTTCGCTTAACGAGACATACGCCAAGAGTTTTAAATATAAGACGATCAAGCTTTGGAAGTACAAGGAAGATAGTAAAGCAAGGCAACGTAGAAAAATAATGATAAGCTTAAAAGTCCGCTTAGGTAGGTTGATCCGTATATGCTGGAGAGGTATAGAAAAATCAAAATTAGAACTATCTGCTGAGGATAGCGCCATTTTTACGAGAGTTAAAAATATTCATGCCCAGTCTGTGCTTAAGAAAAAGGACAAGGATATTTATAAAAAAGAGCATAAGATAGTCTATAGCTTTCATGCTCCGGAGGTAGAGTGTATCGGCAAGGGTAAAATGAATAAACCTTACGAATTTGGTAACAAAGTCGGGATTGCAGTAAGCGGCCGAGGCAACTTTATTCTTGGGGTTAAATCTTTTCACGGTAACCCCTACGACGGACATACTTTAGATCAAACGGTATCGGAGCTGCGCAAGCTAAGTCCGGAGACTAGCAAAATTTTTGTAGATCTTGGTTACACCGGCCATAACTTCAAAGAAAAAGGCAAGGTTTTTACCGCCAAGACCAAGAAAGCTTTATCAACCGATGACAAAAAGATGCAAAAGCGGAGAAGTGCAATTGAACCGATAATAGGTCATCTAAAGAATTTTGGTCGTATGGGTAGAAACTACCTTAAGGGAATAATTGGAGATATCGTTAATCCGCTTATCTCTGCCGTTGGCTTGAATTTGCGTAGAATCACTAATATTCTCAAAGAATCCACCGCATAATAATTTTCCGAAAATCTTAATAATTTAAGCAATTAGCATTGCTCAAGAGAGAATCATGAGTAAATTGTGAATTTTTGCCATCATAGCACCTAAATTTTATATTTTTGGTAAAAAAATACCCCAAAAAAATAAAAATGCGATGATTGACTTTTAAAATTATTAAAACTACATCAAAAATTTAGAATTTTGACGGAAAGACTATAGAGATTCCGTTAACGAAGGTTTTCTACATTTTTATCAACAAAATTGTTGATAACTTATTTGTTAAAACTAATTCCTATTTTTTAGCTTTAGTATTTCCTATAAACTTAGGCTTGTTACGGAAGAGATAGCTGGAGTTATTGAAATTTAATACCGGTTAGGTTTTTATTAAAACTTTTCGCATATTTGAAATATTTATAGTTTTTCCTTTAGCCAACCACCACGCTTTGCTAGCTTCAAATAAAAACGTATCAAAGTCTGATTGGTCAAGTTGATTTTTAGGCCCAAGTAGTCTAGATATTAGTTTACTTTCCATTTTTATAAATTTATTACCATCACTTAAGAACAAAACACTTTTTTTAATTATCTTTCCAAACATAGCTCCATCTTTGTATAAAACTATATGCCCTTTATTTTTTATCACATTAACATTAGACATTGGCGATAATATCTCAAGTATTACATTAACAAATTCTTCCTGCATTACAAATTAATTAGTTTATTTTTATTAAGGAGGTTTAAATTTAGTATTTTAAGAAAGAGTTGTAAAGTTAATATTATTCTTATTTAATTATTAATTTTTTGCATATATATTTTAGCTACTCCTCTAGGTTAAATCACTTAGAGGAGACTAATTGTAAGGAATTTTATCAAAGTAATTTATATATACTTGTTTTTGGTAAGGCCACATCAAAAACACAAGTGTATGGATTTATTTTAAACTCTTTTTGATTATATTCTCAACTGCTTATGACAATATATAGTTTCACTAACCAAACAGGACTGTTTTACCATGAACAATAAGGATTTTACAATACCCAAAAATATGCTTTTGAACTGGCTCTATTCAACTGAAAGAAATGTCTCACTGGATGAACTGGGAAAATGGCTTGAAAATAACACAAGCGGACAGTATAAACTTGTTAAAAATAATATAAAGACGGAAGCCGCATGAGTGAAGAATCTACATTAAGTCTTGGCGACAAGTTATCTCCTGAGGTACAAAACAAATTGCGACAATTAGCAGGGACACCCGGTACAACAAAAAGTGAATTACCTAAGGTCGATAATACTAACGTAAAAGCCGGTAATAATAATACCAACAAACCACATAAGCCAAAACTGAATCAAAACGAATCAGAAAAAAAACTCAAAGCAATTGAATTGCATAAACAACAGAAAGAGCAGGCTATTACTTTTTACAAACAGCATTTCTCTTATTTTAGTAAACTATATCCAAATTGTTTTAATGAAACACCCAAACCTCTTGCTATCGGTATTGATAAAGCAATAGTAGCGGAAGAAGCTACAAAACCGGAAGAAGAACGTATAAACCAAAAAGTAGTAAGACGTTTTCTTGCTAAGTATACTCGTAGCGTAGCATATAAAGAAGCCATGCAATCCGCAGGTAGTACTAGAATTAATTTACAAGGCGAAGAAGTTGAAAAAGTCACTCCCGAACACGCTGAAATAGCTAGAAAATCTCTTAAAGAGTGGCAGGCTAAAAAAGCTGCAAGAGAAAATAATAAGCAGAAAACTTGGAAATAAGGGAAAAAGCTATCAATTCAGCTAAATACTAACGGTAAATATAAGCTAGTGGACACTGATGATCAGACTTAAAGTGTCTAAATCAGATTTGCAGAAAATTATCTCCTATTAGTGATTAACAACTTATGAAAAATAATTATTATAAAACCCCTTAAACATCAACAAGATAAGCCACCTATCGGTGGCAGCTTAAAAGAAGATACTCTTGACCGATAAATATTTATGGAGGATTATAATACTGGTATTTGATTTGTTTTAACTTGAGTTATAAAGACTGAATGTTAGACATACATAAGATAATATATAATTGAGTTATGAGTAACTTGCACTCTGAGCAGCATTTGGTCAATGAATTAGCGGTAAAAACTCTTAAGGCCATTTCTAAAGAGCAAGCAATTCCTTACAGCAGGATCAAAAAGATTTTTTCCGAAGGAGATAAGGAAATAGCCAAGGCTTTCTGGATAATGTTGCGAAAATATCTCCCAATCATAAGTATAATTCTGTTTACTATTGCCCTGATTGTAAAGAATTTGATTTAGAACGCAAAGGAAGAAAGATTCCTTGGTAAGAAAACATTAACTATAAGTAATTTATGGAAATAGTCGGTAAAGGAATATCTATAAAACATATTTTTCTAGACCGTGGTAATTGGTCTCGATTTCGCTAAAAAATACGGCAAGCTAAGATACGGCATTATTTTCAACGTCACTAAAGTTATATCGTGTGGAACGAAATATTTAGGATTTAAACGTTATAGCTGCCGTGATTGTAACCGCAATAAATCGGTAGCATTCAGCTGTAAAGGTAGGTTTTGTTCTCGTTGTGGTAAGAAACAAACGGATCAATGGGTGAGTAAGGCTAGCAATGTTCTACCAAAAACACGATGGCAGCACATTACATTTACAATGCCGGACTCTTTATGGCCGATATTTTGGCTCAATCGTGATCTGTTTGGATTGATTTCCGGTATTGCAGCAGGAATTATTAAGGAGATAGCTACAAAGAAAAATCTTGTGGTTGGTATATTTACTGCCTTACACACTTTCGGTAGAGATTTAAAACGCAATGTTCATATCCATTTATCGGTTACTTGCGGCGGTATAAATAGCAAAGGCAAGTGGCAAAAATTATTTTTTCCTGCCGAACCTATTAAAAAAATGTGGAGACATAGAGTCCTTGAGTTATTTCGCTTTCAATATATCTCAAGTAATTTGAAGTTGCCGTCCGCATATCAAAATGCTGAGAATTTTAATAACTGGATGAGTAGTTTATACGAAATCAGTTGGTATGTTTATTTACAAAAACCATCGGATGATCATAAACGCAACATAGAATATTTAGGGCGGTATATAAAACGCCCCCTATTTCCGAGACAAGAATAGAAAATTACGACGGAAAGCAGGTAACGTTTAAATTTCTTGATCACTATAATAATACAATTGATCGCATAACTATGCCCGTGATGCAGTTCATAGCTAGTCTGATTATGCATATACCAGATCGTTATTTTCGAATGATTAGGTATTACGGTTTTTTATCTAATAGAACTAGGGGCGTACAATTACCTATCGTATATAAGGCAATTAATCAAATCGTTCATAAGAAAACTAAGCTCATTAGTTGGAGATTAATGATTTGGTTGAATTTTAAAATAGATCCTCTGTTTTGCTATAATTGCAATAAATGTATGAATCTGCGGCAAGTTTATTACGGTTTATCTCCGCCATTGTTATTAATAAGAATCAATGAATTATTATCAACGCCTAGATAACATCATTATGGCGAACACTTCTTTCACGTCTTAGCCACATAATTTGTAAAACTGAACCTATTTTTAGATAGATTCTGGCAGAGATTTTTATAAAAGTGTTGATAATTTCTAATATTGTGGCTTGTAACTACATTTTATTAAACGAATTTTCAAAGTTTTGATTAACAATTTTTCTGGTTACAAATTTTGAAATTCCTATACTACAAGATAAGCCACCTATCGGTGGCAGCTTAAAAGAAGATACCCTTGACCGATAAATATTTATGGAGGATTATAATACTGGTATTTGATTTGTTTTATTAACCCACCAATTAAATACCCGACTTAGGCGGCATATTTTACTTCTTTCGCCTGAAATAATCTTTTGATATGTTCTGGGTTATTTTGCAGAGTCCTTAGGTAAGATTTTAAATTCCCTTGGAGTTCAGATTTTGTAAGAGGTATATGTTTCCTATTTACATTTCTTTTTAAATCGTTGTTTAAATATTCATCCGGATTATGTTGCGGAGTATACGGAGGCAGAAAAAATAAAGAAATTTTCTTTTTATGTTTCCGAGTCCATATTTGTACTTTTTTGCTATGATGAACCTTGAGATTATCTAGGATTAAGAAGATTTTTTTCTTGGAGTATTTTACCAACCTCCGTAAAAATTCTATAAATACATTTGTTTTTAGTGTCTCTTCGTACAGCATAAACCTTAGCTTACCGTTATTTGTAACAGTGGATATCATGTTTATACTAAATCTCTTCGATTTATGAATCACAACAGGGGTTTTTCCTTTTAAAGAATAGCTTTGTAATACCTGACACTCTTGTTTTATCCCTACTTCGTCGCACCAATGTATTTCTGCCTTTTCATATTCTGCTTGCTTGGCTATTGACGGATATTCTTCATCTAACCAAAATTGAACCCTTTTGGGTTGCTGCTCATATGCTAACTTCTTTGGCTTTTGTGCAGTATACCCCCATCTTCTTAAATATTCGCCTATTGTACTTAGGGGAAGAAAAAATCCACAATGTTTTTTGATGAGTGCATTAACTGATTTTCTTGACCATAATGCTGATTTGATATTGTGATCTTCTGGTCTAGAGATATTTACGTACCCTTGTATTATTTTACTTTGATCTTCGGTTATAAGCCTTTTCTCTCCTATCTTTCTACCTCTTAACTTCCCACTAATTGCGTACTTGTCGCCTCTCTTTTCCCTCCTTACCCATTCATTTACTGTCTGGCGACTCACTCCTATTAATTCACCTACCGACGATTGACTCTCTCCTCTTTTTACTAGTTTTAGAGCAATCTTTCTCATCGACGCTTGTGCGCTTATTGATAATTTCCTAAAATCTTCACTTTTTGACATTATTGCATTATACAAATTCCTTCCTTCTTGGCAATAGTTATGTCGGGTATTTAATTGGTGGGTTAATAACTTGAGTTATAAAGACTGAATGTTAGACATACATAAGATAATATATAATTGAGTTATGAGTAACTTGCACTCTGAGCAGCATTTGGTCAATGAATTAGCGGTAAAAACTCTTAAGGCCATTTCTAAAGAGCAAGCAATTCCTTACAGCAGGATCAAAAAGATTTTTTCCGAAGGAGATAAGGAAATAGCCAAGGCTTTCTGGATAATGTTGCGAAAAATATCTCCCAATCATAAGTATAATTCTGTTTACTATTGCCCTGATTGTAAAGAATTTGATTTAGAACGCAAAGGAAGTCCTTGGTAAGAAAACATTAACTATAAGTAATTTATGGAAATAGTCGGTAAAGGAATATCTATAAAACATATTTTTCTAGACCGTGGTAATTGGTCTCGATTTCGCTAAAAAATACGGCAAGCTAAGATACGGCATTATTTTCAACGTCACTAAAGTTATATCGTGTGGAACGAAATATTTAGGATTTAAACGTTATAGCTGCCGTGATTGTAACCGCAATAAATCGGTAGCATTCAGCTGTAAAGGTAGGTTTTGTTCTCGTTGTGGTAAGAAACAAACGGATCAATGGGTGAGTAAGGCTAGCAATGTTCTACCAAAAACACGATGGCAGCACATTACATTTACAATGCCGGACTCTTTATGGCCGATATTTTGGCTCAATCGTGATCTGTTTGGATTGATTTCCGGTATTGCAGCAGGAATTATTAAGGAGATAGCTACAAAGAAAAATCTTGTGGTTGGTATATTTACTGCCTTACACACTTTCGGTAGAGATTTAAAACGCAATGTTCATATCCATTTATCGGTTACTTGCGGCGGTATAAATAGCAAAGGCAAGTGGCAAAAATTATTTTTTCCTGCCGAACCTATTAAAAAAATGTGGAGACATAGAGTCCTTGAGTTATTTCGCTTTCAATATATCTCAAGTAATTTGAAGTTGCCGTCCGCATATCAAAATGCTGAGAATTTTAATAACTGGATGAGTAGTTTATACGAAATCAGTTGGTATGTTTATTTACAAAAACCATCGGATGATCATAAACGCAACATAGAATATTTAGGGCGGTATATAAAACGCCCCCTATTTCCGAGACAAGAATAGAAAATTACGACGGAAAGCAGGTAACGTTTAAATTTCTTGATCACTATAATAATACAATTGATCGCATAACTATGCCCGTGATGCAGTTCATAGCTAGTCTGATTATGCATATACCAGATCGTTATTTTCGAATGATTAGGTATTACGGTTTTTTATCTAATAGAACTAGGGGCGTACAATTACCTATCGTATATAAGGCAATTAATCAAATCGTTCATAAGAAAACTAAGCTCATTAGTTGGAGATTAATGATTTGGTTGAATTTTAAAATAGATCCTCTGTTTTGCTATAATTGCAATAAATGTATGAATCTGCGGCAAGTTTATTACGGTTTATCTCCGCCATTGTTATTAATAAGAACCAATGAATTATTATCAACGCCTAGATAACATCATTATGGCGAACACTTCTTTCACGTCTTGGCCACATAATTTGTAAAACTGAACCTATTTTTAGATAGATTCTGGCAGAGATTTTTGTAAAAGTGTTGATAATTTCTAATATTGTGGCTGGTAACTACATATTTATTAAACGAATTTTTAAAAAGCTGATTGATGATTTTTCTGGTTGCAAATTTTGAATTTCCTATACTAGAACATAAAGTAATAGACCAGAAGAAAGAACTAACTAAGCTATACGAAATTAAAAATGAGCTTTTACGAAACCTGGAACATGAAACACGCACCCCAATTACCGGTATTACTAGTCTCGGACAGGTTTTATGGGCTAACTACGATAAATTTAATGAAGAACAAAGGCGTAATGCAACCAAAGATATTGCTGATAGTTCCGAAAGATTAACCAGTTTAGTAAATAATCTTATTGATTTATCAAAACTTAATAATATTAACTACCAGTTAAATAAGTCTCAAGTAAACTTATCTGATTTAGTTTATAAAAGGTTAGAACTATGTAAAAAACTGTATATTCAGGATAAAGATCAAGAAGACTTATGGTTTAACTTACAAATAGATAATGAATTAACCGCTTTATGTGATCAGTACTACATTTCACGTACTATCGATAATATCATAGTAAATGCTATTCAATACTGTAAGCAGGGAACAATTACAATTGAGCTGAAACCGGAGCAAAACCACACTATTGTTTTTAGTGTAAAAGATGAAGGAATAGGCATTCCAAAAGATGAACTATTTGAAGTTTTTGAACCATTTACCGTTAGTTCAAATACTAAAACTCCTGCAGGTGGAAGAGGTATAGGGCTTGCCTTATCTAAAAAAGTTATTGAAGCACATAACGGTCAGATATGGGCTAAACAGAACCAAGACAAAGGGGTTACTGTTGCATTTACTTTGACAATTAATGACTAATGACTAACGAACATTAGGAATTACCTACTGTTAAAAAGCGTGCAAGAATGCCCCCACTTGAGGAAATGATTCTATAACAATCTGAACCCACATTTTCTATATCAAAATCAGAACTTAGAATAAAAAATATTATAATACATCTGTAATACTTAAGAAATACAGATGTATTACTTAAGTATTACTAAATAAAATATTATATTTCCCTACCTATAGTAATGATATCCTAGGAAAAGACTAGTGTTCATGTATGTTCTAATGCGAAACTGGCGTTAGTTAAGATATATAAAGCAATGGGAAGAATGACCGGTGAAATAAGTAGGTTTTTCTTGAAAGAATTAAGATTATATTATATCAGATAATGATAACAAGTATAATAGGTATTAATATGAGAACTATTGTTGACATACCTGATTCACAAGTAAAAATTCTAGATCAGGTATCAAAAAAGAAAAATGTATCAAGAGCAAGTCTTATAAGGGAAGCTCTAACAAAATACATAAATAGCTACAGTAATAGTAAAAAAAGTTATGAATTAGCATTTGGGGTTTGGAAAAGGAAAAAATTGGACAGTTTGGACTATCAGCAAAAATTAAGGAATGAGTGGGACTCATGAAAGCTGTATTTGATACTAATATATTGATAGATTATTTAATTGGTAATCTGTTAGCCAAAAAAGAAATCGAGCAGTATCATTCCCCTCAAATCAGTATAATTACAAAAATGGAAATACTAGTTGGGGTAACCGATAATGAAGAAATAATAAAGGAGTTTTTGAATGGTTTTAATATAATTCCTCTTAATGACAAAATTGCTGAAATTGCAGTTAATATAAGAAAGGAAAATAAAATAAAAATCCCAGATGCTATAATCTAGGCTACTGCAAAATACACAGATAGCTTATTAATAACTAGAAATACCAAAGATTTTCAAGGATTAGGAGCTGATATTAAGATCCCATATAATGTCTAAGAAGGTTGTAAGATCAACCTTTAACTAATGTAAAATATAAAAATTTTATATTTTTTTTGATAAGCCCTTGAATTATAAACATCAAAAAGTATTACTACAGTAGTATATTTGTACTAGTTAAGTAATACGTTCGTATTACTTAACTAACTTATTTATTTTGTTTTTGATTTGTTTTTTATTTAAAATTAAAATAGTCTTTGCGTAAAAAAAAGTATTTAATATAATACATTAGCATTACCAAAGTAATACAAATGTAACACAAAAAAATCAAACGTAAATTATGAGCTGTAAAATTCTTGCTATAATAAACCAAAAAGGCGGGGTAGGAAAATCTACAATTTCTGTAAACCTTGCTTATGGCCTTCATTTAAAAAAGAAAAAAGTTCTTCTTATTGACTTAGATCCCCAATGTCACTCAAGTTGTATTTATTGTCCTACAATACCCGCAGATAAAACTATCTCTGCCGCTTTTACAAATAAAAAACTTAACTTAAGAGACATAATGTTACCAGCAATAGTTCAAGAACAAACTATTGATACACTAAATATTATACCTTCTAATATAAAACTAGCAACCGTGATAGAGCAAATCAGCGGAGCTCTTTATAGAGAAAAAATTCTTAAAAATCATATTGACAGAATTATAAATGATTTTGATTATATAATTCTTGATTGCCCACCAACCCTAGGGATATTAGCTATTAATGCTATATATTGCGCTACTTCCATTATTGTTCCTACTAGTTTTGGTAAATATTCGCTAGACGGAATGGCTGACTTACTTGGGGCAATCAAAGAAATAAAAGAAGGTCAAACATATAATTTTTTTGTTTTAAAAAATTTATATGAACAAAGAAATACTCAAACAAACAGATACATCCATGAACAATTAAAATCGCTCAGTGACAACACATTTACAACGACAATCAGGAAAAATGAAGCAATTAATCAGGCTCAGATAACAAGCTTACCTATACAAGTATTCAACCCTTCTTCAAAAGGTGCTCAAGACTTTAACCTCCTTACAGAAGAGGTTATCCATTATGCTTAATAAGAAATTAAATCCGCTATCAGAATCAAAACTTTCTAAGACACTTACACAAATTACAGAAGGTAGTAATATAGAAAAAACTGGTTTTATCAAATCGCCTAATAAATCTTCTTTGTTTAAAACTAAATCGTTTAGACTAAGAGAAGCTGATTTTATAAGTTTATCAACTATTACAACAAAAATTAATAATAGTGATGAAAGAATGAGTTATTCTGATTCTCAGGTTATAAGGGGTATAATAAATTATATCTCAGATAATATGGACAATAACCTTAAAAAACTTTTGCCTTATATAAAAAGTTCCTCATAAAACAGCTTTTCTCTTTGGAATAAAAGGGTTTTTTAATCACTTATGTATTACAGATGTATTACTTACGTAATACACTTATATTTCTTTTTTTTAATATATATTACTTTAATAAAACAAAAATAATACAATTTAGATAAAAAAATAATATTTATTGTTGTTTTTAAATAATACGTATTGATTTCGTATTATATTTACTATATGTATTAAACAATACGGTGTTTTGGCGTACATATCAACGGTAAAGTATAAAGAGATAGCAACTTATGGCTAAAACAAACATCCCAGATGGAAAAACTAAAATATCAATTAACATCCCAGAAAGGTTATTGATTGAATTAGATACTTATAGAGAAGAAACAAAACAGGATCGCTCAAGTTGGATTACAAGTGCAATTATGGAAAAAATAGCAATGATAAAGAAAAACAAGTAAAAATAATAAAAAAGGAGTTAAACCTAGAAAAGCTTAACCCCATGTTTCCTATTATAAATTAAATAAGCCTGCAAGCATTATCTAATAATAGAAATAAGTACTATTCATAATAGGCATAATGAGATTAAAAGTCAAGGTTTTACTCCGTAAATAAGGAGTAATTATGGGACGTAAATCTACTTTCGCTACTAATGTTGCACACAAGCAATACAAAATTATTCATCACCCTATATTAACTGGGAACATTACGCCTCATGATTGGTACGAGAAATTTACCAATAATCGAGGGAGGCCTGATCTTTCCTTAATTTCTGTTCTTGCGGAAATTGTTTATTGGTATCGTCCTAAAAAGGTAAAAGATAACCAAACCGGCGATATTACTTATGTAAATAAGTTTCTAGGAGACGCCTGGCAAACTTCTTATGAACATTTCGAGAAAAAATTCGGCTTTAATCGGGAAAAACTTCGGAGAATTTTTGTCAAACTAGAACAAATGGGTATTTGCTATAGAGAATTCCGCAATGTTAAGTTAAGAGGCCAGACTTATAACAACAGGCTATTCATTCACTTAAGTCCTCAGTTTTTAAGTTCTTATGCCGATAATAAAAAATTTACCGAGCTAAAAACTATCAACAATCCCGTCAAACCTGATTTTTCTGCGCCTAAAAGAGAGGGGGGCTCTCCTCATTTTGGAGGAGATCATTTAATAGATAAAGAAAATAAGAATAATATATTTAAAAATAGATCTACAGAATGTAAATCTATTTTTGGTAAAAATTCTTTTAAAAAAGAAGAATCGGTAAAAAAGCCTGTTCGATTAGATTTTAATGAAGCTAAACCATTGAAAGACTTCTATCCATTAAATAAAGACGATGCTAGTCGGTTACAAAGCTTGTCTGGTCGGGGTTTTAGCTTAAATGCGATGAATGAAATATTGCTTGATATGTCAAAACGCCTGACAGATCGCTTCTTTAAAAGCAAAAAGGTTTTCATAAACTACATGGCCAAGGCCCTGACATACGAAAAAAGGGATGCGGTAAAAATCAATAATGATAGTTTTAAAATTAGAAATAACCTAACCCTAGAAGAAATAGAAGATAGAGAAAGGGAAAAGTACTTAAGTAAAATAGAAGAGAGCCAGCAGACATCGCAACAAGGGATACTCAAGAAGAAGCTGGCAGCGTGCCTTACGCCTAAAACAGCTTACGATCTGCTCCGGGCATACAAAGCAGCAGATATTAGAGAAGGTACGTTTTACCTTTATTTATCAACTCATGTAGAAATAACTGCTGCGGAAAAAGGGCAAATTGTTCAAGAAATACGATCTATTTATGAGCAGGATCATATTACAGATAAGGATTCAGTTTATATCCATGAACTTCAAATAATTATGTCGTCAAAAACGACTATTATGTCAATTGATCAGAATCAACCACTTTCATCTGAGAGATGAAAGTTTGATCTTTGCGACTAGAAGTCGCTTATCAAGCTAAAGCTCATTCTAGCCTAATATTTGAAGTAAAGTCGGTCTCATGAGCGTCAGTGTGTTTGTTGATATATTCGTTAATCATATCATCTGTAACATTACCGCTAGTTGAACTGAAGTATCCTCTGCCCCATAAATGTCTACCCCAGTATTTCTTTTTTAGTATCGGAAATTCTTCCTGTATTCTTTTAGATGATCTTCCCTTAGCTTTCTGAACAAATTCACTAATTTTAATATGCGGAGGAATATTTGCAAATATATGGACATGGTCGCTTGATACAACGCCATTTTCTATCTTTATACTCATTTCCTCAGCTACCTGTAACACTAGTTCCCGAACACGTTTTTTTATGTCGTAAGTAAGTACCTTATAGCGATATTTCGTTATCCATACTATATGATAACGATGATAAAAAACTGAATGTGATCTTTTGTTATAGTAAGTCATAGACTTATGATGCTACCGCATCATGGCGCATTAGACAAGCTAAAGCTTTTCCATCTGGAAGATGGAGGTTTTCACCACCAAAGGGACTATAAAACTACGAGCTCCAACTTTGTTTATCAGGGACTGGGTACAGCAGAACTATCAGCATCTACTTGAGCAGTTCTGCAATAACGAAAATTTCCGCTTAATGGAGGTTACTGTATGACTTTATTTTTCAGACAAGTTCTTGTAGCTCTAGTAATACCTACTTTGATCATTACAGGAGTCAACGGCATGGTGTTTGCTGCCGGAGTTAATCCGCAAATTGCCAATATCAGTTACTGGTATGGGGATGATGACATTAGAGCAGTTATTAAAAGCCGTCTTGGCGATAGTGTATATATTGCCCCTGCAATACCAAACAATTCTGAATTAATCAGTGCCTCAGCAACTGCAGCTTTAGCAGAGGCACAAGCAGGAAAACCAGCATTGATTCCGGTAAACTTAAGCAATAATCACTGGACGGGGATTGCAATCAGGATGAAAGCTGACGGTAACATTATCGTATTTTACAACGATTCATTTGGTACTTCTGTTGGTGGCATAAGTAGTGAGAGCGGTCAGTATATTGAGGCTATAAAAAAGATTCTACCGACTGCCGAAATAGTTGATTTGCGAGTTCATCAGCAGAACGACGGATCGAGTTGCGGTGCATTTACGGCTGAGAATCTGATAGCTTTAGCTAGCCTAAATCAGGTAAACCTGACCCCTGAAGCAGCAAGAGAGTTACTTGCAAAAATTAACGACGCAAGAACTATCCGTATTTTGCAACTTGGAAGCCTCGAGGCAAAAATAATCACAGCTGCTGAAATAATAGCAGGAAGTGTGGCCGGCAAGTATGCGGAAGCAGTCAGCGGAGTTGCCTTTTCTGATATGGCAAATTTTGCCTGCGCTACAATGGACAGACTTACACATCTGTATTTAATTGATTCCGGTAATATGGGTGTATCTAGCGGAGACGGGGAATCAGATTATGGTTTATGGATCAAGGGAAGCTATGGAAGCGGTACATTCAAACCTCAGAATTCGCTTGCGATAAAGCAGAAATCTACAGGAGGGTCTATCGGTTTTGACGGCAAGATCGATGATGATACCATCATTGGTATTGCTCTAAATCATAACCGGACAAAACTTAAGCCAAAATCCACTTCTGAAACTGTAGTAAGTAATATTAGTAATAATACCGGTAGCAAGTTTAGCGGGGATATCAGATCACTCATCGGTAGTCTTTACGGAAATATTAACATGAGTGAAAGGTTGGTACTCAGCGGTGAGGCTAGGCTCGGTCAGGTTGACGCTAAAATGAATTATCAGTCTTTGCTTAATGGAAATAGCAGGTTCAGGTTAAAAGGTGAATTACTTGGGGGATCGCTAACGGCTGACTATTATTACCCTATAGCTAAGCTCTTTGCAGTTCCAAACCTTGGTGTTTCCTATGAGACCATAAAGTTAAAGGGCAGGGATCAAGGGAATCTCAAGATCGACAAGCTTGCTATCCGGAAACCTGCAATTACGGGCGGACTTGCTCTAACAGGAGTTTTTGAAATTGGAGAATGTCAATTAATCCCTGAAATCAGAGCAGGTTATGAAGCAGGATTTTCTGTTAAATCAAACAGACTAAAAATTAGCAATAGCGGTGGGATGCCTCTTTCTAATTACAGGATACCAGTGCCAAAGATACCTACAGACTTGGAGCAAGTATGGGCATTACTTTTTCAAGATTTGAGGCAAGTGCCGGTTATGAGAGGACAGGCTACAAGCATTACTCAGGGAACAGCTTTTATGGAAAGCTGCGGATTAACATTTAACAAAGGGAGAAACAATCATGGAAAACAAAGGGGAAGAAATCAGGGAGTTACTGAGTCATATTCTTAACAAACTTGATCGGCTAGAGCAAAAAATAGAAAGGCAGGAAGAGGATATAAGAATCTTTCTTACTAGTAGAGATTCAAGTTATGAACCAAGTAGCCTGTTCCTTGCCCAGCAAAAGGCAACTAGAACCTCAGTAGAGTTACTAAGAGAAGAGATCGAGGAATTGCATCAGGTAATTAGAGTGATTTTGAAGTAAAAGCAGTAAACAAAGCGAGGATACATGGAAAAGGATAATAAGAAGTTTAATCTGTCAAATCTGGTGACCACCGGTTTGCTTACTGGATTATTAGCAATTGGCGCAGCACATTATATGGAAAATAAAAAGAGAACTGAGCTGGAAGAAAACCTCCTAGAAGTTGTCAATGATCTGGTGATTTGGCACAAGCAAAGAACAGAATTAGCTGATGAGAATACTAAGGTAGTTAAATACCTTAGCGGATTCCATGGGATGACCCCTCGGGCCGCAGAGCTTGGAATATTATTTGCTGATAAGGAATTTAGAGAAAGAATACAAAATGACAGCAAACTCCGTAGTGGATTAGTGATAGCGATGAGGTTTGGGAAAGATAATAACATAGAGTTAGCACAACAATTAGAAGAACAAATTAATAAAAGTAAGGAACAAAAGGAGGAAAAATAATGGGAAGAAAAAACAGTTATTTAGATGAAATAGATAAATTTATAGGTAATAGAATCTATTCCCTACGGTTAGCAAAGGGGTTATCTCGCCAGCAATTATCAAAAGTAATCGGTGTTACTCACCAGCAGCTACAGAAATACGAAAACGGAACTAATCGGGTTGCTGCTTCAAGGCTAATGCTAATTGCTAAAGCTTTGGAGCAGGAGATACCATATTTTTACCAAGGTTTTACAGTGGGTAATAATAGCTTGCCAGAAACAAAAAATCAACGCCTGTGCATTGAGGTAGCACGGAATTTCAGGCGTATCGGGAATAGGGAACATCAGGACGCAATCAATACTCTGGTTAAATCATTGTTAAAGGCACGAGTAGCATAAATAAATCAAATTAATCAAAGGAGAAAAGCATAGATGATGGAAGAAAAGAGTGAGGACTTTTCAAATTATCCTTCTCTGCAGGATTTTAAAAATTTATGGGAATTTAAAATGGCTTGTGTGAAGAGGGATTGGGATTTAGCCGGTGGATATCCTACTTACTCCCTTAATATTTGTGCACAGGCAAGTTCTTTTTGGAAAGAAGAATTAACGGAAATAATAAACAATTTAATTAAAGGAGAAAAATAAAAATGAGCGATTGAGGGAGAATTAACGGGATGGGGCAGTCTTGGCGGATAGCGAATCATCTTAAAGAGTTGGTAGTACAGAAAATTAATTTTAATAACGGAGAATTAAACATGCAAAACAAGCAAATTTCAAAATCAAAAAATACTTCTAAAGATTTAATAGTAAATACAACCGAATCGATACAAAAACCTAAATTAAATTCCTGGCTAAAACCTTTGATTCTTGGGGCAGGATTATTATCTGCAACTTTTGCTCTTTACCCTGAACTAGTACTCGCTGCATTTGATATAGACAAAGGCGTTACTGCCGGAACAAAACCTTTACTTGATGGGGTTCAGGCCCACTGGGGTAAAGGGGTATTACTAAGTGGAACGGCTGCAGCACTAGTTGGAGAAGGTGACCCAAGACAAAGAGCAATCAGGGCCGGTCTTGGATGCGGTGCTGCCGGGGTTGTGATACTAGGGTTAATTGGAATGCTTGGATAAAAGAAGATGGCAAGAAGAGTATTTACCAAATGTCTGAATCAGGAATTAAAGATATTTAATTTCTCGGTCGGTTCTTTAATTGGTGGTGGCATCTTGCTTGTACTAGGGGCCTTGAGTAAAGGTCTGATGTGGGGCATAGGGGCAGGGGTCATTGGTTTCATGATTGGGCGATGGTTATCAAGGCAATGGTTTTTAGGACAAATACAGCGCAAGCTCTATTGGTATTTTCCGTTTGAGAAAATTTTCATTGATAAGAACACCCCGCCTTCTTATTTGCGTAGTTTGATGTAATGGTTTTTCGCCGGTAATAGGAAATCTGATTAAAACGGGATTTGGTTATATGGAAAAGCAGGTAATGGTTAAGAATATAGATCAGGTAGCAAGGCAACGGAATTTTCTGCTGCTGCTGGTGATAGTAAGCGTATTTTCGGTTGCAGCTCTTAGTCTTAAGCTAATTACAACCGAGGCAAAGGTGATTTTAGCTCCGGGTTTAAATCAAGAGGTATGGACGTCGGATAAAGGTGTTTCAATCAGTTATTTAGAAGAAACTTCAGCAATGTACCTGCCGTTACTACTTGTCTGACCTCTGATTCCATTGACTGGAAAAAAGAGCTGCTGATGAACCACGTATCACAAAGTGATGCAAAATATATGAGATTGATTAACGAATATTTTGCTGCCAGCAAGGAGAAGTACAAACGATTCTCATTAAGTACTCACTTTGCTGTTAAAAGTTTTGAGGTTAATCAGAAAGAGTTAACGGTTAAAGCTATCGGTCAATTAAACAGCCGGTTCGGTGAGCGTGGCCTGCAGAATATACCTGCTGTTTACGGTCTTAGTTTTGAATGGAGGTCGGGGAAGTTGTTGTTGAAGGAGTTTGTCAAGTTAAGTAAAGAAGAAGAGGAATTATATGACCATGAGCAAAACTAGGATTTTCCTGATTCTTGGGGTTTTTATTGTGGCCGGTTTAGGCGTAGATAGTTTTGCGAAAGAGCTGCAGTCTGCGGTCGAAGATAGAGGGGTTTTAAGAATCAGCTATCTATCTCATACTGATATAAATATTGCTAGTGGGGGCATTAATCGCATCCATTTTGAGAAGGCAAGGATCACTAAGATCATTGGCGATACTAGTAAATATGAAGCTGTAGTTGCTGATAATAACTGTGATCTGTTTTTAACTTCAAGCATTCCTGCATCCGGTACTATTGACCTGACATTATTACTTGGGGCGGGAAAAGCGATTGATTTAAGGTTACATGTTCTGGATTTACTGCGACCTCAGCTAATCAATATTGACGTAAGCGATGAAAGCAGAAAAAGAGACGTAAAGAACTGCGAGATTAAAGAGATGATTGAAAAGATGGCGGCAAATGAGCGAGGAAAATATTTTGTACAGAAAAAAGATAGAAAGGTAGAAGTAGCGGGTCATCCTGATCTTATCCTAACGCAAGTGGTTTCCTATCGTTACGGGAAATTAGCCGGAGCAGGTTTTACTTATAAGGTGAAGAAGTCGCATAGAAATAATCAGAATATAACGGAGCAGGTTACGTTAGAGACTTTCAAGGGGATTTTCAAGGATACTGTAGCTATCGGGATGAGGAACTCCGGCTCAGCCGGAGATGAGCCTAGGGTATTTGTGGTATATGATTACACGGAAGGGAATGATGTTTAAGAAGATATTACAGTTAATGAAATCAACATCCCGCTTGGATGACGATAAGTTAAAGAAAGTAGTTAATACCGAAAGTTTGAGTCTCGGCGGTGATCGAGAGAGGAATAATTTAACACGTATTAAGCAAATCAGATTATTTATCGGTTTGCTAATTGTCGTAGTGATCATTTTAGGGTTTTTAATCAATTATGTGCAGGAAAAAACGATAGTGGAAAAACCCGTGGTAGCCCCTCAAACTCTAAAAGTAGAGCTTGCGGACAAGGCACTTGATCCTGATAAGATGTGGCGGAATCATCACGAGGAGGCATTAAAGGCCAAAACCGATGAACTAAACAAGCGAATAGTGCAAGCTGAAGCTTCGGTAGAGGAGACAAAGAATAAGTTCATAGAGGAAAGTCGCTTGCAGGTGGAGAGTTTAAAGGAGCAATTAAAAATGGCTAAAGCAGAGATGGATGAGGCAAACAGGATGCTAAGAGGGGTAGCAGCTAGAGAGGAGGAGCGTTTAAATGCTGAGCCTCTGCATAAAGCTACGGCAATAGAGATGCAAGGTTTTGATAATGACACTGAGTTTGACATGCCGAAGTCTGCGGCTGATTATGTACCGGAAGGAACGTATTTTACCGGATATCTGCTTGGCGGAATTGTAGTATCAACGGCCCTTGGCGCAGCAGATGAGAACTCAACCCCGGTAAATATCCAGTTAAAGGGTCGGGGAAATTTGGCAAAGCAGAACGGGCTTGATATTAGTAAATGCCGAATAATAGGAAGTGCTTATGGCGATTTATCGAGTGAAAGAGCATTTATCCGTTTGGAGAAAATGGTGTGTGAAGAGGACGGCATGTATATCACCAGTGAAATAGCCGGAGATGTACACGGACCTGATGGATTTAACGGAATTAAGGGAACGGTAGTATCGACGGGAGCAAAACATATAAAGAATGCTGCGATCGGTGGGTTAATTAGTGGGTTAGCCGGTAGTGCCAAGGGGCAGGAGGGGATAAATATTACAAGCGGCGGATTAGTGTCAACTAAGAGCAAAGGTTTTAATGATATGGCAACCGGGGGACTTATGAACGGAGCAAGTAATGCAGGAGAAAAGATAGCCGATTATTACCTCCGGCAAGCTGAAAGCATGTCACCGGTATTGACTATTCCGGGAGGCGTGCGGGTGAATCCTCAGATAATAAAAGGATTTTTTATCGGTCAGGTAAATACGCATCGCAAGATCAAGGCAAAAAGATTGACGGATAAAGGAAACAAGAGAGTAGAGCAGCATAGGCAAAAGGAGGTACTTAAAGCAAATGAACAGGAGGAGGCTAGCGATGACGGTTGGAAATAAGAGATTAGCAGGTTACGTTCTAAATAATATTGCAGTTAGATTCTGTATGTGCTTTGCGACTTTGTTACTACTTAGCGGGTGCAGTAGCGGTTACGGTACGTCTTTTGCATGCGGAGATAGCAAGGGAGCAAACTGTATGCCGATGGATAAGGTAGACAGGCTAATTGCCAGCGGTGAGATTGAGCGTTATACCAAGGAAAGGGAGGAAACCTGCCGAGGTAGCAGATGTAAAAAGGGAGAAAGTGCAGAAATCGGTAAGGCGGATGAATTACCGGCGCTTTATAATGGTACCCAAAAACTGGACTGCTAAAAATGAAGAATGAGATATAATTTCACAACAAGGAAATGGAAATTATATGTCTAAAAAAGCGAAGCAATATAGTGCGACGGAAAAAACAAAAATTGTTATAGAAGCAATAAAAGCTGAAATGACAATAGCACAAATAAGCAGTAAGTACGGGGTTCATGCAACTCAAATACAAGCATGGAAAAAAAGAGGTATAGAAAATTTAGTTAGTGGTTTTCAAGTTAAGCCGGCAACAAAAGATCCAGACAATCAAGATTTGATAAAACAATTATATGAACAAATAGGACAGTTAAGCGTTGAGCGTGACTGGCTGAAAAAAAAAATCTACATTGTTTGGACTTGGAAACTAGGAAAAGTATGATTGATAATAATTGTATAAATCTAAGCATTGTTAGGCAATGCGATCTACTTTTAATTAATAAATCTACTTATTATTACAAGGCAAAAGGAATAACTACAAGAGACTTAGAAATAATGAAAGTAATTGATGAAATCTATACAGAGCATCCGTATTTCGGGGCCAGAAGAATGTCCAAGCATCTTGTACCGTTTGGAATTGTTATTGGTCGCAAAGCGGTAAGTCGTTATTACGGAATAATGTCAATAGAAGCCATTTATCCTAAAATGAATTTAAGCAAGCGCAACCAAGCTCATAAGGTATATCCTTATCTTTTAAAAGGCGTTGAAATTACTAAGACAAATCAGGTATGGAGCACCGATATAACTTATATTAGAATGGCACAAGGATTTGTATATCTAGTAGCCATTATTGATTGGTTTAGCCGTTATATTCTGAGCTGGAAGGTTTCTATTAGCTTAGAAAGTGATTTTTGCATCGACGCACTAGAAGAAGCCCTAGAAAAGCACGGTCAACCTGAGGTTTTTAATACCGATCAAGGTTCTCAATTTACGTCAAAAAATTTCATCTACGAACTTGTTAAACGTGAAATCAAGATTAGCATGGACGGTAAAGGTAGGGCTTTAGATAATGTATTTATTGAAAGATTTTGGCGTTCATTAAAACAAGAAAAAATATATTTGATAATTTTAAATACTGTCAAGGAGGTAAAAAATGCTATAACAGATTACATAACTTTTTATAATAGTAAAAGGATGCACCAATCCTTGGAATATTTAACTCCAGAACAGGTGTATTTAACAAAAATTATTGGCTAATATTATAACGCAAATTATATCTCATAATTTCTGATTTTTAGTCTAGACAAATTGGGCCACCTTACTTGCTACCCCAGAAATTAAACTTGAAACTATAGAGGTTCAAGGATGAAGATTACGGATAGTTTAAAGGATTTAGCCAATTTTTGCGGACTTGGGGTAGAGGGGAGCGTAAATCTGATCCAATGGATGCATTTGGAGAGCATACTGCGCAGGTAACGGGGGGAGCAGTGCCGCTATCTGATTTTCTTGTTTATGATTATTTTGATGAAGAGCAAGGATTATTTTTTAATAATAACGATAGTATTGGTTTCTGGTATGAGATTAATCCGTTAGTTGGGTCTAATGAGGGCCTTGAGAAGAATCTGACGTTATTTTTCAATGACGAATTACCGGAAGATATTTACTTGCAGTTTCTAATTATTGCCGGCACTGATATTAGCGATATCCTAGATACATGGGAGCAGGGGAGAAAATACGGCGGGGAAATACTAGCCCATATAACAAAATCCCGCCGGCGGTTTATTGAAAATTGCGCCAAGGATTTTGCAAGTAGCAGAGATGGAAGACTGGCAAGAAATTTTCGGACGTTTGTTGCCTGTTCAAGGTCTTTAGGAATCAGGTCGGGGAAATCGATTGATCTAATGACTTCTTTTAAAAGAAAGCTTGAGAACAAGTTAAATACGGAAAAGCTTTCTCCAAGACTGATGAAAGCAGAGGATTTAATTGTCATCGGTAGGGAGTTACTGCAACCGGATTTTGGAAGAAGTGCCGGTAAAGTCGTTTATAGTAAATATAACAATTTATCCGATCAGATTTGCAAGAAGTTTGAGGGGACGGTTATTAAGCCTGAATCTGTTATACATGAGGCTACAAATCTTCAGACGAGGATTTTTTCACCAAGAGAGTTACCGGAGAGTTTTTCTCTGAGTGAAATGGTAGCGTTGCTTGGGTCAGGTGATAGGGTAATACCGGCAAGGTTTGTAATTAGCTATAGCCTGGCAAGTTCTTTGGGCAGCGGTGGCACTTCCCGTTTAACGACTCAAGGGATGAGATCCATTCACGCCGCCGAGCGAGATTATACACGTCACGATATCAGTGCCAGAGAAGAAGCAAAGAGTGGAGAGAGGTACTAGATATTCATAAAAAAGGTGAGCGGTTTTTAAGCGAATCGATGCTATTAACCCACCAATTAAATACCCGACATAACTATTGCCAAGAAGGAAGGAATTTGTATAATGCAATAATGTCAAAAAGTGAAGATTTTAGGAAATTATCAATAAGCGCACAAGCGTCGATGAGAAAGATTGCTCTAAAACTAGTAAAAAGAGGAGAGAGTCAATCGTCGGTAGGTGAATTAATAGGAGTGAGTCGCCAGACAGTAAATGAATGGGTAAGGAGGGAAAAGAGAGGCGACAAGTACGCAATTAGTGGGAAGTTAAGAGGTAGAAAGATAGGAGAGAAAAGGCTTATAACCGAAGATCAAAGTAAAATAATACAAGGGTACGTAAATATCTCTAGACCAGAAGATCACAATATCAAATCAGCATTATGGTCAAGAAAATCAGTTAATGCACTCATCAAAAAACATTGTGGATTTTTTCTTCCCCTAAGTACAATAGGCGAATATTTAAGAAGATGGGGGTATACTGCACAAAAGCCAAAGAAGTTAGCATATGAGCAGCAACCCAAAAGGGTTCAATTTTGGTTAGATGAAGAATATCCGTCAATAGCCAAGCAAGCAGAATATGAAAAGGCAGAAATACATTGGTGCGACGAAGTAGGGATAAAACAAGAGTGTCAGGTATTACAAAGCTATTCTTTAAAAGGAAAAACCCCTGTTGTGATTCATAAATCGAAGAGATTTAGTATAAACATGATATCCACTGTTACAAATAACGGTAAGCTAAGGTTTATGCTGTACGAAGAGACACTAAAAACAAATGTATTTATAGAATTTTTACGGAGGTTGGTAAAATACTCCAAGAAAAAAATCTTCTTAATCCTAGATAATCTCAAGGTTCATCATAGCAAAAAAGTACAAATATGGACTCGGAAACATAAAAAGAAAATTTCTTTATTTTTTCTGCCTCCGTATACTCCGCAACATAATCCGGATGAATATTTAAACAACGATTTAAAAAGAAATGTAAATAGGAAACATATACCTCTTACAAAATCTGAACTCCAAGGGAATTTAAAATCTTACCTAAGGACTCTGCAAAATAACCCAGAACATATCAAAAGATTATTTCAGGCGAAAGAAGTAAAATATGCCGCCTAAGTCGGGTATTTAATTGGTGGGTTAATAGTAATGATTACAAGCCCGCAGGATAATATTGACATTGCCGAGGAATCTTTAAAAAGTCTTTGGAATGCCAATGACTGGAAACTGGGGATTAATAATAATCTGCAGCTACTGAGTTTACTAAGTACAATGCCGATGAGCGGTTCTACTTACTGGAAATCACTATCATTTTTCAAATTGACCAGAAATGCCCTAAGCGGAGAGATAGTAGCTAAATTACCTTTGCAAGGAGAATGGCGTGGTGTACCACAATCAGGAGTATTACTTATGGGCAGGCGGGGTCAATTATTTAATTTTAATCCGTTTTACAGGATTGGCGGCGGCGGTAATTATAATGTAGTAGTCATAGCACCTTCTGGAAGTGGAAAGACCTTTACTTTAGAGGATCTTGTGACGAGTTGCCTTGCACAAGGGGTAGCGGTTTTTGTCATGGATATTGGAGCAAGTTACAAGAATATCTGTGAACTTTTAGGAGGAGAGATGCTACGTTTTGATCGTGGTAGCAGATTATCATTAAATCCGTTTGCCGGTTTAAGCAGTAGCGGAGCGGTATATACCAAGGCATTATCATTACTTGCGCAAGGTGTTGATCTTAAAAAAGTAGCTGAAATCACCGGTCTGCCGCAAGAAAAGATAGAAGCCTTAGCAGTCGGTAAATCAGCTGCAAGTAATTTGGAAAAAGAGAAGGAAGGAATCGAGGTTTTAGAAATCAAGGATAAAAAGATAAGCGGTAAAACCCATTTTGTAACCAAGGACAGTATGATTTATGCAAAAGCAATGGTAGCTTCAATGTGCGGTTTAAGCGGTGATGTTAGAGGCGAAGCGGTGATCGAGAGAGCAATAGCTGAAGGGATAACAGAGTATGGTACTGAACTTGATATTACAAAATTAGCTAAGGTATTTGAAGAATTAAAGGATCACCGAGGGAATCCCGTTGAAGGAGCGTCAGCTATGTCCGATAGTCTGTATCCGTATACAGAGCAGGGTATTCACGGCCGTTATTTTAAATCCGGTAAAGAGGCCAGTTTTAAAGAACTGCTAACACTTTTTGAGCTTGAAGAAATCAAGGACGATGAGCCTCTTTTAGCTGTGGTACTGCAAATAATACTAATGCAGATTACGATGCAGTTTTTATGTGGTGATCGGAGTCGTTATTTTATGTTAGTAGTTGATGAGGCTTGGCTGATTATGGATTTTGCGGCTTCGTTTCTAGAGCGATTTGCTAGGACTGTTAGAAAATACGGAGGTAGTCTGGTTGTATGTACGCAAGATTTATCGAGTTTTAGTAAAGGCTCATCACAAAGGGCAATACTTGAGTCGTCTACGTGGAAATTAATTTTACAACAAAAAGAAGAGGGTATAACTACCTTTGCTAAGGAAGAGGGATACCTGCCTTACTTGGATTTAATCCGCTCTGTTCGTAAATGCTCTGCTAACCGCTTTTCTGAGATATTAATCGATACTAATGGTGCGAAGGTGGTAGGAAGGCTTGTCACCGATCCTTATAGTACTGCTTTATATTCTACGGAAAAGGATGATTTTAGCTTTTTAATGAATGAGGAGAAGTCAGGTAAAAGCAAGCATGAGGCTATTTTGCAATTATCAAAGAAATACGGGCTATTGGCTGAAGATTTAACAGAAGTATAAAAGGAATAATTATGATGAGTCTAAATATGAAACTCGCTTATATTGCAATCTTATTGGTCATTATCGGTTTTTTAAGCGGTTGGCTCGGTTGTTTGTTTTTGGGAAATCTAGCGGGATCGGTACGGGTGCTGTTTGTTTCTGAAGAAGCACTTGTTGCTTTAGAGGAAGAGCGTATTAAAAATCTCTCCGAAAATCATGGGATGGAAAACTCAAGGGCAGCAGGAAGCATATTTTTCGGCAAACCGGAACTTGCTATAAAAAAGATGGAGCAGATAGCAGGGAGCTTTGCAGATAAAAGTACTAAGGTTTTAATCGTAAGTAATAAAAAAGGTTATGCCCGTAATGGCAGCGGAATATCGGACATTATTCACAAAGAGCTAGTAAAAGTTTTAAGTGCAGAAAAGGAAGATTAAGAATTAACGAATTGGTAGAGGTAGAAAAGCAAGCATGAGGTGTGATGAAGAATCTGGTTATAAGTATATGTATACTAATGATTTGTTCTACGACTACGGCACTGGGTTTTGATTTCAGTAAGGTTGGAACAAGTTTTGTAGTTGAGGAAGAAGGTTTTGTAGAAATGATGCTGCGGAAATTAAAAGAGGTAAATTGGGAAGCAGAAAATAAGAAAATGAAAAACATTGCGATAAGAAGGGTGCAGAATCCTATAGCAGTAGCAGGAATCAAGCCTGCTACCGAGAATAGGGAGTTTTGGCATGATCCGACTTATACTCTTAAGGAGGATGTTGTCTTGCCGTGCGGTAAGGTACTCCACAAAGCCGGAAAGAAAGTAAATCCTTTGGATTATATGGATTTAGAACGCAAGGTTTTTTTTATTGATGGAAGGGAGGAGAAGCAAGTTGAGTGGTTAAAGCAGCAGTTGGTATCCGGTAGTAGTAATGAGGAGAACAAGCCGGAGAATAGGGTTATTTTAGTCGGTGGTAGCGTATTTGATTTACAGGAAGAGCTTGGCACTGAAGTATACTTTGATCAAGCAGGGGAGCTAACTACCAGATTTGGTATTAAGGGAAGCCCTGCGCTAGCCAAGCAAGATGGTAAGATGCTCCGGATTGAAGAATTTGCTTTAGATGAGAATAATAATTGAACCAAAGTTTGGATTAAACAGATTTTAAGGTAACGAAAGTTGATTTAGTAGCAGAAAGATTAACCGATAAAATAATTAGAGAGCTGGATGTACGAAATAGTTAGGATAAGTGATACGGGGTTATTATAAAATAACAGGGTAATAAAAAAGAGGTTTTATATGGATACACAGCAGGAAAAGAACGTAAAAACAGGCAATGATTTAGAAGCGGTTATTTGCAAGGGGCTTGGTGTAAGTTTTAATACGCAGTATAACTGGAGTCTGGTACTGGCAACGATAGTGATATGGATTTTTACCGGTGGGTTATTTCCTTATTCTGCTAATAATAATTTTGATATGACGATCTGCTTGCAGGAATATATCAAATTCTTTAGTTTAACGGCGTTAATTATAGGTTTTCTATTAAAGGAAGAAAAATCCCTGAAGGTCACTAAACCAATAATAATAAACATTGGAATCATCACTTATATTATTTCGTTATTGACAGTGGTTATGCTGAAAAACTTTGGCATTTTATGGTGGTTTGGATTTTTAATTTTAAAACCTCTTAGTATATTTGGGTTTCTTTTGCTTGCTAAGAAGCTTGTTCAGATTGTTAGTAGAGACTAGAAATTACTAAGCGGTATGTGTTGAATTATTAATTTAAGAACAAAAAGGAATAAGAAGTTATAGAGGGTTATGGTGATCGGAGACCGAAAGGAATCGGTCTTTAAGATGAGGCAGTCTTGGCGGATAGCGAATCATCTTAAAGACCTGGTACTACAAAAAAAGTATATAGCAATTTTAATAACGGCTATTTTTTTACCTTTTTTAAGCAATGCAAGCGTAACGTGCAAAGGTCATTTTGTCAATCCGATAACTGATATTTGCTGGAGTTGCCTGATGCCAATTTCAATTGGTGGTATGCATATCGGCAAGGGGGGAACACCAAAAAAGCGTGATACCAAAAATCCTAAAAATCCTATTTGTATATGTAGTAAGGGCACTCCACCGATACCCGTTCCCGGGTTGTCGATCGGTTTCTGGGAGCCGGTGCGTCTGGTTGACATAACAAGAACACCTTATTGCATGGTAAATTTAGGGGGGGTGAGTATAGGCAGTGACATGCGCAAGATCAGCAGTTACGAACGCCGTAATAGTGCTGCTGGCCGGCGTGGTCATTTTAGTTTCCATCATGTTCATTATTACGTTTATCCTTTGATTTACTGGCTAGAACTGATCACTGATTTTGGGTGTCTTGAACAATCAACTTTTGATGTAGCGTATATGAGTGAGTTTGATATTACGTGGAACGATCCCAAAATGCAGAGTTTGCTCAATCCCGAGGCTATTTTATTCGGTAATCCGATAGCTCAGGCTGCTTGTAGCCTGGATTGCGCAGCAGCAACTTTTAATTTGCCTGACGATAATATGTTCTAGTATAGGAATTTCAAAATTTGTAACCAGAAAAATTGTTAATCAAAACTTTGAAAATTCGTTTAATAAAATGTAGTTACAAGCCACAATATTAGAAATTATCAACACTTTTATAAAAATCTCTGCCAGAATCTATCTAAAAATAGGTTCAGTTTTACAAATTATGTGGCTAAGACGTGAAAGAAGTGTTCGCCATAATGATGTTATCTAGGCGTTGATAATAATTCATTGATTCTTATTAATAACAATGGCGGAGATAAACCGTAATAAACTTGCCGCAGATTCATACATTTATTGCAATTATAGCAAAACAGAGGATCTATTTTAAAATTCAACCAAATCATTAATCTCCAACTAATGAGCTTAGTTTTCTTATGAACGATTTGATTAATTGCCTTATATACGATAGGTAATTGTACGCCCCTAGTTCTATTAGATAAAAAACCGTAATACCTAATCATTCGAAAATAACGATCTGGTATATGCATAATCAGACTAGCTATGAACTGCATCACGGGCATAGTTATGCGATCAATTGTATTATTATAGTGATCAAGAAATTTAAACGTTACCTGCTTTCCGTCGTAATTTTCTATTCTTGTCTCGGAAATAGGGGGCGTTTTATATACCGCCCTAAATATTCTATGTTGCGTTTATGATCATCCGATGGTTTTTGTAAATAAACATACCAACTGATTTCGTATAAACTACTCATCCAGTTATTAAAATTCTCAGCATTTTGATATGCGGACGGCAACTTCAAATTACTTGAGATATATTGAAAGCGAAATAACTCAAGGACTCTATGTCTCCACATTTTTTTAATAGGTTCGGCAGGAAAAAATAATTTTTGCCACTTGCCTTTGCTATTTATACCGCCGCAAGTAACCGATAAATGGATATGAACATTGCGTTTTAAATCTCTACCGAAAGTGTGTAAGGCAGTAAATATACCAACCACAAGATTTTTCTTTGTAGCTATCTCCTTAATAATTCCTGCTGCAATACCGGAAATCAATCCAAACAGATCACGATTGAGCCAAAATATCGGCCATAAAGAGTCCGGCATTGTAAATGTAATGTGCTGCCATCGTGTTTTTGGTAGAACATTGCTAGCCTTACTCACCCATTGATCCGTTTGTTTCTTACCACAACGAGAACAAAACCTACCTTTACAGCTGAATGCTACCGATTTATTGCGGTTACAATCACGGCAGCTATAACGTTTAAATCCTAAATATTTCGTTCCACACGATATAACTTTAGTGACGTTGAAAATAATGCCGTATCTTAGCTTGCCGTATTTTTTAGCGAAATCGAGACCAATTACCACGGTCTAGAAAAATATGTTTTATAGATATTCCTTTACCGACTATTTCCATAAATTACTTATAGTTAATGTTTTCTTACCAAGGAATCTTTCTTCCTTTGCGTTCTAAATCAAATTCTTTACAATCAGGGCAATAGTAAACAGAATTATACTTATGATTGGGAGATATTTTTCGCAACATTATCCAGAAAGCCTTGGCTATTTCCTTATCTCCTTCGGAAAAAATCTTTTTGATCCTGCTGTAAGGAATTGCTTGCTCTTTAGAAATGGCCTTAAGAGTTTTTACCGCTAATTCATTGACCAAATGCTGCTCAGAGTGCAAGTTACTCATAACTCAATTATATATTATCTTATGTATGTCTAACATTCAGTCTTTATAACTCAAGTTAAAACAAATCAAATACCAGTATTATAATCCTCCATAAATATTTATCGGTCAAGAGTATCTTCTTTTAAGCTGCCACCGATAGGTGGCTTATCTTTGTGGTGTGCCGGTTGCTGGGGCAATATGTATCCTTTAAGCGGAGCAAATGCCGACCATATTGGCGGGGTAGGAAACAGTAGTTTGCTTACAATGCGGATTCTAAACAAGTTACATAGGATTGGTCTTGCTCGTGAGACGTCGACTTCTAATGGGAAGATTAACGGCCCATTATGTCGAAAACCAAGAATTTTAAAGCTGAAGAAAAGCCAATACAAGCTGCAGATGGTTCATCCAAAAACCACATCTGAGGGTATAGGTTGTTGGCCTCTTGGGCTATCTGACATGCTTTATCAAGCGGGCAAGGAATATCCGTATGACGGACAAGATTGGGGGTATCTATTATGGCGAAAAACGAACTGCTGTTTACTTTAAAGGCGATAATTTTGGCGCTGATATTTTTTACGGCAAAACCTGTTTTTGCGAGCCGTTATACGGAAATTAGTAACCAAGACCGGGAATGGGTTATGAATCTGGCTACGAAATCACTTAATTCGGTGATGGAAGGGATAAAGGAGAAATACCTTGAGTACCGGCGGAGTATTGATACTGCTCGCAAGCAGGATGAGACGGAGGTGTATAAGTTGCCTGATGAAAAAGCAACTTTAAGAGTGTTTGTAAGTTCCAGTATGAGCGAAGAACTACTCAAGTCTTATGTAAAGGCAGCGGGAAGATATAACGCCATACTGGTTTTTAAAGGCCTACCTAAAGGGTCATGGCAGGAGTTAAGCAGAATTGTAGCACTAATGAATGATAACAACGATGAAATACAGATTCAGCTTGATGATGAAGCGTTTAATCGCTTTTCCGTTAAAAGCGTTCCGACTTTTGTATTAAGTAAAGCAGACAGGCAATTCTGGCAGGAAGGGGTAGAGGAAGTTTTTGATCGGGTGGTTGGCAATATCGGAATTAGCGGGGCATTAAAACTAATGGCGGAAAAAGGGGATCTAGCGGAGATAGCAAGAGAAATTCTGGAGGGAGCGCAATGATTGGAATTCTGAGGCTAACATTTTTTTGTATCTTTTGTTTTTCTGCAAGCAGCAAGGTAATAGCAAGTAGCTATAAAGACCCAACTAGCAAGACCAATGTAAACATCCAGACCGATCTGTTCAGGAAATCCGTAGGAGATGTTGAAGCATTTAAGAGTCAGGTACAGGAAGAGGAAAGGGAGGCAATAGAGAAGTTAAGATCAGGCGGGGATCATGGCGTAGAATTCATTGCAGGTAGCAGTAGAAAAGAAATTGATGAAAATACAGCAGAGCTTAGCACCATAAGAGCCGATGAGCTAAATGATAGAGGGAGAACAAAATTATTAAAGGAAAATCTGCTTGAAGAGATTTACGTTGATGAAAGCAACCCCCTTATGGTAGCTCACCGCAAGGATGCCGAAAAGATAGCGGAAGGTAGTAAGGATTTGCTGGAGTCCCTACTTCTTTCCTTAAAGGAGCGTCTTGGAGTGGACTGCTATACCGTAAAAGGAAATAAGGAAATAGAGCCGGAGCATCATATTGCGCTTAAGGAAGAACAAATCAAGGAAACTATTTATGACCAAACAATGTGTGAAGAGCCACGAAACAAATATAACTGCCATGATGCTCTGACTCTTCGCTGTGCTCAGAGGGGTATACGGTTTAGGCCGTGGCAAAGCCGTCAGATAGTTATCTCAGGTAGCGAGTTATTTCGCTCAGGAAAAACCGTATTCTGGGTAGATCATACTGGAAGAAGCTGTTTTGAATACAAACTCTCAGTAGGCCCACGAACCATTGGTGGTTTCTTCAGCGCTCCTCGTAATATCCCGCCTAATTCCTATCATGTTGCACTGATGAGAGAGTTTCTAGTTACTAAACACCCCGGGAGCACTCTTGATAATATCAGCACCGAGATGAGTTCATGGTGGAGTGGCGGTCTGTTTTCGGTAGACGGTTGGTATTACGGTGGTAGGAGGCTCGGTCATAAAGATTATGGATGGAGAAGTTATACGGTAAATTACCAATATAGGGACGGTTATCCTGTATGTGAGCAGTGGTCAGAAGATTGGAGCGAGACATGTATACTCCAATGAAAAAGATAAGCTCCTTTCTAATAATTTTTACATGTTGGATAATCTTAATGCTTTCCGGCTTCGAGGTAGCAGTAGCAGGCAAAAGATTCATCTCAAGTCATCCTTGTAGTGATACCGCTAAGGTTTGCGTAAGCGGCGGCGGGACACGCAATATAGACGGCTTTGACGTATATAGGGATTGCTGGCAATGGTCTTATACCAAAACCTGCGATTATCCAAGTAAGAATAACTGCCGGGTTTATAGCCATTGCTATTTTGTAACAAATGGGAGTTGCCTTCTTACCGATAGCCAAGGATCGTGTGTTAATCAGCAAAGAGAGTTCTCATGTAAACGCAAAGAGCAAATAACTATAACCGGTCCAGAGGTTAGAACAGGGTTAAAGGAAAAAGCAGGGCCGGATCAGCTGGTTTGTACCGATATTCCATGTATTGACGGCAATTGCGTTGATAAGAGCTATACCACCAACGGCGAGATGATGGATTCGATATCAAGACTTTACGCTATTAGCAAAATGAAACCTGACAAGGGTGGTAATTTTAGCCTTTTCCAAGGAAGCGGTCAGCATTGTTCAAAGAAAGCAACCAGTTATACGAATTGCTGCAGTCAGAACCCTAAAGGCTGGGGTAAAGAGCTTGGTGCAAAGTGCAGTAAGGACGAAAACCTGCTTGCAGAGCGGAGAGCAAAAAATCTATGCGTTTATGTCGGGAAAGAAAAGGTAAAGACAGTAGGAGTAACTACTGTTGTAAAACACCATTTCTGCTGCTGGGGCAATATGCTCGATAAAGTAGTACAGGTACAGGGCAGAAAGCAACTAGGTATAAATTTTGGTAGCGGAGGCTCACCGAATTGCCGGGGGCTTACGCTTGAAGAGATACATAGAATAGACTGGGAACAGGTGGATTTTACAGAGTTTATCGAAGATTTTAAGTTTAAATTTTTTGGGAGCTATAAAGCCCCAAGTTCTGCGGCTTTAGGTAAAACGGTAAAGCAGGGGGTATCCGGTATCCGCACAGGCGATATGAATCCGGATAATCAGGATAATAACAGGAGCGGCGTAAATGAGAAAGCGGTATTCGAATAGGCAATATGCAGTTTTGCTGTTGCTTTTGGTAATCTTGAATCCTACAGCTTCCTTGGCTGTAAACAGTTTTTTTGAACCTGATTCCTTTTATCGTGGGTGGTTATGGTTTGAAGAAAAGGAAAAACAGTTAGAAGAACCGGAAAATAAGAAAAGGAGTGAATTTACAAAAGAAGAAATGGAGGCAATAAAAACTGAAAATGAAAAATTTGCCCATGAGCTTGAACTTCTAAGGCACGTAATGATCCGTTACCCGGATAATCTTGAATATGTACGTAAGTATAAGGAGAAAGAAAAAATCATGCTCGATAATGCTCAAGTACTTGGACATAGTTTTTTAATGGCAAATTTCCTGAATCCGAATATCGCCAATCATCTGGAAGCCCCACAAAATATTTATGGACGAAAAGCTTTGAAAGAGCAAGAAGAAAAGCAGAATTCGGCAACCCTTAAAGTCATTGCTAAAAAGGTCGAGTTATTTCTGTTTTTTAAAAGTGACTGTAATCATTGCGAGGTACTTGAAAAACATTTAGCGAGGTTTGCAGATATCTATGGTTTTAAGGTTGAAGCAGTCAGTATCGACGGTACTAAAAGCAGGTATTTTAAAACTCATACCAACACTGAGTTAATAGAGCAACTGCAGCTTAAGGAAATGCCGACGGTAATTGCGGTAACCAATGATAGTAGTTTAAGGTTCGAACTTGCAAGAGGAGCGGTATCAGTTGCAGACCTTGAGGATAATAGCCTGCTTATGGCGAAATACTTAGAAACAGTGGTAGGACAAGGCAACGGAATAAAAGGAAAAGAATGATTCGGGGAATAATTAATATCGGCAAAATAATCCGGTTAAAAAAGACAATTACTATTGGTCTTGTAGCAATTCTGGTATCAGAAATGGTGTTTAATACTGCCTATGCTGATTTGAATAAGTTAATCAAGAACGTTATGCCTCGGGGTACGATGAGTAACGTAACTGTAGGCGGTGTTGTCAGAGAACAGGAAGCAGGGCATTTAATGGGCGGATCGGTAATAATCAAAACTCCGGCAGAACCCGGTTTGCAATTGATTCAGGCTAAAGCCCCTTCCTGTAAAATGGGCGGCCTGCCTTGCGGTGCGCAGTTTGAGTTTTTGGGTGGTGCAGTCAGTATTGTTAATTCGGCTGAACTTATGCGTCATTTAAAGGGGCTTGCCCAAAATGCCGGTACTTATGGGGCAATGATGTTGGTCAAAACCATGTGCTCACATTGTGAGGATTTGATGACGTGGCTGGATAATAAAGCTGATTGGCTTAATAGTATGGCTAAAACGGATTGTGAAGATATGGCCAAACACGCTGACGGAATGCTCGGTAAAATAACTGCCGGGTCACGTGCTACCCGTCAATCGGCTTCTTTTTTAAACGGAGACAAGAAAGATCTGGCATCTTTCTCAGAAGGTTCAAAAAAAGAAACTGAAGATCCAACCGGAGGTAATCCTGAACTTGAAAGCATGCTTGGAGATAATTACAATCTAGTGTGGAAAGCACTTGATAAGAAAGCACCGGCTAGTAGTTCAAATAATTCCTTAAAAGAAGTGTTAATGAGTATTTCAGGGACGGTTATCGGTCGAAAAGACTCAGGGGGCGCAGATCCGTCAGTCATAGAATCTCTCTGATCAATAAGGAAATGATAGAGGAATTCATCGGTGCTAAATCTACTCCGAGTAAAGAGGTTAATTTATACCTCTGTGATGAGGCAACTGCGTGTCTTGCTCCGACAATTAAATCTTCGGTAATTAAGCCGAAAGACAGTTTAATGGGTAGGGTAGAAGATTTGCTGATCTCAATTACTCAGAAAATCAGAAATGATAAGGAAGCGTTTACGGATGAAGAAAGTACTTTAATAGCAATGTCCAGTCTTTCTCTAGTTACCAAGATTGAACTTGATCTTAGCAACTACTCCGGTAGTGACGAGGCAGTTGCGGCGCAAAGCGAATTTGTCGAAGCACTCTGTTTTGACGTAGTAACAACTTATCTTGCTAAATTACTGCAGGAAGTGCAGCAGGCAGTTTCCGAACTTCAATATACGCAAATAGCCGATAGTGGAGCATTTAACAAATTTGATCAAGAGTGTAGAGAAACTCTGCGTGCATTATCACGAGCCAAGAATGAAGCGTTTAAGCGATATGACTTGATTGCCCAGACTAAAGCACGGCTTCGAGCGGAAATTAAGCATTTCGAATTTAAATTTGAGGAATATTGCAGCGGTCAGAATGAGAGTTAGGAATACGCTGAAAGCCGGTCAGAGAACAAATAACAAAATAACCAGTAAATACAGATAGAGAAAAATGGATTTAACAATACATATGTACGGCTACTCAGAGCTGATTTTTCATACGTTGCAGGGGATTGCAATGTTTAGGGAATCAAATTTCTATCCTACGGTAATTAACACCATGGTATTACTCGTTGGAACGTACTTAGCGATGCAGATGGCAGCTTCAAAAGCGGAAGGGCAGTGGAGGCAATATCTACTAAAATGTCTTGGGATGATAGTTTTTGTAAATAGTCTGTTACTACCGAAAACATCAATGTTCATTCGTGATCATGTGGAGAAAAGTTACTGGAAGGTAGATAACATTCCTGTAGCTTTTGCGCTACCTATTGGAGCAATTGAGAGTTTTGGTCATATTATTACCATGGGATTCGAGCAAACCTTTTCTCTGGTCGGTAGTAGAAGTAGCCTACTTTATTATCATTACGGGACTGTTTTCGGTGCTCGTCTTGCTAAAGAAGTATTAGAGGCGAAAATCCGTGATCCCGAGGTAGTCGGTAATATGCGTAACTTCATCCCACGTTGCGTTATACTACCTGCAATGATCGGCCACAAATTTACCAAGGAGGAGCTATTTGCCACCAATGACATCTGGGGGCTGGTAAGTAAAAATGCCGGAACACTGACTAGAACCGACATGACTGTTGACGGTGTACGGGTACATCCAAGTCCTACCTGCAAGGAAGCGGTAGGATATTTTGAAACAAAGTTTGCAAGTCTTGAAGGCGGAATAATTACTACCTTAAGTCAGAAATTCAGAGGAGCAGGAAAAGGAGTTGAATATAACTCAGGGCTTCGGCAATTAAATAAAAATATAAGTACGGCAATTGGTGCTCTTTATGATGGAGGCCATAAGGTTGATTCGATCCTGAAGAATAACATGATGATCAATGCGATTAACAGTTATCGCTCCGGCAAGTATGCAACGGCAAGAGCGCAGATGCATCAGGAAGCAGGCGGTCTGCTTTCCGGAGATTTGGCTGAGAAAACCTTAACGGGCAGTTTAGCAGTGATGAAAGTCATAGTTTACGGCTCTTTTATTTTCCTACTGCCTATGTTGATTCTAACAGGCGGTTTTACTAGATATAAAAGCTGGATTACGATGGCGTTTTCTCTGTCACTCTGGCCACCTTTGTATTCGATTCTGAATATGGTAATAGATTTTGCCTATGAACCGGCTAAGGTAGTTAGTTATAGTAGCTGGTCAACTGAGGTAAAGAAGTTTGACTCTATAGCCGGTCTTGCTGCCGGTCTTAGTATATCGATTCCGTTTTTAGCCTATTACATGACAAGGCTGGGCGAAGGAGGACTTACCCAGCTTGCAGGTACTATCATGGCTAGCAGCAATGCTGCTACGAGCGCAATTGCCGGTGAGAGATCAAGCGGTATGAGAAACTGGGACAACGATAATATCGACAATGTCAGTCGTCATAATAGCAACGGGTTTAAGACTAATCATAACCTTGAATATGTTAGCGGTGAGAACGGGTGGAATTTAGCCGACGGTTCACATTTTAAACGAACTGCCGGAGGAAAACAGATAATTACCGGCGGGCACGGCCTTACTTCCTCAGGCGGTGATGTAAGCATGAGGAGCGAAGAATCAAACCATGTGATGCTGAATGAAGGTGTGAACAAGCAAAAATCATTAGCTAGCAGCGAGCAAGTAATGTTTACGGAATCTCAGGCAAAAACTATCAGTCATCAGGCTAGCATGCTTGAGAGTATTGCCAAGAAGACCGGCTCAACCTCAGGGTATAATATTGATACTTCTACCGAAGAGGGTAAGGCAATTAAAGAAGTATTAAATGAAATAGGTAGATATGAACAAAGCGGTAATAACACATGGCATCAGAAAGCAGAAATGGTACTCGGTACTCATGCTAAAGCCGGGTTTGATGCGGGTATAATAGGCGGTAGCGTATCGGTAGACGGTAATGTCAGTGCTAGCAATGCTAGTGAGCAAATTAATAACAATACTTCAGGGGTTAGTAAAGAAAAGAGCACGGATCAAACTTACAATAATATCACTAGAGCGTTGAACAATGATTCATGGACAAAGGAACACGGTGTAAGTCAGGATCAGAGCAAAGGGTTGCATGAATCATACGAGGAAACGCAGAGAGCCGAGAAGCAGCTTGCGGACAGGTATGACAAGATCGATACTTATCAGCGGGCAATTGAGCTTAATAGAAGCAGAGGCGGGGTAATTAACAAGGAGCTGTACCAGGACGTTACGGAAGCTCATGCGAAGAAATCCGGTAAATCGGTAATGGATGCAAGAAAAGACGTAGAGAATATGACACCGGAAGTTAGAAAAATATTCAGGGAATTATCCGAGCCGGGTGTAAATCAACTACTTGCTGAAGTTGAAGCCGGTAAGCGTGCCTTAAGTCCAGATAATGTCCACCAAAAACTGGATGATAAGCATAAGCAATATAAAGGTAATGTTGATAGTAATGTCGGCGCAGCGGTAGAACAGGAAGCTGCAGCAAAAGGCTTTAATGCCGATTATATCAAAAAGGATGTTGAGGCAACGGGTGAGATTAACAAGAACCGCTTTGATCACTTGAATAACAAGGTTAATAACAAGTACGACAGTACCAGAGATGCTACTCAAATGCGCTATGACCAGATGCAGCAAGTCATTGAGCAAAATGAAAAGGATAGGATGGGAAGGGGAGATATAGGAACTTTATGGGGTAATGTACACGGCGTTGGACGCCACAGAGAGGAAATGATCCCTTTAGCTAATTCCGGCAAAAGCGAGTCCACAGCTTCGAATGACCTTGATGATATTCTACCAAGGTACAAACAGTATACGGGCGAAGAGCCAGCACCACATGATATAGATAAGGGTAGCGGTCGTGTACAATCATTTGATCCACGTTTAAAGATTACTAGACTTAAGACGAGCGAGCAACATCAGAAGCTCGTTAAAATGGATGAGGAACGAAAACTAAAAAGAAATGAAGGCCAGAAAGTTGATTAGTATCTGCTGCTATGGTAGATATTACCCGGTCTATAAGACTGGGTAGGACTACTTCTACGGTAATCATCATCAGTAAAAGAGCTCTTATACTCAGATCCCGAATAGCAGGAAGAATTAGAGGCCCGTGCATTTTGTTGTTTAAGGAACTGATAGTTAAACAATATGGAAATAGGACAGTTTTTTAATATAAAAAATAAAACAGGAATGAAAAATAATGATATTAGAAATATTGATAAAAAAATAAAGTTCACAACTGGAAGATGCGGTTTAGGGAACTTATCAGATATTGCTCCAATTAGAATAACAGTGCCGATTGTAGTGACTATAAGCAAAAAACCATTAGGTAGCTGTTTTGGAATATCAAGTTCCCTTCCTTCTATGGTCAGGAACTTCCCGTCAGTAAAGGTTACCTTGGAAAAGTACCTTACTGCTAGGGGTACTCCAATTAGGGTTGTCCAAGCACAAATGAAGCCGAGAGTAGGATATGCTTTTCCAAATTTGAGAGTTATAAACCCTCCTAGAACCATTCCAATACCAAACATGAGATTCCAGAAATTAGACTTATTCATGCGTGAGTCCCAAAAGGTTTTTTGGGGCTGTTTAGTTAAATTAGGAGCTGCCATATCTACCTTAGGCTCGATAGCTTCAGCTTTCACCTGTTTAGGTTTCGTATCTATGCTAAAAGGTTTGGTAAAATCCTGCATGTCTGTTATCTCCAACTACGAGTTTAATATATCAGTTATTATTGTATCAGGAATCAGACTTTTGTCCAAAGAAATAACAGCGGTAAATTCTTGCTTTTTATCTTTAGTGTTATATAGTGTTACTATATGTAACTTTTTAACAACATCAGGGAATTATTATGAAAGCTGATAATCAAAAAACTCTTAGTGTAAAGCTAAAACCTGAAATAAAGGAAAAACTGATGCACTTAAGCAAAATTAAGGACAGATCACCTCATTGGATAATGAATAGAGCTATTACTGCTTACGTTGAACAGGAAGATAGAAACGAGCAGTTACGCCAAGAGACCTTAAAAAGATGGAAAGAAGTTGAACAAGGGGAAGTTGTAGATCATGAAAAAGTCTCTAAATGGCTTGATAGTTGGGGAACTGACAACGAAGAAGATATTAAAATATGAAATATACCATATTCTGGTCAAAGTCTGCCGTAAGAGACTTACAACGGGTGCGTGATTTTCTAAAAAATATTAGCCCTAATGCAGCTAATAATGCCGCAACGCAGATAAATCAGTATACCCAAAAACTAGCAATGTTTCCTTTAGCAGGGAAACCAGTAGAGATGTTGGAAGGTTACTATGATTTGTTCATACCATTTGCTGCTGGATATAGCTTAAGGTACAGAGTATACAAGCAGGCAGTATACGTAATTTTCATCAAGCATTCAAAGGAATTAAATGACTAAAACCAAGATATTGTCTAGAACAATAAAAAAAGCCCACAAACTGATTAAAAAAGTGCTGGATATAAAGAAAATAATAACAGGAACTATCCTATTCCTATCCATATTTATTTTAAGCAATACAGGCGCATACGCAACAGATACAACTTCTTCTAACACTCCGCCTTCTAAAGGTTATTGGCTTAAAAAATATATCGGTGCAGTAGAGCAAAAGAATCGGATACCTAAAGGCTTACTTAGTGCGATTGCGGGTGTTGAATCAGATTTTAACCCATATGCAGTCAATATTGCAGGTAAAACAGTAATAGCTAGTAACCAAGAGGAAGCCGCAAAAACAATTAGGCATGCCATAAATTCTGGGATTACCAATATTGACGTAGGAATTGCACAAATTAATTACCGCTGGCACAAGGATAATTTCAAGAATATCGATGAAATGATTAATCCTGCTACTAACATTGAATACGCAGCTAAATTGCTGACATCATTATTTAAACAGCACAAGACTTGGCATAAAGCCATTAGACATTATCATTCTGCAAATCCCGATAATCACAGGCGGTATTCACGAAAGGTAGTTATAGCATGGCTAGGAAATAGCCAATTAATTAAATAAATCCTTTATTTTAAAGTAGAAAATGTATGATATATAGTATATACTTGTATAAACAAATATATAAGAGGTTTTTATGACAATAAAAGTACAAAAATGGGGTAATAGCCTAGGAGTAAGAATTCCTAGAAAAATTGCAAACTCGTTACATCTAGTATCCGGTACAGAAGTTGAGGTTACAGTCAACGAGAATGCTATTGTAATCAAAAATAATTACTCGGAACTAGATAGGCTAGTACAAAACATTAATCAAGCAAATATTCATAAAGAACAATTTATAGAAGAAGATAAACAAGGTAATGAAGCATGGTAAAGTATATCCCGAGTAGAGGCGATATTGTCTGGTTAAACTTTAACCCTAACCAAGGTAATGAAATATGTAAAACTCGACCTGCTCTTGTTATTTCACCAAAAAACTATAACGCTAAAACTAATCTGGCTATTTTTCTTCCTATCACCAGTAAAGTAAAAGGTTATCCTTTTGAATTCAAAATAAATCTAAAGTCAATCCAAGGTGCTGTTTTATGCGATCAAGTTCGTTCTTTAGATTGGGAAGCTAGAAATGCACGTAAAATAGATAAGCTGGATGAAAAAAGTATAGAACAGATATTAAGCAAATTATATTTGCTTATAGGATGTTAAGGTAAAAATAAGATTTGTTGTTTAATAATACTAATATATACATTATAAATAAATTATGTTATACTAACATATATATTAGTAACAAATAATAAGTTAAATATCATGGATTGGTCATTAAGGAAGATGCGGGCTAAACAGATAGAAAACCAGTTAAAAGGGCTTTCAAAGTTAAGCCGTCCTGAGATTGGCTGGGTTAAAACCATAAGGGAAACTTTAGGTATGAACACCAGACAAGTTGGAAAACGCTGTAATGTAAGCAGCGAAAGAATTATCAGGATAGAATCTGATGAAATTGAAGGTAGAACTACTCTTGCTACTTTAGAAAAAGTTGCGCAGGCAATGAATTGCAGACTAGTTTATGCAATCGTGCCAAATGACGGAATGATAGAGTTTATTGAAAAAACTGCAGCAGAGAAAGCTAAAACCCAGCTTCAGCAAACTTCGCACCATATGGCGTTAGAAGATCAAAAAATATCGATAGAATCGATGAAAGAACAGATCCACTTTTTAAGAGAGGAATTGCTAAAAAACAATATAAAACATATCTGGGACAAATAATGCAGTTTACTTATACAAAAGGTGCTACTCCTCTTTCACCTGATGAGGTTCACAATTTAATTCCCAAACATCTGACAAGACAGCATCAACTTGACGAATGGGAGCAATATAATATTGCCAGAGCCGAAATATGGACTAAAAACCGAAAAATAAAAAACCTGCTTTCTATTGAATACGTCAAAAAGCTTCATAATAGAATGTTCTGCGATACATGGACTTGGGCCGGGAAATTTAGACAAAAACAAACCAATATCGGTGTAAGTAGTGTTTATATCATGCAAGAACTTAAGATATTGATGGATGACGTAATTTTTTGGCAAGATAACTCTACTTTCCCAGTAAGAGAAATAGCAGTGCGCCTGCATCATAGACTAGTTTTTATTCATCCTTTCCCAAACGGTAACGGTAGGTTTTCAAGGTTGTTTGCCGATCTTTATCTAATAAATAAAGATGAACCAAGGTTTAGTTGGGGAAAGAATAACCTAGTTAAAGATTCAGCTTTTAGAGATCAATATTTAAAAGCCCTGCGTAGTGCGGATATGGGTGATTATACCAAGCTAATAATTTTTGCTGACAGTTAATAAGGATAGGATTATGTCAAAAAGAAAATATCGTAATTTATTTAGAATCGTAGCAGTATCATTTTTATTTGGTGTTGTCGTAGGATATACCGGCAACAACGAAGATATAATGAAGTTTTTTGATAACAAGGGCACACTTCCGGTTAAAAGAGAATTAGACCCTATATTAATAGGTGCAGACGAAGTGAGTACATGTTTTACTCCTCCTGCGGGATGTCGCACAGTTATAGCTACCCAGATATCCAAGGCACAGGATTCGATATACGTTCAGGCTTACGGTTTTACTTCGGGAGAAATAGTAAAAGCACTTATTAAAGCTCATAATCGAGGAGTAAAAGTTAGAGTATTACTCGATAAAAGCAATATCGGCGCAAAACATTCAAAGATGAGGAATTTAAGGGAGGCTGGTATTGAGGTAGATATAGACAATGTTTCAGGTATTGCTCATAACAAAATAATCATTATTGATAAGCAAAAAGTCATTACCGGTAGTTTTAACTTTACTACCTCTGCAGATATCAGAAATACCGAAAACGTTATTATTGTAAATAATAGCGAATTAGCCAAGAAGTATATACAGAACTGGTTTGCAAGAAAGGAACACTCTGAAATAAGCAGATTAAAAAGAGCAAGCTAATGTTTAATAATTTCATTGGCGGCGGGCAAGTATTTCTACATAAAGTCAGGATGTTCTGGCAAGTATTTACTAGAACCATACATATTGCTTTTTTACTCGGAGTACTGCTTGCATCCTATATAAATAAGAGGGAGCTTATGGAATTAGACTGGCAAGGTTTTTTCTCTTATCGTAAAGCTGTGCTTGCTGATAGTTTTGACGGAATAATCAATGGAGTACGTGCAGGTATCGGTAATACACCGAACCATATTACTCTGGTTGATGCTAAAACTGGATCAGGGATTCTAGCTACAAACGCAGACCCTAGAAAAATCATAAAATCGACGATTTTCAGAACCGCTAATAGCAAAGGTATGAGTTTAATATTTAAAGTACTTATCTGGGGAGTTGTAATTACAAAACTTGTTTTTACTCTGATTTTCTTCCTGTGGAGTAAATTCGGTAAGGATTTAAAAGCTGAGAAAACAAAAGAAGGAGCTAATAAAGTACTTACTGCCAAGGAAGTTGCAAAAATCCTCCGTAAGGATAAGATCGCAAGCGATCTTAAAATCGGTGATATGCCATTAGTCAAGGATATGGAAACAATGAATTTCTTGGTTTCAGGTTCAATAGGGTCAGGCAAAACCAATTTAATGCACAATCTTCTCCCACAGGTGAACTTAAGGACAGAGGCGGCAGTAATAATTGACAATACCGGAGAGATGATTGCAAAATACTATGATCCGGATCGTGGAGACATTATCTTTAATCCTTTTGACGGGCGAAGCAAAAATTGGGATTTCTGGTATGATTTACATAAATCGAAAGACCTTGAAAAATTTGCTGAGGTTTTAATTGGTTTCAATAGTAGGAAAAATAGTAGAGCAGCTAGTGATTTCTGGGAACAGAGTGCGCAGAGTATTTTTGTGGCAGTAACCGAGACCTTGCAGAAACAAAAACGTTTTTCAGTTAAGGACTTATATGCGACCCTAACAAAAAGCGATGCTAAAGAAATGTATTATCTGTTACAGGGAACAGATGCGGCAAAATACTTTACTAAAGATAATGCAAAAACAGCCGCTTCCATAGTATCGGTTTTAATGGCTAATATTAAGTCTTTAAAGTTCCTAGCGGATGGCAATAAAAGTAATTCATTTGCAGTTGAGCATTACCTTAATAGTATCAATAAAGGCGGTAAAAACTGGCTATTTCTTTCTACCGATCCATCAGCAAGAGAACTTACACTACCTCTAAATGCTGCATTGCTTGAAATTCTGATCTCAAGAATGAAAAGAACAAGGACATCACCTGAAAAAAGAATATGGATTGTAATAGATGAGTTACCAAGCCTTGGTAAACTACCGGGTTTATCAGAGCTTATGCAGGAAGGAAGAAAATACGGTAGTTGCGTACTTGCCGGTATCCAGTCCACCAGTCAGTTATATCATCATTACGGCGACGCCGATGCTTCCAGTCTCATTGGTTTATTTAAAACCAAGTTCGCTTTTAGCAGCGATGACCCAAGGATGGGAGAGCTATATAGCAAACTTTGTGGAACTAAAATTACTATTAGCCAACAGAAAAATACCAGTTTTGGTGCTAACGAATTCAGAGATGGCATTAGTTATAATGAAAAACAGGACAAATTACCTCTTGTATCTTATGAAGAATTCGGAAAACTCGGGGTCGGTGAGTGCTACGTAATCCTACCTGAAAAATCTGTACGGGTAGCGAAAATCCAAACCCCGAAAGCAGAAGTTCCTAATAAAAATGTCTGGTTTATGGAAACTGCTTGCGAAGAAAAATCAATAGATAAAAAACCGGGATCAGATGATTTACCTCTGGCAGGAGAAACAAAATCAACAAGTAAACAAAAAAGGTTACCTAAGGATCAGGTAGAACCCAAGAATAATCTTTCAAAACCGGAATCGAATAAAAACAAAGAGCATATAAAAGATATTGATATAGGTTTTGAATAAATCTAGATACAGAATTAATGTATTGTTTAAAGCAGATTATTTTTTTGTTTAGTTTCTTCCTCTGCTTTTTGCCGTAAAAGTTGCTGCTTTTGATATATTAGGTATTCAAAGGCTCTGCTTTGATATGTAAGTGTACAAACTTCTGAATTGTAACGGGTGGTATTTGATAAAGAAAAAAACTGATATCGACCTATTAATTTAATTGTAGTTAGGGCTTGTTTAAACATATTAGAGCCTTCAATCAAAGGAGTTACTTGCTTTTGATATGTTGCTGTACTTCAATACACTGATTTTTATTAAAAACAATTAATACTGCTTCTAATATATTGTTTTTGCTAAATACAAACACTACATCATCCGCAACGCCCTTATAAGGAATATCCTCTGGATTTACGAAATAAGTATAGCCACCGTTAAAATAATTTGGGAGATTACTTTTTTTGTAACGGGTAAATTTTTGTTTAAAATCTGAAATTGTTGCCTTAGTGATTTCAAGACCAAGTGGTTTTGGATTCTCTTCAAGAAATTGTTGAGAAATATCATCTCCATTGTCAGCGGCTTTCTGAAACCAATAGTTTGCTTCTTGATAATCAGGTTCTCCTAAAAAACCATTTATATAATAATTACCAATAGTTCTATATGCTTTTATATCGTTTTTATCGGCGGCCTTTTTTACCCATTTTAACGATTCATTATAATTTTTTGGTAATTTATACCCTTCTTTATATTCTTCCGCTAATAAAAGCATCGCTTTGTATTTCCTTCATCAGATAGTTTATTAAGCCAATCAATATATAAATTAAGGTCTTGGATGTTTTTAGTACTCATGTATTTCCAAGAATAAAAGTAAGCTAAACCTAATTTTGCATTTTCTGAATAACTATCCTGATTATTAATAGCTTTTTTATACCACTTTTCTGCTTCTTCAAAATCTATATATTTTTTTCGTAAGATGAATATAAATGAGCTAGCTCAATCATGGCAAGCCCATTACCAGAATCAGCAAAGTTTTTTATTATGTCGAAGCTTTTTGATAATCTTTTTGTACATTATCACCTTCTGCATACAGTTTAGATAATAAGATGGCAGCTTCAACATTATTTTCTTTAACACAAACTTCTAAGTTTTCTATTTCTTTATTTCTCTTAGCATTCTCACTATATTCATTGTTGCATACAGTTTTGGTATGAAGAAAAATAATTACTACCCCCCTACTAAAAGTAGAACCGCAAAAATTGGCTTTAAATTTCTAACAAACATATTAAAAAATTGAATTACTTAATAATAGGGTATTATGACAAGTAGAGGCCAAATCCGACATGCATCAGCATTTTTCTTGAGTTTTTGCCTGTTAATCCCCAAAATTATTTCAAGGTTTTCTATACGCATAAGTACTATTATACGCTATACTTTTGCTTGAATCTCTAGGCTTTTGTTATATTATATTGGTATTAAAATCTAAAAAACCCATCGCATAATACTTAACGTTCAAGAGGCCAGCCTAAAACTTAATAATTATTCAACATTTATGAATTCATTTGCTACTAAATTTCTAAAATCATAAGTTCCAAGCAATTTCTTAAATTCTAGCCATAACTTATTATACGATTAGTTTTTCTAGAGATAATTTAGCATAAAAGTATCCTTTATGCGATGAGTTCCTCACTAATATATCGTATAATACTAATTATGCGCTTACTAAGTCACAAGATAAACTCCTGCTTAAATCCCTAAAAACCACCCAAATAATCACCCTAATGTCGGATTTGGCCTCTACTTGTCATAATACCCATAATTCAGTGATCGTTATTGTTATTGGGATTATAGATGCTAAAACAGGTAATGTTTTATGGACGAACATGTTAATGGATTAGAAAAGTCTTTATTCGAGTTTTTACTTTAATAAACTATGTAAAATGCTTTGACATAGTTTAACAAGTATAATACAATGTATTAGATATAAATACATAAGTAAAGAAGTTAATTATGAGTACAATTACAGCTAGAATACCTGATGACTTAAATGCAGCACTAACACAAGTTGCTAAACAAACTGAGAGGTCTAAAAGTCATATCATCCTTAAAGCAATTCAAAACTATGTCCTTGAACTACAAGAAGATATAGAAGATTATAATGATGCTGAAAGAATATTAGCACAAAATAATCCTACTTATTCTTTAGAAGAAGTTATGAAAGAGCTAGGGTTTGAAGAATGGAAAGAAAAAATGACTAAGTGGCAAATTAAATTTGACAATTGCAAAGAAAGCATTAAGTAAATTAAGTCATCAGCAGCAATCTTTAATAAGGAAGTACTTATATATTAGAATAGTAAGTTTAGAGTATCCTAAACTTACTGGTAAAGCGTTAAGTGCTAATAAAAAAGGATATTGGCGTTACCGAGTAGATAAATTCAGGATAATTTGCAAAATAGAGGAAGATAAGCTTATAATTTTAATAGTTAAGATAGCCAAACGTGATGTTATTTATGAAGATTAATTTAGGTATTGACTGGTTAAGATAATGGGAAACAAGTGAATGATTTTATATACATAATTTATCTTATGGAAAATAATCTATTAGCCTCAGAATAATTTTCAGTGGTTTCTTTATTCAACTTTAAGAGAATTTAAGTATCCTATAAATTTTTTTACAATTTTGTTTATCAACTCTTCAGGGATAATTTTCTTATAAGATACAATAAGCTCCAAACTATTTTTATCTATTGGCCAAATCTCAGCATGTAAATCAAACGGTATATTAAAATATGGTTTAAAAAATCAGTTTGAAGATTTTTTAGTTGTAATTTAGGGACAGGATTATCTTGTAAGGCAAATAATATTTGAGACATTTTTGTAGTATTATAACCATAAGTTTGCATATTTTGTATAACTTGTATTGGCCTATCGGCAACATAGCTGCTAAAAAGGCCTATAAGAAATTATGCGAACAATATTTTGTAGTGGTTGATTTATCTGGGGTTCAGGCTTTTGTGATTCCCATTTTTTAATATATTAACAACATTTAATGATAATTTGCCGCCGAAAAGTGGCGGGAATCGCTTTATTATTCGTATAATTAGTGCGTATAATGCATTTTATACGTACCTTAATAAAGAAACTATTTGTATTATACGAATCAAACATATACGCTAAGGCTATACCCTATTATTCGTATAATATAAACTAACCATGTTAGATAAATTATTAAATAATTTTAAAGATAAGATGATTGCTGAAGATATTAGCGATAACACCATAAAAAATTACCTTTCGGATATAAAAAATTTTTACAAGTGGTACCGAGAAATAGATTTTTCAGAAAATATCGAAAAAGTAACCCATTACCACTTAAATGCCTACAAAGATTATTTAATTCATAATCAACGAAAGAAAGCCTCCTCAATTAATAGAAATATTCAGAGTTTAAGAAATTTCTTTCAATTCATGACCGGTCAGAAACGCATCAAGAAGAATCCGTCCGAAAAAATAAAATTCCTGAGGCAGATTAAAAGAACGCAACCTAAAGCATTAACCAAGCATGAGATTCACAAACTGTTATCGGTAACTTCCCATTCGTCGCATGGGACAAAACAGCGCAATTATGCTCTTACACAACTTTTGCTACAGACAGGGATTAGAGTCGGCGAGATAGTTAACCTGGAAATGAGAGACCTAACACTATACGATAGATCAGGAGAAATAAGGATTGTTAACGCCAAGGGAGGTAAAGAAAGAACAATACCTTTAAATAGTTCAGCGAGAAAAGCTTTGCGGAATTATTTTGAAGGGAAAAAATTAGAGGAAAGAAAGGTAGTATTTTTAAGCAAACAAAATAAAAAAATGACTGTCAGAGCTGTGCAAAAGGTAATTAATAGCTTAGCAGGCAAAGCGGGCATAGAAAATATGAGCCCACACACTTTAAGACATACTTTTGCCATTAATTACTTAAGGTCAAACCCAGAGTGTTTAGTAGAGTTGAGCGCTCTGCTTGGACATGAGTCGCTTGATACTACTTCTATTTATACAGCGGCTTCAAAAGAAAGATTAGCCAATACGGTAGAAAACGCGGGACAATATATCAATGAATGAAGAAAGATTATTGCTAGAATGGCTTTTATCCGGAGAAGATACAGGATTTGTTATTGAAAAATCAAGAGGCACCACAAATAGGCTTAAATATGCGGTACAAATTTGTCATTTAAGGAATAATGGTCGTTTCGTTGAAGATTGGTCGGAAATATCAATCATAGTTTTAAACCACCTGTCCAAACAACTTGAATTGGAGCTGGTGCATAATCAACTGGCATTCAATCATAAAAGTATTGAGGTTAGAATCAGAGGCGAAGTAAAACAGTATTTGGGTTTTAAAGAGTTTGATTTTAAGAATGATACCCTGATACTCAATTTTTTAGAACAGAACCCTTTGCTAATTAGTAACAAGAATGAAATAGCTAAAGAAGTTGAGAATTCTCTTATCAAAGCAAAAATACATTTACCGTGCAAAAACCAGTTAATGAGGCATGTATATAGTAAATACGACAAGACTCAGGTAAATATTTTAGAAACTTTCGCGACAAGCATTAATGCAGTACAGCACCTGTACTTAAAGAGAATATACGAGCGCAATATTCTTTTGCCTGGGATAAAGAAGCCTATTGGTGAGGTAAATATTAAAAACATTACTCTGAAAATTGAGGTAATAGAAGAATTGCTAAAATTGAATTTGGAATCTTTGCCCTGGAAATTAATCCATCCAAGCTATTCAGAGAAGCTGGCTCAAATAATTCACAAATATGATATCGCGGCGATAAGAAGGATTAAGCCAAGTACAAAACGGGATGTTATGATGGTTTGCTATTTACATGAAAGTACCAAATCCATTATAGATGCTATGGTAGGTAGCTATGACAAACTGATAGGAGAAATAGAAAGAAGAGTCAACCGAGATTACGAAATTGAGCTCAAACAACTTAGAAACAGGGCCAGAGATAGTAGTCAGAGGGCAATATCAACCCTGAAACTGTTAAGAGATCACAAGAACCGCTCGATTGTAACCTTAGAACAGTTTTGTGAGGAACTTACAGATACGAATAATAACCTCGATGATATTATTAGTGACTGTGAAAAGGTAGAGGACTTTGAGGTTTATGGGAAATCAGAGTTAGCCCAAAGAAGATATGGCTATTTAACCAAGTTTTTACAAAGGTTCTTTGATTTAAAATTTAAATCAGCTACAGGAAGTGAAGATCTGATGACAGGCTTAAATGCCTATAGGCATTATCACAAGGAACAAAAATTTACAAAAGAAATGCCTACAGGCTTTATAGAAAACCCGTGGAAGAAAGGACTATATAAAAAATCAGGCGAACTGAACAGAAAAGCATGGGAGATAGGGTTATGCTTCGCGGTAAAAAAGGGATTAAGAACAGGGAATTTATATTTACCACAGAGCAAATATTACAGGGATTTTTGGGATCCTCTTTATAGTACACGGCAATGGAAACAGGAAAAAGCGATCCATTACAAGGAAATGAATGTACCCCAGCGGGGAAGCGATATCATAGCGAGACTAAAACAAGAGTTTTCGGAACAGCTTTACATGGCTACCAAATCATTTGGTCATGGCAATTTTGCTGAGATAAGAACCAATAGATTGGTGATACATAGAGATGATCCATTGCCGGAATCTGCTAAGGTTAAGGAGCTCAAAGGCATATTGGATTCTTATATCGAACCAATCAGAATAGAAGATTTACTCTTCCACGTTCAAAAACAGACGGGCTACGGTAGAGCTTAAACCAATAGAGGGGAACAAAACCAGAGATGTGATACTACCGAATATTTTAAACGCAGCAATAACGGGTCACGCGACAAATTTGGGGTTATATGGAATTAGCAGGAACTGCAGGGGTATTAGCGGTGATAAGCTGAGTTATGTCTCCAACTACTATATTAACTCGGCCAATCTTAAAAATGCCAGTGATATTCTGATCGCAGCACAACAAAATTACTGGTTAACTAAAATAATTGGGCTAGGAGAGCGTAGTTCATCAGACGGAATGAGATTCCGCACAAGTCATAAGGGCTTATACTCCTCCATGCATCCAAGATATTTTGGTGCTCTTGATAGGGGCATAACGATATACACTCATATGTCTGACCAATGCAGTGTTTTTAATACAGAAATTTTATCATGCGCGGTTAGGGAAGCGGTTTATGTATTAGACGGATTACTGGATAACCAGAATATATCTCGGCCATTTGAACATTCTACGGATACAGCCGGTTTTACGGAGGTATTATTCGCGTTATGCTATTTATTAGGTATATCTTTTCAACCCCATTTTAAGGATCTAAAAGATCAGCAGTTATATTGTTTTGATAGAAAGGCTACAAGCTATCCTGAATTATTTAGTAAAGAAAAAATAGATGAAGCTTTGATATGTGAACAATGGGATGACATAATCAGATTGGTATGTTCGCTGAAAATGGGATTAGTTAAACCTCATATAATTGTAAAAAAATTGCATGCACAGGAAACCTTTACAAAACTGGCAAAAGCATTGGTACATCTAGGCAGAATAGTTAAAAGTACATACATACTCAGGTACCTGCATGATGAAAAATTACGCTATGCGGTAAGACAACAATTAAATCGTGGGGAATCCAGGCATGCACTCGCAAGGTATGTATTTTTTGCGGATCAGGGATCATTTAAGACAAATGATTACGAAGAAATGATGAACAAAGCCAGTTGTCTTAGTTTTGTGTCAAATGCAATGGTACTATGGAATACGGAGCAAATGCAAAAGGTATATGAAATGTTAAATCAGAAAGGTTTTAAAGTAGATGAAGAAGATATGGCAAGGGTTTTACCCCTATCAACAAAAAATACATTGGTGCATGGCCAATATTCTTTTTAGGAAAGTAGAAGTTTTTAATCTCTTTTGGGTATATTCCCCGCCGCTTGCGGCGTAAGATGTGGGGATGAGCAAATATATACACAAGAGTCACAATGTTACTGTTTTACTGTATCACCTGGTATTTCCAGCAAAATATCGCCGAGCGGTGTTTGATGTATCGGTTGATCAAGTGCTAAGGGAAGTATGTTTAGGGATAGAAAAGAGATATCAAATAAAATTTTTAGAAATAGGAACTGATGAAGACCATGTACATTTTTTAGTACAATCTGTACCGACTTATAGCGTAACAAAAATAGTAACGATAATTAAAAGTGTTACGGCTCGTCAAATATTCAGATTATGTCCACAGGTTAAGAAACAATTATGGGGCGGAGAATTTTGGACTGATGGATATTTCAAGTACGGTAGGTAAGCATGGAAATGAGAATATGATAGGAAAATACGTAAAAAATCAAGGCAAGGAATATAAGAAACTGCATGACGACCATCAGTTAGCTTTTTTCTAAAATTCTAAAATACCCCGCTGCTTGCGGCGGGGATTTCTTTTATTGAACTCCAACAGATAACCTGCTTTGCAGGTTACTTTAGAAAAAAGTAACTGTCAAGATAATATTAATGGGCTATTGTTCGTATAATACGCTATAGGTCTTTTTAGCAGCTATGTTGCCGATAGCCCTATATCTGCTTTAGATTTATTACCAAACCCAATTGAGTGTAAAGCAGCCTGGAATCTTTAGGTCAGTGTAATGATCAAAAAGATGATGGATTGTGGTTTGAGTAAATTAGAATAAAAATGTGGTTAATATTTTGTTAACATAGAATTAGTTAGTTATTAGGTGTTGCACTTCAATCTTGAATCCACCTGGAGACAAAAAAATGAACACAAAAACACAACAAGAAATGATGAACCATATCAATCAAACCAGCATCGCTACTACCGATAAGGCCAACACAAAGTATCAAATTGAATTGTTGATACAACATTTAACGGAAATAGTTACAGATGATTGATATCAGAAGCATGTTCGTTTCCTGATAGTAAAATAGGTGATGTCGGAGCGATAGCATTGGCAAAAATCTTGAAGCCATAACACCACCATTGAGTTAGTTGTCCTTGAGGAGATTGATACCACTGAAAAAGGTGCAATGGCATTAACAAATATCTGGGATAGGGTTTGGGAATAGGAAGAATAAAATCCATATCTTAAATAAAAATTGTCCTTTGGGTGTGCGTGTTGTTTACCTGAGTGATAATGAAGATAATGTTAAACTAAAATCAAAAATAGATAATCAAATTATTGTAACTAGTAACGATATATGTTACAATAATTACAATTCATCAGGAAAAGTTAAAAAGAATAATCATGATAGTTAGCTTTAAATGTAAGCATACCAAAGAATTATGGTTATGTTAAATGGTAAAGCAAAAAGTTTCCGCCGGAAATACAGAAAACAGCACTACGTAAGTTATGGCAGCTTGATAATGCTGAACTGTTAAAAGATTTGCAGGCTTCACCAAATAACCGGCTTTGAACCCTTAAAAAAACGATAGATTGGGGCAACATAGCATAAGAATCAATAATCAGTGGCGAATCTGTTTTATATGGGAAAACAGACAAGTCAAAAAGTAGAAATAGTTGATTATCATTAAATAAAGGAGGCGGTAATGGTATGGAATATACACATTGGTGAAATATTAAGAGAAGAGTTTATCAAACCACATGGTTTAAGCTGTATAGGAAGTTTTGCACAAGAGCTTGGTCCTTTCCAAATACCAGCACCTAGAATTAACGATATCGTATTAGAGCGCAGAGGAATAACAGCAGATACAGCTTTTGGCTAGCTAAGTCTTGTTTTTTTTGTACTATCCTAAGTTCTGGATGAACTTGCAGGTATCTTATGAGCTTCGTGCTGCTGAAGATGCTCAAAAAATGCTGCCGGAAATCATTAATTGCGGTTATCCTATTTTATCAATTCCCGTTTTTCCAAAGTACGCCATTTGTTAGTCAAGTAAGGCGGCCTGCATTCTGTACTTAAAAATATTATTTTATGGGTTTTTATCTATTAAGTTATATTTTTTAAGCATTAAGACTGCTCATAGGATAACTTATAATTTTCATAAAACTTTTATAAGAATCGTATCTAATATTGTCTTGATCATTCCTTCCTGGCTCTATAAAGCTTAATTTTACAATGTACTTCAGTTTTATGAGTAAGCCATTCAATTGCTTTGCACAATTTGTCAGTAATGTCATTAGATTCTTTGTCAGATTTGACCTGAAAAAACATAATATTTAAATTTATGGTAGATATTGATCAAAGAGTCCTTGAAAAAAATTACCTGATAGATCTACATCAGAAACATCAGGTTCAGGGACTAGAGGCCCGGAATTATCACGAGTTTGGAATTGTAAACTTTCAATAGCCCGCTTTGGCAATATGCCTAATTCTTTTTGGGATTCAACCGCATTTTTCCATTTTTCAGCTATTAATGCTCCAAATTCTGAATGTATTGTGGCAACGTCTTGTTTGCATTTAAATCCTACTCCTTCAGCTTTTACAATATATCCCTTACTGCTCAAATTATATTCTTTCAATATTTAATAGTATAGGAAATTCAAAATTTGCAACCAGAAAAATCATCAATCAGCTTTTTAAAAATTCGTTTAATAAATATGTAGTTACCAGCCACAATATTAGAAATTATCAACACTTTTACAAAAATCTCTGCCAGAATCTATCTAAAAATAGGTTCAGTTTTACAAATTATGTGGCCAAGACGTGAAAGAAGTGTTCGCCATAATGATGTTATCTAGGCGTTGATAATAATTCATTGGTTCTTATTAATAACAATGGCGGAGATAAACCGTAATAAACTTGCCGCAGATTCATACATTTATTGCAATTATAGCAAAACAGAGGATCTATTTTAAAATTCAACCAAATCATTAATCTCCAACTAATGAGCTTAGTTTTCTTATGAACGATTTGATTAATTGCCTTATATACGATAGGTAATTGTACGCCCCTAGTTCTATTAGATAAAAAACCGTAATACCTAATCATTCGAAAATAACGATCTGGTATATGCATAATCAGACTAGCTATGAACTGCATCACGGGCATAGTTATGCGATCAATTGTATTATTATAGTGATCAAGAAATTTAAACGTTACCTGCTTTCCGTCGTAATTTTCTATTCTTGTCTCGGAAATAGGGGGCGTTTTATATACCGCCCTAAATATTCTATGTTGCGTTTATGATCATCCGATGGTTTTTGTAAATAAACATACCAACTGATTTCGTATAAACTACTCATCCAGTTATTAAAATTCTCAGCATTTTGATATGCGGACGGCAACTTCAAATTACTTGAGATATATTGAAAGCGAAATAACTCAAGGACTCTATGTCTCCACATTTTTTTAATAGGTTCGGCAGGAAAAAATAATTTTTGCCACTTGCCTTTGCTATTTATACCGCCGCAAGTAACCGATAAATGGATATGAACATTGCGTTTTAAATCTCTACCGAAAGTGTGTAAGGCAGTAAATATACCAACCACAAGATTTTTCTTTGTAGCTATCTCCTTAATAATTCCTGCTGCAATACCGGAAATCAATCCAAACAGATCACGATTGAGCCAAAATATCGGCCATAAAGAGTCCGGCATTGTAAATGTAATGTGCTGCCATCGTGTTTTTGGTAGAACATTGCTAGCCTTACTCACCCATTGATCCGTTTGTTTCTTACCACAACGAGAACAAAACCTACCTTTACAGCTGAATGCTACCGATTTATTGCGGTTACAATCACGGCAGCTATAACGTTTAAATCCTAAATATTTCGTTCCACACGATATAACTTTAGTGACGTTGAAAATAATGCCGTATCTTAGCTTGCCGTATTTTTTAGCGAAATCGAGACCAATTACCACGGTCTAGAAAAATATGTTTTATAGATATTCCTTTACCGACTATTTCCATAAATTACTTATAGTTAATGTTTTCTTACCAAGGAATCTTTCTTCCTTTGCGTTCTAAATCAAATTCTTTACAATCAGGGCAATAGTAAACAGAATTATACTTATGATTGGGAGATATTTTTCGCAACATTATCCAGAAAGCCTTGGCTATTTCCTTATCTCCTTCGGAAAAAATCTTTTTGATCCTGCTGTAAGGAATTGCTTGCTCTTTAGAAATGGCCTTAAGAGTTTTTACCGCTAATTCATTGACCAAATGCTGCTCAGAGTGCAAGTTACTCATAACTCAATTATATATTATCTTATGTATGTCTAACATTCAGTCTTTATAACTCAAGTTAAAACAAATCAAATACCAGTATTATAATCCTCCATAAATATTTATCGGTCAAGGGTATCTTCTTTTAAGCTGCCACCGATAGGTGGCTTATCTTGCAAAAATTAACTAGAAAATCAGTTAAGATTGAAGAACTAACTGACATTGTTGGCTTTAGAATTATAGTAAGGGAAGAAGACGAATGCTATACAACACTAAAACTCATTCAGGAAATTTACAAGGTAATACCAGAAAAGTATAGAGATTATATTGACAATCCAAAGACTAATGGTTATCGATCCCTGCATACTGTTATTCTTTTAGGTTCATATGGATTACCTGTTGAAATACAAATACGCACTAGGGAAATGCACAATATAGCTGAAAATGGTGAAGCTGCGCATAGTAGATATAAACAAAATCAAGAACAACAGACTGTTACTCCTAGAGAACTTAACCTTTTAACGAAAGCTTATGAAATTTTAGATCAAGGTAACTTAACAGAATCTGCTTTATTTGCTTATTTACAAAAGATACAGATTATTTGGAATGTAGCTTTGTAGCACTTCAAAAGAAAACTAATAACGATAATTGTTATAAAAACCCTTAAACACCAATAAAACTATGGAACTTCTAAAGGTTTTGTGATATAATACTTACAAGTATTTATGATAGTGATTATGGAAAAAATATCACCTCGAGTTGACTTGGCCTTCAAGAAAATCTTCGGAGTAGAAGAGAATAAGGATTTACTTATTTCTCTTATAAACTCTATCGTTGGTCAAGATGATCAGGTAGAAGATATTACTTTACTGAATCCCTATAATCCTAAAAACTTCAGACAGGACAAATTATCGATACTCGATATTAAAGCAAAAGGTATAGACGGCAAAAGATTTAACATTGAAATTCAGATCAGCGATGAGGCAGACTATGATAAGCGAGCCTTGTATTACTGGGCAAAATTATACACGGAGCAGCTAAAAGTAGCCGAAGATTACTCCAAGCTTTCAAAAGCTATCGGCATTCATATTTTAAATTTCACCTCAATAGTCGAAGCAAAGAATTATCATAATGTTTTCCATATTACGGAAAAAGATAACGGTTTTGCCTATTTTAAGGATTTGGAATTACATACTATAGAGCTGAATAAATTTACTAGCGATTCAAATGAGGAATTACAGGATATAGTTGCAAAAACCAAGAATGCCCTTGATATATGGGTTGCTTTTTTAACTAGGCACGATTTACTAACAGCAGATCGATTACCGAAGGAACTGGATAACGACACACTGAAGAAAGCTTTGCATGTATTAGATGTGTTGAACTTTAGCGAAGAGGAAAGGGAACTTTACGAAGATCACCTTAAATGGCTAAGAATAGAGGCTAATACTTTAAAAAAAGCTACAGAGAAAGCTAAGGAAGAGGGAATTGTTCAAGGTATCTCCATCGGTAAACAGGAAGGCATCTCTATCGGTGAAGCTAGAGGTATTGAGAAAGGAGAAACCAAAAAAGCTATAGAAATCGCCAAAGCTATGCTAATAAAAAATAAACCTATGGAAGAAATAGTAGAATTTACCAGCTTAACTGTTGAAGAAATAGAAAAGTTAAAATGACCATGAGTAACGATGCACATCCCATTTTGATTAAAACAGCAATTAATATGATGATAAACCAGAAGCTAGATGATAAACTGATTTCTTCCGTAACAGGACTTAGTTTAGAAGAAATATCAAAGCTAAAAAGTAAAGCTTAAAAAATATGAGCTGCAAGACCCTCCGTGACTTTGAATACCTTAAAAAAAACTATGAACCCAGCGAAATACAAAAACTTTTAAATAACAGTAAAATTAAAAGAGAAGTGTATCAGGAATTGAAGGTATCCAAGTATGTTTTGAATAATTACATAAAGCATTATAGGCTTTCTAATATACACAAAAATGGACAAAGACCATTAAATAAAAACAATATAGGAAACAAGAAACCAAAGAAAGTGTCGGTTGACAATTCTATCTTTCGAGAAATTGAAGACCCTGTAGGGAGATTCCAAGAAATACTGGCTAGAAAGAAGGAAGCAAGAACACTACAGGATTTAAGAGATCCTTATTATTGAACACAGAAATATATTGTAAAGAATAGCTAATTATGTCTAATACTAGACATAATCACCAATTAACTAATTAAAGGCTTAAAACCATGAACAAATCAGAATTTATCACCCACATCGCAGACCAACACCAATGTACAAAAGTAGAAGCTGAGAAAGTAATAGACATGTTTACCTCATCGGTAATTGATGCTATGGGACAAGGTAAGGAAATATCCCTTCTTGGCTTCGGTAATTTTACTGTTAGTAAAGTTGCAGCAAGAAACGGACGTAATCCAAGGACTGGGGCGGAGCTAAAAATAGCCGCCTATAATCAACCAAAGTTTAAGGTCGGTCAGAAACTAAAGGATGCAGTAAATCAAAAATAATAATATTTAAGGAGTAATAATATGTTAAAGCAATTCAATTTACTAATGATTTTAAGTGTAAGTGTTTTTCTCTCAGGCTGCGCAGCTGATTCAGGTAATACAAAACTGGCTAAAACTAATAATGAGCAAATCAATTCTGCTTTTGTAAAAGGAAAAACAACGCAGGCGGAAGTTAAAGAAGCATTTGGAGAGCCTAACGATACAGATTAATGAGTGATGGCCAAGTAAAATGGGTATACTCTCATATCAAACGTTCTGCAATGGCTAGAAACTATGTACCTGTTGTAAACTGGTTTTCAGCAGGTACAGATGATACCACTAAAAAATTAGTTCTAATTTTTAAAGATGGTATATTAGTAGATTTTTCTTCATCCACAGCTAAAGGAGAGACCAAAGCTGGAGTTCTTAGCTAACTTCATTTGATAAGCTGGAAGACGATAAGGATTTTTTAATATCCGATATCGTCTTTTTGCTTACGGATAATTCTTTGCTAATCCAATCGTAACTTTTTCCCGCCTTTAAGAAGATCTTTATTCTCTCAGCTTTGTATATACTATTCTTATTTATTTTACCAACAGGTCTACCAAACTTTACTCCATCAAGCCTTGCTTTTTCTATTCCTGCTTTGGTTCTTGATTCAATCATACCTCTTTCTAGTTCTGCAAAAACACCTGCTATCTGAAAGAATGCCCTACCCATAGGAGAAGTAGTATTAACTCTATCCCCTGAATCAAGAGAGACAAGATGTACTTTTTTCTCGTTAAGTGATTCTACAATTTCTATAAGGCCTTTTAATGATCTGGCGATTCTATCAATTTTATATACGACGACGATATCACCCTCTCTAAGCAATTCAATCATTGCTTTTAGCTGGGTTCGATTATTATCTTTACCGCTAACTGATTCGCTAAATATTTTCTGACACCCTGCTTTTTCCAATACGTCTTTTTGCAGTTCAATATCTTGAGTTATACTACTGACTCTTGCATATCCAATTTTCATAAGTTACTTCCGTACTATTTAGTCTAAAAAATTTAATTGTACTACGATAGTACAAAGAAGTCTAATACTTTATATTAATAGTATGTAAGTTTTATAATTAAATGGCGTAAATTTTATATAAATAAATGACGGATTTTTTGCCAAAATTAGATGTTTTAATCTTTTCTTAAAGGTGTAACGTTTTCTTCTTTTAATATTTTATATATAGCAGCACGGCTAATATTCATTTCTCTAGCAATTGTAGTAGCTCCATGCCCAGAAAGCTTTAGGCCTAGCAATATATCCCTATTAATAAAGCGCTTACGACCAAATGTAATGCCTTTGAACCTTGCCTCTACTCTACCTTCACTAGTGCGTTCAACTAGCCTGCTTTTTTCTGCTTCTGCTACAGCTGCAAGAATTGTAATTACCATTTTTCCTGTAGCGCCTTCAGTGCTTATGCTGTTCTCAAGAAAACGGATACCTACATTCAATGCGTTAAATTTGTTTATTAGGTTTATCATATCTATAGTGTCCTTTCCCAACCTATCTAATCTTGTGACCAGAATTACGTCCCCATCTTTTACTCTAGCTATTAACCCACCAATTAAATACCCGACTTAGGCGGCATATTTTACTTCTTTCGCCTGAAATAATCTTTTGATATGTTCTGGGTTATTTTGCAGAGTCCTTAGGTAAGATTTTAAATTCCCTTGGAGTTCAGATTTTGTAAGAGGTATATGTTTCCTATTTACATTTCTTTTTAAATCGTTGTTTAAATATTCATCCGGATTATGTTGCGGAGTATACGGAGGCAGAAAAAATAAAGAAATTTTCTTTTTATGTTTCCGAGTCCATATTTGTACTTTTTTGCTATGATGAACCTTGAGATTATCTAGGATTAAGAAGATTTTTTTCTTGGAGTATTTTACCAACCTCCGTAAAAATTCTATAAATACATTTGTTTTTAGTGTCTCTTCGTACAGCATAAACCTTAGCTTACCGTTATTTGTAACAGTGGATATCATGTTTATACTAAATCTCTTCGATTTATGAATCACAACAGGGGTTTTTCCTTTTAAAGAATAGCTTTGTAATACCTGACACTCTTGTTTTATCCCTACTTCGTCGCACCAATGTATTTCTGCCTTTTCATATTCTGCTTGCTTGGCTATTGACGGATATTCTTCATCTAACCAAAATTGAACCCTTTTGGGTTGCTGCTCATATGCTAACTTCTTTGGCTTTTGTGCAGTATACCCCCATCTTCTTAAATATTCGCCTATTGTACTTAGGGGAAGAAAAAATCCACAATGTTTTTTGATGAGTGCATTAACTGATTTTCTTGACCATAATGCTGATTTGATATTGTGATCTTCTGGTCTAGAGATATTTACGTACCCTTGTATTATTTTACTTTGATCTTCGGTTATAAGCCTTTTCTCTCCTATCTTTCTACCTCTTAACTTCCCACTAATTGCGTACTTGTCGCCTCTCTTTTCCCTCCTTACCCATTCATTTACTGTCTGGCGACTCACTCCTATTAATTCACCTACCGACGATTGACTCTCTCCTCTTTTTACTAGTTTTAGAGCAATCTTTCTCATCGACGCTTGTGCGCTTATTGATAATTTCCTAAAATCTTCACTTTTTGACATTATTGCATTATACAAATTCCTTCCTTCTTGGCAATAGTTATGTCGGGTATTTAATTGGTGGGTTAATAATAATGAATTAATACCAACCTTATTGGCACTACTACTGCCGGTGGCTTTGTCAAAAAATATCCTTGACTCCCTAACTCCCTTAGTTTTTATAGCTTGTTTTTGCGTTTCCAGCGATTGCTGCGAAGATGATACCCGTGCGTAACCAAATAATCTCATTTTCAATGCTTTATAATGTTCAAATATTCGAGTAATACCAAAATAAACTGTTCACTTGTACACTCAATTTATCAGCGGGAGGCAGTACTTGACTGGCATTATATTCCAATAACCAAGCATTCTCTTGCTGCAAGTACTATTTCCTTTGTTATAGTATTTACCATGTTAACTTTCATTATACGCTCAATTTGTTTCAGCAACCTATTGAGCAATCTGAAATTATGCCTTGTAGCTTGCATAATAGCAGCTATAGTCTCATGGTCTGTAAAATCTTTTGGGTCAATATTAATACCAAATTTCGTAAGATAATTGCTCATAATAAATAACATTTCGTCTTTAGATAGCGGCTTAAATTCATGTACAAAGCCCACTCTAGAGTATAATTGGGCATATCTGGATAGTTTCTTTTCCATACCCGGCATTCCTATCAAGATTAACCCGCAGTCTTTCTGGTCATAATAATCTCTGATTTGCTCTAAAGAAGTCAATTTTAACCTATCTGATTCATCAATAATTAATAGCTTGATAAAAGGGTTGGAAAGATGGTTAATATAGTCTTCTATTCTCTTGTGATTGTATTCACTTTCCTGATATTCTTTTTCTTTTACTGATTGACAAAACTTAGCGTCGTATCTAACTTGCTGCACTTTATTTACGCAGGCATTTAATGAACTTAAAATCCTTGAAGGGCTATTTGCAACTTCTGCAGTATAAAAGATTGTATCATGCTCTTTAAGTTCATAAGGTACAGGTTTAGTTGGCTGACTACGTTGATAATCCAATCTGGAATATTCTTCTATTAAACCCCATCTACTATAATATTTAGCTGATAAAGTCTTACCGACACCTGGCGGCCCATAACATAAACCAATATATTTATAACGAATGCAAGCTTCAAAATTCTCTAAAACGTTTATACTCTTTGGTAACTAAAAATTGGTCTTCACCGTCATCATCAATCGTTTTCATATAATTTTAACTTTGTAATCTTAACAGGAGCCTCTTGTTTTACTATATTTGAGGGGCTTGATTCACCAGAGGCAGTAGGTTGGACGCCTAATAACTGATCTACTAATGATCTGCGCTTAGCAATAACTTCTTTTAATTCTTTTTTTCTTTGGTTGCGTGCATGAATTATATCTTTTAAACTAATAACTTCTCCAGCAAGTTCTTGGCAAATAGCACGACAAAGGAATTTATTTTGATAGAAAACTCTAATCTCTGCTACATCTCTTGGATCATAGCGAATCACGATTGATTCTCCGACATATGCTGCTAATACTGGATCTAGATAACGTAAGCTTTGAAAATAAATGCCATCCTGGTGAATTTTCCTAGGTTTTGCTACAGTTAATAACAATAAATCTAATTTCTCTAAAGATGCAGGAAGTTGTGGTAAAAAACCATTGTGACTCCATCGATCTACAGGTGATTCTTTGGTTATACTATGAGGTTTCTTATGATAATATTTAAGTAAAAAATTTTTCAGTTGAATTTCAAATTGAGTGAGCGTTAATAAAGATTTAGTTTCTATTAGATGATTTTTAGTTATATAGCCAGGTAACCTGCAAAGTAGTTTTTGATTAACTGTATTAAAAAACCGTTCTATCTTGCCACGTCCTCTAGGTTTTCCCACATTTGAGAAAATAAGTTGAACTTTCAAATCTGCACATACCATTTCTATATGTTTAGACGTAAAGTCACTCCCGTGATCAACATATAATTGCTCAGGAATACCGCATATTTGCCATTCAAGTTCACTTTTACTCCATATGGCCTGTCTAAGTGCAAGAGCTGTTTGTAATGCTGAAGGAGCTTCAAAAAAAAGATAATAACCCGCTATTGCTCTGCTATAATCATCTATAATAATAGTTAACCACGGTCTTACTGGCTTACCGTCACTGTCAATTAAATATATGTCTAGTAGTGTATGATCAGCTTGCCAAATTTCATTAGGATGGTTTGCATCGCGTCTATATAATAAATCAAAAGTCTCTTCGTAAATTCTATCGCCTTCTTGCGCTAAAACTATCATGCTTTTTGGTAGGTTATTTATGATTTTGAGAACTGTATTATATTTTATACTTTGTTCATTTAATATTTTTGCGATTTCATTAGCTTTGTCGCATATTGTAGCAATTGATAATTTAGGTTGTTTTAAAGCAAGTCCTTCTATAAAATGTAAGAGCTCTTGAGGTATATTACGATATTTCCCTTTATCAGAACGCTGTTGTTGTTTGAGCCCTTCAAGCCCTTTGATCCTATAATTTTTACACCATCTTTGTAGTGTGCGTAGTGGAATGTTATGAGCAGATGATATACTGCTAATGGATACTCCATCTTCAAAAAAAGGTTGGATAATTTTATACCTAGTATAACTATCTTTGAACATTATTCAATACTTGTAGAATCTTCCTGTACCGAGCTTCGCCCCCCCGGTAAATATCGATACAGAGTAGAAGGATCAACTTTTAATCTTTTAGCGACTTCCTTAACTGTTATTTTCTTATTTCTGAGTAAAGCTTTAGCATCTCTTAAATCTTCAGCTTCTAGAGCTTGCGGTCTTCCTCCTTTTTTCCCATAGCTTTTGCTGCTTTTAGTCCTGCCATGGTTCTTTCTTTAATTAAAATACGTTCAAATTCAGCTAATGCTCCAAATATATGAAAAACTAATCTTCCACCTGAAGTTGTAGTATCAATGTTTTCAGTAAGTGATTTAAAGCCTATTCCTTTTTTTTCTAATTCCTCAATAGTATCTATTAATTGCCTAAGTGATCTATTAACCCACCAATTAAATACCCGACATAACTATTGCCAAGAAGGAAGGAATTTGTATAATGCAATAATGTCAAAAAGTGAAGATTTTAGGAAATTATCAATAAGCGCACAAGCGTCGATGAGAAAGATTGCTCTAAAACTAGTAAAAAGAGGAGAGAGTCAATCGTCGGTAGGTGAATTAATAGGAGTGAGTCGCCAGACAGTAAATGAATGGGTAAGGAGGGAAAAGAGAGGCGACAAGTACGCAATTAGTGGGAAGTTAAGAGGTAGAAAGATAGGAGAGAAAAGGCTTATAACCGAAGATCAAAGTAAAATAATACAAGGGTACGTAAATATCTCTAGACCAGAAGATCACAATATCAAATCAGCATTATGGTCAAGAAAATCAGTTAATGCACTCATCAAAAAACATTGTGGATTTTTTCTTCCCCTAAGTACAATAGGCGAATATTTAAGAAGATGGGGGTATACTGCACAAAAGCCAAAGAAGTTAGCATATGAGCAGCAACCCAAAAGGGTTCAATTTTGGTTAGATGAAGAATATCCGTCAATAGCCAAGCAAGCAGAATATGAAAAGGCAGAAATACATTGGTGCGACGAAGTAGGGATAAAACAAGAGTGTCAGGTATTACAAAGCTATTCTAAAGGAAAAACCCCTGTTGTGATTCATAAATCGAAGAGATTTAGTATAAACATGATATCCACTGTTACAAATAACGGTAAGCTAAGGTTTATGCTGTACGAAGAGACACTAAAAACAAATGTATTTATAGAATTTTTACGGAGGTTGGTAAAATACTCCAAGAAAAAAATCTTCTTAATCCTAGATAATCTCAAGGTTCATCATAGCAAAAAAGTACAAATATGGACTCGGAAACATAAAAAGAAAATTTCTTTATTTTTTCTGCCTCCGTATACTCCGCAACATAATCCGGATGAATATTTAAACAACGATTTAAAAAGAAATGTAAATAGGAAACATATACCTCTTACAAAATCTGAACTCCAAGGGAATTTAAAATCTTACCTAAGGACTCTGCAAAATAACCCAGAACATATCAAAAGATTATTTCAGGCGAAAGAAGTAAAATATGCCGCCTAAGTCGGGTATTTAATTGGTGGGTTAATAGCTAACCTATCAAGTTTCCATACTACTAAAGTATCATCTTCATTAGCACGCATATATTCTAATGCTGCTTTTAATTCAGGGCGATCACGTTGCGCCCCTGAAGCTTTTTCTGTAAATATTTTTTTACATCCTGCTGCTTGTAGAGCATTTATTTGTAATTCTAAGTTTTGTTCCTGTGTTGAAACTCTGGCATATCCTATTAACATTTTCTCTATTTTTTTCTTATAACTCATTAGCTACTATACATTTTAAGAGACTTTATTTCAAGAGATAGTTTTAAGATGAAAATTGAGCAATTTAGCAAAAATTTTTCAATTTTTTTATTTACAATAGGTATCTCTTTAAAACGAGGGTTTTTAAGAGGTAATAAGATTATAGTTTTTGCCAATAATTAATTATTATGCACTAATTTATGTTAGTGACATATATTAAGTAATATGATATAAACTCTTTATATATAAATTATAAAGAATAAAGCCATATGAAAGCTATAAGGACAAAATTAGGAAAAGGTGGAAGGGTAATAATTCCTACAGCTTTTCGTCAATATCTCCACCTAGAAACCGGAGATGACATTATATTGCATATGGAAGATAATATATTATACCTTACTACAGCAGAGCAAGCTTTACAGAAATTACAAAAGAAGGTAAGGAATTATATAAAAACCACTGATCAAAATATTTCGCTTGTTGATGAATTAATAACTATGAGAAGAAATGAAGCTAAGTATGAATAAAAGAGTTATACTGGATGCTTCTGCTTTATTAGCACTTATTCAAGAAGAAACCGGTGCAGAAATCATAAAACCATTGTTAAAATTTTCTGTTATGTCAGTTGTAAATGTCACGGAAACTCTAAGCGTATTACAGAGAACCAATATTTCTCCAGAAGAAGGACTTACTCTAATTACGGATATTGTTACAACCATTGTGCCTTTTGACTTAGAACAAGCTGAACAAGTAGCGAAGCTACATCCTCTTGTTCAACCCCAAGGTCTTTCTTTAGCTGATCGTGCTTGTATTGCTTTGGGGATGAAATTACAGATTCCAATTTATACTGCTGATAAAATATGGGGCGAACTGCAAATAGATAATGCTAATATTAAATTGATTCGTTAGCTTCTCATATTTATAAAAATAGTATTATCCAAATATCCTTATGTGCCATTTATTTATATAAAATTTACGCCATTTAATTATAAAACTTACATATAATATTGTAGATATCCAAAAATTACCTAAAAATATTGTATACTAAATCGTAAATGGATATATAATAGACAGTTTAATTACATCGTTGCATGTAACGCGATTTTATATTTCTTTCTACTCTAATATATCGTTCAGCTAGAGCCTCCATAATTGGTAGGTCTAATACCAATTTCTCTCTATCTGACGGAATATCTGGATTAATAATTTTTTTATTCTCTGCAGAGGCATGCACTACAGCGCATCTTACACTTTTAAAAAGATATTCTTTAACATCTTTAAAAGATCCTCCCTGACTTAAAAGATCCTTAATACGCCCTCCAGCCCTCGTGTTATCAGGAAGTAATCCTAAATTATCAGTAATCCATTTTTTGCAGCCTTTATTTGTCTCTTTATTGTCCTTTTCGGTAAATTGAGATTCTATTGCTTTATAAAAACTTAAGAAAGCAAATCCTGCATGAATATCTTTCAATTTTAATCCCTCTCTCCAAAAAGCTAAAGCTATATTATCCTTTTCATCATTTATAATTGGAAGAGAGGTACAATCAACATCATCTGAATTAGAGGGATTATAATAAGTCATAGAGTATTTAACAACCTTAGCATTTCGAATAAAAGAAACTGGTGATTTTTGACTAAACTCTTGTGATTGGTCTACATCTACATATCCACCAAAATACCAGCCCAGTATGGATATAAATCTGTATACGCCTTTCTTAACCTCTTCTTTGATAACATTGTTATCAATATCCTCGCTAAACAGTGGAACTGCAATTGATGCCTGATATTGATTTTTTTCAAGTAAAAGACCTGATCGTCGTGCTAGGTCTATAATCTTACTTTGATCTTCTGTTGTAAGATCTTGATGTGGGTTTTCCTTTAAAAGGCATTTGACCTTTTTATATAGAGTGTAATCTTCGGCACGTTGGCGAATTAGTGGCATACATACTATATTAGGATCTTTATAATTAATAAAACAACATATATTATGACCTTCTTTATCTAAATACAAGACTAAGGAGTCTAGAGGGATTACCCCGCGATTGGGTGCTTTACTTGCTAGTATGCATTTTTTTATCGATGTAATAGGTTGAGCTAATCCAGTTAATATATATTCTCTACCATTATACGTTATTAAGGTATCTGTATTTACCCAAGCAATAGAATGATAAAGCGGGTATATTAACCAATTCTTATGATTCGCGATTTTGCTTTGAGTATCTTCACCATGTAAATATTTAGTATCCATTTTAGTACTAATTTGTTACCACTATATAATAAACAATCTTTGCCTTTTGTCTCAAAAGGATATGCTTCTGGTATCCTCAAAAAAGCTATATGAATCCAGAATAATTTTATCTTATTTTCACTGAAGATTTTCTAAAAAGCTACATCATTTTGAGGATTCGCAATTTTAGTCATTTTGAATAATCTAAACTAGCGGGAGTTATAGGAGGTTCTAAAGCTATTAACTGTTTTACCTTATAAATCGTCCCTCTAGATATTTCCAGCTCTTTTGCAATTTGGGTAGGGCGCTTACCTTCTAGTAAATGTTGCTTAATCTTATCTTGGTTAATAGAAGGAGGCCTACCTTTGTAAATACCCTTGTTCTTAGCGGCGGCAATGCCGTCAGCCTGACGTTCGCGGCGCAAGTTAGTTTCAAACTCAGCAAAGACACCGAGCATATCAAAGAATGCTTTACCTGTTGCAGTTGAGGTATCAACCGGCTGTTCTATGGCATAGAGATGAGCACCTTTTGCTTTGAGTCGATCTACTATAATTTGCAAATCTTTTAACGAGCGTGCAAGACGATCTATACGTGTTACTACTAAATACTCATTCTTGTGAATAAAGTCTAAAATATTATTTAGTTCTTTCCGGTCTGCTAGATTATTTCCGCTTTTTTGTTCTGTCCTAATAATTTCACAATTTGCTGCTTTAAGTGCGATAATTTGTGAGTCTAGATTTTGTTCTACTGTTGATGTGCGAGCGTAACCGATTTTAGTCATAAAATGTTTATTTTGGGTATGCTATTAATGATTTTTGTATATTAACTAAAATCAGACCTAAAATAAACAATTATTTTGCATGATTTTGTTTATTAAGTAATGTATTTTTTGGGTGTACCTAAAATAAACATTTTATATAAAAGTTTGTAATATAATAGTTTATCTAATCAACCTAATATCGGTATTTTCCAGTTTAAGCTCAGCACAAACTTTATCAGCCGTATAGATAGGAAGCCCTAGAGTGATACCAAGGGCTATGCACGCTCTATCTCCTAGAGATAAGCCGTAGTTTTGAGTCAGTTTAGCTAGCTTGCCAGTTTTAATACTTATAGCTTCGCAGAATGGTACAATTTCTGGTACTAAGTCTGAAATGATTTCATCAATATCTTGTTCTGACACGCCACTTCTAGTAAGAACCGCAACCAATTCACTTAAATTAACCGATGAGATAGCATTACTAGCTATTACATTTTCTATTACTTCGTAACCAGATTCTTTTTTTAACAAAGCTATAAGGGCTGATGTGTCTAGCAAAAACTTTTTGCCTTTTAGTTTAGAATTTATCTGCATTTTCTTTTCTCATCAATTTTAATTCTTTTTGGAGGTCTAAGTTTCCATATTTTTCTAAAATATTCCGTGCTTTTTCTATGTTAGAATGAAAGGTAGAAACAATTAATTCTGATTCTGAGTATTTAATTGTAACTTCATCACCAACCTTAAGATGCAAGTATTTTCTAATTTTGCTAGGAATTGCTAATTTTCCATTATTATCAATATAGCTTTTATAAGCTTTCATGTGGTTTTACCTTTTTTGTGTCACTATATAATTTATACAATATAAATTATTTCTTATAAAGAAAAAAATATTTAATAGTATAGGAAATTCAAAATTTGCAACCAGAAAAATCATCAATCAGCTTTTTAAAAATTCGTTTAATAAATATGTAGTTACCAGCCACAATATTAGAAATTATCAACACTTTTACAAAAATCTCTGCCAGAATCTATCTAAAAATAGGTTCAGTTTTACAAATTATGTGGCCAAGACGTGAAAGAAGTGTTCGCCATAATGATGTTATCTAGGCGTTGATAATAATTCATTGGTTCTTATTAATAACAATGGCGGAGATAAACCGTAATAAACTTGCCGCAGATTCATACATTTATTGCAATTATAGCAAAACAGAGGATCTATTTTAAAATTCAACCAAATCATTAATCTCCAACTAATGAGCTTAGTTTTCTTATGAACGATTTGATTAATTGCCTTATATACGATAGGTAATTGTACGCCCCTAGTTCTATTAGATAAAAAACCGTAATACCTAATCATTCGAAAATAACGATCTGGTATATGCATAATCAGACTAGCTATGAACTGCATCACGGGCATAGTTATGCGATCAATTGTATTATTATAGTGATCAAGAAATTTAAACGTTACCTGCTTTCCGTCGTAATTTTCTATTCTTGTCTCGGAAATAGGGGGCGTTTTATATACCGCCCTAAATATTCTATGTTGCGTTTATGATCATCCGATGGTTTTTGTAAATAAACATACCAACTGATTTCGTATAAACTACTCATCCAGTTATTAAAATTCTCAGCATTTTGATATGCGGACGGCAACTTCAAATTACTTGAGATATATTGAAAGCGAAATAACTCAAGGACTCTATGTCTCCACATTTTTTTAATAGGTTCGGCAGGAAAAAATAATTTTTGCCACTTGCCTTTGCTATTTATACCGCCGCAAGTAACCGATAAATGGATATGAACATTGCGTTTTAAATCTCTACCGAAAGTGTGTAAGGCAGTAAATATACCAACCACAAGATTTTTCTTTGTAGCTATCTCCTTAATAATTCCTGCTGCAATACCGGAAATCAATCCAAACAGATCACGATTGAGCCAAAATATCGGCCATAAAGAGTCCGGCATTGTAAATGTAATGTGCTGCCATCGTGTTTTTGGTAGAACATTGCTAGCCTTACTCACCCATTGATCCGTTTGTTTCTTACCACAACGAGAACAAAACCTACCTTTACAGCTGAATGCTACCGATTTATTGCGGTTACAATCACGGCAGCTATAACGTTTAAATCCTAAATATTTCGTTCCACACGATATAACTTTAGTGACGTTGAAAATAATGCCGTATCTTAGCTTGCCGTATTTTTTAGCGAAATCGAGACCAATTACCACGGTCTAGAAAAATATGTTTTATAGATATTCCTTTACCGACTATTTCCATAAATTACTTATAGTTAATGTTTTCTTACCAAGGAATCTTTCTTCCTTTGCGTTCTAAATCAAATTCTTTACAATCAGGGCAATAGTAAACAGAATTATACTTATGATTGGGAGATATTTTTCGCAACATTATCCAGAAAGCCTTGGCTATTTCCTTATCTCCTTCGGAAAAAATCTTTTTGATCCTGCTGTAAGGAATTGCTTGCTCTTTAGAAATGGCCTTAAGAGTTTTTACCGCTAATTCATTGACCAAATGCTGCTCAGAGTGCAAGTTACTCATAACTCAATTATATATTATCTTATGTATGTCTAACATTCAGTCTTTATAACTCAAGTTAAAACAAATCAAATACCAGTATTATAATCCTCCATAAATATTTATCGGTCAAGGGTATCTTCTTTTAAGCTGCCACCGATAGGTGGCTTATCTTGTAAGCTAATTCTCACATAATTTAATAATAAAATTAAATCTAAAATAAGCATAAAAAGTACTTTTAATAATATTAGTAAGAAAAGATAAAGTAGGGGTATAAAACTAGTATAGATAATTAGAATGAGTTATTGGATATTTAAGGTTTTAAAAATTAGCAATTTTTAAAGTGTATGAAAAACGGTCGTTTTCTGGAATTTTATAGACAAATAGTAGTAGCGATTATAGTAATGTCAGGTTTATTAGATTTTGTAGAAAAATATAATTACAACCGTCAAAAAATAAATAGAATATATGGACAAAAATACCTGAGGTAATAATTTCTTGTTCATTAAAATACTACTACCTCTGTTTTTTATTTTTTGATCAGGTTGCTCTGCTTCCAATTTTGCCCTTAATGAAAAAACATAAGTAGGAAGAAATTTTTCAAGCGACTGAATCAAAGCATAATTTAAAAAATTAAGTTTTTTGTAAGAATTTATAACTTTTAGCCAATCATACGAAATTAATATCCCAATAAAACCAAGTGAAGCTATAAATGGTAAGTAATATACTTCTATTTTTATTAATTGGGGTGAATTAGCTAGAACTGAGACGAGTATAGTATTAATTCCTATGAAAACATTGTTAGATGAACTCCGTCTTTCTTCAATTTTGTGGGAAGAGTCAACCAAAAGCTTATATTGTTCAACTATGTTATTTTTGCTATTAGAATCTACTTCGTTCTCACCTTGGTTAATTATATTAACAGAGCTATTAATTAAATCTTTGGATATTTTATAGTATAGGAATTTCAAAATTTGTAACCAGAAAAATTGTTAATCAAAACTTTGAAAATTCGTTTAATAAAATGTAGTTACAAGCCACAATATTAGAAATTATCAACACTTTTATAAAAATCTCTGCCAGAATCTATCTAAAAATAGGTTCAGTTTTACAAATTATGTGGCTAAGACGTGAAAGAAGTGTTCGCCATAATGATGTTATCTAGGCGTTGATAATAATTCATTGATTCTTATTAATAACAATGGCGGAGATAAACCGTAATAAACTTGCCGCAGATTCATACATTTATTGCAATTATAGCAAAACAGAGGATCTATTTTAAAATTCAACCAAATCATTAATCTCCAACTAATGAGCTTAGTTTTCTTATGAACGATTTGATTAATTGCCTTATATACGATAGGTAATTGTACGCCCCTAGTTCTATTAGATAAAAAACCGTAATACCTAATCATTCGAAAATAACGATCTGGTATATGCATAATCAGACTAGCTATGAACTGCATCACGGGCATAGTTATGCGATCAATTGTATTATTATAGTGATCAAGAAATTTAAACGTTACCTGCTTTCCGTCGTAATTTTCTATTCTTGTCTCGGAAATAGGGGGGGTTTTATATACCGCCCTAAATATTCTATGTTGCGTTTATGATCATCCGATGGTTTTTGTAAATAAACATACCAACTGATTTCGTATAAACTACTCATCCAGTTATTAAAATTCTCAGCATTTTGATATGCGGACGGCAACTTCAAATTACTTGAGATATATTGAAAGCGAAATAACTCAAGGACTCTATGTCTCCACATTTTTTTAATAGGTTCGGCAGGAAAAAATAATTTTTGCCACTTGCCTTTGCTATTTATACCGCCGCAAGTAACCGATAAATGGATATGAACATTGCGTTTTAAATCTCTACCGAAAGTGTGTAAGGCAGTAAATATACCAACCACAAGATTTTTCTTTGTAGCTATCTCCTTAATAATTCCTGCTGCAATACCGGAAATCAATCCAAACAGATCACGATTGAGCCAAAATATCGGCCATAAAGAGTCCGGCATTGTAAATGTAATGTGCTGCCATCGTGTTTTTGGTAGAACATTGCTAGCCTTACTCACCCATTGATCCGTTTGTTTCTTACCACAACGAGAACAAAACCTACCTTTACAGCTGAATGCTACCGATTTATTGCGGTTACAATCACGGCAGCTATAACGTTTAAATCCTAAATATTTCGTTCCACACGATATAACTTTAGTGACGTTGAAAATAATGCCGTATCTTAGCTTGCCGTATTTTTTAGCGAAATCGAGACCAATTACCACGGTCTAGAAAAATATGTTTTATAGATATTCCTTTACCGACTATTTCCATAAATTACTTATAGTTAATGTTTTCTTACCAAGGAATCTTTCTTCCTTTGCGTTCTAAATCAAATTCTTTACAATCAGGGCAATAGTAAACAGAATTATACTTATGATTGGGAGATATTTTTCGCAACATTATCCAGAAAGCCTTGGCTATTTCCTTATCTCCTTCGGAAAAAATCTTTTTGATCCTGCTGTAAGGAATTGCTTGCTCTTTAGAAATGGCCTTAAGAGTTTTTACCGCTAATTCATTGACCAAATGCTGCTCAGAGTGCAAGTTACTCATAACTCAATTATATATTATCTTATGTATGTCTAACATTCAGTCTTTATAACTCAAGTTAAAACAAATCAAATACCAGTATTATAATCCTCCATAAATATTTATCGGTCAAGAGTATCTTCTTTTAAGCTGCCACCGATAGGTGGCTTATCTTGTCGAATATTAATTGGCTATTTATTTCTTCCACAGTTACCTCTCATTTTAGTTAGTTATATTCAAGCTGAAATAAAATTCGAAAATTTAGCCTTAATGGTATAAAATTTTTTAACTATCAAGCTATCCAACTCATTCAGCAACAGATTTTCTTTAATTTAAAAGCAAAGTCATAATAAAGCAGTTTTTATATTGATTTTATTGCTTTTTATGTATTCCTTCAATCTTAAGCCTCCTACGAATAAGAGCTGCTTGTAATAATGCTTTTCTTACGGTTTTACTTCGGTAAGATTTCAATACGCTAATTCCTAATGTACCAGTATGAGGATACATTTGTTTATTTGAGAAACTAATATCATACCAGCCTACAACTTCATTATCTACTACAGCTAT
>NZ_CP104168.1:0-99577 GCF_029982035.1 Candidatus Megaera polyxenophila
AGTATTTTATGTAGTTAAGTGGGATAGGGTTAACACCCTCGCCTTTAGTCGAACACTTTAGTATTATAAGTTACTAGAGAAGAGGAGATGTAGCTTATGGAATATAGAAAAGGTTCGCACAGTATATATGATCTGAAGTACCATGTAGTATTTTGTACGAAATACAGATACAGAGTTCTAACCGGACAAGTAGCTGATAGAACTAGAGAAATTATTAGAGAAATATGTGCGGCAAATTACATAGACATAGCAAGTGGCAGCATGAGTCCAGATCACATGCATTTACTACTGTCGATACCCCCAAGTATTTCCGTATCAAAGGCAGTACAATACATTAAGGGAAAAAGCAGTCGGAAATTACTGCAAGAATTTGAATTACTGAGAAAACGCTACTGGGGTCAACATCTCTGGGCTAGGGGGTATTTTGTTGTTACGGTTGGTAATGTGAACTCAAATGAAGTGCAAAAATACATAGAGGAACAAGAAATGTATCATAAGAGAGATGATTTTAAAATATCGGAGTTTTAGCGTTTACGCTTTTAATCCGCTTTGCAAGCGTTGACCAAACTACCGGCTTTAGCCGGTAGTAATTGATACTTTTTAAACTATTGGATTTTCTTGACTTTAAGCTACTTGATAATAATTAGTATTCATTATATTTAAATAGGGAGTAATAATATGTCTAAAAACAATAATGATACTTTTGGTAAGACAGATGATGATGCAGTTTCTGTTCTTATAGAGCAAGTAAATCATTTAGCTATTACTGTTTTCTCTCAAACAAAGGTAGTTAAATTTTTAGTTAATGTTCCTATGTATATACCTGCTTCTGATATGGCAGGGATTCATCTGATGAATCTGAGGATGATACATTTACAGAAGATCAATTTAATTTTGATATAGAAGATAGGTTTTCATTGCCTTATAGAACTTTCAATATTAGGGACAAAGTAAACAAGAATAAGAAAAAGGAAAAATAATAGAAAATAGGGTTGGTAACTTAATTTTAGATGATTTAGATTTGCAGTTAGATCCAATTAAGCCTAAAGCTACTGTTTCAAAAACACAAGTTTTTCTTGATTTATTAGAAGACGCAGGTTTTGAAACAGAGGATAAAGATAATTTAGGTAACATTGGAGTTAGTATAGGGCTTATATAGATCTAAGTCTTTGAGTACAAGAAAGAATAATAACCTTTATAAACAGTTACAAAGCAAAGAAGAAAGCATTATAATGCATAATAAATTTGCTTTTTTCTGGGATATCCATGGACAAATGATAGTGGAAACCCATTAGAACTTAAGAACCAGAATATATATGATATATCAGTTTGTAGAACTAGCTGCTGCTTACTTACTAGGAATAATCACTCCAGGCCCATCATTATCATTAATAATTCAAAATGGAATTATTCACTCTCGAAATGCTAGTTATCAAGCTTGTGCAGGGATTGTTACAGGAATTGCTGTACAGGCTGGTAGTATCTTACTTTGTTTAGACATGATAGAAGCTTATCCAATATTTCTTCAAGTGCTAAAAATATTTTGTGCTTTATTCTTAGTTTTTTTAGGAGCAAAATCTATTTTTTTAGCCGATGCGTTTGATGAAGTTAAAATAAGAAATTCTCTAAGAACAGTTAAGAAAAAAATAATTTCTTCTTAGAGGCCTTTACACTTGAACTCTTGAATCCCTTTGCTTTTACCTTTTTTATAAGCGTAATGTCACTTATAATTGAGCCAAACTCATCTTGGTTTTCTCAATTACTATACTGGGTTGAAATAGTTCTATTAGGCACCCTATGGTTTTATACCGTAGCATTTTTAGCTTCTACAAAAACAATATTCGTTTATGTCGAGAGATTTAGTAAGCTATTACAAATATTAGCTGGCATATTATTTATCGCTTTCGGTATTAAAATGCTATTATTAGCTTAAGATTATTAGAAGTACATATTATGATTTATGATATTTCTCCCATTATAACACATTCCAAACTCGTTGACAACAGATGCGACAGAACCTCAAACTTTCATCTTCCAGATAAAAGTGGTTGATTTTTATATAATTAAAGGTTAAGTCTTAAAAGTAGATAAAAAGACGCTTAATCTACACAATTTGGTAAAGCGCACTTAGTACGCAAAGCTATTTTATTCCATAATTGTAGAGAATATTTAAATATATGACACAACAGAATGTTTTACATGCCATTCAGGATTTTACTAACGCGTTAGGTATAGATAACGTGACAATATCTAGAGAGCAATGTAACAAATTTGAAAACACGACATTTGCTACTAATCAAAAAGTACAAGGAGTATTATATCCTAATAGCAAAGAGCAAGTGCAACAATGCATTAATATTGCATACCAATATAACATTAAACTTTATCCCTTGAGTACAGGACTTAATATAGGATTAGGGGGCACCGTACCTGTAGAGAGCAATAGTTTTATCCTTAATTTAGGAAAAATGAATCAAATTATAGAGTTTAATGAGAGCCTTGGATATATTACTATAGAATCGGGAGTAACGCAAATTCAAGTAGTAGAATTTCTAAAATCAAAAAACTCTAACTTTATTCTTAGTCCTACTGGGAGTTTGCCAGAAACTAGCATAATAGGCAACGCCGTTGAAAGAGGAGATACTAGGGGAGCTATTCCTCAAAGAGCAGAAAGTATATGTAATTTAGGTGTTGTATTACCCAGTGGTGAGTACATGGAAATAGGTTTCGGTAGGTTTGCTAATGCTAAATGTTCAGGAATAAGTAAATACGGAGTTGGACCTGATTATACTGGGTTATTTACCCAATCTAATTTTGGAATAGTAGTAAAATTGACTTTGTGGTTGGCGCCTAAAGCTGTAAATTGCGACATCATATTATTTACCATGGAAACTTAATGAACAACTTAAAAATTCGATTGATTTATTACATAGATTAAGAATATATAACTTATTCCATTGCGTAGATTTTTTTAATGATTATAAATTTTTAACCGTGTCTCAGCAATACCCTTGGGAACATAAAGATAATCATGTTGATCTTGAATCTTTTATTTTAGAATGGAGAAAGAAAAGAAGAATAGGACGGTGGAACGGAATAATTACAATTCACTCTTTATCCAGCAATCACAATAAATTTATTGTATCCACAATAATAAAATCTCTTAAACCTTATGTAGAAGAAATTATTTGTACTTCATCCCTAAAATTTAAGATTACTAGCCTATTTAGAAAGCCTATAGAATACATGTTAGGTATAGATCTTTCATTGTTAGATGACTTACGTGAAACAAAATTTGCACAAGGCATTCCTAGTAGTTTTGCCTTTAAAAGCTTATATTGGAGAAAAAAATACCTATACCACAAAATTATACTCCCGTAGAAGATAAATGCGGCGTTTTATGGCTTGCTATAGCCGTTCCTTTTACCAGTCAAAATATTTTGTTTTGTATAGAAGAAATAAAAAAATACTTAAATTATACGAATTTGAGCCTAATATTTCATTACTTGGTATAAGTGACAGAATGATTACTATAACCGTTTGTATTATTTACGATCAAGAAATTAGCGAAGAGAACGCTAAAGCAAAAGCATGTCATGATCAAATTTTAGAGGTTATGTCAAATAATGGTTATTATCCTAATAGATTAGGAATTCAGTCGATGCAATCTATACCTACATCCTCGTGTTTTTATGACGGTTTTATGAAGAAAATAAAGCAATTTATTGATCCTAAAGATATAATAGCCCCTGGAAGGTATGATAATAGACATAATTGGCCCAACTAAATTTTAATCGGTTCTGATACTGTCTTAGGTGTCAAGCACTAAATTTGGAATGACATTCTCCTCGCAGCTTGCTGCGAGGAGAATGTCATCAAGTTTTTTTGCTAAAGACGGTATGTTAAAGGAGCTGACAAAAAATCTATTTGAAAGAGCTTTACAAGCAGAAATAGACGAGCATCTTGGCTATAGCAAATATGGCAGAGCAGAAACGTAGAACAGTAGGAATGGGGTTGTAAATTGTAACTAACTATTGATCCACCTAGAGCAAAAATTGTAATTAAAATTGACCCACCTAAATAAGTAACCATACCTTTAAAAGTTAATCTCTCTCGGGTTTAATTCCCTGAAGCTTGCTTCGTTTTAGAAAAGTCTTAATATTTCTATATTGTAGAAAGTCAGTATATTCATAAAAGTCACAATGTATCGGTTTTAGTATATCACATAGTTGCTCCTGCAAAATTTAGAAAGAAAATATTTGAAGACGAAGAGGTTGAGGAATGGCTAAAAGTGATATGTCTAGAAATCTAACAAAGATATGAGATAAATTTTTTAGAGATAGGAGTGGATGAAGATCACGTACATTTTTTAGTACAATCAGTACCGATGTATAGACCAAGCAAAGTAGTGCAAATCATAAAGAGTATAACGGCTAGAGAAATTTTCTTAAAATTTCCGTATTTAAAGAAAAAACTATGGGGCAGTGAGTTTTTGTCTAGCGAAAACTATAATTACCGGTCGCCGACAATTATAATTACCGAAATTTGGTCATAAAAAAATCACATTATTTTACATCTATTTTCTCCTCTGTTTTTGTTGATTTATGAGAATAATTTTTTGCAATTTTTGCAGCATTGATTCTATAACTTTCTGTATTCAGCTCAAGAATAGTAGCATGATGGGGTTCTTAGCACAAATCCCCGCCGATAAACCAAAATGCCCTGTATACTTTATATCTCTAGGTGTATAAAGGTTGTTTTGAGGTTCTTTTGTAACTGTGCAATTATATCCTCAATATTTATTGTACTTTTTGCTTGTAGGAATACATATTTGCCGATAAAGTTTATGTGTTCCACCTTACTGGTGAGATGCTGTTTAAATAGTTTATTCCTTCTATATTTCCTTGTGCAATGCACTCTGCAAGTAGTTTATCTAGTATAATTGCATTGTATAATATTATAGAGTTTGCTAGTAATCTAGAGCATTGATTCCATACCTCATTCTCTAAAATAGTCTGTCCTCTGAACTTTCCACTATGCACTTTTGCTATAGCTTTACGTAGCTGGTGGTAAGACTCAACCCTGTTTAAAGCTTTACGGATTTGACTCCGCATTATTTCGTCATCTATAAAATCCAGTAAATAGATACTTTTCAGTATTGAATCATATTCCCAAAGGGCTATTTTAATTCTGCTATATCTTTTATGAGATGACAACTTACTTATGATTGTAGCTTGTGTTGACTCTTGGATAGCAAGTGATACAAAAATCCTTTGAATATTTTCCCATTCCTCTATTATAAGTTTTCTATTGGCGAGTTTAGTAGGTTTGATAAAGCAGTCTTTATAAAAGGCCAAATGTTTCATGCTCCTGAGACTTTTAACTTGTTCTTCTGGATCAGAAAAATTTGGCATAAATAATTTACTTATGGAATCAAGCACAGCAAAATTGACTCTGTTAATTGAATGCATGTCTCCTGATACCGCGTCTGGCTCCACTTCAGAAGTATTATTATATATAATATCATAGGTATAATGGCTCTCATGTTCATTAGCGCCAATAATCTTGCAATTGATCGGTACATGGTTGAGCACCATACTAAAAGGGACAATACCTTTTTTTAAGCCAAAATATTTTGGAGAGTATCTAGATTGCATAGTATCTAGCCTTGTTTCAAACTTTTGACCATCTACTGCAACCAGTAATTTATTTGGCAAAATGTTCCACGAATTAAAAACTTTCAGACTTGCTATTTTGTTACTGATAATATCGTTAGCTTCTCGTAAATTCTCTAGGCTCAAAAAGTTTTTTTCTATATTACTCAGAGTACTATAGCTTATATCACAACTTCGCGACATGCGATAAGTACCAAAGCTAAACCCGTTGGCTACAATGCACGCAATGATTCCTTCGTCATCAGCTTTTTGCTTAGAATAACGTGGTTTGATATGATCAAAAGCTTCACAGAAGTTGGTTTGTTCATTGATAAAATATAGTAATTCGCTAATATTGATATTTGGTACCCCAGCAAAGAAATTGTCATCTTTCTCCTCTATAGTAGGATTGATTAAATGCCATTTGTGGTGCGTTTTACTATTCTTATCAACTTTATCATCTTTAGTCTTGCTTTCTTTTATTTTAATGTAACTGTTTCCTTTACTGGCAATTTTTCTATTCACTTCTAGGATTTTTGTATGAAGTTTTACCTCTAACTCATCAAGTCTTTGTTCTATATTGACTGCGATATTAGGGTAGTTCAGTTTTTGTATAAGTTCGTCTTTATTTTGCCATACCTTATCAGAAACAAGATCTGCACTTAAGCTTTTGTATTTGGTACTTTCGTTGCAAAAAATATTTCCTTTATCAATTTCTTTTACAATAGATTGGTATAGATAAAACTCATATTTATCAGGATGATAAGCATTGATCGTAGTAGCTTTGTCTGAGTTTATTCTTGTTTGTTTTGTACTTTCAGATTTAGCAATACTATCATTTTTTGAAATGCGTAGATACTTTCTGATATTTTTGGGGATAAATTTATCAGGAAATTTATCTGTAGTTACCTTGTTCAAGGGCAAGTTTTTATCAAACACATCCTTCAAGAATAATATTGCTGCATTAAATCATCGTCCTTTTTAATACTACAAAACTCTATCGATCTGAATAGCATACGAAGATTAGTCTTGATACGCTTAGCCTTATTAACATAGAATTCCCATTTAGCAGACTGAAAATCAAATGTTTGCCCTACAATATATTCTGCTGTTGGTAGATATTGATTTTTAGGCAGAATATCATACGCAGTTTGCCAGAAACTTTTATATTCCATTTGTTCTGCATCGCATCCCATAAATTTTAATAAGGTGCTGACTTTGGGTAAAATATTGTTATAATAAATTGTATGGAGCATGAATTGCTTATTAGCATATTCGTTTGCCTCCTGAATAAAGTTGTTATTATAATAGATCAAACCGGTAACCAAATTGTTGATGACTTCTTTGTATCTTTGATTAATGTAACATAACAGATAAAGCTTTCTAAGTGGTTTGCTAAGTTGCTCTAATCTGTAAATATTATACTCATCTGCGATACTAGCGTAATATCTGATACATTTAGGTGATATTTCAAATTTATCTATTAGCTGTTTAGATAGTTTATAATATTCTAAATACGTAAGAGACTTGGCACATTCTGCTTTGAGCTCTGTATGTTTAAAGTTTTTCGGTTCTACCCTGAGTGTCGGCAAATTTGTTGCAGACTCTGATTTAGTCATGCCGGATAAAAAGGTGTCAAATTCCTTTGGTATATTCTCCCGGAGAATGTTTTCTATACGTTTAAACTCTATGCTGATGGATAAGCTGATGATATACTGTAATATGGTGTAACCGGGGGTAGGACAATCTGTTTTATTTGAATCTGGGATAGTAATTCCCTAAAAATATCTATATGATTTGCATGGATACGCACTAAAAGTAAAGCCTGTTCAACAAGTTCTTTGCGTGTTTTGGCGTCAAAAGTTCTATAGTTCAGTAAAGCAAGAATTCTCTTGTTGGTTTCTTCTTTTTTTTGCCTTAAGTAAAATACTTTCATATTTATCCTGTATGACAAAATATTGAGTCAGTATGTAATCTATGTCCGGTAAAACATCATGGTATTTAAAAGAAAATAACCGTCCTTTTGCTTTAAAATAGCCCAGCTGCAATATTGCGTGAACTTTAGAAGGAAGATCAGGAATTTTTTGAATGAGCAGTTTTTCTTGCTTGTTTAAAGAAAAATCAATAATCCTTTTCTCTAACGTAAATTGTGGTAAAGAATAAAGATCGCTTATTTCAGCTTCACTTAAAATCTTAATGCGTTTGTAGCCTGTACCCATAAAATCATAATTTTTGTATAAAACATAACGGGCGTTAAAATATTGCTATTTTGTAGGTATCTTATATGTTACATAGTATATATACTATGTATAGTTTTCATATAAAACTAGAGTTAAAACTTAACAGGCTCTAAAATGACTAAAATTATAGCTTATATTCGTACCTCAACAGATAAACAGGAGCTAAATAATCAAAAACTTGCAATACTAGAATATGCACAAAAAAATAATCTCAAGATAAACGAGTTCGTTGAGATTCAAATGTCTTCTAAAAAAACTCCAAAACAGAAGAATAGAAGAAGTTTTAGAAAAACTCTCTAGTACCGACATGTTGATTGTAACAGAGCTCAGTAGGTTTGGTAGAAGTACACCTGAAGTCATAGAACTGGTTAATGAACTAGTTGCAAGAAGTATCAGGGTAGTAATTCTTAAACAGAACCTTGATATCAGCAAGCATGATATGAATTCCAAAGTGACAATTACCTTGTTTGCATTGTTTTCAGATCTTGAACGTGATCTAATAAGCCAGCGTACTAAAGATGCTCTCGCACTCAAGAAGTCTCAAGGACAAGTATTAGGTAAGCCAGTTGGTACTGTACAAAAAAGTAAGTTTGATAAGGATGCTAACAAAATTATTGAACTCTTAGCTCTTGGACTCTCTATAAGAAAAATAGCAAAATTCTTAGGTTACAAGAATCATATTTCACTCAATACTTATGTGAATAAAAGAAATTTAAAAGATGAGGTTTAAACGGATAAAAAACGTGAGTTTTGCAATGGCTTAATTAATATCATGAAAATGGTCTAAGACCTTTATTATAAAAGGCTTACAGAGTATTACGGTTTATCGGCGGGGATTTGTGCTTAGAACCCCACATTGCTATGACTGCTTCTTTTGAATTGCCGAGTGCTTTTGTTATGCCGAGTTCATCGGCTATTGCTTTAAGCACGATTATTGCTCCAAAACTTTTACCTTGTATAACTTCTGCACCTTTAATACTAGTAAGAGCCGATAAGTCCGATTTGTGTTGTAGAGCTAATTTGAATGATGAAATTTCATCGGGGGTTAAAGTACATAAGCTAGCTATGGTTTTCTTTTTAACCTTACCGTTTTCTCGGTAAGAAGTTCTTAACAAATAGCGTTTATGTGTTTTTCCGCTTCTCATGTATGTTGCAGTGTCTACGTACATAAATATAGCTCTAAATTTAAACCTATTACATGGTATAGCAATCACAAAAATTATCTCAAGTAGGAAATTGTGTTTAGCCGTGTCTACGTATATACAACAAACAACTCTCTTTCCTAGGCGAATCCTAACTTACAGCGATTTTTTAGGGAAAACTTCCGTTGTATAACTTATGGAGCCTAGTATATCACACTTTTTGTTTAACCGAATGCCATTGTTAAGCTTAGACCCCCAGAATAGAAATTCTTGACAAGTTTAAAAAAGAGAGTTAAATAATAGACTAAGAAGTTGTTTGAAATTTCACACCCATTCTAAAATTTTGAAGGATATAAATAAAGATAACAAATTTGCGTTAACGACTTTCATCAACCTCTATTAATCAACCTTAGCTAGAATCAATAAATTAACAAGGGCAACGTTATATGGTAGATGAAATCTACAATACAGCTATAAATAAATTGCAAGAGCAATTCGAGTTAAAAGATGGGAGGATACCATATCTTGCTAAAGTTGAAGTACCATTTTATATAAGAGAATACGTTAGAGAGGGTGTTATTATATCAAAATCTCCAAAGTTAGGAGGACAACTTCAGGCCGTTTTGAAAAAACCCGTTAAAAAGGGTGATATTATGTTTATTTGTACTGAGTGGCCTACTATTACAAGAGATCGTTTTAGCATGCAAGTCGACTATTTAAGAAATAAAACATCCTACCATTTACGAAGCAAAGGAAGATTAACAAGTTTTTTAAACCATCGTTGTAGTTCTTCTAAAGCATTAAACAATGAATTACCTTTACTAATTATAAGAACTATTAGAAATAATGACAAAACTTATAGTATAGTGGGATTTGCAAGTTATAGCATTTCCCAAGTCGAAATAAAAGAGAACAGAGGTGTAGAATTAAATTTTGATTACGCTTCCAACGAAATTAATTTGAGCTATGCAAAAAACTTACAATGTTTATGTGGGTTAAAAAAAGAATATTGTAGAGGCACAATACTTGGTTTTGCAGATTTATCGCTAGAAGAACAGGCTTTTTTATTAAAAGAAGATATAGTAAGCAATCATGTAAGGAAATATTGGGAATCTTCCGTATTTCCGGCTCTGTCTTTTTAAGTGTGTAAATTCAAAAATAGGCACTTAAATTCTACCCTCAAATTTTATCAAAAAATGGGCCATAGCTTCTCCCAAATTTTGAATGGGCATATTCCATATTCGTGTAATGTAAATCTATTGTCAAGTATAAAGTCTTAAAAACAGAATCATCACTTGGAAAAACCCTCTTATTATTTGTTACTTTGCGTAATTGGCTATTTAGACCTTCTATCGCATTGGTTGTATCAATTACTACCGGCTAAAGCCGGTAGTAATTGATAGAATTAAAAACTCAGCCTGATGATGATTGTAGTATTTACTGTAAATTATATTTAAAATCGTAGGAGGGTAAATGGAAGAGATAAAAATATTATTAGATAAGTTAGGTCTAATCGGAATAAAAATGCATTTAACCGAAGTAATGGAATCAGTTGATGAATCGTGTATTAGAGGCGTCCGTGAAGTATTACAAATAAGGTGGCCCAATTTGTCTAGACTAAAAATCAGAAATTATGAGATATAATTTGCGTTATAATTTTAGCCAATAATTTTTGTTAAATACACCTGTTCTGGAGTTAAATATTCCAACCCCGATAAATGAAACGGCAAAATCTAAAGCGGGAGAACGCAGAAACAAATTAATCAAACTAGCAATAACCAGACCTATTAATCCCATATAAGCAAATGAACCCAAACTGGTTAAATCCTTTCTAGTGCTAACTCGTGTCCCTTTAGTAAAAATGCATAACTACGGCAAAATATTAAAATAATATGCACTTTTAAAATATATTATTGGTGCATTAATATGAGTTCAACTATATCTACATTAGAGGAAGTTGCTAACCAGTTCCAAGTCTGGAGAGATAATAAAAAAAATAGTAAATTTTCGCCTATTCCTCCTCATCTAAAAGCCCATGCCAGGCAATTATTAACTTCATATTCAATATCACAAGTTGCTGCTGCCTTAAATATCAGTAGATCCTTTCTTTATAATATCCAAAAAGATCAAAATTACTCACTTGATAGCAAAAATCAGCAAACTTCAGTAACTGAATCACTTAATTTTATTCCTTTCAATTTCGCTGATCCAAACCAGCCACAAAAGAATCACCTAATCAACCCTGCGACACCCTTAAATTTCACCTGCGAGATGATAAAACCAAATGGTATCAGGCTTATTATTCACACTTCAGATCCAACCAGCATTATTAATACCTTTTTATGCTCCAATTAACGCCTCAATCAACCATAGTTGTTGCAACCATACATATTGATTTCCGCAAAGGCATCGATGGTCTTATTGCTGTTTGCAACCAAAAACTTACCATAAACCCTATGAGTGGGGCTTTATTTCTATTTTATAACAAAAGCAAAACCACTATTAAAGTCCTATCGTTCGATGGTCAAGGATTCTGGCTCTGTACCAAAAGACTTTCTCAAGGTAAATTCAAATATCAATTACTACCGGCTAAAGCCGGTAGTTTGGTCAACGCTTGCAAAGCGGATTAAAAGCGTAAACGCTAAAACTCCGATATTTTAAAATCATCTCTCTTATGATGCATTTCTTGTTCCTCTATGTATTTTTGCACTTCATTTGAGTTCACATGACCAACCATAACAACAAAATACCCCCTAGCCCAGAGATGTTGACCCCAGTAGCGTTTTCTCAGTAATTCAAATTCTTGCAGTAATTTCCGACTGCTTTTTCCCTTAATGTATTGTACTGCCTTTGATACGGAAATACTCGGGGGGTATCGACAGTAGTAAATGCATGTGATCTGGACTCATGCTGCCACTTGCTATGTCTATGTAATTTGCCGCACATATTTCTCTAATAATTTCTCTAGTTCTATCAGCTACTTGTCCGGTTAGAACTCTGTATCTGTATTTCGTACAAAATACTACATGGTACTTCAGATCATATATACTGTGCGAACCTTTTCTATATTCCATAAGCTACATCTCCTCTTCTCTAGTAACTTATAATACTAAAGTGTTCGCCTAAAGGTGAGGGTGTTAACCCTATCCCACTTAACTACATAAAGCTATACTTCTATACATACAGAAAAATAGTTAGCTAGTTAAATAGTTATATTGACAAATATTAGTATAGATGTATATTAGTATAATAATCTAGCTTTATATACAATTTACCATGACAAAGATAATATCATTTCTTAATCAAAAAGGTGGCGTCGGCAAGACAACAATTAGTACAAATCTAGCTGTGAGCTTACATCTTGATAATCAAAAAATATTACTGGTCGATTCCGATCCGCAAGGAAGTTTACGAGATTGGAATGAAGCCAATGAGGGGAAGATAATTCCTGTGATAGGATTGGATAGAGAAACTTTAGCAAAAGACATAGCAGGTGTTAAAAGTGGTTATGATATTATAATTATTGATGGTGCACCGCAGTCTTCCAAGTTAGTTGCTGCAGCAATTAAAGTTTCGCATTTCGTAATTATTCCTGTAACTCCTTCTCCTTATGATGTTTGGGCGTGTTCTGATTTAATAGACATTATAAAAGCTAGGCAAGAAGTTGCCAATGGTAATCCTATTTGTCGCTTCCTTATTAGTAGATCACGTAAAGGAACAAACTTAAGTGATGATATCATTGAGGCATTAAGCGGATATGAAATTCCAGTTTTAGAAAGTCGTACAACTCATAGAGAAGTCTATGCTAAGACTGCATCAGAAGGTTTAACAGTACATCATGCGTTAAAAGCCGAGGATGCAATCAAGGAAATTACTAACCTAAAAAACGAAATATTAGAGGTGTTAAAATAATGGCGTTTAAAGCAAAGAAAGGAAATAGGGCGCATCGTAGTCATACAGTAGAAGCGGCAATTGTAGAGGCAACTAAAGATAGCATGGTAGGGTTAAATGTTAAGATTTCAAAAACAAAAAGGGCAGCTTTTAAATCAAAGGCCGCAATAAAAAATGAAAATATGCAAGATATTATATTAAAAGCTATAGATAGATATATAGAAAGCTAGAAAAATGTAAAAGTATAAAAGTAGTTATCTATTTTAATAGACAACTACTAAACTATTAAACTTTATTTTTTATCAATCATTAAGGCCTTCTAGCCACAAACCCTCCAAATTTCCGACAAAGTGTTTGTTAAGTGGTTTGTAATTTTTTCTTTAAGTTTCTCTTGTTAATATAAGTATTAAGTGCAATGTGGTTGGTATATTCAAGCACACTAGAAATTTTACGGACGGAAAGACCATAGTCCAATAATTCTTTGATTTTTTCTGCATGTTTATCAAATTTACTTTTTTGAATTGTTCCTTTCGGTTTTCCTAAAATTTGTCCTTGTCTTTTCTTGGAAGCCAATGCTTCTTTTGTTCTCAGGCTGATTAAGTCTCGTTCTAACTCAGAAAACAATGAGAAAAGCGTCAATGTAACCTTTGAATTTATGTCTTGTTGGCTGATATCTAAGTTTTGTTTCAAAACGATAACGCGAATATTACGCTTCGCCAAAGAGTTCACTATGGTAATAACCTCTGTAGTGCTTCTTCCGAGTCGGCTGAGTTCGGTAACAAGCAATATATCACCGTCATTTAACATACCCAGCAGTTCATCAATACGCCTTTGTTTACTGCTCTTTCTTGATGAAATGGTGATTTCGATAAATTCGTCAATATAAGGTGGCCCAATTTGTCTAGACTAAAAATCAGAAATTATGAGATATAATTTGCGTTATAATTTTAGCCAATAATTTTTGTTAAATACACCTGTTCTGGAGTTAAATATTCCAAGGATTGGTGCATCCTTTTACTATTATAAAAAGTTATGTAATCTGTTATAGCATTTTTTACCTCCTTGACAGTATTTAAAATTATCAAATATATTTTTTCTTGTTTTAATGAACGCCAAAATCTTTGAATAAATACATTATCTAAAGCCCTACCTTTACCGTCCATGCTAATCTTGATTTCACGTTTAACAAGTTCGTGAATGAAATTTTTTGACGTCAATTGAGAACCTTGATCGGTATTAAAAACCTCAGGTTGACCGTGCTTTTCTAGGGCTTCTTCTAGTGCGTCGATGCAAAAATCACTTTCTAAGCTAATAGAAACCTTCTAGCTCAGAATATAACGGCTAAACCAATCAATAATGGCTACTATTAACCGACCAATTAAATACCCGACATAACTATTGCCAAGAAGGAAGGAATTTGTATAATGCAATAATGTCAAAAAGTGAAGATTTTAGGAAATTATCAATAAGCGCACAAGCGTCGATGAGAAAGATTGCTCTAAAACTAGTAAAAAGAGGAGAGAGTCAATCGTCGGTAGGTGAATTAATAGGAGTGAGTCGCCAGACAGTAAATGAATGGGTAAGGAGGGAAAAGAGAGGCGACAAGTACGCAATTAGTGGGAAGTTAAGAGGTAGAAAGATAGGAGAGAAAAGGCTTATAACCGAAGATCAAAGTAAAATAATACAAGGGTACGTAAATATCTCTAGACCAGAAGATCACAATATCAAATCAGCATTATGGTCAAGAAAATCAGTTAATGCACTCATCAAAAAACATTGTGGATTTTTTCTTCCCCTAAGTACAATAGGCGAATATTTAAGAAGATGGGGGTATACTGCACAAAAGCCAAAGAAGTTAGCATATGAGCAGCAACCCAAAAGGGTTCAATTTTGGTTAGATGAAGAATATCCGTCAATAGCCAAGCAAGCAGAATATGAAAAGGCAGAAATACATTGGTGCGACGAAGTAGGGATAAAACAAGAGTGTCAGGTATTACAAAGCTATCCTTTAAAAGGAAAAACCCCTGTTGTGATTCATAAATCGAAGAGATTTAGCATAAACATGATATCCACTGTTACAAATAACGGTAAGCTAAGGTTTATGCTGTACGAAGAGACACTAAAAACAAATGTATTTATAGAATTTTTATGGAGGTTGGTAAAATACTCCAAGAAAAAAATCTTCTTAATCCTAGATAATCTCAAGGTTCATCATAGCAAAAAAGTACAAATATGGACTCGGAAACATAAAAAGAAAATTTCTTTATTTTTTCTGCCTCCGTATACTCCGCAACATAATCCGGATGAATATTTAAACAACGATTTAAAAAGAAATGTAAATAGGAAACATATACCTCTTACAAAATTTGAACTCCAAGGGAATTTAAAATCTTACCTAAGGACTCTGCAAAATAACCCAGAACATATCAAAAGATTATTTCAGGCGAAAGAAGTAAAATATGCCGCCTAAGTCGGGTATTTAATTGGTGGATTAATAGATATACAAATCCTTGTGCCATTCTAATATAAGTTATATCGGTGCTCCATACCTGATTTGTCTTAGTAATTTCAACGCCTTTTAAAAGATAAGGATATACCTTATGAGCTTGGTTGCGCTTGCTTAAATTCATTTTAGGATAAATGGCTTCTATTGACATTATTCCGTAATAACGACTTACCGCTTTGCGACCAATAACAATTCCAAACGGGTACAAGATGCTTGGACATTCTTCTGGACCCGAAATACGGATGCTCTGTATAGATTTCATCAATTACTTTCATTATTTCTAAGTCTCTTGTAGTTATTCCTTTTGCCTTGTAATAATAAGTAGATTTATTAATTAAAAGTAGATCGCATTGCCTGCTAATAGCTAGATTTCTACAATTATTATCAATCATACTTTTCCTAGTTTCCAAGTCCAAACAATGTAGATTTTTTTCAGCCAGTCACGCTCAACGGGACTGACTACTAAGAGGACAGATGAATATAATAGGCGGCGCAGAATCGAGTATTAATTGAGAGTTTAATATAATTACTGGCCTTACTTTACCGATCTCAGCATGTTTTGCAGGGTTAAGTTTTCCTAGATAGACACCACCCCTAGTTAGTATTTCTATTTGTCCCACCATTTATCCTCTTCTTGCGGTAACTCTGTAAATAGGCTATCGATTAGTTTTTTGGATTCCTTGGAATATTTAGTAGATTGTTTCATTGCGTTGAAACTTTTTATTATTCCGAGTTCTTCTGACTTAGTTTTATAATTGTCTAGTTCGTGAATAATAGCTCTACGTATAAATTCTGTTCTTGAAACACCAAGTTCTTTGGCTACCTTTGTACTAGCTTCTGCTATAGTATCTGGTAATATAATAGAAAGATTTGTCATATTAAAAATAGTATAAATTAATATACTAAATATTATATCAAAAATAACAAAATAAACAAATAATTCTTGATTGTTAGTGTTAATTCTATTAGCTTTAAAACTGTTAGTGATGACTGATTACCATTATTAATAAATCAATTCTTATTAGCCTTAAGCTTTATGCTGGGGGTTTACTGTCATAAGTGCCCGAGGGCACAAAAGCAGTAAGTGGTTGTTTTATAATAACTGTAATCAGCCCCTAGCACCATTTTAACAAGCTAAGAGGTTGATTATGATTAGATATAAAAAATTTTTACAAGTGGTACCGAGAAATAGATTTTTCAGAAAATATCGAAAAAGTAACCCATTACCACTTAAATGCCTACAAAGATTATTTAATTCATAATCAACGAAAGAAAGCCTCCTCAATTAATAGAAATATTCAGAGTTTAAGAAATTTCTTTCAATTCATGACCGGTCAGAAACGCATCAAGAAGAATCCGTCCGAAAAAATAAAATTCCTGAGGCAGATTAAAAGAACGCAACCTAAAGCATTAACCAAGCATGAGATTCACAAACTGTTATCGGTAACTTCCCATTCGTCGCATGGGACAAAACAGCGCAATTATGCTCTTACACAACTTTTGCTACAGACAGGGATTAGAGTCGGCGAGATAGTTAACCTGGAAATGAGAGACCTAACACTATACGATAGATCAGGAGAAATAAGGATTGTTAACGCCAAGGGAGGTAAAGAAAGAACAATACCTTTAAATAGTTCAGCGAGAAAAGCTTTGCGGAATTATTTTGAAGGGAAAAAATTAGAGGAAAGAAAGGTAGTATTTTTAAGCAAACAAAATCAACCACTTTCATCTGAGAGATGAAAGTTTGATCTTTGCGACTAGAAGTCGCTTATCAAGCTAAAGCTCATTCTAGCCTAATATTTGAAGTAAAGTCGGTCTCATGAGCGTCAGTGTGTTTGTTGATATATTCGTTAATCATATCATCTGTAACATTACCGCTAGTTGAACTGAAGTATCCTCTGCCCCATAAATGTCTACCCCAGTATTTCTTTTTTAGTATCGGAAATTCTTCCTGTATTCTTTTAGATGATCTTCCCTTAGCTTTCTGAACAAATTCACTAATTTTAATATGCGGAGGAATATTTGCAAATATATGGACATGGTCGCTTGATACAACGCCATTTTCTATCTTTATACTCATTTCCTCAGCTACCTGTAACACTAGTTCCCGAACACGTTTTTTTATGTCGTAAGTAAGTACCTTATAGCGATATTTCGTTATCCATACTATATGATAACGATGATAAAAAACTGAATGTGATCTTTTGTTATAGTAAGTCATAGACTTATGATGCTACCGCATCATGGCGCATTAGACAAGCTAAAGCTTTTCCATCTGGAAGATGGAGGTTTTCACCACCAAAGGGACTATAAAAAAATGACTGTCAGAGCTGTGCAAAAGGTAATTAATAGCTTAGCAGGCAAAGCGGGCATAGAAAATATGAGCCCACACACTTTAAGACATACTTTTGCCATTAATTACTTAAGGTCAAACCCAGAGTGTTTAGTAGAGTTGAGCGCTCTGCTTGGACATGAGTCGCTTGATACTACTTCTATTTATACAGCGGCTTCAAAAGAAAGATTAGCCAATACGGTAGAAAACGCGGGACAATATATCAATGAATGAAGAAAGATTATTGCTAGAATGGCTTTTATCCGGAGAAGATACAGGATTTGTTATTGAAAAATCAAGAGGCACCACAAATAGGCTTAAATATGCGGTACAAATTTGTCATTTAAGGAATAATGGTCGTTTCGTTGAAGATTGGTCGGAAATATCAATCATAGTTTTAAACCACCTGTCCAAACAACTTGAATTGGAGCTGGTGCATAATCAACTGGCATTCAATCATAAAAGTATTGAGGTTAGAATCAGAGGCGAAGTAAAACAGTATTTGGGTTTTAAAGAGTTTGATTTTAAGAATGATACCCTGATACTCAATTTTTTAGAACAGAACCCTTTGCTAATTAGTAACAAGAATGAAATAGCTAAAGAAGTTGAGAATTCTCTTATCAAAGCAAAAATACATTTACCGTGCAAAAACCAGTTAATGAGGCATGTATATAGTAAATACGACAAGACTCAGGTAAATATTTTAGAAACTTTCGCGACAAGCATTAATGCAGTACAGCACCTGTACTTAAAGAGAATATACGAGCGCAATATTCTTTTGCCTGGGATAAAGAAGCCTATTGGTGAGGTAAATATTAAAAACATTACTCTGAAAATTGAGGTAATAGAAGAATTGCTAAAATTGAATTTGGAATCTTTGCCCTGGAAATTAATCCATCCAAGCTATTCAGAGAAGCTGGCTCAAATAATTCACAAATATGATATCGCGGCGATAAGAAGGATTAAGCCAAGTACAAAACGGGATGTTATGATGGTTTGCTATTTACATGAAAGTACCAAATCCATTATAGATGCTATGGTAGGTAGCTATGACAAACTGATAGGAGAAATAGAAAGAAGAGTCAACCGAGATTACGAAATTGAGCTCAAACAACTTAGAAACAGGGCCAGAGATAGTAGTCAGAGGGCAATATCAACCCTGAAACTGTTAAGAGATCACAAGAACCGCTCGATTGTAACCTTAGAACAGTTTTGTGAGGAACTTACAGATACGAATAATAACCTCGATGATATTATTAGTGACTGTGAAAAGGTAGAGGACTTTGAGGTTTATGGGAAATCAGAGTTAGCCCAAAGAAGATATGGCTATTTAACCAAGTTTTTACAAAGGTTCTTTGATTTAAAATTTAAATCAGCTACAGGAAGTGAAGATCTGATGACAGGCTTAAATGCCTATAGGCATTATCACAAGGAACAAAAATTTACAAAAGAAATGCCTACAGGCTTTATAGAAAACCCGTGGAAGAAAGGACTATATAAAAAATCAGGCGAACTGAACAGAAAAGCATGGGAGATAGGGTTATGCTTCGCGGTAAAAAAGGGATTAAGAACAGGGAATTTATATTTACCACAGAGCAAATATTACAGGGATTTTTGGGATCCTCTTTATAGTACACGGCAATGGAAACAGGAAAAAGCGATCCATTACAAGGAAATGAATGTACCCCAGCGGGGAAGCGATATCATAGCGAGACTAAAACAAGAGTTTTCGGAACAGCTTTACATGGCTACCAAATCATTTGGTCATGGCAATTTTGCTGAGATAAGAACCAATAGATTGGTGATACATAGAGATGATCCATTGCCGGAATCTGCTAAGGTTAAGGAGCTCAAAGGCATATTGGATTCTTATATCGAACCAATCAGAATAGAAGATTTACTCTTCCACGTTCAAAAACAGACGGGCTACGGTAGAGCTTTTAAACCAATAGAGGGGAACAAAACCAGAGATGTGATACTACCGAATATTTTAAACGCAGCAATAACGGGTCACGCGACAAATTTGGGGTTATATGGAATTAGCAGGAACTGCAGGGGTATTAGCGGTGATAAGCTGAGTTATGTCTCCAACTACTATATTAACTCGGCCAATCTTAAAAATGCCAGTGATATTCTGATCGCAGCACAACAAAATTACTGGTTAACTAAAATAATTGGGCTAGGAGAGCGTAGTTCATCAGACGGAATGAGATTCCGCACAAGTCATAAGGGCTTATACTCCTCCATGCATCCAAGATATTTTGGTGCTCTTGATAGGGGCATAACGATATACACTCATATGTCTGACCAATGCAGTGTTTTTAATACAGAAATTTTATCATGCGCGGTTAGGGAAGCGGTTTATGTATTAGACGGATTACTGGATAACCAGAATATATCTCGGCCATTTGAACATTCTACGGATACAGCCGGTTTTACGGAGGTATTATTCGCGTTATGCTATTTATAGTCCCTTTGGTGGTGAAAACCTCCATCTTCCAGATGGAAAAGCTTTAGCTTGTCTAATGCGCCATGATGCGGTAGCATCATAAGTCTATGACTTACTATAACAAAAGATCACATTCAGTTTTTTATCATCGTTATCATATAGTATGGATAACGAAATATCGCTATAAGGTACTTACTTACGACATAAAAAAACGTGTTCGGGAACTAGTGTTACAGGTAGCTGAGGAAATGAGTATAAAGATAGAAAATGGCGTTGTATCAAGCGACCATGTCCATATATTTGCAAATATTCCTCCGCATATTAAAATTAGTGAATTTGTTCAGAAAGCTAAGGGAAGATCATCTAAAAGAATACAGGAAGAATTTCCGATACTAAAAAAGAAATACTGGGGTAGACATTTATGGGGCAGAGGATACTTCAGTTCAACTAGCGGTAATGTTACAGATGATATGATTAACGAATATATCAACAAACACACTGACGCTCATGAGACCGACTTTACTTCAAATATTAGGCTAGAATGAGCTTTAGCTTGATAAGCGACTTCTAGTCGCAAAGATCAAACTTTCATCTCTCAGATGAAAGTGGTTGATTAGGTATATCTTTTCAACCCCATTTTAAGGATCTAAAAGATCAGCAGTTATATTGTTTTGATAGAAAGGCTACAAGCTATCCTGAATTATTTAGTAAAGAAAAAATAGATGAAGCTTTGATATGTGAACAATGGGATGACATAATCAGATTGGTATGTTCGCTGAAAATGGGATTAGTTAAACCTCATATAATTGTAAAAAAATTGCATGCACAGGAAACCTTTACAAAACTGGCAAAAGCATTGGTACATCTAGGCAGAATAGTTAAAAGTACATACATACTCAGGTACCTGCATGATGAAAAATTACGCTATGCGGTAAGACAACAATTAAATCGTGGGGAATCCAGGCATGCACTCGCAAGGTATGTATTTTTTGCGGATCAGGGATCATTTAAGACAAATGATTACGAAGAAATGATGAACAAAGCCAGTTGTCTTAGTTTTGTGTCAAATGCAATGGTACTATGGAATACGGAGCAAATGCAAAGGTATATGAAATGTTAAATCAGAAAGGTTTTAAAGTAGATGAAGAAGATATGGCAAGGGTTTTACCCCTATCAACAAAAAATACATTGGTGCATGGCCAATATTCTTTTAGGAAAGTAGAAGTTTTTAATCTCTTTTGGGTATATTCCCCGCCGCTTGCGGCGTAAGATGTGGGGATGAGCAAATATATACACAAGAGTCACAATGTTACTGTTTTACTGTATCACCTGGTATTTCCAGCAAAATATCGCCGAGCGGTGTTTGATGTATCGGTTGATCAAGTGCTAAGGGAAGTATGTTTAGGGATAGAAAAGAGATATCAAATAAAATTTTTAGAAATAGGAACTGATGAAGACCATGTACATTTTTTAGTACAATCTGTACCGACTTATAGCGTAACAAAAATAGTAACGATAATTAAAAGTGTTACGGCTCGTCAAATATTCAGATTATGTCCACAGGTTAAGAAACAATTATGGGGCGGAGAATTTTGGACTGATGGATATTTCACAAGTACGGTAGGTAAGCATGGAAATGAGAATATGATAGGAAAATACGTAAAAAATCAAGGCAAGGAATATAAGAAACTGCATGACGACCATCAGTTAGCTTTTTTCTAAAATTCTAAAATACCCCGCTGCTTGCGGCGGGGATTTCTTTTATTGAACTCCAACAGATAACCTGCTTTGCAGGTTACTTTAGAAAAAAGTAACTGTCAAGATAATATTAATGGGCTATTGTTCGTATAATACGCTATAGGTCTTTTTAGCAGCTATGTTGCCGATAGCCCTATACAAAAGTTGATTTATTGATCTTAGATGATTTTGGCCTAAAAACCTTATCAGCGGAACAATCATCTGATTTATATGATTTAATAGCGGCCGTGCATATAAATGCTAGTCTGATCATTACCACAAATAGGAAAATTGAAACATGGGCGGAAAGATTTTTTGATCCTGTTATGGCTAACGCTGCTTTGGATAGAATAGTTAATAATTCGTATAGAGTAGTATTAGAGGGTGATTCTTACCGAAAAAACTTTACGCCAAAATTTAAAATGGAGGATGACAATATGATACAAAAAAGTTAGTATATAGTGGACTTCTCATCTGGCACAGGGGTGGACTAGTATACCTGGCGCACAACACAAGATTATTCTTTTAATGAGGTGGTTAGTTTTAAAGCGGCATAATGCTTATTATACGATTAGATTTTCTAGAGCATAAATACGTAAAACATGATCATCCTAAAGGGATAAAGCATTTAAGTAAGATAAACTTATTGCAGGATATTTTCTATAAAAGAGAAGAAATTGACAGAAATTTGGAGTTCTAGTTCGCTTTTTCCTCGTTTCTGTAATTTAAGCCAAAATTGGCCTATATAAATTAAACGATTTAAAATTATGGAGACAGCATGAGTAATTATTTAATTTTAACCAATCCCTATAAGCAATCAGGAGAGGGATACATTAAGTATGCTAGAGAGTTAGGGTTCGTACCTATTTTGTATTTTGATGACCAAAAAGAAAATATTATCAATCAACCTTATTTCACAGGCAGTTTAAAAGACTATGTAACGTCTAATGAGTACTTGTTTATTTTTAATAGTAATGTAGATGAAGTATGCTCTTATATAAAATCAATGGGTCTAGACATAAAAGGTGTAATACCTTGTACTGAACCTGGTATATTATCAGCCAATAAGCTTGCACGGCTATTGGAATTGATCGGAAACGATCCAGATACAATAGACGTAACGAGAAATAAGTATAAAATGAGGCAGGTTTTAAAAGAGCATTCTTTAAATCATCCTAATTTTATCTACTGTAATACCATTTCCGAATTAGAAAAGAATTTTCATAAGGTGGGCTTCCCTTGCGTTATTAAAACGCCAGAAGGAGCAGGAACGAACCATATATATTTATGTAATGACATGGACACTCTGAAGGCAAAATTTAACATCATTGTTTCGCATCCAAATCTATTTAGTCAATATTCGGATTCAGCTCTAATAGAAGGCCTTATAGACGGTGACGAGTATGCGGTGGATGCAATAGCGGCTAATAACGGAATCCATATCGTTAGTATACTAAAGTATAATAAAATCAACAGGGACGGAATACACTTTCTGTACGAAACCGTTATCGGGTGCGATATTCAAGATCCGGCTTTTATAGATTTATTCCAGTATCTGCAAGAAGTAATCAAAGCTATGAATATTCGCGTTGGTTTAATTCACGCAGAATTAAAAATTAATTCAAAAAAAGAAATCCTGCTTATAGAAATAGCCTCTCGCCTATGCGGCGGATACTTACCAGAATTAATACTTAGTGCATACTCGGTCAACCTATACGTTGAAAGCATTAAGGTACTTACCGATGCAAATTATGTTTGTGCCTTAAAATACTCTCAAAGGCAACCTGCTATCGAGTTAAGTTTTCATTCTTCACAAGAAGGTCATATAATAAAAATTGAAGGAATAGACGAAATTATGAAGTTAGATTCATATATATGCCATGATATACAGGTTCGTCTCAGTCAAAAAATATACGTAACAAAAGATATGAACGGAATACCCCTAAGTGTCTATTTTGTCAATAGTTCAGTAGCACAACTTGAGCAAGATATAAAACGTGCTAAGGAATTGTTTAAATTAGTCATCAGTGAGACAAGCGAAACGTAAATGACAGCAATTCCAAATATGACTTAGAAGTCTTTAATCAAAGGATATTAAAAATTAGTTTTTCGTAGAGCAATAGACAAGAAAGTAGTAAATATTTAGAAAGCATGTAAAATAAGACCTCTATCAACGTAAGCGTAAATTTATCTTCACCTAATTAAGGATTTAAAAACCCTGGATCGATGTTTGGCTCTGTCTTTTTAAGTGTGTAAATTCAAAAATAGGCACTTAAATTCTACCCTCAAATTTTATCAAAAAATGGGCCATAGCTTTTCCCCAATTTTGAATGGGCATATTCCATTTTCGTCTAATGTAATCTATTGTCAAGTATAAAGGCTTAAAAACAGAATCATCCCTTGGATGTAAATTGTAACTAACTATTGACCCACCTAGAGCAAAAATTGTAATTAAAATTGACCCACCTAAATAAGTAACCATACCTTTAAGAAGTTAATATTTTAAATAATTTTTAAAGGAGTAATCAAGGAGTGTTTATAGTGGAATCAATCGCAAAAATACGAAGAATGTACTATGTTGAAGGTAAAGGAATTAGGACGATAGCCAGAGCCCATAATATATCAAAAAATACAGTTAAAAAAGTTATCCGTAGTGATAGACAAAATTCGAATTAACGCAACATAGCAGAAAGAAACCGGCTTTGGAGCACCATCTCGGTATACTGCATCAATTACTTGAAGAAAATAGTAAGGAACCGTTAAGACGTAGGATGACTGCTAGGAAATTATATCAACAACTTCAAGCATCGGGATATAAAAGAAGTTATGAATCAGTGAATTTGGTTACCAGAAAATTCCGCAGAGAACGGGAAGCCAAGGGTAAGCAAGTTTTTATTCCGTTAGATTTTGAGTCGGGAGAGGCGTTTCAATTTGATTGAGGTGAAGAGGAAATCAACCACTTTCATCTGAGAGATGAAAGTTTGATCTTTGCGACTAGAAGTCGCTTATCAAGCTAAAGCTCATTCTAGCCTAATATTTGAAGTAAAGTCGGTCTCATGAGCGTCAGTGTGTTTGTTGATATATTCGTTAATCATATCATCTGTAACATTACCGCTAGTTGAACTGAAGTATCCTCTGCCCCATAAATGTCTACCCCAGTATTTCTTTTTTAGTATCGGAAATTCTTCCTGTATTCTTTTAGATGATCTTCCCTTAGCTTTCTGAACAAATTCACTAATTTTAATATGCGGAGGAATATTTGCAAATATATGGACATGGTCGCTTGATACAACGCCATTTTCTATCTTTATACTCATTTCCTCAGCTACCTGTAACACTAGTTCCCGAACACGTTTTTTTATGTCGTAAGTAAGTACCTTATAGCGATATTTCGTTATCCATACTATATGATAACGATGATAAAAAACTGAATGTGATCTTTTGTTATAGTAAGTCATAGACTTATGATGCTACCGCATCATGGCGCATTAGACAAGCTAAAGCTTTTCCATCTGGAAGATGGAGGTTTTCACCACCAAAGGGACTATAAATTTAAATGAAAAGATTATTAGAGTTAAGGCGGCGAGGATAAAGCTATGTTATAGCCGCCATTCTTTGGTAGTAGTTTACCCGAACGAACAACTTGAGATGGTCATGGCGGCACATGCGGAGGCATTTAAATTTTTTGAAGGTTGTTGTCGGAAAGGTATTTATGACAATATGAAAACTGCCGTTAGCAAGATACTCGGTACAGAGCGTAAACTAAATGAGCAGTTTGCGCAAATGGCATCTCATTATTTATTTGAGCCTAGTATGTGTAATCCTGCATCTGGTTGGGAGAAAGGTCGGGTTGAAAAACAGGTAGGGAATACAAGACGTAACTTTTTTACCCCTATACTGAAGGGAAAAAGCTATGAAGACATAAATTTGCAACGTTTAGCTTGGTCTAGAAGTCATAAACACCCTGAGTTTAAAGACAGAACGATTTTTGAAGTATATGAAGAAAAGCGTGAGCATCTAATAAAATACAGGGGTGAATTTGAAGGCTATAAGCTGTACCCAACCGTAGTATCTCCTTTAAGCTTAGTGCAGTACGATACAAATATGTATAGTGTTCCTTGTGAATATGTAGGAGTTGCAGTGAATATGAAATCCTATGCGTGGAAGGTAGTAACCTTCCACGAAGGTAAGGTTATTAGCCAACATAATCGCTGTTTCCTGCGTCATCAAAAAATTTATGTAGTTAAGTGGGATAGGGTTAACACCCTCACCTTTAGGCGAACACTTTAGTATTATAAGTTACTAGAGAAGAGGAGATGTAGCTTATGGAATATAGAAAAGGTTCGCACAGGATATATGATCTGAAGTACCATGTAGTATTTTGTACGAAATACAGATACAGAGTTCTAACCGGACAAGTAGCTGATAGAACTAGAGAAATTATTAGAGAAATATGTGCGGCAAATTACATAGACATAGCAAGTGGCAGCATGAGTCCAGATCACATGCATTTACTACTGTCGATACCCCCGAGTATTCCCGTATCAAAGGCAGTACAATACATTAAGGGAAAAAGCAGTCGGAAATTACTGCAAGAATTTGAATTACTGAGAAAACGCTACTGGGGTCAACATCTCTGGGCTAGGGGGTATTTTGTTGTTATGGTTGGTCATGTGAACTCAAATGAAGTGCAAAAATACATAGAGGAACAAGAAATGCATCATAAGAGAGATGATTTTAAAATATCGGAGTTTTAGCGTTTACGCTTTTAATCCGCTTTGCAAGCGTTGACCAAACTACCGGCTTTAGCCGATAGTAATTGATCTCATATCTTTGTTAGATTTCTAGACATATCACTTTTAGCCATTCCTCAACCTCTTCGTCTTCAAATATTTTCTTTCTAAATTTTGCAGGAGCAACTATGTGATATACTAAAACCGATACATTGTGACTTTTATGAATATACTGACTTTCTACCATATAGAAATTATAAGACTTTTCTAAAACGAAGCAAGCTTCGGGGAATTAAACCCGAGAGAGATTAATTTCTGTGTCTGATGATGCTATACAAGTATTAGACTTAAGTACTGAATTTCGAGATGTAGCTCAGGTCTGGTTCGTCGGAGAGAATCACCGGATTATAATGCTCTGCCTTGCGATGATCTCTAAATACTCTACTAATACTAACTAACTGTCTTCTATTATATCAAAGTATTTCAAAATTGATGTTGACGAAGGCAAGAAAGCTAGTTACAAACTTAGTTTGCTAAACTTGCTAAAAACCAATCATAGCTCTGCTTATATATGGCATGAGTGGTGGATTTTGTCAGATAGAATATTATTAATCAAGTACATATTTTAAGAGGAGGAAGTTTTAATATGCCGAAAAATTTTAGTAATAACTATTATTATCAAAAAATTTGGGCTCCTTGGCCTTGCGAAGAAGATATAACGGATTTAGAAGTTATCGGAAAATTACCTGACTGTATAATCGGCGGGACTTTTTATATAAATGGGGCTAATCCGCATTATCCGAACTTAGATGATCCTAATCCTTTGGATGGTGACGGAATGATTTATGCCTTTAAATTTCGTGTCGACAAAACGGTTGATTACAAAAATCGTTGGGTAAGGACTGAGAAATTCAAAACCGAGGCGGTTGCCAGAAAAGCTCTTTTTCATGGAACTAATTCCAGTTTGACTGGTGGTGACGGGTTACGTTTTCCTGAAACTTTCAGCAACGCAAATATTATATGGCACGCAGGTAAACTATTAAGTTTACAAGATGAATTCATGGCTTATGAAATAGACCCGGATAGTCTGGAAACTAAGGGGCTATATCATATTGACGGTAAGCGGATTAGTTTTTGTGCGCATTCTAAAAAGGATTATCGTACCGGAGAATTGGTTAATATAGGGTATAACCTTGATGAAGACCTATCAAAAGATGCAAAACCTAGCCTTGCTTATTTCGTGATTGATAAATACGGTAAGATTTTGACTTCTGTAAGTATTCCAGTTCCATATTTATCTTTAATTCATGATTTCGGCGTAACGGAGGACTACGTAATTTTACCGATATTTCCCGAAGTATTTAATATGCATAGCACTACTTCTTCTCCATTGTATTCTTGGAAACCGGAACTGGGAACTTTTTTTGTGGTATCAAATCGTAGATACCCTGAAAAAGTGCAATATTTTAAAACTGAAACGCATGCGCTTTCTCATGTACTTAATGCGTATCAGGAAGATTCTGACATTATAGTTTTTGAAGGATATAAATACGATAGAGGATTTTTAAAGATCAACCAATGCGGATTGGCCCATTGGAGCGATCCTAATACTCCCATGCAATTATCGCGGTGGCGTTTGAATCTAAAAAACGGAACTACGGAAGAAATCAATATAGGGGCTTATCGAGGTGAATATCCAAAAATCGATGACAGATATTCTGGTCGTAAACATAGATACGGTTACTCCGCAGTGACATTAAATAACAGCTTATCGCTTGATTTATGCGACGGCTTAGTGCGGTACGATAATTGTACTAATGAAAAACAAATTTTTACGATGGGTTCTAATTACGTTTTTAGTGAGACAACTTTTGTTCCAAATTCTGAGTCTGCTTCCGAAGGTGACGGTGTGTTACTCACCTTGGTATACAATAAATATGAACACAAAAGCAGCCTTTTAATTCTTGATGCCAATAACGTTGCCAGTCAACCTATTGCGCTTATTAAAATGCCGCATCATATCCGCTATACTTTTCACGGCAATTGGATAAAGCGTACTTATCCTTTATGATACCGAAAGATGTTTTAGGTATAGTGCATGATTTTTTTTCATTATATTAATCGGTTCTGTCGCATCTGTAAATGGAGGTAGAGTAGAATTGGGAAAGGTCAGATTTTAGGCATTATGAGGCCATCAACATTTTAAAATTCTCAAAAGTGGTAGCATTATCATTAGCGCCTATAATTTGGCCTTTTTGAATTATACGAACATTTTCAATACCGGTGATAGTAATTTTAGCAGAACGACAACTCTTAAACCCAAGCATCGGCTTGGTTCGCTTCTTGATAAATCGATGATCTTGCTCAATTATATTATTAAGGTATGTGTTTTGACGAATTTCAATCTTTTGCTCTTCCGGCCGGCTTTCGTTACAACGGAAGTTTTCCCTAAAAAATCGCTGTAAGTTAGGATTCGCCTAGGAAAGAGAGTTGTTTGTTGTATATACGTAGACACGGCTAAACACAATTTCCTACTTGAGATAATTTTTGTGATTGCTATACCATGTAATAGGTTTAAATTTAGAGCTATATTTATGTACGTAGACACTGCAACATACATGAGAAGCGGAAAAACACATAAACGCTATTTGTTAAGAACTTCTTACCGAGAAAACGGTAAGGTTAAAAAGAAAACCATAGCTAGCTTATGTACTTTAACCCCCGATGAAATTTCATCATTCAAATTAGCTCTACAACACAAATCGGACTTATCGGCTCTTACTAGTATTAAAGGTGCAGAAGTTATACAAGGTAAAAGTTTTGGAGCAATAATCGTGCTTAAAGCAATAGCCGATGAACTCGGCATAACAAAAGCACTCGGCAATTCAAAAGAAGCAGTCATAGCAATGTGGGGTTCTAAGCACAAATCCCCGCCGATAAACCGTAATACTCTGTAAGCCTTTTATAATAAAGGTCTTAGACCATTTTCATGATATTAATTAAGCCATTGCAAAACTCACGTTTTTTATCCGTTTAAACCTCATCTTTTAAATTTCTTTTATTCACATAAGTATTGAGTGAAATATGATTCTTGTAACCTAAGAATTTTGCTATTTTTCTTATAGAGAGTCCAAGAGCTAAGAGTTCAATAATTTTGTTAGCATCCTTATCAAACTTACTTTTTTGTACAGTACCAACTGGCTTACCTAATACTTGTCCTTGAGACTTCTTGAGTGCGAGAGCATCTTTAGTACGCTGGCTTATTAGATCACGTTCAAGATCTGAAAACAATGCAAACAAGGTAATTGTCACTTTGGAATTCATATCATGCTTGCTGATATCAAGGTTCTGTTTAAGAATTACTACCCTGATACTTCTTGCAACTAGTTCATTAACCAGTTCTATGACTTCAGGTGTACTTCTACCAAACCTACTGAGCTCTGTTACAATCAACATGTCGGTACTAGAGAGTTTTTCTAAAACTTCTTCTATTCTTCTCTGTTTTGGAGTTTTTTTAGAAGACATTTGAATCTCAACGAACTCGTTTATCTTGAGATTATTTTTTTGTGCATATTCTAGTATTGCAAGTTTTTGATTATTTAGCTCCTGTTTATCTGTTGAGGTACGAATATAAGCTATAATTTTAGTCATTTTAGAGCCTGTTAAGTTTTAACTCTAGTTTTATATGAAAACTATACATAGTATATATACTATGTAACATATAAGATACCTACAAAATAGCAATATTTTAACGCCCGTTATGTTTTATACAAAAATTATGATTTTATGGGTACAGGCTACAAACGCATTAAGATTTTAAGTGAAGCTGAAATAAGCGATCTTTATTCTTTACCACAATTTACGTTAGAGAAAAGGATTATTGATTTTTCTTTAAACAAGCAAGAAAAACTGCTCATTCAAAAAATTCCTGATCTTCCTTCTAAAGTTCACGCAATATTGCAGCTGGGCTATTTTAAAGCAAAAGGACGGTTATTTTCTTTTAAATACCATGATGTTTTACCGGACATAGATTACATACTGACTCAATATTTTGTCATACAGGATAAATATGAAAGTATTTTACTTAAGGCAAAAAAAGAAGAAACCAACAAGAGAATTCTTGCTTTACTGAACTATAGAACTTTTGACGCCAAAACACGCAAAGAACTTGTTGAACAGGCTTTACTTTTAGTGCGTATCCATGCAAATCATATAGATATTTTTAGGGAATTACTATCCCAGATTCAAATAAAACAGATTGTCCTACCCCCGGTTACACCATATTACAGTATATCATCAGCTTATCCATCAGCATAGAGTTTAAACGTATAGAAAACATTCTCCGGGAGAATATACCAAAGGAATTTGACACCTTTTTATCCGGCATGACTAAATCAGAGTCTGCAACAAATTTGCCGACACTCAGGGTAGAACCGAAAAACTTTAAACATACAGAGCTCAAAGCAGAATGTGCCAAGTCTCTTACGTATTTAGAATATTATAAACTATCTAAACAGCTAATAGATAAATTTGAAATATCACCTAAATGTATCAGATATTACGCTAGTATCGCAGATGAGTATAATATTTACAGATTAGAGCAACTTAGCAAACCACTTAGAAAGCTTTATCTGTTATGTTACATTAATCAAAGATACAAAGAAGTCATCAACAATTTGGTTACCGGTTTGATCTATTATAATAACAACTTTATTCAGGAGGCAAACGAATATGCTAATAAGCAATTCATGCTCCATACAATTTATTATAACAATATTTTACCCAAAGTCAGCACCTTATTAAAATTTATGGGATGCGATGCAGAACAAATGGAATATAAAAGTTTCTGGCAAACTGCGTATGATATTCTGCCTAAAAATCAATATCTACCAACAGCAGAATATATTGTAGGGCAAACATTTGATTTTCAGTCTGCTAAATGGGAATTCTATGTTAATAAGGCTAAGCGTATCAAGACTAATCTTCGTATGCTATTCAGATCGATAGAGTTTTGTAGTATTAAAAAGGACGATGATTTAATGCAAGCAATATTATTCTTGAAGGATGTGTTTGATAAAAACTTGCCCTTGAACAAGGTAACTACAGATAAATTTCCTGATAAATTTATCCCCAAAAATATCAGAAAGTATCTACGCATTTCAAAAAATGATAGTATTGCTAAATCTGAAAGTACAAAACAAACAAGAATAAACTCAGACAAAGCTACTACGATCAATGCTTATCATCCTGATAAATATGAGTTTTATCTATACCAATCTATTGTAAAAGAAATTGATAAAGGAAATATTTTTTGCAACGAAAGTACCAAATACAAAAGCTTAAGTGCAGATCTTGTTTCTGATAAGGTATGGCAAAATAAAGACGAACTTATACAAAAACTGAACTACCCTAATATCGCAGTCAATATAGAACAAAGACTTGATGAGTTAGAGGTAAAACTTCATACAAAAATCCTAGAAGTGAATAGAAAAATTGCCAGTAAAGGAAACAGTTACATTAAAATAAAAGAAAGCAAGACTAAAGATGATAAAGTTGATAAGAATAGTAAAACGCACCACAAATGGCATTTAATCAATCCTACTATAGAGGAGAAAGATGACAATTTCTTTGCTGGGGTACCAAATATCAATATTAGCGAATTACTATATTTTATCAATGAACAAACCAACTTCTGTGAAGCTTTTGATCATATCAAACCACGTTATTCTAAGCAAAAAGCTGATGACGAAGGAATCATTGCGTGCATTGTAGCCAACGGGTTTAGCTTTGGTACTTATCGCATGTCGCGAAGTTGTGATATAAGCTATAGTACTCTGAGTAATATAGAAAAAAACTTTTTGAGCCTAGAGAATTTACGAGAAGCTAACGATATTATCAGTAACAAAATAGCAAGTCTGAAAGTTTTTAATTCGTGGAACATTTTGCCAAATAAATTACTGGCTGCAGTAGATGGTCAAAAGTTTGAAACAAGGCTAGATACTATGCAATCTAGATACTCTCCAAAATATTTTGGCTTAAAAAAAGGTATTGTCCCTTTTAGTATGGTGCTCAACCATGTACCGATCAATTGCAAGATTATTGGCGCTAATGAACATGAGAGCCATTATACCTATGATATTATATATAATAATACTTCTGAAGTGGAGCCAGACGCGGTATCAGGAGACATGCATTCAATTAACAGAGTCAATTTTGCTGTGCTTGATTCCATAAGTAAATTATTTATGCCAAATTTTTCTGATCCAGAAGAACAAGTTAAAAGTCTCAGGAGCATGAAACATTTGGCCTTTTATAAAGACTGCTTTATCAAACCTACTAAACTCGCCAATAGAAAACTTATAATAGAGGAATGGGAAAATATTCAAAGGATTTTTGTATCACTTGCTATCCAAGAGTCAACACAAGCTACAATCATAAGTAAGTTGTCATCTCATAAAAGATATAGCAGAATTAAAATAGCCCTTTGGGAATATGATTCAATACTGAAAAGTATCTATTTACTGGATTTTATAGATGACGAAATAATGCGGAGTCAAATCCGTAAAGCTTTAAACAGGGTTGAGTCTTACCACCAGCTACGTAAAGCTATAGCAAAAGTGCATAGTGGAAAGTTCAGAGGACAGACTATTTTAGAGAATGAGGTATGGAATCAATGCTCTAGATTACTAGCAAACTCTATAATATTATACAATGCAATTATACTAGATAAACTACTTGCAGAGTGCATTGCACAAGGAAATATAGAAGGAATAAACTATTTAAACAGCATCTCACCAGTAAGGTGGGAACACATAAACTTTATCGGCAAATATGTATTCCTACAAGCAAAAAGTACAATAAATATTGAGGATATAATTGCACAGTTACAAAAGAACCTCAAAACAACCTTTATACACCTAGAGATATAAAGTATACAGGGCATTTTGGTTTATCGGCGGGGATTTGTGCTAAGAACCCCATCATGCTACTATTCTTGAGCTGAATACAGAAAGTTATAGAATCAATGCTGCAAAAATTGCAAAAAATTATTCTCATAAATCAACAAAAACAGAGGAGAAAATAGATGTAAAATAATGTGATTTTTTTATGACCAAATTTCGGTAATTATAATTGTCGGCGACCGGTAATTATAGTTTTCGCTAGACAAAAACTCACTGCCCCATAGTTTTTTCTTTAAATACGGAAATTTTAAGAAAATTTCTCTAGCCGTTATACTCTTTATGATTTGCACTACTTTGCTTGGTCTATACATCGGTACTGATTGTACTAAAAAATGTACGTGATCTTCATCCACTCCTATCTCTAAAAAATTTATCTCATATCTTTGTTAGATTTCTAGACATATCACTTTTAGCCATTCCTCAACCTCTTCGTCTTCAAATATTTTCTTTCTAAATTTTGCAGGAGCAACTATGTGATATACTAAAACCGATACATTGTGACTTTTATGAATATACTGACTTTCTACAATATAGAAATATTAAGACTTTTCTAAAACGAAGCAAGCTTCAGGGAATTAAACCCGAGAGAGATTAACTTTTAAAGGTATGGTTACTTATTTAGGTGGGTCAATTTTAATTACAATTTTTGCTCTAGGTGGATCAATAGTTAGTTACAATTTACAACCCCATTCCTACTGTTCTACGTTTCTGCTCTGCCATATTTGCTATAGCCAAGATGCTCGTCTATTTCTGCTTGTAAAGCTCTTTCAAATAGATTTTTTGTCAGCTCCTTTAACATACCGTCTTTAGCAAAAAAACTTGATGACATTCTCCTCGCAGCAAGCTGCGAGGAGAATGTCATTCCAAATTTAGTGCTTGACACCTAAGACAGTATCAGAACCGATTAAAATTTAGTTGGGCCAATTATGTCTATTATCATACCTTCCAGGGGCTATTATATCTTTAGGATCAATAAATTGCTTTATTTTCTTCATAAAACCGTCATAAAAACACGAGGATGTAGGTATAGATTGCATCGACTGAATTCCTAATCTATTAGGATAATAACCATTATTTGACATAACCTCTAAAATTTGATCATGACATGCTTTTGCTTTAGCGTTCTCTTCGCTAATTTCTTGATCGTAAATAATACAAACGGTTATAGTAATCATTCTGTCACTTATACCAAGTAATGAAATATTAGGCTCAAATTCGTATAATTTAAGTATTTTTTTTATTTCTTCTATACAAAACAAAATATTTTGACTGGTAAAAGGAACGGCTATAGCAAGCCATAAAACGCCGCATTTATCTTCTACGGGAGTATAATTTTGTGGTATAGGTATTTTTTTTCTCCAATATAAGCTTTTAAAGGCAAAACTACTAGGAATGCCTTGTGCAAATTTTGTTTCACGTAAGTCATCTAACAATGAAAGATCTATACCTAACATGTATTCTATAGGCTTTCTAAATAGGCTAGTAATCTTAAATTTTAGGGATGAAGTACAAATAATTTCTTCTACATAAGGTTTAAGAGATTTTATTATTGTGGATACAATAAATTTATTGTGATTGCTGGATAAAGAGTGAATTGTAATTATTCCGTTCCACCGTCCTATTCTTCTTTTCTTTCTCCATTCTAAAATAAAAGATTCAAGATCAACATGATTATCTTTATGTTCCCAAGGGTATTGCTGAGACACGGTTAAAAATTTATAATCATTAAAAAAATCTACGCAATGGAATAAGTTATATATTCTTAATCTATGTAATAAATCAATCGAATTTTTAAGTTGTTCATTAGTTTCCATGGTAAATAATATGATGTCGCAATTTACAGCTTTAGGCGCCAACCACAAAGTCAATTTTACTACTATTCCAAAATTAGATTGGGTAAATAACCCAGTATAATCAGGTCCAACTCCGTATTTACTTATTCCTGAACATTTAGCATTAGCAAACCTACCGAAACCTATTTCCATGTACTCACCACTGGGTAATACAACACCTAAATTACATATACTTTCTGCTCTTTGAGGAATAGCTCCCCTAGTATCTCCTCTTTCAACGGCGTTGCCTATTATGCTAGTTTCTGGCAAACTCCCAGTAGGACTAAGAATAAAGTTAGAGTTTTTTGATTTTAGAAATTCTACTACTTGAATTTGCGTTACTCCCGATTCTATAGTAATATATCCAAGGCTCTCATTAAACTCTATAATTTGATTCATTTTTCCTAAATTAAGGATAAAACTATTGCTCTCTACAGGTACGGTGCCCCCTAATCCTATATTAAGTCCTGTACTCAAGGGATAAAGTTTAATGTTATATTGGTATGCAATATTAATGCATTGTTGCACTTGCTCTTTGCTATTAGGATATAATACTCCTTGTACTTTTTGATTAGTAGCAAATGTCGTGTTTTCAAATTTGTTACATTGCTCTCTAGATATTGTCACGTTATCTATACCTAACGCGTTAGTAAAATCCTGAATGGCATGTAAAACATTCTGTTGTGTCATATATTTAAATATTCTCTACAATTATGGAATAAAATAGCTTTGCGTACTAAGTGCGCTTTACCAAATTGTGTAGATTAAGCGTCTTTTTATCTACTTTTAAGACTTAACCTTTAATTATATAAAAATCAACCACTTTTATCTGGAAGATGAAAGTTTGAGGTTCTGTCGCATCTGTTGTCAACGAGTTTGGAATGTGTTATAATGGGAGAAATATCATAAATCATAATATGTACTTCTAATAATCTTAAGCTAATAATAGCATTTTAATACCGAAAGCGATAAATAATATGCCAGCTAATATTTGTAATAGCTTACTAAATCTCTCGACATAAACGAATATTGTTTTTGTAGAAGCTAAAAATGCTACGGTATAAAACCATAGGGTGCCTAATAGAACTATTTCAACCCAGTATAGTAATTGAGAAAACCAAGATGAGTTTGGCTCAATTATAAGTGACATTACGCTTATAAAAAAGGTAAAAGCAAAGGGATTCAAGAGTTCAAGTGTAAAGGCCTCTAAGAAGAAATTATTTTTTTTCTTAACTGTTCTTAGAGAATTTCTTATTTTAACTTCATCAAACGCATCGGCTAAAAAAATAGATTTTGCTCCTAAAAAAACTAAGAATAAAGCACAAAATATTTTTAGCACTTGAAGAAATATTGGATAAGCTTCTATCATGTCTAAACAAAGTAAGATACTACCAGCCTGTACAGCAATTCCTGTAACAATCCCTGCACAAGCTTGATAACTAGCATTTCGAGAGTGAATAATTCCATTTTGAATTATTAATGATAATGATGGGCCTGGAGTGATTATTCCTAGTAAGTAAGCAGCAGCTAGTTCTACAAACTGATATATCATATATATTCTGGTTCTTAAGTTCTAATGGGTTTCCACTATCATTTGTCCATGGGATATCCCAGAAAAAAGCAAATTTATTATGCATTATAATGCTTTCTTCTTTGCTTTGTAACTGTTTATAAAGGTTATTATTCTTTCTTGTACTCAAAGACTTAGATCTATATAAGCCCTATACTAACTCCAATGTTACCTAAATTATCTTTATCCTCTGTTTCAAAACCTGCGTCTTCTAATAAATCAAGAAAAACTTGTGTTTTTGAAACAGTAGCTTTAGGCTTAATTGGATCTAACTGCAAATCTAAATCATCTAAAATTAAGTTACCAACCCTATTTTCTATTATTTTTTCCTTTTTCTTATTCTTGTTTACTTTGTCCCTAATATTGAAAGTTCTATAAGGCAATGAAAACCTATCTTCTATATCAAAATTAAATTGATCTTCTGTAAATGTATCATCCTCAGATTCATCAGATGAATCTCCTGCCATATCAGAAGCAGGTATATACATAGGAACATTAACTAAAAATTTAACTACCTTTGTTTGAGAGAAAACAGTAATAGCTAAATGATTTACTTGCTCTATAAGAACAGAAACTGCATCATCATCTGTCTTACCAAAAGTATCATTATTGTTTTTAGACATATTATTACTCCCTATTTAAATATAATGAATACTAATTATTATCAAGTAGCTTAAAGTCAAGAAAATCCAATAGTTTAAAAGTATCAATTACTACCGGCTAAAGCCGGTAGTTTGGTCAACGCTTGCAAAGCGGATTAAAAGCGTAAACGCTAAAACTCCGATATTTTAAAATCATCTCTCTTATGATACATTTCTTGTTCCTCTATGTATTTTTGCACTTCATTTGAGTTCACATTACCAACCGTAACAACAAAATACCCCCTAGCCCAGAGATGTTGACCCCAGTAGCGTTTTCTCAGTAATTCAAATTCTTGCAGTAATTTCCGACTGCTTTTTCCCTTAATGTATTGTACTGCCTTTGATACGGAAATACTTGGGGGTATCGACAGTAGTAAATGCATGTGATCTGGACTCATGCTGCCACTTGCTATGTCTATGTAATTTGCCGCACATATTTCTCTAATAATTTCTCTAGTTCTATCAGCTACTTGTCCGGTTAGAACTCTGTATCTGTATTTCGTACAAAATACTACATGGTACTTCAGATCATATATACTGTGCGAACCTTTTCTATATTCCATAAGCTACATCTCCTCTTCTCTAGTAACTTATAATACTAAAGTGTTCGACTAAAGGCGAGGGTGTTAACCCTATCCCACTTAACTACATAAAATACTACATCAAAATAACAAAAAAGGTATTCTTTGAGCCAGAAGGAGAATTAATGCACAGTTATCTTGAAAAAGGTTAAATAGATAAGATATTTGCTTTGGTACAAGAGTTTAATAGTTTAAATAATCCTTCCATTAACAAAATTGAACTAGATACCATTGCTAATTTACTTATACAAATTGCCAAGTAATGACTCTAGGCTTTATCTAGACATAATCGTTACAAATGCCAAGTACAACAAAATATAAGCTATCCATTATAGAGACTATTTCGCTAATTTCTTATTTTAAGCCTGAGGGTAGGGAACGTGTAATAATGGCCATCTGATGTCTTTTGTTAAAAAGAATAAAGGAACTTATACTGGAAAATCTTAAACTCAGACAAACTATCAAGTCAGATAATGTCAGTGCTCACGCAGTTAGATTATTAGCCAAATAAAAGAAATCCCCGCCGCAAGCAGCTGGGTATTTTAGAAGAAAGCTAACTGGTGATCCTCATGCAGCTTCTTATATTCCTTGCCTTGATTTTTTACGTATTTTCCTATCATATTCTCATTTCCATGCTTACCTACTGTACTCGTAAAATATCCATCAGTCCAAAATTCTCCACCCCATAATTGTTTCTTTACATATGGGCATAGTCAGAATATTTGACGAGCCGTAACACTTTTAATTGTCGTTACTATTTTTGTTACGCTATAGGTTGGTACGGATTGTACTAAAAAATGCACATGATCCTCGTCAGTTCCTATTTCTAAAAATTTTATCTGATATCTCTTATCTATATCTAAACATACTTCTCGTAATACTTGGTCGACTGATACATCAAATACCACTCGGCGATATTTTGCCAGACATACCATGTGATACAGCAACACGGTCACATTGTGACTTTTATGTATATATTTGCTCATTCCTCCATATTACGCCGCAAGCGGCGGGGAATATACCCAAAAGAGATTGAATAGAATCCCATGGATCACTAGTTTAATCCCGTTAGGAGTTTGTATATGGCTTTTTCTTTCGAGTGCTTTTATATATTTATTTTTAAGTTTGTGATTAATTTTTACTGGTCTACCGGTTTATAGTCCCTTTGGTGGTGAAAACCTCCATCTTCCAGATGGAAAAGCTTTAGCTTGTCTAATGCGCCATGATGCGGTAGCATCATAAGTCTATGACTTACTATAACAAAAGATCACATTCAGTTTTTTATCATCGTTATCATATAGTATGGATAACGAAATATCGCTATAAGGTACTTACTTACGACATAAAAAAACGTGTTCGGGAACTAGTGTTACAGGTAGCTGAGGAAATGAGTATAAAGATAGAAAATGGCGTTGTATCAAGCGACCATGTCCATATATTTGCAAATATTCCTCCGCATATTAAAATTAGTGAATTTGTTCAGAAAGCTAAGGGAAGATCATCTAAAAGAATACAGGAAGAATTTCCGATACTAAAAAAGAAATACTGGGGTAGACATTTATGGGGCAGAGGATACTTCAGTTCAACTAGCGGTAATGTTACAGATGATATGATTAACGAATATATCAACAAACACACTGACGCTCATGAGACCGACTTTACTTCAAATATTAGGCTAGAATGAGCTTTAGCTTGATAAGCGACTTCTAGTCGCAAAGATCAAACTTTCATCTCTCAGATGAAAGTGGTTGATTTATGGCAACATAAGAACTTACGGTATTAACTAAATCACTTTATTCACTATCATTAAGTAAGATCGGTATTAACGAGTATGTCCGCTAAACAATTTATAACCATCCTAATTATCGAGATTTTATCAGGCATTGAAATTGATATACTAGTTCCGAGCTTTCCGGATTTGCGGCAAGCGTTTACGCTCTCTCCATTTATGGTTGAATTATTACTCGGCTTAAATTTTATGGCTCATTGCGTTACCACTTTTATAGTAGGCAATTTAGGCGATAAATACGGAAGAAGACCCGTTATTTTAGTGGGGCTGTTAATCTTTATAATCGGCAGTGGGATCTGTGTATGTGCGAATAGCTATGTAGGTTTATTATTCGGCAGATTATTACAGGGAGTAGGTATTTCAGGACCATCGGTATTGTGCTATTTATTGGTTTCGGATAGTGTTGCTCCTGAAAATCAACAAAAAATGTTAAGTATGATTAATGGCACTATTACTCTATCCATTGCTACTGCACCTATAATAGGTAGTTATATAAATTTATTTTTTCAGTGGCGTGGTAATTTTATAGCGCTTTTAGTTTTAAGTGTCATATGCTTAATATTGAGCCTTCTATTTATTCCTAAAACCAGTAGTTCTCATGTTTACTCATCTACTTCAAGTAAGTATTTAGATATTTTAAAATCTAAAAAAGCATGTTATTATATTTTAACTATATGTTTTTTAACTCAACCATACTGGGTATTCATAGGGATTGCACCTATCATTTATATTGAAGGATTCGGGGCTTCGCTTGAAGAATTCGGGATATATCAAGCGGTAATGTTAAGCGTTTTCGGTGTATTAAGTCTTGCTAGTAATTACTTATTGAATAAATTCAGCGCCAAGAACTGTCTTATATTTAGTTTAACTTGCTTGGTACTTTTTCTGCTTGTATCTATTGTGCTAATAATTAGTAATACCCGCAACGCTTTGATATTTAGTGCCGTCATGCAACTTTTTGCCATAGGTTCCGTATTTCCATTACACAAGTTATGGCCAGAGGCATTTGAAGTTATACCAGAAGCTAAAGCACATATATCTGCTTTAATTTTATCTACTAGATTAATTACCACTGCACTTGGTCTGCAAATTGCCGGTTATTTTTACCGCGGCAATGCTAGTTCTACTATTTTGGTTATGTGCTTTGGTCTACTATTATTTTTTATAGTCGGAGCTCAAGTTTTTAACAAAGATAAAAAATTGCTATTAAAATAGCTGATCGTGCTTGTATTGCTTTGGGGATAAAATGAGGTTCTGTCGCACGTGTTGCCAGCAAGCTTTAAATTAGATATACTGAGTTAAAAAATTATCAGAATACCCTTTCACATTTCCCCGAAACTACACAAATATTTCAAAGGATTTTGTTCTTCACCAGAGATAATAATGTTATTTGTTTATATGAAGTGTAGATTCTCTTTAAGCTATAGGGATTTAGAGGAAATAGCTGGTATAAGGGGTGCTACAATAGACCACGCTACGCTGCAAAGGTGGGTCATAAAGTTTGCGTCCTTAATAGACATGCGAGTGAGAAAATATAAGAAGCCTGTAGGTAATAGCTGGAGAATGGATGAGACTTATATTAAAGTAAATGGAAGTTGGGTTTATTTATACCGAGCAGTAGACTCACTTGGTAATACCATAGAGTTTTTACTAAGAAAGTATAGAGACGCAGAGGCTGCTAAAGCATTTTTTCGCAAAGCTTTCAAGAATAATGAGCATCCAAAGAAAGTAACAATTGATAAAAGCGGTAGCAATATATCCGCACTTAATAGCGCCAATAAAGTTTTGCCGGAAGACAAGCAAATAGAGGTGCGTCAAGTGCAATATCTCAACAATATTATAGAGCAGGATCATAGATTTATTAAGAAGCGAACTAAGCCAATGCTTGGCTTTAAAAGCTTTTGAGAATTTTAAAATGTTAATGGCGGCATAACGTCCACAATCTGAGTTTTACTTCAAAAACACATTCCTCAAATATAGATGCGACAGAGCCAGTGATCTCCTGAGGTACAAAACAAATTGCGACAATTAGCAGGGACACCCGGTACGACAAAAAGTGAATTACCTAAGGTCGATAATACTAACGTAAAAGCCGGTAATAATAATACCAACAAACTACATAAGCCAAAACTGAATCAAAACGAATCAGAAAAAAACTCAAAGCAATTGAATTGCATCAATTACTACCGGCTAAAGCCGGTAGTTTGGTCAACGCTTGCAAAGCGGATTAAAAGCGTAAACGCTAAAACTCCGATATTTTAAAATCATCTCTCTTATGATGCATTTCTTGTTCCTCTATGTATTTTTGCACTTCATTTGAGTTCACATTACCAACCGTAACAACAAAATACCCCCTAGCCCAGAGATGTTGACCCCAGTAGCGTTTTCTCAGTAATTCAAATTCTTGCAGTAATTTCCGACTGCTTTTTCCCTTAATGTATTGTACTGCCTTTGATACGGAAATACTTGGGGGTATCGACAGTAGTAAATGCATGTGATCTGGACTCATGCTGCCACTTGCTATGTCTATGTAATTTGCTGCACATATTTCTCTAATAATTTCTCTAGTTCTATCAGCTACTTGTCCGGTTAGAACTCTGTATCTGTATTTCGTACAAAATACTACATGGTACTTCAGATCATATATACTGTGGAACCTTTTCTATATTCCATAAGCTACATCTCCTCTTCTCTAGTAACTTATAATACTAAAGTGTTCGACTAAAGGCGAGGGTGTTAACCCTATCCCACTTAACTACATAAAAAGAATTGACTTTCTTTGATTCACAATTATCATCAGTAACACACATTAACAAAACAAGATAAGCCACCTATCGGTGGCAGCTTAAAAGAAGATACTCTTGACCGATAAATATTTATGGAGGATTATAATACTGGTATTTGATTTGTTTTAACTTGAGTTATAAAGACTGAATGTTAGACATACATAAGATAATATATAATTGAGTTATGAGTAACTTGCACTCTGAGCAGCATTTGGTCAATGAATTAGCGGTAAAAACTCTTAAGGCCATTTCTAAAGAGCAAGCAATTCCTTACAGCAGGATCAAAAAGATTTTTTCCGAAGGAGATAAGGAAATAGCCAAGGCTTTCTGGATAATGTTGCGAAAAATATCTCCCAATCATAAGTATAATTCTGTTTACTATTGCCCTGATTGTAAAGAATTTGATTTAGAACGCAAAGGAAGAAAGATTCCTTGGTAAGAAAACATTAACTATAAGTAATTTATGGAAATAGTCGGTAAAGGAATATCTATAAAACATATTTTTCTAGACCGTGGTAATTGGTCTCGATTTCGCTAAAAAATACGGCAAGCTAAGATACGGCATTATTTTCAACGTCACTAAAGTTATATCGTGTGGAACGAAATATTTAGGATTTAAACGTTATAGCTGCCGTGATTGTAACCGCAATAAATCGGTAGCATTCAGCTGTAAAGGTAGGTTTTGTTCTCGTTGTGGTAAGAAACAAACGGATCAATGGGTGAGTAAGGCTAGCAATGTTCTACCAAAAACACGATGGCAGCACATTACATTTACAATGCCGGACTCTTTATGGCCGATATTTTGGCTCAATCGTGATCTGTTTGGATTGATTTCCGGTATTGCAGCAGGAATTATTAAGGAGATAGCAAAGAAAAATCTTGTGGTTGGTATATTTACTGCCTTACACACTTTCGGTAGAGATTTAAAACGCAATGTTCATATCCATTTATCGGTTACTTGCGGCGGTATAAATAGCAAAGGCAAGTGGCAAAAATTATTTTTTCCTGCCGAACCTATTAAAAAAATGTGGAGACATAGAGTCCTTGAGTTATTTCGCTTTCAATATATCTCAAGTAATTTGAAGTTGCCGTCCGCATATCAAAATGCTGAGAATTTTAATAACTGGATGAGTAGTTTATACGAAATCAGTTGGTATGTTTATTTACAAAAACCATCGGATGATCATAAACGCAACATAGAATATTTAGGGCGGTATATAAAACGCCCCCTATTTCCGAGACAAGAATAGAAAATTACGACGGAAAGCAGGTAACGTTTAAATTTCTTGATCACTATAATAATACAATTGATCGCATAACTATGCCCGTGATGCAGTTCATAGCTAGTCTGATTATGCATATACCAGATCGTTATTTTCGAATGATTAGGTATTACGGTTTTTTATCTAATAGAACTAGGGGCGTACAATTACCTATCGTATATAAGGCAATTAATCAAATCGTTCATAAGAAAACTAAGCTCATTAGTTGGAGATTAATGATTTGGTTGAATTTTAAAATAGATCCTCTGTTTTGCTATAATTGCAATAAATGTATGAATCTGCGGCAAGTTTATTACGGTTTATCTCCGCCATTGTTATTAATAAGAATCAATGAATTATTATCAACGCCTAGATAACATCATTATGGCGAACACTTCTTTCACGTCTTAGCCACATAATTTGTAAAACTGAACCTATTTTTAGATAGATTCTGGCAGAGATTTTTATAAAAGTGTTGATAATTTCTAATATTGTGGCTTGTAACTACATTTTATTAAACGAATTTTCAAAGTTTTGATTAACAATTTTTCTGGTTACAAATTTTGAAATTCCTATACTAGAACATAAGAAAAACAGCATATGTAGAACACACATACCGATTACTAAGAAAGCTTATTATTTAAAATCCCCCGATCGCAAATAAAAACTTTCGCACATTAACCCGATGTATCGAGTGATACGTCAACCGTTTATTTTTATTTAACTAACAAAAACAAACGTAGTTGTTAGAATAGTAGAGTATTTCTTACTAGTCAACCCCTTTTGTTTATTTTTGTTAAGTGAATAGTTTAAAATGAATTTAACAAAACAAACATAAATGTCTAATGTAGCATTAAGAACAGAGCAGGAAGCTCAAATTAACCAAGACCAGCTATGCAAACTTTACTCCTTTAAGGAAGAGAAAGCCCGTTATCGTAAGAGTTATATTAACTGGGATAAGATAAAGAGAGCTAACAGGAAAGCTATCCGTGAAAAAGCTAAGCACTTAAGTAAGGATGCAAAAGATATTCTAGCGCCCGTTATACAAAAACTAAAAAAAGGCGAGCGTGTCATCCTTAATCATAAGTATATTTCTACAATTACCTTTTGTAAAAGAGGGCAAAATTGTAATATCATAAAGCAATTAGAATCTGTCCTAGATATTACCTACCATAATTCTATTACTGTTGACGGCAAAACATATCGCCATAGTTACGAATTTGCGTATTACAAAGACGAAATAGTATCTAAAGAAGATAATTCTACCGCTCAAGTTATTAAGCGAGACGAATCCTCAAAACCTAGCAATCAAGCGAGTTTTGATACATCTATAGAAAATAAAGATATTGAATATATTAGATCTAACGTGCATGCGCACGAATCTACTCTTTCACAAAATACTCAAGAAATCAAACAAGAGGAAAATACAGAACCTCAAATAGTAGAACTTCCAAAAGAACCTGTGAAATCTACTAAGCTAAAAACTAGACCTGCTAACGAGCGGAAAAAACCTACTAACTCCGAGCGTAAAGCAAGAATTTACCGGTTTAACCAGTACAAAGAGCCTCAAGACCTAAAGCACCATTACCCACTAACTAAGGAGGACGGCGATAAGTTGCAAAGCCTGTCAGGGCGAGACTTTAGGCTAAATGCGATGAATGAGATACTCCTAAATATGTCAAAACGACTGGATAACAGGTTTTGCTCGAAAGCTCAATTTATGGCGTATTTCGGCACATGTCTAAAATACGAGAAGCGGGATGCCATTAAGACGGGTAACGATAACTTCCGCATAAAAGCAAACATCACTCCAATAAATCAAAGGGAAATAGACAAAACAAAGCAGCTAGAACAATATTTAGCCGAAGTGGAACAAATGGCGATTACCCATGTTTGCCCTGAGAACCAGCTAAAAGCAAGGATTTCCAATGTTCTTGAGTCTCTAAAAGCTTATGTACTACTGTCAAACATTAAGGATTTTGTGGTATTAGGCGGTATCGTAAAAATTTACTTAAGAGCCGACTGCCAATTAAACGAGTTTGAAACTGGTTTAGTTTTAAATCAGGTTAAGTCTATCTATTCTAGCGGAGAGGTAAACATAGAAAGCGTGGAGTATGTAGTAGAAAATACTTGTCGGCAAGTAAACGGCTATGACGAGGTGCGGACAAAAGGAACTCCCGTCATGCCGACATTACAACAAGGCATTTGGGGAGATATCAGTAGGAAGCTGAGAGAAATATACGGCATTCATATTTACAATAACTGGTTTAGTAAGCTAGTTCCTATCATTGATGAGCAGGCTAAAACTATTGAGCTACAAGCTCCTAACTCTTTTGTTAAGCAATGGATAGAGACTAATTACGGGGATATAATTCAGGAAATAGGAGAGACACTGGGATTAAAGTTTGTAGAAATAATCAATGGTTCTCCTTAAGCTATAGGGATTTAGAGGAAATGGCTAGTATAAGAGGTGCTACAATAGACCACGCTACGCTGCAAAGGTGGGTAATCAACCACTTTCATCTGAGAGATGAAAGTTTGATCTTTGCGACTAGAAGTCGCTTATCAAGCTAAAGCTCATTCTAGCCTAATATTTGAAGTAAAGTCGGTCTCATGAGCGTCAGTGTGTTTGTTGATATATTCGTTAATCATATCATCTGTAACATTACCGCTAGTTGAACTGAAGTATCCTCTGCCCCATAAATGTCTACCCCAGTATTTCTTTTTTAGTATCGGAAATTCTTCCTGTATTCTTTTAGATGATCTTCCCTTAGCTTTCTGAACAAATTCACTAATTTTAATATGCGGAGGAATATTTGCAAATATATGGACATGGTCGCTTGATACAACGCCATTTTCTATCTTTATACTCATTTCCTCAGCTACCTGTAACACTAGTTCCCGAACACGTTTTTTTATGTCGTAAGTAAGTACCTTATAGCGATATTTCGTTATCCATACTATATGATAACGATGATAAAAAACTGAATGTGATCTTTTGTTATAGTAAGTCATAGACTTATGATGCTACCGCATCATGGCGCATTAGACAAGCTAAAGCTTTTCCATCTGGAAGATGGAGGTTTTCACCACCAAAGGGACTATAAAGTTTGTATCCTTAATAGACATGAGAGTGAGAAAATATAAGAAGCCTGTAGGTAAGAGCTGGAGAATGGATGAAACTTATATTAAAGTAAATGGCAGTTGGGTTTATTTATATCGAGCTGTAGACTCACTTGGTAATACCATAGAGTTTTTGCTTAGAAAGTATAGGGACGCAGCTGCTGCTAAAGCATTTTTCCGTAAAGCATTCAAGAATAACGAGCGTCCAGAGAAAGTAACAATTGATAAAAGCGGTAGTAATATATCCGCACTTAATAGCGCCAATAAAGATTTACCGGAAGACAAGCAAATAGAGTTACGTCAAGTGAAATATCTCAACAATATTATAGAGCAGGATCATAGATTTATTAAGAAGCGGACTAAGCCGATGCTTGGGTTTAAAAGCTTTCTCTCTGCTAAAATTACTATCGCCGGTATTGAGAATATCCGTATAATTCAAAAAGGACAAATTATTGGTAGCAATAACAATGCTTCTACTTTTGAGAATTTTAAAATGTTAATGGCAGCATAACGTCCAAAATCTGAGTTTTACTTCAAAAACACATTCCTCAAATATACATGCGACAGAACCATAATTTCTAATATTGTGGCTTGTAACTACATTTTATTAAACGAATTTTCAAAGTTTTGATTAACAATTTTTCTGGTTACAAATTTTGAAATTCCTATACTATAAAATAATGTGATTTTTTTATGACCAAATTTCGGTAATTATAATTGTCGGCGACCGGTAATTATAGTTGTCGCTAGACAGGGTAAGAGTGCTTTTTGTCAGGCAAGGAAAGTTACAGGCAAAAAACGCTGTAGAATGCACGGAGGAACTGGCGATGGTGCTCCGAAAGGTAATAAGAATGCCTTTAAGCATGGGAGATATAGCAGGGAAGTAATAGAAAAGAGAAAAAGCGTAATGAAATTTAAAAGGGAGTTTATGGAACTATTACGCATTATGAAAAACGAAGACAAAGAAAAACCTGATTTAAGCCTCGTATAGCGTTAGATTTATGTAGTTAAGTGGGATAGGGTTAACACCCTCGCCTTTAGGCGAACACTTTAGTATTATGAGTTACTAACCAAGAGGAGAAGTAGCTTATGGAATATAGAAAAGGTTCGCACAGCATATATGATCTGAAGTACCATGTAGTATTTTGTACGAAATACAGATACAGGGTTTTAACAGGACAAGTAGCTGATAGAACAAGAGAGATCATTAGAGAAATATGTGCGGCAAATTACATAGACATAGCAAGTGGCAGCATGAGTCCAGATCACGTGCATTTACTACTGTCAATACCCCCGAGTATTTCTGTATCAAAGGCAGTACAATACATTAAGGGAAAAAGCAGTCGGAAATTACTACAAGAATTTGAATTACTGAGAAAACGCTACTGGGGTCAACATCTCTGGGCTAGGGGGGTATTTTGTTGTTACGGTTGGTAATGTGAACTCAAATGAAGTACAAAAATACATAGAGGAACAAGAAATGCATCATAAGAGAGATGATTTTAAAATATCTGAGTTTTAGCGTTTACGCTTTTAATCCGCTTTGCAAGCGTTGACCAAACTACCGGCTTTAGCCGGTAGTAATTGATATTTAAGCTAACTAGATATTAAACAATAAAATTGATGCTGTATGAGGTTTAAAACAAGAAATAAGTATATAAAATAAGTGAGGATAAGGATAATTTACTATGACACACAGATATTTAGACCCAACGAACGATGTTGCATTTAAAAAACTCTTTAGCAATAAAGACCGCCTAATAGACCTGCTTAATTCCATTCTCAAGCTATCAGAAGGTAGTAGAATAAAAGAACTGGACTATATACCCCAAGAGCAGATGCCTTTATTTCTAGAAGGTAAGAGGAGTATATTTGACCTTAAGGTAAAAGATGAAGCAGGGCGTTGGTATATTATTGAGATGCAACGTAAAATGGAAAGGGACTATATTAACCGAGTTCAATTCTACGGCAGTTATTCATACGTAAACCAGATAGAACAGGGCGTAAGCCATAAAGACCTATTACCTGTGGTTGTTATTTCTATTATAGGTCAGAAGGTATTTGACGATGAGCTACCATGTATCAATTACCATTGCCTAAAAGAAACGAACACCAATAAGCAGTATCTTTTTTCCTTGATGTATGTGTTTGTAGAGCTAGGCAAGTTTGATAGTAACAAGATAGAGAATGATATAGATCAGTGGTTACATTTATTAAAATGTGCTCATAATGAACAAGAACCGCCGAAAGAAATAAAAAACAGTAGCGTATTATCTGCATATGAGGATTTAGAGCAATACAGGTGGAATGCTAGCGAGCATGATGCTTATATAAGGGCTAAACTAGCTATGGAAGCGGAAGAAATCAAGGTTGAAGAGTATTTAGAAAAGATAGAGCAAGCCGAGCTTAAAGGTAAAATTGATGGTGAACTCGGTAAGGCTGAGGAAATAGCCAAGAAAATGCTAGCTAGAGGTAAAAACGCAGAAGAAGTAGCCGAGTTAACTGGTCTTAGCCTAGAGAAAGTAAATAGCTTAAGGAAAAGACCTTTTTAAGGTCTTTTATGATTGCTGGACGATACGATTAATACTCTGGAGGTTCGCCGTAATTATTAACTCCGTCAGTTCCTTTTTTGAACATTAACCATAATATTAACAATTGACCGAATGGTATAAAGGAAATTAATACAAACCAACCACTAACATTTAAATCATGTAGTCTCCTAACAGCTAAAAAGAAATATTGGAGTGTATATATTAATAATAATAGTAATAATATTATTGCTAATATAGCTAAATATAGAGGTGTTGGACTTGGGTTATATCTGCTTATTTCACTATTTAATGATAATAAAAATATAAAAAATCAACCACTTTCATCTGAGAGATGAAAGTTTGATCTTTGCGACTAGAAGTCGCTTATCAAGCTAAAGCTCATTCTAGCCTAATATTTGAAGTAAAGTCGGTCTCATGAGCGTCAGTGTGTTTGTTGATATATTCGTTAATCATATCATCTGTAACATTACCGCTAGTTGAACTGAAGTATCCTCTGCCCCATAAATGTCTACCCCAGTATTTCTTTTTTAGTATCGGAAATTCTTCCTGTATTCTTTTAGATGATCTTCCCTTAGCTTTCTGAACAAATTCACTAATTTTAATATGCGGAGGAATATTTGCAAATATATGGACATGGTCGCTTGATACAACGCCATTTTCTATCTTTATACTCATTTCCTCAGCTACCTGTAACACTAGTTCCCGAACACGTTTTTTTATGTCGTAAGTAAGTACCTTATAGCGATATTTCGTTATCCATACTATATGATAACGATGATAAAAAACTGAATGTGATCTTTTGTTATAGTAAGTCATAGACTTATGATGCTACCGCATCATGGCGCATTAGACAAGCTAAAGCTTTTCCATCTGGAAGATGGAGGTTTTCACCACCAAAGGGACTATAAAACCCTAAATACATATTCTTTCCTACTAGCCCTACCTTTAAAAAAAAATAAATTATTAGTTAATAATTTAATAATATAACGTATCATATAAATACTCTATATCTCCTGTTAGTTCTGGAGAGGTTATAACATCTAACATTTGATACTTAGTATTTTTTACTCCTGCTTCTGTCTGTAACGCATCATTTTCAGCTTCAAAATAACAGAGTAAACTATCTTTAGCATCATTAGCTAAACTAGTCCTTGATGAAAGTTTTGCTATTAATCTTTCACCTGCAAAAGTTTGTACGTCATCATAAGCAATCATACATTTGGCCCAACCTCCTACAAGATAAGTTATAAAGTTAGATTTATTTTTTATCCAATCCAAAGTTGTTCTTTCAACCACAACATTATCAACATCAACACCACGGGCTTTTGCTTTTTCAAGCCTATTTTCATATATAGACATTTTCCTATCAGCACTACCATTAATATTAAGTTGGTACTTTTCAAACAATGTCATTGTAGTTATTATGACATCTTGAACTGTCTCATTTTTTAGAGCATTAACTAAAGCGTCCTCTCCTTTATCAGTGATTTTATTACCTTCTAGGCGTAAGGTTTTTAAGTGAGGGAATCTACCATTTAAGAGGGAATCGGCAAGTATATTAGCTCCTTCATCTCCTATCTGGTTATTACCTAAATTAAGGTTATGAATACTTGCAAGCCATTTTAAATTGAATGCTCCCGTTATCCAAGGAATATGGCTATCGTTTAGTAATTTATTATTTAAACCTAATGAGTATATATCACCCGTATTAATAGTAACCTTATCAAAAAGGATACTAGTATCTTTAGTTTTGCACTTATCTATATCCTTGAAAAAATACAGCATACCGCTAAAGCAAATTTTACTGTTTTCCCTTAAGTCTAAATATTTTAATTTAGTTATTTTACCGCTACTAAATCCATCGGCAAAAGGGGTTATTCCATTGTTAGTAAGGTTGTTATTAGCAAGATTTAGTGTTGTTAAATTGTTATTGTAATTATTTACTAAAAATTGAGCCAAATATTGTACACCAGAATCACCTATTTGATTATTAGTGAGATTTAAGGCAATTATATTTACAGCTGCTGAATAAGCTATTAACCTAGCACCATAATCACCTATATTCATACCATTGAAATTTGCTTCTGTATTATTTTTGACTAAAAACAAAATATTTTGTTCCTTTTGTAAAAGCTGTTGTCTATAAACAGGCATACTATCTTCAATAGTTTGAAATCTTCCTTTATCTAATATTTCTTCTTTACCCCAACAGTTAACCCAGTCTTCAAATCGTTCTGGGTATAGTTGAGGATATAATTGATGTAAAATATTAATAAAATCTTTTCTTATTGGTATCCATTTTTTATAATTAGGTAAACTAGCTTCAATATGTGTCCAATTTCCATTTTCTAATTGTTGTCTACCATAAGTGTTAGTATTCCAGTCTTCAAATTTCGCAGGGTAAAGATTAGGATGTAATTCATGTAAAAGCTCAATTAATTCTTTTTTTAAAGATTGTTGTTCGGAAATTGAGAACGTTTTTTTATCAGAGGACTTACTATAAACACTACTTTCCTGATTAGTACTACTAGAGCCGCCACCTCCTCCTCTTCCTTCTCCACCTTTGCTATTACTATGTGCCGAAGGATAATTACCAGAGCCATTATTACCACTATTACCTGTTGAACTTCCACGTATACATATATTAGTAACACCATCATTATCTTTCCAACTTCTTCCACCTTGACTTTTACATGTATGGCTACCTGTATTACTACTAGACCCACTCCCTCCGCCGCTACCTCTACTACCGCTATTACCCATAAATCATTACCTTATTAATTAAAAAATATTCTAAATATCAATTACTACCGGCTAAAGCCGGTAGTTTGGTCAACGCTTGCAAAGCGGATTAAAAGCGTAAACGCTAAAACTCAGATATTTTAAAATCATCTCTCTTATGATGCATTTCTTGTTCCTCTATGTATTTTTGTACTTCATTTGAGTTCACATTACCAACCGTAACAACAAAATACCCCCTAGCCCAGAGATGTTGACCCCAGTAGCGTTTTCTCAGTAATTCAAATTCTTGTAGTAATTTCCGACTGCTTTTTCCCTTAATGTATTGTACTGCCTTTGATACAGAAATACTCGGGGGTATTGACAGTAGTAAATGCACGTGATCTGGACTCATGCTGCCACTTGCTATGTCTATGTAATTTGCCGCACATATTTCTCTAATGATCTCTCTTGTTCTATCAGCTACTTGTCCTGTTAAAACCCTGTATCTGTATTTCGTACAAAATACTACATGGTACTTCAGATCATATATGCTGTGCGAACCTTTTCTATATTCCATAAGCTACTTCTCCTCTTGGTTAGTAACTCATAATACTAAAGTGTTCGCCTAAAGGCGAGGGTGTTAACCCTATCCCACTTAACTACATAAAAGTGTTGATAATTTCTAATATTGTGGCTTGTAACGTAAGCGTACGGCAAACCCGCCCTTGTTATTTAATTCATTCTAATTTAATATTCCAGGGGAGAAGGTCTTCGATGTGATTCGCCTTATAATCCTGAATAACTTCAAAAACTTTATGTAAATATTTAACAGGATTTATATTATTAAGTTTTGCTGTTTCAATTAAGGTATAGAAGATGGCCGCAGTATTACCTCCTTTATCGGAACCCGCAAAAAGCCAGTTTTTCCTGCCTTATGTTGCCAAGCCAGTTATGTTGTGTTGGGTCAACATTCCTTATTCTTCTTACCCCTTTATTATCATCTAAACAACATAATTTTTGCATGATGTAGGTTATCCTAACACTGGTTGTTCATAATTTCAATAAACCAGAAAGGAGGAAGATCATGTTTAACCAACTATTCAGAAGCAGCTATTACGTTACAAAGCATATTAACACACCATTGCTGGAGGAGCGTTTAAATTATCTCCAGTATTGGCATGAAGCTGGTAAAGCTCACAGCACTCTCACAACTATCGCGCAATATCTTGTACGCATTGTTGAGTATCTACAGTTAGATACTACAGATATTGTGACTATAGAAGAAGTTGAAGTAGCTGCTGATCTCTGGGCTAGATATCAATCTAATAACCCACAAAAAAAGGCAGCCTTTTCAAAAACTGGGAAAAAACGTTTTATTTGGTATGCCACTCACTGGCTGGCAAAACTATGTCGTTTAAAACGCCCAGTAAAAACAGTTATCCCAGTGTTCCAGAAGATTTTTGTGCAATCTCATACAATAGCCCGCCATTCGACAGCTCCGTTAGTTGAGGAAAGGGTGATGTATCTACAGTATTGGAGTGATTGTGGAGCAGTAACTTCTACCATTCGTATAATAGCGCAGTATCTATTGATCATCATACAGTTTTTAGACTTTTATCAAGTAAGGATAGTAACATTGAGTGAAATTGAAGAAGCAGCAGTGAGGTGGCGCCGGACAAGAGATCCACAGAATATACATAAGAAAAGCAAATATTCAAAATTTGCAAAAAGACAATTTATAGTCCCTTTGGTGGTGAAAACCTCCATCTTCCAGATGGAAAAGCTTTAGCTTGTCTAATGCGCCATGATGCGGTAGCATCATAAGTCTATGACTTACTATAACAAAAGATCACATTCAGTTTTTTATCATCGTTATCATATAGTATGGATAACGAAATATCGCTATAAGGTACTTACTTACGACATAAAAAAACGTGTTCGGGAACTAGTGTTACAGGTAGCTGAGGAAATGAGTATAAAGATAGAAAATGGCGTTGTATCAAGCGACCATGTCCATATATTTGCAAATATTCCTCCGCATATTAAAATTAGTGAATTTGTTCAGAAAGCTAAGGGAAGATCATCTAAAAGAATACAGGAAGAATTTCCGATACTAAAAAAGAAATACTGGGGTAGACATTTATGGGGCAGAGGATACTTCAGTTCAACTAGCGGTAATGTTACAGATGATATGATTAACGAATATATCAACAAACACACTGACGCTCATGAGACCGACTTTACTTCAAATATTAGGCTAGAATGAGCTTTAGCTTGATAAGCGACTTCTAGTCGCAAAGATCAAACTTTCATCTCTCAGATGAAAGTGGTTGATTCGAAATGCTGCGAGGTGGTTTAAAATGCTAGGTTGTTTACAGGAAACCAAGCAGCCTATTTCATTTGAAGAATATCTCAACCAGTATATAAGTTACATGAGGCAGGAACAAGGACTGTCCGAATGTACAATTCTTTCCAGGTTTTATCAACTTAGAATTTTTCTTACCAGTATTGAGCAGAAGCAGCAAGAATTTACTAAGCTCACACCACTCATCGTAGATGAGATAATCATAGGCAAACATGATATTGATCATCACTCAAGACGCACTGTGCAACTTTACGCTTCAATACTGCGCTCCTTCTTGAGATATGCCGAGGATCAAGGCTGGTGTCCAAAACACTTGGCAAGTACTATTAAAGCACCACGTGTATATAGAGATGAGTCACTGCCTTCTGCACCATACTGGAGTGATGTCAAAAGGTTACTAGCAAATAGTGTCAGTGATAGTCTAGTAGACATCAGAGACTATGCCATATTAATGCTACTATCAGTATATGGCATGAGATGCAGTGAGGTTACTCATCTTCGTTTAGAGGATATCGATTGGGAAAATGAGTTGATTCATTTACAGCGTGCCAAGAGATGCAAACCTCAGACATTCCCTCTTTCTAAAACCGTTGGCGAAGCAATTTTACGATACTTAACTCTCGTCAGACCAAAATTGCGCACGTCGAGAGAAATATTCTTGTCTATGTACGTGCCTTATAAACTTTTATCATCGGCTGCAGTGTATCAAATTGTCAGTAAAAGGCTTAAGAAGCTGAATATTACAATAAAACATTATGGACCACATGCACTTCGTCATGCATGTGCCACTCATTTAATTAATGAAGGAATATCACTGAAAGAAATAAGTGATCATTTGGGGCATCGGACTCTAGATACCACAAGAATTTATGCAAAGGTTGATCTTACAACTTTGCGCAAAGTTGCTGAATTTGATATGGGAGGTCTATTATGATGCTAAACCAACTTGTAACTCAATATATCCACTATAGGCAATCTTTAGGTGAGAAATTTAAGACCAATGCGTACTACTTAAAAGCCTTTTGCAGGATAGTGGAATCAAATACAGATATCCAATCTATCTCTTTAGCGCAAATAAACAGCTTTCTTTACGGGGACGCGCAAACTGTAACATCTAGCTGGTTTGCCAAGCATTCTGCACTCTTCGGATTCTATCAGTATGCATTGACGCGCAATTACGTTACCAAAGTACCACTTCCATCTATTTTACCAAAAAGACCACAAGGATTTGTTCCATATATTTACTCACAAAGTGAGCTAAAACTACTTTTTGATACAGCCTTAACATATCAAAAAAATAAGAGCTGCATTCTGCCATACACAGTACAGACTGCACTTATTTTGACCTATGCTCTTGGTCTACGAATCCATGAAACACTGTCTCTAACTCTGCAGGACATAGATATAGAGAATGCAGTAATCACAATAGAGCAATCTAAATTTTATAAGTCCCGCTTAGTACCGTTTAGTATACAAATTAAGGATACCATTGCCAAATATTTAGAATGGAGGATAGATCAAAGGCAGCCACAATCACCAGAAAGCCCTTTGTTTATAGGGAAAAATGCTCAGGCATTTAATATAAATACAATGCAATATATTTTCCAAAGAATAAGAGCTAAGGCTAAGATTAAAAGAGACGATACTAGCAGATATCAACCAAGAATGCATGATCTTCGTCACAGCTTTGCTGTACATAGACTAACAAGTTGGTATCGGGAGAAGAAGGACGTGCAACAACTTCTTCCAATATTATCAACCTATCTTGGTCACAGACGCCTTGCTGATACGACGGTTTATTTGACAATGACGGATGATCTGTTGCAGGAGGCTAATATACGCTTTGAAAAATATACAATAGGAGAAAAACAATGAAAGATACAAATTATTTAAGCATATGGATAAAACGATTTTTGTTAGAATATTTAATCAGTACCAGAAACCTATCAAAAAACACACAGCAAAGTTACCGCGATACATTCAAGCTACTATTGCCATGCATGGCTAGTAGGTCTAAAAAGGCCATTGATAAATTGCTTATAGATGACATTAGCTCAGATCATATAAAAGCCTTTCTTCTTTCGCTCGAGAATGATCGCCATTGTTCATTATCAACGCGCAATCAACGCCTTGCGGCACTTCATGCTTTTGCAAAATTTGTAGGGCTAAATAGCCCAGAGCATGTAGAATGGTCTAGACAAGTACAGATAATCCCCTTTAAAAAAGCGGAGCACAGATTGATAACTTATCTTGATAAATCAGAGATGGATGCGCTATTAACCGCCCCAGATACTAACACTACTCAAGGCAGGAGAGATTATGCATTATTACTCTTCCTCTATAATACTGGAACTAGAGCTGATGAGGCGGCTCAGCTAACAATAGCTGATCTCAGTGTAGCTCATGTGCAAAAGAGAGATTTATCTACTGTTATCATCAGAGGCAAGGCTAATAAATTTAGAAGATGTCCATTATGGCAAAAAACTGTTACAGAACTTCAAGGTTTGATAGCTAATAGAGATAAACATGAGCATGTGTTCTTAAACCGCTGCAAGCAACCACTGACTCGCTTTGGAGTGCATAACATGGTCAGACGTTATACCAAAGAGATCGTCAAAACAATACCATCGATAAGCCAAAAAAGAGTAAGCCCACATACAATACGTCATACGACGGCTACTCATTTACTGCAATCTGGTGTAGATATCAATACAATCAGAGCTTGGCTCGGACATGTATCAATTAACACAACAAATATTTATGCAGAGGTAGATTTAGAAATGAAGGCAAAAGCACTAGCTTGTTGTGATATTACAAATGATAAGCCACCAACGCATTGGAGGGACAATAAAGACCTGATGAGTTTTTTGGCTACACTTTAATACAAATAAAATAATACGGAGCGTCGTCGGAGCGTTGAGTTAGGGTACTTAATTATGTTATCTTCGTTTCATAAAACGTACAGAGATATAGGGTGCAATAACTCAACACAACATAACTAGCTTGGCAACATAAGGTAGGAAGAACTGGCTTTTTGCGGGTTCTGATAACGGAGGTAATACCGCGGCCACTTTCTATACCTTAATTGAAACAGCAAAACTTAATAATATAAATCCTGTTAAATATTTACATAAAGTTTTTGAGGTTATTCAAGATTATAAGGCCAATCGCATTGAAGACCTCCTCCCTTGGAATATTAAATTAGAATAAATTAAATAACAAGGGCGGGTTCCCCGAACGCTTACTTTTTATCAAGGGGCATTGAAAATATGAAAAATGAAATAACAATTAAATGCCAGCTTTTGAACAAAATGTTTCATATTGGTAAACCAATCTCTGTGCGCACTTGTTAACAAATTTTTTTGGGTAAGGGTGAATACAGCCATAATTTGATTTGTGCAACAAAGCCATTCGTTACCGGTATATGTTTGAATGCCGCTAGAGTCGATAGCAACGTGATTAACTTCTTCTCCATTACGCACAGGTTCAAATTTAATGTTTAGCTTTTTACTGCGTTTACTAATGGTAGTATAGTCAGGACACTTAATATCTAAGCCGCACATTTGAAATATACAATCCAGAAAACCTTGTGTCTGTCGTAATTTTAGCCCAAATAAACATCTAATTTGTAAAACTTGTATAATTGCCTGATCACTATATGTTTTCTGCCTTCCAGTCTTTCTATTACTATGATTGTCTTCATGCCAACCATCACACAAATTTTCTGATATCATAAAATCTATACGTCCTCTGCGTCTCAGAGAATCGTTATATTTTGGCCAATTTTTTACTTTGAACTTAGAATTTATTCTTGAATCGCTAAACGGCTTTTTCTTTGGGGATCTCATTATAAAATTGATTATTTTTTCAATATCCTAAATTCTATCAGAAATTTCTTAAATCCTTTAGCAACTTAATATTTGTGCAACAAAGCCAATTACTATAGGAATACCCAGTTGACGTAAGCCACCATTTACTTTTGGAATCTTGACGCAACGAACAGGGCAGGGTCTATAGGTTTTATTGATTAATGCAAGGCTTAGTTCTTCTAGGATAATATCTAAATTTTCAGATACTTCCGTAACTGTCATTTTATCGACACCAGGCGCACCTTTATTACGTTTAACCGCTTTAAAGGCCAGAATAAGATTTGCTTTAGAAGCAATCTCATTCATTAGATTTGTTAGACAATCGGAGTTATGTGATGTTGATAATGTTAATTGTGCCTCGCTATCAGGAGCGCTGGATCTGCCGTAACCCCTTGATGCGTGGAGATCAAAAATGTTCGTATAGTTTATAGCGTTCATTATTGTTCGTTTCTACAATATTATAAGTTATCAAAAGACATAGTCCTTTGTCTAATAGCAGCAATTCAGACCTTCCTTATATTTGGTGCCTTAATATAAGTACTACGTCCTCTGCTGACTTCTTATACTCTATCCATTAACATCGCTGTTAATATAGCTGCATACGTCAGCGGAGTATAAGATCTCCCGAGGTAAGATGAAGTAGTTTCCCAAGGTCAGACCAGATTTACTATGATGCGCGTCTGTTTGAAGACAGGTTATTCTATCTATTGCTAGGTTACCTCGCCATCATAGCCTACTATCTAGTTTCTGTTCGTTCCAACCTTGTTTTGCCATCAGCTTCCTTCAGTTAGATCCCTCACGAGACTAACCTTGCCTAGACTAATAGACCGCTTCAACTCAGCCTATAGAGGACTTTCACCTCCTACGCCTACACCATGCTCGGCGTCACAATAACAATTAAATGCCAGCTTTTGAACAAAATGTTTCATATTGGTAAACCAATCTCTGTGCGCACTTGTTAACAAATTTTTTTGGGTAAGGGTGAATACAGCCATAATTTGATTTGTGCAACAAAGCCCTTATTTGTCACTAGCTATATACACTTCCGCTATCAATACCTAATACTTGTACGCCTTCAGCAAGTAGTTCGTTTTCTAATAATTTAGAATGATAAGGTACTGTATCTTCTTGAGAAATCCTTTCACCGGATAAATAGTCTATAAAGTCTTCTATTACTTCAGGACCACAATTATTAAATTTCTGCTGCTGCACTTTTTTTTGTTCTATAAGAATACTGTAACCATTATTAGAACAAACTTTATCTAAATCTTTATCTAAAGTTATTGAAATAGGCTTGTTTTCTGGATCCAAATAAACCATCTTAAACTCCTGGCCTACCTTAGCAAAAACTAAGCCCACCCAATGTTTACTATCTATATTATACGGGACTAGAGCTAGTTGACATTCTTTTAAATTCAAATTTATTAATTCATTTATTATACAGTCGGAATCAGTATCTTGGCCTAATTGATATTTAGAAGAAACTAATTTTACTGTATTTTGTGCATCTTCATCTAATTGTTTGATCCTTAGTGCAAGAATTTTTTCCATACCTTTACTATAATACTCGCTAAACTTTTCGTGAAATGGAAGAGTTTGGTTATCATCTTCACTATTTTCAGTTGCTCCCCTACCAGGTACATTATAGTAAGTATTTGCGTCTATAGTAAATTTAGTAGTAATCTGTTTATCTTCTGAAATATTTACTGCTACATAAATGACATTTTGAATATTTTTAAAATTTTCTAAAAGATTTGAATATTTTTCAAGTTGTTCACTTGCAATATCTACATGCTGATTATATTTTAATTCAATAATTATTGCTTGCTTAGTGGCGCTATCAACTAGCATTATATCAGCCCTAGCTTGATTTTTATACCAAATTTCAGTGCCAAAGTGAGATAATGTCTTAATTTGTAAAGCAATATAATTTAGTACTGAATGTACTATGTCTTCATTACCATGAAAACCATGACCTTCATTATTTTTAATGTTAGTAAATTGGGGTAATGCAAGTAGTAGCTCTTTAAATGATTTTTCAAATTCATCTATCTTTTTTTTTATATCTTGTTTATTAAAAACTTCTACAAGTGCGTCTGTAACATTAGTAAAAAGTTTTGGATCTACTGTGTATTGTTGTTTGTAGTATACTAATAATTTATTATTCAATTCTGCTGTTATTTCTTTATTTGGCAGCTTAAGCGTGTATACATTACCTGAAACGTGCGTATCCAAAGTTAAATAACCTGTTAAAAATAGGTAAGAAAAAAATAAATCATAAAATTGATCATTTATTTTAAAGTTACCCCCTATAGTCATAGAGCTTTTAAGGGTTTGGAAATCTTTACTTGAGATCTTAAGGTCCCCTAAATTTACAGTAATTGCCTTACTATTAATTAATTCTTGTACTCTTTTTTCAATTGCTTGGTGTTTAAAAAGATCCTCTATAAAATCTATATCACCACTTCTTTCCCAATAATTTTTAATTGATAGACGCTTTAGTTGCTCAATATCACCCTTATGTCTGTAATCTTGAAAATTTTTCAAACAATTTACAATAGACCATATGTTATACACATCAAAGTCGCCGACTTTATAGCCGTTATACCAATCTTTAATATCATCGGCTAAATTTTTAGGTACATTATATTTATCAAGTAAGTAATTTACTTCATCTTGTGTAAAGGCATAATACTGTGCATAGTTTTCACTTAAAGCGTTATGTTCTACTAAATTATTTAGTCCAGAAAATAAATCAGCTTTTGCTATCCTTAATATTCCAGTAATAAATCCTTTTGCTAAGTACTCAGAATCGTTTGCGTCCGTTTTAAAAACAGCTTCGTTTATCGCTCTAAACAAACCAATGACTTGTTCAAATTCTTTTTTGTCCAGTTTTTTAAAGCCATAATTTATTGGAGCATCGTATTCATCTACCAAAACATATACTTTTTTATTAAAGTGCTTATATAACATTTCAGATAAAAAATTAAGTCCAACACGTATTTCTTCTAATGTAATACTTTCGTATTTTGTTTCACTTATATAATTTTCTAATTTATTTATTTCATCCGAAGCGAGTTTTGTACTTTTTAAAAGATATTGGTGTTCCTTAAAACTCTTATGTAAGGCTCCCTTAACTCTAGTTTCTATTTGTTGATAATTTTCTCCTTTAGTAGCTTTGAAATCAATATATACAACTGGAAATTTTCCTTGATAATCTGAAGGTAAATGTTGAATTTTTTCACATTCTTCTATTATTGTTATTTTTTCTGTTGATATTTTTAAAGGCTTAAGAGCCTTCTTATTCCCAAAAAATAATTTCGCATTTTTTATTTTATTTGCTTCTAATGGCATACCATTCTCGTCCACTTCAATTTCTAAAAAAGTCTTTATCATATCAAGATTTATACTTTTCCCACATCTCCTTGGAAAGGTGTTTAAAATAACAACTCCTTGCCCCTCTAAGAATTCTTTAATTAGCAAGCTTTTATCTATGATAACAGTACTCTCAAGTAACAATTTTTTAAAGCTACTTGTTCCAACTAATATTCCTTGACCACTATCATTATCAGGACTAGTAGAACCACCAGAAGGTTGAGAGGTACTACTGAACCACTTTTTTGCAAAATTAACTATACCGACTTTAAAATTCAAAATATTAGAAAAGTTAGTGTGTTGAATGTTAAAAACACTATTACCCGTCGCTAAACTCTTAGAAGTAAGGCCAAAATGGCTATGACCAACCAAACCAGTAGTTATAGGGGAACTGTGCTGACTGGGAGAATACCACTTCAATTTAGGAGTAAAAGCATGACTCAGGGCACCATGGTAAATATGGTGAGTTTCAAGCGGTATATATGTAAAGTTTTGACCTGCTACTTTGCTTACTAAATCTTGCGCTGCAGTATAGGATGATTGTTGACTTTTAAATCTTTGATAAAAAGTAGTAGAAAGACGTTTCATTGATTACCTTATTTGCACAATTTATTTATTACATAAGCAAATGTAACATACTTTGAATCTATTTTACATAGCAATTATTGCTTTCTTCCTTCCAGTTTTTCAGGTTCTGTCGCAATAATTCCATTTCTTTTAAGTAGCCTTGCTGACTTCGCAACAAAAAAATGATGTATTGTAAGGTGGGATAAATCTTTATAATAAATATCTTCTACCAGTTTGTTACTATAAGGTGGGTTTGAGATAATTAAATCATATTTTTTATTGCCATAATTTAAGTTTTCAAAACCAGCGCAACTAATATTTAGCTTTGGATATTTTGCTACTAATATTTGGCTAGTGAGTAAATCCATCTCGACCGCATTCACCCTGCTATTATTGTATATAGGCTTTGGCATGTTATCTAAGAATGCACCGATGCCCCGCTGCTGGCTCTAATATATCACCCCCTTTAAAACCTAGACGAGATAGCATTGACCACATAAATTTTACCAGCAGCGATGGCGTATAATAGGCACTACTTGTGCTACTCTTAATAGATTCTATTTTTGCATCCGATAGAGAATGGCTTTGTTGCACAAATATTAAGTTGCTAAAGGATTTAAGAAATTTCTGATAGAATTTAGGATATTGAAAAAATAATCAATTTTATAATGAGATCCCCAAAGAAAAAGCCGTTTAGCGATTCAAGAATAAATTCTAAGTTCAAAGTAAAAAATTGGCCAAAATATAACGATTCTCTGAGACGCAGAGGACGTATAGATTTTATGATATCAGAAAATTTGTGTGATGGTTGGCATGAAGACAATCATAGTAATAGAAAGACTGGAAGGCAGAAAACATATAGTGATCAGGCAATTATACAAGTTTTACAAATTAGATGTTTATTTGGGCTAAAATTACGACAGACACAAGGTTTTCTGGATTGTATATTTCAAATGTGCGGCTTAGATATTAAGTGTCCTGACTATACTACCATTAGTAAACGCAGTAAAAAGCTAAACATTAAATTTGAACCTGTGCGTAATGGAGAAGAAGTTAATCACGTTGCTATCGACTCTAGCGGTATTCAAACATATACCGGTAACGAATGGTTGGAAAATAAGCATGGCAAACAATATATTCGTAGAACTTGGAAAAAGATACATATAGTGGTCGATGATAAAGGTTTTATTGTAGCTAATGCAACTACTGAGCACAATGTTGATGATAGATCCCAAGTTAGTGAACTACTGACAGATATTAATACCAAGGAATTTTTGGCTGACCCTGGGTATGATGGAGAAAGTATGTATCAATTTCTAAGAGGCAAAGGCATAAAACCAACTATTAGACCACCAAACAGCCACGCAGCAAGCCAAGCGGCGCATGTGAAAACAGAGCGCGATATAGAAGTTGAATATCAACAAGGCAATGGGTACCAAGCGTGGAGGGTAAAGAATAATTATGGTAGAAGGGAGAGTGTAGAAAATACATTCTTCAGGTTCAAGAGCTCTTTTGGCAGCCAATTTTTATCAAGGGGCATTGAAAATATGAAAAATGAAATAACAATTAAATGCCAGCTTTTGAACAAAATGTTTCATATTGGTAAACCAATCTCTGTGCGCACTTGTTAACAAATTTTTTTGGGTAAGGGTGAATACAGCCATAATTTGATTTGTGCAACAAAGCCAAGCTACTTCTCCTCTTGGTTAGTAACTCATAATACTAAAGTGTTCGCCTAAAGGCGAGGGTGTTAACCCTATCCCACTTAACTACATAAATAAATTTGATCAAGTGTCATGATACTAATTTGGGGTCAAAAGGCAAGTAATTAATGGATAAATGTATTTTTCAACAAAATACCTACAATCAATAAACCAATAGCCATAATCCATTTTATATTGATATTGATGGATTTTACTTCAGATTTGAGATCAGCAAATTCAGTTCTTAGCTCATACAATTCTGTTCTAAACTCGGTTCTTATGTCAGAAAAAGCAAGTGATAAATCATTTTTAGTAGCTAATTGGTCACTCTGGTCATTTATAGCATCTACAATTAGCTCAGCATGTTCTTCCGTGAAGCCATGTTGTGTGAATTTCTTTACTATTGCATGTGTATTTAATATAGCCATATAGTTTTTATTTTATCTGTATTAATAATTAATGAGCAAAAAACCTTAATATAAGTCTCCTTTAAATTATTCAAAATAAAAGAAATCCCCGCCGCAAGCAGCGGGGTATTTTAGAATTTTAGAAAAAAGCTAACTGATGGTCGTCATGCAGTTTCTTATATTCCTTGCCTTGATTTTTTACGTATTTTCCTATCATATTCTCATTTCCATGCTTACCTACCGTACTTGTGAAATATCCATCAGTCCAAAATTCTCCGCCCCATAATTGTTTCTTAACCTGTGGACATAATCTGAATATTTGACGAGCCGTAACACTTTTAATTATCGTTACTATTTTTGTTACGCTATAAGTCGCTACAGATTGTACTAAAAAATGTACATGGTCTTCATCAGTTCCTATTTCTAAAAATTTTATTTGATATCTCTTTTCTATCCCTAAACATACTTCCCTTAGCACTTGATCAACCGATACATCAAACACCGCTCGGCGATATTTTGCTGGAAATACCAGGTGATACAGTAAAACAGTAATATTGTGACTCTTGTGTATATATTTGCTCATCCCCACATCTTACGCCGCAAGCGGCGGGGAATATACCCAAAAGAGATTTAAACCTATTACATATTATAGCAATAACAAAAATTATGTCAAGCAAGAAATTGCATTTAGCCGTGTCTACACATATACAACAAAAAACCCTCTTTCCTAGGCGAATCCTAGCTTACAGCGATTTTTTAGGGCAAACTTCCGATATAAGGTTCTAAAACGTCTTAAGCTACAACTTAAGGCGTTTTTTTTATACCTTATAAGGTGAGTATAGAGGGGGAAATTAATAAAGTCAATATCTTTTCGAGATAAATATAACTTTTTTTCGATTTTTATTTTTTTAGATTGTATCTATTGACTATTTTAGAAATTTTAGATTGTTTTACTCTGCAACCAGTAAATACTATCCCTCTGCGTCCGATATCTTCTATCATTCCATGTTGTTCTAGCTTAGAGATAGCATTTTTTATAGGTGTGTTAGTTACGTTAACCATTTGGCATAACTCTTTTATACTAATAATAGAATATCCATCTATATTTACTCTGATTAACGCTTTTAGTACATTTTTTTGAGTTTTATTAAATAAAGCATAGTTATCAATAGCTTTATTAATTAATTCTAAATTTTGAAAATCAGTCATATATCTTACTAATATAATGATATTTTTTAATACTAACTGTGCTATATAATTGTTTTCTAGTTTTTTTCAATATTGATTTGACTAAACAAAAAAAACAAGCTAGCGTAGCGTATGTATTTTTATAAATACAATTACATTTAGTAGGTTATTATGAAAAAGTAGAAAAAGGTTAATCTGAGAATCTGAACAATTCTTCTAACGGAAAGTAGAGAGAGTTTTTTAAAGAAAAATACTCACAAAAACTCAAGACCTGAACAATCTTGAGAATAAGATGATATTGCCTAATAGTCAAGTGTTTTTCTTTAAAAATTACAAATTAATAATAATTTTTAAGGAATATGGCAAAACAACAAGAGCAAAATTTCACTAATACAGAATTATACCCAGACCAGCTAGGAAAACTCTACTCATTTAAGGAAGAGAAAGCCCGTTATCGTAAGAGTTATATTAACTGGGATAAAATCAAAAGAGCTAATAAAAAGATCAATCCCATCCGTCAAAAATCTTTTTTTCTTAGTGATAAAGCCAATAAATTACTTAGCATTATCGTAGCTAAGCTCCAAAAAAGTGAAAGAGTACTCCTAAATCATAAATATATTTCTACATTTACGATTGTTGAAAGAAGACAGAATGTAAGAATTATCGAAGAACTAGCACATATATTAGATATTACTTATCATAATTCTATTACTCATAATGACAAAAAATATCGTTATAGTTACGAGTTTAGTTATAAGGAGCAAAACCTTGAAAATATTACTTGTGTAGAAAATTCTGTCGGGACATTTATGTCGCAACAAAACGACCTTCTCTATATATATAAAGAAAATAAGAATATTGAAAATATAGATCTGGAATCTAATTTTTTACAAAATTCTGAAAGTTCTATTTGCCCTAAAAAAACTACAAGGATTAAAAAACGACTTCCTAATGAGAGGAAAAAGCCGACTAATGCCGAACTTAAGGCAAGAATTTATCATTTTAACCAGTACAAAAAGCCTCAAGACCTAAAGCACCATTACCCGTTAACCAAGGAGGATGGCGATAAGTTACAAAGCCTTTCAGGGCGGGACTTTAGCCTAAATGCCATGAATGAGATACTCCTGGATATGTCAAAAAGGCTCGATAACATGTTTTGCTCCAAAGCTCAATTTATGGCGTATTTCGGTAAATGTTTGCGATTTGAGATGCGGGATAGCGTAAAAACCGGTAATGATAACTTCCGCATAAAAGCTAACGTATATCGGGAAGAGGTAAAGAAACCTAAGATAATCAATGAAGTAGCGGTAAAAGTATATGACTTAGAGAATAGAACCACCGATGGTTTTCAACTATTATCAGTTACTCTTGAAAATTTATTAGTAAAAAGTAAGGCAATTACAGAATAACTGCCTTACCTACCTGAAAGTTGTCTACACTAAATCATGGGAGCTACATTGTAACGGAAGTTTGCCCTAAAAAATCGCTGTAAGCTAGGATTCGCCTAGGAAAGAGGGTTTTTTGTTGTATATGTGTAGACACGGCTAAATGCAATTTCTTGCTTGACATAATTTTTGTTATTGCTATAATATGTAATAGGTTTAAATTTAGAGCTATATTTATGTACGTAGACACTGCAACATACACTAGAAGCGGAAAAACACATCAATTACTACCGGCTAAAGCCGGTAGTTTGGTCAACGCTTGCAAAGCGGATTAAAAGCGTAAACGCTAAAACTCAGATATTTTAAAATCATCTCTCTTATGATGCATTTCTTGTTCCTCTATGTATTTTTGTACTTCATTTGAGTTCACATTACCAACCGTAACAACAAAATACCCCCCTAGCCCAGAGATGTTGACCCCAGTAGCGTTTTCTCAGTAATTCAAATTCTTGTAGTAATTTCCGACTGCTTTTTCCCTTAATGTATTGTACTGCCTTTGATACAGAAATACTCGGGGGTATTGACAGTAGTAAATGCACGTGATCTGGACTCATGCTGCCACTTGCTATGTCTATGTAATTTGCCGCACATATTTCTCTAATGATCTCTCTTGTTCTATCAGCTACTTGTCCTGTTAAAACCCTGTATCTGTATTTCGTACAAAATACTACATGGTACTTCAGATCATATATGCTGTGCGAACCTTTTCTATATTCCATAAGCTACTTCTCCTCTTGGTTAGTAACTCATAATACTAAAGTGTTCGCCTAAAGGCGAGGGTGTTAACCCTATCCCACTTAACTACATAAATAAACCCAACTGCCATTTACTTTAATATAAGTTTCATCCATTCTCCAGCTCTTACCTACAGGCTTCTTATATTTTCTCACTCTCATGTCTATTAAGGATACAAACTTTATTACCCACCTTTGCAGCGTAGCGTGGTCTATTGTAGCACCTCTTATACTAGCCATTTCCTCTAAATCCCTATAGCTTAAGGAGAATCTACACTTCATGTACACAAACAACATTATTATCTCTGGTGAAGAACAAAATCCTTTGAAATATTTGCGTAGTTTTGAAGAAATGTGAAATGGCATTTTGTTAATTTTTAACTCAGTATATCTAATTTAAACCTTGCTGGCAACAGGTGCGACAGAACCTTAAAAGCTTTCTCTCTGCTAAAATTACTATCGCCGGTATTGAGAATATCCGTATAATTCAAAAAGGACAAATTATTGGTAGCAATAACAATGCTTCTACTTTTGAGAATTTTAAAATGTTAATGGCAGTATAACGTCCAAAATCTGAGTTTTACTTCAAAAACACATTCCTCAAATATACATGCGACAGAACCGTATTTTGTACGAAATACAGATACAGGGTTTTAACAGGACAAGTAGCTGATAGAACAAGAGAGATCATTAGAGAAATATGTGCGGCAAATTACATAGACATAGCAAGTGGCAGCATGAGTCCAGATCACGTGCATTTACTACTGTCAATACCCCCGAGTATTTCTGTATCAAAGGCAGTACAATACATTAAGGGAAAAAGCAGTCGGAAATTACTACAAGAATTTGAATTACTGAGAAAACGCTACTGGGGTCAACATCTCTGGGTTAGGGGGGTATTTTGTTGTTACGGTTGGTAATGTGAACTCAAATGAAGTACAAAAATACATAGAGGAACAAGAAATGCATCATAAGAGAGATGATTTTAAAATATCTGAGTTTTAGCGTTTACGCTTTTAATCCGCTTTGCAAGCGTTGACCAAACTACCGGCTTTAGCCGGTAGTAATTGATATCCCCGAGGGGGACATTAAACACCCCTTGTCCACGTTATACCGAAAAGGATAAGGCTGATGATGACGTTGCGGCAATGGCAATAGATTCAACGGGACTAAAGCGCTTTGGTCGTGATGAATGGCATCAAGAAAAACACAAAGTTTCTGCAAAACGTAGTTGGCGTAAATTGCATGTATGCGTTGATGATAAACATTATATTCATAGTAGTGTTCTGACTGATCGCTTTGCAAGCGACGAAGGAACTATAGATGATTTAATAACGCAAGTGACTACCGGCGCAAATCACCTATCTCTTGATGGAGCATATGATAGTAATGAGGTTTATGCTTTTCTCAAAAACAAGTTCCCTAATGCTAAAATCGTTATTCCGCCTGATAAAAATGCTATAGTACACGATAAGAATCATGATATTAGGAATCAACATTTAAAAGAGATACAAAAACATGGGCGAATGAAATGGCAAAAGGAAAATCAATATGGGTGTAGAAATATCAGCGAATTATCAATTCAGCGCAGAAAAAGAATATTGGGTAATCAGTTGCATGCAAGAGAATTTACTAGGCAAAAAGTAGAGACTATGATTGGCTCCGGAATTCTCAATAAAATGACTTCATTAGGTATGCCTCAAAGCTACCGTTGCACCTAAATTTTCGAAAAATAGCGAAAGAGGGGGTAAAGAAACAAAGCCGGCTAGAATGAGCTTTAGCTTGATAGGCGACTTCTAGTCGCAAACATCAAACTTTCATCTCTCAGATGAAAGTGGTTGATATGAATTTTAGATAAATGTTGATTACTCTAGTTTTTTTGTTATTCTCTAAGTTAGTTTAGTAATTCGTGTGAATTGCAGTAAGCTACGGAATAATATTTAGCAAAGCTATAACTTATTATACCCTAAGGATATTATTTATAAGAGAGGAAATACTTAATCATGGCAAAAAATCAGAACACGTCGGAAGCAGTGTCGACATTAATTAATCAAGACAGCACTAGTCTGGTTACTGCAGAGGAGCAAAAATTGAAGACGAAATTAAAAGCGCTTTATAAAGCCCAGGATACATTACCTAAGTTAATTGAAGATGATTCTATCCCAGAACAGCGTATGGATGACTACTATGTAAACTTACAGATCATGTTAGATAATAGAAGAACAAGCGGTGGTGAGAAAGAGCCTATAGAACTTAAGAGTATCTTTGACAAAGTAGGGAATCAGGAAGCTACCGGTAGAGTTTTGATAGTTGGTGGCCCAGGGATCGGTAAAACTACACTGCTACATCATATATCCTATGAGTGGGGTAAAGATGCAAATGAAAATGATCAGATTAGTATCTTTAGCGATAAATTTGATTATATATTCAAGGTTAAGTTAAAGAATTTAACAAATGCTTTTTGGTCTAATCAGTCTATTGCTATGGATAATCCACTGGAAAAACTAATATATGAATCTTTAGTGGAACAAAGATCGGTCTTAGTTAATCAAGGGAAATATGCTAACCGCGATGATAATAAAATCACAGAGGCTGAAACGGTAGAGTTACTAAAGAAAACAGAGTTAAGGTCAAAAGTATTATTATTATTAGATGGTTATGATGAAATAGCTCATTTAACCAATGATTCAAATCATATAGCATATCAGATCATGAATGAGATTTTTAAGTATGATAATATTGTAGTGACCTCGCGTCCTAATGGGGTCACTAAGCAACTAGAAGAAAAGTTCCCAAGAAAAATAGAAAGTAGCGGTCTTAATCAAGATAGCACAAGGGAGTATCTCCACAAATATTTTGCTAAGCAGCAAGAAATTCAAGAAGCTAAAATCAAGACTGTAACTGATACTACAAGCTACGATTATAAAGCTATAGAAGAATCATTTCTTAATCTTTACGAAAGAAACCTGACATTACAAACAACACTAGCTACTCCCATTAATGCAATGATGGTCTGTTTAATAAGCTCTGATCCGGGATTTACTACTAAATTTGCCGGAGATTTTAATATTGGTAGTCTATATCAGGAGGTAGTGATTTGGTTGGGTAAAAGGTATCTCCAAAAATTCCAAGAGAAACCAATGATAAAAAAACACAAGATCACAACAGTAGCTAATTTTAGCGAACAAGATATTTTTAACTTAAACGAAGTTAAAGTATTAAAACAGACTGCTTACAAGGGGTTTGAAAGCAATATGGTAGTTATTGATGGAGGAATGATAGGCGGGTATTGCGGGGAGTCCAGCAATATTGAAACAGTATATCAATTTGGCTTACTAAGAGCAGAAAACACTTCAAGATCTAAAGATGTAAATGATTTGTTACATCAAGATCATACTTTTATTCATTTATCTTTCCAAGAGTATTTAACAGCTCATTCGCTTAAAGAGAAACTACTAGATGTAGATGGCTCTATTGCTGGAGAAACAGCTCAGTTCATATCAAATCACCGAAATGAACCAAGGTACTTAGTGACCTTAAAGCTTTTAGCGGGATTAGTATCAAACGATGATAGCTCTCAAAAAGACCTACTTGCTACCCGTTTTTGGGATGCTGTGACCTGTAACGTTGATGGTGTACTAGAATTCGGTATAGAGACTAAAGTAACCTTGTTAATGCATTTGCTAAGTCAGACCCAACAATCTACTAGGAATCAAGTATTAGATAGTAAATTCAGGTCCATGCAAGAATTGATAGAGGTAGAAGTGTTAAGTGACATTGGCAAATGGAGTGACACATTAGTTACTAGTAATTATATGTCAAAGAACATAGCAGATCTATTAAAAATAGTAGCATTAGATGCTAACGCTAATGCCAGTAGCCAGCAGCCTGCCATAGAAGTAATAGTTAGCATGGTAAATAAGAAAGAGTTTGATTGGAGTAAAGAAGTACTATTCAATAAACTTATATCACTTATTGAAGTACCGCAACAAGATTGGCGAGTGCAAAAAATCTGCTTACAGCAGTTACAACAATTAACAGATAAGTCAATAAGTTATGGCACTTTATTAACAGCTATAAAACTGGTCCTAGAACAACCGAAACCTTTCATAACAGATGATAACCTTAAAACAGCAGCAACGGAGTTGCTGACGGATATTCTAAAAGTCGAAGTTGATATAAAAAATAACGCTCAAAATTCCACTTTATCAAAAGGAGGCGATGCTAGAGCATCGCTTCCCACTCCTAACAGAGCGGAATTTGATAGAGAGGGCGGATTAGGATACCAGTTTATCACCAGTATACAAAATATTCTCGAATCAGGTAATAGGACGACGGTTATTAGCGCAGCCGAAGCCATCGGCAAAGCCGCGGGCTCAGGCGGACTCTCTCCTGAGGTTGCTTCTCGCGCTATAAAAAAATTAGCCGACGCTGTAAAAAAATTAGCCGAGCTCCTTTCTTCTGGTGATGAGTTGACGGCTAGCGGACTCTCTCCTGAGTTTGCTTCTCGCGCTGTAGAAAAATTAGCCGAGCTCCTTTCTTCTGGTGATGAGTTGACGGCTAGGAGCGCAGCCGAAGCCATCGACAAAGTCGCGGGCTCAGGCGCACTCTCTCCTGAGGTTGCTTCTCGCGCTGTAGAAAAATTAGCCGAGCTCCTTTCTTCTGGTGATGAGTTGACGGCTAGGAGCGCAGCCCAAGCCATCGGCAAAGTCGCGGGCTCAGGCGGACTCTCTCCTGAGTTTGCTTCTCGCGCTGTAGAAAAATTAGCCGAGCTCCTTTCTTCTGGTGATGAGTTGACGGCTAGGAGCGCAGCCCAAGCCATCGGCAAAGTCGCGGGCTCAGGCGGACTCTCTCCTGAGTTTGCTTCTCGCGCTGTAGAAAAATTAGCCGAGCTCCTTTCTTCTGGTGATGAGTTGACGGCTAGGAACGCAGCCCAAGCCATCGGCAAAGTCGCGGGCTCAGGCGGACTCTCTCCTGAGGTTGCTTCTCGCGCTGTAGAAAAATTAGCCGAGCTCCTTTCTTCTGGTGATGAGTTGACGGCTAGGAACGCAGCCCAAGCCATCGGCAAAGTCGCGGGCTCAGGCGGACTCTCTCCTGATTTTGCTTCTCGCGCTGTAGAAAAATTAGCCGAGCTCCTTTCTTCTGGTGATGAGTTGACGGCTAGGAACGCAGCCCAAGCCATCGGCAAAGTCGCGGGCTCAGGCGGACTCTCTCCTGATTTTGCTTCTCGCGCTGTAGAAAAATTAGCCGAGCTCCTTTCTTCTGGTGATAAGTTGACGGCTTGGAGCGCAGCCGAAGCCATCGGCAAAGTCGCGGGCTCAGGCGGACTCTCTCCTGAGGTTGCTTCTCGCGCTGTAGAAAAATTAGCCGAGCTCCTTTCTTCTGATAATAAGTGGACGGCTAGCGGACTCTCTCCTGAGGTTGTTTCTCGCGCTGTAGAAAAATTAGCCGAGCTCCTTTCTTCTGGTGATGAGTTGACGGCTAGGAGCGCAGCCCAAGCCATCGGCAAAGTCGCGGGCTCAGGCGGACTCTCTCCTGAGGTTGCTTCTCGCGCTGTAGAAAAATTAGCCGAGCTCCTTTTTTCTGATAATGAGTGGACGGCTAGGAACGCAGCCCAAGCCATCGGCAAAGCCGCGGGCTCAGGCGGACTCTCTCCTGAGTTTGCTTCTCGCGCTGTAGAAAAATTAGCCGAGCTCCTTTTTTTTGGTGATAAGTGGACGGCTATTAGCGCAGCCGAAGCCATCGGCAAAGTCGCGGGCTCAGGCGGACTCTCTCCTGAGTTTGCTTCTCGCGCTGTAGAAAAATTAGCCGAGCTCCTTTCTTCTGGTGATGAGTTGAAGGCTATTAGCGCAGCCGAAGCCATCGGCAAAGTCGCGGGCTCAGGCGGACTCTCTCCTGAGTTTGCTTCTCGCGCTGTAGAAAAATTAGCCGAGCTCCTTTCTTCTGGTGATGAGTTGACGGCTTGGAGCGCAGCCCAAGCCATCGGCAAAGTCGCGGGCTCAGGCGGACTCTCTCCTGATTTTGCTTCTCGCGCTGTAGAAAAATTAGCCGAGCTCCTTTCTTCTGGTGATAAGTTGACGGCTTGGAGCGCAGCCGAAGCCATCGGCAAAGTCGCGGGCTCAGGCGGACTCTCTCCTGAGTTTGCTTCTCGCGCTGTAGAAAAATTAGCCGAGTTCCTTTCTTCTGGTGATATGATGACGGCTAGGAGCGCAGCCGAAGCCATCGGCAAAGTCGCGGTCTCAGGCGGACTCTCTCCTGAGTTTGCTTCTCGCGCTGTAGAAAAATTAGCCGAGTTCCTTTCTTCTGATAATGTGTGGACGGCTTGGAGCGCAGCCGAAGCCATCGGCAAAGTCGCGGGCTCAGGCGGACTCTCTCCTGAGTTTGCTTCTCGCGCTGTAGAAAAATTAGCCGAGTTCCTTTCTTCTGGTGATATGATGACGGCTAGGAGCGCAGCCGAAGCCATCGGCAAAGTCGCGGTCTCAGGCGGACTCTCTCCTGAGTTTGCTTCTCGCGCTGTAGAAAAATTAGCCGAGCTCCTTTTTTTTGGTGATAAGTGGACGGCTATTAGCGCAGCCCAAGCCATCGGCAAAGTCGCGGGCTCAGGCGGACTCTCTCCTGAGGTTGCTTCTCGCGCTGTAGAAAAATTAGCCGAGCTCCTTTTTTCTGATAATGAGTGGACGGCTAGGAGCGCAGCCGAAGCCATCGGCAAAGTCGCGGGCTCAGGCGGACTCTTTCCTGAGTTTGCTTCTCGCGCTGTAGAAAAATTAGCCGAGCGCCTTTCTTCTCGTGATGAGTTGACGGCTATTAGCGCAGCCCAAGCCATCGGCAAAGTCGCGGGCTCAGGCGGACTCTCTCCTGAGTTTGCTTCTCGCGCTGTAGAAAAATTAGCCGAGCTCCTTTCTTCTGGTGATACGATGACGGCTGGGAGCGCAGCCGAAGCCATCGGCAAAGTCGCAGCAAGTCTTAATATCAACGATATAGCCAATCCTGAATACCGATTCTTGGACAATAGGGTAGCAGAAATTAGAAATGCAGTTATTAATGTAATCCCCTTAAAATTAAATGAGTTAATTGCTACATTGTCAACACTTAACTCAAATCCTCAAGCTAATCACTGCACTTTAATAAAAACTTTGTTGTCTATTATAAAACGTGAAAATAAAAATGCAGAAGAAAATGTTAAAGCCGCTAATAATGCCGCCAAAAGTCTTCTCTATAAATTAGTTAATATTCTTAATGAAACAACGGTAGAGTTAATAAACGAAAGCTTTACAGAATTATTAGATCTTTCTTCTGAATCCGCTCCTTTCTTTAAATCCTTATATCATAAAGCTTTAAGTGACTATGAAATTAGCAAGACTGATAAAGACTTCATTATTCATTGTATAAAAGGAGGTTTTACCTCAACTTTTACTAAAGATGGCAAAATTATCTTTGAAGGTAAAACTTATCATCTAACTCAAAAATTAAATGCTGAAGCAGCTGCAAAAGTAGGTGCTGCAGGTCATAATAAGGAGATAGAATCTACAGAAGATAAAGGTAAAATTGAAGCTAACAATCAAGAAGTTATAACGGAAATCATTAGAACTGCCTTGCAACAAAACGATAGATTAGCTAAACAGTATAGAGAATATACACCATTATTTCCTAATAACAATAGTTTTAGACTAGCCGCTAGTGACATTGGTAATACACCAGAGACTCGTAGTATAATAGATGGTAGTACTATTGAATCAGATTCTTGGCAGACATCGCTGATGAATTTATCGGACCACAAAAAACAGCAGCCGTCTAATACTATCTTAGTAGCTGAAAGACGTACAGAATTCGGTGATATTGAAATACGTAAATTTTATCTTGAAGGAACTTCTATACGAGAAGATAGAAGTGTTAAATACCCAAGTTCTGATGATATAAGCACAACTTTCTTAAAAAGTTTATTTGGTAATATGGAATACCATGATAGTAGTAAGCCAAGATATTACGCTACTTCTTCGAAATTAGACTTAAAAACCGGTCAAGAATTATTTAAAGCTCTCTCAAGTAGTAGTATTAGTGATAATAATAGCAATATATATGAGATTTTTAGACAAATCGTAGATACTAGTCTGAGTAATATCGTTGAAAGAACCAGTGAAGATATTAGTGATAAGGTAAATATATTTAAAACTGAGTTATCACTCTCTTCGCCATGGGATAATTATAAAAATGGTGCCTGTACAGTTCTGAACAAAATTGATTTGCTTCGTATTAGTGATGAATTTGAAGCTGAACGCATCAGACAAGCGAGTTTTAAGACAGAATTTATAGAATTGAAGTGCGAATTACAAAACATCAAATTTGATGATCTTGAAAAAGTAATTTTTGAATACAAATTATCTAAAGAAGAAGATATACAGCTAAATAAGGTTCTTAGCTCTCCATATCAATTTGCATTTTATCGCTCTTTATGTGTGCAATTAAATGCTATGTATCTAGCCTCTAGTGTAATCAATAGCAAGATGGTAGCTAGTCAAAGTCAAGGTGCTGTGGGAAAAATAGGTGGAGCCTTGTCATCGATTTCTGCTCATATTCCCCTAGTTGGTGTTGGAGTACAATTGATTGGTGATATCATGAAGGAAGTTGATAAAATAAAACAAGAGGAGGGAATTAAAAATTATGCTACTATAGTTACTGATTCTATTGAGATGGCTAAGTTTGCTAAAAAACTAGCCCTTAGACTTGCTCCATATGCAGATAAAATACCGATAGAAGAGTCTACCTTTTCTAGGGTTTTGAGTAAAATTTCTCAAAATGAATACAGTATTGCTAGTATTGCTGCTAGTACTATTACTAGTCTCGAGTCCAGGTTTGAAGAGATATTTAAAGAAGCAGAAGCATCTAAAGCAAATGATGATGAGGCAATAGGAGTTATTGGTGTTGCCAAAAGATTCTTTAAAGTTGGTGAATATAAAGAGACCAAATCAGATGAGGAAAGAACTATTAGCGAAGCTGAAGAAAAGGCTACTGGGGTAGGTAAGTTTGTTATTAAAATGATCTTTGAAGGTAAAACTGCTGTTAGCACTGTTGGAACTATAGAAGAGAAAATTGGCCTCATTATAAATCAGGGTGTTTTGAAAGCCGCCATTGGTACTCCTGACACTAATGATGATATACCAATAAATCAGGGTGTTTTGAAAGCCGCCATTGGTACTCCTGACACTAATGATGATATACCATCTACTCGAGGTTTTTGGTGTTGTTGTACTATTGCTGTTGTCAACAAGCTGGAGTACGACAATCCTGTACTTGGTAACACAAGGTTGATGCAAGCAGCAACCAAGCGTGGGCCAAGTGTTTTAAACAAGTTGCTGGATCTAGGTTCTAGCTCTGAAATAGCCGAAGAATTGCTTTCTGCTACAAGAGAGCATGGAGCCGAGTATGTAGTAACCGCTTTGTTTGGTGATGGGAGAGCTAGTAGTGTTGACAATAGTAGTACAATTATTACTGCGTCGCCGTTAGAAGAAAATAGCATGACAGTAGATACTATATCTGGAATTACTTCAACTACCAATATTGAGGCATTAGTAACCACACAGTTGCTAGGAACGGCGGAAATGGAATTGGAAACGTAATATTATAGGTGGATGGAAATGTAACAAAAGTAGTGACACGAGGATACAAAGAATATAAATTGATAATTATATCACTTTTAATTTGGAAAAAAATTATCATGAAAGGTTTTCGTATTATATTTGAATGTTATGACAAGAGTAACGTAAATACAAGTACTAGTAGTACTGTTTTCTTATTTATGCAACAAAGTTGAATTTAAGTGCCTATTTTTGAATTTACACACTTAAAAATCCAGAGCCGAAAAAACGGAGCGTATAAATCTTTTATCCTACGATTATCCTTCTGAGTAATTCCCGACAGATAAAGCTCTTCGTAATCACCTTCATTCATTTTTAACACTTTCTGATTTAAGTCATTCCGGTGAATCCAGACACTAGTGAGTGAGGCCCTATATTTAGTAAAATCACACGGTTGAAGTAGTGGTTTGTTGTAAGCGTACGGCAAACCCGCCCTTGTTATTTAATAGTATAGGAATTTCAAAATTTGTAACCAGAAAAATTGTTAATCAAAACTTTGAAAATTCGTTTAATAAAATGTAGTTACAAGCCACAATATTAGAAATTATCAACACTTTTATAAAAATCTCTGCCAGAATCTATCTAAAAATAGGTTCAGTTTTACAAATTATGTGGCTAAGACGTGAAAGAAGTGTTCGCCATAATGATGTTATCTAGGCGTTGATAATAATTCATTGATTCTTATTAATAACAATGGCGGAGATAAACCGTAATAAACTTGCCGCAGATTCATACATTTATTGCAATTATAGCAAAACAGAGGATCTATTTTAAAATTCAACCAAATCATTAATCTCCAACTAATGAGCTTAGTTTTCTTATGAACGATTTGATTAATTGCCTTATATACGATAGGTAATTGTACGCCCCTAGTTCTATTAGATAAAAAACCGTAATACCTAATCATTCGAAAATAACGATCTGGTATATGCATAATCAGACTAGCTATGAACTGCATCACGGGCATAGTTATGCGATCAATTGTATTATTATAGTGATCAAGAAATTTAAACGTTACCTGCTTTCCGTCGTAATTTTCTATTCTTGTCTCGGAAATAGGGGGCGTTTTATATACCGCCCTAAATATTCTATGTTGCGTTTATGATCATCCGATGGTTTTTGTAAATAAACATACCAACTGATTTCGTATAAACTACTCATCCAGTTATTAAAATTCTCAGCATTTTGATATGCGGACGGCAACTTCAAATTACTTGAGATATATTGAAAGCGAAATAACTCAAGGACTCTATGTCTCCACATTTTTTTAATAGGTTCGGCAGGAAAAAATAATTTTTGCCACTTGCCTTTGCTATTTATACCGCCGCAAGTAACCGATAAATGGATATGAACATTGCGTTTTAAATCTCTACCGAAAGTGTGTAAGGCAGTAAATATACCAACCACAAGATTTTTCTTTGTAGCTATCTCCTTAATAATTCCTGCTGCAATACCGGAAATCAATCCAAACAGATCACGATTGAGCCAAAATATCGGCCATAAAGAGTCCGGCATTGTAAATGTAATGTGCTGCCATCGTGTTTTTGGTAGAACATTGCTAGCCTTACTCACCCATTGATCCGTTTGTTTCTTACCACAACGAGAACAAAACCTACCTTTACAGCTGAATGCTACCGATTTATTGCGGTTACAATCACGGCAGCTATAACGTTTAAATCCTAAATATTTCGTTCCACACGATATAACTTTAGTGACGTTGAAAATAATGCCGTATCTTAGCTTGCCGTATTTTTTAGCGAAATCGAGACCAATTACCACGGTCTAGAAAAATATGTTTTATAGATATTCCTTTACCGACTATTTCCATAAATTACTTATAGTTAATGTTTTCTTACCAAGGAATCTTTCTTCCTTTGCGTTCTAAATCAAATTCTTTACAATCAGGGCAATAGTAAACAGAATTATACTTATGATTGGGAGATATTTTTCGCAACATTATCCAGAAAGCCTTGGCTATTTCCTTATCTCCTTCGGAAAAAATCTTTTTGATCCTGCTGTAAGGAATTGCTTGCTCTTTAGAAATGGCCTTAAGAGTTTTTACCGCTAATTCATTGACCAAATGCTGCTCAGAGTGCAAGTTACTCATAACTCAATTATATATTATCTTATGTATGTCTAACATTCAGTCTTTATAACTCAAGTTAAAACAAATCAAATACCAGTATTATAATCCTCCATAAATATTTATCGGTCAAGAGTATCTTCTTTTAAGCTGCCACCGATAGGTGGCTTATCTTGTTCATTCTAATTTAATATTCCAGGGGAGAAGGTCTTCGATGTGATTCGCCTTATAATCCTGAATAACTTCAAAAACTTTATGTAAATATTTAACAGGATTTATATTATTAAGTTTTGCTGTTTCAATTAAGGTATAGAAGATGGCCGCAGTATTACCTCCTTTATCGGAACCCGCAAAAAGCCAGTTTTTCCTGCCTTATGTTGCCAAGCTAGTTATGTTGTGTTGAGTTATTGCACCCTATATCTCTGTACGTTTTATGAAACGAAGATAACATAATTAAGTACCCTAACTCAACGCTCCGACGACGCTCCGTATTATTTTATTTGTATTAAAGTGTAGCCAAAAAACTCATCAGGTCTTTATTGTCCCTCCAATGCGTTGGTGGCTTATCATTTGTAATATCACAACAAGCTAGTGCTTTTGCCTTCATTTCTAAATCTACCTCTGCATAAATATTTGTTGTGTTAATTGATACATGTCCGAGCCAAGCTCTGATTGTATTGATATCTACACCAGATTGCAGTAAATGAGTAGCCGTCGTATGACGTATTGTATGTGGGCTTACTCTTTTTTGGCTTATCGATGGTATTGTTTTGACGATCTCTTTGGTATAACGTCTGACCATGTTATGCACTCCAAAGCGAGTCAGTGGTTGCTTGCAGCGGTTTAAGAACACATGCTCATGTTTATCTCTATTAGCTATCAAACCTTGAAGTTCTGTAACAGTTTTTTGCCATAATGGACATCTTCTAAATTTATTAGCCTTGCCTCTGATGATAACAGTAGATAAATCTCTCTTTTGCACATGAGCTACACTGAGATCAGCTATTGTTAGCTGAGCCGCCTCATCAGCTCTAGTTCCAGTATTATAGAGGAAGAGTAATAATGCATAATCTCTCCTGCCTTGAGTAGTGTTAGTATCTGGGGCGGTTAATAGCGCATCCATCTCTGATTTATCAAGATAAGTTATCAATCTGTGCTCCGCTTTTTTAAAGGGGATTATCTGTACTTGTCTAGACCATTCTACATGCTCTGGGCTATTTAGCCCTACAAATTTTGCAAAAGCATGAAGTGCCGCAAGGCGTTGATTGCGCGTTGATAATGAACAATGGCGATCATTCTCGAGCGAAAGAAGAAAGGCTTTTATATGATCTGAGCTAATGTCATCTATAAGCAATTTATCAATGGCCTTTTTAGACCTACTAGCCATGCATGGCAATAGTAGCTTGAATGTATCGCGGTAACTTTGCTGTGTGTTTTTTGATAGGTTTCTGGTACTGATTAAATATTCTAACAAAAATCGTTTTATCCATATGCTTAAATAATTTGTATCTTTCATTGTTTTTCTCCTATTGTATATTTTTCAAAGCGTATATTAGCCTCCTGCAACAGATCATCCGTCATTGTCAAATAAACCGTCGTATCAGCAAGGCGTCTGTGACCAAGATAGGTTGATAATATTGGAAGAAGTTGTTGCACGTCCTTCTTCTCCCGATACCAACTTGTTAGTCTATGTACAGCAAAGCTGTGACGAAGATCATGCATTCTTGGTTGATATCTGCTAGTATCGTCTCTTTTAATCTTAGCCTTAGCTCTTATTCTTTGGAAAATATATTGCATTGTATTTATATTAAATGCCTGAGCATTTTCCCTATAAACAAAGGGCTTTCTGGTGATTGTGGCTGCCTTTGATCTATCCTCCATTCTAAATATTTGGCAATGGTATCCTTAATTTGTATACTAAACGGTACTAAGCGGGACTTATAAAATTTAGATTGCTCTATTGTGATTACTGCATTCTCTATATCTATGTCCTGCAGAGTTAGAGACAGTGTTTCATGGATTCGTAGACCAAGAGCATAGGTCAAAATAAGTGCAGTCTGTACTGTGTATGGCAGAATGCAGCTCTTATTTTTTTGATATGTTAAGGCTGTATCAAAAAGTAGTTTTAGCTCACTTTGTGAGTAAATATATGGAACAAATCCTTGTGGTCTTTTTGGTAAAATAGATGGAAGTGGTACTTTGGTAACGTAATTGCGCGTCAATGCATACTGATAGAATCCGAAGAGTGCAGAATGCTTGGCAAACCAGCTAGATGTTACAGTTTGCGCGTCCCCGTAAAGAAAGCTGTTTATAGTCCCTTTGGTGGTGAAAACCTCCATCTTCCAGATGGAAAAGCTTTAGCTTGTCTAATGCGCCATGATGCGGTAGCATCATAAGTCTATGACTTACTATAACAAAAGATCACATTCAGTTTTTTATCATCGTTATCATATAGTATGGATAACGAAATATCGCTATAAGGTACTTACTTACGACATAAAAAAACGTGTTCGGGAACTAGTGTTACAGGTAGCTGAGGAAATGAGTATAAAGATAGAAAATGGCGTTGTATCAAGCGACCATGTCCATATATTTGCAAATATTCCTCCGCATATTAAAATTAGTGAATTTGTTCAGAAAGCTAAGGGAAGATCATCTAAAAGAATACAGGAAGAATTTCCGATACTAAAAAAGAAATACTGGGGTAGACATTTATGGGGCAGAGGATACTTCAGTTCAACTAGCGGTAATGTTACAGATGATATGATTAACGAATATATCAACAAACACACTGACGCTCATGAGACCGACTTTACTTCAAATATTAGGCTAGAATGAGCTTTAGCTTGATAAGCGACTTCTAGTCGCAAAGATCAAACTTTCATCTCTCAGATGAAAGTGGTTGATTTGCGCTAAAGAGATAGATTGGATATCTGTATTTGATTCCACTATCCTGCAAAAGGCTTTTAAGTAGTACGCATTGGTCTTAAATTTCTCACCTAAAGATTGCCTATAGTGGATATATTGAGTTACAAGTTGGTTTAGCATCATAATAGACCTCCCATATCAAATTCAGCAACTTTGCGCAAAGTTGTAAGATCAACCTTTGCATAAATTCTTGTGGTATCTAGAGTCCGATGCCCCAAATGATCACTTATTTCTTTCAGTGATATTCCTTCATTAATTAAATGAGTGGCACATGCATGACGAAGTGCATGTGGTCCATAATGTTTTATTGTAATATTCAGCTTCTTAAGCCTTTTACTGACAATTTGATACACTGCAGCCGATGATAAAAGTTTATAAGGCACGTACATAGACAAGAATATTTCTCTCGACGTGCGCAATTTTGGTCTGACGAGAGTTAAGTATCGTAAAATTGCTTCGCCAACGGTTTTAGAAAGAGGGAATGTCTGAGGTTTGCATCTCTTGGCACGCTGTAAATGAATCAACTCATTTTCCCAATCGATATCCTCTAAACGAAGATGAGTAACCTCACTGCATCTCATGCCATATACTGATAGTAGCATTAATATGGCATAGTCTCTGATGTCTACTAGACTATCACTGACACTATTTGCTAGTAACCTTTTGACATCACTCCAGTATGGTGCAGAAGGCAGTGACTCATCTCTATATACACGTGGTGCTTTAATAGTACTTGCCAAGTGTTTTGGACACCAGCCTTGATCCTCGGCATATCTCAAGAAGGAGCGCAGTATTGAAGCGTAAAGTTGCACAGTGCGTCTTGAGTGATGATCAATATCATGTTTGCCTATGATTATCTCATCTACGATGAGTGGTGTGAGCTTAGTAAATTCTTGCTGCTTCTGCTCAATACTGGTAAGAAAAATTCTAAGTTGATAAAACCTGGAAAGAATTGTACATTCGGACAGTCCTTGTTCCTGCCTCATGTAACTTATATACTGGTTGAGATATTCTTCAAATGAAATAGGCTGCTTGGTTTCCTGTAAACAACCTAGCATTTTAAACCACCTCGCAGCATTTCGAATAAATTGTCTTTTTGCAAATTTTGAATATTTGCTTTTCTTATGTATATTCTGTGGATCTCTTGTCCGGCGCCACCTCACTGCTGCTTCTTCAATTTCACTCAATGTTACTATCCTTACTTGATAAAAGTCTAAAAACTGTATGATGATCAATAGATACTGCGCTATTATACGAATGGTAGAAGTTACTGCTCCACAATCACTCCAATACTGTAGATACATCACCCTTTCCTCAACTAACGGAGCTGTCGAATGGCGGGCTATTGTATGAGATTGCACAAAAATCTTCTGGAACACTGGGATAACTGTTTTTACTGGGCGTTTTAAACGACATAGTTTTGCCAGCCAGTGAGTGGCATACCAAATAAAACGTTTTTTCCCAGTTTTTGAAAAGGCTGCCTTTTTTTGTGGGTTATTAGATTGATATCTAGCCCAGAGATCAGCAGCTACTTCAACTTCTTCTATAGTCACAATATCTGTAGTATCTAACTGTAGATACTCAACAATGCGTACAAGATATTGCGCGATAGTTGTGAGAGTGCTGTGAGCTTTACCAGCTTCATGCCAATACTGGAGATAATTTAAACGCTCCTCCAGCAATGGTGTGTTAATATGCTTTGTAACGTAATAGCTGCTTCTGAATAGTTGGTTAAACATGATCTTCCTCCTTTCTGGTTTATTGAAATTATGAACAACCAGTGTTAGGATAACCTACATCATGCAAAAATTATGTTGTTTAGATGATAATAAAGGGGTAAGAAGAATAAGGAATGTTGACCCAACACAACATAACTGGCTTGGCAACATAAGGCAGGAAAAACTGGCTTTTTGCGGGTTCCGATAAAGGAGGTAATACTGCGGCCATCTTCTATACCTTAATTGAAACAGCAAAACTTAATAATATAAATCCTGTTAAATATTTACATAAAGTTTTTGAAGTTATTCAGGATTATAAGGCGAATCACATCGAAGACCTTCTCCCCTGGAATATTAAATTAGAATGAATTAAATAACAAGGGCGGGTTTGCCGTACGCTTACGTTACAAGCCACAATATTAGAAATTATCAACACTTTTATGTAGTTAAGTGGGATAGGGTTAACACCCTCGCCTTTAGGCGAACACTTTAGTATTATGAGTTACTAACCAAGAGGAGAAGTAGCTTATGGAATATAGAAAAGGTTCGCACAGCATATATGATCTGAAGTACCATGTAGTATTTTGTACGAAATACAGATACAGGGTTTTAACAGGACAAGTAGCTGATAGAACAAGAGAGATCATTAGAGAAATATGTGCGGCAAATTACATAGACATAGCAAGTGGCAGCATGAGTCCAGATCACGTGCATTTACTACTGTCAATACCCCGAGTATTTCTGTATCAAAGGCAGTACAATACATTAAGGGAAAAAGCAGTCGGAAATTACTACAAGAATTTGAATTACTGAGAAAACGCTACTGGGGTCAACATCTCTGGGCTAGGGGGTATTTTGTTGTTACGGTTGGTAATGTGAACTCAAATGAAGTACAAAAATACATAGAGGAACAAGAAATGCATCATAAGAGAGATGATTTTAAAATATCTGAGTTTTAGCGTTTACGCTTTTAATCCGCTTTGCAAGCGTTGACCAAACTACCGGCTTTAGCCGGTAGTAATTGATATTTAGAATATTTTTTAATTAATAAGGTAATGATTTATGGGTAATAGCGGTAGTAGAGGTAGCGGCGGAGGGAGTGGGTCTAGTAGTAATACAGGTAGCCATACATGTAAAAGTCAAGGTGGAAGAAGTTGGAAAGATAATGATGGTGTTACTAATATATGTATACGTGGAAGTTCAACAGGTAATAGTGGTAATAATGGCTCTGGTAATTATCCTTCGGCACATAGTAATAGCAAAGGTGGAGAAGGAAGAGGAGGAGGTGGCGGCTCTAGTAGTACTAATCAGGAAAGTAGTGTTTATAGTAAGTCCTCTGATAAAAAAACGTTCTCAATTTCCGAACAACAATCTTTAAAAAAAGAATTAATTGAGCTTTTACATGAATTACATCCTAATCTTTACCCTGCGAAATTTGAAGACTGGAATACTAACACTTATGGTAGACAACAATTAGAAAATGGAAATTGGACACATATTGAAGCTAGTTTACCTAATTATAAAAAATGGATACCAATAAGAAAAGATTTTATTAATATTTTACATCAATTTCCTCAACTATACCCAGAACGATTTGAAATTCAGGTTAACTCGTTGGAGTAAGAAGAAAATATTAGATAAGGAAGATTTCAAGCCTATTGAAGATAGTATGCCTGTTTATAGACAACAGCTTTTACAAAAGGAACAAAATATTTTGTTTTTAGTCAAAAATAATACGAAGCAAATTTCAATGGTATGAATATGGTGATTGGTGTTCAGTTAGTAGCTTGTTCAACGGCTATGCATCTGTGTGCTAAAATATAATAAGTAATGGAATTTGATTCTGGTGTACAATATTTGGCTCAATTTTTAGTAAATAATTACAATAACAATTTAACAACACTAAATCTTACTAATAACAACCTTTGCGTCGGAATAACTGCTTTTGCCGATTGGATTTGTGCTGATTACAAAATAACTCATTAAATATTTTAGGCCCAGAGGAAAACGAAACAAGATTTGCTTTAGCGGTATGCTGTATTTTTTCAAGGGATATAACGATAATTAAAACTAAAGATACTAAATATCTTTGAAATGGTTACTAATAATACGATGAAATATATACTAGTTCAGTTTAAGTAATAAAGTTCTTTAAACGAAGCTAATATGTTCTTGGATAACACGTGAACGTCAATTTAAAATGGCTTGCAAGTATTCATAACCTTAATTTAAAGTCAATAAAATTAGATAGGAGATGAAGAATATACTTGCCGATTCCCTCTTAAATGGTAGGTTCCCTCACTTAAAAACCTTACTTACGCCTAGAAGGTAATAAAATCACTGATAAGAGAGACGCTTTAGTTAATGCTCTAAAAATGAGACAGTTCAAGATGTCATAATGCTTCTATTGGTGAAGAAATACTAACTTAATGTGTGGGTAGTACTGATGGAAAATGTCTATATATGAAAATAAACTGAAAAACAAGCCGTAGTGTTGATGTTGATAATGTTGGTTGAAGAGCAACTTTGGTTAGGATAAAGAGAAATAAATCATTGCTTATCTTGGAGGTTAGATAATGGAATTAGCTTATGATGACGTACAAACTTTTGCGGAATTGAAGATTAATACTTATGAAGCTTTCATCAAGGACTAGTTTAATGATATAAGATATCTTGAATTTATCTGTTATTTGAAGCTGAAAATGATGCGTTACAGACAGAAGCAGGAGTAAAAAATACTAGTATCAAATGTTAGATCTTATAACCTCTCAGAACTAACAGGAGATATAGGTATTTATATGATACGTTATATTATTAAGTGTAGCAATGACGTTATTACATAAGAGTAGAATATAATGCGGAAAAGAATATGTATTTAGGGTTTTATAGTCCCTTTGGTGGTGAGAACCTCCATCTTCCAGATAAAAGCTTTAGCTTGTCTAATGCGCCATGATGCGGTAGCATCATAAGTCTATGACTTACTATAACAAAAAAGATCATTCTAGTTTTTATTATCATTATCATATAGTATGGATAACGAAATATGCTATAAGGTACTTACTTACGACATAAAGCATGTTCAGAACCTAAATCTTACAGAATTACCAGCTGAGGAAATGGTATAAAGATAGAAAATGGCGTTGTATCACGCTTTGACCATGTCCATATGTTACCAAATATTCCTCACGCATATTAAAATTAATGAATTTGTTCAGAAAACAAGGGAAGATCATCTAAAAGAATACAGGAAGGGGTTTCGAATTATGAAAAGAAGTATGGGAGAGTGAACATTTATGGGGCAGAGGATACTTCAGTTCAACTATGGCAGTAATGTTACAGATGATATGATTAACGAATATATCAACAAACACACTGACGCTCATGAGACCGACTTTACTTCAAATAATGAAATTTCAAAGGAATGACTTTAGCTTGATAAGCGACTTCTAGTCACTTAAAGATAAGCACTCATCTCTCAGATGAAGTATGGTTTGACATTATTTTATTAATCATTAAATAGTGAAATAAAGCAGATATAACTTAAGTCCAACACCTCTATATTTAGCTATATTAGCAATAATATTATTATTTATTATTATTAATATATACATGAATGTACATAACTTTTGGCTGTGGGAACTGTGATTTGAATGTTGTGGTGGTGGTTTGTATTAATTTCCTTTATACCATTCGGTCAATTGTTAATATTATGGTTAATGTTAAAAGGAACTGACGAGTTAATAATGATGTGCGGCGAACATCAGAGTATTAATCGTATCGTCCAGCAATCGCAAAGACCTTAAAAGGTCTTTTCTTAAGCTATTTACTTTCTCTAGGCTAAGACCAGTTAACTCGGCTATTTCTTCACGTTTACCTCTAGCTAGCATTTCTTGGCTATTTCCTCAACGCTTACACGGTTCACATCGATTTTACCTAAGCTCAAGCTTTTATATCTTTTCAGCTCAAATGGCTCTTCTGACATGATTTCTTCTTCATAACTAGTTTAGCCCTTATATAAGCATCATGTACATTTACTAGCATTCCACCTGTATTGCTCTAAATCCTCATATGCAGATAATACGCTATATTTTTATTTCTTTCGGCGGTTCTTGTTCCATTTAGACACATTTTAATAAATGCTTTATCTATATCATTCTCTATCTTGTTACTATCAAACTTGCCTAGCTCTACAAACACCTTACATCAAGGAAAAAAGATACTGCTTATTGGTGTTCGTTTAACGGTAATAGTGATTTGATACATGGTAGCTCATCGTCAAATACCTTCCCATTGACTACAATGGGAAATAGCAACCCACGGTAAATGGTCTTTGCAAACTTGCCCTCATTATCGGTTTACGTATGAATAACTGCGTAGAGATTGAACTCGGTTAATATAGTCCTTTCCATTTTACGTTGCATCTCAATAATATAACACAACTGTCACTTGCATAAGGTCAAAATACTGTTCTCTCTAAAGCTTCTTCTAGAAAATAAGAGCATATTATGGGTATATAGTCAGTTCTTTTTTATTCTACTACCTTCTGATAGCTTGAGAATGGAATTAAGCAGGTAATGGGTGCTGTGCTAAGAGTTTTTAAATGCAACATCGTTCGTTGGGTCTAAATATCTGTGTGTCATAGTAAATTATCCTTATCCTCACTTATTTTATACTTATTTCTTGTTTTTTAAACCTCATACAGCATCAATTTTATTTGTTTAATATCATAGTTAACAAATATCAGTTATGCGGCTAAAATGACCAGTTTAATCGCTTTTAAAGCAGTTAAATAATATTTTAACTCAAATATTTTTAAAATCATCTCTCTTATGATGCATTTCTTGTTCCTCTATGTATTTTGGCGCTATTTGAGTTCATTACCAAGCATAACGTAACAAAAATACCCCTAGCCCCAGAATCATTGACTTCAGTAGCGTTTCTAAGTAATTCAAATTCTTGTAGTAATTTCCGACTGCTTTTTCCCTTAATGTATTGTACTGCCTTTGATACAGAAACACTCAGGGGTATTGACAGTAGTAAATGCGTGATCTGGACTCATGCTGCCACTTGCTATGTCTATGTAATTTGCCGCACATATTTCTCTAATGATCTCTCTTGTTCTATCATTACTTGTCTTATTCACGACATATCTGTATTTCGTACAAAATACCCTGCATTACTTCAGATCATATATGCTGTGCGAACCTTTTCTATATTCCATAAGCTACTTCTCCTCTTGATTAGTAACTCATAATACTAAAGTGTTGCCCTAAAGGCGAAGTGTGTTTCCCTATCCACTTAACTACATAAATCTAATATAAACCAATCGGTTTTCTTTGTGCCGTTTTTCATGTGCGTAATAGTTCATAAACTCCCTTTTAAATTTCATTACTTTCTCTTTTTCTTCTTCCCTACTATCCCATGCTTAAAGGCATTCTTATTACCTTTCGGAGCACCATCGCCAGTTCTTTCTCCGTGCATTCTACAGCATTTTGCCTGTAACTTTCGCCACGATGGGCTTTTTCCACTATCAAAAACGACGCAATTTGATCGTAATAATCAATTACTGAGATTGGTCATAAAAATCGCATTATTTTATAGTATAGAATTTCAAAATTTGTAACCAGAAAAATTGTTAATCAAAACTTTGAAAAATTGATTGACAAAATGAATTACAAGCCTAATGAAATTATGGTTCATCGCATGTATATTTGAAGATGTGTTTTTTGAAGTAAAACTCAGATTTTGAACGACTGTGCTGCCATTAACATTTTAAAATTCTCAAAAGTAGAAGCATTTATTGTGCTACCAATAATTTGTCCTTTTTGAATTATACGGATATTCTCAGCGGCGATAGTAAGCATTTAGCAGAGAAAAGCTTTTAAACCCAAGCATCGGCTTAGTCCGCTTCTTAATAAATCACTGATCCTGCTCTATAATATTGTTGAATATTTCACTTGACGGCGAACTCTATTTGCTTGTCTTCCAGGTAATCTTTATTGGCGCTATTAAGTGCGGATATATTACTACCGCTTTTATCAATTGTTACTTTCTCTGACGCTCGTTATTCTTAGATGCTACGGAAAAATGCTTTGCTTAGCAGCTGCGTCCCTATACTTTCTAAGCAAAAACTCTATGGTACCAAGTAGTCCCAATATTCTAAATAGTAACACTACCATTTACTTTAATATAAGTTTCATCATTCTCGCTCCTTTACCTACTGGGCTTCTTATATTTTCTCTGCTCTCATATCTATTAGGATTACCAACTTTATAGTCTACTGGTGACGAAAACTATATCTTAGATGGCTTGCGCTTATCTATTAATGCTATGATGCACGTAACATCGCAATCTATATTACTATAACAGGATCTTCGTTTTTATCATCGTTATCATATATTTACATGATGGCGGAAAATAATATATAGGTACTTGCGACACCAAAAAACGTGTTAGGAACTGGTGTACAGACGCTGAGAAATGATATAAGGTAAATGGCGATTGTATCGGCAACACTTATCCTGCACCGGACTCATTCTCAACATATTAAATTAGTGAATTTGTTCAGAAAGCTAAGAAGATCATCTAAAATTACGGGGAAGATTTCGATACAAAAAAATGTAGGGTGAACGATTTATGACAGGATACTTCGTTCAACTGTGACAATGTTGCAATTGATATGGTCGCGATACCATCAACAAAAACACCTGGCGCTCATGAAGATGACTTGCTTAAATATTGGCTGAGGCAGAAGCACAACTTGATAACGACTTCTGGTCGCAAAATCAAAGCTTTCATCTCTCAGATGAGAAGAAGTGATTCGTCTACTGCTTTGGCGCAGCGTGATCATTGCATAACTCTTGTTGTTCATAGTCCCTAGCTTGGAGAACCATTGATTATTTCTGAAACTTCGTCTGGGCAGTGTCTCTCTCTTTTCTGGTCTCATCCCATTAGTCTCTATCCATTGCTTAACAAAAGAGTTAGGAGCTTGTACTCAATAGTTTTAGCCTGCTCATCAATGATAGGAACTAGCTTACTAAACCAGTTATTGTAAATATGAATGCCGTATATTTCTCTCAGCTTCCTACTGATATCTCCCCAAATGCCTTGTTGTAATGTCGGCATGACGGGAGTTCCTTTTGTCCGCACCTCGTCATAGCCGTTTACTTGCCGACAAGTATTTTCTACTACATACTCCACGCTTTCTATGTTTACCTCTCCGCTAGAATAGATAGACTTAACCTGATTTAAAACTAAACCAGTTTCAAACTCGTTTAATTGGCAGTCGGCTCTTAAGTAAATTTTTACGATACCGCCTAATACCACAAAATCCTTAATGTTTGACAGTAGTACATAAGCTTTTAGAGACTCAAGAACATTGGAAATCCTTGCTTTTAGCTGGTTCTCAGGGCAAACATGGGTAATCGCCATTTGTTCCACTTCGGCTAAATATTGTTCTAGCTGCTTTGTTTTGTCTATTTCCCTTTGATTTATTGGAGTGATGTTTGCTTTTATGCGGAAGTTATCGTTACCCGTCTTAATGGCATCCCGCTTCTCGTATTTTAGACATGTGCCGAAATACGCCATAAATTGAGCTTTCGAGCAAAACCTGTTATCCAGTCGTTTTGACATATTTAGGAGTATCTCATTCATCGCATTTAGCCTAAAGTCTCGCCCTGACAGGCTTTGCAACTTATCGCCGTCCTCCTTAGTTAGTGGGTAATGGTGCTTTAGGTCTTGAGGCTCTTTGTACTGGTTAAACGATGCAATTTGCTTTACGCTCGAGTTAGTAGGTTTTTTCCGCTCGTTAGCAGGTCTAGTTTTTAGCTTAGTAGATTTCACAGGTTCTTTTGGAAGTTCTACTATTTGAGGTTCTGTATTTTTCCTCTTGTTTGATTTCTTGAGTATTTTGTGAAAGAGTAGATTCGTGCGCATGCACGTTAGATCTAATATATTCAATATCTTTATTTTCTATAGATGTATCAAAACTCGGCTTGATTGCTAGGTTTGAGGATTCGTCTCGCTTAATAACTTGAGCGGTAGAATTATCTTCTTTAGATACTATTTCGTCTTTGTAATCGCAAATTCGTAACTATGGCGATATGTTTTGTCAACAGTAATAGAATTATGGTAGGTAATATCTAGGACAGATTCTAATTGCTTTATGATATTACAATTTTGCCCTCTTTTACAAAAGGTAATTGTAGAAATATACTTATGATTAAGGATGACACGCTCGCCTTTTTTAGTTTTTGTATAACGGGCGCTGAATATCTTTTTGCATCCTTACTTAAGTGCTTAGCTTTTTCACGGATAGCTTTCCTGTTAGCTCTCTTTATCTTATCCCAGTTAATATAACTCTTGATAACGGGCTTTCTCTTCCTTAAAGGAGTAAAGTTTGCATAGCTGGTCTTGGTTAATTTGAGCTTCCTGCTCTGTTCTTAATGCTACATTAGACATTTATGTTTGTTTTGTTAAATTCATTTTAAACTATTCACTTAACAAAAATAAACAAAAGGGGTTGACTAGTAAGAAATACTCTACTATTCTAACAACTACGTTTGTTTTTGTTAGTTAAATAAAAATAAACGGGTTGACGTATCACTCGATACATCGGGTTAATGTGCGAAAGTTTTTATTTGCGATCGGGGGATTTTAAATAATAAGCTTTCTTAGTAATCGGTATGTGTTCTACATATGCTGTTTTTTCTTATGTTCTAGTATAGGAATTTCAAAATTTGTAACCAGAAAAATTGTTAATCAAAACTTTGAAAATTCGTTTAATAAAATGTAGTTACAAGCCACAATATTAGAAATTATCAACACTTTTATAAAAATCTCTGCCAGAATCTATCTAAAAATAGGTTCAGTTTTACAAATTATGTGGCTAAGACGTGAAAGAAGTGTTCGCCATAATGATGTTATCTAGGCGTTGATAATAATTCATTGATTCTTATTAATAACAATGGCGGAGATAAACCGTAATAAACTTGCCGCAGATTCATACATTTATTGCAATTATAGCAAAACAGAGGATCTATTTTAAAATTCAACCAAATCATTAATCTCAACTAATGAGCTTAGTTTTCTTATGAACGATTTGATTAATTGCCTTAATATACGATAAGTGATAACGCCCCTAGTTCTATTAGATAAAAAACCGTAATACCTAATCATTCGAAAATAACGATCTGGTATATGCATAATCAGACTAGCTATGAACTGCATCACGGGCATAGTTATGCGATCAATTGTAATTATTATAGTGATCAAGAAATTTAAACGTTACCTGCTTTCCGTCGTAATTTTCTATTCTTGTCTCGGAAATAGGGGGCGTTTTATATACCGCCCTAAATATTCTATGTTGCGTTTATGATCATCCGATGGTTTTTTTGTAACAACATACCAACTGATTTCGTATAAACTACTCATCCAGTTATTAAAATTCTCAGCATTTTGATATGCGGACGGCAACTTCAAATTACTTGAGATATATTGAAAGCGAAATAACTCAAGGACTCTATGTCTCCACATTTTTTTAATAGGTTCGGCAGGAAAAAATAATTTTTGCCACTTGCCTTTGCTATTTATACCGCCGCAAGTAACCGATAAATGGATATGAACATTGCGTTTTAAATCTCTACCGAAAGTGTGTAAGGCAGTAAATATACCAACCACAAGATTTTTCTTTGTAGCTATCTCCTTAATAATTCCTGCTGCAATACCGGAAATCAATCCAAACAGATCACGATTGAGCCAAAATATCGGCCATAAAGAGTCCGGCATTGTAAATGTAATGTGCTGCCATCGTGTTTTTGGTAGAACATTGCTAGCCTTACTCACCCATTGATCCGTTTGTTTCTTACCACAACGAGAACAAAACCTACCTTTACAGCTGAATGCTACCGATTTATTGCGGTTACAATCACGGCAGCTATAACGTTTAAATCCTAAATATTTCGTTCCACACGATATAACTTTAGTGACGTTGAAAATAATGCCGTATCTTAGCTTGCCGTATTTTTTAGCGAAATCGAGACCAATTACCACGGTCTAGAAAAATATGTTTTATAGATATTCCTTTACCGACTATTTCCATAAATTACTTATAGTTAATGTTTTCTTACCAAGGAATCTTTCTTCCTTTGCGTTCTAAAATCAAATTCTTTACAATCAGGGCAATAGTAAACAGAATTATACTTATGATTGGAGATATTTTTCGCAACATTATCCAGAAAGCCTTGGCTATTTCCTTATCTCCTTCGGAAAAAATCTTTTTGATCCTGCTGTAAGGAATTGCTTGCTCTTTAGAAATGGCCTTAAGAGTTTTTACCGCTAATTCATTGACCAAATGCTGCTCAGAGTGCAAGTTACTCATAACTCAATTATATATTATCTTATGTATGTCTAACATTCAGTCTTTATAACTCAAGTTAAAACAAATCAAATACCAGTATTATAATCCTCCATAAATATTTATCGGTCAAGAGTATCTTCTTTTAAGCTGCCACCGATAGGTGGCTTATCTTGTTTTGTTAATGTGTGTTACTGATGATAATTGTGAATCAAAGAAAGTCAATTCTTTTTATGTAGTTAAGTGGGATAGGGTTAACACCCTCGCCTTTAGTCGAACACTTTAGTATTATAAGTTACTAGAGAAGAGGAGATGTAGCTTATGGAATATAGAAAAGGTTCGCACAGTATATATGATCTGAAGTACCATGTAGTATTTTGTACGAAATACAGATACAGAGTTCTAACCGGACAAGTAGCTGATAGAACTAGAGAAATTATTAGAGAAATATGTGCAGCAAATTACATAGACATAGCAAGTGGCAGCATGAGTCCAGATCACATGCATTTACTACTGTCGATACCCCCAAGTATTTCCGTATCAAAGGCAGTACAATACATTAAGGGAAAAAGCAGTCGGAAATTACTGCAAGAATTTGAATTACTGAGAAAACGCTACTGGGGTCAACATCTCTGGGCTAGGGGGTATTTTGTTGTTACGGTTGGTAATGTGAACTCAAATGAAGTGCAAAAATACATAGAGGAACAAGAAATGCATCATAAGAGAGATGATTTTAAAATATCGGAGTTTTAGCGTTTACGCTTTTAATCCGCTTTGCAAGCGTTGACCAAACTACCGGCTTTAGCCGGTAGTAATTGATGCAATTCAATTGCTTTGAGTTTTTTTCTGATTCGTTTTGATTCAGTTTTGGCTTATGTAGTTTGTTGGTATTATTATTACCGGCTTTTACGTTAGTATTATCGACCTTAGGTAATTCACTTTTTGTCGTACCGTGTCCCTGCTAATTGTCGCAATTTGTTTTGTACCTCAGGAGATCACTGGCTCTGTCGCATCTATATTTGAGGAATGTGTTTTTGAAGTAAAACTCAGATTGTGGACGTTATGCCGCCATTAACATTTTAAAATTCTCAAAAGCTTTTAAAGCCAAGCATTGGCTTAGTTCGCTTCTTAATAAATCTATGATCCTGCTCTATAATATTGTTGAGATATTGCACTTGACGCACCTCTATTTGCTTGTCTTCCGGCAAAACTTTATTGGCGCTATTAAGTGCGGATATATTGCTACCGCTTTTATCAATTGTTACTTTCTTTGGATGCTCATTATTCTTGAAAGCTTTGCGAAAAAATGCTTTAGCAACCTCTGCGTCTCTATACTTTCTTAGTAAAAACTCTATGGTATTACCAAGTGAGTCTACTGCTCGGTATAAATAAACCCAACTTCCATTTACTTTAATATAAGTCTCATCCATTCTCCAGCTATTACCTACAGGCTTCTTATATTTTCTCACTCGCATGTCTATTAAGGACGCAAACTTTATGACCCACCTTTGCAGCGTAGCGTGGTCTATTGTAGCACCCCTTATACCAGCTATTTCCTCTAAATCCCTATAGCTTAAAGAGAATCTACACTTCATATAAACAAATAACATTATTATCTCTGGTGAAGAACAAAATCCTTTGAAATATTTGTGTAGTTTCGGGGAAATGTGAAAGGGTATTCTGATAATTTTTTAACTCAGTATATCTAATTTTAAAGCTTGCTGGCAACACGTGCGACAGAACCTCATTTTATCCCCAAAGCAATACAAGCACGATCAGCTATTTTAATAGCAATTTTTTATCTTTGTTAAAAACTTGAGCTCCGACTATAAAAAATAATAGTAGACCAAAGCACATAACCAAAATAGTAGAACTAGCATTGCCGCGGTAAAAATAACCGGCAATTTGCAGACCAAGTGCAGTGGTAATTAATCTAGTAGATAAAATTAAAGCAGATATATGTGCTTTAGCTTCTGGTATAACTTCAAATGCCTCTGGCCATAACTTGTGTAATGGAAATACGGAACCTATGGCAAAAAGTTGCATGACGGCACTAAATATCAAAGCGTTGCGGGTATTACTAATTATTAGCACAATAGATACAAGCAGAAAAAGTACCAAGCAAGTTAAACTAAATATAAGACAGTTCTTGGCGCTGAATTTATTCAATAAGTAATTACTAGCAAGACTTAATACACCGAAAACGCTTAACATTACCGCTTGATATATCCCGAATTCTTCAAGCGAAGCCCCGAATCCTTCAATATAAATGATAGGTGCAATCCCTATGAATACCCAGTATGGTTGAGTTAAAAAACATATAGTTAAAATATAATAACATGCTTTTTTTAGATTTTAAAATATCTAAATACTTACTTGAAGTAGATGAGTAAACATGAGAACTACTGGTTTTAGGAATAAATAGAAGGCTCAATATTAAGCATATGACACTTAAAACTAAAAGCGCTATAAAATTACCACGCCACTGAAAAAATAAATTTATATAACTACCTATTATAGGTGCAGTAGCAATGGATAGAGTAATAGTGCCATTAATCATACTTAACATTTTTTTTGTTGATTTTCAGGAGCAACACTATCCGAAACCAATAAATAGCACAATACCGATGGTCCTGAAATACCTACTCCCTGTAATAATCTGCCGAATAATAAACCTACATAGCTATTCGCACATACACAGATCCACTGCCGATTATAAAGATTAACAGCCCCACTAAAATAACGGGTCTTCTTCCGTATTTATCGCCTAAATTGCCTACTATAAAAGTGGTAACGCAATGAGCCATAAAATTTAAGCCGAGTAATAATTCAACCATAAATGGAGAGAGCGTAAACGCTTGCCGCAAATCCGGAAAGCTCGGAACTAGTATATCAATTTCAATGCCTGATAAAATCTCGATAATTAGGATGGTTATAAATTGTTTAGCGGACATACTCGTTAATACCGATCTTACTTAATGATAGTGAATAAAGTGATTTAGTTAATACCGTAAGTTCTTATGTTGCCATAAATCAACCACTTTCATCTGAGAGATGAAAGTTTGATCTTTGCGACTAGAAGTCGCTTATCAAGCTAAAGCTCATTCTAGCCTAATATTTGAAGTAAAGTCGGTCTCATGAGCGTCAGTGTGTTTGTTGATATATTCGTTAATCATATCATCTGTAACATTACCGCTAGTTGAACTGAAGTATCCTCTGCCCCATAAATGTCTACCCCAGTATTTCTTTTTTAGTATCGGAAATTCTTCCTGTATTCTTTTAGATGATCTTCCCTTAGCTTTCTGAACAAATTCACTAATTTTAATATGCGGAGGAATATTTGCAAATATATGGACATGGTCGCTTGATACAACGCCATTTTCTATCTTTATACTCATTTCCTCAGCTACCTGTAACACTAGTTCCCGAACACGTTTTTTTATGTCGTAAGTAAGTACCTTATAGCGATATTTCGTTATCCATACTATATGATAACGATGATAAAAAACTGAATGTGATCTTTTGTTATAGTAAGTCATAGACTTATGATGCTACCGCATCATGGCGCATTAGACAAGCTAAAGCTTTTCCATCTGGAAGATGGAGGTTTTCACCACCAAAGGGACTATAAACCGGTAGACCAGTAAAAATTAATCACAAACTTAAAAATAAATATATAAAAGCACTCGAAAGAAAAAGCCATATACAAACTCCTAACGGGATTAAACTAGTGATCCATGGGATTCTATTCAATCTCTTTGGGTATATTCCCCGCCGCTTGCGGCGTAATATGGAGGAATGAGCAAATATATACATAAAAGTCACAATGTGACCGTGTTGCTGTATCACATGGTATGTCTGGCAAAATATCGCCGAGTGGTATTTGATGTATCAGTCGACCAAGTATTACGAGAAGTATGTTTAGATATAGATAAGAGATATCAGATAAAATTTTTAGAAATAGGAACTGACGAGGATCATGTGCATTTTTTAGTACAATCCGTACCAACCTATAGCGTAACAAAAATAGTAACGACAATTAAAAGTGTTACGGCTCGTCAAATATTCTGACTATGCCCATATGTAAAGAAACAATTATGGGGTGGAGAATTTTGGACTGATGGATATTTTACGAGTACAGTAGGTAAGCATGGAAATGAGAATATGATAGGAAAATACGTAAAAAATCAAGGCAAGGAATATAAGAAGCTGCATGAGGATCACCAGTTAGCTTTCTTCTAAAATACCCAGCTGCTTGCGGCGGGGATTTCTTTTATTTGGCTAATAATCTAACTGCGTGAGCACTGACATTATCTGACTTGATAGTTTGTCTGAGTTTAAGATTTTCCAGTATAAGTTCCTTTATTCTTTTTAACAAAAGACATCAGATGGCCATTATTACACGTTCCCTACCCTCAGGCTTAAAATAAGAAATTAGCGAAATAGTCTCTATAATGGATAGCTTATATTTTGTTGTACTTGGCATTTGTAACGATTATGTCTAGATAAAGCCTAGAGTCATTACTTGGCAATTTGTATAAGTAAATTAGCAATGGTATCTAGTTCAATTTTGTTAATGGAAGGATTATTTAAACTATTAAACTCTTGTACCAAAGCAAATATCTTATCTATTTAACCTTTTTCAAGATAACTGTGCATTAATTCTCCTTCTGGCTCAAAGAATACCTTTTTTGTTATTTTGATGT